>NZ_AP042427.1:2607500-3850000 GCF_055385525.1 Desulfomicrobium aestuarii
CCGGCTCGATCATCCAGAACTCGGCCGCGTGCTTGGGCGTGTTGGAATTCTCGGCGCGGAAGGTGGGTCCGAAAGTATAGACCCGACCCAGGGCGCAGGCCAGATTCTCGGCCGCGAGCTGACCGGACACGGTCAGGGACGCCTCCTTGCCGAAGAAATCCTGGTCGAAGTCCGCCTTGCCGCCTTTTTTGGGCACATCACTCAGATTCAGGGTCGTGACCTGGAACATCTCGCCGGCGCCCTCGCAGTCCGAGCCCGTGATGATGGGCGCATGAACATGGAAGAATCCCTGCTCGTGGAAGAAACGGTGCACGCCGTAGGACAGCTCCGCCCGGATGCGGTTCAGGGCGCCGAACTTGTTGGTGCGGGGACGCAGATGGGCGATGGTGCGCAGGTACTCGTCGGTGTGTCGCTTCTTCTGAAGCGGGTAGCTCGGGTCCGCCTCGCCCAGGATTTCCAGGCTGTGGGCCTTGAGCTCCCACTTCTGGCCCTGTCCCGGAGACTCCACCAACGCTCCCTCCAGGCGGACCGCCGCGCCCGTCCCGACCTTCTCCATCAGCCCGAACCCCTCGGCCCCGGCGTCGACGATGGCCTGCAGGTTCTTCAGGCACGAGCCGTCATTGATCTCAAGGAAGACGAACTCCTTACTCTCCCGCTTGGTCCGCACCCAGCCCTGGACCACCAGCGACGGCACTTCCGACTCGGACAAAAGGACATCGGCCACTCTGATATTCTTCATTTTTCCCCTCGGGTATGAAACGGCTAGAGCATGTCCACGGGATCGAGATCCACGGACATGCGGACATTTTTTTCCGTACGCAGCGTCTTGCGCATTTCGGCGCACACCCCCCTGATGGCCGGCCAGCTGTCGGCCTTGAGCAGGCACTGGAAGCGCTTCCGTCCGCGCAGCACGGCCAGCGGCGCCGGCGCCGGCCCCAGAACCCTCACCCCGGACGCCGCCCCCAGGGCGCGGATGCGGCCGCCGAAGCTCGCCAGCAGTTCGCCCTCGGGCAGGTCCGTTGGCAGGGAGATGCGCACCAGGGCCAGCTTGACGAAGGGGGGATAACCCATGGCCCGGCGCAGGGCGATCTCCCTGTCGAAAAAACCTTCGTAATCGTTGTCGCGAATATACTGCCAGCAGTAATGCCCGGGGTTTCTGGTCTGGATCAGCACCCGGCCGGGCTTGTCCCCGCGGCCGGCCCTTCCCGCCACCTGCACGAGCATCTGGAACGACCGTTCCGTAGCCCTGTAATCCGGAAGATTCAAGCCCAGGTCGCCGTCCACGACCACCACCAGGGTCACGTTCGGAAAATGGTGCCCCTTACTGAGCATCTGCGTGCCGACCAGGACCTGGGCCTCCTGCCTGGCGAAGGCCGACAGCGTGTCCTGCATGGAGCCAGCCCGGCGGGCCGTGTCGCGATCCAGGCGCAGGATGCGCGTGTCCTGAGGCAGTTCGTCGCGCAGGAACTCCTCCAGGCGCTCGGTCCCGGCCCCCAGAGGCAGAAACTCGTGTCCCCTGCACGACGGGCAGGACAGGGGGAAGAGCAGCGTGTGGCCACAATAATGGCACAGCAGCAGTTCGCGCCGCTTGTGCAGCGTCAGGGAGACCTGGCAGTGCGGGCACTTCAGGGGCGTGTCGCAGGCCTCGCAGTAGAGGACAGGGGCGTAGCCGCGCCTGTTGTGCAGGATGATCGCCTGCTCCCCGGCCTGGATCGCCGCCACCAGCGCGTCGCGCACGGACGTGGCGAAGGGCCCGTGCTCTGGCGGCTCGGAGCGCAGGTCCACCAGCGTGACCTCGGGCAGCCGCGACTCGCCGATGCGGCTTGTGAGCGATTCCACGGCGATGCCGCCGCTGCGGGCCGCATGAAAGACCTTCACATCCGGCGTGGCCGACCCCATGAGCAGAAGCCCGCCGCTGCGGGAGATGCGGCCGTAGGCCAGCTCCCTGGCCTGGTAGACCAGCCCCTCGTCCTGCTTGAAGGAGGCGTCGTGCTCCTCGTCGAGGATGACAAGCCCCGGTTCCAGCGGCAGAAAGAGGCTCGACCTGGTGCCGACGACGATGCAGGGCTCCGTCCTGCCGGCCAGCTCCGCAAACGTCCGCAGCCGCTCCCCCGCGGCCAGGTATCCGTGAAACAGCCGCACCTGCGCCTCGGGCAGGGCCGATCGCACGTCCTCGTACAGTTTCAGGGCGATGGCCACTTCCGGGGCCAGAAGCATGACATGCCGGCCGCTGCACAGGGCCCGCCGGGCCAGTTCCATGTACACGGCCGTCTTGCCGCTGCCCGTCACGCCGAACAGCAGCGCCGACTCGGGCGCGTCGGCCAGAAGGAGCCTCCAGAACCCGTCCACGGCCCGTTCCTGTTCGGGCGTGAGGGTCAGTTGCACCGGGCTCGGCGCGCAGACGTCCGCGGCTTCGAACGCGGACTCGACTTCCCGGACCAGACCCTTGCGCGCCAGGGTGCCCAGCACCTGCGCGACGCTTTTGCCGAAATGCCCGGCCAGGGCCTTGGAGGACGACACGCCGTGAACGTCCAGATAACGCAGGACGTCGAGCTGGGCCGTGGCCTGCGGGCGGACGGCCCACGGCGGTTCGGAGGTCAGGGAGTAAAGCCTGTCTGTCCGGCGCTGAGCCACGACGGGCGAGAATCCGCCATCCAGCCACGCCGCGGTCAGACCGGCGCGGTCCCCGCTCCCGTCCAGTTCGCCCAGGGGGACGATCCGGCCGTCGCGGGCCCGGAAGGACGGGACCTCGCGCAACGCCGACGGCAGCACGCGGGCCAGGATCCGCCCCGGCGCGTCCATCTGGCGCACGGAAAGGTCGCGGATGAAATCGAGGTACGCGGCCGAAAAAAAAGGTTCCAGGTCCACGGGCCAGACCACGTCGCGGCACGCGCACCCTTCGGGTGCGGGCACGTCCATCCCCACGATCACCCCCACCCGCAGCGACCGTCCCAAGGGAACGATGGCGCGCACGCCCTCCCGCCACATTTCCCGCGGCAGGGACGCGGGCAGGGAATACGTCAGGGCGCTGTAGGGGGCGCAGAGGAGGAGGACGGAACAGTACTGACTCATGGGCTCCACGAAAAAGAGAGGGGGAACGGACCGGCCCGTTCCCCCGTGAGAATCGGGATCGCGTCTAGCGGGAGGGCGGGATCAGTTCGCGCAGGCGGGCGATGAGATCGTAGCGCAGATCCTCGTCCTGCAGGGCGAAGTAGATGTTGGCGGTCAGGTAGTCGACCCAGTCGCCCACGTCGAAGCGCTGTCCGCGCAGCTTCACGGCCAGGAGGCGGTTCTCCCGCGCCATGGACTGCAGGGCGTCGGTCAGCTGAATCTCGCCGG
This sequence comes from Desulfomicrobium aestuarii, assembly GCF_055385525.1. Lineage (NCBI taxonomy): Bacteria > Pseudomonadati > Thermodesulfobacteriota > Desulfovibrionia > Desulfovibrionales > Desulfomicrobiaceae > Desulfomicrobium > Desulfomicrobium aestuarii. Next base: position 2,610,840 of record NZ_AP042427.1, read on the forward strand.
TGTGGTCGGGATTCAGCCCTTCGAGATGCTTGAAGACCTCGGGCGTCAGCACGTAGCGGCCCACCAGGGCCAGGCGCGACGGCGCGCTCTCCATGTCGGGCTTCTCCTTCACGCCGCGGATGCGGTACAATCCGGGCGCGAACTCCTCGGCGTCGATGATGCCGTACTTGCTGACGCGGTCGCGCGGCACTTCCATGACGCCGACCACAGGCATGCGCTCGTTCTTCCAGACTTCGAGGAGCTGGTTGATGCCGGGGTCGCGGTTGAACATGAGGTCGTCGCCGACCATGACGGCGAAGGGCTCGTCCTTGACGACCTCCCGCGCGCAGAGCACCGCATGTCCCAGGCCCAGCTGCTCCTTCTGGCGCACGACGATGATGTTGGCCATCATGGCCACCTTGCGCACCTCGGCCAGCAGATCCGTCTGCCCCTTGCGTTCCAGCAGCTGCTCCAGGGCGAGGTTGTAGTCGAAATGGTCCTCGATGATGCGCTTGTTCTGGTTGTTGACGAAAACCACGTCCGACAGGCCCGAGGCGATGGCCTCCTCCACGATATATTGGATGGAGGGCTTCCGGAACACCGGCAGAATTTCCTTGGGCACATTCTTGGTCGCCGGAAGTGATCTGGTTCCCCACCCTGCCACCGGAATGACAACTTTACGTACCTGCATGGATCGCTCCTTGTTTATACCCGACGAGGGCGGGCGTTCCCGCTCCTCAAAATTTCGATTTCAGGCCAGTCCCGACTCCACGGCCTGGGTCAGATCGTCGCACAGGTCGTTGACCAGAGACTCATCCCGGGCTTCGACCATGATGCGGGCCAGGGACTCGGTCCCGGAATAGCGCAGCAGAACGCGACCCGTCCTGCCCAGCCGCTCCTCCGCGTTCTTCACCGCCGCCTGGATGGATGGCACGTCGGCGAAGGGGACTTTCCGCTTGACCTTCACGTTGACGAGCTTCTGGGGGAAAGGCGTCAACAGCCCGGCAATCTCGGAGATGGAACGCTGTCTGGCGACCATGATGCGCAGCAGCTGCAGCGCCGCCAGGGTCCCGTCGCCCGTGGTCGAATGCTCCATGAAGACCAGGTGGCCGGACTGTTCCCCGCCGAGAAGATACCCTCCCCTGCGCATTTCCTCAACGACGTATCGGTCGCCGACCTTGGTCCGCACCAGCCGGCCGCCGCGCTCCTGCATGAAGACCTCCAGGGCCATGTTGCTCATGACCGTGGCGACCAGCGTGTTGCCGGCGAGGGTCCCGCGGGACAGCATCTCGTCCGCGCAAACGGCCATGATCTGGTCCCCGTCGAGCACGGTTCCGTGCTCGTCGACCACGATGAGCCGGTCGGCGTCCCCGTCCAGGGCCAGGCCGATGTCGGCCCGATGCTCCCGGATCTTGGCCGCAAGGCCTTCGGGGTGCAGGGAGCCGCAGCCCTTGTTGATGTTCAGGCCGTCGGGCTCCACGCCGAGAGTCACGACCTTGGCGCCGAGCTCCTCGAAGATGAGCGGCGCGACGCGGTACGCGGCCCCGTGGGCGCAGTCGAGAACGATGGTCAGGCCGTCCAGGGTCATGCCCGCCGGAAAGCTGTGCTTGAGTTCGACGATGTAGCGCCCCGGGCTGTCCTGAATCTTCCTGGCCCGGCCGACCTGATCGTAGGCCGGGTAGTCCCAGGCGAAATCCGGGTTGGTGACCATGGCCGCGATCTCGTTCTCTGCCTCGTCGGCCAGCTTGAAGCCGTCCTTGTCGAAGAACTTGATGCCATTGTCCATGTAGGGGTTGTGGGAGGCGGAGATGACCACACCCAGGTCGGCGCGCATGCTGCGCGTCAGGAAGCTGATGGCCGGGGTCGGCATGGGGCCGACCAGGAAGACGTCCATGCCGGCGGCGCAGAAGCCCGAGGTCAGGGCCGACTCGAAGACGTACCCCGAAAGCCGCGTGTCCTTGCCGATGACGACCCTGTGCCGCCTGCTGCCGTTGCGGAAATACTGGCCCGCGGCCAACCCGAGTCGCAGCACGAGTTCCGGCTGCATGGGGTGGCTGTTGACGCGTCCCCTGATTCCATCCGTTCCGAAAAGTCTGCCCATCCGCTCTCCTCTTATGGGGTCAGCGACTCGTTGCGCTGCACGATGATTTCAATTTCCTCAGGCTTGGATTCCAGCAGTTCCACCCCGTCCGGGAAAATGTACTCGGGCTTGACGACGCTCTGCCCGAGAGCAGGATTGGCCCCGGGGTCCACCGTCATGCGCAGCTTCTCCCGCCAATCCTTGTCCTTGAGGAGCCGCACCGGCACGAGCAGCCTGACGCGCGCGAACTTGGGTTCCATGACGTAGGTGAAGGAAGGGTACTCGACGGCCTCCAGGTTCACCTTGATCCAGATTTCCTGCTTGATGTGCCCGAAATGCAGGTCATAGCTGACGGAGGCCACGGACGTGCGCACATCCGGAGGGAGCAGCAGGCGGGCCCTGCCCGACGCCGTGAGGCTGCCGTCCGCGGGAACCTGCACTCGCACCGTGGGCACCCTGTCCACCTTCTCCAAGGCGCTGGCGAACCCGGTCACGGTGACCTGATCCGGTACCACGGTGGCGTTCTTGAACTGCATGTCTTCGCCGGGCAGTCCTTCCCAGTCAAGATGAACCGGCACGCTCTTGGAAACCATGACGTCGGCCACGAGTTCAAGACGCGTCGGGTTGATCTCGACGACCTCCACCGCCGAGGTGATGGCCATGCTCTCGGGCACGAGCGGAATGACGTTGGTCCCGACCTGAACCTTGGCCAGATCGAGCTTGTAGGCCAGCCGGCCCGTGTTCAGGGACCGGACCTGGTTGCTCGTGCCGCGTATGCGCACCTGCAGCTTGTTGACCAGCCCGGAGGTGATCTCCATCTGCTGGGGAAGGTTCACGAATTCGAGCGGCACCTCGAGCCACGTCTCGACCTTCTCCTGCCCCGAGACCACATACCAGCACGCCAAAGCCAGAAGCAGGGCCAGCGCTCTGTATTGCCAGTTATTCCACATCATTTCCTCAACGCAGCGGCAAGAACTTTCTTCAGGCGGACCTCATTGAGGCTGCTCGTGATGCGCCCGCCCACGGCCAGGGATATGCTGCCCCGCTCCTCGGACACGATGAGGGCCACGGCGTCGGTCTCCTCGGTCACGCCGATGGCCGCGCGGTGCCGCGTGCCCAGTGCGGCCTCGTGCTTGAGGCCCACGGCCAGGGGCAGGATGCACGCCGCGGCCTCAATGCGGTTGTCGCGGATGATGACGGCGCCGTCGTGCAGGGGCGTGTCCTGATGAAAGATGGTCAGGAGCAGGTCCTTGCTGAAGGCGGCGTGCAGTTCGATGCCGCCCGAGACCACGTCCCCAAGGGGGATGTTGCGCTCGATGACGATAAGCGCCCCGGTCTTGCTCTTGGCCATCTGCACCAGGGCCAGGATGAGGTCGTCGAGGACCGCCGTCTGCACGGTGTCCTTCTTGAAAATCGTGGTCGCGCCCATGACGGCAAGGGCCTTGCGGATGTCCCGGCGGAACAGGATGATGACCACGAGGAAGATGGAGCCCAGAAAATTGCCCAGCAGCCAGTTGAGCGTGTACAGGCCGAATTCCCCGGCCGCGAAGTAGGCGATGACGATGAGCAGCAGACCGTAGATGACGGAAACGGCGCGGGTGCCCTTGATCAGCAGGATGATCCGGAAAAAGATGTAGCCCACCAGCAGGACGTCCAGGATGTCCTTCCAGGTGACTTGCAAATTGCCGATGGTGTAGCTCAGCACCCGACCTCCCCTTCTCCCGCCAATGCCCGCGCGACCAGCAGGCCGTCGCGCGTCTCCCGCACCTCATGCACGCGGTGGATGCGCACCCCCCGACCGTAGAGCGCCACCGTGGCCGCCAGGGTAGGGGCGTTGCGATCCCTGCCGTCGCGCCCCAGCAGGCCCTTCCACAGCGACTTGTTGGAAAGGCCCATGTACACCGGCCGCCCGAACTCGAAAAACCGCTCGATATTCTGCAGGATCTCCAGGTTGTGTTCCAGGGTCTTGCCGAACCCGATGCCGGGGTCCAGGACCACGTTCCCATCGGGTACTCCGGCCCGCACCAGCGCTTCGAGACGTGCGGCGAAAAACGCCCTGATCTCGTCCACGACATCGTCGTATCTCGGCGCGACCTGCATGTTCCCGGGAGCGCCCTGGCTGTGCATGAGCACATAGCCGGGCTTCAGGTCGGCCACCACGTCCATGAGCCCCGGGTCCGCACCCATGGCCGAAACGTCGTTGACGATGACGGCGCCGGCCTCCAGGCAGGCCCTGGCCACGCAGGCCTTGGTCGTGTCGACGGACAGGACAGCGTCCGGGTGTGCCCGGAGCACCCCCTCGACCACCGGCAGGACGCGCTGCAGTTCGACGTCCGCCGGGACCGCTTCGGCGAAGGGCCTGGTGCTCTCGCCGCCAATATCCAGAATGTCCGCGCCTCGGTCAAGAAGATGCAGTGCCTTGTCCACCAGCGCCCCGGCATCGCAGGCGCCGCCGCCGTCGTAGAACGAATCCGGGGTGGCGTTCAGGATTCCGACGACAAAAAAGGGGGCAGGACCGAGGGTCCTGCCCCTGAGCACATCCCAGGAGACGTTGTCTGCTCTCCCCCGGGACATGCGCTACTCTCCCGCCTTGTCGCCCGCGTCCCCCTCGTCCAGGGCGAAGCCCTCATCGCCCGCCTCGGCGGACGAAGCCTCGGCCGCACCGCCGGCCGCATTCCGGCCGCCGTTGCCCTGCGGGGCCAGGGGCTCTCCCTGGATGATCTTGGCCACCTCCTCGCCCGTGAGCGTCTCACGTTCGATGAGGGACAGGGACAGGGCGTGCAGGAGTTCGAGGTTGTCCTGCAGGATGGTCTTGGCGCGGTTGTAGGCGTCGCCCAGGATACGCTTGACCTCGAGGTCGATGAGCTTGGCGGTCTCGTCGCTGTAGTCCTTGATGTGGGCCATGTCGCGGCCCAGGAAGACCTCGTCGTCCTTCTTGCCCAGGGCCATGGGACCGAACTCCTCGCTCATGCCCCACTCGCAGACCATCCGCTTGGCCATGGCCGTGGCGCGCTCGATGTCGTTGCCCGCGCCGGTGGTGATGGAGTTGAAGACGATCTCCTCGGCCGCCCGGCCGCCGAAGAGCACGGCCAGGTTGTTCTGGAGATAGGTCTTGGAGTAGGTGTGGCGGTCGTCCACGGGCAGCTGCATGGTCACGCCCAGGGCGCGGCCGCGGGGGATGATGGACACCTTGTGGATGGGGTCCGTGCCCGGCAGGAACTTGGCCACCAGGGTGTGCCCGGCCTCGTGGTAGGCCGTGGTCTTCTTCTCCTCGTCGCTCAGGATCATGGAGCGACGCTCCTTGCCCATCATGACCTTGTCCTTGGCCTCCTCGAAGTCGAGCATGGTGACCTTGTCCTGGCTCAGCTTGGCGGCGTGCAGGGCCGCCTCGTTGACCAGGTTCTCGAGGTCCGCGCCGGAGAAGCCGGGCGTGCCGCGGGCCAGGACGTCGAGGTCCACCTCGGGCGACAGGGGCGTCTTTCTCGTGTGCACTTCGAGGATGCGCTTGCGGCCCTTGAGGTCGGGGTTGGGGACCACGACCTGTCGATCGAAGCGGCCGGGGCGCAGCAGGGCCGGGTCGAGGACGTCGGGACGGTTGGTGGCGGCGATGAGGATGACGCCTTCGTTGGACTCGAAGCCGTCCATCTCGACGAGCATGGCATTGAGGGTCTGCTCGCGCTCGTCGTGGCCGCCGCCGAGACCCGCGCCGCGCTGACGGCCCACGGCGTCGATCTCGTCGATGAAGATGAGGCAGGGCGCGTTCTTCTTGCCCTGGATGAACAGGTCGCGCACGCGGGCAGCGCCCACGCCGACGAACATCTCGACGAAGTCGGAGCCGGAGATGGAGAAGAAGGGCACCCCGGCCTCGCCGGCCACGGCCCGGGCCAGCAGGGTCTTGCCCGTGCCGGGGCCGCCGACCAGCAGCACGCCCTTGGGGATGCGCCCGCCCAGACGGGTGAATTTCTTGGGGTTGCTCAGGAAGTCGACGATCTCCTGCAATTCCTCCTTGGCCTCGTCCACGCCGGCCACGTCGGCGAAGGTGACCTTGGTCTCCTCCTGGGTGACCATCTTGGCCCTGGAGCGGCCGAAGGACATGGCCTTGCCGCCGCCGCCCTGCATCTGGCGCATGAAGAAGATCCAGACGCCGATCAAAAGGAGCATGGGGAACCAGGAGATGAGCACCGTCATGTACCAGGGTGCGTCCTCCTCAGGCTCGGCCTTGACCTGCACGTTGTTCTTGACCAGCGTGTCGACCAGGGTCGGATCGTTGGGCGAATAGGAGCTGAAACGCTGGTCGTTGACCAGCACGCCGGTGATTCGCGAGCCTTGAATCTTGACGCTGGTGACCTCGCCCTGACGGACCTTGGTCAGAAATTCCGTGTAGTTGAGATCATTGGGCGGCACGGGCGGCTGATTGAACAGATTGAACAGGACAATCATGACCATGCAGATCGCGGCCCAGAGGACCAGATTCTTGGAAAAACTGTTCAAATGAGAAAACCTCCATAAGCCGGGTCGTCACAGGTCCCTCGTCACCGGCCGTCTTTGTCGTCGTAGTGGGTTCATGCTTAGCTGAACGAGATGTGATTGTTAAGTTCAGTTTCAGGAATGACAAGTAAATTTTCGCCAAAACGCACCTTTTTTGAAAGGTAGCCCGAAAACCTTGATCATTGTCCGGTGCATTGATAGATACGTGCCTCCCGAGGGGGAAGCGTATCGTCACCGGTGTGGCGCCCGGTCTTCAAAACCGGTGGAAGGTCGAGAGGTCTTCGGTAGGTTCGACTCCTATACGCTTCCGCCACCCTCACGCCTCTGCGCATTCCCCTTCACGAAAGCCGCCTTGCCATCTCCGCCGCGCTCTGACATGGGCCGGACATGTCCCCCGACACCGCCACGCTCACCCGCCCGCACTGTCTGGAAGGTCTCGACCTACTGCACGCCAGCTACCGCCGGCAGACGTTCTCGCGTCACAGCCACGACGGGTACGCCTTGGGCGTCATCGAAAGCGGCGCCCTGGCTTTCCGCTACCTGCACCGGGACCACGTGGCCTGCGCGGGAGAGGTCAATCTGGTCGTCCCGGGAGAGTGCCACGACGGCCGGTCTGCCGGCCCCGATGGCTGGACCTACCGCATGCTCTACCTTTCGCCGGAACTGGTGCGGGACGCGGCCGGGGAGCTGGAACTGGGGCTGCCGGACTTCAGGGCCGGAGTCCTGAGTGATCCCGGGCTGGCGGACGCCATCCGCGCGGCCCACATCCGTCTCTCCGACCCGTCCGTCTGCGTTCTGGAAAAGGAGTCGAGCCTGCTCCTGCTGCTCACCCGGTGGATCCACGCCCATGCGGAACGAGGCGGCAAGCCCGGCCGCAAAGGCCCGCAACGGGCGGCCGTGAGGCGGGCCGAGGAATTTCTGCGTGCGCACGCCGCCGACGCGCCGCGGCTCGATGACGTCGCGAAGGCATCGGGCCTGAGCCCCTATCACCTGCTCCGGGTTTTCGCGGAAACCACCGGGCAGACCCCTCACGCATTCCTTACCCAGCTGCGGGTGGACATGGCCAAGAACCTCCTCGCCACGCAACTGCCGTTGGCTCGGATCGCCGCGGAATGCGGGTTCGCCGACCAGAGCCACCTGACACGGCTTTTTCGCCGCCAGTGCGGCGTCACACCGGGCCATTTCCGCAAGATCGTACAAAACACCGACCCCGGGAATGCGTAAAGCCTCCCCCCACGGAGGCTTTATGACACGCATTCTTCCCCATCTCTGTCTGGCCGCGGCCATGGCCCTCGTCGGGAGTTCCGTCGTGGCCGGCGAAATCATGATCCGCCACTTCCCCATCCATCTGGGCTCGCTGCTGCGCTTCGCCCTGGCCAGCGCCATCATCGTCCCTTTCTGGCTGTGGATCGAACCGCACCCGCCGCGCCTGCGCCCGCGCAGCTGGCTCATCCTGGCGGTTCAGACCCTCTGCGGGTCGGCGCTCTTCACCATCTTCGTGCTGCACGGGCTGCGCTGGACCTCGCCGGCCTCGGCCGGAATCATCACCAGCACGACGCCCGCCTGCATGGGTCTTCTGGCCTGGATCATTCTAGGGGAACGTCCGGGCGGACGCATCATGGCCGGCATCGCCCTGTCCGTGACGGGCATAGCCATCCTCAACCTGGCCGGGGCGCAGGACGGGCCCGACGGCTCCTGGCGCGGCAACCTGCTGGTCGCCGCGGCCGTGGTCGTGGAGTCCCTGTTCCTGCTGGTCCGCAAGTCCATCCCCGAGAAGCTTTCCCCCCTGGCGACATCGAGCATCATCAGCGTCCTGGCGACGCTCTTCTTCATGCCCCTGGGGCTGTCCCAGGCCTGGGGCTTCGACTTCTCTGCCCTGCCCATGGAGGCTTGGTGGTGCGTCCTCTACTACGCCGTGGCCGTGACCATCATCGCCTACCTGTGCTGGTTTGCCGGGGTGACGAAGGTTTCGGCCTCGGTGGCCGGCATATTCACGGGCATCCTCCCGGTCAGCGCCCTGGCTGTTTCGGCGCACTTTCTCGGGCAGAACGTGGCGTGGCCGCACCTGCTCGGGTGCGTCCTGGCCATGGCGAGCATCGGGCTCATCTGCAGCCGCAGCACGGCGTAACCGGCCGGGCGTCAGGAACGCACGAAGAAATCGGGAGGCAGCACGGCCCAGACGGCGCGCTTGCCGGCTTCGAGGCTGCCGTACTCGCCGCCCAGGCCCAGAACCTTGGCGGGGTGGGTGGTGACCATGGCCAAAAGGTCCCAAAGGGGGATGTCCGTGGGCAGCAGGGCGCGGACCGTCCGCAGTTCCGCCCAGAGGTTCAGGTCGTCGTTGGAGGCCAGGGAATCCGTGCCCAGGCACAGCGTCACACCGGCGGCATGAAGGGCCGCGACCGGAGCCTCGCCCACCCCAATGCGTTCGTTGCTGCGGGGGCAGAGGCAGATTCCGGCGCCGCTGCGGACGAGAATCCCGATGTCGGTCTCGTCCACGTGGACGCAGTGCACGGCCAGCGTCCGGCCATCCAGCAGGCCGAGTTCGGAAGCGTACGCAACGGCGCTCATGCCGGGCGGGACGAACCCCTTGGGCAGGATGCGGCGGGCGCGCAGAAATTCGGCGAACTCCCCGCCGCGCCCCTGGAACAGCTCGTTCTCCCCCGGCACTTCGGCCAGGTGCAGGCTGAAGGGAAGGTCGCGCGAGACGCACCAACCCTTGGCCTCCCTGGCCAGGGCCGGGGCCGTGGAATAGAGGGCGTGCACCGACGGGCTCCAGGGTCCGCGCCAGTCAGCGGCGGAGAAATCGGGCAGACCTCGCCACCCGGACAATTCGCGGAAAAGGTGCCCGCCCATTCCTTCGGCCTCCAGGACGCTGCGGACCATCACCGCCTCCCGACCGACAACGTCCGCTATGAAGCAGGTGCCGGAGTTCCGGGCCGCGGCCGCTGCGCCCTCCACATCGGCCCGGCACACCCGCTGGGCGCGCAGGGCCGCGAACAACCCGTCCGCCCAGGCCTCGAACCCCTGCCCGGCTGAAAGCCTGCCCGCCAGATGGGACAGCTCCAGGTGGGCGTGCGCGTTGATCAGCCCGGGCACCAGCGTCACGTCGCCCAGATTACGGCACGGCCCCGACGCCTCCTTCCAGGGGGCGACAGCGACGATGCGGCCGCCGTCGACCAGGATGCAGCCGTCCACGATCTCGGGGCACCCGGGATTCATGGTCAGGATTCGCGCCGCACGGTACGCCTCCGTCATGTCCAGTTCACCTTCCCGCACGGAAAACCATAACAAAAGAGGCGGCCAGGCCGCCTCTTTTCAGAACACGTTGTTCCGCGGTTATTTGTAAACCTTGTCGGCATCCTTCTGCACGTCCTCGGGTACCTTCACGCCCATCCTGGACGCGGCCTTCAGGTTGAGGTGCAGGACGAGTTCCTGCTGGGTCTCGACGCAGGTGGTGCCGGGGTCGGCCTTGTCCACCAGCAGGCGCTTGGCCATGAGGCCCGTCTGGTACCCGTGCTGGTAGTAGTCGAAGGCCAGGGCCGCGACGGTCCCGCGCTTCACGGAATCGACGTCGGCCGAGAACAGGGGCATCTTCTCCTGCTCGCAGACCTTGATGACGGACTCGAGGGCCGAGATGACCGTGTTGTCCGTGGGCAGGTAGATGGCGTCGACCTTGCCGACCAGGGACTTGGCGGCCTGGTTGACGTCGCTGGTCTTGGCCACGGTGGCGGCCACGACCTCGAAGCCTGCCTTGGCCCCTTCGGCCTGGACCATGGACACGGTGGTCTTGGAATTGGCCTCGCCGGCGTTGTAGATCATGCCGAGCTTCTTGAGGCCCGGATAGAACCTGCGGATCATCTCCACGTGCTTGTCCACGGGCAGCATGTCGGAAACGCCGGTGATGTTCTTGCCGGGCTTCTGCAGGTCGTCCACAAGGCCTGCGCCGACGGGGTCGGTGATGGCCGTGAAGAGCAGCGGTGCCGCTGACAGGACGGGCGACTTCTTGGTGGCCACGGCGCAGGCCTGGGCCGACGGGGTGGCGATGGCCAGGACCAGGTCCGGCTTCTCCCCTGCGATCTGGGCGGCGATCTGGTTGGCCGTGGCCATGTTGGCCTGGGCGTTGTGGACCGAATAGGTCGCGTTCACGCCCTGGGCCGTCAGGCTGTCCTTGAAGCCCTTGAGCACGGCGTCCAGGGACGGGTGTTCGACGAACTGGTTCACTGAAATGGAGTACTTTGCTGCATAGCCCTGGCAGGCAAAGGCCAGGATGCACAGGGCCGTGATGATGGCTTTCTTCATGTTGCTACCTCTTTTGGGTTCGTGGGGACTACCGAATGCGGAACATGTCCACGAGCCCTTTAAGCTGTTCGGAAAGCGCGCGCAACTCCTCGGCATGCTCCCGCACAGTGACGCCGTTGCGGGTCATGTCAGTGGCGGACGAACTCACCTCGGCGATCTGGCTGGTTATTTCGCCGGCCACGCCCGACGTCTGGCTCACGTTGTGGTTGACCTCGTCGAGCCCCTGGGAGGCCTGGCCGATGTTCTGGGCGATGTCTCGGGTCGTGACGGACTGCTCCTCCACGGCCGCGGCGATGGTGGTGACGATGGAGTCTATGTCGGTGATGACCTTGGTTATCTCGTTGATGCGCGCCACGGTCTGGTCGGTGGCGCCCTGAATGCCGCTGATCTTGCCCCGGATCTCGTCGGTGGCGGCGGCGGTCTGGTTGGCCAGTTCCTTGATCTCGTTGGCCACGACGGCGAAGCCCCGGCCGGCTTCACCGGCCCGGGCGGCCTCGATGGTCGCGTTCAGGGCCAGGAGGTTGGTCTGGGAAGAGATGGCGGTGATGGTCTGGGTCACGGAATGGATCTCGCGGGCCATGGCGCCAAGGTGGTCCACGTCGGCCGACGTCGCTTCGGCCGTGCTCACGGCCACCGCGGTGATCTCCTTGGCCCTGGCGGTGCTGCGCGAAATCTCGTCGATGGTCGCGCTCATCTCCTCGGACGCGGCGGCCACGGTCGAGATGTTGACCGACGCCTGCTCCGTGGCCGCGGCCACCGAGCGCATGTTCGTACTCATCTCCTCGGACGCGGCGGCCACGGCGTCGGAGCGGGTCTGATTGTCCGAGGCCAGGTCGGCCACCGTCTCGGAAACCGATTTGAGCTGGCCCGAGGCCACGGCCAGGGTGCCCACGCCGGAGATGATCTCCTGCATCATGGACCGCATGTTGTCCGTCATGGAGTTGACGCTTTGGGCCAGTTGCCCGATCTGATCCCGGCTTCTGGTTTCCACGTGCACGGTCAGGTCGCCCTTGCTGATCTTTTCCGTGGCCTCGGCCACGTCATGGATGGGGACGAGGACGGCCCGCCGGAGGAAAAAGGACAGGGCGCCGAGGAGCACGGCCAGACCCGCGGCCATGATGCCCCCGACTTTAGTCTGGTTGCTCATCATCGCGTTCATCTGGGGCGAAATGTCCTGGGTCATGACCATGACCCCGAGCACCGGCTGATTCGACCCGTGACAATGATGGCAGGACTCTTCGTTGGGAATGGACTTGATTTCGAGGTAGGCCGGTTTGCCGTCGATCTCGGTGATGGACTGGCTCATGCAGTCCTTGCGCAGACAATCCTCGAGCAAGGCTGCCAGTTCCGCGCTCCTGACGACGTCCGTGATCTCCTTGCGCAGGAACTGGTCCGACGTGGAGTAGGTGACGTTGCCCTTGAAATTGGTCAGATGGATGTCGATATCATCGTAGCGACGGCCAACTTCCACGAACTTTTCCGTGGTCCCCTCGTTGTCGCCGATGGCCATGGGTTCGCGGATGGCCATGGAGAGCATCTCCGCGATGCGCTCGGCGTTGACCTCGACCTCGTGCAGCGTGCGGGCCCGCTGCATGAGGAAGGTCGCCGTGAACAGCGCACCGAAAGTCAGGACGAGCACCGCGAAGGTGATGCCGAGGATCTTGGCGCCCAGGGATCTTCTGAATATGTTCATGGCGGCCTCCTAGTGGGCCCCGCCGTACAGCAGGGGCTTGAAGTTGAAGGCCTTGACGCGGCTCTCGTTGTGGCAGCCCTGGCAGTCTTCCATGCTCAGCTTGCCCTTGATGAGTTCCGTGTCCCCTCCGTTCTCGACATGTTCCTGGCCGGGCCCGTGACACACTTCGCACCCCGCGTCCGCAACATGCGGCGTCTTCTCGTAGCTGACGAAACCGCCGGGCTTGCCGTAGCCGGTAGTGTGGCAGCCGTAACACTCGGCCAGCTCCGCCTCGGTCAGATCCGAGGCCATGATCTTGATGGACCTGTCGGAATGGGCCTTTTTGGCGTATTTCGTGAAATTGTCGTACTGTTCTTCATGACAATCCTTGCATGCTGCGGTGCCTACATAGGCATTCTCTGCCAAAGCTGACATAGGGCACAACAGACATGCCAAGACGACGGCATGGAGCACCTTGCGAACGATCTGAGCCTTCATCCCCCCTCCCTGCATCAAACTGGCACCGTCAGTCCGTTGCCGATAAATTTTAACGCGTGTACATACATTACTGTATGACGTCAATAACATCCTGGGATCTCGACAGAAATATCCGCGTTCCCCGACTCCGGACACATGAGAATACATTGTGCCCGATGCAGTTCCACCCACTGTCGTCATACACTTCGAGTCGGCGCCCCCCGCGGCGTGATCGCGGCGCAACATGCCCGCCATCCCGACTTCGCATACGGGGGCACGCCCGCATACCCCATGTCCCGCCTTGCCGGACCTGCAGCCAGAAGAAATGCTTATCTTCATGTTACGACCCTCCCTTATGATTCCTGCCCGATGACTTCTTGTTTATTGGAAATGAGGAGGGGGATGAAACTCGAACCAAAACGTATTTTTTGATAAAAACGACTAAAGTATTACGGGCTAATTTGAGTACATAGATACTTATACATGCGTATACAGCCAACGCTGGCGGCCTAACCCCGGGCGTGAAAAAGCCCCCGCCGATGGTGCGGCGAGGGCTTCCGTCACGACGCGCGACGCAATCGTCGCGTTCGTGTGCTGTGCGTCAAGAAACGGCGGAGCTAGGCTTTCTCCGACAGCCAGGACGAGAGTTCGGAAATCTGCGCGCCGACCGAATCGGGGCCAGTGCCTCCGGGCACGTGCCGGCGGGCGACGGCATTGTCGTAGTCGAGAACGGCAAAGACGTCCTCGCCGATGTCGGCCGAGAAGCGACGCAGTTCCTCAAGGCTCAGATCCTCGATGCCGACACCGCGTTCCTCGGCAAAGGCCACGGCCGCTCCGGTGATGTGGTGAGCCTGACGGAAGGGCACGCCCTTGGCCGCCAGGTAGTCGGCCAGTTCCGTGGCGTTGAGGAAGCCGGCTTTAAGGGCCCGGCGCATGCGCTCGGCGTTGAAGCCCAGTTCCGACAGCATGCCGGCCATGATGGCCAGGGACGGTGACACCGTGTCGTGGGTGTCGAGGAAGGGCTCCTTGTCCTCCTGCATGTCGCGGTTGTAGGCCAGAGGCAGGCCCTTCATGAGGGTCAAGAGGCCCATGAGGTCGCCGTAGACGCGGCCCGTCTTGCCGCGCATGAGCTCGGCCACGTCGGGGTTCTTTTTCTGGGGCATGATGGACGAGCCCGTGGAGTAGGCGTCGGGCAGGCGCACGAAGCCGAACTGCGGGTTGGCCCAGATGATGATCTCCTCGCACAGCCGCGAGAGGTGCAACATGACAACGCTCCCGCAGAACACGGACTCCAGGACGAAATCGCGGTCGGAGACGGCGTCCATGCTGTTGGCGAAGGTGCCCCCGAGTCCCAGGGTCCCGGCCACCTGGGCGGGGTCGAGGGGATGCGTGGTACCGGCCAAGGCCGCCGCTCCCAGGGGCGAGACGCGCACACGCTTCAGGGCGTCGCGGACGCGGTCGTGGTCGCGGCGGAACATCTGGGCGTAGGCCAGCAGGTGCTGAGCCAGGCTGACAGGCTGGGCCGGCTGGAAATGGGTGCAGCCGGGCAGCAGCACGCCCTGGTTTTCTTCGGCCCGCTGCACGAGCACGCCGACCAGGCCTTTCAGGTTCTCGCCCCATTCTTCCAGGCAGGCGGCCGTGAAGAGCCGGAAATCCAGCGCCACCTGGTCGTTGCGGGAACGCCCGGTGTGCAGCTTCTGGCCCGGCGTGCCGACGAGCTCCGTCAGGCGGTGCTCGATGTTCATGTGCACGTCTTCGAGGTCCTCGCGCCAGACAAAGGTCCCGGCCTTTATCTCGGCCCGGATCTGCTCCAGGCCCTGATGGATGGCCTCACAGTCGGCCGGGGTGATGATGCCCTGCTTCGCCAGCATGGAGGCGTGGGCCTTGGAGCCGTCGATGTCCTGGGCGCACAGCCGCGAGTCGAAGCCCACGGAGCACGTGTAGCGCTCGACCAGGGGGGCGGTGTCCCCGGTGAATCGGCCGCCCCACAATTTCTTTTCCTTGGATGCCGCGCTCATGGCCTAGCCCTTGATCTTGTTCAGGAACGGTTGGCGGGCCTGCAGGCGCAGACCGTGCAGCTTGATGAAGCCGGCCGCGTCGGCCTGGTTGTAGACCTCGTCCTTTTCGAAGGTGGCCAGCTCCGGGTTATAGAGCGAATACGGGGACTTGCGACCAAGAGGGTACACGCCGCCCTTGTAGAGCTTGAGGCGGACGGTGCCGGTGACCGTCTCCTGGGCCTTGTCCATGAAGGCCTGCAGGGCTTCGCGCTCGGGCGCGAACCAGTAGCCGTTGTAGACCATCTCGGCGTAGCGCGGGATGAGGGTGTCGCGCAGGTGCAGCAGCTCGCGGTCCATGCACACGCCCTCCAGGTCGCGGTGGGCGCGCTGCAGGATGGCCCCGCCAGGGGTCTCGTACACGCCGCGGGACTTCATGCCCACGAAGCGGTTCTCGACCATGTCCAGGCGGCCGATGCCGTGGCGGCCGCCCAGCTCGTTCAGGGCGGCGAGCATCTTGGCCGGGGACAGGGTCTGGCCGTTCAGGGCCACAGGATTGCCCTTCTCGAAATCGAGGGTGATGACCTCGGCCTTGTCGGGCGCCTGCTCGGGATCTACGCTCATCTGGTAGGTGCCCGGGCCGGGTTCGGACCACGGGTCTTCCAACTCGCCGCCCTCGAAGCTCAGGTGCAGGAGGTTGCGGTCGCAGGAATAGGGCTTCTCCTTGGTCACGGGCACGGGGATGCCGTTTTCCTTGCAGAATTCCAGGAGCTGCGTGCGGGAGTTGAGATCCCACTCGCGCCAGGGGGCGATGGTCTTCAGGTGCGGGGCCAGGGCCAGGGTGGACAGTTCGAAGCGGACCTGGTCGTTGCCCTTGCCCGTGGCGCCGTGGGCCACGGCCTGGGCCCCTTCGGCCAGGGCGATCTCGACCATCTTCTTGGCGATGAGGGGCCGGGCGATGGACGTGCCGAGCAGGTACCCGCCCTCGTACATGGCGTTGGCCCGGAACATGGGGAAGACGTAGTCGGCGACGAACTCCTCCTGCAGGTCCACCACATAGGCCTTGGTGGCGCCGGTATTGAGGGCCTTGTCCTCCAGGCCGTCGAGTTCCTCGCCCTGGCCAAGGTCGGCGGTCATGGTCACGACCTCGCACTCGTAGGTCTTCTTGATCCACTTGAGGATGGCGGAGGTGTCGAGACCGCCGGAATAGGCCAGCACGACTTTTTCGATCTTGCGCATGAAAACTTCTCCTTTATGTGCAGCGGACTGGCCGCCTCAGCTGTAAATCCATTCCAGGATGGCCTTCTGCATGTGCAGACGGTTCTCGGCCTGGTCGAAAACGATGGACCTCGGCCCCTCGAAGACCTCCTCGCTGACCTCCTCGCCGCGGTGGGCGGGCAGGCAGTGCAGGACCTTGGCCGACGGGTCGGCCAGGGTCAGGAGTTCCTCGTTGACCTGATATCCGGCGAAGGCCTTCTCGCGGCGCTTCTGCTCGGCTTCCTGGCCCATGGAAGCCCACACGTCGGTGTTGACGAAATGGGATCCGGCGATGGCAGCCTTGGGGTCGTCGGTGATGTAGACCTTGGCGCCCATCTTGAGGGCCCGCTCCAGAATCTCGGTCCTGGGCATGTAGCCTTCGGGGCAGGCCAGGTTCAGCTGGAAGCCGAAGTAGATGCTGGCGTTGATCCAGGAGTGGGCCATATTGTTGCCGTCGCCGATCCAGGACACGACCAAGTCTTTGAGGTTCGTGGTCCGCTCGTAGATGGTCAGCATGTCGCTCATGACCTGACAGGGGTGGTAGAGGTCCGTCAAAGCGTTGACCACCGGGATGGAGCCCCAGCGCGCCAGTTCCTCGACGTTCTTCTGGGCGAAGGTGCGCACGACCATGCCCTGCACGTAGCGGGACAGGACCCGGGCCGTGTCGGCCAGGGGCTCGCTGCGGCCCAGCTGGGAATCGGCCGGCGTCATGAAGATGGTGCTGCCGCCCAGGTGACGGATACCTACGTCGAAGGAAACGCGCGTGCGCGTGGAGGCCTTCTCGAAGATCATGGCCAGGGTCTTGCCGGCCAGCAGCGTGGACCGGTAGTCCGTGTCCTTCATCTCCTTGGCCCGCCGGACAAGGTCCATGGCCTCGGTGGCCTTGAGATCCAGTATGGATAGAAAGTGCTTCATGGTGTCACCCGATCATCCGGAGATACGGTTTGAATGTTGCGTGCGTAAACGCAAAAAATTTTTTCCTACAAAGCTTGTTCATGGTTTGTAAAGGAAATTGCAACACCACGAAATAAAAATGAAAAAGCCGACGAATACACGTCGGCTCGCAGGTGGTCACAAGCTGTGGCGGCGTTACGGGCGCAGGTGGCGGGCGAAGCCGTCGGCCATGCTCAGGGACAGGGCGCGCATGACGGCGTAGGTCGGGTTCTCGGGCAGGCGCACCTGGCTGCGGACCACGACATAGTCCTTGACGGGCCCGGCCTCCATGGCCGCAGCCTGGGCCGCGGACCAGATCAGGGTCCCGTCGGGCACCCAGTACACCTCGGCCGTGACGCCGATGGATGTCCGGCCCGCGCCGCCTCCCTCGTAGAACTGCGAAACGTTGCCCGTGACCAGAATATTGGCGCCCTTGGCCCGGGCCGCGGACATGGCCGCGTCCAGCCCGGTCCAGGGCTTGGAGGAGTCGTACTCCATGGCCCCGAAGACCCGGCGCTCAAGCCACGCGCGCCTGAAGACGTCGGCCATCTCCCGGCCCACGTCCTTGCGAACGGCGATGTCCTGACGCAGGGCGAAAGGCACTATCAGCGCCCGGTAGCCCGTGTCGGGCATGGACGCGGGCGTCACCGCCTCGACCAGTTCGCCCATCAGGATCTCGGCGTCGTCCTGATAGTCAATCCCGTAAAGGTTCACATCGTAGCGGTCCGCGGACGCGCACCCCACCACGAGCAGGGCGCAGGCGCAGAGAATGAAATATTTCATGACAGCATCTCCTTGGCAGGCGATTTCAAGCAAGATAGGTACCAATGGCCCGATACACCACGCAAGGAGCTTCGACGTGACCCCGACCATGCGCTACCGGCTCGCCCATCAGGACAGTCTCCTGGGGGTGGCCTACTTCACCCCCGAACCCGCCGAACCCCTGACCCTGGAGCAGTGCCTGGACCACGTCCGCAGGCTGCCCGGCGACGAATTCATGCGCGCCCACGTCCGGCCGCTGCTGGCCGCCATGGCCCCGGCGGAACTGCGCGCCCTCCAGGGCGCCGCCGACGAGACGGTCCGCGCCCTGGTCCTCGAAACCGTGCTCCTGACCCCGGGCCTGCGGGACCTGTGGCCGGAGATGCTCCCCGCGCTGGAAGGGCTCAAGGACCGCACGCCCCAGCTCTTCCTGGCCAGCGCCGCCCTGCCCGACCACGACCTGCACGCGCGCGCAAGCCGTCTCCTGGCCGCGAACATCTTCGAACACGCCCCACTGCCCGCCGACCCGGCCGACGACGCCTTGGTCGCGGCGCCCGACAACCCGGCGGCGGACCCGGCCCGCATCCGGGCCACCCTGGAACTGCCCGCCCCCTGCCCCAGGCGGCCTGCCGAGGCCACCCGCGCCCTGGCCGAGGAACGGCTCTACGGCCTGGGCGTCCTGGACGGACCCGAGATGCGCCATCACGCCTCCCTGGCCCCATGGGGGCTGCTGCGCCGCTGGCGGCTGGACCGCGCCACGCGCTGCGGCGCCTTCGACCACCGCCTGCAGGGCCTCATGACCAGCTACGGACGCGGCCTGACCATGGACGACGCCCGAGTCTCCCTGGCCATGGAGATCGTCGAGCGCTACAGCTCCTTCGCCGACATCCGCGACATGCGCGTCTCGGGCAGCCAGGACGGCGGGGAAATCCAGGTCGCACCCTTCCGCGCCCTGGGCGGCGAGGCCCTGGACCCGAACGCCATGCGCCTGGAAGTCCCGTACGCGGACCAGCCCCTGCACTGGATCGCGGGCCGGGGCCGCCGCGGCGAGACCAGGCTCGTCCCGCTGCAGGCCGTGTACCTCTTCACCAACCTCGACGAAGTCCGCCTCTTCAGCGGCCTGGGCTCCACGGGTCTGGCCTCGGGCAACACGCCCGAGGAAGCCAAGGTCAGCGGCCTGCTGGAAGTCATCGAACGCGACGCCGAGGCCGTCAGGGTCTTCGATCCGGCGAGATGTTTCCGCGTGGAGAGCCGCGACGACGAAATGCGGGAGCTTCTGAAACGGTACCAGCAGCAGGGCGTCGACCCCGTCTTCCAGGACCTGACCACGGAACTGGGCGTGCCCTGCTACAAGTGCTTCGTGCACCTGGCCGAAGGCGGGCTGGTCAAGGCCACGGGCGCGTCCCTCTCGGGCCGCCGCGCCGCCCTCTCGGCCCTGACCGAGACGCCCTTCCCCTTTCCCGGCGGACCGGCGTCGGCCGAGGGCCCGCACAATCTTCCGGTGCGCCTGCTCGAAGACCTGCCGGACCACTCGACGGGCTCGGCCGCAGGCGATCTGGCCCTGCTCGAGGCCATCCTCGAAGACCGGGGGTATGAGCCCGTCTACATCAATCTGACGAAACGGGAACTGCGGCTGCCCGTGTACAGGGCCATCGTGCCGGGGCTTGAGATCGTCTCGGACTTCGATCGGTTCACGCGCGTCAGTCCCCGCCTGTGGCGGGATGTGCTCAGATCGAGGGGAAGATGCGGGTGATGGACGCTTCAGGGTCGGACCGGACCGCGGCCACGGCCAGGTCCGTCAGATCGTCCATCTCCGGGCCGTGGTCGTGGCCCATGAGGTGCAGCAGGCCGTGGGCCAGCAGGCGCACGGTGTATTCGTGGGGGTCCTGGTTGTAGAGGCGCGTCTCGCGGGCCAGGGTGTCCACGGACAGGACGAGGTCCCCGAGCCAGTCGCCCTCGCCGCCGGGGAAGCTCAGGATGTTGGTGGGCCCCAGGCAGCCCATGAAGGAACCGTTCACTTCAGCCATCTCCCGGTCATCCACCAGGCGCAGCGAGAGCTCCCACTCTTCCAGGCCGAAGCACCCGGCCAGGCCCTCGAAAATCTCCATGAGCTCCGGCCCCGAGAGGGGAAAGCGCGGGTCCGCGGGAACGCATTGCTCCAGGTGCAGCATCAGCCCTTGCCCTCCCGGGCCAGCGCGGCCTGCCGGTGCCGGTCGTAGGCGCGCACGATCCGCCCGACCAACGGATGGCGGATGACGTCGTCCTCGGTGAAATGGATCATGGCTACGCCCTGCACGCCTTCGAGGACCTCCACGGCCTGCACCAGGCCCGAGCCCATGTGTGCGGGTAGGTCGATCTGGGTGACGTCGCCCGTGACCACGGCCCGCGAGCCGTAACCCAGCCGCGTCAGGAACATCTTCATCTGTTCGGGGGAGGTGTTCTGTGCCTCGTCGAGGATGACGAAGGCGTTGTTCAGGGTCCGGCCGCGCATGAAGGCCAGGGGCGCGATCTCGATGGCCCCGGCCGCGATCATCTCCTGCACCCGGGCGTAGTCCAGCATGTCGTGCAGGGCGTCGTAGAGGGGCCGCAGGTAGGGGTTGACCTTCTCGACCAGGTCGCCGGGCAGGAAGCCGAGCTTCTCGCCGGCCTCCACGGCCGGGCGTGTCAGGACCAGGCGCTTGACCTTCTTCTGCAGGAAGAGGGACACGCCCACGGCCACGGCCAGGTAGGTCTTGCCCGTGCCGGCCGGGCCGATGCCCAGGGTCAGGTCCAGTTCGCGCATGGCGTGCAGGTACTCGCGCTGGGTCACGGTCTTGGGGCAGACGGTCTTGCGCGGGGAGACCGTGAACAGGGCCTCCTGGTAGTATTTCTTGAGCGGCGTGGACGGGTCGCGAAGCATGATGCGCAGGCTCTGCTCGATGTCGCGGTCGAAGAGCTGGTGCCCGCCACGGACCAGGTCGTAGATCTGGGCGAAGTAGCGGCAGACCAGCCGCACCATGTCATGGTCGTCGCCGGAAACCAAAAGCTCGCTGCCGCGGCTCTCCACGGTCACGCCCGTGATC
The DNA here is from genome assembly GCF_055385525.1 of Desulfomicrobium aestuarii. Lineage (NCBI taxonomy): Bacteria > Pseudomonadati > Thermodesulfobacteriota > Desulfovibrionia > Desulfovibrionales > Desulfomicrobiaceae > Desulfomicrobium > Desulfomicrobium aestuarii. Next base: position 2,631,840 of record NZ_AP042427.1, read on the forward strand.
CCGGCCACGGTGTCCAGATGGGCGTTGCCGGGCCCGAAGACCTCGCGGGCGAAGTCCGGGTTCTCGAAGGTTATGTCCTGTCTCTCCATGCATCCTCGTGGCGCGCCGTCAAAGCCGCCCCGGCGGGGCGACGGCTGCGCATTTGCAAAACCATGCGGAGTTCCGTAGAGGAATGCGTCCGCACCTAGATACCAAAAAGTGAAGCATCACAGGGCCGCGAGGCCACATATCATATGAAAGACGACAAACGAACCACTGGCAACCTGCCGGCCGTCAGGCCGGAAACGCAGCTTGCTTTCCAGGAAGCAAGAGGCATGGTGAGGAAAGCATTCGTGACGGCCATCAAGACCAATCTCGCATTTCTTGCCTGCTCCGGCCTCTACGCCTACCGCTCGGGGCAGCGCTTCTGGGAACAGAAGGGCAGTTCGTGGTGGGCCAGGACCCGCGCCTTCTCCAAGACCGCGTACCTGGCCCTGCAGGAGGACGCCTTCGGCTCGGACATCCACATCGAAACCCTCGACCTGGACAAGGTGCTGGAAGGCAGCCGCCCCACCCTGGCCATCCCGTCCACGCCCGAAGCCGTGGACGACCTGATCCACCCGAAAAAGCCCTAGCCGCCGATGGCCGTCATGGCCCGGTCGCAGACCTGGTTGGTCTGGCGCTCCTGCAGCAGCCGGTAGCCCAGGGGCTTCTCCTGGTTGGCCCTGGCGAAGAGGTCGAGCAGTTCCTGGGTGGAGTGCTGCGGGTTGCGCAGTATGGAGCGCACGTCGTATTCCTTGTCGGAAAAGAGGCACGTCCGCAGCTTGCCGTCCGAGGTGACCCGGAAGCGGTTGCAGCTCTCGCAGAAATGGTTGCTGACGGCCGAAATGACGCCGATGCGCCCGGGCCCGCCGGCGATCCGGTACATCTTGGCCGGGCCGCTGTTGCGGGAGGCCTCGCGCACCTCGTCCAGGGGCACGAGGCCCTCTACCGCCGCGACGATGTCCTTGGCCGGCCAGTAGTTCGCACGGCTCCAGCGAGACTGGTAGCCGATGGGCATGAACTCGATGAAGCGCACGTCCACGCCGAGATCCCGCGCAAAATCCACGAATTCCGGCAACTCGTCGTCGTTGATGCCCTTCAGGGCGACGACGTTGATCTTGACCCGCATCCCCGCAGCCAGACAGGCGTCGATGCCCGCTCTGACCAACCCGTACCCGTCAACGCCGGTGATTTCCTCGAACTTCGCGCGCTGCAGGGTGTCCAGGGAGATGTTCAGGCAGGCCACGCCGGCCTCGCGGAGTTCCTGCACGCGCCCTGACAGCATGGTGCCGTTGGTGGTGATGCGCAGGTCGAGGGACGGGTATTTGGCGTGCAGGCGGGCCAGGAAGGGGATGAAGCCCTTGCGGGCGAAAGGCTCCCCTCCCGTGAGCCGGACCTTCTCGACGCCGGCGATCTTTGCCACGTCCACGAGCTCGAACATCTCCTCGAAGGTCAGGATCTGTTCGTGGGGCAGGAACACCCATTCGTCCTGCGGCCTGCAGTACAGGCAGCTCAGGTTGCAGCGGTCGGTTATGCTCAGCCGCAGGTAGCTCACCTTGCGGCCGTGGGAATCGATTAGCATGGACACCTCGCAAAGATAGTGTGGCCGCAAGACCTAAGTCTTCCCGCGGCTCATGTAAAGTCAGCTCCCCATATCGAGGCGCAGCCGCACTTCGAGGTCAGGGTCGATGACCGGCCGGATCGTGCGCAGGACCTTGTCCACGCCGACCATGCCCAGGTTCGCCCCCTTGATGGTCCGCACGTCCCGGACCAGGCACAGCAGCACGTCGCCGCGGTCGGCCATCTTCAGGTGACTGGCCAGGGCGGCCAGGGCGGCGGCCTCCTGGATGGTCCGCTCGGGGACCTCCTGGGCCGGAAAATCGCGTCTGACCACGACATGGGCTCCGGGTCCGTCCTGGGCGTGCAGCCAGTAGTCGAAGGGGCTGGCCGCCTTGGTCAGGAGCTGGTGGTTGGCCTGGGCGCTGCGGCCGCGCAGGATGAGGAAGCCGTCGGAGGAGCGGTAGGTCCCGACCTTTATGCCCCTGTATTTGGCGGGCAAAGGGCTCGGCGCGACCGGCGACAACTGTTTATCGGGCGGCGCGGCCGGCCCGATGCGGCCGGCCCTCGCGTCGTCCAGTTCCCGGCGCAGGGCCTGGATTCTGGCGGCGACGATGCCCATGCCGCGCTCTCCCTTGGCCGCGCGGCCGAAAAATCTGGTCATGTTCTCACGCACGGTCACCCCGGGGTCCAACCGGAGCTCCACCTCCCGGCCGTCCCCGTCGCAGAGCCGGACCACCGCCAGACGGGCGTCCTTGTCCAGGCCGTGCAGATGGGCCTGCAGCGCGAGCCCCTTTTCACGCATGGCGACCATCTCCCCGAGGCGGGACCGGTCCGCCTCCACCCGCGCCAGGGCGCGCTCGATGCGCCGGATGTTGCGGGACCTGGCGTCGTCCTCCCCGCCGTGCGCCCTGGCCATGTCGGCCAGGGTCCGGCCGTGGGCCTGCTGCGCGGCCTCCAGGACGCTCACGCAGGCGCCGCCGCCTTCGAGGGGCCAGAGGCCAACCTGGCTGCGGCCGCGGTGGTCCAGCCCGAAATAAAACGTCCTGACGGCGCCGCTCTCGATGTCCCGCAGCAGGCTCCGCGCCTGGTCCTCGGGGAGGGAACGCAGCCGGTTGCGCAGGGGCGGCGTGAGATGCGGCAACTCGCGCCACAGGCCGTCCTCGCCGATGATCCGCTCAAGCTCCGGCCAGACGGGCGCGGCGCCGAATTCCGGCGGCAGGGAGTCGACCAGGGTGGGCGCCGCCGCGAGGTCGAGGATGAGCCAGCGCCCTTCGCCGGAGGAAAGCTCCAGGGCCAGACGCCGCCGGGACCAGTCCGAGACGATTCCGTGCACGCGCCGGTCCCGCAGGCGCTTGCGCAGCCACATGGCCCGGCCCGAAGGGGTCGGGGGATTTTCCGGTTTGTGCGGGGAAAGGAAGAGAAAGGGGGTGGGCTTGCCGGTGCACAGAACGAGATGCCCCGCCCGGCCCATGCTGAAGGTCCAGGTGTCGGGCAGGGGCGCGAAGACCTTCTCGATGCGCAGGCCCCGGATGCGCGCGGCCAGTTCCTCGGCCACGAAGCGGAAAACGCTGGCGTCCATGCGTGTCCTTCAAAAATAACAAAAAAAGCGCGTCCCGGAACGGTACGCGCCTTGATGAACTTGAAGACCGGGGTGCGGCCCTAGTCGCCGCGCAACCGCTCTTCCTCTTCCCGGCGACTCTTGCACTCGATGCACAGCGTGGTCATGGGGCGCGCCTTGAGGCGCGGAATCCCGATGTCCTCGCCGCAGTCCTCGCAGACGCCGAAGGAGCCGTCGTCGATGCGGTCCAGGGCCTCATTGATCTTCTTGATCAGCTTGCGGTCCCGGTCGCGCAGGCGCAGGGTGAAAGTGCGGTCTGACTCGGCAGAGGCCCTGTCGGCGGGATCGGAGTAGTACTCCACGTTGTCCGACATTTCCTCGATGGTCGCCTCGCCCTGACGCTGGATGTCGTCAATCATCTTGGTCAAATATTCTCTGAAGAACTCAAGGTCCTTGGCTTCCATGGTACGTCCTCCTGAACAGGCCGATTGTCTAAGGAGAGAGAGTTAGTATTCACTGACCACCAAAAAGTAAACCCCCGGGGGATGCGTACGCCTCTTTTGATAAGAATAATCCTTTGTCGGCCAGGTGAAAAGAAAAAATCAGATTTTGGTTGACAGCCGACACCGGCCTTTATAAACACGACTCCTCGTTGAGCGGGAGTAACTCAGTGGTAGAGTGCAACCTTGCCAAGGTTGAAGTCGCGGGTTCAAATCCCGTTTCCCGCTCCACAGATCAGGCGGCATAGCCAAGTGGTAAGGCAGAGGTCTGCAAAACCTCCATTCTCCAGTTCAAATCTGGATGCCGCCTCCAATCGCGGGAGTAACTCAGTGGTAGAGTGCAACCTTGCCAAGGTTGAAGTCGCGGGTTCAAATCCCGTTTCCCGCTCCAGAAGACAAAGGCCGGTCCGACCGGCCTTTTCTTTTTCCGGCCGGTCGGAAAAAATGCTTGCCTCCCGGCCGACGTCCGATTAGGGACGACTCTTCGAACGCGGGAGTAACTCAGTGGTAGAGTGCAACCTTGCCAAGGTTGAAGTCGCGGGTTCAAATCCCGTTTCCCGCTCCATGCGACTATGAAGGCCGGTTTCCCGGCCTTTTTCTTTTCCCGCCCAGAATGCCGCGGCTACTTGCGGCCCCCGAAGATGGAGCCGAGCACACCGCGCAGGATCTGCCGCCCAAGCTGCGTCCCTATGGTTCGCGCCGCGCTCTTGACCATGGCCTCCCCCAGTCCCTGGCGGCGGGAAGTCCCCGTCAGCCAGTCGAAGGCCCCGCCACGGGCCGCCTCCTCCTTCTCGCGCGCCGCCGACTCGGTCCGGTCGCGGGCCTGATCCGCCATGGTCCTGGCTCTGGCCTGCAGGAGTTCGAAGGCCGACTCGCGGTCGACCATGGCTTCGTAGCGGCCCTTGAGGGGCGAACGGCCGAGAATCTGGGCGCGCTCGGGCTCCGTCAGCGGCCCGATCCGGGACTGCGGCGGCCGCACCAGCACCCGCTCGACCACGCCGGGGCGCCCCTTGGCGTCGAGGACGGACACAAGTGCTTCTCCTGTCCCCAGTTCCGTGATGGCCGCGGCCGTGTCGAAGGCCGGGTTGGCCCGGAAGCTCTCGGCCACGCTGCGCACGGTCTTCTGCTCCTTGGGGGTGTAGGCCCGCAGGGCGTGCTGGATCTTGAGCCCGAGCTGGCCCAGGACCTCGTCCGGGATGTCGGCCGGCGACTGGGTGACGAAGTAGACGCCCACGCCCTTGGAGCGGATCAGGCGCACGACCTGCTCGATCTTGTCGACCAGGGCCTTGGGGGCATTGTCGAAGAGCAGGTGCGCCTCGTCGAAGAAGAAGACGAGGCTCGGGCGCTCGGGGTTGCCGACCTCGGGCAGCTGCTCGAAGAGCTCCGACAGGAGCCACAGCAGAAAGGTCGCGTAGATCTTGGGAGAGCGGGCCATGAGGCCGGCCGCGTCCAGGAGTGAGATCACCCCGCGCCCGGAAAAATCCGTGTGCATGAGGTCCGCCAGGGCCAGGGCCGGCTCGCCGAAGAACACGTCCCCGCCCTGCTCCTCCAGCACCAGGAACTGCCGCTGGATGGCCCCGACACTGGCCGGGCTGATGTTGCCGAAGGTCCCGCGAAGTTCGGAGGCGTTCTCGGCCATGAAGGCCAGCATGGCCCGCAGGTCCTTGAGGTCCAGGAGCAGCAGACCCTGCTCGTCGGCGATGCGGAAGCAGGCGTACATGATGCCCGTCTGGGTCTCGTTGAGCTCCATGAGCGTCGAGAGCAGCAGGGGACCCATCTCCGAGACGCTGGTCCGCAGGGGATGCCCCGAAACACCGAAGACGTCCCAGAAGACCGTCGGGTTGCCCTCGAAGGCGAACCCCTCGGCCGGCATGAGCGCGAGGCGTTCATCGATCTTCGGGTGGGGATTGCCGGGCGCGGCGATGCCGGACAGGTCGCCCTTGATGTCCGCGGCGAAGACTGGGACGCCCATGCGCGAGAAGCTCTCGGCCAGGACTTGCAGGGTAATGGTCTTGCCGGTGCCCGTGGCCCCCGTCACCAGCCCGTGCCGGTTGCCCATGGCAGCCAGCTGGTACACGCCGGCCCCGTCCGCCCCGCCGAGAAGAAAGCGTTGTCCGTCGATCATGTGACGCTCCTTGTGGATCGGATTGAGACTAATTTTTGATTTCTAGCACACCGCGGCCCGAATACAAAGCCCATTGACTTGTGCGCGAACCCCCGCCACAACGGCGTTCTGCGGATTCCCCGACCGGCTCTCCGGCCGCCCGGAACCGCGCCAACCCAAACCGTTTCAATTCGGACCATTATGATCAAAATAAACCCTTGCCCCAAGGGCTACGTCACGGACCTGGACAAGACCTGCACACCCGAGGAAACCGTCGCCAGGGCCCGCGAGGCCCTGTCCCGCTCCGGCAAGCGCATCCTGGCCCAGACCCGGCGCATCGATACCGGCCGGCTGGGCATCCCCGTCTTCATGTCCATCTGTGGCGAGGACGCGCGCGAGGTCATGCCCACCCGCAAGCAGATGGGCAAAGGCGCCTCCCCGGCCCAGGCCGAGGCCTCGGCGCTGATGGAGCTGGCCGAGCGCTTCAGTTACTTCTCCTTCTGGAACAACCCCGGCAACTTCCGGCCCATGACCTGGTCCCAGGCCCGCCAGGCCTTCGGCGACAGCCTGCTGCCCATCTCCTTCCTGATCCAGTCCGTGGCCGATAAGGCCCGTGAAGAGGACGCGGCCCGCATCCTGGACCTCCTGCCATGGAGCTTCACGCCGGTCACGGACATCGGCACGGGGCGCGAATACATGGCCCCTCTGGACTGGTTCAAAAAGCTCAACGAATTCAACGGCTCCTCGGCTGGCAACACCCTGGAGGAGTCCATGCTCCAGGGCGGCTGCGAACTGGTAGAACGCCACGTCTGCGCCGTGGTCGACCGTACGCGGCAGGAGACGCCAAGCATCGACCCGGCCTCCTTCACGGACCCGGTGCTGGTCGAACTCTACTACAAGTTCATCCGCAACGGCCTCAAGGTCTGGCTCAAGGATTTCAGCCTCGGCCTGCCCGTGCCCACGGTGGCGGCCCTGGTCATGGACCCGGGCACCTTCCCGCACACGAGCGAGATCGTTTTCACCGCCGGCACGGCCTCCTCGCCCCAGAAGGCGGCCATCCGCGCCCTGACCGAGATCGCCCAGCTCGGCGGCGACTTCGAGAGCTGCAGCAACTACGAAGCCTCGGGCCTGCCCAAGTTCACCCACCCCGACCAGTTCGGCTGGCTGACGTCGGGCCCCACGGTCTCCATCCACAGTCTGCCCTCGAACCAGGACGCGGACATCGCCACGGAGCTCGTGAACTTCTGCGCGCGGCTCAATGAGCAGGGCTTCACCTTCTTCTCCGTCGACACCACGCAGCCGGGCCTTGGCATCCCGGCCAACTACAACTTCATCCCGGGCTTCCTGTTCCGGGAGCGCACGCCCATGGCCTCCCTGGGCCTCTTCGTCGGCCGCATCCTGGCCGAGGACATGGACCCGGACCAGGCCGAAGCGGGCCTGTCCGTACTGGAAGAAGTCTATCCCGACGCCCACTACCTGCCCTTCTTCCGGGGCCTGGTGGACCTGCGCCGGGGCGAGATCGACCGGGCAGCCAGTTGGTTCGCCGAGGCCGAGCCGCAGCAGCCCGAACGCGACGACCGCGGCCTGGCCGCCTTCTACCAGGCCTACGCCCTGTCCCAGCAAGGCCTGTGGGCCGAGACCATCCCGCACCTGGACCGGGCCGTGGATCACTGCCCCGAGGTCAAGGAGTACTTCAACCTGCGCGGGGTGGCGTATTTCAAGCAACAGCACTACGCGGGCGCCGCGGCCAATTTCGAACTGGCCCTGAGTCTGGACAGCGGCTCGGCCATGGATCTTGCAAATCTGGGCCTGTGCCATAAATTCATGAACAACGCGGACAAGGCGCGGGAACTGCTGGGCGAGGCCCTGCGGCTCGACCCGGGCCTGGACTTCGCACGCACCCACCTGAACGAACTGGAAGCCCGATAAGGAGGACTCCATGGACATCAGCAAAAAGATAGCGGAACTCAAGACGGAACCGGGTTTCCGGGAGAACGTGGGCATGGTTCTGGTCCACAACGGCGTGGTCCGGGCCTGGTCACGCAAGGACAAGAGCAAGGTCGGCCGCGTGAAGATCGAGGTCGATCAGACCAAGGTCGAGACAATCCGCAAGGAGATCGAGGCCCGCCCGGGCATCTTCCGCGCGGTGGCCGAAGCCAGAAGCGGCGAGTACGTGCCGGGCGACGACCTGCTCTTCCTCATCGTGGCCGGCGACATCCGCGAAAACGTCAAGCCCGCCCTCGCCGACCTCCTGGACCGCATCAAGTCCGAGGCCGTGACCAAACAGGAACTTTCGGAATAACCGGAGAAACGAACCATGAAGCGTCATCCCCTTGCCATACTGCTCTGCACGATCCTCCTTGGCGCATCCCTTGTCCTGTCCACGGCAGCTCTGGCCGCCACGGACCTGCCGACTCCGACCGGCGGCACCAACTTCGACTACGCCTGGCTCAAGGGCCGCGCCCGCCATCTGGCGCAGCAGCCCTACGTGGACCACGCCGGCGAGATCCCGGAATCCCTCAAGAACCTGAGCTGGGACGCCTACATGCAGCTGGCCTTCGACTCGGAGCACGCCCTGTGGAAGAGCGACGCGTCCCTGTTCCGGGCCGAACTGTTCCACCTGGGCCTCTTCTTCAAGACGCCCATCACCATCTATGAACTTCAGGACGGGAAGGTCAAAGAGCTCGACTACACCCCCGACCTCTTCACCTACGGCAAGTCCGGCGTCAAAGGAAAGGACCTGCCCAAGAACCTCGGCTTCGCCGGCTTTCGCCTGCGCTACCACACGGACTGGACCCGCGACCTCGTGGCTTTCCTGGGCGCGAGCTACTTCCGCGCCGTGGGCGGCGAGATGCAGTACGGCATGTCGGCCCGCGGCCTGGCCGTGGACACGGCCCTGCCGCGCGACGAGGAGTTCCCGACCTTCACCCATTTCTGGCTGGAAAAGCCCCGTCCCGGCAGCGACACGGCCACGGTCTACGCCCTGCTCGACTCGCCCAGCGTGACCGGCGCGTACCGTTTCGACATCCGCCCCGGCCAGATGCTGACCATGCGCGTCGATGCGGCCGTCTACCCGCGCAAGGCCATCGAGCGCCTGGGCATCGCCCCCCTGACCAGCATGTTCATGGTCGGCGAGAACGACCGCCGCATGAACCACGACTGGCGCCCCGAGTTGCACGACTCCGACGGCCTGGCCATGCACAACGGCAATGGCGAGTGGCTCTGGCGGCCCCTGAACAACCCGCCCTTCCTGCGCTTCAACGCCTACATGGACAACAACCCGCGCGGCTTCGGCCTGGTCCAGCGCGACCAGAACTTCGACCATTACCAGGACGACGGCGTGTTCTACGACAAGCGCCCGAGCGTCTGGATCGAGCCAATCGGCCAGTGGGGCACCGGCTTCGTGCAACTGGTGGAGATCGCCAACCTCGACGAGACCTTCGACAACATCGTGGCCTTCTGGAACCCGGCCGAGCCCGTCCAGGCCGGCCAGGAACTGCTCTACAGCTACAACATGTACTGGGGCACCAATCCCCCGTCCCAGACCAAACTGGGCAAGGTCGTGGACACCTTCACGGGCCTGGGCGGCGTGGTCGGCGTCATCCGCAAGTACTACAGCCAGCGCTTCGCAGTGGACTTCTCCGGCGGCGACCTGGCCATGATCGGCAAGGACACCAAGATCAAGCCGGTCCTGGAGACCTCGGCCGGCCGCATCGAGATCACCTCGGTCCGTCCCCAGCACGCCATTAACGGCTTCCGCTGCATGTTCGACGTCGTGCCGCCGGACGACACCCAGAACCCCATCAACCTGCGCCTCTACCTTGAGGCCGACGGACGCCCCCTGACCGAAACCTGGATCTACCAGTGGACGCCGCCTGCCGCGGGCGACCGCCATCTCTACAACCCGGGCCACCTGGAAAAACAGCCGGGCGCCAACTAGACGCAAAAAGGGCAGGTCCTCGGGCCTGCCCTTTCCTTTTCCCCAATCACAACGGGTGGTTGCACTTCGGAGTTCACGACCTCCGTCCGTAGTATTCCCGCACCGTGCTGAAATTCTTCATGATCGCGTCCCACATGCGCAGGGCGTCTTCCTTGGCGCTTTCGGGGCAGGTCAGCTTGATCTCCATCATCGGCTTTTCCGGGTCGTTTCCCGCACCATGGTAATTCCAGGAAGCGATCAAGCGAGGCTCCTCATCATTATTGCAGAATACGCAGTTGCAAGCCGTTCATTGTGGCCCAAGGTATTATGGTGATAACGCTTTTCGGCGGTTCGCCGGGACTGCTGACGGGATAGGTGTCAAAGGCAAGATTTATCCGGGTCCCAAACTGGCTCATTGTCCAGATTGCTCAACCGCGACGCCATGACCCCCGGCACCACGACGATGGCCACGGGTCCCCCTTTTGACTCGGAAGACATGGGTCCGGTTCAGCTCGCAGTTGGAGGCCACACGGGGTGAAACATCTCCTGCGGCGTCTTTTCGTGGATTCTGGGGCCGACGTAGTCATCCGTGGCGTGTTTGAGCCTGACCATTTTTTTCATGGCAACACCTTCAGGTGCGGGGATTCCGCGCGCAGGTTAACGTGGGCTTCCATGTCCTGACAGAGGAAATAGTCGATGGACACGTCGTTGGCCGGGGAGCCCTGCGCGTCGAGCCTGACGACATTGCGCACCAGGGTCAGGGAGGATGCCTTTTCCTGGGAGCCGGAAACCGGAAAGCATGTGAACATGTCCAAGCCGTTGGCGGGTCTGAACGAATGCGCCGATTCGCCCACCCGTACTTCCTCTCCATATGATTCCAGGACAAATGCGATCCAGTACTCTTTCGGACAGTCCAGACAAACGTGTTCAGCCACGATGACCTTCTTGGGTGCAGATGGTGCGCATGGCGGAAACGGCCGCGTCCTCATTGACATTTCCGACAGCGAAGATCCTGAGCGCGGGAAAGACCTCGGTGTCGGGAAAGGATTCCCCGTGCAGCAGGCAGCAGCGGACAAACAGTTCTAGGGCTCCCTGGGTGGACAGCCCCAGGGCGAGTCCCCTGCGCACATGGCGGACGACGAAGGCCGGGAACGGTTCATTTTCGGGAGGCATGGGCGGAAGCGCATCAAGAGTCGATCCACATAGGGAAAAGACAACATTGCGGGCCATCACCAGAGCGCGCCCTTCGCTGAAAATTTCGGCGTGGCGCGTGCTGAAGTGGTACCATGGACAGGAATGGACGATACCGCTCGTTTCGGCGGGCTCGGCGGGCCGGTCGGGCCGGTCGATGCGCACCCAGCCCTCCTCCACCGTGCGGGTCAGGACGAGCCGCAACGGGCCCAGAAGCAGCTGCGTCTCTTCGGGCATGGCGGCGCAGATGCGCGCCAGAATTCTTCCGTCCCAGACGCGGAAGATGAGGTTTTCTCCTTCCGTCCTGACCATAAGCAGGCTTCGCAGGTGGGCCAGGATGTCTTCGGATGTCGCATCCGAGGCTACAACCATGCCCCATCCTTTGGGGTCGTGTTCTTCGAGCCAGTCGAGGACTGGAGAGTCAGGCGTCACGGGCGCGAAGCGGGGGGAGAGCTCGTGCATGTGCTCCAGGCAGGAATCGAAGAAGAGCAGCGTTTTTTGCCTGTCGGGCTCCAGGGCGTAGAGTTGCGCAAGCGCGTCAGGGTGACAGCCTGGGTCCAGGACAAGCCAGGCGCTCCAGCCTTTGCTCAGAACTTCTTCAAGGACGTCTTTGGGATCGCAAATTTTTCGCCCTGCAATCGTATTGACTGCTTCATGCATGATATTTCTCTTTATACACGGTCAATTTTGCAAAATTTGATCAAATATTTACCAAATATTAACAATTATTACGTGGTGAAAAAGAGGAATGTGCCCTTGAGAAAGAGGCTAATGATGGCTGTAGTTTTCATTATTTTGACAGAATTTCACTATGAATGACAACCAATGATTTCAGTCATCTACTCCCATGGCTTTGAAGGCATGCCTCTTTGAATCCATTCATGATATTCAACAAGTATGTTACAATTATTCATAAAGTGAATTACAGAGATCGATATGATACATATTAACAACATAAATATAGAATTTCTGCGAGTGCTTACTATGAATAAATTTGCAGAGTAAAAAATAGCGATGAATATAAATATATATATAAACTTTATAGGATTGATCCCAATATGATTAGATTCAAAAATTATTTTGTAAAAAAATATCGCAGTGAGTATAATATATATAAATATAAAAATGTAAAATAATGCAAAATAAAATTTTAAATATAATCGCATTAATTCCTCCTTGTATGAATTTTTCATGGAGAAAACATCTTTTCTGGAATTGGTATTCCTGTTGACTCATCTCCGTTTCCAATGTTTTTTCCTCTTTTGTAAGCCCTGAGGTATAACGGGTCGTCTCCAAAAGAGTCATGACGATCAAAAGAGTCGTATTTTTCAGAGAAGTATGCGCACCCCGTTGTTCCGTATGTAAAAATTTTTTGCATCGAAGAAAATGCTTGTGCAGGAGACCAACCTTCCCTTTCTACTCCTGTATTACAACCATGTATCCATAAAGAATCATTTGCTTTCCATGGTAAAATTTCAAGCGAATTTATCTCAGATAATTGCAGATTTATTTCACCGGCAAGAGGATCATTTGCAAACGGATCGTCAGGATCTGCACGAAACTCCAGACCCTGATTACGGCCTGATCCTAAACTCGCATGAGTAAATATCCTTCCTTCTACAATATTAAAATTGTTATTGATTGATGTTTTGTATATAGCAATCCACGTTTTCTTAAATTGCGGCCCTAACTTGACACTAACACTCATATAAAGAGTATCGCCTTGCATCACTTCATGTTATCTTAATCTTTTTATCCATGTTTCTGCATCTTTTTTGAATGCGTTGTCGTCCACATCAAAGCATATTGAAAAGAAAATATTTCGTGATTTACTGTTTGTATATTGATTGTTTTAAGTATAGCATGTCGTTGCGTCATCAGTTTTACTTGATTGTGGCATGGTTGCCCCAGCGTCATATCCAGCACCCCGTTCCAAGGGGCATAACTTGACGACCGCCTCATCGAGTTCACGGGCTTTGTTGAAAATCACTTTTTGACAATACGGCACCTGCCCTTCCTCCGGCACGATCCCGTCCAAGGGCAACAGCGGTTTCGCCCCCGTGCCCGAGCCCGGGCTGCCGCCGGAGTTGATCCGGATCTTGGCCCCGACAATGGTCACCCCCGACGGGTCGAGCTTGATGAAGCTGCCGCCGACCTTGACGGTCAACTCCGTACCGGCCTCGATGACGGTCTTCATCCCGGCCTTGATGTGGGCCTCGTCCCCGGCCCGGAGCAGCCATTTCTCTCCGATCCGGGTATGGCGGGTTCCCTTGACCGTCAGATGGTCGTCGGCCAGGAGTTCGACCTTGCGGTCCTTCTCCACGGCCTGCTGATCCTCGCCCTTCACCAACGAATAGGAGAAGTGGTCCACGGTGCGGTGCTGGTCGCGCAGGATGTGCTCTTTCCAGTCGTTCTTGACGTGTACGTTCACGTCCTTCTCGGCGTGGACGTAAATCTCCTCCTGGCCCTTCCTGTCCTCGACCCGTAGTTCGTTGAAGCCGCCCCCGCCCGGCGAGGACAGGGACTTGAAGACCGTGCGCGTCTTGTGCTCGGGCAGGACGTACGGGACCGGGTTGGCGGAGTTGTAGACCCGGCCCGTGACGATGGGCCTATCCGGGTCGCCCTCCAGGAAGGAGACGACGACCTCGTGACCAATCCGGGGGATGGCCATGGTCCCGTACTGGCCGCCGGCCCAGCCCTGGGACACGCGGATCCAGCAGGTCGTGTTCTCGTCGTATCCGCCCAGCCTGTCCCAGTGGAACTGCGCCTTCACCCGGCCGTACCGGTCCGGGAAGATCTCCTCGCCTTCGGGGCCGGTCACGATGGCCGTCTGATCCCCGAGGACGCGGTTCTTGGGATGCTCCGACGCGGGCACGAAACGCGTCGAGTCGGGGATGGCCAGCAGCCTGGCCCCGTAGCTCATGCCCCGGTCCGGGGCCTCGTGCTCCAGCACCTGGGGCTGCTCGCCCCGGTGCTCGACCCGGACGACCCACCAGCGGGCGTTGAGTTCCTGACGCTGGTGGCCGAACATCTCGAACACGAAACCGGGGTTCATCCTGGACACGTCGGTTTCGGCCTCGATCCACAGGCCCAGGCTCAACTGGCGCAGCAACTCGAGGTGGGCGTAGCGCTTGCCCTCCCGCTGCAACTGGTAGAGGTGCGGGTAGCGGTAGCGTTCGAGGGTCATCCCGGCCGGGACAGGGGCCTTGACGTGGCTCGTTTCCCGCTCGCCGACCTCCAGGTTCAGCCGCGTCTTCTCGAAATTCCAGTCGCGGTAGGTGGACGAGTCGCTGCGGATGGCCTGGCCGAGCAGGACGCGCCTTATGGTTGCCGTGTCCACGACGGTCCCCGCGCCGGGATGGAAACGCAGCCGGCTCTCGCCCCCGATTCGGGGGCCGCCCTCGCGGTCCGAAAAGCACAGCACATGCCGGTCCGGGCCGTGCTCGAAGTAGAAATAGACGCCCTCCTCCTCGCACAGACGGGAGATGAAGTGCAGGCTCGTCTCGCCGTACTGCACGCAGTACTCGCGGGCGGCGTAGTCGTGGAAGCACTTGAAGGCGTAGCTGTCGCCCGTGAAGTTCTGTTCCTTCAAAACCTGCTCGATGATCTGGAGCACGTTCATGTTCTGATAGATGCGGTGGTCAGTGGTCAGGCCCAGGAACCACAGACGGGGGACCAGCAGGCAGCGGTAGTGGGTTCGGAGATTGGCGGTATGCAACTGCTTGAAGTGTCGGACGATGCCGTGGACGTGGCGGGCGCCGCCGCTCCGGTCCGCGATGGAGAGGCAGGCGGGCCGGCCGAGGAGGCCGGAGAAATCCAGGGATGACGACTCGTGGGTCAGTTCGATCTCGAACTCGTAGGGCCGATGCACCTCCTCGGTGCCGGAGAAGGCGAAGACACCGAAATCGGGCCCGCCCTCGACCTCGAAAGTGAACCAGGGACTGTTGGCGCTGTTATCCCACCATTGCTGTGGGTTGATGATTTCCCCGTCAGCATTTTTCATCTGGTAATGGACATGCTGCGAGTAGTGATCACTGCCTTTTGGTCCCCTTCCCCCCATAGTTCCCAGCGGAGTTCCGACACGTATCTGTTGGCCGTTCCGAACGCGTTGGGTGTTAGTATGAAGACACTGGTGCAGGTTGCCTTTGTCGTCGCGAATTCCGATTGTGCCGTATTGCCCACCAACCGGAGGCATTTCCACTGTTCCGGACACGGGCGAGTGCAGAGCAGGGTGGTTCAGGTTGATCCCTGTCTGGCCTCCTTCGTAATTGAAATCCACTCCACCGTGAGGCCCGGATGGGCGTTCTTCCCCGAAGGGCGCCGTTGTGTGGGCCGAATTCCCGGCCTGTTCAGGAAGAATGGTGTCGATAGCTTTTTTGAAAGGCATATCACTCCCTCGATTTTATATTGAATCGTCTTCAATCATATATAGATTCCAGCATTTATTTTTTTTAAAATGATATTTCACAAGAAGCCCTGTATCGTCTTTCGATCTGATTATTTCAGCATTATTCTTATCAATCTGAACTATTTTTAATTTTTGCTTATCTTCATTCAATATATCGAATGAAGGTATTGTTGGATATTTTATATCTTTTTTATCAATTGATTTTTTAATCTTTTGAGGAATTAAATAAGACTCTGTATCAATAAGTAAGATTATAACATGATCGCTTGAGTGTTTTTTTTGGAAATACTGATCATTTATGAATATATTGGAAAATTCATAAAAATCATCTGATAAAAATGCGTTATCTTCTGTAGAATTGCCGCATTCATATGAAAATGCAGTACTGTTTACGAACAAAATCAATGAAATCAGCGTGATGAGATATGTTTTCACAGCCTTTCCTTCATGGCGCGTTGCATCAGGGTCTTTTGGCGGGAGAGAGGAACATGAGCCGCCCTGATGGCTTTGGCCTCCGCGGGAAGGGAATCGGACGCTATTCCCCGGCGCGGACGGACAGGCATGGACGTATCATGTCTCGCAGGAGCATGACATTGGGAACGGTTCTATATGTCGTCGGGAAAAGTATGCATCAACAAGGCGGGTGAAATGGGGAGACTGGTACGTTGACGTGGAATCGAAATTGTGTGTCGAAAGATTCGGGAGTGAACCCCAGCCGGGAATTCACGGCAGGAAAGGCGCCGCCAGCTCCCGCACTCGCATCGCCTCCTCGTCCTTGCCGTACTTGATGCATCCCTGGGCGTAGAGCCGGACCCGTTCCCGCAGGGACGCCACGGCCATGGCCCGCTGCTCGGCGGTCAGGTCCATGGTCCGCAACAGATCGACGACGGCGTAGACGCGGTACAGATCCAGGCCGATGATGCGCCGGGAAAGCTGGTCCGCGTGCCCACCGGTCTTGACGGTCAACGCCTCGGGCACGAGCCCGACGGGATGGCGCGCCCCGACCCGCAGCCACAGGCTGTAGTCCTCGCAGGCCGGCAGGCGCTCGTCGAACGGCCCCAGCTCGTCCCACAGCCGACGCGAGAACATGACGCACGACGGACTGATCAGGCACAGTTCCAGAGATTTTTCCAGAAACCAGCCCGCGGGCTTGGCGTGCTTGAAGCGCGGGTTGACCCGCACGCCGTCGCGGATCCAGATCTCGTCGGTCTGACAGATCTGCAGACCGCTTTCGACCAGGAAGCGGACCTGCCGCTCAAGCTTTTCCGGCAGCCAGTAATCGTCCGAGTCCAGGAGCGCGATGTAGCGGCCCCGGCTGGCGGCGATGCCCAGGTTGCGGGCGGAGCTGACCCCTTTATTTTCCTGACGCATTCCCGTAAGCCGGGGATCGTCGAATCCGGCCAGGACCTCTGCGGTGCGGTCGGTGGAGCCGTCGTCGACGACGATGAGCTCCAGGTCGGGGAGGCTCTGCGCCAGCACCGAGGCCACGGCCCGGCCCAGAACATCCGCCCTGTTGTGGGTGGGAATAATCACGGAAACACATGTCATGAGATGCATCCAGGTCGTCAATGTGCGGTGGTTCAACGCCACCGCGTGGTACGGCATGTTCCTCGGCCGCCTGCTGATCGAGGCCGGCCACGAGGTGCTCGTCCTCGGTCTGCCCGGCACCCTCTCGGCCCGCAAGGGCGGGGAGTGGGGGCTGCCCATGCGGCTCATGGACCTGAACACGACCACGCCCTGGGGCATAGCCGCGCTCTACGCCGAACTCAAGGCCCTGGTGCGGGAGTTCAGGCCCGACGTAGTCAACTGCCACCGCGGGGAGGCCTTCCTCCTGTGGGGGCTGCTGCGCAAGGAGCTTGGCTCCTTCGGGCTGGTCCGCACCCGCGGCGACCAGCGCCTGCCCAAGGCCAATATCGTCAACCGCTGGCTGCACAACGCGGTCAGCGACGCGGTCATCACCACCAACTCGCCCATGACCCGCCATTTCCGGGACGCCTTCGGCATGTCGCCGTCCAGGCTGCACGAGATCCTCGGCGGCGTGGACACGACCGCGTTCCACCCCGACGCTACGGCCAGGGAGCGCATCCGGGCTGAGCTGGGCTACGGGGAGCGTGATTTCGTCGTCGGGCTCCTGGGCCGCTTCGACCGCGTCAAGGGCCAGCTTGAGCTGATCAAGGCCGTGAGCCGACTGCGCCGCGAGGGGGCGGGGAATCTGCGCCTCCTCCTGCTGGGCTTCGACTCGGCCACGCCGGAGGCGACCGTGCGCGACTGGATCGCCGAGCACGGCGTCGAGGACGTGACGACCATCACCGGCAAGCGCCCGGACATCGCCGCCTGCCTGAACGCCCTGGACCTGGGAGTGGTGGCCTCCCTTTGGTCCGAGACCATCGCCCGGGCGGCCCTGGAGATCATGGCCACGGGCGTTCCCCTGGTCGGCACGGACGTGGGCGTCATGCCCGACCTGCTCGAACCCGCTGCCCTCTTCCCGGCCGGGGACGTGGACGCCATGGCCCTGCGCATCCGCGCGGCCATGACGGACCCGAGCCTGGTGACGGCCCTGCGCGAAGGCCAGCGCCGCCGCATGTCCGGCCTTTCGGAGCGGGATTTCCTGACCCGCACCATGGCCGTGTACGAGGGGCTGCGATGAAGCGCGTCGCCCTGATGCTCCCGAACCTGAGCCGCTACGGCGGGGCCGAGCAGTTCGGCCACCGCCTGGCCGGCTATCTGGCCGCGTGCGGCGACTTCGACGTGACCTTCGTCTGCGCCAGGCAGGACGGAGAGGCCCCCGAGGGCGTGCGCATCATCCGCGTCGGCCGGCCCGTGCCGGGCAAGCTCGGCAAGACCCTGTGGTTCGCCCTGGCCGCCGAGTACGTGCGCCGCAGGGAGAAATTCGACGTGACCGTCGGGCTGGGAAACACCGTGTTTCAGGACGTCGCCCGCCTTTCGGGCGGCCCCACCGGGCTCTTCTGGGGCCTTTCGATCAAGGCCTACGACGAAGGCCTGCCGCGCACCCTGAAAACCCTCTCCCGCCGCCTTTCGCCCGGCAAGCAGCTCGCCCGGGTCATCGAAGGCCTGCAGGCGCGCCGCACGCGGGTTCTGGTGGCCAATTCCCACTTCGTGCGCGACCTGACGACGCAGGCGTTTCCCTTCCTCGACGCCGGCCGCATCCCCGTCATCTACAACCAGCCCGACCTCGACCGCTTCCACCCCGGCCGACCGGAGGACAAGCCCGCCCTGCGCGAACGCTTCGGCCTCCCGGTCCAGGGGGACCTGATCATCACCGCGGGCACCAATTTCCGCCTCAAGGGCGTCCACATCCTCATCCGCGCCCTGGCCCTCCTGCCCGCCTCCTTCCGGCTGGCCGTGGCCGGCGGTCGGGGCAGCTCCGAGATGCTCGCGCTGGCCGATTCCCTGGGCGTCGCGGACAGGGTCCGCTTCCTAGGCCGGGTGGACGACATGCCGGCCCTGTACCAGGCCGGGGACATCTTCGTGCTGAACACCTTCTACGACGCCTGCGCCAACGCCGTGCTCGAGGCCCTGGCCTGCGGCCTGCCCGTCGTCTCCACGGCCTGCAACGGCAGTTCCGCCTTCCTGGCGCCCGAGGCCGTGCTGGCCGACCCGACCGACCACGCGGGGCTGGCCGAACGCATCGAGGCCCTCGTCCACGGCGGCTCCACGGCCAGAACCGTTTTCAACCCGCCCCGCGGCCTCGAGCCGTACGCGGAGCTCATCCGGAACCTTGCATGACAGATCTTTCGTCCTTCAGCCCCGAACGCATCCTCGTCTGCCAGCTGCGCCAGATCGGCGACGTGCTGCTGACCACGCCGTCCATCCGCCTCCTGCATGAACGCTACCCGGCCGCGGCCATCGACGTCTTCACCGAAAAGAAGTGCGCCCCGGTCCTCGATAACAACCCGCATGTGCGCCGGGTCTGGGCCCTGGACAAGAAAGCCCTGCCCAACTTCCTGGCGGAGCTGCGCTACTACGCCCGCATCGCCGCCGAAAACTACGACCTCGTCGTGGACTTCCAGCAGCTGCCCCGCTGCCGCTTCGTGACCCTTCTGAGCCGCGCCGAGGTCCGCCTGACCTATCCGCCGCCGTGGTACAACCGGCTGCTCTACACCCACTGGGCTCCCCCCACTCCCGGGTATTCGGGCAGATTCAGGGCCGGCATCCTCGCGCCGCTGGGCATCGTCTGGAACGGCCAGGCCCCGGAGCTGTTCCTGACCGACGAGGAAAAGCGCTGGGCCGAAACCTATCTGGCCGGATTCGACCTGGAGCGCGGCCGATTCATCACCCTCGACCCGACCCACCGCCGCTCCACCCGCCTCTGGCCCGCCCGCCACTATGCGGACATGGTCGCAAGGGTCCATGCGGCGCGCCCGGACCTGCGTTTCTTCATCCTCTTCGGCCCCGGCGAGGAAGCCATGGCCCGGGAGGTGCTGGAGCACTGCCCCGTTCCCGAAGCCTGCGTCCTGCCGGACACGCTCATCGGCCTGCGGCAGATGGCGGCCGTGCAGTCCATGGCGCGGCTGCACGTGGGCAACTGCTCCGGCCCGCGCCATTTCGCGGTCTCCGTGAACACGCCCACCCTGACCATCCTCGGCGCCACGGGCGGAGGCTGGCGCTTCCCCTCCGAGGCGCACAGCGACATCTTCGAAGACCTGCCCTGCAGGCCCTGCAACGAAAACTTCTGCGCCCGCAAGGATCACGCCTGCCTTGAAAACCTTTCTCCCCGGCGTGTGGCCGACCGGGTTCTGGAGATCCTCGGGGCCTGAGCGCCCCGGGGTGGGCTCCGTATTGCCCGCGCCACGATTCGAGTCTATGGGTGCGGGGTGGCTGGCAGCCACTCTTTTTCGGAAATTCCACCCAAGGAGCGACCTCATGAAAAAAACCATTCTCACCATCTTCATCCTGCTGTGCTGCGCCGGTCCGGCCATGGCCGACGCCCTCGATACCTTCCTCGACAACATCAACGTCCAGGCCGCCGCGGACAGGCATGGCGCGGTCGCCAGCATCGGCTCCCATTTCGGGGTGCCCTACTCCGACGTCGAACTCATCATGGGTACCACGGGCAGCCTTTCCGACGCGTTCATGATCCTCCAGTTCGGACGCTGGACGGGCCTTAGCCGCGACAGGATCATGGGCGTGTACGGCTCCAGGAAGGGGCAGGGTTGGGGCGTCATGGCCAAGGAACTCGGCATCAAGCCGGGTTCGGCGGAGTTCCACGCCCTCAAGAGCGGAGACTTCGGCTACGACCCGCGCCGTCCCTACGGCTATGACGACAAGGGCGGGACCTCGAAAAAAGGCGGGCCATCGGACAATGGTCCGGGCAAGGGAGGCAAGCCGGACAAGGGCGGAAATTCCGACAAGGCCGGCGGGAAAGGGAACAAGAAAGGCCCCGGCAACAGCGACGACCTGCTGCCCTCGGACCAGGGCGGCGGCAAAGGAAAGCAGAAGTAACGCCCCGACCATTCACTCGGGACGGTTCGCACCGTCCCGAGCCGATTCACGAGCCGTGTAGCAGACCCCGCACTCGTCGTGGTACTGCTCCCAGATGGCCGTGAATTCCTCACGGTTCTCCAGCAGGATGTCGACCAGACACGGGTCGAAATGCCTGCCGCTCTCCTCCAGGAAATACTCGAACACCTCGTCCCAGTTCCACGCGTCGTGGTAGACCCGCTTGTTGGACAGGGCGTCGAACACGTCCGCCACGGCGACGATCCGCCCGTGGACGTGAATTTCCTCCTCCTTCAAGCCCTGCGGGTAGCCCATCCCGTCCCATCGTTCGTGATGCAGCAGCACGATACGAGCCGCCGTCTGGATGATGGGGCTCGTCGAACGGCTCAGGAGTTCGTACCCGCGCTGCACGTGGCTCTTGATGACGTCGAACTCCGCGGGCGTCAGGGAGGCCGGCTTGTTCAGGATGGAGTCGGGAATGCCGATCTTGCCCAGGTCGTGGGCCGTGGAGGCGATCTTGAGCATCTCCGCCTCCTCCTCTGGCAGACCGTACTTGAGGGCCATGAGGCGCACATATTCCGACACGCGGCGCACGTGGCTGCCGGTCTCGGCGGAGCGGCACTCCATGGTCTCGGCGATGTGGAAGATGATCTCCTTCTGGGTGTCCTCGATGCCCTTGTTCAGGAACAGGTTGTCGAAGGCCAGGGAGACGTTGGTGAAGAAGAGTTCGAGCAGGTCGTGGTCGTTCTCGTCCAATTCCCGGCCGACCTCGAAATAGAGAAAGTTTTCCGAACCTGTCCTGCTGATGAAGTACCAGGCGCACTTGCCGTCATCGCAGTAGAATCCGTGGGGTTTGCTGCGGGCCCTGGCCAGGGCGCGATGCACGGTATCCCCGCGCACGTCCTCGATGGGCCGCTCCACGAATTCGCTGAACTCGCCCGTGGCCGCCAGGACCACGGACCGCCCCTTGAGCCCCGACGCGGCCAGGCCCGAGGCGTGGCTGTACACGGCGTCGCGCTTGAGCTGGAGGATGGCCGTCAGCTGGCTCAGCACGCCGCAGCCGAGTTTCTGCAGGGACTGGCGCTCGAAGATGTCCGACGAGGCCTCGATGATGCGCTTGAGGCCCTGGCGGTTGTCCTCGATGGTCGTGATGAAGCTGAAGCTGCGCAGGGCCGAGACGATGGTCACGAGCATCTTTTCCAGGGTCAGCTCGGTCTTCTCCTTGTAGTCGTCGATGTCGTACTCGAGGATGACCTTGGCCGCGGGCGCCTTGCCCGGCTGTCCCGTGCGCAGGATGATGCGTACCGCCAGGTTTTTGAGCTCCTCGCGGATGTGGCGGACCAGTAGCAGGCCGCTGTCGTCGGCCTCCATGACCACGTCCAGGAGGATGACGGCGATGTCGTCGTGCTCGCGCAGCACGGCCCTGGCCTCGGCGGCGCTGTGGGCGTGCAGGAATCCGAACCTGCGGCCGCGGTATTCCTGCCCCGACAGCATGAAGACCGTGACGCTGTGGACGTCGGCCTCGTCGTCCACGATCAGGATCTTCCAGGGCGCCTCGCCGGCCCCGGAAACAGGTTCCGGCGCCTCTTCCTTGAACAGGATCTCGTCGTTGTCGGTCATGCCTCTCCTTGCCCGACGGGCACGCGCACCTGGAACGTCGTGCCGTGGCCCGGCGCGCTGCAGCAGGTGACGGTCCCGCCGAGGGTGCGGGTCACGGTGTTGAAGACGATGTGCAGGCCCAGCCCCGTGGAGCCCTTGGCCCGCGCCGTGGTGAAGAACGGTTCGAATATCTTTTCCTGAACTTCGGGCGGCATTCCCCGCCCGTCGTCGGAATAGGTCATGTTGAGAACGCCGTCGGTTCGCTTGATCTCGATGCGGATGTGCCCCGCCTGCCCCTCATCGTAGGCGTGGGTCAGCGTGTTGACGATGAAGTTGGTCAGGATGTGCGAGAACGCGCCGGGGTAGCTCTCGACGACCAAGTCCTCGTCGCAGACCACCTCGACCGTGTGGCTCGTCTTCTTCAGCTTGGGCCGCAGGCTCAGGAGCACCTGGCCGACGTACTCCCGCACGTTGAAACTCCTGCGGTTCTCGGAGATCTGGTCCGCCGCCACCATCTTGAAACTGCGGATCAGGTCCGAGGCCCGGTTCAGGTTGATGAGGCTCATCTCCAGGCCTTCCCGACTGGACTCCAGATACTCCGAGAGGTCCGAACGTTTCATCTCCGCGCGCTCGAAGAGGCCGCGCAGCACCCGGTTCTTCTCGGCCATGGTCGATGTGGCGGACAGGGCCACGCCCACCGGGGTGTTGATCTCGTGGGCCACGCCCGCCACCAGCCCGCCGAGGGCCGCCAGCTTTTCGGACATGACCAGCTGGCTCTGGGCCTGGCGCAGGTTCTCCAGGGCTGACTGCAGGTCCGCGTTGGCCCTGGCCAGTTCCGCCGTCCTCGTGAAGACGCGCTCCTCCAGTTCGGAGTTCAGAAGACAGCACTCCTCCTCGGCCCTCCGCCGGTCGTGGTCGTGGACTTCGAGGCTCGCGGCCATGCGGTCGAAGGCCGCGGCCAGCCGCCCGAGTTCGCCGTCGGCGTGCTCAAGGCCCGTGCGGGTGCTCAGATCACCAGTGCCCAGACGATCCGTGGCCGCCATGAGACGTTCCAGACGCCGCAGAATCGTGTGTTCACCCACGAACCAGGCCGCGGCCAGGGCCAGGGCAGCGGCCAAGGCCAGGGACATGAAGTTCCAGACCATGGCCCACCTGGCCGCCGACAGGGCCAGGCCTTCGGGCTGCCCGAGGCGGATCATGAGGCCCTGCAACGGGGTGTCAGGGAAATTCAGGCGCTTGAAGCCATAGAGGCGCCGCACGCCGTCCACTCCCCGCTCCAGAAAGGTCCCCTCTTCCTCCTGGCCGGACATGCGCTCGACCATACGCGGGAGGTCGTTCACCCATGTGTACTTCTCGGTTTCCGGAAACCGTGTCAGACGCAGCCCGTCATGGTCCGTCAGGGTGAAGACCGAACCCTCTGGCAGATGGAAGTCGACGAATATCTGACCGAAGTAGCTCAGGTCGAAGGAGGCCACCAGGACGCCGCGCGTCGTGCCGTCGCGATCGATGACGGGCTGGGCGAACTCCATGAGCACGTGCCTGCTCTTGTCCACGAGGTGGTAATTCCCCATGGCGAACCGCCCCGTCTGCATGGCCTGCACAAAATACGGCTCCCCTTCGATGCTGACAAAGGATTCCACCGGGGACACGGCCACGATCCGGCCCGTTGCGTCGGACAGGGCCAGGGCCACGTAGGCAGGGTTGGTCGAGAGCATCTCCTCGAGCAGGAGCTGGGAGCCCAGCGCGTCGAACTGCTGCACCTCCCTGGCCCTGGTCAGGGTGGCCAGCATCAGACGCGCGTTGGCCACGACCTGCTCATGGTGCGAGGCCATGACCTGAATCTGCCTCAGGGCAGCGCTCCGGGCGCTTTGGATGGTGTTCTCGCGCAGGGAGTAGCCGGTGAACAGCATGATGCACAGTGCGGGCAGGATGGCGACCAGCACCAGGCAGATGAGGCTTGTGCGTATGGAGGCGAAGGCGGGGATGCGCATTGTCCCTCCGACAAACGGGGCGAGCCGGGACGGCGCGCCTGTTTGCAGGAAGGATAGCGGGGGGGAGACGATGGCGCAAGACATTCCCGCACGAAAAGGTCGCGCGGGAATGTCCGGCCGCAGGGGTCAGCGTTCGCTGGCCAGAGTCCGGGAGATGGAGTAGCAGTAGTCGCCGATTTTCTCCAGCCTGGCCAGCAGGTTGATGAAGGCCAGACCGCCCTCGATGCCGCACTTGCCGATCTTCAGGCGCTCGATGTGGGCGTCGCGCATGGTCTCGCGCATGGAGTCGATGGCCCGCTCAAGCTCCTCGGCCTTTTCCATCAGCTGTTCCGGCTGCTTGATCAGGGCTTCGGACACCATCTTCAGGAACTCGTCGACCCTGGCGGAGATGACGAAAAGATCGCCCATGGCGTTCTCGCTGAACTTGAGTTCCTTGTCGACGATGTCCTCGCAGAGCAGGCCCAGCGCCTCCACCGCGTCGCCGATGCGTTCGAGGTTGTTGACGATGCGCATCTGCTCCGCGATGTCGGTGGACGTCTCCTCGTTGAGCTCTCCCTGCATGGTCTTGGCCAGAAAGGTCGAGACTGCCTTGTGCGCGTCGTTGATGTGCGATTCGTAGCGCTGCCGCAGACGCACGGTGCGGTGGTCCCGTTTTTCGAGGCCTTCCAGGGCGTTGGCGTAGGCCGCGTGGACCGTCTGGGACATGCGGTGGATCTCGCCGCGGACCTGCGCCAGGGCGGCCACGGGGTTGTCCTCGACGTGCTGGTCGAAGACCGGCAGCCGGAACAGGTCGTCGCCCTCGGTCTTGTCCTTGGGCGAGCACCATGTGCCGACGCGGATGAGTGCCGGGAGGAAGACCAGGAAGACCACGGCGTTGGTCAGGTTGAAGAGGGTATGGCCGTTGGCCAGGAAACGGCCCACGTAGGGGTACTCCCCGCCGACCTGCGTGTCCCACGGCTGCGATGCCGTGACGTTCATGCTCACCCACTCAATCCCCTGCAAGAAGTACGGGAAGATGGTCAGCATGATGCACACACCGAGCACGTTGAACATGGTGTTGGACCTGGCCGCCCGGTGGGAATCGCTGCAGCTCGACCCGATGGTCGCCAGTTCGGCGGTGATTGTCGTCCCGATGTTCTCGCCCAGCACCAAGGCCATGGCCGAGGGAAAGTCGAGCAGTCCCTGCGTGGCCAGGGTCATGGTCAGGCCCACAGTGGCAGACGAGGACTGCAGGATCATGGTCAGGATGCAGCCCGTGGCCACGCACAGGAGCACGCCGCCCATGCTCGAGGCGTCAAACTTGGTAAAAAAGGCGATGAATTCGGGATCGGACCGCAGGGGCCGCAGCCCGTCACCCATGACCGTCATGCCGAAGAAGAGCAGGCCGAAGCCGAGGATGACCTCGCCGAGGTAGCGGTACTTCTTGCGCGGGGCAAAATACTTGAGGGGGACGCCGATGGTGATGGCCGGCAGCGCCAGGTTCGACAGCTTGAAGGCGATGAGCTGGGCGGTCATGGTCGTGCCGACGTTGCAGCCGAGCATGACGCCCACGGCCTGGTTCAGGCTCATCAGGCCGGCCGAGACGAAGCTGATGAGCATGACCGTGGTGGCCGACGACGACTGGACCAGGGCAGTGACGCCCGCGCCCGTGATGAACCCGACGACCCGGTTGTTGGAGACGGCCTTGAGGACGTTGCGGATCCTGTTGCCCGCAGCCATCTGCAGGCCTTCGGTCATGAACTTCATGCCCAGGATGAAAATACCGAGGCCGCCAAGGGTCTGAATCAATACATCAAACATGTGGTATCCGTGATCCTTGTGTTACATTCGTATGACAGCGAACCGAAATCCGAATTCCTGTAGAGTATCTCTGCCGGTAAGAAAAGATTTTTTACGATTCTGAAACACGCCTGTAACAAAACGAACATTTGTGCATTTTTTCAACGGGATCAGTTTGTTA
The DNA here is from genome assembly GCF_055385525.1 of Desulfomicrobium aestuarii. NCBI lineage: Bacteria > Pseudomonadati > Thermodesulfobacteriota > Desulfovibrionia > Desulfovibrionales > Desulfomicrobiaceae > Desulfomicrobium > Desulfomicrobium aestuarii. Next base: position 2,658,111 of record NZ_AP042427.1, read on the forward strand.
CAACTTGACGACGCGCCCGATCGCAGCTCTTCCCGACCAAACCGATCAGAAAGTTTTCCCGCAAGCTCCACGCCGAGTTGCGCAAATCACCGCGGGCTGGCATGAATGAACCGGGAAACCGCAGCCTGATTCGCACGCAAGGAGGATTTCCGTGAACAAGCAAAACGCCTTCGTTCTCTGGTTCGACGAGATCGGCATCGAGGACGTGCCGCTGGTGGGCGGCAAGAACGCGAGCCTTGGCGAGATGTACCGCAACCTGACGGCCAAGGGCGTGCCCGTGCCCGGCGGATTCGCCGTCACGGCCAAGGGGTACCGCCATCTGCTGGACAGCTCGGGCGCCATGGACAGGATCAAGAGCATCCTGCAGGGCCTCGACACCCACGACATGGACAACCTTATGGAGAGGGGCAGCCGCATCCGCTCCCTCATCCGCGGCCTGGAGTTCCCGGCCGACCTGCAGGGGGCCATCGCCGAAGCCTACCGCAAGCTGGAGACGCAGTACGGCCAGGGCGTGGACGTGGCCGTGCGCTCCTCGGCCACGGCCGAGGACCTGCCCGACGCCAGTTTCGCCGGCCAGCAGGAGACCTACCTGAACATCCGCGGCGTGGAGGACCTCCTGGACGCCTGCCAGCGCTGCTTCGCCTCCCTCTTCACCAACCGCGCCATCTCCTACCGCCAGGACAAGGGCTTCGACCACTTCTCCATCGCCCTGTCCATCGCCGTGCAGAAGATGGTCCGCTCGGACCTCTCGGCCAGCGGCGTCATGTTCTCCATCGACACCGAGACGGGCTTCCGCGACGCCGTGTTCCTGACCGGCGCCTGGGGCCTGGGCGAAAACGTGGTCCAGGGCGCGGTCAACCCCGACGAGTGGTACGTCTTCAAGCCGACCCTCAGGCAGGGGTTCAAGCCCATCATCATGAAGCGCGTCGGCGGCAAGGCCATCAAGATGATCTACACCACCGACGCCAAGGCCCCGACCAAGAACGTGGCCGTGCCCGAGGAGGACCGCCGCCGCCTGGTCCTGTCCGACGACGAGGTCGTGGCCCTGGCCCGCATGGCCTGCACCATCGAGGAGCACTACAGCGCCATCCGCGGCCAGTTCACGCCCATGGACATCGAGTGGGCCAAGGACGGCCAGACGGGCGAACTGTTCATCGTCCAGGCCCGCCCTGAGACCGTGCATTCCCTCAAGGACCGAGCCACCCTCAAGAAGTACGTGCTGCAGGAAAAGAGCGAGGTCCTGGTCCAGGGGCAGTCCGTGGGCGAGCTCATCGGCCAGGGGCCCGTGCAGGTCATCAAGTCCGCGAGCATGATCCACGCCTTCCGCAAGGGCGAGGTCCTGGTCACGGACATGACGGACCCGGACTGGGAGCCCATAATGAAGATCGCCTCGGCCATCGTCACCAACCGCGGCGGCCGGACCTGCCACGCGGCCATCGTCAGCCGGGAACTCGGCATCCCCTGCATCGTCGGCACGGGGAACGCCACCACGCGCCTGAACCAGGGCGAACCGGTGACCGTGGACTGCTCCGAAGGGTCCGTGGGCACGGTCTACCGGGGCCTTCTGCCCTTCGAGGTGCAGGAGACGGACCTGGGCGCCCTGCCCAAGCCGAAGACCAAGATCATGATGAACCTGGCGAGCCCCGAACAGGCCTTCGAGAAGAGCTTCATCCCTAACGAAGGCGTGGGGCTGGCGCGCGAGGAGTTCATCATCAATTCCTACATCAAGATCCACCCCCTGGCCCTGCTGAACTACGAAAACCTGCCGGACGAGATACTGAAGCGCGCCATCGCCGACATGACCTCGGGCTACGCGGACAAGGCCGAGTATTTCGTGGACAAGCTGGCCGAGGGTGTGGGGATGCTGGCCGCGGCCTTCCACCCCAAGCCGGTCATCGTGCGTCTTTCGGACTTCAAGTCCAACGAGTACGCCAACCTCATCGGCGGCAAGCTCTTTGAACCGGACGAGGAGAACCCCATGATCGGCTGGCGCGGGGCATCGCGCTACTACTCGGAAGGGTACAGGGAGGCCTTCGGCCTGGAGTGCCGGGCCATGAAGAAAATCCGCGAGGACATGGGGCTGACCAACGTCGAGATCATGATTCCCTTCCCGCGCACCGTGGAGGAGGCCAAAAAAGTCATCGAGACCATGGCCGGGTACGGCCTGAGGCAGGGCGAGAACGGCCTCAAGGTCATCGGCATGTGCGAGATCCCGTCCAACGTCATCCTGGCCGAGGAGTTCCTGGAGGTCTTCGACGGCTTCTCCATCGGCACCAACGACCTGACCCAGCTCATCCTCGGCGTCGACCGCGACTCGTCCCTGGTGGCCCACGTCTACGACGAGCGCAACCCGGCCGTGAAGAAGTTCGTGCGGCAGGTCATCGAGGTGGCGGTGAAAAAGGGCAAGTACATCGGCATCTGCGGCCAGGCCCCCAGCGACTACCCCGAGTTCGCCGAATTCGTGGTCGAGTGCGGCATCGGGTCCATGTCCCTGAACCCCGACACGGTCATCAAGACGACCCTCATCGTGGCCGAACTGGAAAAGCGGCTGGGCATCTCCTGACATTGCGCACACCCGCCGCGTACGGCCCCTCCCTGCAGGAGGGGCTGTACGCGGCGGCCCCGTAAGCGCCACCTCGTCCACGCACCTTCCGGACGTGCACAGGGTGGGGGAGGCGCCCCGGACTTCCCGCTTTGAGCGCTTCTTCCGCGTGATCGCACCGGACGCCCCGCACGGCATTGAGGCATGACAACATGCCCTGGACCGTGTACAGCTCGTCCAGGCTGCCGGAGGTCTTCCCCGATCCGTTGGAGCAACGCATGCCTTCATCCCGGAACATTCCCCTCGTGACCTACGTACGGCAAACCCTCGTCGCACGCCTGGCGTTCATGGCCGCGGTCATCGCCCTGGGCATGGCAGTGCTGGCCTATATGGCCGAGGAACGCATGATGGCCCGGGAGGTCGTCTTCGAGGCCCAGATCGGCATCGAGGAACTGGCCGACCGCACGCGCGAACTCATGGTCATGGACAACCTGCAGCCGCGGGCAGCCTTCCGCAAGACCCTGGACGAGCTGAGCGTGGCCAGACCGAAACGAAGAAACGGCAAGGTCGTCTACGCAGGATTTTCCAAGCCCGGCGTCGAGGGCGCCGAGGAGTATCTGGACAGGAGTTTCGTGCTGCACCAGGCCGTGTGGGATTATGTGCACTCCCGCAGCACACCGCACGCCGAGACCGGCGAGGCCTGGTCGCGGACGACCGTCATCGCGGACCTGCTCTGCGTCCATGCCATGCTTCCCCTTGGGGACTCCGCGAGAAACGAAACCGGACGGGCTGAGATAGTCTTCGTGCCGTCCCCGGAAACCCTGGCCGCCATGAACAGGAAGTCCATCCTGACGGCGGGCATCGTGGTGCTCATCACCCTGGCCACCACGGGCCTGCTCTACCCCGTGGTCCTGCGCCTGACCGACCGTCTGGTGGCCTTCTCCCGCAACATGCAGGCCGCCAACTTCGAGACCCTGTCCCTGCTGGGGTGCGTCGTCGCCAAACGCGACAGCGACACCGACGACCACAACTACCGGGTCACGCTCTACGCCCTGCACACGGGGGCGGCCATGGGCCTGGACGCGGACCAGATGCGCGCCCTGACCAAGGGCGCGTTCCTGCACGACGTGGGAAAGATCGCCATCCGGGACGACATCCTGCTCAAACCCGGCAGGCTCACCCGGGAGGAGTTCGAGATCATGAAGACCCATGTCCGCCACGGCCTGGACGTCATCGACCGATCGACGTGGCTGCGCGACGCGCGGGACGTGGTCGGCGGGCACCACGAGAAGTTCGACGGCGAAGGGTACCCCGGCCGGCTGGAGGGCGCGGACATCCCCCTGACCGCCCGCGTCTTCGCCGTGGCCGACGTCTTCGACGCTCTGACCTCCCGCCGCCCCTACAAGGCGCCCCTGAGCCGCGCCGAGGCCCTGGGCATCCTGATCCGCGGGCGCGGCAAACACTTCGACCCCGAAGTCGTGGACGTTTTCGCCTCCATGGCCAAAGACCTGCATGAGCGCTACGCGCACAAGACGGGGAGCGACCTCAAGGCCGAACTCATCGACATGTCCTGGAGGTATTTCCAGGCCGACGCGGAAACCCTGGTCTGACGCGGCGCGACCGAAATGGGCAGGATTGCGGAAGAAATCTCCAGACTGTCGTTATCGTTGGCCGACCTTTGCCTGGTTCCCCCTTCTCACTTCCCGAACGCGGACAGCCCTGAACGGCAGCGGCAGTTCGCGCACTTGACCGTGCACGAGCACGTCCCCCCTCCCCCGCCGGGGCACGACCCGTCCCCGTCTTCGCCCTGCGGGCGCTCGGTCCACGATCGCGAGCCCATGACCCCGCTCGACGCCTTGCGCAGCCGGTGCATGTCCTGAATCGAAAAGAGTTCCGAACCGTTGTCCAGTTTGAAACACATATCCCCTCCTTATTTCAGCCGGCGCTTGCGGCCACGGCGCGTGACACCGTGGCCAGACCGAAACCCGGCAGCATGTGCACGGGCTTGTTGTGTTTCTTTCCCATGTTCTTGACCAGAAGACAGGCCGCGTGGCTGTTGCAGTTCACGGGGCACAGCACCACGTCGGCGCGGAGGAAGCGGCTTTCGAGCCCCTTGACGCCGCCGCGCAGCCGGCCGTCATGGTATTCGAAGACCCCGCCACGCTCCTCGATGAATCGCCTGTAGGCGTCCTCCATGCGTCCCGGGCCGCCGACGATGAGGATACGCTTCCGGCAGAGGTCGAACGACGGGCACTCGGGCGAACACTTCTCCGACGGGCATGTGCCCCAGGGAGCTGGCGCCCCGTCCGACCCGTGATCACGCACGTTCCCCGATGCCCGGCAGCCTGCGCCGCACTCCAGAGTGCTTCGAACATCCGCATTCATCGAGTCCCTCCTTTAATTAGCTCTCTCTAACATTTAAAGCCAAACTCGATCACCAGGATTCATGACATGATCACTGAATCACTCATGTCATCACCATACAGCGCTTTGCCTAGCTTAGCAGAAATTAGACGTAACTAATAAAATTGCGCCTAACCCCGCTCCCTCCTTCCTGTCAACGAATATCCTGTCGGCGAAGCATCCGGCGGCTCTTGATGTTCACTCAGCTATCTAAACTTGATTTAAAAAATGCAGAAAACAGATATACCCCCTGTGGCGCCCCGGATGCCGTACAAGCTGGACGGCCAAAGCTCCTCCTTGCCTGCCGCGGCGCACATCAGATAGCACGGCGCAGGGGCGTCGTCCGGCGCCCGCGAAATTTCACCGCGCACGCTGCAGGAGGCCGCTCATGTTCGTCGTCATCGTCGATATCGCCGTCAAAAGGGATTTCATCGAGCAGTTCCGGGAGGCGGTCATCCGCCAGGGGAACAATTCACTGACCTTGGAGGAGGGATGCCTGGGCTTCGACATCCTGCAGGACCCGGCCGAACCGACCCGCTTCACGCTCTACGAGTCGTACGTCGACAGCGGAACCTTTCACGACGTGCACCGCGCCACGCCGCACTTCGCGGAATACGCGGCGACGACCGCGGACTGGGTGGAGAGCAAGAGCCTGCGGGCCATGACGAAGATCTGGCCGCTGGAAGACGATTGACGGGGCCGTCCGCTGCTGCGGACGGCGCAATCACAGATACTTGATGGCCGCGAAGCCGAGAATGGCCAGGGCCACGAGAGCCGTGGCGGCAAGCTCGAAATGGCGCTCCATGAAAGGCTTGATGCGCGCGCCGAACATGCGGATGAGCCCCGCCACGAGAAAGAAGCGCATGGCCCGCCCCAGGACCGAAGCCAGGACGAACTGCGTCAGATCGAAGCGCATCATGCCCGAGGCGATGGTGAAGACCTTGTAGGGGATGGGCGTGACCGCCGCGATGAGCACGCCGAAGAAGCCGTAATTCTCGTACCAGATCCGCACGGACTCGACCACGGCCTCGCCATGGTACATGCGCACGATGGGCAGGCCGACGGCTTCCCACAGCCCCCAGCCGATGAAGTAGCCCAGCAGGCCGCCGGCAACCGAGGCGACCGTGCACCACGCGGCCAGGCTGAACCACCGGCGCGGGTTGCAGAAGCACAGGGCGATGAGCAGGACATCCGGCGGCACGGGGAAGAAGGAACTCTCGGCAAAGGACAGGATCACCAGCGCCGGCAGGGCGTAGGGCGTGGCAGCCCAGTGCAGGGTCCAGTAGTAGAGTTTGCGCAGGGGACTGCGCGTGGCGCGGGCCCGGGCCAAGTCGTCCTGGGGTGATGTTTCGTCGCATTTCATGGCGCGGCACATCAGCACAAAAGCCCGGAAACCACAACCGCAAAGAGCGACGGCTCGCGGGCGCTTTTCTTTTGCCCGCATTTCCCGCACAGTCCGTGCGAACACGCTCCGCATCCCCGAGATCGACATGGCCGCACGAACTCCCACCAAATCCGCTCCAAGCGGCACCCCCCCCGGGCGGGCCTTTGCCCTGCCCTGGCCCCTGCCGGCGCTGCTGGCCTGGTCCGCGTGCTGGGCCCTTTTCCTGGCCCTGCACGACCTGCAGCTGCCCGTGGCCTGGTCCGCGGTCGGTGCCACGGCCTTGGGCGTCGCGGCCGGCGCCTTTGCCCGCTCCTCGTGGCGCAGGCTGTTCATCGCCGCGGGCTTTCCCCTGTCGCTGGCCGCGTCGGGGCTGGGCGCCGGCCTGCCGGCCTGGGGCTGGCTCCTGGCCCTGGTACTGCTCACGATGCTCTACCCCATGAAAACATGGCGCGACGCACCCCTTTTCCCGACCCCGCGCGGTAGCCTCGCGGGCCTCGACAAGGTCGCGCGCCTGCCCGCCGGGGCCCGCATCCTCGACGCAGGCTGCGGCCTGGGCGCGGGTCTGGCCGAACTGCGCAGCGTCTTCCCCGACGCGCGGCTCGCGGGGCTGGAGTGGAGCTGGCCCCTGCGCCTGGCCTGCGGCCTGCGCTGCCCCTTCGCCCGTGTCCGTCGGGGAGACATCTGGAAGGAGGACTGGTCGGGCTACGACCTGGTCTACATGTTCCAGCGGCCCGAAAGCATGGGGCCGGCGGCGGACAAGGCGCGCCGGGAGCTGCGGCCCGGCGCGTGGCTGGTCAGCCTGGAGTTCGAGGCCCCGGCCCTGCGCCCCGAGGCCGTGCTGCGCAACGTTCACGGCAAGCCAGCCTGGGTCTACCGCATGAAGTGAGCAGGGCGCAAAAAAACCCGCCACGGTCACGTGGCGGGGTTTGCTTGTTTGTGATGTCCGATCAGCGCGGGATCACTGCCGGCTGGCGACCTCGTGCCCCTTGTGCAGGGCCTTGGACAGCGGGACCACATCCGACGTGGAGCAGAACAGGCTCTCCCTGCTCACGCCCTTCAGGGCCTCGCACAACACGTCGTCCATGTTCTCGACCAGGACGATCTCCAAGTCCTTGAGCACGGCCTTGGGAACTTCCTTGAGGTCCCGCTCGTTCTCCTTGGGCAGCAGCACGCGGGTGATGAGGCCGCGATGGGCGGCCAGGAGCTTCTCGCGCACCCCGCCGATGGGCAGGACGCGGCCGCGCAGGGTGATCTCGCCCGTCATGGCAACGTCGTTCCTCACCGGGATGTCGAGCAGGGCCGAGGCCAGGCAGGTGGCCAGGGTGATGCCGGCCGAAGGCCCGTCCTTGGGCGTGGCGCCCTCGGGCACGTGGATGTGGATGTCCACTTCCTTGTAGAAGTCCCGGCGCAGGCCGAAGAACTCGGACCGCGAACGGATGTAGCTGATGGCCGCCTTGGCCGACTCCTGCATGACGTCGCCGAGCTTGCCCGTGATCTCGATCTTGCCGCCGCCGGGCATGAGCGCCACCTCGACGAAGAGAAGCTCGCCGCCGACCTGGGTCCAGGCCAGGCCCGTGGCCACGCCGACCTGGGCCTCTTCCTCGCGCTGGTCGTGACGGACCTTGGGAATGCCCAGGTAGGTGCCGATCATGGACTTGGACACGGTCACGGTCTTGTCCATGTCGCCGTCCTCAACCAAAGCGCGCGCCACCTTGCGGCAGATGGAGGCCAGTTCGCGCTCCATGTTGCGCACCCCGGCCTCACGCGTGTAGCGGCGGATGATCTCGAGGACGGCGCCCTTGGACAGGCTCAAGTTCTCGGGCTTCAGGCCGTGCTGCTCCATCTGCTTGGGCAGGAGGAAGTCCGTGGCGATGCGCTCCTTCTCCGTCTCCAGGTAGCCGGGGATGTTGATGATCTCCATGCGGTCCTGCAGCGGCAGCGGGATGGTCTGCAGGGAGTTGGCCGTGGTGATGAAAAACACCTGCGACAGGTCGTAGTCCATGTCCAGGTAATGGTCGTTGAAGGCGCTGTTCTGCTCCGGGTCCAGGACCTCCAGCAGGGCCGCCGAGGGGTCGCCCCGGAAGTCCATGCTCATCTTGTCCACCTCGTCCAGGCAGAAGACCGGGTTGTTGGAGGACACGCGCTTCAGGGACTGGATGATCTTGCCGGGCAGGGCCCCGACGTAGGTCCGGCGGTGGCCGCGGATCTCGGCCTCGTCGCGCACGCCGCCCAGCGACAGGCGCACGAACTCGCGCCCCGTGGCCCGCGCGATGGACTTGGCCAGGGACGTCTTGCCCACGCCGGGAGGGCCGACCAGGCACAGGATGGGCCCGCGCAGCTTCTTCACCAGGGCCTGCACGGCCAGGTATTCGAGGATGCGCTCCTTGGGCTTCTCCAGCCCGTAGTGGTCGTCGTCGAGGGTCTTCTGGGCCTGCTTGATATCAATGTCCACGTCGCGGAGCACGTTCCAGGGCAGGGCCAGGATCCAGTCCACGTAGTTGCGCAGCACCGCGTACTCGGCCGAGGACGGCGGGGTCTGGCGCAGCTTCTTCATCTCGGCCATGGCCTTGGAGCGGGCGTCCTCGGGCATGTCCTTGGTCTTGAGCTGGTTCTCCAGGTCTTCCACGTCGGCCTTGGGGTCGAAATCGCGGCCCATCTCCTTGTGGATGGCCTTCAGCTGCTCGCCCAGATAGTAGTCCTTCTGGTTCTCCTCCATCTGCTTCTTGACGCGGCCCTTGATCTTCTTCTCCAGGGAGAAGACCTCGACCTCCTCCTGGATGAGCTCGTAGACCCGTTCCAGGCGGCGCACCGGGTCGCGCAGTTCGAGCACGTCCTGCTTGCGGTCGTAGGTGGCCTTGAGGTGCGGCGCGATGCTGTCGGCCAGGCGGCCGGGCTGGTTCACGCTGGTGATGGCCAGGACCGTCTCCTTGGCCAGCTTGCGGTTGACCTGGGCGTACTCCTCCACGGCCTCGTGGGCGGCGCGCACCAGGGCCTCGCCCTCCACGGGGTTGCCGTCGATGTCGGGCAGGGCCGTGACGCGCACCATCTGGATCTCGTCCTGGATCACCAGACCGTGGGCCTGGTCCCAGGAGGCGCGGTACAGGCCCTCGAAGAGGACCTTGATGGTCCCGTCGGGGAGCCGGAGCATCTGCAGGACCTTGCTGACCGTGCCGACGTCATAGAGGCCGTCCACCTCGGGCCGCTCCTGGCTCGGATCCTTCTGGGCCACGAGGAAGATGCGCTTGTCGTAGGTGTCCAGGGCCCGTTCGATGGCCTTGATGGAGGAATCGCGGCCCACGAAAAGCGGCACGATGGATTTGGGGAACATGACCACTTCGCGCAGGGACATGACCGGCAGGGTCAGGCTCCCGGGGTGGTTCTTCTCGAAAATGATGGCATCGGACATGGCTGGTCTCGCTGGTTGCGCCCGACCGGGGTCAGGCGCTCTTGGCCTCGGGCTTGAAGAGGATGAGGGGTTCCTTGCCCTCCTCCACCACGGCCCTGTTGATGACGCACTCCGTCACGTCCTTCATGGACGGGATGGTGTACATGATGTCGAGCATGATGGACTCCATGACGGAGCGAAGTCCGCGGGCGCCCGTCTCGAGCTTGATGGCCCTGGCGGACAGGGCCTTCAGGGCGTTGGTCGTGAACTTGAGCTCCACGTTCTCCAGCTCGAACATCTTCTGGTACTGCTTGACCAGGGCGTTCTTGGGCTCCTGCAGGATGCGCATCAGGTCGTCCTCGGTCAGCTCGGTCAGGGAGGTGATGACCGAGATGCGGCCCGTGAACTCGGGAATGAGGCCGTAGCGGATGAGATCCATGGGGTGGACCTGGCGCAGGAGGTTGTCGGTCGTGATCTCCTCCTTACGGCGGACCTTGGCGCCGAAGCCCATGCTCGAACCCTGCACGCGCTGCTTGACGATGTCCTCCAGGCCGATGAAGGCCCCGCCCACGATAAAGAGGATGTTGGAGGTGTCGAGGCGGATGAACTCCTGCTGCGGGTGCTTGCGGCCGCCCTTGGGGGGAATGTTGGCCACAGTGCCCTCGATGATCTTCAGCAGGGCCTGCTGCACGCCCTCGCCGGACACGTCGCGGGTGATGGAGGGGCTGTCGGACTTGCGGGAGATCTTGTCGATCTCGTCCACGTAGATGATGCCCTTGGCCGCGGCCTCCAGGTCGTAGTCGGCGTTCTGCACGAGCTGGACCAGAATGTTCTCCACGTCCTCGCCCACGTAGCCGGCCTCGGTCAGGGTCGTGGCGTCGGCGATGGCGAAGGGCACCTTGAGGATGCGCGCCAGGGTCTGGGCCAGGAGCGTCTTGCCGGAGCCCGTGGGCCCGATGAGCAGGATGTTGCTCTTGTCCAGCTCCACGTCGTCCTTGACCCGGGCGTGGTACTTGATGCGCTTGTAGTGGTTGTACACCGCGACCGAGAGGATCTTCTTGGCGTCGTCCTGCCCGACCACGTAGTCGTCGAGGGCGGCCTTGATCTCCTGGGGCAGGGGGATGTCCGAAGAGTCCAGGTCTTCCTTGCGGTTGTCGTTTTTCAGAATGTCGTCGCACAGGGCGATGCACTCGTTGCAGATGTACACTTCGGGACCGGCGATGAGGCGCTGCACCTCGTCCTGGCCCTTGCCGCAGAAGGAGCAGCTCAAATCCTTGCCCGTCCTCTTCTTTCTTTCCGCCATGGGATACCTCGTAAAAACTCGATCAAACCTGTTATTCCAGTTCCTTGCGCGAAGCCAGGACCTGATCGATGAGCCCGTATGTGCAGGCTTCCTCGCCGCTCATGAAATAGTCGCGCTCCGTGTCCTGCTCCACCTTCTCCAGGGACTGCCCCGTGTGGTTGGCCAGGATGCCGTTCAGCTCGCCGCGCAGGCGGATGATCTCCTTGGCCTGGATGGCGATGTCCGTGGCCTGCCCCTGGAATCCGCCCATGGGCTGGTGGATCATGATGCGCGAGTGAGGCAGGGAGTAGCGCATGCCCTTGGCGCCGGCGGCCAGGAGCACGGCGCCCATGCTCGCTGCCTGGCCGATGCACAGGGTTGCCACGGGCGCGGAGATGTACTGCATGGTGTCGTAGATGGCCATGCCGGCCGTCACGGAACCGCCCGGGGAGTTGATGTACATGTTGATCTGCTTCTCCGGGCTCTCGGACTCCAGGAAAAGCAGCTGGGCGCAGATGGAGTTGGCGACGTGGTCGTCGATGGGCGTGCCAAGGAGCACGATGCGGTCCTTGAGCAGGCGCGAATAGATGTCGTACATCCGCTCGCCGCGGCCGGTGTTCTCGATGACGAATACGGAATTGCTGACCATGAAAGCTCCTGAAACAAACGGGTGAATGCTGATACCAAAGATTTGAAAAATAACGATCCGGGGCAGGGTGTCAAGGGCTGGGCGGAAGAGGACGCGGCCGTCCGGCGTCTGCCGGCGCATGGCCTGCCGGGACCGGACGCCGCACCGTAAGGAAAGGGCCGGGACAAGACCCGGCCCTTCGTGAGCTTATGCGTCCTGAGCGTCCTGGGCCGCCGGGGGAACCGGGGTCACCTTGGCGTTCTCGTAGATGAGGTCCATGGCCTTGTCCGCCAGGACCCGATCCTTGAGGGGGATCATCAGGTTGTGCTGCTCGTAGTAGTCCTTGATGGAGTGGAAGTCCTGGCCCGTGGAGGCGGCCATCTTCTGCAGGACCATGTCCACTTCCTGCGGATCCACCGTCAGGCCCTCGGCCGTGGCGATGGCCAGCAGCACCAGGGAGGACTTGACCACGTCCTCGGCCATGGGGCGGTTTTCGGCGCGCATTTCGGCGGGCGTCTTGCCCAGGGAGTCGAGGCTCTTGCCCTGGCGCTCCAGGCGGCCCTGCAGTTCCACGATCTGCTTGTCGATCTGCTCCTCGACGATGCTCTGGGGCAGCTCGAAGCTGACCTGGGCCTTGATGCCGTCCAGGAGCTTCTTCTGGGCGTCGCCCTTGACCAACTGCTTGCGGGTCGAGAGGTAGGACTTCTCGATGGCGTCGCGCAGGTCCTGGACCGAGGAGTAGCCGCCGGCCAGCTCGGCGAAGTCGGCGTCGACCTCGGGCAGCTTGCGTTCCTTGATGGCGTGCAGGGTGACCTTCATGGTCACGGTCTGGCCGGCCAGCTTGTCGTTGATGAAGTCGGCCGGGAAGGTCAGTTCCTTCTCCACGGTCTCGCCCGGGGTCATGCCGATGACGATGTCCTCGAACTCGGGCAGGGAGTTGCCCTCGCCCAGGGGCAGCTCGAACTTGTTGGCCGCGATGCCTTCCATATCCACGCCGTCCTGCATGGCCTGGAAGTCGATGACGGCGATGTCGCCGCTGACGACCTGGCGCTCTTCCTTGATGATCACGGTCTTGGCCATGTTCTGGCGGATGCGCTCGATGACGTCGTCAACCTGCTTGGGATCGACGGCCACCTCTTCCTCCTCGACCTCGAGGCCCTTGTACTCGGGCAGGTCGAAGGCCGGGGCGATCTCGAAGGAGAAGCTGTAGGAGAACTTCTCGTCGCGCTCCATCTCCTTGGCGTCCACGTCGATGCGCGACAGGGGGGAAAGCTTGGTTTCGCCCAGGATCTCGTTGATGTGATAGTTGATGAGGTCCGTGGTGGCCTCGCCGTAAATCTGCTTGCGGAACTTGGCCTCGATCACGGACGACGGGACCTTGCCCTTGCGGAACCCCTTGATGTCCGCGCCCTTGCGGTACAGGGCCACGGTGGCGGACAGGGCGGCCTGCACTTCCTCGACACCCACCTCGACGGTCACCTTGCGCTTGACCGGGGACAGTTCTTCGACTTTGTATTCCATGACTCCACTCCTTGATGATGGGCGCACCCTCGGGGGCCCGGATAGTCTTCTCTGGTGCGGGCGATAGGATTCGAACCTACAAGCTTTTGGCGCCAGCTCCTAAGGCTGGTGCGTTTACCGTTCCGCCACACCCGCAATCCGCAAAAGAGGGTCCATAGACGAGCCTTTGCGGGCCTGTCAACGCATGCATTGGTCGCAAAAGCCCGCTTTCGCCCCCCTTTCGCCCGTCTTTCCGGCCTGTTGAGCTATGTTTGGCTCTCTTTGGCCAGGCGCACGGCCAGGGACGTGTGGCGCAGCCGGCCGCGCTCGTTCCCCAGCCCCATGTGCATGGCCCGGCGCGACCCCATGAGCACGGCCAGCTTCCGCGCCCTGGTCAGGCCGGTGTAGATGAGGTTTCTCTGCAGGAGCATGTAGTGCTGCGTGACCACGGGCATGACCACGGCCGGGTACTCGCTGCCCTGGCTCTTGTGCACGCTGATGGCGTAGGCCAGGCCGATCTCGTCCAGCTCGTCGAAACCGTACTCCACCTCGCGCCCGTCGAACTCGGCCGTCAGGACCTCGTCCTGGGTGTCGATGCCGGTGATGCGGCCCAGGTCGCCGTTGAAGACGTCCTTGTCGTAGTTGTTGCGGAGCTGCAGGATCCGGTCCCCTTCCCGGTACGTCCGCTGCCCGCGGACAAGCTCCCGGCCGTCGGGGTTCAGGCGCTCCTGCAGGAGGCGGTTCAGGATGACGGTGCCGACCTCGCCCTTGTGCATGGGCGTCAGCACCTGCACCTCGGTCATGGGGTCCAGGCCGTAGGCCTCGGGGATGCGCTCGCAGACCATGCGCAGGATGAGGGCCTGCAGCTCGGAGAGGTCCTCCTTCTCGACCCAGAAGAAATCGGCCTTGGGCGGCGCGTGGGGGCTGCCCTGGGGAAATTCGCCCTCGTTGATGCGGTGGGCGTTGACCACGATCATGCTCTCGCGGGCCTGCCGGTAGATGTGCGTCAGGCGCACGGCAGGGATGGTCCCGCTTTCGAGCATGTCGCCCAGGACGTTGCCCGCGCCGACCGACGGCAGCTGGTTCTCGTCGCCGACGAAGACCAGGCGGCAGGTCAGGGGCAGGGCCCGCAGCAGCGCCAGGCACAGCCCGCAGTCAAGCATGGAGACCTCGTCCACGACCATGACGTCGGCCGGGAGCTTCTTGTCCTCGTTGAACTCGAAGCCCGAGGCCGGCTGGTAGCGCAGCAGCCGGTGAAGGGTCACGGCCGTGAAGCCCGTGGCCTCGGACAGGCGCTTGGCCGCGCGGCCCGTGGGCGCGGCCAGGGAGATGCGCAGGCCCAGGGCCTTGAGCGCCCGCACCACCACCCGCGTGATGGTCGTCTTGCCCGTGCCGGGGCCGCCGGTGATGATGGACACCTTGTGCCCGCAGGCCGACTCCACGGCCAGGCGCTGCTCGTCGGACAGGGTCAGGGACTGCCGCTGCTCCTCGCGCTCCACGGCGGCCGAGATCTTCTTCGGGTCCATGCGGATGGCATGGTCCAGCAGAGCCCGCAGGCGCGAGGCGATCTCGCGCTCGGTCTTGTAGAAATACGTCAGGTACACGGCCTCGGCCACGCCCTTCTCGGGCAGGGGCTCGATGACCAGGCGCTTGCGCTCGACCAGGGCGTCGATCTGCTCCTCGATGAGCTCCAGGTCGTGGCAGCCCAGCAGCCGGGCCGCCTCCTCCGCCAGGACGGGCCGGGGCAGGAAGACGTGCCCGGCCCCCTCGGAGGTCTGGCGCAGGCAGTACTCGACGCCGGCCTCCAGGCGCTGGGGCGCGTCCTCGGCGAAGCCGAGCTTCAAAGCCATCTCGTCGGCCGTGCGGAAGCCGATGCCGTGGATGTCGTAGGCCAGGTCGTAGGGGTTGGCGCGCAGGCGCTGCACGGCGCCTGCCCCGTACTGGCGGAAGATGCGGTGGGCGAAGGTCGTGGCCACGCCGTGGGTCTGCAGGAAGAGCATGAGGCCGCGCACCTCGCGCTTCTCCTGCCAGGACAGGACGATGCCCTTGAGCTTGGCCGGGCCGATGCCCTCTATCTCGAGCAGCCGCTCGGGATCCGAATCGAGGATGTCGAGGATCTGGCTGCCGAAGCGGGCCACGAGCCGGTCCGCCATCTTCTCGCCGATGCCCTTGACCGCGCCCGAGGCCAGGAAGCGCCGGATGCCGCTCAGGGTGGCCGGCATGACGTGCTCGCAGCCCTCGGCCTTGAACTGCCGGCCGAACTTGGGGTGCTCCACCCACTCGCCCGACAGGCGCAGGGACTCGCCCGGCGCGATGTCGCCCAGGGTGCCCACCACCGTGACCTGGCCGGGCCCGGCCGGGGAGTCCAGCCGGGCGATGACGTACCCGTTCTCGGGGTTGTGGTAGACGACGGTGACGACTTCGCCCTGGACGGTGTGCATGATCCTAGAGCGACTGCCGGTACTTGAGGGACTGTTTGAGGGTTTCGCGGTCCACGTACTTGATCTCGGAGCCCAGCGGGATGCCTTGGGCCAGGCGCGTCACGGAGACGTGGGGAAAGGCGCGCGTGACCAGGCCGTGCAGGTAGGTGCTCGTGGCCTCGGCCTCCATGGTGGAACCCAGGGCCAGGATGACCTCCCGCACCTCCCCTTCGCGCAGGATGGATTCCAGCCGCGAGATCTCCAGGGAGCGGGCGTCGACCCCGTCCAGGGGCGAGAGCAGGCCGCCGAGGATGAGGTAGCGCCCCTTGAATATCCCGGACTCCTCCATGACCACGAGGCTGTCCCATTCCGAGACCAGGCAGAGCTGTTCGCGGCTGCGCTTGGGATCGGCGCAGATGTGGCAGGGGTCCGTGTCGGCCAGGGAGCAGCAGCGCGAGCAGATGTGCAGGGCGCTGCGCAGGTTCTCGATGTCCCGGCCGAAGGCGCGCACGGACTCCTCGGGCCACTTGAGGAGCGTCATGGCCATGCGCAGGGCGCTCTTGGGCCCCACTCCGGGCAGGGCCGAGAACTGGTCCACGATCTTTTGCAGGGGTGCGGGAAGTCGCTGCACGAGGGGTTCCTAGAACAGGCCCGGGATCTTCATGCCGCCGGTGATCTGCGACATCTCGGCCTGCACCGTGTCCTTGCCCTTCTTGATGACCTCGTTGACGGCCGAGAGGATGAGGTCCTGCAACATTTCCACGTCCTCGAGGACCGCAGGGTCGATCTTCACGGACAAGAGCTCGCCCGCGCAGGTGGCCCTGACCGTGACCATGCCGCCGCCGACGCTCGTCTCGATCTCCTTCTTGCCGGTCTCTTCCTGGGCCTTCAGCATCTTCTTCTGCATGAGCTGGGCCTGTCTGATCAG
Organism: Desulfomicrobium aestuarii; assembly: GCF_055385525.1. Classification (NCBI taxonomy): domain Bacteria; kingdom Pseudomonadati; phylum Thermodesulfobacteriota; class Desulfovibrionia; order Desulfovibrionales; family Desulfomicrobiaceae; genus Desulfomicrobium; species Desulfomicrobium aestuarii. Next base: position 2,674,583 of record NZ_AP042427.1, read on the forward strand.
TTCGTTCATATCTCGTTCTCCTGTGCTTTTCCGTTGATCGGGGGCCGGACCTCGACGATCCGGGCCTGAAATTTCTCCTGGGCCTGCCGCACCACGGGGTCGGCCTGGGCCATCTCCTTGAGTTCGGCGCGGGTCTTGCGCGCCTCGGCCACCGGCGTCTCCACCCGCACGTTCACGCCCGGACCGTAGTAGGCCCGGGCCAGCTCCGTCAGCACGGGCAGGCCGGCCCGCAGGCGGTCGCAGAGAAAGGCGTGGGGGCTCGTCAGCACGAGGTCCGTCCCGTTCAGCTCGCCGCGGGCCTTGTCCAGGGCGGGCAGGGGGCGGCTCCCATCGGGCCGCGCTGCGCAGAAGGCCGCGAAACCGGACCAGGTGCGCGGCCCGGGCGGGGGCGCGGGGATGGACGGGCCGGCCTCGGGACGGGCGCCGAAAGCCGCACCGTTCTCGCGGACCATGGCCGCCGGGGCCGCAGGCTCGCGCACCTCGCGCGGGGCCGCGGCGGCCGGACGGGGCGGCGCCTGGACCTGCGGCTGGGCGGACGGCTGGGGGGCCGGCCGCGGCGCGGGCGCAGGCCGCTGCGGCGCACCGGCGGGGGGCCGCGAAAATCCGTCGGGACGCGGCGCGGGGGACGGGGACGGAGCCTGGGCGGCGCGCGGCGGCGCGGCCTGGCCGGCGGCCGCGCCCTGGCCGGGCGCGGCGGCGCCCAGGGCCAGCAGGTCAGGCAGGCAGGCCAGGTTCAGGAGCAGAAGCTCCAGGGCCAGGGCCGGCTCCATGCTGGTCAGGACCTTGCGCTGGCTGTCCATGGTCATCTGCCAGGCCGCGTGCAGGTGCCCCAGGCTGAAGCGCGGCGCGAATTCCGCCCAGACGTCGATCTCCTCGGCCGGCAGGTCCATGAGGCCGCGCGCGGCGTCGCCCATCTGGTTCAGCAGAAAGAGGTTGCGCCAGCACCCGGCAAGCTCCCTCAGAAAGAAGCCCAGGTCCGCGCCCTGATCCAGGACCTCGGTCAGCAGGGCGTGGAGGCCCCGCAGGTCGCGGCCGTGCACGCACTCCACCAGGCGCGCGAAGATCTCGCCGCCGGCCAGGCCCAGAACCTCGCGCACGTCGGCCAGGGTCAGGGTCGTCGAGCCCAGGGCCAGGACCTGACCCAGAAGCGACATGCTGTCGCGCACCGAACCCGCCCCGCGCTTGGCGATGAGGGTCACGGCCGAAGGCTCGGCCGGGATGCCCTCGCGCTCCAGCACGCCGCCCAGGTGGCGCACCAGGTCGGCCTGGGGCAGACGCTTGAAGACGAAATGCTGGCAGCGGCTGACGATGGTCTGGGGAAATTTTTCGGGCTCGGTGGTGGCCATGATGAAGGTCACGTGCCCGGGCGGCTCCTCCAGGGTCTTGAGGAGCGCGTTGAAGGCCGCCTTGGAGAGCATGTGCGCTTCGTCGATGATGATGACCTTGTAACGGCACTCCAGGGGCGCGTAGCCCACGTCCTCCTTGAGACGGCGGACGTTGTCCACGCCGGTGTTGGAAGCGCCGTCGATCTCGACCACGTCCACGGCCGCGCCGAGGGTGATCTGGCGGCAGACCGGGCACTGGTTGCAGGGCTCCTCGGCCGGGCCGTGCTGGCAGTTCAGGGCCTTGGCGAAGATGCGGGCCAGGGTGGTCTTGCCCACCCCGCGCGTGCCGCTGAACAGGTAGGCGGGCGCCACCCGCCCCGTGGCCGCGGCGCGGGACAGGATGCGCTTGACGGAGTCCTGGCCGGCCACGCTGGCGAAGTTCTGGGGGCGGTAACGGGCGGTGAGGCTTTCCTGGCTCATGGTGTGATCGGCGGGTGCGGAAATTGACGAAACGCCGGGCGCAGGCAGGCTGCGCCCGGCGGGCAATAACGGGAGGCTAGAAGCTGTAGCGGGCCAGCCACTGGCCGTACTTGGGGTTCTGGCCGCGCAGGACCTTGAAGTAGGCGTCCTGCAGGGCCGCCGTGACCGGGCCGCGGCTGCCCTGGCCGATGACGCGGCGGTCCACCTCGCGGATGGGCGTGATCTCGGCCGCGGTGCCGGTGAAGAAGGCCTCGTCGGCGCAGTACAGCTCGTCGCGGGTGAAGCGGTCCTCGACCACGGTGTAGCCCAGGTCCTCAGCCAGGATCATGACGGACTCGCGGGTGATGCCCGAGAGGATGGAGCCCAGCGGCGAGGTCTTGATGACGCCCTTGCGCACGATGAAGATGTTCTCGCCCGTGGCCTCGGACACGTAGCCCTCGGCGTCGAGCATGAGGGCCTCGTTGTAGCCGTCGGCCAAGGCCTCGCGCTTGGCCAGCACGGAGTTGACGTAGTTGCCGCAGGTCTTGGCCTTGGTCATCATGACGTTGACGTGGTGGCGCGTGAAGGACGAGGTCTTGACGCGGATGCCCTTCTCCAGGGCCTCGGCGCCGAGGTACGCGCCCCAGGGCCAGGTGGCGATGATGGTCTGGATGGGGTTGTCGCCCGGGTAGACGCCCATGACGCCCGCGCCGATGAAGGTCAGGGGCCGGATGTAGCCCTCGGCCAGCCTGTTGACCTTGAGGGTCTCGATGATGGCCGCGCTGATCTGGTCCTGGGTGAAGGGGATGACCATCTCGTTGATCTTGGCCGACAGGAAGAGGCGCTCCACGTGCTCCTGCAGCCGGAACACGGCCGAGCCGCCGTCGGTGCAGGTGTAGCAGCGGATGCCCTCGAACACGCCCACGCCGTAGTGCAGGGTGTGGGTCAGGACGTGGACCTGGGCTTCGTCCCAGGGCACGAGTTTGCCGTCGAACCAAATCTTGTCTGCTTTCTGAACCATGGAATCCTCCTCGCGGTGGGCGTCGTTGTGGCGCGGCGGGGCGCGCGGCCCCGAGCGTCGCGGAACACTAGGTCAAGGCGCAGGCCCCGGTCAAGGGAGGCCCCCCGAGGCCGCAGGCCCTTACGAATCCTTGGCGTGGCTGGAGCGGAAGATCATGCGGATGGGCGTCTTGTCCATGCGGAAGACCTTGCGCAGCTGGTTCTCCAGGTAGCGCACGTAGCTGCCCCCGAAGAGCTTCTCGTCGTTGACGAAGAAGACGAAGGTCGGCGGCCGGGAATCGGCCTGGGTCATGTAGTAGATCTTGCCGCGCCGTCCGCCCATGACCGGCGGCTGGTGCCGCTCGGTGACCATCTTGACCAGGCGGTTCAGCTCGCCCGTGGTCACGCGCTGGCCGCACTGCTCCCAGAGCTTCTCGACCAGCGGCAGGAGCCCGCCCAGGCCCGCCATGGACACCGACGACGAATAGAGCACGGGCACATGCCCGCAGAATGCGAACTGGTCCACCAGGTCCTTCTTGGTCTTGGCAAGCTGGTCCTTGGTCAGGAGGTCGATCTTGTTGACCACGATGACGAAGGGGATCTTCTCCGTGTCCAGAAAGGACAACAGCCGCTTGTCCTGCCCGACCACGCCGTCCATGACGTCGAGCACCAGCACGACCACGTCGGCCTGCTTGGCGGCCTGCATGGAGTGCACGACGCTGAAGTATTCCAGGGAATCGGTGACCTTGGACTTGCGGCGCACCCCGGCGGTGTCGACAAAGGTGTAGACCTTGCTGCCGCGCTGCACGGTCACGTCCACGCAGTCGCGGGTGGTCCCGGCCTCGGCGCTGACCATGAGCCGCTTCTTGCCCAAAAGCGCGTTGATGGTCGACGACTTGCCCGCGTTGGGCCGACCCAGCAGGGCGATCTTGAGACCGCCCTGAGGCTGCTCCACGCCCTCGCACTGGTCCTTCGGCAGCGCCGTCTCGATCATGTCGCGCAGATCGCCCATGCCGAAACCATGGGCCGCGGACACGCACTGAAGGGGAAAACCCAGAGCGTAGAAATCCGCCGCCAGGGTCTCCTCCTGCTCGGGGCCGTCGACCTTGTTGATGATGACGCGCACTTCCTTGCCGCTTTGACGCAGATACTGCCCGACCTGCTCATCCTGGGGATGCAGCCCGGCGCGGCCGTCGACGATGAACAGGATCAAATCCGCCCCGGCCATGGCTTCCCGGGCCTGCTCGAAGATGCTGATCTCGATCTCGTCGCTGGAGTCGGGGACAAGTCCGCCCGTGTCGACGAGCATGTAGGTGCGCGTTTCGCCGCGCACCTCGCTGAAGATGCTGTCCCTGGTCACGCCGGCCATGTCGTGGGTGATGGAGACCCGCTTCTTGATGAGGCGGTTGAAAAGGGTGGATTTGCCCACGTTGGGACGCCCGATGAGGGCCACCATGGGAAGATGCTGGTTCATGGTCTGCGTTCCTGGCCGATGATCTCGGCGATACTCGATGTGTATGGCGGGGAAAGCACCCCGCGTTCGGTGATGATGCCCGTGATCAGGGAGTGATCCGTGACGTCGAAGGCGTAGTTGAAGACGGGCACGCCGTCGGGCGTGATCTGGGTGGCCCCGACGTGGGTCACTTCCAGGGGCGTGCGGTCCTCGATGGGGATGAGGGAGCCCTCGGGCGTGGCCAGGTCGAAGGTGGAGCTGGGCGCGGCCACGTAGAAGGGGATGCCGTAGTGCCGGGCCAGGATGGCCACGCCGGACGTTCCGATCTTGTTGGCAACGTCGCCGTTGGCCACGATGCGGTCGGCCCCGACCACGACCTTCTGCACCAGCCCGCGCTTCATCAGCAGCGAACAAGCGTTGTCGCAGGCCACGGTCACGGGGATGCCGTCCTTGTGCAGCTCGTAGGCCGTCAGGCGGGCGCCCTGCAGGAAGGGCCGGGTCTCGTTGGCGATGACGGAAATCCGCTTGCCCATGTCCACGGCGCCGCGGATGACGCCCAGGGCCGTGCCGTACCCGGCCGTGGCCAGGGCCCCGGCGTTGCAGTGGGTCATGACCGTGTCGCCGTCGGCCAGGAGTTCCCCGCCGAAGCGGCCCATGGCCTTGTTCATGGCGATGTCGTCGGCGTGGATCTTCCGCGCCAGGGCGAGCCAGACATCGCCCAGTTCGCGCGGGTCGGCCACGCCGCTTGCGGCGCCGCGCATCTCGTTCACGGCCCAGGCCAGGTTGACGGCCGTGGGCCGCGCCTGGGCCAGGAGGCCGAGCAGCCGGCCGAGTTCGTTCGTCCAGTAGGCGCCGGCGGCCAGGGCCTGCTTCAGGGCGATGCGGCAGCCGTAGGCCGCCGTCACGCCGATGGCCGGCGCGCCGCGCACGACCATGGTCTGCAGGGCGTAGATGACGTCCTCCACGGTGCGGCAGGCGAAGGTCTCCTCCACCAGGGGGAGCTTGCGCTGGTCAAGCAGGAGCAGGGCGCAGGCCTCGGCGTCGAATCGGATGTGGTCTTCCATGTGAGTCCTTTTCAAGAGAGAATGGAAATTATGGGAGGCATGGGCGGTACGGGGGTGCATACGTCCCATGGCTCCCGTGATTCCCGTTCTCTTTTCCCAAAAAAAACCGGGCCACCAAGCAGCCCGGTTTCCACAGACAGGGGCGGAGCCGCTTCGTCAGGAGCGCTCGGTCACTTCCACCAGGTGGTAGCCGAACTGCGTCTTGACCGGGCCGTGGACCACGCCCACGGCTTCGTTGAAGCAGACGTGGTCGAACTCGGGTACCATCTGGCCCGGGCCGAAGGTGCCTAGGTCGCCGCCGCGGCGGCCCGACGGGCACTGGGAATAGTTGCGGGCGATTTCGGCGAAGTCTCCGCCTTCCTCGGTGATCTTCTTCTTCAGAGCCTGGCAGACCTCTTCGGTCGCCACCAGGATGTGACGGGCACGTGCTTTGGCCATGGTGATCTCCTTGATTTTTTCGTGGCCCTAACCCGATGCCCGCCACTTGGCAAGACGCCTCAGGCGTAGCTCATCATGTGCGCCGCGACCTTGTCCATGTCCACGGGACGCCGGTACATGGCCCCGTCCCTGCACTGCGGCAGGAGCGTCTCCTTGGACGGACGCTGTTCGCGGTAGATGACGCCGATGGGGATTTCCTCGCCGAAGACCATGGCCGCCTTCATGGCCTCGTCCCAGTTCGCGGGGTCGTGGGAGACCTCCTTGCAGCGGGACTTGTACCAGGCGAAGGTGTTGACCTTGTTGAAGGAGATGCAGGGCGAGTGCATGTCCACCAGAGAGAACCCCTTGTGCTCCATGGCCGCGGCGATGGTCGCCGCGGCATGTTCCTTGAGACCCGAAAAGGACCGGGCCACGAAGGAGGCGTGCATGGCCACGGCCACGGCCACGGGGTTGAAGGGCTGGTCGAACACGCCCAGGGGGTTGTTCTTGGTCACGTGGCCCGTCATGGTCGTGGGGCTCGACTGGCCCTTGGTCAGGCCGTAGATCTGGTTGTTGTGCACGATGAGGGTGATGTCCAGGTTGCGGCGGATGGCGGCCAGCAGGTGGTTGCCGCCCTCGCCGTAGGTGCAGCCGTCGCCCGACTCCACGACAACCTTGAGCTCAGGATGGACGAGCTTGAGGGCCTGGGCCGGCGGCAGGGCGCGGCCGTGCAGGCCGTTGAAGCCGTTGCCCCGGACATAGTGCACGATCTTGGCCGCCTGGCCGATGCCCGAAACCAGGGCGAACTGGTGGGGTTCGAGATCCTGCCGGGCCAGGGCGTCCTTGAGGGCCAGGAGCACGTCGTGGTTGCCGCAGCCCGGGCACCAGGCCGTGACGTATTCGCCGTATATCTTGCTGTCGATCATAATGCCTCCAGGATGGGCGCCAGGCGCTCCAGGACGTAACCGGCCGTCAGGGCCCGGCCGTCGTAGCGCAGGACTGAGTTGGCGATGTGGAAACCCGTGGTCTCGCGCAGCAGCCGCGTGAACTGGCCGGTGCTGTTGCCCTCCACGGCCACCACGCATTCCGCGGCGTGCAGGCGCTGCAGGAAGGTCTCGGGCGCCAGGGGCCAGACCTGGATGAAGCACAGGCTCGCGGCCCTGATTCCCCGTTTCTGCAGAATCCCGGCGACCTCGCGCAGGACCTCGCCCGAGGAGCCCCAGCCCACCAGCAGCAGGTCGGGATCGTCCTCTCCCGTGGAGACGGGAGGCAGGATTTCCTCCCGCAGCACGTCCAGCTTGGCCAGGCGCTTGTCCTGCATGCGCACGCGGATGTCGGCGGCCTCGATGATATGCCCCTTCTCGTCATGCTCGTGGCAGTCGGCCAGGACCAGGCTCTTGCCGTGGCCCGGGATGCGGCGCGGGGACACGGACGCGGACCAGTCGTAGCGGCGGTAGGCGTCCGGGTTCTCGTCGCTCAGGTCGGGTCCGGCCACGGGCGGCAGGGCGCCGAGGTCGAAAGGCTCCGTGGACCGCACGGCGCTGGCCAGGTACTGGTCCGAAAGGATGAAGACCGGGCCCTGGGATTTCTCGGCCAGATCGAAGGCCTTGTGCGTGAGGTGAAAGCAGTCCGCGACATCCGCCGGAGCCAGGATGGCGCGATGGAACTCCCCGTGGCCGGCGCGCAGGACCAGCTCCAGGTCGGCCTGTTCCGTGCGCGTGGCCAGGCCCGTGGCCGGGCCGGGGCGCTGGGCCACGACGAAGACCACGGGCATCTCCATGACGCCGGCCAGGCTGACGGCCTCTGTCATCAGGGCGAAGCCGCCGCCCGAGGTCGGCACGATGCTGCGGGCCCCGCCGAAGGACGCCCCCAGGGCCATGTTGGCCGCCGCGATCTCGTCCTCGCCCTGCTCCACTACCACGCCCATGTCCACGGCCACCTGCGCGAGCCCCTCGGCGATGGAGGTGGCCGGTGACATGGGGTAGTAGCCGCAGAAGCGCACCCCGGCGGCCAGGGCGCCCAGGACCAGGGCCTGGTTGCCGTCCATGGCCAACCGGGTCACGCCGTCGCCCTCGCCCGGCAGGGGCAGGGACGGCGCGTTGTCCGCGGCCCACTTCATGGCCGCGGCCAGGACATCCAGGTTGCTGGCCACGATCTGGTCGCCCTTGGCCCGGAAGTTGTCCGCCACCAGCTCCCGCAGGATGTCCGCCCCAATGCCGAGCATGGCGCCGAGCACGCCCATGAGGGCCACGTTGCGGAAGACGGGCCGCGAGGCCAGTTCGGCGAAGGGGATGCCGATGAGGCCGGGTTCGGGCGCCATCTCCCAGCCGCCGTCCACCAGGATGACGGCCCCGTCCGCGAGCCGTGCCCGGTGCAGGTCCACGCTCTCGCGGCTCATGGCCGCCAGCAGGTCGAAGGTGTCGGGCGGACCCTGCACCGGCCGGGACGCCAGGCGCATGCGAAAATTGTTGTGCCCCCCGCGCACGCGGGACATGACGTGCTGCACGGTCAGCAGGTGGCGCCCGGAACGGACCACGGCCTTGCCCAGAAGTCCGGCCACCGTGTCCAGGCCCTGGCCGGCCTCTCCCCCCAGTATCAGATGAAGTTCTTCGCGCACGAATCTCTCCTTGGTTTCCCGTGGCCGCGACAGCGCCGCACGGAAGTGAGCATGATGGCCCCTTTCGTTGCACATTTCGGCCCTGGAGACAACCGCGGTCTGCCGTTTGTCACGAAAACGATCAGGCGCAGGCTTTACGCCACAGCGCGAAATCCTTAATGCAGACCCGTCCGCACACCTTTCAAGGAAACGATCATGTCCTCAGAGCATTTCGTCATCGGCATCGACACCGGCGGCACCTACACCGACGCCGTGGTCCTCGACCGGCGCACCGGCCGGGTCCAGGCCTGCGCCAAGGCGCCGACCACGGCCCACGACCCGGCCCTGGCCATCGGCCGCGCCCTCGCGGACGTCCTGGCCGCTTCGGGCGCGGAACCGGGGCGGATCGGGCGGGTCACGGTGTCAACCACCCTGGCCACCAACGCCCTGGTGGAGGACAAGGGCGCCGAGGTCGGCCTCTTCGTCATCGGGCACGACAAGCGCCTGCACGTCCCGGCGGCCGACTCGCGCTTCATTCCCGGCGGTCACAAGGCCCGGGGCGTGGAGGTCGAACCTCTGGGCATGGAGTTTCTGCTGAAGGGCATCTCCGCCATGCGCGGCCATGTGGACGCCTACGCCGTCTGCGCCCTGCTGGCCTTCGACGACCCGACCCACGAGCTCGTCGCGGCCAAGGCCATCGAACTGACGGACCCCAAGCCCGTGTTCTGCTCCCACCAGGCCAGCAGCCTGCCCGGCATCGAGGAGCGCGCCTCCACGGCCGTGCTGAACGCCCGCCTGCTGCCCGTCATGCAGGACTTTCTGCAGAGCATCGCCCGCTCCATGCAGCGTCTGGGCCTCTCCTGCCCCGTGCGCATCGTGCGCGGCGACGGCAAGAGCATGGACCTGGACCAGGCCCTGCGCAACTCCTCCTCCACCGTGGCCAGCGGCCCGGCGGCCACGGCCCTGTTCGGCGCCGACGCCGCGGCCGGCGACACGGCCGTCATCGTCGACGTGGGCGGCACCACCACGGACATCACCCTCATCCGCGACGGACGCCCCGTCATCCGCGAGGAGGGCATGACCATCGGCGCCTGGCGCACCCATGTGCAGGCCGTGGAGATGTACACCGTGGGCCTGGGCGGGGACAGCGTGGCGCAGGTCTCGAACGGACTGATCTCCCTCGGCCCGGCCCGGGTCGTGCCCCTGTCCCAGGCCGGGCTGCATCTGGATGGCGCGCCCCTCGACGCCGTGGAGAACCCGGCGGACTGGCTCGGGACGGACATGCGCGGGCAATGCGTGCACCTGGCCCCAGGGGCCGTCCCCGGCGACGACCCCATCCTGCTCCGGCTGGCGGAGCGCGGCCCGGCCACGCCCTGGCAGCTGCGCCGGGACATCGGCATGGCCGAATCCAGCCTGGAGAAGGCCATCGCCCGGCTGCAGGCCGCACGAAGGGTCGTGTCCTGCGGCTTCACGCCAACGGACGCTCTGCACGTGCTGGGGCGCCTCAGTCTCGGCAACGCGGAGGCGTCCCTGCGGGGGGCGAAGGTCCTGGCGGAACTGTGCGGCATGGCCCCCGAGGAGTTCTGCCTCCGGGTGCTCGAAAAGGCCGAAGGGACCATCGCCGCCACCATCCTCGAAGCCCTGAGCACGCGCGAAGTCGGGCCGGCCCTGGCCAGGTTCATGGGCCAGACCGGGCACAGCCCCCTCCTGGACATTTCCATCCGCCTCAAGGCGCGGATCATCGGCATCGGCGCGGCCGCGCCGTTCCTGCTGCCGGCGGTGGCCGAGCGCCTGGGCACCGAGGTCGTTTTCCCGGACCATTACGAAGTCGGCAACGCCCTGGGCGCAGCCGTCATGGACAGCATCAACGCGGAGGCATGATCATGCATTTCAGGGAACAGTGTTTTGCGGCGGCCATGGAAATCTGCAGCGAGAGCGAAGCGGCCGAGGTCGTCCACGGCTGGGTGCCCGGCGGACCCGGCTTCGTGGTCCACGCCTGGGCCGAGGTCGAGGGCGGCGTCTACGACCTGACCGAAAGCGACCGGCCCATGCGCAAGGCCGACTACTACGCCCTCATGGGCGTGCGCCCGGAGCTGACCCGGCGCTACTCCCGGGTCGAGTATTTCACCCTCATGGCCGAAACCGGGAGCTTCGGGCCCTTCGACAAGGAGCTCTTCTTCGCCAACGAAACGGCCACGCTGGCCCAGGGATGACCCTGCCCTTCGCCGGTGAGGTCGCGGCCCTGGCCGCGGCCTTCATCTGGTCCGTGGCGACCTTCCTCTACACCCGCACGGGCAACCGCGCCCCGGCCGTGTTCCTGAACCTGGTCAAGGGCGCCATCGCCGTGGCCATGCTCATGGCGACCATCCTGGTCCTGGGCGACTCCGCGCCGGACCTGACGGCGTCGCAGTGGCTGTGGCTGGCCGGCAGCGGCGTCGTGGGCATCAGCATAGGCGACAGCGCGTATTTCTCGGCCATCAAGCGCATCGGCCCCAGCCAGACGCTCCTGATCGAGTCCCTGGCACCGCCCTTGACGGGCGTGCTCGGCATGTGCCTGCTGGGGGAATCCATCGGCATCGCCGGCTGGTGCGGCATCCTCCTGACGGTGTCGGGCATCCTGTGGGTGGTCACGGAGCACCGGCCGCGCCAGCGCCCCAACCTCCCCGGCCTGGCCTTCGCCGCCCTGGCCGCCCTGTGCCAGGCCCTCGGCATGATCCTTTCCCGGCAGGTCATGGTCACCTCCGAGGTCACGCCCCTGTGGGCCGCTCTGGTCCGCCTGGGCGCCGCCAGCCTCGTGCTGTGGGCCGTCATGCCCATAATCAGGCCAGGGTTGGTGCTGAACCGCGAAACCTGGCGGGCCGTGGGTACCGCACGCCACGGCTGGGCCCTCTTCACCCTGGCCGTGTTCCTGGGCACGTTCCTGGGCATCTGGCTGCAGCAGGCTTCCCTCAAGCTGACCAGCGCGGCCGTGGCCCAGACCCTCATCTCCGTCAGCCCCCTCTTCGCCCTGGGCCTGGCCCGGCTGGGCGGGCATCCCGTTTCGCGCCGCAGCGTCGTCGGCGCCCTGGTCACCCTCTGCGGGGTGGCCCTCTTCTTCCGCTGAACCGGCCGCATCCCCGCCGCGCCGACGGAGCGCTGGTGGAGCGGCTGGCGGCAGGGCTTGCGTTTTGGCTTCGTCCTGCTATTTCTGACGGCTCCGGAACCGGACATTCATCCCCAGGGGAGCCCCATGACAGATCAGTTATCCTGTCCCGTGCAGGCCCAGGCCGACCCCGTCAGCCTGGTCGTCTTCGGCGCCACCGGGGATCTGGCCATGCGCAAGATCTACCCCGCCCTGGCCTCCCTGTGCCGCAACCAGCTCCTGAGCCACGACACGCGCATCCTGGCCGTGGGCCGCACGGAAATGGACACGGAGCAGTACAGGAATCTGCTCGGCGACAGGCTGGCCGGGGCCGTTCCCGCCTCGTGCCTGGCGGATCTCGCCCCCAGGGTGAGCTACCTGCGCATGGACCCCGAGGACCCCGCCTCGGCCCGCTTCCTGGCCCTGGCCCTGAACGAGCTGGACGGCGGCGCGAAGGACCGCCTGTTCTACCTCGCCGTGCCGCCGTCGGCCTACATCCCCCTGGCCACGGCCATCGGCGAGGCCGGCCTGGCCCGGCAGGACGAGGACCGGCGCGTGCGCATCGTCGTGGAAAAGCCCTTCGGCCGCGACCTGCCCACGGCCCGTGAGCTCGACGAGGTCCTGCACCGCTATTTCCGGGAGAGCCAGATCTTCCGCATCGACCACTACATGGCCAAAGAGACGGTGCAGAACGTCCTGCTGCTGCGCTTCGCCAACGCCCTTTTCGAGCCCGTCTGGAACCGCCGCTACATCGACCACATCCGCATCACCGCGGCCGAGGACCTCGGCATCGGCCACCGCGCCGGGTTCTACGACCAGGCCGGGGTCCTGCGGGACATGTTCCAGAACCACATGATGATGCTCCTGGCCCTGTGCGCCATGGAGCCGCCGTCCCTGTTCGACGCCGAGCTGGTCCGCGACGAGCGTTCCAAGGTCTTCCGCGCCCTGCGCCCCCTGGACCTGGAGCGCCTGGACGAGCAGCTGATCCTGGGCCAGTACGGGCCGGGCATGGTCGACGGCAAACCCGTGCCCGGCTACCTGCAGGAGCCCGGCGTGCGGCCGGACTCGGCCACGCCGACGTTCGCCTGGATGAAGGTCTATCTGGACAACTGGCGCTGGCAGGGCGTGCCCTTCCATCTCTGCTCGGGCAAGCGCCTGGCGGCCAAGCACACCGAAATAACGGTGCAGTTCAAGAGCGTGCCCGTGTCCATGTTCCGCAAGACTCACGGCGGCGCCATCCCGCCCAACAGGCTGGTCATCGGCATCCACCCCCACGAGGTGGTCCGCCTGGAAGTCCAGACCAAGGGCCAGGGCTCCCGGCTGTGCCTGCAGGGCCAGTCCATGGAGTTCTCCTACGGCGCGGCCTCGGGCCTCGGGCGTCTGGACGACTACGCCAAGGTGCTGCTGGACTGCATTACCGGCGACCAGACCCTCTTCTGGCGCCAGGACGCCGTGGAGCTGTGCTGGGGTTTTCTGACCCCAATCCTCGACCGCTGCGACGGCGAGGAAGGGGCTCTGCCCCTGCACACCTACGTCGCCGGCGGGCCCGGGCCCAAAGAGGCGCACCGCGCCGCGCCGTAAGAACCTCGATTTTCAGGACAACGGACGCACCACTCGCAACCATCAACCCGACACGCATCAGGAGGACCCATGGCCGGTTTCGAAGGCATCAAATGGGCCGGTTCCCAGGCACGCTACACGCTCCACGACAAGGCCTTCGCCATGGTGCCCACGACCGACAAGGTCCCGGCGGTATCCCGCTCCATCCACTACGGGATCTGTCTGGCCTTCGAGGGCATCCGCTACTTCATCGGCCCGGCCGAGGACGGCAGCCTGCACATCCAGTTCCTGAACCTGCACAAGAACCTGCAGCGCTTCCGCCGCTCCATCTCCTTCAACCTCGGCACGGCGCAGCAGACGCTGGTGCCGACCGAAGAGGAGCTCCAAGGCCTGATCCTGCACTACCTGCGCAGCCCCGAACTGGCGGACTTCATCAGGGACATGGGCGAGACCGGCGGCCAGGGCTACCTGCGGCCCTTCACCGTGGACGAGTCCCAGTCCATCGGCGTGACCTTCCCCGAGCGCCCGTCCATCCGCATGGTCACCTGCACCTACGACCGCTACCTGGGCGAGCCCTTCAGCGGCGTGGTCGTGCCCAACCTGGTGCGGGCCGTGGGCGCCAACGGCACGGGCAACCTCAAGCTCGGCGTGAACTACCTCCTGAGCGTCAAGGCCGTGGACGAGGCCAAGAGCATCCTGCCCGAGGCCAGCTCCGCCCTGTTCCTGGACGACCGTCTGGACCTGCCGCTGCGCGACCGCCGCATCACGGAATGGGACTCGTCCTGCTGCCTCATCGCCATGGCGGACGGCACGGTGGTGAAGATCCCCGAGAGCCCGCTGATCCTCCCCTCGGTCACCATCCAGGGCATCTGCGCCATCCTGCGCGAGGACGGCGTGCCCGTGGAGGAGCGTGACATGACCTACGGCGAGTTCATGGCCCGGGCCGAGGCCGGGGAAATCGCGGCCATCGCCTCCATCGGCACGGCGGGCATCCTGAACCGGGCCCAGCGCCTGATCATGGTCGACGAGAACAACGCGCCCTGCGGCGAGCTGCGCGCCCAGACCGACCACCCCATGTACCACGCCCTGGGCAAGGCCAGGCAAACCTACTGGGACATCTACCAGGACAAGGCCCCGGTACCCGTGGGCATGACTCTGCAGAGCTACCTGATCTGAAATGCGCCGAAGGCCTGAAAAGCGTTCTGGCAAGGCGCGAACCGATTTTGGAGGGCGAAGTGTAGCCGTCTACATGAGCCCTTCAAAATCGGTGAGCAACGCAGTCCAGAACGCTTTTCAGGCGTTCGGCTGTTGACAACCGGGCCCGCACCACCTATCAGGCTTCCCACGCCTGGGGATGTAGCTCAGCTGGGAGAGCGCCGCGTTCGCAATGCGGAGGCCAGGGGTTCGATCCCCCTCATCTCCACCACAGGAAAAGTCAGGGCCTGGATGAAAAATCCGGGCCCTTTTTCTTGGCCGAAATTCCTCCACGCCTCCCTTTCAAGCATCCGGGCTGCAACGGACGATAGTTGCACTCCCCGCGATTCTTCAGCTATGGTCCATGCCTGACCCGCCCATCCGCACGATTTCCCCCTCATCGGACGGGCGGAACCTCAACCCCGGAGGCATCATGGAACTCTCGACGAAAACGAAAATCGGCGACCTGCTCGACGCGTACCCTTTTCTGCTCGAATATCTGGTCAAGCAGTCGCCGAAGTTCTCCAAGCTGGAAAACCCCTTCCTGCGCAAGACCGTGGCCTCCTTCGCCTCGGTCTCCAAGGCCGCAGCCCTGGGCGGACTCGACCCGGACGATTTTCTTGCCGGCATCGCGGTGGAGATATTCAGGAAATCCAACGACTCCGTCACCCTGGTCAACAGCGGCGGGCGGGCGGAGCAGGCGCGGGGCGTGTCACGCGAGGAGCGGATCGAGGCCTTCAAGGGCATCGTCATGCGCCTGCACGGGGGCGAATCCCTCGACAGCCTGCGGCAGGAATTTCACGCGCTGCTGAAGGACGTCTCCCCGGCCGAGGTCGGCGCGATGGAGCAGCGCCTCGTGGCCGAGGGCATCCCGGAGTCTGAGATCAAGAAGCTGTGCAACCTGCACGTCGAACTCTTCACCGCCGACGCCGACAAGCCCGAACTGCCGCTCCTGCCCGACGGGCACCCCATCCGCACCTTCCAGGCCGAGAACGCCCTGGCCGAGGAAAAGGCGGCGAATCTGTCCACGATCCTGGGCGGCGTCCGGGACGAGCTCGGGTATTCGGGGGCGCGAAATGCCCTGAAGAACGGGGTCGCGGACCTGGCCGCCATCATCCGCCACTACGAGCGCAAGGAGAACCAGCTCTTCCCCATCATGGAGGCTCACGGCCTGACGGCCCCGCCGCAGGTCATGTGGGAGATCCATGACGACATCCGGGCCATGTTCAAGAAGGCCCAGGCCTGCCTGGAGTCCGCAGAGCACGCTCCGGCCGCGGAGGCCGTGTCCGAGCTGGTCCTGGCCGTGCGCGACATGGTCTTCAAGGAGGAGCGCATCCTCTTCCCCATGGTCTTCGAGGCCTTTTCCGAGGAGGACTGGCGCAAGGTCAGGCGGGGCGAGGCGGAGATCGGCTTCGCCTGGGTGGACCCGGGCGATGCGTGGCTTCCTGCCGCCGGGACGACCACTTCCGGCGGAGGAGCCACCGGCCTGATACAGCTCGACTGCGGACGCATGGAGCCCGAGGTGATCAACGCCCTGCTCAAGCACCTGCCCGTGGACATGACCTTCGTCGGCCCCGACGACCGCGTGCAGTACTTCTCGCAGACCGAGGAACGGATCTTCCCGCGCAGCGAGGGCATCATCGGCCGCGAGGTGTCCAAATGCCATCCGCCCAAGAGCGTGCACATGGTCGAGGAGATCCTGGCGCGGTTCAAGAGCGGGGAGCGCGACACGGCCGAATTCTGGATCGAGCTGGGCGGACGGTTCATCCACATCCGCTATTTCGCGGTCAGACGCGAGGGCCGGTATCTGGGCTGCCTCGAAGTCAGCCAGGACGTCACCGCCATCCGCGCCCTGAAAGGGCAGCAGCGCTTGCTGGACTGGAAGTGACGACGTGGCCTGCACCTCGTGAAGACAGGGCAAGCTTTTGAACCGCGTCCCCGTGACGCAGCGAACTCTTTGACTCCGCACCGTCATCCGCAATTCCTCGTCCACCATTGCCGGGAAGCGTCTCTTTCGCGGGACGCTTCCCGTTCCGGGCCATGTCCGCGCATCCGAAGCGCGAGGCACGGGATGCCTTGCGCCCTTGCGCTTTCTCTTCCGACTCGCGTAAGAAATATCCAGGGCGACGCCGCCCCCATGAATTCACCCCCGTCGACGTCAGCGAGGCTTCATGTCCCGGAAGCAGAAGACCAGCATCCCTAGCGCGTTCCTGCGCTTCACGTCTCTCATTTCGACCGTTAGTCTGCTGCTGTTGGGCGCCTTGTGGATCAGCGACGACGTCTACCATTTCGAGGAAGACAGCGCAGAATACCGACAGGAATTCCTCGAGATACGCAAGGGCGAAGTCAGGCACGAAGTGGAACTCTTCCTGGCCGCGGTCGCAAAGCGGCGCGGCAACCTCGAAGACTCCCTGCGGGAGAACATCCGGGACCGGGTCGATGAGGCCTGGGCCGTGGCCGACAACCTCTACCGGCACAATTCGGGGCGCATGGGGCGGGAGGATCTGGCCGGGATGATCCGCGAGGCCCTGCGCCCCATCCGCTACAACAACGGGCGGGGCTACTTCTTCGCCACGGGCCTCGACGGGGTGGAGCAGCTCTTCGCCGACCGGCCGGAGTTCGAGGAACGGAACCTCCTGGACATGAAGGACGAGTCGGGGAAACCCGTCATCCGGGACATGATCCGCATCGCCAGGGAACGGGGCGCGGATTATTACGAATATTTCTGGACCAAACCCGGCAGTCCGGGGCGCGACCACCGCAAGCTCGCCTACATCCGCCACTTTCCCGCCCTCGACTGGCTCATCGGCACCGGGGAATATCTTGAGGATGTCGAGAACGACCTCAAGGCCGAAATACTGATGCAACTGGAGCAGGAGCGTTTCGGCGACGGGGGGTACCTCTTTGCCGGCACCCTGGACGGCGTCGCGCTTGCCGGGCCGGCCAAGGGCAAGAACATGCTCGCGGCGACCGACGCCAACGAACTGAAGGTCGTGCAGGAACTCATCGCCACGGCCAAGAAAGGCGGCGGCTTCATCGAATACGTCATGCCGCCCATCGAGGGCATCACCCCACACCGCAAATTGAGCTACGTAACCCTGGTGAATGATTGGGGCTGGATCGTCGGCGCGGGCGTCAACCTCGACGCCGTCGAGGCGGAGATCGCGCGCAATCGGCAAGACATCATGGCCAACAGCCTTAAGCACACCGCCATGCTGCTCGGCCTGCTCGGCATCGTCTTCCTCGGCCAATACATCGCCGCCCGACGCGCTACGGCGCGGCTCAGGGACGGCCTGGCCGTCTTCATGGACTTTTTCAGCCAGGCCGGACGGTTCGGGGCGGCCCTCGTGCCCGAGTCGCAGCCCTACACCGAACTGGAGGAGCTGGCCGCCACGGCCAACGCCATGATCGACGGCCGCCTGCGAGCCGAAAAGGCCCTGCAGGACAGCGAAGCCCGGTACCGGCGTCTGGTGGACAACGCTCTGGACGCCATCTTCCTGGCCGACCGGTCCGGCCGCATCATCGACGCCAACAACGAGGCCTGCCAGAGTCTCGGGTACACGTTCGAGGAGGTCACGTCCCTGAACGTCTGGGACGTGGACATCCATGCCTCGGCCGAAGGTTTCGGGCAGGTCGTCGACATGTTGAACGAAAAGGGGGCCGCGATGCTTCAAGGCGCCCACCGCAAGAAGGACGGCACCGTGTTTCCGGTGGAGGTTCAGACCACCGTTTTCCAGGAGAACGGCTACCTGCTGGTCCTCGGCGTGGCCCGCGACATCTCCGCCCGGATCGAGGTCGAAGAGAAGCTCAGACAGTCCGAAAAGACGTTCATCCAGCTCTTCCAGTCATCGCCGGAAGCCATTCTTCTCGTGCAGACGGAGAGCGAGCGCATCAGGGAGGTCAACGAGGCCTGCGTGCGGCTCTTCGGCCATGCCCGGGAGGACCTGCTGGGGAAAACCGCATTGGAAGCTGGGCTTTACGCCCGCCAGAGCGATCGCGACACGATTCTCGGCGAATTGCTCCGGGGCGGGGAGGTCAAGGACTACGAACTGCAGATGCGGCACAGGGACGGACGCATCCTGGACTGCGTGCTTTCGAGCCAAATCCTGGACATCGGCGGCGAGCGCCATCACCTGGCGTCCTGCCACGACATCACGGAGCAGAAGAAAATCCAGGAAATGCTGATCCAGTCCGAAAAAATGATCTCCGTCGGCGGCATCGCCACGGGCATCGCCCACGAAATCAACAATCCCCTGGGCATCATCATGCAGGCCGCCGAAAACCTGACGCTCAGGACCCGGCCCGATTTCCCCAAGAACCGTGAGGCGGCCGAGGCCGTCGGCCTCGATCTCGGGCTCATGGACAGCTACATGAAGGCCCGCAAGCTCGACGTCTTCATCCAGGACATCCGCGAAGCCGGCGTCAGAGCGGCCTTCATCGTGCGCAACATGCTCGACTTCAGCCGGCGCGGGGAATCCAGGCGCACCATGTGCCGCGTGCGCGACATCGCGGAAAAGGCGCTGAACCTGGCCCGCAGCGATTACGACCTGAAGAAGCGCTACGACTTCCGCAGCATCCGCGTCGACATCGCGGAGGAGCCCGATGTGCCCGCCGTTTTCTGCAGCGAGACGGAGATGGAGCAGGTCTTTCTGAACCTGTTCCGCAACGCGGCCCAGGCCATGGCCTCCGCCCCGCCCCCCGGCGGGGAGCCGCGCGTCGAGGTCCGCATCTCCGCGCCGCGTCAAGGCTGGGTCCGGGTCGAGGTCGAGGACAACGGCCCGGGCATCCCGCCCGAAGCGCTCAGACGCATCTTCGAACCCTTCTTCACCACCAAGAAGCCCGGGGAAGGCACGGGCCTCGGCCTGGCCGTGAGCTACTTCATCGTGACCAGCGGGCACCGCGGAAGAATCCACGCCGCACCGGGCTCCGCGGGAGGGGCCTGCTTCACCGTGGAACTGCCGGTGCAGCCCGGAAGCACCCCGGAGAACGCGGAACTCCGGCACGCGCAGACACCGCCTTCCAGCTGGCGTTGAACGGTCCCCACGGGCCTGCCTTCCGCGGACAAGCGTCAGGGCGCTCCGCTCCCGACTTTTTTCTTTGCAGAACGAAAAAACCGCGTTAGCGTCCGGTCAGCCCCGCGAGGGCTTCCTCAACGCACAGTCAGACAGAGCATCGAACATGCGTCCCAAACTCAGAACAGGTTACCCCGTGACGATCCACGGCCAGGCCTTCACCAAGGTCGGCATCGTCTGCGACGTTTCGGCCTACGACGTCGACGGCACGCTGCAGGTCGTCTATGTGGACCCGGCCTTCAAGGCCCGGCGTACCACCGTGGTCTGGCGGGACGGACGCTTCGAGTGGGCCGACCCTTCCACCCCCGGCGACAACGCCGAGGACGACCCCGCCCTCGAAACCTACGTGACCACGGTCAAGAACGGCCGCTACTAGGGTCCCTCCAGGCGGCAGCGCTGCTCGTAGAAGGCGCTGCCCCCGCCCATGTCCGTCTCCACCGCCCGGATGATGCGGTTCACCCCGCCCCCGAACTTGCCCCACGGCCCGCGCCGGTAGACGACGCAGTCCGGGTGCACGGCCGCGTCCGCGGCCAGTTCCACGTCCAGGAACCCGAGTTCCGTGACGAGACGGCCCGGACCGGGTTCGAGCTCTAATCCGTTCAGCGTGTCCGGGTGCACGCCGACCACGGGCCGCGCGGCCTGGTCCTCGGGCAGGATCTGGGAATGAACGAAGCGACGGTTGATGAGGGTCAAAAGCTGCAGCGGGTACCCGGCCGGCGGGTCCTGGGGCGGGTCCAGCCGGGCGGGTAGGCGGTACAGGCCGTCGGCGTGGCCGAAGCGCAGGCCCTCGAAGGCCACGGCCGGATGGATCGAGCGGGCGTAGCCCGCGGCCCGCAGCTCTTCGAGGGTCGTGTCCAGGGTGCGAGAGCGCAGAGCCTGCCGCAGGGCCTCCTCGGGCTCCGGCAGCGACAGGCCGAGCCGTCGGCAGAGGTCCGCGAGGATGTCGTAGTCCGTACGCACGCCCGCCGGGGGCTCGACAGCCTTGCCGCTCCACTGCACGTACTCGTGCAGGAAGGAGCCCACCAGATCGTCCTGTTCGAGCATCAGCGCCACGGGCAGGACCAGGTCCGCGACCTCGGCCGTGTCGGTCATGAAGGCGTCGCAGACCACGACGAAATCGAGGCCGTCCAGGGCACGGGCCACCGCGCCGGCCTCGGGGAACTGGTTGGCCGGGTTGATGCATTCCACCCAGGCCATGCGCACGGGCGGGTCGGCGCGGCCGATCTCGCGGGCCAGGTCGGGCATGAGCAGCGTGCGGCCGTAGCTCGTGGCCGCCTTCCAGGGCACGTCGAAGTTGGCCATGGAGCTCAGGTTGTAGTAGGCGCCCCCGCCGCTTCGGCCCACCTGCCCCGAGAGCATGGCCAGGGCGTTGACGAAGCGCACGTTCTGCCCGCCGAAGCGGTAGCGCTGCATGCCCCAGCCCAGGAGGGAGGCCACGGGTTCCGCTCCCGCATACAGACCGGCCAGGAAGTCCGCGTCCTCGCGGGACGCCCCGCACCACCGAAGCAGTTCATTCCCGCAGCCGTCCAGAAGCGCCCGGAAGGCGGGCAGGTCACGGCAGGCCGCCGCCACCTCCGGCGCCACGCCCTTGCGCCGCAGCACCTCGCGCAGCACGGCCGCGGCCAGGAAGCGGTCCGTGCCGGGACTGATGCGCACGAAGCGGTCCGTGAACCCCTCGGCCGTGTCCGCGCCCGGCGCGATGGTCACCACGGGCACGCCCGCCTTGCGCAGCCGGCGGACCATGGCCGCGGTGTGCACGGAACCCCGCTTCAGGTCGCGGCCCCAGTTGACCAGGGCCGACGTGTTCAGGATGTCGACGATGTCGTTGTGGCGCAGGGCCCCGAAGTCCTCGACGCAGGCCGTGATGCCGGCCTCGTCGCACAGGGAGCCGTGCAGGCCCGAGGCGCCCAGGGTGCGGAAGAAGAGGGTCGAGAGGAACTTGACCACGCCGCGGTTGCCGGACCCGCGCACATGCAGGATGGAGCGCGGCTCGTCGCGGTACTGGGCGATCTTGCGGGCGCAGAGGTCCAGGGCCTCGTCCCAGCCGATGTCCCGCCACACGCCGTCCGTCTTCAGGCGTGGGGAGCGCAGGCGGTGGGGGCTGGCGAGCCTGCGGCGGTGCACGTCGAGCTTGGGGCAGGCGAAGCCGCGGGTGAAGGGATGGTCGGGGTTGCCGCGCAGGCGCAGCCCGCCGGGGCCGTTTTCGGCCACGATGGAGCAGGCGTCGGGGCAATCCAGGGTGCAGGCGGTGATGGTCATGTATTCTCCACAAGGGCCCGGTACCTATGGGCATTTATGTATGTTCGTCCGATCGTCAGGGGTCGTTCTAATCCCGGCGTTGACGGAAGCCAAGGCCGGCGGCAAGGTCGGCCCATGTCCAACATTCTGAACCTGAACCAGACCGGCCGCGACAGGGTCGAGATCCTGGGCCGGGCCGTGAGCGAATCCGGGGGGGCCACGCCCCTGTATCTGGAGCGCATCTCCGCCGGCTTCCCCTCCCCGGCCGACGACTACATCGAAACGGCCCTGGACCTGAACACCTATCTGGTCCGTAACCCGGCCGCCACATTCATGGTCAGGGTCAGCGGCGACTCCATGTCCGGCGCGGGCATCAGCGACGGCGACATTCTCGTCGTGGACCGCTCCGAGGAGCCCGTGCCCGGCAAGATCGTGGTCGCGGTCCTGGACGGCGAACTGACGGTCAAGCGGCTGATCCGCAAGGACGGCCAGATTTTCCTCGCCCCGGAGAACCCCCGCTACCGGCCCATCGCCGTGGCCGCCGAGCAGGACCTGCACGTCTGGGGCGTGGTCTCGGGAGTGGTGCGGAGGCTCTAGTGCGCGACTTCTACCTCATGGTCGACTGCAACAACTTCTACGCCTCATGCGAGCGCGTCTTCGACCCGTCCCTGGAAGGCAAGCCCGTGATAGTGCTGTCCAACAACGACGGCTGCGTCATCGCCCGCTCGAACGAGGCCAAGGCGTTGGGAATAGCCATGGGCGAGCCGGCCTACAAACGCGAGGACTTCTACGCCCGTAGCGGCGTGCGCGTCCTCTCCTCCAACTACGCCCTCTACGGCGACATGTCGGCCCGCGTCATGCGCACCCTGGGCCTCTTCTCCGCCGAAGCCGAGGTCTACTCCATCGACGAGTGCTTCCTGCGCCTCAAGGGCCTGGACAGCCGCAGCCTCGTGGACACGGCCCGCGAAATCCGCGCCACGGTGAAGAAATGGACGGGCATCCCCGTGGGCGTGGGCATCGCCCGGACCAAGACCCTGGCCAAGGTCGCCAACCGCCTGGCCAAGAAGGGCGACGGCGTGCGCCTGCTGGAGGACGAGGAGGACATCGACCAGTTCCTGCACGCCACGGAGCCCGGCGACGTGTGGGGCATCGGCCGCAGGAGCGCGCGCTTCCTGGCCGCCTGCGGGGTGCGCACCGCCCTGGACCTCAAGCGCCGCCCCGACGACTGGGTCCGCCGCCAGCTGACCGTGACGGGCCTGCGCACGGTTCTCGAACTGCGCCAGATCCCGTGCATCGCCCTGGAGGACGCCCCGCCGCCGGCCCGGTCCCTGGTCTGCTCCCGCTCCTTCGGCACGCGCGTCGAGAGCCTCACGAGCCTGGAGGAGGCCGTCTCGGCCTATGTGCAACGGGCCGCGGAGAAGCTGCGCCGCAAGGGACTGGTGGCCGGGGCCGTGCAGGTCTTCCTGGAGACCAACCGCTTCCAGCCGGGGCCCCAATACTCCGCCAGCCGCGGCCGCGCCCTGCCCGCGCCCACGGCCGACACCCTGGTCCTGCACGGGCCGGCCCTGCAGATCCTGCGCGAGATCCACAAGCCCGGCTACAGGTACCAGAAGGCCGGAGTGATCCTGCTGGACCTCGCCCCGGCGGGCCAGCGCCAGCTGTCCTTCCTGGAGCCCCGCGGCGAGGACAAGGCGCGGCGCGACGCCCTCATGCGCGTCATGGACCGCGTCAACACCATGCACGGCCGGGGCACCCTGGCCCTGGCCGCCTCGGGCCTGGGCAGGAAGGAATGGCACATGCGCCAGGAGCGCCGCTCCCCCCGCTACACCACGTCCTGGGCCGAACTGCCCGTCGTTCACTAAACCCTTTCGCTTCCGCAGGGACCAGTATGCGCTTCGGACTGTGCTGCCTTTTCGTGGCCGAACCCGTGACCTTCCGCGCCACCACGGCCAAGGCCCTCTCGGCCCTGAGCCGCCGCGACGCCTTGGCCAAGGCTTCGGCCGTCTGCCTGCACAACGCCCAAAACCTGCTCCTGGCCGTCAGGACGGCGCACCGGCTCGGCATCGGGGCCTTCCGCATCATGTCGCCCCTCTTCCCGCGCATGACCCACCCCGAGGTCGGCTACAATCTTGAGGACCTGCCCGATGCCGGGGCCATCGCCCGCAACATGGCCGATGTCAGGGACTTCGCGCGGGCCCGCGACGTCCGCCTGAGCTTCCACCCGGACCAGTTCGTGGTCCTGTCCTCGCCCCACGCCCACGTCATCGAAAGCTCCGTGCGGGAACTGGATTACCAGGCCTTCCTGGCGGACCTGACCGGGGCGGACGTCATCAACATCCACGCCGGCGGGGCCTACGGCGACAAGGCGGCCGCCCTGAAACGCCTGGCCGCCGTGGTCCGGGACCTGCCCGAAGGCGTGTCCTCCCGCCTGACCCTGGAGAACGACGACGTGACCTACTCCGTGCGCGACCTGCTGCCCGTGTGCGGGGAACTCGGCCTGCCGCTGGTCTATGACGTCCATCACCACCGCTGCAACCCGGACGGCCTGGACGAGGCCGAGGCCACGACATTGGCCGCCGCCACCTGGAAGGGACGGGAACAGTACTGCCACGTCTCCTCGCCCCGTGAAGGATGGAAGAACAAGCCCAAGCCCCATGCAGACTACATCGACCCCGCGGATTTCCCGGCCTGCTGGCTGGGCCGCACCATGACCGTGGACGTGGAGGCCAAGGCCAAGGAGCTGGCCGTGGTCCGCCTCATGCGCGATCTCGCTCCCCCCGCCTGAACATGACGCACCGCCCAGGCGCGGCCCGAACATCATCCCACCGGCAGCCGACTGCAGCGCCGAATATGCGGCTCCATCACGACACGGCAAAATATTTGTCATACGAATCTGGACAAGAATCCATGCCTGACATATATGTAAGACAGCCGTTTTTTTCGTCGAACCGGAAGGAGACACGCCATGACCGAAAAACGAAGCGCCCCCCGCAAAGCCAGTCTGGAGCCGTGCAGCATCGAACTGTACGCCGGCGGCAAAGGCCCCTTCCCGTCGCGAGTCGTCAACTACAGTGATGGAGGCCTGATGGTCGAACTTGACCACCCCCTGACCAAAGGGGAACCCGTCAAGATCCGCTTCCGTCCCGGCTTGGAAAACGCCCAGCGTCTCGGCGAAACCCACTGCGTCGGCATGGTCCGCTGGTGCGCGCCCCAGGAGGGCCTGTACTCCGGCCGCTACGGCGTGGGCGTACAGATGCCCCAGAGCGTGAGGGCCACCAAGGCGGCGTAAGCCCGGCCCAATACCATCTTTCCCGAAATTCCCGGTCCAGGCGAACGCATTCGCCTGGGCTTTTTTTCGCCCTTCATCCCCGCAGACCGCACGCAGCGTGCTCCCAAGGCTGCCCCCGGCTGGGCCTTCCGCCTCGAGTTCACGCCATCTTTGCATCCCGGTAAAAACGTATTAGGATCGCAACATCCTCCCTCACGCTCGCGGAGCCGCCGGCCATGAAAACCTATCAGGAACTGGCTCGTTCGGCCGGAGGCGGCAACAGAACCGCCTTCGAAGAACTCGTGCGCCGTTTCTCCGACATGGCCAAAGCCGTGGCCGTACGTCGGCTGCGCGATCCGACCCTGGCCGAGGACGCGCTGCAGGACGCATTCCTGACCGCCTGGCTTCATCTGACCGGCCTGCGCAATCCCGACGCCTTCCCCGCCTGGCTGCGCGGCATCGTGACCAACAGTTGCCGCCGCATGCTCCGCGCCCACCCGCCGGACATTCTGACCTCCGACCTGGACAACATCGAGGACTTGCCCTCCGACGACCTGGACCCCTGGGAACACTACGCCCGCTTCCAGACCCGCGACATGATCCGTTCCCTTCTCGCCTCCCTGCCGGGAGTCTATCGGGAAGCAGCCGTGCAACGCTACCTGCTTGGACGCTCCTACGAAGACATTTCCTCGGCCCTGGGCGTGCCCGTGGGCACCATCAAGCGCCGTCTGCACGATACCCGCGAAAGGATGATGCGCGCCGTTGCCGGCCATGACGCGCAGACCATCCGCGTCGGCTGCCTTCCCATCTCCGACCACCTTCTCCCCATGATCGCCCAGCAGCGTCACGACCAGGCCGCCTTTCATGTCAGCCTGCGCAGGTTCACGTCCTGGTCGGAGCTGACCAAGGCCATGGTCAACGAAGCACTGGACGCGGCCATGATGATGGCGCCCCTGACCATGGTCCTGCACAACCGGGGCGTTCCCCTGAGATGGGCCCTCGACGGGCACCACGAGGGCAGCGCCATCACCATGCAGAAATCCATGACCAGGGACCAGGGCCGCCACGGCTTCCCGGGCCGCGATCTTGCCGGGACAACCATGGGGCTGCCCCACCCTCTGTCCACGCACGGCATGCTGCTGCGATCCGTCCTGGGCCTGGGGCCAGGGGGCAGGCCCTTCCGTCCCGTCTATCTCAGCCCCTCCTGCATGGCCCGTCCCCTGGCCCGCAGAAACCTGGACGGTTTCTTCTGCTCCGAACCCTGGGGGCTCATGGCCGAAAACGCCGGGACGGGCACCGTCCTCATCCGCTCCCATGACCTGGCGCCGGACCATGTCTGCTGCATTCTCGCCGTCCGCAGCGATTTCGCGCGCGGCAAGCCGGAACTGCTGGACGGCTACCTGAAGCTGCTCCTGGCCGCCGCGGACTACGCCCATGCGCACCCCATGGAGAGCGCGGCCATCCAGGCCCGTTTCACCGGCGTAAACAAGTACGCGGCCGCCCTGGTCCTCGAACGCGGCTTCGTGACATTCCGCGACCTCGCCCCGGACAGCGCCAGGGCCCGCCAGGTCATGGGCATGGCCCTGCAGAGCGGCATCCTCGACCGCCCCTGCGACCTGGACGCCCTGCTCCTCCCCCGAGCCAACTAGATCCCCCGCAAGAACTTCGTCCGAACCTTTTGTCCGCTTTCAGGCACTCTCTTCAAACGGACATGCGCATGCCCGCGCCAACCGGCAATGACGCAACGACGGGGAGACGCCATGATCGAGATACGGCTGGTCCGGCCAAACAGGCGGGAATTCAGACGGGACGTGTACCGTCCGGGGGTCATCTCCCTGTCGCGCATCCTGTGGGGTTCCTTGGGAAGCGGGATATTCCTGGCCCTCATCGCCCTGGCCGGCTCGGCCACGGGCGTCGGCGTCCTCTATCCCCCTCTGGCCGCCACCTGTTTCATCGGCGCCACCTGCACCTACCTGCGCGTGGCGCGGCCCAAGTCGGTCATCGTCGGGCACTTCATCGCCACGGTGGGCGGCCTGCTCGGCGTAGCCGCCGGCGACCTGTTGTTTGCGGGGGGCACCATGGCCATTCCCATGAAACTCGGCCTGGCCGTACTGATCTCGGCCGCCCTGATGCAGATCCTCGACGCCGACCACCCTCCGGCGGCGGCCACGGCGGCCATCCCGGCCATCCTGCCGCTGCCCGCCCCCGCCTTGATCCTGCCCCTGCACATGGCCTGGGGCGCCGTCCTGGCCGTACTCTTCGGAGTGATCTGGAACCGCTTCTGGTTCGAGTGCCCGCCCCCCGAAGAGGGCTGCGGACGCGCCTGGTTCAATCTGGGCATGGACAGGGCCGACATCGCCGGAACGGGCACATGCACCCTGGCCACGCTGCTCATGTGCGCAAAGCCGTGGAGCCAGGTCGCGTACGAGGCGGGCCTGTGGGTCATGCTCGCGGGGCTGACCGTCATGTCCCTGCACCATTTCTTCGGTGCCCGGGTGCTCGTCTCGCGAACGGACGAGACGTGCCCCCTCGCCGCACCGCCGCAAACGGGCGGACCCGGCCCGGATTCAGGGTCAAAGGAGGTTACGAGATGAACAGTCGATGGATTCCCACCATGTGCTACCAATGCAAGGCCGAATGCGCCATCCTGGCCAGGGTGGAGGGCGGCGTGCTGAAGGAGATCCGCGGCAACCCCAGGGCCCGCGGCAAGGCCTGCGTCAAGGGCATGGCCGGGGTCTCCCTGGAGTACAGCCCCGACCGCCTGACCAGACCCCTGAAACGGGTCGGCAAGCGCGGCGAAGGGAAGTTCGAGCCCTGCTCCTGGGACGAGGCCCTGCACGCCATCACCGCCAAGCTGAGGGACCTGCGCGACCGGGGCGAAGCCCACAAGCTGACGGCCAGCTTCTTCCCCCACTCCATCACCGACCCCAAATGGCGCTTCCTGAACGCCTACGGCGGCTTCATCAACACCGCCCTGCCGCACTGCGACTCGGCCAAGATCGTGGCCTGCATCAAAGCCATGGGCGGGGTGCCCAACCATCACATCCCGCCGAACTTCGCCTCCGTGCCCAAGGGCGGGGTCATCATCCTGGCCGGCCGGCACGCCATGGGCTGCCTGGACGACGCGGCCGTGCCGAGGGACATCCTGGACGCCAAGGCGCGCGGCGCCATCCTTGTGGTCATCGACCCCGTCTTCACGGCCGACGCGGCCAAGGCCGACTGGTGGATCCCGGTCAGGCCGTCGGGAGACACGGCCCTGTTTACCGGCATGACCCACCACATCGTCATGAACGGCCTTCACAACAAGGCCTTCGTGGAGAACTGGGTACGGGAAGGCGACTTCGAGAAGCTCAAGGACTATCTCGCCGACAAGACCCCCGAGGCCATGAGCGCCGTCTGCGACGTCCCGGCCCGGGACATCGTCAAGCTGGCCGAGATGTGCGCCGCGGCCCCGTCCGTGGGCGTGGACAGCTTCAAGGGCATCATGCTCGGCCAGGCCCTGGACTTCGGCCACGCCTGGACCAACTTCCTGGCCGTGACCGGCAACATCGACAACCCCGGCGGCCAGCCCCTGCCGGACCTGACGCCCCTCTCCCCGGTCCTGCCGGCCCCGGCCGGGCCGAGCCTGGCGGAGAAGGGCTGGCACCGCACCGGGCCCGACAAGGGCAAATTCGGCAAGTACTCCTTCATCATGGAGCCGACCTGGTACGAGGCCCAGGCCATCAAGAACGGCGGCCTCAAGGTGCTCGTCACCGCGGAATGCAACCCGGCCCTGACGGAAATGGGGCAGGAGGAATGGCGCAAGGCCGTGACCATGACCGACGACAAGGGCCAGTATCAACTCGAAATGCTGGTCAGCTACGAGATCATGCTGTCCGAAACCTCCAAATACGCCGACTACGTGCTTCCGGACAAAAGCTACTTCGAACGCTGGGAACTGCTCTACATGCCGTGGTGGTACAACTTCGGCCATGGCGTGGCCCTGCGCCAGCCCGTGGTCGAGGCGCCGGGCGAATGCCGCCATTCCAACGAAGTCTTCATCGAACTGGGCAAGCGGCTCTGCCCGGAGTACTTCGCCTTCAAGGACGACCTGGAATACTATGACATCCAGTTGGCGGGCCTGGGCCTGTCGGTCGGGAAGCTGCAGGACATGGGCGGCTTGTGGTCGCCCGGCACGACGGGTTTCCGCAAGTACGAACACGGCGGGTTCGGCACGCCGAGCAAGAAGGTGCACCTCTACTGGGAGGACCTCGAAGAAGCGGGCCAGGCCCTGCCGCGAGTAGGGCTGGCCCCGGAATACGACGCCGACGCCGGCGAGTTCCCGTTCATCCTCATCTCCTACCGCACCATCTTCCACCAGGGTTCGGGCCAGTGGACCCACAACAACCCGCAGCTGCGCGACCCGGTCGGCGGCTTTCTGGACAACCCGGTGCTCATCAACGCCGCCACGGCCAGGAGGCTCGGCATCGAGGACGGGGCCATGGTCACCCTGCGCTCCCGCACGGGCAGCCTCAAGGCCCGCGCCAAATGCACCGAGCGCATCCGGCCCGACTGCCTGGGCCTGCACCACGGCTTCGGCTCCACCGTGGGGCGGGTCGCCGTCCTGGGTCACGGGGTCAGCGACAACGTCCTGATACCTGATTCGGGCATGACCCTCGACTGGCAGGACCTCGTCGGCGGGGAGTCGCACGTCTCGACCCGCGTTACCGTGGAAAGCTAAGGAGGCACGCCATGAAACAACTCAGTCTCGCCATAGACCTGGACCGCTGCATCGGCTGCAAGACCTGCGTGGCGGCCTGCCGCAACGCCAAGGGACTGGTCGACCATGCATCGGCCCTGCCCGGCGCCATCCCCTATTACCTGCGCGTGGAGAGCGACCGTCAGGGCGTGTATCCCGACATCTCCATCCGCTCCTGGGTCATGCCCTGCCAGCACTGCAAGAACGCCGCGTGCATCAAGGCGTGCAAGGCCGAAGCCATCGTCAAGGACGAACAGACCGGCATCGTGCGCATCCTGGCCGAGAAGTGCACGGGCGGCCGGGCCTGCATCGAGGCCTGCCCCTACGGGGTCATCCAGTTCGACGCGGCCCGGAACAAGGCCCACAAGTGCGACCTGTGCTGGGACCGGGTGCACACCGGGCAGAAGCCCGTGTGCGCCGAGGTCTGCCTGACCGACGCCATCCGCTTCGGGGAGAAGGATCTTCTCAAGATGGAACTCGAAGCCGAGGGCAAGGAGATCGTGAAGAAAATGAGCGCCCAGTCCATGCTCTACTTCCGCACACCCGGATAGACACACTCGCGAAGCGTTGCGGCGGGCCGGAGGCGAAAGCCTTCGGCCCGCCGTGGCGACAAGCGAAACCGCCCCGCATTGACCATCCCCCGCTCTCGCCGCTAGGCTGCGATCCCGGCCGGACCGTTCCGGCCAGCACCCTTCAACCGGCGCGAGAATCATGAACATCCCGGCCATCCGTCACATCCCCGCCACCGGCCAGACGCTGTGCTTCGACGCGGCCGGCAACCTCGTGGACTGCGTCGGCAGCGGGCAGGACGGCGAGTTCCGCGCCGGGCA
Organism: Desulfomicrobium aestuarii; assembly: GCF_055385525.1. Taxonomy (NCBI): domain Bacteria; kingdom Pseudomonadati; phylum Thermodesulfobacteriota; class Desulfovibrionia; order Desulfovibrionales; family Desulfomicrobiaceae; genus Desulfomicrobium; species Desulfomicrobium aestuarii. The sequence continues at coordinate 2,704,917 of NZ_AP042427.1, forward strand.
GCCCTGGCCCGAGCCGCGCTTCGAACTCCAGGGCGCCGACCTGGCACTGGACCGTCTGACGGGCCTGGTCTGGCCGCGCGTCGCCTCCGTGGGGGACTTCCCCATGTCCTGGGCCGAGGCCCTGGACGCCGTGGCCGCCATGAACCGCGAGCAGGCCTTCGGCCACGCCGACTGGCGGCTGCCCAACCGCCGCGAACTCCTGAGCGTGGTCAGCCACGACAGCCGCCGTCCGGCCCTGCCGCCGGGTCACCCCTTCACGGTCAGCCAGACCTGGTACTGGACCTCGACCACGGCCGTCATCGCCCCGGACTGCGCCTGGCGCGTGCATCTGGAGGGCGGGCGCATGTTCTACGGCGACAAGACGCGCGACGCCATGGTCTGGCCCGTACGCGGGGAAAGCTCGCTCCTGGCATGGACCGGACAGCGCGGGTGCTGGGACTCGGCGGGAAACGTCGTGACGTGCGCAGGGACGGGGCAGGACAGGGAACTGCGGCGCGGGTCTCCGTGGCCCGACCCGCGCTTCGCCGTGGAGGGGGAAGGAGTGCGCGACCGCCTGACGGGCCTGCTCTGGTCCCGCTCGGCGGACCTGCGCGGAATCTGCACGTGGGAGGAGGCTATCCGGGCGGCACGGGAGTACCACGAGGGGGGGCTGGTCTGGCGGCTGCCGAACATCAGGGAACTGGAGTCCCTGGTGGACGCCGAGCGCCACGACCCTGCCCTGCCGGGCGGGCACCCTTTCGAGAACTCTCAGGAGGCCTACTGGTCATCCACCAGCAGCGCCTACTCGCCCGACTGGGCCTACTGCCTGTACCTGCACAAGGGGGCGGTCGGCGTGGGCTTCAAGGCCGGGGCCGAATTCTCGGTCTGGCTCGTGGCGGTGGAATCTACTCCGGGGTGACGCGCACCGCGCAGGCCTTGAATTCCGGGATGCGCGCCAGGGGGTCCAGGGCCGGGTTGGTCAGGACGTTGGCCGCGGCCTCGGCGAAGTGGAACGGGATGAAGACGTGCCCCTCGGCCACCCGCCCCGTGACCTCGGCCTTGACCGATATCTCCCCGCGCCGCGAGGCCACTCGCACCCGCTGCCCCTGGACGATGCCCAGGCGTGCGGCGTCGGCCGGGTTCATCTCCACGAAACATTCGGGCACGATGCGGTTCAGGCCTTCGCTTCTGCGGGTCATGGTGCCGGTGTGGTAGTGCTCCAGCACGCGGCCGGTGCCTAGGGTCAAAGGATAGTCCTCGTCAGGTGTCTCGGCCGGCGGCACTGGGTGCACGGGCACGAACCGCCCCCTGCCGCGCGGGAAGCTCTCGCGGTGCAGGATGGGCGTGCCGGGATGCCCCTTGTCCGGACAGGGCCAGACCAGGCCTTCATTCTCGATGCGGCGGTAGTCGATGCCGCCGTAGATGGGCGCGGCCTGGGCGATCTCGGCCATGACGGCCTCGGGCGAGTCCGGCCCGGGCCCCAGGCCCAGGCGTTCGGACAGCATGTTCAGGATGCGCCAGTCGGGCAGGGCCTGCCCCGGGCAGGGCACGGCGGCGCGCACGCGCTGCACGCGGCGGTCGGTGTTGGTGAAGGTGCCGTCCTTCTCCGCGGCCGAAGCCGCCGACAGGACGACGTCGGCCAGCCGCGCCGTCTCGGTCAGGAAAATGTCCTGCACCACCAGGAACTCCAGGCTTTCCAGCTTCCTCCGCACATGCCCCACGTCCGCGTCCGAAACCATGGGGTTCTCACCCATGACGTACATGGCCCGGATCCGGTCCGCGGCCATCATCTCCGTGGCCGTCAGCCCCGGCTTCCCGCACAGCTCCGCGCCCCACAGCCCCTCGGCGTGACGCCTGGCCGCGTCGTCGTCCACGCGGCGGTAGCCGGGTAGCACGTTCGGCAGCGCACCCATGTCGCAGGCGCCCTGCACGTTGTTCTGGCCCCGCAGTGGGTTGACCCCGGCCCCGGGCCGCCCCACGTGCCCGCAGAGCATGGCCAGGCTGGCCAGGGCCTGGACCGTGTCCGTACCGCAGGCGTGCTGGGTGATGCCCATGCAGTAGAGGATGGTGGCCGTCCCGGCACGGGCGTAGAGGCGCGCGGCCTCCTCCAGGTCGGCCGCCGGGATGCCCGTCAATTCCTGCACGCGCTCCGGCGTGTAGGCCGCCAGGGAGTCGCGCAGGGCCTCGAAGCCCTCGGTGCGGGCCGCGATGAACTCCCGGTTCTCAAGCCCCTCGCGCAGGATGACGTGCATGAGCCCGTTGATCCAGGCGATGTCCGTGCCCGGAGCCTGGCGCAGCCAGAGGGTCGCGTGCCGGGTCAGGCCCACGGCGCGCGGGTCGACGACAACGAGCTTCGCCCCGGTGCGCACGGCGCGCTTGACGCGGGCCGCGAAGACCGGGTGGGTCTCGGTGGTGTTGGAGCCCGTGACCAGGATGACCTCGGCGTGTGCGATGTCGGCCATGGGGTTGGTGGCCGCGCCGCTGCCGAAGGCCTGCATGAGGCCCGTCACCGTGGGCGCGTGGCACAGCCGGGCGCAGTGGTCCACGTTGTTGGTGCCCATGCGCCTGGCCAGCTTCTGGAAAAGGTAGTTCTCTTCGTTGGTGCAGCGGGCCGAGGACAGGAAGCCCAGGCTGTCCGGCCCGTGGGCGTCGCGGATGGCGGCGAGGCGACCGGCGACCAGCCCCAGGGCCTCGTCCCAGGACGCGGGGACCAGTTCGCCGCCGCGGCGGACAAGGGGCGTCTTCAGGCGGTCGGGGTGGGAGGCGAAGTCCAGGGCGAAGCGGCCCTTGACGCACAGGCTCCCCTCGTTGTGCCCGTCCTCGGCGCCCCGCACGTGCGCGATGCGGCCCCCGACCACGTGCAGGTCCACCTGGCAGCCCACGCCACAGTAGGCACAGGTGCTGCGCACGGGGCGGGTCTCGCACAGGCGGGGTTTGCTGCGCGCATCGCTCGCGCTCAAGGCCCCCACGGGGCAGACCTGCAGGCACTCGCCGCAGAACACGCAGTCGGACCGGGACAGGGCCGTGTCGCACCCGGCCACGATCTTGGCGGCCGCGCCGCGGTAGCCGTAATCGATGGCCTCGTTGACCTGGATCTCGTTGCAGGCCTGCACGCAGCGGCCGCAGAGGATGCACTTGGAAAAGTCGCGCACGATGAACGGGTTCCCCGTTTCCGGCCGGTAGCGGGGCCTAGGCCGTTCGAAGGCGCCCGTGCCCACGCCGTAGCGGTAGGCCAGGCTCTGCAGGGCGCAGTCCCCGGCCGCCGGGCAGAGCAGGCAGTCGTGGTTGCCGGAGTCGAGCATGAGGCGCAGGATGGTCCGGCGGGCCCGCAGCACGCGGTCCGAGTCCGTGTGCACGATCATGCCCTCGGCGGCCGGGGCCGCGCAGGACGCCACCAGGGTGCGCGCCCCCCAGACTTCCACCACGCAGATGCGGCAGGCGCCCGTGGGCGTGCAGTTCGGCAGGCGGCACAGGGTCGGGATGAAGATGCCGTGGGCCGCGGCCACGTCCAGGATGGTCTGTCCGGGCGTGAAGGCGCAGGTCATGTCGTTGATGGTCAGTTCCATGGGGGTCACTCGATGCAGTCGAAAGGACAGGCCGTGTAGCAGGCCAGACATTGCACGCATTTTTCGCGGTCGATGCGCGCGGTCTTCTTCTTGGCCCACTCCACCGCCCCGGTCGGGCAGGCCTTGAAGCACAGGCCGCACTTGCGGCAGCGCTCCTCGTCCACCTCGAATTTGAGCAGCGCCACGCAGCGCTTGGCCGGACAGCGCTTTTCGGCGATGTGCGCCTCGAACTCGTCCCGGAAATGGCGCAGGGCCGAAAGGATCGGGTTGGAGGCCGTCTGGCCCAGGCCGCACAGGGACGCGTCGGTGACGACCGCGGCCAGGTCCTCCAGGGCGCGCAGGTCGCCGGGCTCGCCCTTCCCTTCGCAGATGCGGGTCAGGATCTCGAGCTGCCGCCTGGTCCCCTCGCGACAGGGCGTGCACTTGCCGCAGGATTCGTCCTGGATGAAATCCATGAAGAAGCGGGCCATGTCGACCATGCAGGTGCGGTCGTTCATGACGATGACACCGCCCGAGCCCATGATGGCCCCGGCCTTGGCGATGGCCTCGTAGTCCACGGGCGTGTCCAGCAAATGCGCCGGGATGCTCCCGCCCGACGGGCCGCCGAGCTGCACGGCCTTGCACTTCCTCTTGCCGGGCACCCCGCCGCCGATGTCGTTGACCAGCACGGACAGGGGCGTGCCCATGTCCACCTCGACCAGCCCGATGTTGTTCACGTCGCCGGACAGGGCGAAGACCTTGGTCCCCGTGCTGCCCTCGGTGCCCACGCCCGCGTGGCAGGCCGCGCCCAGGCGGATGATGGCGCCGATCCCTGCGAATGTCTCGACGTTGTTCAGGACCGTCGGCTTGCCCCACAGCCCCTGCTGCGCCGGGAACGGCGGCCGGGGGACGGGCATGCCGCGGCGGCCCTCGATGGAGCGCATGAGGGCCGTCTCCTCGCCGCAGACGAAGGCCCCGGCGCCCTGGTAAATTTCGAGATCGAAGGAAAAACCGCTGCCCAGGATGTTCCCGCCCAGCAGGCCCAGCTCCCGGGCCTGGCCGATGGCGACGGTCAGGCGATGGATGGCCAGGGGGTATTCCGAACGGCAGTAGATGTAACCATGGCGCGAACCGATGGCCACGGCCGCGATGAGCATGCCCTCCAGCACGGCGTGGGGGTCGGACTCGAGGATGGAGCGGTCCATGAACGCGCCCGGGTCGCCCTCGTCGGCGTTGCAGAGCACGTACTTGACGTCGCCGGGCGAAGCGGCCGCGAACTTCCATTTGAGGCCCGTTGGGAACCCGGCCCCGCCGCGGCCGCGCAGGCCCGAGGCCCGCACCTCCTCGACGACGCGCTCCGGGGTCATGTCGAAGAGGGCCTTGGCCAGGCCCTGGTAGGCTTCGTGGGCGACGGCGTGGCCGATGTTCTCAGGATCGATGCGGCCCTTGTTGCGCAGGATCCACGGCCGCTGCAGGGCAAAGAAGGGGATGGAGTCCATGCCCGCCACGGCGTTGCCGTCGGGGTCGCGGTACAGCAGCCTCTCCACGGGCCGCCCCCCCGCCGAGGCGATCACTTCGGCCGCGTCCTCCGCGCGCACCCTGCAGTACAGGACGCCGCCGGGCTGCATGATGACCACCGGCCCCAGGGCGCAGAAGCCGTTGCAGCCCGTCTCGATGACCTGCACGGCGCCGCCCTGCCGTGCGGCCTCCTGGCGCAGGGCCTCGATGAGGGGGATGGAGCCCGTGGCGTGGCAGCCCGTGCCGCTGCAACAGAAGACGCGCGGGGCGAAGGTTTCGAGGGCGGCCCGCTCACGGTCGCGCATGGCCGTCAGCGCGGCGCGGTCGAGACGGGCGCTCATTCGTAGCCCTCCAGGATTTCGCAGGCCGAATCGGGCGTGACCCCGCCGTGGACGTCGCGGTCCACGACCATGACCGGGGCCAGGCCGCAGGCGCCCAGGCATCGCACGGGCTCCAGGCTGAAGCGCCCGCTCCCGCAGGTGCCGCCGGCCTTGACCCCGAAGCGGCGCTCCACGCGGTCCAAGACCTCGCGCACGCCGCGCACGTAGCAGGCCGTTCCCGTGCAGACGCGGACCTGATGCCGGCCCTTGGGTTCAAGAGAGAAAAGCGAATAGAACGACACGACGCCGTACACCTTGGCGACGGGAAGGTTCATGCCGCGCGCGATGCGCTCGATGAGTTCCGGCGGGAAATGCCCCGCGATGTCCTGGCACAGCCGCAGGACCGTGATGAGAGAACCGGGCGTGCGGCGGTGTTCGGCCACGACGGCGTCGGCCTGGGCGAGTTGTTCGGGGGTGAGTGCGTTCAATGGGGCCACGATGGTTGGAGGTTTCTTCGGTGCTTGGCTTGGGAAAGTCATAGTGCAGGGGGCGGTGATGCGCAAATCGGTTTTGGGGGGGCCGGGCGGCGGGGTGGACGGTATGGACCGGATGGACGTAATGGACGGCATGGACCGTGACGGATTCGGGCCACGGGCCAAGCCGTGGCCGGGAGGACAGCATGCATGCCGACGACCCCTTTGACCTGGACCGCTTCCTGCAGGCCCAGGAAGGCGTTTACGCCGCCGCCCTGGCCGAACTGCGCGCCGGGCGCAAGACTTCCCACTGGATGTGGTTCGTCTTTCCGCAGTTCGACGGCCTTGGCCGCAGCCAGACGGCCCGGTTCTTCGCCGTGAAGAGTCTGGCCGAGGCCCGTGCGTTCCTGGCGCACCCGGTCCTGGGCAAACGTCTGCGCGAATGCACCGCCGCCGTGCTGCGCGTCACGGGTCGCACGGCATCCGAGATCTTCGGCTACCCGGACGACCTCAAGTTCTGCTCCTCCATGACCCTGTTCGAACGGGCAGAGCCGGACTGCGACCTCTTTTCCGAAGCCCTGGACAGGTTTTTCGAAGGCAGGCGCGACCGGCTGACGCGGGAACTGCTGGCAGACGGCGGTTCCTGAACGCCGGCCCCGTCTTGCGGGCGCGCCCCCGAAACGTCATTGCCGGGGGAGGGAAGTTTGCTTAGGGAAGCGTTCAGCACATCCCGGAACCCGGCAATTCCCGGGACAGGCGTGACGCCCCGCCGCGCCCTCAAAACCACCCGTTCGCCCGCATATGACACCCATCCATTTCCGACCAAACACCTTTTTCGGACGCCGCGCCGCCCTGGCCAGCCTCGTCCTCCTGCTGCTGACGCTGTCCCTCGTCCTGCTCCAGGGTGGCAAGGAACCGCTCAGGGAGGTCCTCCCGCCCATGGCCGTGCCGGCCATCCCGAACAATCTTTCAGGTCTGACCTGGAACGCCGAGACGGGAACGCTCTTCGCCGTCGCCAACGGCCCGGAATACGCCTATGAACTGAGCCTCAAGGGAGAGGTCCTTCGCAGCATCAGGCTCCGCGGGTTCAAGGACACCGAAGGCATCACGCATGTCGAAGGGACGCTTTTCGCCGTCGTCGAGGAGCGCAAGGGGATTCTTAGCCTGTTCCACATCCCCGCCGACGCGACGGAAATCGATCACGACGACGTCATGCGCCTGGAACTCGGCAAGACGCGCAAGAAAAACAAGGGGTTCGAAACAGTCAGCTACGACCCCGCGACCAGGACGCTTTACACCATGCGGGAAGGCAAGCCTTTCGTCCGCCTCGCCATTCCCCTGGACGACCAGTTCAGGCCCGACGAAATCCGGACCAGCCCCCTGCCGGGCCTGCGCGTCAAGGACGTGGCATCCATCGTCTCGGACACCGACGGCACCCTCTGGGTGCTGAGCGAAGCGTCCTCGCGCATCGTCCATCTGGACCGGGACGGCCGCGAACTTCGCTCGTTCAGACTGCCCATCGACACGAAGGCGTTTCAACCCGAGGGCATCACCTTGGGGCCGTCAGGCAAGATCATCCTGGCGGGGGAACCCAACATCCTGGCCATTTACGAAATCCCGTAACCCGGACCTTCCGGGGCAATGACCGGCCGCACGCCTTCACGTAACTGCACCAAGGAACATCATGGCATTTATCGACCCCGACTCACACCAGGCCATGGTCCGTCACGGCCTGAAAACCGGCATCGCCGCGGTGCTGGCCTACGGTTTGGCCCAACTGGCCGACCTGCAGTACGGCTACTGGGCGACGCTGTCCGCGGTCATCGTCATGCAGGTCTACGTCGCGGATTCCGTCCAGATGTGCCTCTACCGCTTCTCCGGCACCGCCGTCGGCGCGCTCATCGGCATGGCGGCCATATCGGTCTTCCCGGCGACGCAGGCCATGACCGTGCTGGCCCTCTTTCTGTCGGTGGCCTTCTGCGCCTACATGACCCGCTACAACGCCAGATACCGCATGGCGGCCATCACCGTGTGCATCGTCATCCTGGCCAGCCTGGACCAGGAGGACAGGCTCGTCTTCGGGCTGCTGCGGGTTGCGGAGATCGGCATCGGCGTGGCGGCGGCCTTCGTGGTCAGCGTCACCCTCTGGCCAGTGCGGGCCGGCAGCGCCCTCAAGGCCCGGCTCATGGAGCGTTTCACCGAATGCGCCCGCAGCTACGAAACCATCATGGAGTCGTTCCTGGCCCTGCAGACCGGCCTCGACCCGCGTCTGCTCGCCGGCCTGAACGCCGACATCCTGAAGGACCGCGACCTGTTCCGGAAAGTCCTGCATCATGAGCGAAGGATGTACCGCGAGGACACCGACTTGCTGGACCTCAAAATCCGCACTCTCGAAACGTGCAGCGCCCACCTGGAGACGATGCTCCGAGCGCTCAACAGCGAACAGGAACGGGGCTACGACATCCTCATGGCACCCGAACTGCGGCAGCTCTCCTCCATTACCGTGAACGGGATGCGCGCCATCGCCTCCGGATGCCTCCCGGACCAGGCGGCGCTCTCCCAAGCCCTGGAAAATGCGGAAACGCGCCTGCGGGAGCTTCGGAGCGAGGGAGCCACAAAACGCTTCCACCTGCAGAAGCTCGTCCAGTTTTTCGCCTTCTACCACAGCGCGCACGCCATGGGGCACGATATTCTACTCTACAGTCTCAATGCGAAGTTCGACATTGAGCCTTCCTGATGGTAAGAATCGTGCATATGTTCTACGGATGACGTACACGATCAGGCCGTGCCCGGACTCCTCGACAGGCCATTGACTGACCTGAAGAGCGATTTTATGAAACATTCCACCATTGTAAACATCAGCCACAAGGAAGGCGTAACCATGAAAAAAATACTTCTGACCGTTCTCATCACCGTGTTCGCAGTGAGCGGCTGCGCCACCATGGACCAGCAGTCCAAGACCACCAAGGGCGCCACCTACGGGGCGGCCGGTGGCGCCGCGGCCGGAGCGATCCTGGGACAGATCATCGGCAAGAACACGCAGGGCACGCTCATCGGGGCGGCGGCCGGAGCGGCCATCGGCGGCTTGGCCGGGGCTGGCGTCGGCCACATGATGGACAAGCAGGAAGCGGAAATGCGCGACGCCCTGGCCACGTCCGAGGAAGTGGCCGTCCGGCGCGAGGGTGATCTCATCGCCCTGACCCTGAAGGGCGACGTGTCCTTCGACGTGGACTCCGACGTGGTTCTCCCCGGACTCTACACCGAACTGGACCGCATCGCTCAGATCCTGGTCAAGTATCCGGACACGACCATCGTCGTCGAAGGGCACACGGACAGCACCGGCTCCGACACCTACAACCAGGGGCTGTCCGAAAGGCGCGCCCTGAGCGTCCAGCGGCTCCTGGTACAGCGCGGGGTGAGCGAGTACCGCATCTCGACCATCGGCTACGGCGAAACCCGCCCCGTGGCCACCAACAACACGCCCGAAGGCCGCCAGATGAACCGCCGCGTCGAGATCCGCGTCAACCCCAACACCCAGGCGCAGCCTCAGGGCCAGCCTGCCCCGATGCAGTAGCCCCGCCGGCTCTGCTCCGCACCTGACTGCGATACATAGGGCCCGCGTCTTTGCGATGCGGGCCCTATCTTTTTCCGGGAACCGCCGCCCGCGTGCGAAGCCCGCAAGGTTCACAGGCATACGTTTGAAATCGACGCCTCCGGCTTTCCCGCCATGCAGTTCACCGTGCAGGGTTTGCACAGCGGGAGGAAGGGATGGAAAAGTTTTCGCGTGAGGTTCCCCACGCACCGATCTTCAGCCGCTCTCCGGTCGGCCGGACGCTTCGACTCCTGCGGCGGCATCGTCGGCCCGCACCCAATATCAGGTCCGGTTCACTTTTTGCTGTTCAAGGATAAATGGGCTCCGCCTGGAGACGGGGCCTGCGGGAGTCCGACGATACCGTTTCGCCGGGTCACTCCTTAACCTACACAGACCATGAAAAAAACACTGGCAACAATTGTCCTTTTGTCCGCCCTCGCACTTCAGGGATGCGTGGTCGGGGTCAGTGCGGTGCAGCCCCCACATGCCCGCTATTACGGACACCCGTCCCTCGTCGTCATCCCGGGGACCTACGTCTACGCCATGACCGACGTCACGGATGACATCTATTTCCACGTCGGCTGGTGGTGGCGGCTGTGGGACGGACGGTGGTACAAGTCCCGCTACTACGACCGCGGCTGGAGCCATTATCGGGGCGTGCCCGTATTCTACCGGGAAGTCGACCCCCGCTGGAGGGACTTCTACAGGCACCGCCACTGGCACGGGCACCCGTGGACATGCGAGCGCATCCCGGCCTCAAGGGTCCAGAGCGACTGGCACAGATGGCAGGATGCCCGGCACTGGGAAAGGGAGAAAAACTGGGGCGTCAAGGGCTTCCGCCCGGAACCCTATCGGCATGCCGGTCTGGCGGAACAGGAACGGGACGGCTCGCGGTTCAGGGACACGGACAGGCAGCGCCAGGTCCGAACTCAAGCGTCGCCTGAGAGCAGACGTGAATTCACGCGCGAAAAGGAGACGAGGCACGGCCTGCCGTTCTTCGGAAACCGCCGGACGGACGAGCGGGAAACGCAACGCCTTGAAAGGGATCGAACCCGTGATCGCCGGAACAGCCGGCCGGAACCGGCCTTCGACCGTGGGCGGCGGCAAGAAAATCAAGATGCTCCCATGGCCTCGGAACGACTGCAGCAGGATCGCCAGCACACGCCACAGATCTTCGAACGGCAGAGGCGAGACGAGGTCGGAGACGAGGCAAAACGTGCATGGGGGAACCGCGGGCAACAGGATTCCCGGCGCAACCGCAAGCCTTTCGAATTCGGGCGACAGGAGTCCGGTAACATGAGCAAGACGAGGCAAGAACAATTTCGCGAGCGGCTGGAGACCCGGGACCAGGCACCCCAGTCCGAACAGCGGCAAAGGGAAGCCAGGCCGGAACGGGTTCAGCGGCGTGAGGGATTTGGTTCCCAGGCATCGCATTCCACGTCGCGGCAGCGGGAAGTCACCCAGGAGGAGTCCCAAGGTCAAACGCGCAATCGCGACGCTAAATTCCTAAGACGTGCAGCGCAGGGACCTTCTGAGCAGGAATCCGGACACACCTGGCCCTCAAAGAGGGGATACTCCCAGATCATGCAGACACAGGAATAGTATCCAATCATTCACTGAGGGAATTGCTTCACAGGAAAAACCAATGTTGAAAAGTCATTCCGATCATGTTGCAAGATGAAAAGTCGGGTCAAGGATCCAATAATAAACCCTCGCTTTACGGCGAGGGTTTATTATTGCATTTCATATGCAGATGCTGAAGTCAGCATGAAAGCATTTCAAACTAGAACGTGTAACGAAGCCCCAGCAGCACCTCATGTGCTATCAGATCAGCCTCGCCCTTGACCTCTAAAGGAGCGACCCCAACGTCACCTGTTTCAGCATTTCCGAAATCAGCATAGCGGTAACCAAGATCAAGAGTAAAAAATTCGTTTACATCGTAGCCAACACCAAGCGCAAGGTTGAAAGCGAAATTTGTGACGCTATCCGACGCTGAATCATCATATATTCTTACACCATTCTCAGACAATTTGAGTTCACCTTCAGCGTCGATGATTGCGACACCGAGCCCACCGCCAACATATGGAGTAAAAGCAGTACCTGTTTCAATATCATAAAAAACATTAATAAATACGCTCTGAATATCAAATTTCATAGTTCCTGAATCACGATAAAGATCAGAATCTATATAAAATGCGTCAGAATATTCACCTTCGGATTCACTGCGCATGGCATATTCAACTTCCATTCTTACAGGAGTTTTGAAATTTGGATTGAAGTCATAACCAATGGCAATGGCTCCCCCGAAGGAAGAATCCTTTTCGCTGTCGAGTCCAGCGCTGTCAGAACCCAAGCCTTCAACCTCAACCTTCACTTCCGCGTTATCAATACGTTGATACGAATACACAAATTTTGGCGCAAGGTATACGCCAGTCTGTTCAGCGAAAGCAAAAGATGTTGAACACAAAATCCCCAGAGCTACGATCAAGAAAAGTCTTTTTTTCATTGCCTTACTCCTTTTGATTAATTTGAACACTTGCGCAAAATTTATCACAGCCTGTTCGTATGACACAATAGAAAAATAAATTTCTTTCAATTTGTGCTCAATGCCTGCCTGTATGACGACATTCCTACTAAATGACTCAAGAATCATAGCGCATGCCCGACCCGATTCCGAGGTCTTGATGAATTTGAATTATAGCCGGGAAGATGGAGGTGCGCCAACAATGATCAAGACATCAATCGAAGTTCTGCGGCATACTGCACGACGACCGCACGTATGCGAAAGGACAGACTGTTCAAATTGACACGAAAAGGAACGAAGGTGCAGGCGAAGGCTGGGCTTCAAAACGACTCGCGGCAGGTTTCTCCGATTATCTATCCGCCTTGTGTATCCGTGCGGACTTGGAGATCCCTGCCGTTTTTATATCGCAACTATTGGTGATAGTTGGAGAAAAGTGGCGGAGAGGGTGGGATTCGAACCCACGTACCGGTGATTAGCCGGTAACTCGATTTCGAGTCGAGCGCGTTACGGCCGGACTTCGCTACCTCTCCGCGAGGTTTTTGGAAATTTTCTTTTCCTGGCGGCGCTTCCGGAAGAAGCCGCTCAGGACGGAGCTGCACTCCGCTTCGAGGACGCCGCCCAGGGACCAGAAACGGTGGTTGCTCCAGGGCAGGTCCGTGCCGCTCATGCGGCTGACCAGGCAGCCCGCCTTGGGGTCGGCGGCGGCGTAGACCACTCCGGCCAGCCGGGCCTGGATGACGGCGCCCAGGCACATGATGCAGGGCTCCAGGGTCACCACCAGGACCGCATCGGTCAGGCGGTGGTTGCCGACCTGCCGGGCGGCTTCGCGCAGGGCCAGGATCTCGGCGTGGGCCGTGGGGTCGTTGTCCCGGATCGTCCCGTTCTCGCCGCGGCCCAGGATGCGGCCGCTGCCGTCCACGATTATCGCGCCCACCGGCACGTCTCCCCGCTCCTCGGCCGCAAGGGCCAGCTGCAGGGCCTCGTTCATGAAGGGCTCCCAGACGCTGATTTCGTCCGGGTCCGGCGTCGGGGAAGGCGCACAGTAGAAAGTCATGGGTTCGCTGTCAATGCTCTTTGCAGCTCCCGGTCACGTTCCCGACCTACAGAGCCTTGAGGTAGTCCACGCCGCCCTTCAGCAGGGCCGTGCCGAGGGTGGACGTCTCGCCGCGAGTCCAGCGCGGGTGATTGGTCGGGTGGTTGTAGGCCTCGGGGTGCGGCATGAGGCCCAGAATCCGGCCCGACGGGTCCGTCAGGCCCGCGATGCCGAGGGGTGAGCCGTTGGGGTTGGCCGGGTACTCCTGGGTCACCTCTTTGGTCGACGGGTCCACGTACTGCAGGGCGATGAGGTTCTGCTCCTGCAGGCGCGCCAGAGTCGTCTCGTCGCCGGGCACGAGCTTGCCCTCGCCGTGGCGCACGGGAATATAAAGGTAGTCGAGGCCCTTGGTGAACACGCAGGGCGAGTCCTGGTTGATCTTGAGCGTCACCCAGCGGTCCTCGTACTTGGCCGAATCGTTGTGGCTCAAAGACACTTGGCGGGTGAAGTAGGCCCCGTCCAGGGCGGGCAGCAGGCCCAGCTTTACCAGCAGCTGGAAGCCGTTGCAGATGCCCAGGATCAGGCCGCCGGCGTCGAGGAAGCCCTTGAGCTCCTCCATGAGGGAGCGGCCGCTGGCGGTCTTCATGTGCCTCCAGCGCAGGGCCGCGGCCTGGGCCGAGCCCAGATCGTCGCCGTCGAGGAAGCCGCCGGGCAGGATGAGGAAATTGTAGTCGGCGAGCCGCACCTTGTCCGCCGTCAGGTCCGAGAAGTAGACGATGGTCGTCTGGTCCGAACCGGCCTGGTCCGCGGCAAAGGCGCATTCCCGCTCGCAATTCGTTCCGTATCCGGTGATCACCAATGTCCTGACCTGAGCCATTTTCCCTCCGAAAAAGCGGCCGCAGCCGCGCTGTGTTTTCACGTAAGGAAGGCCATTACAGGCCTAGCAACACCGGCGCAAGCCCGAAAATGCCCCCTTGCCGCTGTTTGCACTCCGCACGCTTTCTGCTATGCAGACCTGAGGTGTTTGCAGGACACCAGGGCCGCTTGACAAGCAGGAAGTCCGCTGCCAAATGACCCGGCGGACATATTGGTTGTCGAATTTCGGGCTGCCGGCAGGTGGCCCATTTGTTTTGTGAACCACGGATTCCGCGCATCCCCGCGCGGACGATGGCAGAAGAACTTTCAGGCGCACGAGGACGTGATGAACACCAAATTCATTTTTGTGACCGGAGGGGTGCTCTCCTCCCTGGGAAAAGGGCTGGCCGCCGCCTCCATCGCGGCCCTGCTCAAGGCGCGGGGCCTTAGGGTTACCATTCAGAAGCTCGACCCCTACATCAACGTCGACCCGGGAACCATGAACCCCTTCCAGCACGGCGAAGTGTACGTCACCGACGACGGCGCCGAGACGGACCTCGATCTGGGCCACTACGAGCGCTACCTCGGCACGAGCATGAACCAGCGCAACAACTACACCTCGGGCCGCATCTACAACACCGTCATCACCAAGGAACGCCGCGGCGACTACCTCGGCGGCACCGTGCAGGTCATCCCGCACATCACCGACGAGATCAAATCCTCCATCCTGAGCCTGGCCAGCGACGACCTCGACGTGGCCCTGGTCGAGATCGGCGGCACCGTCGGCGACATCGAGGGCCTGCCCTTCCTGGAGGCCATCCGCCAGTTGCGCGCCGACCTGGGCAAGGACAACGTCCTCTACATCCATCTGACCCTGGTGCCCTTCATCAAGGCCGCCGGCGAGCTGAAGACCAAGCCCACGCAGCACTCCGTCAAGGAGCTGCGCAGCCTGGGCATCCAGCCCGACATCATCCTCTGCCGCTCCGAGGTGAACCTCGGCGACGACATCAAGCGCAAGATCGCCCTCTTCTGCAACGTGGACCGCGACGCCGTGTTCACGGCCATTGACGTCAACCACATCTACGAGCTGCCCCTGACCCTCTACAACGAGGGCGTGGACCAGAAGATCGCCATACTGCTGCGCCTGGCCGCCAAGAACCCGGACCTGCAGGCCTGGAAGGACCTCGTCCACGACCTGCACCACCCCAGGACCCAGGTCACCATCGCCATCGTCGGCAAGTACGTTGACCTGAAGGAAGCCTACAAGAGCCTTCACGAGGCCCTGACCCACGGCGGCGTGGCCAACCACGCGGCCATCCGCTTCCTGTACGTCAACTCCGAGGAGATCACTCCCGAAAACGTGGCGGAACGGCTGGCCGGCGCCGACGGCATCCTCGTGCCCGGCGGCTTCGGCATCCGCGGCGTGGAGGGCAAGATCGCGGCCATCACCTACGCCCGCGAGAACAGGGTGCCCTTCTTCGGCATCTGCCTGGGCATGCAGTGCGCGGTCATTGAGTACGCCAGAAGCGTCATGGGCCTGGCCAAGGCCAACTCCGAGGAGTTCGACCTGACCACGCCGGATCCGGTCATCTATCTGATGAAGGAGTGGTTCGACTTCCGCAAAAAGTGCGTGCAGCGCCGCGACATGGCCAGCGAGAAGGGCGGCACCATGCGCCTGGGCGCCTACCCCTGCGTCATCGAGAAGGACACCCGCGCCTTCGAGGCCTACAGCCAGGTCGAAGTCTCCGAACGCCACCGCCACCGCTACGAATTCAACGGCGCCTACCAGAAGCGCTTCGAGGAGGCCGGCCTGACCATCAGCGGCACCTCGCCCGACAAGAGCCTGGTGGAGATCGTGGAGATCAAGGACCACCCGTGGTTCCTGGGCTGCCAGTTCCACCCCGAGTTCACCTCCCGGCCCATGCAGCCCCACCCGCTGTTCCGCGAGTTCATCGCCGCGGCCGTGGCCAACAAGAAACCCGAGCAGGAACCATGATCGACTGCGCCGAGCTGGTCGCCGACCGCCCCTTCCTCATCGCCGGACCCTGCGTCCTGGAGAGCCTCGACGTGGCCATGACCGTGGCCGTGGAGCTGCAGGCCATCTGCGCGGAGCTGGGCCTGCCGCTCATTTTCAAGAGCTCCTACGACAAGGCCAACCGCACCGCGGGGGGGAGCTTCCGGGGGCCGGGGCTGGACACCGGGCTCGACTGGCTGGCCCAGATCAAGAGCCGCACGGGCCTGCCCATCATCACGGACATCCACGAGCCGCGCCAGGCCTCCCTGGCCGCCGAGGTGGCCGACGTGCTGCAGATCCCGGCCTTCCTCTGCCGCCAGACGGACCTGCTGCTGGCCGCGGCCCGCACCGAGCGCGTCGTGAACATCAAGAAGGGGCAGTTCATGGCCCCGTGGGACATGCGCGGCCCGGTGGAGAAGATCCGCTCCGAAGGGTTCACGCGCATCTGGCTGACGGAGCGCGGCTCCATGTTCGGCTACAACAACCTCGTGGTCGATTTCCGGTCCCTGGTCATCATGAAGCAGTTCGGCTGCCCGGTCATCTTCGACGCCACGCACTCGGTGCAGCTCCCGGGCGGCCAGGGCTCGTCCTCGGGCGGCCAGCGCGAGTTCGTGCCGCCCCTGGCGCGGGCGGCCGTGGCCAGCGGCTGCCAGGGCCTGTTCATGGAAATCCACCCGGACCCGGACAAGGCCCTGTGCGACGGCCCCAACTCCTGGCCCCTGGCCAAGGCCCGCACCCTGCTCTCTGAGCTGGCGGCCATCTGGAGCGTCCCCAATGAATGCTGAGCGCCTGGCCAAAGACGTGCGCCTCATGATCCTGGACGTGGACGGGGTGCTGACCGACGGCGGCCTGTACTACGACGAGTCCGGCTGCGTCATGAAGCGCTTCAACGTCCAGGATGGCCTGGGCATCAAGCTCGGACCCAAGGCCGGCATCGAGTTCGCGGTCATCACGGGCCTTGAGTCCCCGGCCGTGAAGCGGCGCGTGACGGAACTGGGCATCGGCCACTACTATTACGGGCACCACCGGAAGGTGCCGGCCATGCGCGAGATTTCCGAAAAGACCGGCATCCCCTTCGACCACATGGCCTACGTCGGCGACGACTGGGTCGATGCCGCACCCATGTCCATGGTCGGCTTCCCCATCGCCGTGCCCAACGCCCGCCCCGAGATCCTGAAGCTCGCGGCCTGGACCACCCGGGCCATGGGCGGCCACGGCGCCGTACGCGAGGCCCTGGACTTCATCCTGCGCGCCCAGGGCAAGCTCGACGCCATGTGGCGGGAGTGGCTGACGGCATGAAACGGGCACTGGCGGTCGTCATCGCCCTGCTGATCCTGGCCGGCATCGCCGTCCTGGGCTGGCGCATGCTGTGGCCCGAGCGTCTGACCCCGGACATCGCCCGCAACGTGGACGTTGACCTGAGCCTCAAGGGCGTGAACCTGAGCCAGGGCAAGGACGGCAAAAAGCTCTGGAACTTGAGCGCTGCCGGGGCGAACTACGCCGAGGCCGGAGACGAACTGACCCTGACGGACCCCGTCATCACCTACTGGGGCGAGGAAGGCGGCGAGCACGTCGAAGTCACGGCGCCCAAGGGCCAGGTCTGGCAGAAGGAGGACCGCGCCAGGATGTGGGACGGCGTCAACGCCACCCGGGGGGAATACCGCATGCGCGCCGACACCCTCGACTACACGGGCGGGAACCGCACCCTAGTTCTGTCCGGCAACATCGACATTTCAAGCGATTCCATGCAGGGCCGCTCCGACGCCCTGACATATTTCCTGGACACGGGCGACATCCTGGCCCGCGGCAACGTCCAGGTCACCCTGAACTGACGAGCGGGGACATCTATGCGTTCACTCATTCTGATTCTCCTCCTGGCATGGGCCGCCCCCCTGTGGGCAGCGGAAAAGACCGTGCCGGTCAAGATCACGTCCGACACCATGACCTATACCCAGAAAGGCGACCAGGTGGTCTTTTCCGGGTCGGTGCACGTCATCCGCCAAGACGTCGAGATGTGGTCCGACACCCTGACCGTGCTCCTCGACAAGAAGCAGGGCGGAGGCAACTCCACCCAGACCGCCATGGACCAGCAGAGCTCCATCAAGAAAATCATCTCCCAGGGCAATGTCCGCCTCAAGGCCGACAAGGGCCGCTCCGGCACCTGCGACAAGGCCACCTACGACACGGCCACGGAAATCCTGACCCTCGAAGGCGATCCGGTGCTGATGGAAGGCGCCAACAAGATCCAGGGCGAGGTCATCAAGCTCTACATGCGCGAGAACCGCAGCGAGGTTCTGGGCGGCAAGCAGCGGGTCGAGGCCATCTTCAACACCCCGGCCGACACCAAGGAGCTCAAGCCGTGACGACCCTGTCCGGCCGCCAGCTGGCCAAACGCTACGGGGCCCGCGACGTGGTCCGCGACATCGACCTCGACGTGCGCCAGGGCGAGGTCGTCGGCGTGCTCGGCCCCAACGGCGCCGGCAAGACCACGACCTTCTACATGCTCGCCGGCATCGTCACGCCCACCCGCGGGGAAGTCACCCTGGACGGCGTGGACATCACCCGCTGGCCCCTGCACAAGCGCGCCCGCCTGGGCATGAGCTACCTGCCCCAGGAAAGCTCCATCTTCCGCAAGCTGACCGTGCGCCAGAATCTGCAGCTCATCCTGGAATACTCCGGCCTCTCGGCCGAGGAGCAGAAGCGCACGGCCGACAGGCTCCTGGACGAGCTCGGCATCACCCGCCTGCAGGACCAGCTGGCGGCCTACCTGTCCGGCGGCGAGCGCCGCAGGCTCGAGATCGCCCGCGCCCTGATCCGCGACCCGAAGTTCATCCTGCTGGACGAACCCTTCGCCGGCATCGACCCCCTGGCCGTGGACGACATCCAGACCATCATCGAGGGCCTCAAGGCCAAGGGCATCGGCGTGCTCATCTCCGACCACAACGTGCGCGAGACCCTGCAGATCTGCGACCGCGCCTACCTAGTGTACGACGGCCGCATCATCCTGAGCGGCAGCCCCGACGAGATCGTCGCCGACCCCGGGGCGCGCAAGGTCTATCTCGGCGAGGGTTTCAGCCTTTAGCGGGGTGCCGATTTCCCAAGGATTGCCACGACCTGCCTTCTGTGGCAAAGTCTTTGCTGGATGAATCCGCCGACGACAACACTGCATCTTACGCTGGGACGACAGAGACACTATGGGCCTTGAACTCCGACAGAACCTCAAGCTGACGCAGCAGCTGGTCATGACCCCGCAGCTGCAGCAGGCCATCAAGCTGCTTCAGCTCTCCCGATTCGAGCTCCTCGAAGCCGTCCAGCAGGAACTGCTGGAAAATCCGATGCTTGAGGAAGCGCCGCGGGAGATCTCCGAGGAGGTCGAATCCCAGGCCCCGCCCGTGGAGCAACGGGCCGACGTGTCCTTCGACGACGCCGAGCTCATGCGCAACGCCGACTGGGAGAACTACCTCGGCGACTTTTCGAGCACGACCAAGCAGGTGCAGTTCAAGGAGACCGAGGCCCTCGAGGAGATGATGTCTTACGAGGCCAGGCTCTCGGGCAAGCCCTCCCTGGAAGGCCACCTCCTGTGGCAGCTCTGCCTCTCCAACATCACCGAAGAGGAGGAGGCCATCGGCGAGGCCATCATCGGCAACCTGGACTCCCTGGGCTACCTGACGACCAGCGCCGAGGAGATCGCCTCCGAGACCCTTTCGCCCCTGGCCCTGGTCCAGTCCGTCCTGCACCGCCTGCAGCGCTTCGACCCCGTGGGCGTGGCCGCCCGTTCCCCCAAGGAGTGCCTGCTCATCCAGTTGGAGGTCCTGGGCCAGGACGACCCCATCCTCGTTTCACTGGTGGACGAGCATCTGGAGGATATCGAGAAGCGCCGCTACAAGCCGCTCCTGCGCAAGTTCAAGATCCAGATGGAGGACCTGAAGGCCTACCTTGACATCATCCAGACCCTGGACCCCATGCCCGGCGCGAGCTACGGCAGCGACAACACCGTCTTCGTCAGCCCCGACGTCTTCGTGTACGAGTACGAAAGCGATTTCGTCATCGTCATGAACGACGACGGCCTGCCCAAGCTGCAGCTGAGCCCCTACTACATGGACGACACGAGCCTGGCCGTGAAGGGCCCGGACCGGGAGTACCTCCACGACAAGATGCGTTCGGCCATGTGGCTCATGAAGAGCTTGCACCAAAGGCAGAGAACCCTGTATAAGGTGGTCGAGAGCATCGTGCGGTTTCAGCGGGGCTTCTTCGAGCACGGCGTGACCAAGCTCAAGCCCCTCATACTCAAGGACGTGGCCGACGACATCGAGATGCACGAGTCCACGGTCAGCCGCATCACCACGAGCAAGTACGTGGCCACCCCGCACGGCATCTTCGAACTGAAATTTTTCTTCAATTCCGCGCTGGAGATGGACGACGGCACCCAGGTGGGCTCCGAGTCCGTCAAGGCCATCATCAAGAAGATGGTCAGCGAGGAAGACCCCAAGCACCCCTACAGCGACGAGAAGATCGCCGCGGTGCTGAAGGAAACGCTGGATGTCAACATCGCCCGCCGCACGGTGGCCAAATACCGCGCCGTCCTGGGCATCGAGTCGTCATCCAAGCGCAAGCAGGTGTTTTGATATTCCACCCCTCGCCGCCCTTCCGGGAAGACGCGGGGTTGACCCTCAACTGACGAGGAGGATTCCATGAGGATAGTCTTCAACTTCAAGAACTTCGACCCTTCCGACCACCTGCGCAAGTACGCCAAGGACCGTTTCGGCAAGCTCGGCAAGTTCATGGCCGGCACCCCTGACGCCGAACTGCAGGTCAACCTCGAAGTCGAGAAATTCCGCCATATCGCCGACGTCGTCCTGACCGGCAAGAACGTGCACATCTCCGCCCGCGAGGACAGCGAGGACATGTACTCCACCGTCGACATGGTGTGGGACAAGCTCGAGGCCCAGATGCGCAAGGTCCGCGACAAGGACAAGAGCAAGCGCAAGGCCGGCGGCGACACCGTGCGCATGGACGTCATCAGCTTCGACGAGGACACCACGGGCAAGCGCAGGCAGAGCATCCAGCAGACCGACCACTTCGAGCCCAAGCCCATGGTCGTCGAAGAGGCCGCCATGCAGCTCGGCAAGACGGAGAACGAGTTCCTCGTCTTCCTGAACGCCGAGAACGAACGCGTCAACGTCATCTACCGCCGCAAGACCGGCGACTTCGGCCTCATCGACCCTGGGGTATAAGGGCATGAAGCTTGCCGAATACCTGGATAAAGACCTGATCATCTCCGACCTTTCGGCCAGGACCAAGAAGGAGGTCCTGGCCGAACTCGTTTCCCCGCTCCCGGGCAAATTCCCGGGCGTTGACCCCGTGCGGGTGGCCCAGGTGCTCCTGGACAGGGAAATGCTGGGCACCACGGGCATCGGAGACGGCATCGCCATCCCTCACGGAAAGCTGGACAGCCTCGACCAGGTCATGGTCATCGTGGGACGCAGCCGCGAAGGCGTCGATTTCGCCAGCCTGGACCACAAGCCGGCCACCATCTTCTTCACGGTCCTGGCCCCCTCCAGCGTGGTGGGCCTGCATCTGAAGATCCTGGCCACCATCTCGCGCCTGCTCAAGGACAACGCCTTCCGCCAGGCCTTCGCCGACGCGGAAGGCGGCGACGGGCTGTGGCGGCTGCTGCAGTCCGTCTGAAGCCTGTGCAAGGAACCCCCGCCATGGAAATGCGCAACGCACCGAAAAACGTCGTCATCGTCTCGGGCATGTCGGGCTCGGGCAAGAGCACGGCCCTGCGCGTCTTCGAGGACATGGGCTTCTTCTGCGTGGATGGCCTGCCGGCCCGCATGGCCCCGGCCCTGATCGAGCTGTTCTTCTCGTCCTCGTCCACGGACTACCCGGGCCTGGCCATGGGCATGGACCTGCGCCAGCCCGACTTCGCCGGGCAGTGGCGGGAAGTGTTGCAGGACATGGAGAAGCTGTCGGTGCGCCCGACCATCATCTTCACGGACTCCTCGGACCAGGTCCTGCTGCGCAGGTACGCCACCACGCGCCGACCCCACCCCCTGGCCACGGGCAACCTGGGCCTGGAAGCGGCCCTGGACCGGGAACGGGAGATCCTGGAGCCCATCCGTAACCAGGCCGACCTGGTCGTCGACACGTCCCACTACTCGGTCCACGACCTGCGCCGCGTCATCCAGGACAAGTGGGCGAGCATCGCCAGCCTGAGCCAGGGCATGCGCGTGCACCTCATCTCCTTCGGCTTCAAGTACGGGGCCCCGGCCGAGGCCGACACGGTCATGGACCTGCGTTTCCTGCCAAACCCCTATTTCGTCGAGGACCTGCGCCCCCTGTCCGGACAGGATGAAGCCATCGCCCGCTACGTCCTGGACGGCGAACCCGGCCGGGAGTACCTGAAGAGGCTCCTGGAGTTTCTCGACTTCACCGTGCCCCTCTACGCCAGGGAAGGGCGCTACCGCCTGACCATGGCCTTCGGCTGCACCGGCGGCAGACACCGCTCCGTGGCCGTGACAGAGGCCGTGCTTGCCCACCTGAGGGCGCGCGGGTACACCGTCTCTGTGGAGCATCGGCATTTCAGTCTCGGATAACGCGTTCTGGAGGAAGAATGGTTGGAGTGATTCTGGTGACCCATGGCCAGTTCGGCCAGCATCTGCTGGAGGCTGCCCAGACCATCTTGGGGCCGCAGGAACAGTGCGCCCACATAGCGGTGGAAGGCGCGGTGGACATGGCCACCCTGCTGACGGACCTGAAAAGCGCCGTCAAACGGATGGAGACGGGCGAAGGCGTGATCATCCTGACCGACATGTTCGGCGGCACGCCGTCCAACATCGGCCTGTCCCTGCTCCAGCCGGGCAAGGTCGACGTCCTGACCGGGGTCAACCTGCCCATGCTGCTACGCATCCTCGGCATGCGCGACCAGGAGCTGACCCAGCTGGCCCAGAATGCCAAAAACGCCGGCATCCAGGGCATCGTGCTCGCGGGCGAGGTTCTGACCCGAAAGATCGGCGAGGCCTAGGCGTGATCTGGTTCCGCATCGACAACCGGCTGGTCCACGGCCAGGTCATCGAGGCCTGGCTGCCGCACATAAGGGCCAAGACCCTGGTGGTGGCCAACGACGACCTGGCCTCCGACGCCCTCAGGCAGGAGATCATGAGCCTGGCCGTCCCGAGCGACGTGTCCTTCGTCTGCTGCACCGTGGCCGAAACGCCCGACGTCCTGCGCCGCGTCTTCAAGGGGAATGTCTCACAGCACGTCCTGGTGCTGTTCTCCACCTGCGCCGATGCCAGATCCGCGCACATGGCCGGACTGCCCTTCTCCCAGGTCAACATCGGCAATCTGCATTACGGGCCGGGCAAGGAGCAGGTCTGCGAGCATATCGCCCTGGGGCCCGACGACCGCAGCTGTCTCAAGTATTTCGCGGACCACGAAGTGGAGATCGATTTCCGTTGCGTGCCCACGGCCACGCCGAAGGTCAACCTATGAACCACCCGGAACCGTCATGATCACCTCTCACGACTTCACCATTCTGGCCGGAGGCGGTTTTTTTTTGCCCTGCTCTGGCTGACCCGCTTCGCCCTTGACCTGGGCTTCGTCCACCGCCCCCTCTTCGCCGCCATGCTCTGGGCGCTCCTGACCTTCAGGCTGCAGCCGCCCCTGAACGCCGGAATCTTCTTCGAACTCCTGTGGCTCGACCTCTTCCCGGCCGGCACCTTCATCCCGCCCCACGGCCTGCTGGCCCTGACCGCCACCCTGGGCGTGCTGGCCTGTGTGCCCGAAGCGGACATGCGCGTCACGGCCATCATACTCGTCCTCTCCCTCCCCCTGGCCTATCTGGGCTCCTGGGTGGAACAGCGCTACCGCAAGCGCCAGAACCTGAGCTACAACAGGCTCATCATCTGGAACAGGCGCGGCGTGAACCACCCCTACACGCCGGACCGCCTGGTCTTCCAGGCCATGGGCGAGATGTTCGCCCTGGGCTTCGCCCTCTACCTGTCCTGCGCCGCGGCCCTGCTGGCAATCGTCAGACTGGTCGCGCCATGGGTATCCGGGGGACCGCAGCCCACGTGGCCCATGCTCTGGATCGGGGCCTGCGCCGGAGCCGTTCTGGCGCTGCGCCTGCCGCGGGCCTACGCCCTGGCCGGCGCCAGCCTCGTGCTCGGCGTTCTGCTCACGCTCTGAGCCTTGACAATATCTTCACAATGTTCTCTCTTGGCAGCCGCGAATAATTGTGATATTTGGCACAAACTTATTGTTCGTCAATAAACCCTTGTAGGAGGAATACCATGTCCGTTTATGTTTTCGGTCACAAGAATCCTGATTCCGACACCGTCTGCAGCGCTATCGCGCTGGCCGACCTGAAGAGCAAGCTCGGCGTGGCCTGCACCCCGGCCGCCCAGGGCGAACTGCCCCCCGAGACCAAGTTCATCCTCGAGAAGTTCGGCGTGGCCGCCCCGGCCGTGAAGACCGCCTTTGCCGGCGAAAAGGTTTTCCTGGTCGACACCTCCGACCTGGCCCAGCTGCCCGAAGACATCAAGCAGGCTGAAGTCCTGGGTATCGTCGACCACCACAAGCTGGGCGACCTGACCACCTCCAGCCCGCTCGAGTGCTGGATCTGGCCCGTGGGCTGCACCGCCACGGTCATCAACGCCATGTACAAGTACTTCGGCGTCGAGATCCCCAAGAACATCGCCGGCATCATGCTGTGCGCCATCCTGAGCGACACCGTCATCTTCAAGTCCCCGACCTGCACCCCGGCCGACAAGGAAGCCGCTGCCGAACTGGGCAAGATCGCCGGCATCGCCGACCTGGCCGCCCTGGGCATGGAAATGTTCAAGGTCAAGTCCGCCGTCGAAGGCACCCCGGCCCGTGAGCTGGTGCTGCGCGACTACAAGGACTTCAACATGAACGGCACCAAGGTCGGCATCGGCCAGCTGGAAGTCGTCGACCTGTCCATCCTCGACGCCGTCAAGGCCGACCTGGCCGCCGACATCGTCAAGCTGAAGGCCGAGAAAGGCAACCACTCCGTGTTCCTGCTGCTGACCGACATCATGAAGGAAGGCTCCGAGATCCTGATCGCCTCCGACGACGCCTCCGTGGTCGAGAAGGCCTTCGGCGCCAAGCCCGTGGACGGAAAGGCCTGGCTGCCCAAGGTCATGTCCCGCAAAAAGGACGTCGTGCCCAAGTTCGAGAAGGTCTTCGCCTAAGTCGCGACCGCTTCGAAATGAAGAAGCCCGCCCAGGTTCGCCTGGGCGGGCTTTTTTCATCGCGTGCGGCGTGCTTTCAGGAAGCCGTCCGCCGACGGGCCAGTCGGCCCTCACGGTGCAGAGATATCTCCCTCGCGCGTCCCTACTGCGCCTTCTCCCCCGCCACTTCCGCCCGCAGGGCGTCGACCTTGCCGCGCAGGTAGGCGGCCACCAGGTCGCCCATGTCGTCGCTGCCCGAATGCTTGAGAGCGTAGGCTCGCAGGTCTTCCTCGACCTCTTTCTCCATGCGCTCGGACTCCATGAACATGAGAAAGACCAGGCCCAGGGCCGCGTTGTTTTCCACGGTGCCGTCGCAGAGGTGCTGAAGCTGGTCGTCGGGCACGGTCTCGAAGAGGCGGTCGGCGAACTCGCCGATCCATTTGGAATAGAGCTCCGGCATGAGGTCCGGGATGAGGACGGCCAGACGGTCGGCGGCCTCCTGGGAGACGTTGGGCATGGTCACCAGGAAGTATTCCGCCAGGGCTTCGCGGCGGCGCTCCTCGGTGTTCGAGAACTTGTCGAGAATGACCAGGAAGATATGGGCCCGCAACTGGGCCTGGGTCAGGGGCATGTGTCCTCCTACACGCCGAACGGGTCGAGGCAGCGGGGGTTCTCCGCCACGGCGGCAATGACGATGCGGGCGCAGGCCTCGGCGTCGGAGCCGGCGTGGTGGTGGTTCAAGGTCAGGCCCAGGTGGCGGCAGACGTCGGGCAGCTTGGTCGGCCGCAGGTTCCACTGGTTGCGGGCCAGGTTCACGGTGCAGACGAAGGGCAGACGCGGGGCGGGCAGGCCGGCCATGGTGCAGCAGGCCCCGAGGACGCCCTTGTCGAAGCTCGCGTTGTGGGCGGCCAGGAAATCCGCGTCCTCCAGGAAGCCGGCATTCTCGATCCAGAAGTCCCGGAAACCCGGGCTGTCCTTGACGTCGGACCAACGGATGCCGTGCACGCCCACGCAGAAAGGCGAAAAACGCGAGCGCGGCGGCCGGATGAGCCCGTACAGGGAGTCGACGACGGCTCCGCCGCGGACCTTGGTCAGGCCCACGGCGCAGGCGCTGTCGCGGCGCGAGTCCGCGGTCTCGAAGTCGATGGCGACGAAGGTGCGGTTCATGTCAGCAGATGCGCGGCAGCTGTTCGCCCTCGAGCATGTCCATGAGGCGCGTGCCGCCCAGCGGCGTCTCCAGCACGACCTTGCCGGGGTGTTCGGCGCGCACCGTGCCTATCTGCACCGCATCGCGGCCCAGGGGGTCGGCGCGCATGACGGACAGGGCCGCCTCGGCGTGCTCCTGGGGCAGGATGCACAGGAACTTGCCCTCGTTGGCCAGGTACAGCGGGTCGAGGCCAAGGAACGAGCAGCCGCCGCTGACCTCGGGACGCACGGGAATGCTCGACTCCAGAATTCGGCACTCCACGCCCGACTGCCCGGCGATCTCGTTCAGGGTCGTGGCCACGCCGCCGCGGGTGGGGTCGCGCAGGACATGCACCTCGGGGACGGTTTCCAGCAGGCGCACGATGAGGTGGTTGAGGGAGGCGCAGTCCGAGAGCACGGGCGCCTCGAAGGTCAGGCCCTCGCGCTTGGACAGGATGGCCAGGCCATGGTCGCCGACGAAACCGCTGATGAGGATGGCGTCGCCCGGCCTGGCGCGCCGGCCGCTCGGGGCCTCGGACACGAAAATCTCGCCGATGCCGGTGGTGTTGATGAAGATCTTGTCCACGGCCCCCCTGGGCACGACCTTGGTGTCGCCCGTGACGACCAGCACCCCGGCCTCGCGGGCGGCCCGGCCCATGGATTCGACGATACGCTCCAGGTCGGCCATGGGCAGCCCCTCCTCCAGGATGAACCCGCAGGTCAGGTATTTTGGCCGTGCGCCGAGCATGGCCACGTCGTTGACCGTGCCGTGCACGGCCAAGGAGCCGATATCGCCGCCGGGAAAGAAGATGGGGTCGACCGTAAAGGTGTCGGTGCTGACGGACAAAGGCCCGCTCATCTCCAGAAACGCCGCGTCGTCCAATCGGTCCAGGACCGCGTTGCCCAGATATTTGAGGAACAGTTCGCCGATGAGCCGATGCGAAGCCTTGCCGCCGCTGCCGTAATCAAGAAGAACCCTGTCCACGCATCCCCCTTTGGTGCAATCTGAAAAAAACAAAGGGACAGGACATGGATCGCCAGCGGCCATCCTGCCCCATGCCCGGACCGCGCAGGGCGGTCTAAACTTTATACTTGTAATACGCTGCGCACGACCCTTCAGTGGAAACCATGCACGGCCCCACGGGCGCGGCCGGGGTGCAGGCCTTGCCGAAGAGCGGGCACCCGTCGGGTGAGAGCTTGCCCTTGAGCACGTCGCCGCAGCGGCAGCCCTTGATGGCCGGGACCTCCTTGAGCGCCATGCCGAAAACCCGCATGGCGTCGAAGGCCGCGTACTCCTCGCGCACGGTCAGGCCGCTGCCCGGGATGAGGCCGATGCCGCGCCACAGGGCGTCGGCCGGCTCGAAGACCTCGTGCATGACCGACACGGCCTTGGGGTTGCCGGCGTCGGACACGACGCGGGTGTAGGCGTTGACCACTTCGGCCCGGCGTTCGTTGCGCATGGTCACGAAGAGGTGCAGGGCCTGCAGGATGTCCACGGGCTCGAAGCCGGCCACGACCGCGGGCAGGCTGTGCTTCTCGGCCAGGAAGCGGTAGGGCTCCACGCCGATGATGGCCGAGACGTGGCCCGGCAGCAGGAAGGCCTGGACCTTCAGCTCCGGATCGCCAACCAGGGCGTCCAGGGCCGGCGGCACCAGCTTGTGGAAGCAGAGCACGGAAAAGTTGGTGATGCCCTGCTCGCGCGCCACCTTGACCGTGGCCGCGATGGCCGGGGCCGTGGTCTCGAAGCCCACGCCCAGGAACACGACCTTGTCGCCGGGGTTGTCCTGGGCCAGCTTCAGGGCGTCGAAGGGCGAATAGACGACCTTGACCCGGGCGCCTTCGGCCTGGGCGCTCTTGAGGCTCTTCTTGTCCGGGCCGGGCACGCGCATGAGGTCGCCGAAGGTGGCGATGATCGCATTCCTGCCGGCCAGTTCCAGGAACGCGGCCACCTCGCTGTCGTGGGTCACGCAGACCGGGCAGCCGGGGCCCGAGAGGTGCACGACCTTGTCCGAAAGCAGGGAGCGCACGCCGCTGCGGAAGATGGATACCGTATGCGTCCCACAGACCTCCATGAAGCGCAGTTCGCCGTCGAGTTCCTTGTGGATGCGGTCCAGCAGGGCCTTGCACAGCTCCGGGTCCTTGAAGTTGTCAAATAAGCTCAACGTTCAGCCCTTCCTCGAAAAGTTTCAGGGTGGCGACGGCTTCCTCCCGGTCCAGCCGGGTCAGGGCGAAGCCGGCGTGGACGATGACGAAGTCGCCCACTTCCGGAAATTCGGAAATCAGATCCAGCCGGACCGTCTGCCGCGTCCCGCCGACCTGCACCTCGGCGCTTTGGCCGTCGATCTTCAGTACTTCCATCGGAATAGCCAGGCACATGGGGCACATCTCCCGCTTTGCTTTTTGTCACCGCTGTTGCTAAATCCCTGCCTGTTTCGTGTCAATGAACTCTTCCCGCACCCGCTCGACACCTCAAGGCCCGCAGCATGAACGATATCCAGCCATCCCCCATCGCCGTCCACGCCGGGGGGCGTATCCCCTCTGACGGGCAGTGCCGCGCCTGGTGGGATGAGTACGGCATGTACGAGCACATCAAGGAGCACAGCGAACTGGTCGCGGGTGTGGCCACGACCCTGGCGCAGATGGCCGCCGACAAGGGCCTGGGCAACCCCGACGGGCTCCCGCGGGACGATTTCGTGCAGTCCGTGCGCGCCGCAGGCCTCCTGCACGACCTGGGCAAGACCTGGTCCATCGTCCACGGCGGCAACCACAGCCAACTCGGCGCGGCCTGGGCCATGGAGCTGACGCGCAACCCGCGCATCGCCCAGGGCGTGGTCCATCACGTACATTGGCCGGGGGAACTCGACGCGGAGAATTTTTTCCTGCCTCTGGCCGTCATCTACGCCGACAAACGGGTCAAGCACGACAGGATCGTCAGCCTGAGCGAACGTTTCGAGGACCTTTTCGCCCGCTACGGGCACACGGAACGCAGCCGCGCCCTGGTCCGGCGCTCCCACGACCAGGGCAAGGCCATCGAACATCTTTTCAGCACCATTCTCGGAGAAGAAATCCATGAATATCTTTTTGATAGCCGGCGGCTGGTCCGGTGAACGCGAGGTGGCCTTAAGCGGCGCCCGCCAGATCGAAAAGGGCCTGACCGCCCTCGGCCACAGCGTCACCCTCTTCGACCCGGCCCGCGACCTGCGCGGTCTCTACGCCGCAGTCGAAGGGCACGACTTCGCCTTCATCAACCTGCACGGCTCCCCCGGTGAGGACGGACTCATCCAGTGCCTGCTGGAACGCATCGGCATGCCCTTCCAGGGCTCGGACGCCCGCTCGTCGCTCCTGGCCCTGAACAAGGCCGTGGCCAAGCAGATCTTCGAGGCCGCCGGGCTGGACACCCCGCAGTGGGAGTTCGTCCCGGCCTGCCACGTCAACGAGTGGCGCCCCCTGCTACCCTTCCCCATCGTGGTCAAGCCCAACACCGGCGGCTCCAGCCTGGGCGTGGGCATCATCGGCTGCGAGGAGGAGCTCGACGCCTACCTCGCCGCGCCGGAGATCGCCGGTCAGGACCTGCTGGCCGAGGTGCTGATCCGTGGCCAGGAGCTGACCTGCGGGGTGCTCGAAGGCCAGACGCTCCCCCCCATCCTCATCCGACCCAAGCGCGGCGAGTTCTTCGACTACGACAGCAAGTACCTGCCCGGCGCCACCGAGGAGATCTGCCCGGCGCCCGTTTCGGACGAACTGACGGCGCGCCTGCAGTCCATGGCCCGCGCCGCCCACGACGCCCTGGGCCTGTCCGACTACAGCCGGGCGGACTTCATGCTCGCGGCCGACGGCACGCCGTACCTGCTGGAGGTCAACACCCTGCCCGGCATGACGGCCACGAGCCTCCTGCCCCAGGAGGCCCGGGCCGTGGGCCTGTCCTTCGAACAGCTCCTGGCGCGGCTCATCGAACTGGGCCTGCGCAAGAAACGCTGATGCCCCTGGCCCGGAACCGGATGCCCGCCGCCGCGCGGCGCGCCTTGAGCGCCCTGTACGCCCTGCTGTGGTGCGCGGCCGGGCCCCTTCTGTTTCTTTCGCCCAGGATGCGCCAGGGCTGGCGGCAGCGCCTCGGCTTCGGCCGCCCCGCGCCCTGCGACGTCTGGGTCCAGGGCGCCTCGGCCGGGGAATGCGCCCTGGTGGCGAGCCTGCTGGAACACCTGCCCGGAGTCCGGGTCCTGGCCACGTCCTGCACCAGCCAGGGCCTCGACGTGCTGCGCAAGGCGAACGCGGCCGGCCTGCAGTCCCGCATGCTGCCCCTGGACCTGCCGTGGCTCATGGGCCGGATGCTGGACCAGGCCCGGCCCAAGGCCGTCGTGCTCCTCGAAACCGAGATCTGGCCCGGCCTGCTCATGGCCTGCGCGACCCGCAAGGTGCCCGTGATCGTCGTCAACGCGCGCATGACGCCCAAGTCCCTGGCCGGCTACCTGTTCCTGCGGCCGTGGCTGCGCTCTTTCGCTCCGTCGACCGTTGGGGCCATCGCCCCGGCTGACGCCCGGCGCTTCGGGCTGATCTTCGGCTCCGAACGGACGACCGTGACCGGGAACATCAAGTTCGACCGGGCCATGAACGCGCAGTTTCTCTCGCGCGCCGACAACCCCCTGGCGGCCTTCGTGCCCGAAGATCACCCATTCCTGGTCCTCGGGTCCGTGCGCGAACAGGAGGAAACGGTCGTCCTCGACCTCACCCGGCGCCTGCACGACGCCGACCCGCAGTGCGTCATCGGCCTGTTCCCGCGCCACATGCACCGCATCGCCGCCTGGGAAGCGCTGCTGGCGAAGGCCCGCATTCCCTGGACCCGCCGCAGCGCCCTGACGGGCCCGGCCGCGCCCGGAGTCGTGCTCTGGGACGCCTTCGGGGAGCTAGGCCAGGCCTATGCCCTGGCACGACGCGCTTTTGTCGGCGGCAGCCTGGCCCGGCTCGGGGGCCAGAATTTCCTGGAACCCCTGGCCCAGGGAGTGCTGCCCTGCGTCGGCCCCCACACCCGCAATTTCGACTGGGTGGGCGGCGAAATCTTCGAAGACCTGGTTTTCCGCAGCCCGGACACGGCCGAACTAACCCGCTTCCTGCTCGAACCCGCCCCCCCCAGGGACACGGTCCGGGCCAAAGCCCTGGACTACGTGCGCGCGCGCCAGGGCGCCTCGGCCGCGTCCGCCGCCCTTGTCGCGCCATTTCTTTCACGGAGTGACCATGACTGACGTCTACGCCATCATCCCGGCCAGATACGAAAGCTCGCGCTTTCCGGGCAAGCCCCTGGCCCTCATCCACGGCAAACCCATGTTCTGGCACGTCATGCACCGCGCGTCCCTCTGCCCGCTGGTGGGGACCGTGGCCCTGGCCACGGACGACGAACGCATCCTGAGGGCCGCCCTGGACCTCGGCATGAAGGCCCTCATGACCGGCCGCGACCACGCCAGCGGCACGGACCGCGTGCTGGAGGCGGCCCGAATGCTCGGCGCGTCGCCGGACAGCGTCGTTGTCAACGTTCAGGGCGACGAACCGGCCCTGAACCCCGAGATGCTGACCGAGCTGATCCGGCCCTTCGAGGACCCGCTCGTGCAGGTCACCACCCTCGGGCACGTCATCGACGCCGAGGCGGCCCAGTCTCCGGACCGGGTCAAGATCGTGCGCGCGGCCGACGGCCGGGCCCTCTATTTTTCGCGGGCGCCCGTGCCCTTCGGGCGCGACAACCCGCCGGAATATCTGGGCCACATCGGCCTGTACGGGCTGCGCATGCGCATCCTTGAAAAATTCAGCGCTTTGGGCGAGAGTCCGCTGGAGCGGCTGGAAAAGCTGGAACAGCTCCGCCTGCTCGAAGCCGGCATCCCCATCCATGTGGCCCTCACGCGGCACGCAAGCCACGGCGTGGACCGCCCCGAAGATCTGCAAACAGTCAGCGCACTCATGCGAGGAGAAGAGTATATATGAAAGCGATTCTGGCCCTTGAGGACGGCACCTGGTTCGCCGGGCAGTCCTTCACCGGCCCCGGCGAGGCCGGCGGCGAAGTCATCTTCAACACCGGCATGTCCGGCTACCAGGAAATCCTGACGGACCCGTCCTACTACGGGCAGATGGTCTGCATGACCTACCCGCTCATCGGCAACTACGGCGTGAACCTCGAGGACGTGGAGTCCTCGCGCATCCACTGCCCGGCCTTCATCGTCAAGGAGTGCTGCAAGAAGCCGTCGAACTGGCGCGCCACCGAGAGCCTGCCGGACTACCTCGTGCGCCACGGCGTCATGGGCCTGGAAGGCATCGACACCCGCGCCCTGACCCGGCACCTGCGCATCAACGGCGCCATGCGCGGCATCATCTCGACCGAGGACCTGACGCCCGAGGAACTTGTCGCCAAGGCCAAGGCCCTGCCCTCCATGGAAGGCGCCAACTTGGTCGACTTCGTGGCCCCCAAGGAGCCCTACTACTGGACCGGCACCGAGCCGACCCCGGCGAAGATGGACGGCGATCTGCCCCTGTGGCCCGAAGGTTCCGAAGGCACCTTGCGCGTGGTCGTGTACGACTACGGCATCAAGTGGAACATCCTGCGCCTGCTGGCCGCCGAAGGTCTGACCATCCTGGCCGTGCCCCCGAAGTTCCCGGTGGCGCTCGTCAAAAAATTGTCCCCCAGCGGCGTCTTCCTCTCCAACGGCCCCGGCGACCCGGCGACCCTCAAGGACGAGATCGCCATCATCAAGGAGCTGTGCGACCTCTTCCCCGTGGGCGGCATCTGCCTCGGCCATCAGCTCCTGGGCATCGCCCTTGGCGGCACGAGCTTCAAGCTGAAGTTCGGGCACCACGGCATCAACCATCCGGTACAGGACGACATAACCCAAAAGATCGAAATTTCTTCACAAAACCACGGTTTTTGCGTAGACATATCTAGTCTCGATTTTCTGGAGCAGACGCATCTCAACCTGAACGATCGGACCCTGGAAGGTTTCCGGCACCGGACCAAGCCCATTTTCAGCGTGCAGCACCACCCCGAGGCGGGCCCCGGCCCCCACGACAGCCAGTACTTCTTCGCACGCTTCCGGCGCATGCTGGAGACCGGCAAGGTTCAATAACCCAAGACCGCACACCACGCGCAAGGAGCACCCATGTCGGCAGAGATTCTCAAGGCGAAGAAACAGCTTGGAGAAACCAGCATGCTGCTGAAACAGGGAAAGCTCCTTGCGGCCGTGGCCAACCTGCACGAGGCCGTGGGCTTCATCCTCAAGGCCCAGCTCCTCAAGCACGAACTGCAGGCCTTTACCGAGGCCCTGGACAAAGCGGCCTACGCTCTGGCCAACGACCGCGAACTCAAGAAAATCTACCCCCTGCAGATCAGCTACAAGCCCGGCGAGGAAAAGGAACTTCTTGCCAGCCTCTACGCCCTGCTGGCCTTCCTGCAGGAAAATCTTGCCGAAGAGGCCAACACCCACCTGGCCGCCCTGGCCGAATACCGCCGCAAGCAGCTCGAACTGGCCAGAAAGCACCTGCAGGAAGACGACCCTGCCAAGGCGAAGCAGGTCTGCGACCGCCTCATCGACGCGGCCCGCACGGACACGGAACTCAAGGTCACCGTGGCCGACATGTTCCTGGAATTCGGCAGATACGACGAGGCCCTCGAATACCTCAAATCCGCTTACGCCGACAATCCGGACTCGGCCCACATCTTCAACAAGCTCGGCATGGTCCTGCGCAAGTCCGGCCGCCTCGAGGAGGCCGAGAAATTCTACATCCAGGCCCTGGAACGCCAGACCAAGGACGAGGCCATCTACTTCAACCTCGGCCGCGTCTACCTCGACCAGAAACGCTGGAAAAACGCCATCGCCGCCGCCGACCGCGCCCTGGCCATCAACGGGGAGTTTGCCGAGGCCAGGAAGATGAAACTGTACGCGACGAAGCAGATGGGGGGATGACCCCACCGCGCCCTTCAGCATCTAACCGTTCCCGAGAAAAGACCTTTTTCGAATCCCGCGACCATTGGCACGCCTGGTGCTTTATATTTTCAGACAGCCACAGGCTGCGGAAATTTTGACACCTCTTGCCAGGATGGCGGGAAAGACATGCACTTACGAAAACGCGTCCTCGTAACGGGCGGATCCGGTTTTTTAGGATCCCACCTCTGCGAACGTCTGCTCCAGGAAGGCTGCGAAGTCATCTGTGTGGACAATTTCTTCACCAGTTCCAAGCAGAACATCGAGCACCTCCTCCCCAACCCCCGCTTCGAAGTCATCCGCCACGACATCACCTTCCCGCTGTTCGTCGAGGTGGACGAAATCTACAACCTGGCCTGTCCGGCCTCGCCCATCCACTACCAGTTCGACCCAGTGCAGACGATCAAGACGTGCGTGCACGGGGCCATCAACATGCTGGGGCTGGCAAAAAGATTGCGGATTCCGATCTTCCAGGCGTCGACGTCGGAAGTGTACGGCGACCCGGAAGTGCATCCACAGCCGGAGTCGTACTGGGGGAATGTAAATCCGATCGGGCACCGTTCGTGCTATGACGAAGGGAAACGATGCGCAGAGTCGCTTTTCTTTGCCTACCACAGGCAGCACGACCTGCCAGTGAAAGTAGGCCGCCTGTTCAACACATATGGGCCAAGAATGCACCCGAATGATGGGCGAGTAGTCTCGAACTTCATCATGCAGGCCCTGCAGGGCAAGCCCATTACGATTTACGGGGATGGGTCGCAGACGCGGTCGTTTTGCTATGTGGACGATCTGGTGGAACTGATGATCCGGTTCATGCGGAATGATCGCGAGTTCTGTGGGCCGTTGAACATGGGCAATCCGGGGGAGTTCACGATCCTGGAACTGGCCCAGCATGTGATAGAATTGACAGGCAGTTCATCGGAGATCTCTTTTGAAACCCTGCCAAACGACGATCCCCGCCAACGCAAGCCAGATATTACCGTCGCCCAGACGCGGTATGGATGGGAACCGAAGGTCCGCCTACGCGATGGGCTGACGCTGACGAGCGCGTATTTCAAAAAACTCCTCGCGTCAGGCGAATTGAGGGAGAAATAAACCATGCGCATACTGGTCACAGGCGGAGCAGGCTACATCGGGAGCCACACCTGCAAGGCACTGGCGCACCAGGGACACACCGTTGTCACCTACGACAACCTGTCCACAGGGCACAGAGAACTGGTTCGCTGGGGCGACTTCGTGTACGGCGACATCCTGGACACGCAACGCCTACGCGCTTGCATCAGGCAGCACCGCATCGAAGGCGTCATCCACTTCGCAGCTAGCGCATACGTAGGGGAGTCGGTCGTCGATCCGGGTAAATACTTTCGAAACAATGTATGCGGTACGCTTAGTATCCTTGACGCGATGCGGGACGAATACGTGCCGTACATAGTGGTCTCCGGGACCTGCGCGGTATACGGATCACCTGAAAAAATGCCCATCACCGAAGACACTCCCACCACCCCAATCAACCCCTACGGAGCAAGCAAACTGTTCATGGAAAGGATGCTTGCCGATTACGAAAATGCTCATGGCATCAAATGGATGTCGCTACGCTACTTCAACGCCGCAGGATGTGACCCGGACGGGGAAACAGGAGAATGGCACGAACCGGAAACCCACCTGATTCCACTGGCGCTGATGGCTGCAATGGGGAAGATGCCTGCTCTGGAAATTTTTGGTGATGATTACCCGACTCCGGATGGGACATGTATTCGAGACTATATACATGTTACAGATTTATCTGAAGCACATATAAAAGCATTAAGATACCTTGTAGACGGAGGAAAGAGGCATGCCCTCAATCTTGGGGCAGGGATAGGCGCTTCAGTGAAAGAAATTATATTCGCTATTGAAAATATCACAAAAAAAAATGTTCCGCACATAATATCTCAACGGAGATATGGAGATCCACCAACTTTGATAGCGGATATCTCCAAAGCGCAACAAATATTGAAATGGACACCGAAATGTTCAAATATATCTTTGATTGTGAAATCATCTCTTGCGTGGGCAAGTAAAAAAAATTGCCGATTCCACACACTAAGCGCGCATCGCATTGGCAAAGGTAAAGTCTACAAGAAATTCTAGTTCACCGAAGGAAGGCACGTAAATGCAACCAAGACCAACGGAATTTTCATTAGCCTACGATATTACCAAGACAATCCCTACACTTAAAACAAGACTCCTGCGCTGCTGACTTGAGTCAAAAGCATCGTGTAGCAAAATCCTATAATGTCGTTTTCTAACCGTTGAAATCGAAAACGTGCTTGATCATCTTTATCAGTGTCTAAGTCATCAAGACAGGCAAATAAAGGATTGAGCATAAATACTCGACAAAACAAAAAACATTCCATAGTCGAATGCCCATTAGAAAGATCTTCGGCCGCAGCAAAAACGATTTAAAAATTAAACGCAATCATTTTAAATATTAAATTAAAGACGATACTATCATTATTAGTAACTGCATTGCGCTCGATCATAATAATTTAATAGACAAGCGCATTGGAGAATTCTTTTAAATAAAACATTGTAATTGAAATCAAGCATAAAATAATCATAATTCATTTGCTTTAAATAAATAATTAAAATAGAGAAAAAAATGATCAAAACGTACAATATTGACGAAGTCGCAGAAATACTAAAAATTAATCCAACACATGTCATGTCATTAATTATATCAAAGAAATTAAAATCTGCCAAAATTCAAAACAAATATATAGTAAGTGCACACGACATAGATTTGTTTTACAAAGAATGCGGAGGTGGATCGATAATAACAAATCATACAAAAATCAAAGAAGACAATATTCAAATTAGCTCATCAGCGATAATTTCAAAAAAAGCTAATCTTTCTATAATTAACGGAGGATCTATATATATCGAAAGCAATACCGTAATTAATGACTACGCACAACTCCATACATATGGAGGAAGTATTGTGATCGGCAAAAATGTAAGTATTCAAATTTTTTGCATTCTATACGGACATGGAGGATTAAAAATTGGAAACGACACAAGAATTGCAGCACAAACAATAATTATTCCTGCTAATCATATATTTAAACATAAGAACAAATTGATAAGAACACAAGGAGAGACTAAACTAGGAATTTTTATAGGTGATAATGTATGGATTGCAGCAGGATGCAAAATACTAGATGGAGTATCAATTGGAAATGGCGCAGTTATAGGTGCAGGAAGCGTTGTTACTAAATCAATACCAGAATACGCCATTGCCTACGGCAGCCCCGCGAAAATTATTAAATACAGATAAATTTTCTACATATACGAGCAACATCAACAAGTAACCGAAATCTACGCAAAAACATTAAAATTTTAAAATAGTGATGTATAATAAAAATTCGACTCACAAAAAACACCAATCTATCCAAATCGATAACCCCCACATTAAAAACAATAGCTCAGAATGCAAACATCTGACAAAACAGCATACTGCATATATAGCAAAAAATTATGTTTTTCGGACTATATTTTCTATAACACTATAGACTACGAAATATCATAAATAAAAAAAATTAAAGAACAAACAGATTACCTCATGACAATTTATAAATAATTTATGAAATAACCCCAGTACAGTACGGGAAAAAATAAGATGCGAAAAATTTTTATTGACTGCGGAGCATATGATGGAAGTTCAGTACGAAAATTCACATCATCGTTTAATGAGTTCGAAATATTTAGCTTTGAACCAAATCCGCTCCTTGCTTACCATCATAAAAACCTAAACTCAACACTTATACAATCTGCAGTATGGATTAATAATGAATTTTTAGATTTTTATATAGACGAAAAAGACTTTGATGGAAGCTCTGTATATTCACACAAGCTCAATATTGTAGGCAAAAAAAAAATACGAGTCCCTGCAGTCGATTTTAGTCAGTGGATTCGACATGAATTCAAACAAGAAGACTTTATAATATTAAAAATGGACATTGAAGGCGCAGAATATGAAGTTTTATATAAAATGATAAAAGACAAAACGATAAAATATATAAACGAACTATTCATTGAATTTCATTGGGACAGGATTGGATTAGACAAAAAAATTCATGACAAATTAATTCAAACAATTACAGAAAACGACATACCCATTCACAGTTGGGACGCAATTTTAAACAAAGGAAACGAAATATCATATTTAGTAAAAAAATACAAAAATAACAACAATAACATTAATATTGCAATTGTTGCTTACGGTCCAAACCAAATAAACGGCCCAAATATTTGGTTACAACGAATCCTACCCAAACTTGCTCAGCGTGGATTCTCTACACATGTTATCTTCATAATGAGTTCAGAAACTACATGTCAAGTATACAACAACTTGCAATCTTATGGAATCAAATGTACTAAAATTTTTAAAGAAAAATCAACAGAGCACTCTATAAGACAACTAATTCAAATAATTAAATCAATTCAGCCAGATATATTTATACCCAACCTATCTGTACCAGCTTATTTTGCCTCAAAGTGGATTCAGGAGGCTGGCATTACCTGCATTGGTATTATCAGGTCTGATGACAATTTCCATCATGAATTAATCGAAACATTTGCCCGCGAAGGTTCAGAGTTCAAGTTATCCGCATTTACATGCAAATCTCAATACCTTGGAGAACTTGTACTTAAAAATAATTTCAACGAAAGCAATGTCCTAATTTGTTCTTCAGGCACCCCTGTCCCAGGATTTGTGGCCACGCCTCCCACAGAAAATCTAAAAATTATTTATACAGGGCGCTTAATTCAACGCCAGAAACGAATTTTTGACGTATTAGCATCATGTAAAATGATATCTAGCTTGGTTCATGGCGTTGAAATCTCATTCTATGGTGAAGACAGAGAAGGCGGCAATGTTATTTCAACGATAAATAAACTTAGCAAAAAATCTCAAATATCATATGGCGGGACCCTGAAATTTGATGAAATCCTCCCAACGCTAGTGCAACATCATGTTTTTATACTACTTTCAGATTATGAGGGAATGTCGACCTCGTTAATGGAAGCAATGGCCTGTGGCTTGGTACCAATCTGTACCCGGACGAAAAGCGGTTCGACCGAAATCATCCGTCACAATGAAAACGGCTTGCTGGTTGAAAATAGAGAAGAAGGCTTTCTGAATGCTGTCCGTCGTTTGAAAACGGAAAAGGGTTTGTGGGAGCGACTTTCAAAAGGTGCGCGCGAAACAATCGAGAAAAAATACTCCATTGATATTTGCGCAGATAAATGGGCCAATTTTTTGCGTGAATTGACATGCAAATCAGGCCAGAAAGGTCAAATCCAACTTCCTGAACTTCATGAAATCAACCTGCCGCCCGTGAAACAGACCGAAAACGGCATGTGCAGAGAGGACAAGCGAATGCTACATGTTTATCAACCCGCAGTTCCGCAGTCCGAGCAGCACAATAATTTTTTAATTCCTAATCTCACTCTTAATTTTGCCGATTTATTTATAGTCAGAAAAGCTATCAAAAAATCTCTCGATGAGCATATTTCGCTATTTCGGGGCACGCTGCTTGACGTTGGCTGCGGTCAAATGCCCTACAAAAACCATATCCTTAAATCAAATCCCAACGTCAACAGATACATCGGCTTGGACTTTGCCCAAGGCAAGTATGCTGACATCATGCAACCCGACATTGCTTGGGACGGACACACAATCCCTCTCGATAGCGCGAGCATTGACTGCAGTATTGCCACAGAAGTGCTTGAACATTGCCATCACCCACTGACCGTCCTCAAGGAAATCCGGCGCGTTCTCAAGCCAGATGGTGTATTTCTTTTCACCGTCCCCTTCATATGGCCGCTACATGACACGCCACATGATCATTACCGTTATACCCCTTTTTCATTGAAACTACTCCTGCAAGAAGCTGGTTTTGAAGATATTCAAATCAATTCCATGGGTGGATGGAATGCTTCGTTAGCACAGATGATAGGACTGTGGCTAAAACGAGCCCCCATGACAGACGACATCCGGCAACAGATGAGCACAAAACTTTTTCCTCTTTTTAAGCAACTCGCTGAATTTGATAACCATGCTCCGCAGCAACAACATGCTGACAATACCATTTCTCCAGGTTGGTCCGGAATAGCATACACCCCCCACAAAACTGTCACGAATTCAACAGATATTATATCTGAATCAAATCATCAAAACATTTGCATCGTCAGGCATGAGCACTTTGCATACTCCCAAACATTCATCGAAGATCATATATCACACATTTCTTGCAACACTTCCGTGATTCATGGTGAATCATATCCGATGTTTGACCAGAATAAAAAATTTATTTTTAGCCAAAAGTACATAAAACTAGCAACCAATCATCAATATGATATTCTGAATAATTTATACACAGAGGCATTTCACCTTTATTTAAATGATCATAAATTTGACGTTGTTCTTGCCGAATTCGGCACAGTAGCAGCTAAAATTTACAAAGCTTGTGAAAAATCGGGAATTCCGTATGTCGTACATTTTCATGGATATGACGGAACTGCCACAACAACGCTACACGCTTATAAACATGAGTATAGTGAGATTTTTAAAAGTGCTGCCGCACTTATTGTCGTATCCAAAGCTATGCGTGACAAACTCATATCAATTGGAGCGCCAACAAATAAAATATTTCTAAACCCTTACGGCGTAGATGTTCAGAGAGATGATTTGGCATCACCAGAAAGTTCACAACCGATCTTTCTGGCCGTAGGAAGATTTGTAGAGAAAAAAGCCCCGCACCTCACCATTCAAGCCTTTGAGAAAACAGCAAAATCAATCCCTGGCTCCCGACTTGTCATGGTTGGTGACGGGCCACTTCTCAAGCCCTGCCAAGAACTGGCCAAAAAACTAAACATCGACAATCAAGTTCATTTTGCTGGCGTCCACACCCGGCGATCAGTCGCCAAATTATTACGTCTCAGCAGAGCGTTTGTGCAGCACTCCGTGACTGCGGGCAACGGTGATAGCGAAGGTCTGCCCTTGGCAATTCTAGAGGCCGGGGCGGCTGGATTACCCGTCATCAGCACCCGACACGCTGGCATACCCGATGCTGTCATTGAAGGCGAGAACGGCCTTCTTGTCGACGAAGGTGACGTGCAAAAAATGGCTGAAGCCATATTCCGATTGGCAATCAACCCCAAGTTGGCTGGGTGGATGGGAAAGAACTATCATCAAAGAGTTGTCGAGCACTTTTCCAGGGAAAGATCCATTCGAGGCTTACGAACCATTCTGCGCAACGCAGCAGACAACAGGCACAAATCCACCTCAACACGAAGTGAACTCAGAAACGGTGTATCTGAACCAGCAACTACTAAAATTTTATAGAAACACCAAACACTCTTCGCTACTGTCCGATATGCCAACAAACGTCTCAATCATTTGCTGACTTCGGGAGACGGTCACGGAAAAATGCCATGTGCCCACATTGCGGTTCACTCGAACGACACCGTTTTCTTTGGAAATACTTACAAGATCAGACAGAATTATTTCGTCATCCAGACACAAAAACCCTTCATTTTGCGCCAGAACCATGTCTTGAAAGTAAATTCAGGTCTTTATTTACAAATAAATACATAACCACTGATCTTTTTGATAAAAAAGCAGACATTCAAATAGACATCACAGATATAAAATTTGTAAACGAAAGCTTTTTATTTATATACTGCTGCCATGTACTCGAACACGTACCTAATGATCGCGAGGCAATGCAAGAAATGTATCGCGCTCTTAAACAAAATGGACTAGCTGTTATTATGGTTCCGATTAAAGGGAAAATAACAGACGAAGATTTTTCAATTACCAATCCATCTGAGCGCCAAAAAAGATACGGACAGGAAGATCATGTCAGATATTACGGGATGGACATTACTGACAGGCTACAAGAAGTTGGGTTTAAGGTGGAGCACATTGAACCTCAGGACGTTTATGCGCACAAGGATATAGAGCATATGAGTCTCGGCGGAGAAATGCTTTTTTTATGTCGCAAGTAAGTCATCGTTGAAAACTACATTAGTAAAAAATCACCACAAATTGTCTAATTGCCAAAATTTTTATTATACGTGACGACATAATTAATTGCGCACTTGATAAAATCATGGCATCGTGGATCCATGAAAGTACTCACAATCACCGATGCCGAAGACATGATTATGGCCATCCAGGACGAAATTCGCCGTACCGAGGAAGCCCGCTACGATCATCGCCTCCACGCTATGCTTCTCGTCGCGCAGGGACTGAGTTGCAGGGAGGCTGGAAAGATGTTGGGCGATGCACCCCGGACAGTCGCGTACTGGGTCAACAGGTTTGAAAATGAGGGTTTTGCAGGTTTGGTCGATGGAGAGCGGCCCGGGCGCCCCCGTAGACTGACCAAAGAGCAACTCGCTGCAATTGAGACGGCCCTGCGAAAAGATCCAGCCGAATTCGGATTGCAAGGCCTTTGGGATGGAAAAACCCTTTCGTGTTTCATTCAGGACCAATGGGACGTCTCCCTGGGAGTTCGACAGTGTCAGCGCCTTTTCCGGCAACTCGGTTTTCGATTCCGCAAGCCTCGACCGAAAATTGCGCACGCTGATCCCGCCCAGCAGGCGGAATATAAAAAAACTGCTGAGATTTCTGAAGAATAAACGGATCGATATCTGGGCCTTGGACGAGGTCAGGTTCGAACAGCATGGATCCAGGTGCCGCATGTGGATTCCGAAAGATGTGAAAGACCCTGTTGTACTCCATCATCCGACAAGAAAGAGCGTGGGATATTTCGGAGCAGTGAGAATCAGAGATGGCAAGTTCGTCTATCGCCGAGAAGCAGACAAGTTCAACGGAGAGACATTTTTCGGCTTTCTCAAATACTTGCGCCAAATCAGCTCTCACTCGGGCAGGCGGGTTGTGCTGATCGTCGACAACGTCAGATACCACCATGCGCAGCTTCATGCTGAATGGAGATTGGCTTGCCATAAGAGATTTGCGTTGGAGTTCATGCCGCCCTACAGCCCTGAACTCAATCCCATTGAGCGGGTTTGGAATATCACGAGAAGAAAAGCTACTCATAACCGATACTTCCCCAAACTGGAGGATGTGATCAGTGCCGTTGAGGGTGTGTTCGACCGATGGCGTCATGGCAGCGAAGTTCTCCGGAAGTTATGCGCAATAAATTAGGTCGTCGAGTATAAAAATTTACAAATTTATGACATTAGAAGTATTTTATAATTACATTCAAAGCGTGTGGCTCTGGCCTAAACATACAGCATAAAAATATACGCTAATTTATACAGGAAAAACAATGACTTCTTCACACAACAAATTTAATTCATATTTTAATATTGCTAAGCATTATAAATCTAAAGGAAACAAAAATAAATATGAGCAGTATAATGAACTAGCAATTCGAGCAGACGCACAATTGCCTGAATCTACTCCACTCACTCCAAACGCGTCTGACAACAATTTAAATAAAGATATTCCAGAAATCGACGAAATTATCAAATTGTACAACAACAGACAGTACAATGTTCTTCTTAAACTTGCTTCAATCAACCCAACCCACGAACTTCTCTCCTACATTGCACCAAGCATCCATTTTGCCACTGGTAACCCTGAAAAAGCCGCCCATTCCGCTAATCATATCGACGAAAATGAAGAACGACTACTCAGGATCAAAACTGCACGGATGTGGCACAAACTTCACCAACCATTGGACGCCGAACCACGGGTTCACCTTCTTGTCCTGACTTACAATCGGGAAAAGTTTGTCGCCCAAGCCCTTACGCAACTCGCAAATACAAAATACAAAAACTTCGCCGTATACATTGCAGACAATGGCTCCTCAGACACAACGTGGAATGCCGCAAAACAGGCAGTCACGCACTTTCCCGACCATGTGCACGTCAGCATGGAACGACTCCCTACAAACATCGGGAGACCTGCCGGACATAACTGGCTGCTTACAAAATATGACCACTCTCTAGCGGACTATATCGCAATTGGAGATGACGACTTGACTGAAGTGCCTCCCGACTGGATG
Organism: Desulfomicrobium aestuarii; assembly: GCF_055385525.1. Lineage (NCBI taxonomy): Bacteria > Pseudomonadati > Thermodesulfobacteriota > Desulfovibrionia > Desulfovibrionales > Desulfomicrobiaceae > Desulfomicrobium > Desulfomicrobium aestuarii. The sequence continues at coordinate 2,749,183 of NZ_AP042427.1, forward strand.
ACCAAGATGGTCCAGACAGCCAAAGCATTCCCAAATTCTGCCGTCGTAGGAGGCAAAGCTCTTTATAGCCACAAGCCAGACACTATACATGGATGCGCGCATAACATCGTGGAGTTTTCCCCTCGCCTATCTGTAAGCAATGCGCTAGACTTAATCGACTTTGGCCAATTTGACTACGTCGATAAAGTTGATCATGTAACTGGATGCCTACATATATATGACCGCAAAATTTTATTTGATGAAGTTGGCTTATTTGATATCAGCCTGTCACCATGCCAATATGTAGATGTCGAACACCACTTGCGCGTCAGGCTTAAAGGTTATGAAATTATCTACAACGGATTTGTCCCATTTCGACATATGAAAGCCATGGGCAAAGAATCCCAAAAAAATAGAGCCATGGCCGGAAATGCTCTGGGAAATATAATCAAGGTACTCCACAAACACGACAAATCAATAGTTCTCGATACGCTGACACATCTATCTGAACAACGACTCGCATGGCTTCATTCATGACGAGACACAGCCCTGTACATCACGCAATGTATGGATAAAAAAATCAGCATAATAATCCCAACGTGGAACAATGCAAACCTTTTAAAAAAATGCATTATATCCATACTGAACAATACTAAATTAAATCAGTTTGAAATAATTATCATTGACAATGGCTCAACAGACAACACCCAAAACATAATTTCTGAATTTCTCTCAACCCATAAAATTCATTATGTATTCAACCAAAAAAATCTAGGATTTGCCAAAGCCAGCAACCTTGGAGCCCTACATGCCAATAATAACTACCTGGTTTTCTTGAATAACGATACAGAAGTTTTGCCAGGATGGGATATCGAACTACTAAACTGCTTAATTTCTGATGACCGCATTGGAGTTGCAGGAGGAAAGCTTTTATACCCAGACAGAACAATTCAGCATGCCGGCATAGCTTTTGATCAGCGCACTGTATTCCATATTTACAGACACTTTCACCATCTTCATCCAGCTGTAAACAAAAAAAGGGAATTTCAAGCCGTTACCGGTGCCTGTTTTTTGATTAGCAAAGAATTGTTTTTATCCGCAGGAATGTTTGATGAATCTTTCATTAACGGATTTGAAGACCTTGATTTCTGCTTTCGAATAAGAAAAAATGGTTATAAAGTTTTTTATACGCCTGCTTCTACAATCATACATCATGAAAGCAAAACTCCAGGAAGACATTTTCATCACCATGAAAATGCCGAATTGTTCAGCAAAAGATGGAAAAATGATATAGTTTACGACATAGACTACATTTATGCAAAAGACGGGTTGCGCCCCCTCAAGCCCGGGAAAAACACCCCGCAAGGGATTTGGTTCAAAGACACAAATCCAAACCCACTATGGAGCATGGCACAATCCCTCTACAAGTCAGGCAAGACACGTGAAGCTATTGTAGCACTTACCGAAGCACTACGCTTCAATCCATACGATTTACGCAAATTATTGATTATTGAAGAACTTGGCGATCTACATTTTAATCATAATAATTTCCGAGCAGCTAAAGTTTGCTTCTTAGCAATTACATCAATCATAAATATTCCAAGAGTAAGCAATAAAATAAAAAAAACAAATAAACTTCTTTCTAAACAATGATATAAACTATCAATTATTCATAGCGAACATTTCAGTCAATTTTTACGTAATTTACTGACCATTTCTTACATATATTGAGCAAAACTTCATCATAAGATTCCAGTGCCCATCGCTGAATGGCCGTGAATCTTCTTAGCACTTCCTTTGAAGCCGCCTCCCGCCGCAATCCGTCGAGGGTATTGCGGCAATTGGCCAGGAGAGCGGCATCCCCCAGCCTGCTGGCCACCCTGGCCAAATCCGTGACAACCTTTTCCGTCGAAAAGAAAGACTGCTGGAGCTGAAGCACATCCAGCGCGGCGCTCCACAACCTCTGTTTAAAAAAAAGTTCGACCAGGCGCTCGTAACCTTCTTCCCATAACAGCGTGTTGAAAAATTCCTTCCGACGTCAGAGCCAAAAATTGACATCGCCGTCATCCTGGCCGTAATCCATTCAGAGAAAATCATGCATTCATCAAAAAAATTCTTTAAGGAGTTTGATTATGTCAGAACTCGTATGCTATTGTTTTAGCTATACATCAGATGATATCGAGCAGGATGTTATTCAAAACGGAAAATCTACAATTTTTGAACGTATTATGAATGAAAAAAAGGCTGGCGGATGCCAGTGTGCTGAAAAAAATCCGAAAGGTCGCTGATGTCTTTCAGACGTTCGTCAGTTGGCGGACAAAATTTTAAACAAGACAAGCATCTTGCCAAATTTTAACAAATGATTTTCTTATATACGAAACTATTTATATATTGAAAAAATCTCAAAAATATAGAAGGTTGCCATGAACAAGGAGCTGTTATGGGACTTGGCAACCAGGGTGATGATCAGAGTCAGGTGTTTGTCATGTGTGCGGATTTACCGCGCTCGCCTGGACACGTTTTTTATGACCGCTTGCAGTCTGTCTTGATCAAGGGCGGCTTTGACCGCTTTGTCGAGAAGCTCTGTGAACCGTATTATGCGTCCGGTCCTGGCAGGAAATCCATTCCTCCAGGTAGATATTTCAGGATGCACTTGATTGGCTATTTCGAGGGAATCGAGAGCGAGCGCGGGCTTGAGTGGCGGTGTTCCGACTCCTTGTCGCTGCGAAAGTTTCTGCGACTCTCCCTGACCCAGAGGGTTCCAGATCACTCCAGCCTGAGCAGAATCCGGCAACGGTTGCCCTTGGAAATCCATCAGGAAGTATTCGGCTGGGTGTTGCAGGCGCTGACCAAGTCCGGCCTGATAGTTGGGGAGCGTCTCGGAATCGACGCTTCGACCATGGAAGCCAACGCGGCCATGCGCTCGATCGTGCGCCGGGATACAGGCGAAACATACCAGCAGATGCTTGAGCGCATTGCCAAGGACAGTGGGATTAAAACGCCGACCCGTGAAGAACTGGCTCGCATGGATCGCAAGCGCAAGGGAAAGAAGCTTTCGAACAAGGACTGGAAGTCGGAGAGCGACGAGGACGCGCGTATCACCAAGATGAAGGACGGTCGTACTCACCTCGCCTACAAGCCCGAGCACGCCGTGGATCTGGACACCGGAGCGATTGTTTCCGCCGACATCCACAAGGCCGACCAAGGGGATACGACGACGATCGACAAGACGCTGGAATCCGCCAGGAAGAATCTTTCCGACATCGGTTGTACGCCGATAACCACGGCCCCGACGGAAGTCATTGCGGACAAAGGCTACCATTCTCGGGAAGTAGTGAAAGAGCTGGATGGTGGAGTCTGGAAGACAAGGATCGCTGAGCCGAAGGCGAACGGGCTGTACAACTGGAAGGGTGACCACGAGGCGCGGCGGGCCGTTTACAACAACCGCGCTCGGCTGAAGTCATCCACAGGGCGCGAGTTGGCAAAGCGAAGAACGGAGTTGGTCGAGCGAAGTTTCCAGCATGTGCTCGATCGTGGAGGAATGCGGCGAACGCACCTTCGTGGGCAGGAAAACGTCCACAAACGATATCTCCTGTGCGTAGCCGGGTTCAATCTCGGCCTGCTGATGCGCCAGTTGATAGGTTTCGGGACCCCGAAGGGGTATTTTTACCTCAATTCAGCGCAAATTTTTGTTTTCGCTTGGGGATGGATGGTCGTTTCGATGATTTTAGTCGAGATGAAGAGCGAGACCGGCGAAGAATTCGTCGGAACTCAGATTACCGTCGAGCGGTGTTGATCATGAATAAATCAACGGGCTGATAACGGCTCCTCCTGTATTTCCCCCCACAGGCGTTCCATACCGAATCCTTTCGTTTCGTCTTCGGGACGCACCCGCACGATGTTGGCTGTGAGCGTCGGGGTAAGTCTGAGTTCGTAGCCGTCCGCGTGGGCGAAGCGGTGCATGTCGGGGCGGAATGCGCCCTGGCAGCGGCGAGCCAAGACGTGCGAGTTGTGGCTCTCGGCGTCAAAGCGCCCCGGCGTCTGGCTGGTGAGATGGTAAATCCGGCTTTCGGGCACGCAACGGAGCTTCAGGCCCAACGCACGGATTTGCCAGCATAAGTCCAAATCCTCATACCCGTTTCGATACTCTTCCCAAAACCGTCCGGCTTTCGCGAAAATTTCCGCGGGTATCATGAGGGCCGCGCCGGTGATGGCTTGCAGCTCTCGACGCACGGAGACCACCGGATGCGTGGAGGGCAAGCAATGATAGAGATGCGTAACGTGATTGGTTGGCGTGAAGGTCACGCCCAGATGCTGGATACGGTCCCGGTCCGGATATAAAAGCAGCGGGCCCGCCGCTCCGCAACTGGGGCAGGCTTCGAATCCGTCCATAAGAGGCGCAAGCCAACCCGGCGTCAGCAGGGTGTCGTTGTTGAGAAAAAACAGGAAGTCGGCATCCGCCTGGCTCGCGCCCAAGTTGCAGCCGGGCCCGAAATTGATGTTCTCATCCAGCCGCACATGCTCGAACCGCTCGCCGAACAATTCCCTTCCCAACTTCCCGCACGCCTGCGCGGTCTCGTCCGTCGAGCCGTTGTCGACCACAATGACCTGCACGTCCTCACGCGGCGTGTGCTTGCGCAGGCTGCGCAAGCATCCCGCCGTGAGGGGCCATTGATTGAAAACCGGAATGATGACCGCAACCTTGTAGCGTGGCATGCCTCCCCCTTTTACCCCAACTCCCGATAATCCGCGGCCATCCGCTCCATCACCGCCCGGTAATCGTGACCCAACCGCCGAGTCAGGTATGATTTTTCCGCGGCCGCGGCCTTCTCCAGGAACCCGTCCACTTCACGGGCCGTGGAATGGTACCTGTGCCGGATCACCACTTGGTGGTCCACGACGCAGAAAAACCCGAACTCTTCAGATCGGCTCGAAAACCATACGTCCACGCCATAGCCGTAGGGGTTGCCTTCATGGTCGAGCCCCCCGGCCTTGCGCCAGAACTCGAGGCTGACCAGGGGCGCGATCCCGTCCACATAACGCGTCTGGCGGAACTGGCCGCCGCGCAGTTCGACCATCTGCGGGTGGTACGGATTGCTCGTCACGGCTGGCGAATAGACTCCTACCGAACCGAGCAACCGCTCCGCCCTGGTCAGCCGCTCCCGCACCCTCCCGATGACCGGAGGCTTGGTCACGAACTCCAGGTCATTGTTCAGAAACCAGACATGAGTCGCCCTGCGGGCCGCCAATGCCGTCACGACGACCTCGAACGCCCCGGCCCAGTAGAGGTTGCGATCGGAGCAAATCCAGGCTTGAGGGTACGGCTGTGCGGCACAGTTGTCGAAAACCAGAATCCTGTCCCGCTCCCCGGGATCGCTGGCGAGCAGCTGGCGATGCAGGCGCATGGTCCGCTCCACCGCCCCGTAGTGCAATATGACGGTAAAGAGGTTCATGCTGGCGTCCCGAACATGGTCCGCATGTTTTTGCAGATGTCCGCCACGCGATGGCCGTAGGAGTGCTCCCCCTCGATCCGCCTCCTGGCTCTGGCGGCAATGCGCAGCCTGGCGGCCGGATTCCCGAGGTAATGCCGCACGAGATCGCCGATTTCCTCGGGCGAATCATAGCAGACGACCTCCGTCCCTTCCTCGAAGGCCGCCGACATCTGGTCGCGCCTGTCGGTCAGCAGAAAGCCGCCGCTGGCGGGCACGTCAAACACGCGCTGATTGAGGGCGCCTTTCATCTGCATGCTGGTCGTGTTGAAATTGATTCCGGTCAGCCGGTAGAAAACGGGAAGTTCCGCATAGTAGTTCAAGGGTCCGCCATGCGTCCACGACCCGTGGCCGAGCAGTTCCAGCCACCGGGCGTCCCCCGCGACCACGGGGGCAAAGGGGAGTAGTTCGCGCACGCAGTGGGTCCGGTAGTGTTGGGTGGAACGCCAGTACAGGAATGCATCCAGGGCCGTCGCCTCTTCGATGTCCAGAGCGAGCCTGCGCTCCCAGGCATCCGGCCATTCCTGCCGCAGATATTCCCAAACATCTTTCAGTTCGCTGGCGGCAAACCCCACCGCTAGCGAATCCCAGAAAACCCGCTCGTCCTCAGGCCGACCAGCCACATTCCAGCTCCTCTCTGCTGCGGTCTGCATGGAATTGCCCACGAATGCCACGTCGCGGTCGTGCCGCGCCTGGGGCAGGAACTCGATGCGAGACAGATCAGCCCCCAACGGCAGATGAAATACGCGGCCCCCAGCCATGGCCATGAGGCCGTCCACGGCGTCGGCATCCCAGACGGCGTAGGCCAGACACGGGTTCTCAAGATTGGCGTACGCTGGCAGAAAAAGCTCGGGCCGATCCACGAACCAGCTGAGCAGAGGCATGCCAACATGTCGGCACAGGCCGCTGACGAGGCCTTCCCGGTCCAGACCCGAATGATTGATGGTCAGCAGAAAATCCGGTCGCAGAGAGTTCACGGCCGCCAAGAGGCGCGTTTCCAGTTCGGCAGCCGACGAGACATCGCCTAGAAATAGGCTGGCGTGTTCGATGCCGATGGCGCGGCAGCCTGCGGCCAGTTCGGCCACGAGATGCTGCCGCGAAGACAGCAGCAGAATCCGGGGCAGCCTGCGCAGTCCATGGTTCATGATCGAACCGCCCTCAGCGCTCGCTCCGCGTCCAGCGCCGCCAGGATTTCCGCCGCTTGCGCGTCGGCATTGTACGCCGTAGCGCTCGCAGCCCCGTTCCGCATCGCGGAGACCACCTTCTCGCCGGTAAGGATCGCCGCCAAGGCCCTCTCCAGCCCCAAAGCCGCACCCAGCACATCCCCGTCCGCTGCCCACCAGCCATTGCCGCCCCAAGGCACCGCCCTGAGCGCATAGCCCTGCGGCGAAAAGCTTCCGGCTTCGACCGGCCGCATGTAGTCCCACCCCCCGAACCCCGTGAAGCCTGCGCACAGACAGCCGCAGGCCATGGCCTCGAGAGGCGGCAGTGCGAAGCCCTCGGGGAAACCCGTGGCCAGGAAGACGTGGCACGAACGCAACATCCCGGCCACCCCATCCCTGTCCAGACCCTGAATGGGCACCCATTCCACAACAGCGTCCGGGTTTCTCTCCTCGAAAATGCGCCGGACCTGATCCGCCAGGGCCCTGTTCTTGCGCGGCATGAAGCCGATACGCACCAGCCCTTCGGGCTTGGCCTCACCCGGATGGAACACCGCCGTCTCGATGGCCGGCCGGATGATGCCCGGCCGTCTGCCCAGCACCTGCTCCAGGTGCCACGCCACGGGGTCGGACACGGCCACGAAGTCCACGGGCAGATCGCGCCAGCGCACTCCCGCGTCCAGTCCATGAAAAAGATAGGCCCAGTTCTGGCAGTAGACCAAGGTCCGGCACCGTGCACGGAATCCGAAAACCAGGGCGTTGGGCCAGCCCTCAGGCACCAGGAAGACATCCTCCGGGGCCATACGGACCTGTCCTGCGCGCATCCACGGGATGTCAACAAAATCAAGCCCCTCGGGCGCAGCCTCCCAATACAGAACGCCGCCAAGGCGCCCCATGGCCAGCAACTGCCGGGCGATCTGCAGGAGCACCATGCACCCGCCGGACATGGTCTTGAGGGGCGGGTAGAAGATCCACACCCTCATGGGACATTCCTCGTAACGACGGGAGACCAGGGCACACGGCGAAGGAAAAATGACGTCATACCCACGGTTCAGCAAAAAAAAGGCCACGCAACCGCATGGCCTCAAAATCAATCCCCCCAAACCCGGGTCAAGGGGCGAGCCCCTTGCGGGGCGCGGGGCAGGGCCCCGCTCTTCCCCCCTCTCCCCTACGCCTTCCCGGTATCCTTGGCCCGGATCTCGGCGCGTTTGATCTTGCCGCTGATGGTCTTGGGCAGTTCCTTCACGTATTCGACGATGCGCGGGTACTTGTAGGGCGCGGTCACTTTCTTGACATGGTTCTGGAGTTCCTTGGTCAGGGCGTCGGACGGCTCGTAGCCGGCGGCCAGGGTGACGGTGGCCTTGACGGCCTGACCGCGGTCGGGGTCGGGCACGCCGGTGACGGCGGCTTCGACCACGGCCGGGTGGGTGATGAGGGCGCTTTCGACCTCGAAGGGCCCGATGCGGTAGCCCGAGCTCTTGATAAGGTCGTCGATGCGGCCCAGGAACCAGAAGTAGCCGTCCTCGTCCATCCAGGCCTTGTCGCCGGTACGGTAGTAGCCGCCGTACATGACGCTCTGGGTTTTGGCCTCGTCCTGCAGGTAGCAGGAGAAGAGGCCCACGGGCCGCTTGGGGTCGATGCCGATGCAGATTTCGCCTTCCACGCCGGGCGGGCAGGGCTCGTCGTTCTCGTCGAGCAGGCGGATGTCCCAGCCCGGGCAGGGCTTGCCGATGGAGCCGGCCTTGGGCTTCATGAAGGGGAAGGTGGCGATCTGCAGGGTGGTCTCGGTCTGGCCGTAGCCTTCATAGATGGGCATGCCGAGCTTCTCGACCCAGGTGGTGAAGACGCTGTCGTTCAGGAGCTCGCCGGCCGTGGTGCAGTGGCGCAGGGCCGAGAGGTCGTAGGCCGTGAGGTCCTCGCGGACGAGGAAGCGGTAGACCGTCGGCGGGGCGCAGAAATTGGTGACCTTGTGGTCGGCGATGATCTTCAGGAGCCTGGCCGGCTCGAACTTGCCGCGGAAATCCCAGACAAAGACCACGCCGCCGGCCAGCCACTGGCCGTAGAACTTGCCCCACACGGACTTGGCCCAGCCCGTGTCGGCCAGGGTCAGGTGCAGGTTGCCGGGCTCGATGTCGTGCCAGTAGGAGCCGGTCATGACGTGGCCGAAGGGGTAGTTGAAATTGTGCAGGACCATCTTGGGGTGTCCGGTGGTGCCGGAGGAGAAGAAGATGGTGGCCGGGTCCTCGCCGCAGGCCGCGTCGGCCGGGCGGGGGAAGCTCGGGGAGGCCTTGGCGACGATTTCGGAGAAGCTCTGCCAGTTCCCTTCGGCCTGCTCCAGGCCGGCCATGACCAGCGTGGTCAGGGACGGGCAGTCCGGCTGGGCGGCCTCCACGGTGGCGCGCACGGAAGTGTCGACGATGGCGCCCTTGATGGAGGCGAAGTTGACGCGGTAGGTGATGTCCTTGGCCGTCAGCAGGGCCGGGGACGGCACGCCCAGGGCGCCGAGCTTGTGCAGGGCGAGCATGACGGTCCAGAACTCCACGCGGCGGTGCAGGATGATCATGACCTTGTCGCCGCGGCCGATGCCCAGGTTTTTCAGGGCGCCCGCCAGCCGGGAGGACTGCTCGGAAAAATAGCCGAAGGTGTACTCGCGGCGCACGTCGGCGTCGTCGACGTGGACCATGGCCAGGCGGTCCGGGTCCTGGACGGCCGCGGCGTCGACCATGTCGAAGGCGAAATTGTATTTGGCGGGGATGGCCAGAGCGAAGGAGGCCTGGAACTCTTCATAGGACGTGGGGCGCAGTTTGGTGTGCATATGTGCTCCGGTGGTGGTGGATTCAGAAGTTCGGGACGATGCGGCTCAGGGGGACAGGCACGGGCCTGGCCCCTAGATAATCACGTCCAGAAACTCGGCCGGTCGGCCGTCCAGACCACGCAGGGCGTGCGGGGTACGCGAGGTGAAGTAGAGGCTGTCGCCGGGCTCCATGACATGGACGGCGTCGGCCAGGGTGATTTCGAGCTTGCCCGCCAGCACGTAGATAAACTCCTGCCCGGGGTGCTCGTTGAACTTGAGTTCGGACTTTTCCTTGGGCGGGACGGTGACGATGAAGGGCTCCATCTTGCGGCCGACGAAGCGGTAGGCGAGGCTCTTGTAGTCGTAGTCCTTGCGGCGCTCCACGCTCATGCCCTTGCCCTTGCGGACCAGGGAGGCGGTGTGCAGGTGCGCTTCCTTGCCGGACATGAGCACGGTCAGGTCGACCTGGAAGGCCTGGGCGACGTTGAAAAGGTAGCTGACCGGGATTTCGTGTTCGCCCGACTCGTAGTTGCGGACGTCGTCGGCCGAGGCGCCGACCTGGGCGGCCACTTCCTCCACGGTCATGTCCATGGCGTCACGGAGCCCCCTCAACCGGGGCGCGATATCCTTGTAGGCGGGTTGTTGCGCGTCCATAGCCTGCTCCTTGTGTACGAGTGTGAAAACAGGGCAGAACTACGGTTTTCAGGGCCAAAAAGCAATCGCCAAGCGATAATCGAGTACCGAGAATTCGCTCGCGATCACACTTCGACCACGGAATTCTCGCAGTTGCCGAACTCGCTGTAGCAATACGTATCGGCGTTCCAATCATTCTCCCAGCGGTCGTCGTCGAGCAGGTAGCGGAACTGGTAGGAAGCGCCTATGGGCAGGTCCACCTCGACCTTGAAGGAGCCGTCCTTGAGCCGCTTCATGGGCGTGGCGTGCATGGACCAGTCATTGAATTCGCCCACCAGGAAGGCGGTCTTGGCCTCGCCCGCCGCCTGCGACGGGATGCGGAATGTCGTCCTGCAGACGTTCTTGGTCTTCAGATATTTCTTCTCGATGCTCATCATATCCTCCACTGTGATGCGAGGTCCCCGTGCAGGGACACGTAGACATCCATGTATTTTCGTGCCGAATTTTCCCAGGAAAAACGCGTCGTCATGGCGTTGACCTGAATCCGCTGCCAGGCGGCCCGGTCTTCCCAGACGCGCACGGCCTCCCGCGCCGCCGCAAGCAGGGCCGCGGGCGAAGGGCTGTCGAAAATGAAACCGTTGGCGCCATCGGCCGGATAGGGAACGATGGTGTCGCGCAGGCCGCCCACGGCCGTGGCTACGGGCGGGGTGCCGTAGCTCAGGCTGTACATCTGGGTCAGGCCGCAAGGCTCGTAGCGCGACGGCATGAGGAAGATGTCCGAGCCGGCCTGGATGACGTGGGACAGTTCCTCGGTATAGCCGATGATGGCCGACACCCGCGTCGGGTAGTCCTCCATGATGCTCATGAGACGCGCTTCGTACTCGGCCTTGCCCTCGCCCAGAACCACGAGCCCCACATTGAGCTTCATGAGCTCCGGGACGATGTCGAGGACGATGTCGATGCCCTTTTGCCCGCGGAGTCGGCCGATGAAGCCGAGCACGGGGCGATGTTCGAGCCCCGGCGAAAGGCCGAGCATGTCGAGCAGATAGGCCTTGCAGGCCTGCTTGCCGTCCGGGTTCAGGGCCGAGTAGGTGCACTCCAGGACCGGGTCGTTCTCGGGGCTCCAGATGGAATAGTCCGCGCCGTTCAGGATGCCGACGAGATCCGCGCTGCGGCGGGACAGGATGCCCTCCAGGCCGCACCCGAACTCCGGGGTCATGATCTCGCGGGCGTAGCTAGGGCTGACCGTGGTGATCTTGTCCGCATAGGCGATGCCGGCCTTGAGCAGGTTGAAGCTGTTGTAGAATTCCACCCCTTCCATGTTCCAGGCTTCCAGGGGCAGGCCGGACTGCTCGAACAGCCGGTAGGAGAACCGGCCCTGAAAGGCCTGGTTGTGGATGGACATGACGGTGCGCACCCCGGCCCAGAAGGGGTCGCTGCGGCGCCAGAAGGCCAGGTAGGCCGCGGCCAGGGCTGCGTGCCAGTCCTGGGCGTGGACGATGCGCGCACGCATGTCCAGGTGCCGGATGGCGCTCAGGGCGGCGCGGCAGAAAAAGATGAAGCGCTCGCAGTTGTCGAAGTAGTCGCCCTTTTCGGTGCAGTAGTAGTTGCGGCGGTCGAAATATTCGCCGCGTTCGACGAAGTAGACGGGCAGGCCATGATAGTCGGCCTGATAGATGTCCGCCGTGGTGTCCGGCCACGGGTAGCCCACCGGGCAGTTCTCGTGGACCAGATGCACGGGGTACTGACCCGTGGACAACCGGCCGTAGAAAGGCGTGATGACGGCGACGCGCACGCCCATTCGCAAGAGGGTCAAGGGCAGAATGCCCATGACGTCGGCCAGACCTCCTGATTTGGAGAAGGGATAGATTTCCGACGTCAGAAAGACGATGTCGTGTGGCGGCGTGATCATGGGTTGGGTGCGAGCCTCCTGGCAAAGTCGTCGACGATCCTGCGGTGGTCGAAGGCCATGTCGGGCAGCTCGTCCAAGGGGAAGAACCGCACGTTCCCTGCGTCATCCCCGGCCTGCGGAGTCTGATTCCCGTCGGCCACGGCGATGAAGGCCACGCTCAACGTATGAAAGCGCGGGTCGCGATCGGGTTCGGAATAGACGCCCAGCAACCCGGTGAGACGCACCTCGAGGCCGGTTTCCTCAAAAGCCTCCCGGACCGCCGCCTGCTCCGCGCTCTCGCCGTAGTCGATGAAGCCGCCGGGCAAGGCCCAGCCGTGAGGCGGGTTGCGGCGTTCGATGAGCAGAACCCCCTGGCCGTCGCGGTAGAGCACGATGTCCACCGTGGGAAACGGGTTACGCGGTGTCGAAGGGGCGCCGCACTGCGCGCAGGGCACGGTGAAGAGCGGCGCTGCGGCCCGCTTGGACGATTTTCGGTTCTGATCCTGTTTCATGCTGCCTCACAGGTAGCACCATTTTTTCAGGACTTGAAGCGGGAAAGTTGCGTACGCGAAATCGTAACACGATGTCGCTCAAAGGGCCGTCGTGCCTGAAGAGTGCGCGTCCGAGTGCGGTGAGGTTCGGCCGGCCTACCGGGAGGGCAATGCAGGGGGCTCAAACAAAACCGGCCCCCGGACCTTGCGGTGCGGGAGCCGGTTTTGGCAAAAAGAGGAAGTTATGATGGTATTAGCAAGGGGCGGGCCAAAGCAGCCACAAAGCCAAAAAAACAAAAATACACCCCTAATGCACTGAAATACATAACCACAACCCCTGCGCGCCCAGCCATCTCCCCGATAAACCAAATTCAAATTTTTTAACCAACATTTCCTCAACCCCCGTGGGCCGCCAACGACAATTCAAGAATTTTTACTCTGCAAGCACATCGAATCCGGCTTCACCGATGCTCGAGGCCGACACGGCGCCCTCGCGCAGGATGCGTACCGCATGACCGCCGACAACTTCGGCCAGCGTCGAGGGCAGGCCTCCGGCGGGCCAGGGTGTCTCCTCCATCACCAGCGCCCCGGATGCGCGCAGGAGTTCGGGATCGAGATCCCCCGGGCGACAGGCCGGGGGACGTCCGCTGATATTGGCGCTGGAGGAGATGAGCGGAGCCCCGGCTTCGAGGCACAGGCGCGCGGCCACGGGATGCGGACTCATGCGCACGGCGGACCGGCCATGCCGGTCGCGGGCCAGGGGGCTCACGGAAACGTCCACCGGGACGACGATGGACAGTGATCCGGGCCAGAACGCGTGGGCCAGTTCGAGCGCGGCCCCGCTCAAGCGCAGGTAGCGCGCGGCCATGTCCCAGCCCGAGACGATTATGGGCAGCGGCTTGCCGTCAGGCCGGCCCTTGGCGGCCGTGACGCGCTCGACGGATGCGTGCAGGGTGGCCAGGCAGCCCAGCGCGTAGAATGTTTCGGTCGGGTAGACCACCAGGCCCCCGCCAAGCAGCATGCGGACTTCGGTTTCCCATATCAGGTCCACGGGCACTCCGCCGCCGCGCGCATTGACCGCAGTCCCGCGCGACTGGTAGGGGACAGGAGACGCAGCGGATGGCCGCCCCCGGCAAACCTTGCCCACACGGACAAACGAAAATCTTCCGATTCAATATGTTGCGACATAATCCGATCTTGGCAGGGACTTTGCTTCACTGGGTTGAAAAAGGAAGGAGATGGCCATGAAAATCACCTCGGATCAATTGGCTGCCCTGCAGCTCCAACAAAAAAACGCGGCCCGGAACGCATCCGGAGAAGGGTTCGCGCAGGCCCTGGCCCAGGAACTCCAGTCGGACTCCATCACGGCCGGTACGGCCGCGACGCCGACCGGTCCGGTGGTACGGCTCGACCAGGCCCTACAGGCCGCCATGCTGACCCAACCCACAGAGCAGACGATCATGGACAAGATGAGTTCCCTGCTTTCCAAATGGGAAAATTATTCCCAGATCATCGGCGCGGCGGACGGCGACCTGCGCGAGGGCTACAACCTCCTCGCAGACATTCGTCAGGACATCCGGGATGTCAAATCGGACCTGGCCCGCAAACCCGGGCTGGGCCAGAACCTCGAAAGCATGGTCGAAGAACTCGACATCCTGGCTACCACGGAAGAATTCAAATTCAACCGCGGCGACTACCTGAACTGACACCCGGTTCCGAGGCCACTTCTCCCGTTTTTTTGCGGCGCTTCGTCAGAGGCGCCGTTTTTCATGCGCGAGCCAGGCCGGAAATGGCGGCATGAACGCTCTGAGCCTTGATCTCCCTACGCTGCCCCTGAAACAGGAAGACGCGGCTCCAGACCCGGTCGAAACACTTCCAGGCCATCCAGACCGTGCCGACAGGCTTCTCGGGGCTTCCCCCGCCGGGCCCGGCGATGCCCGAGATGGCCACGCCCACCGGCACGCGCATGAGATCGCACACGCCCAGGACCATGGCCTCGACGCACTCCCGGCTGACGGCCCCGTTGCGGACAAGGACCTCTTCCGGCACGGCCAGCAGGCGCATCTTGATGCGGTTGTCGTAGGCCACCACGCCGCCCTCGAACCAATCGGAACTCCCGGCCACGTCCGTCAGGGTGCTGGCCGCCAGACCGCCCGTGCAGGATTCGGCCGTGGCCATGCGGCAGCCGCGGCTCCGCAGAAAATCACCCAGGGACATGACCAACCCTTGCGTATCGGAATCCATACATCTCCTTTCCGCCCGCGGCGTCACACATTCACCGTCCAAAGGAAAACCCTGCGAGAGTTCCCCGCAGGCGAAAACCCATCCGGCCGGCGCATCCCTCACGTGTATCTGCGCTTTCCAGGGCAACGCAAGTCTTGAATTCGCCACCGACAGATGACAAGAATACCCATCGCAGCGCACCTTCGCCGAAGACGTTCGCAGCAGCAGTTCCCCCACCTTCAGACAAAGCGGACACCACGTGAACATATCTCCCGCCCTGCCTTGGTCCTCCCGACTCGGATTCTGCGCAATACTGATCCTTTTCGCTCCCGCCGCCGCCCTCGTGTTCGGGATGCAGCCACCGGAGCCCTTCCCGGCCACGCCGGCGGCCGTGGCCACTCTGGCCGGTGCCATCGGGTTGCTGACGGCGGCCGGGCTCACGCTGATCACCACCCACCGTCTGCCGAGCCTCCCGGCGGCACTGGGCGACTTCCTGATCCCGGGCGCGCTGGTGCTGGCGATGAATCCCCACGTCATCATCTGGCAGGCCCCGGCGGCCTGGCCCGACCTGCTCAGGCTGGGCCCCCTGTGCGCCGCGTTCTTCGCCCTGGCCCAGATCCTTCTCGTGGCCATCTCCCTGGCCCGCAAGGGACGCCATCCTTCCCTTCTGGCCCAGATTAGCCTCCTGGCCGTGCCCTTCGTCTTCAACTGGCTCCTGCTCCTGCAGTCGCCGCACCTGCTCCAGCAGCTGGCAGGCGCCCTGCCCGGCTTGGACGTCCTGTCTCCCCGCGCCCTGGAACTCGGCGGTCGGATCATGGTCCTGGCGGCGTTCAACATCTTCTCGGCCGTCATGCTCAACGCCCTGTGCATCGGCGGCCTGCTGCGCGAACCGAAGACCTTCGTCCTGCTGGCCGGCAGCGCCGCACTGGCCGGCCTGAGCCCCCTGGCCGCCGACCTCGGCTCGTCCCAGGCCACCGCATCCCTGCCTCTGGGCCTTTCCGTCCTGGCCGCCATCGCCGCAGTGGCCGTGGCCCAGGCGGGGCTGTGGAGCCAGACCTTCCTCATGACCGGCCTGCTCATGGACGCCCTCAAGGGACGGCGGCCCGCGGGATACTGGGGAGCGCACCACTTCCGGGAGGGCTTGGGCAAGGGCGCGGTCTACAGCGCCCTGTTCCTGGGGCTCTTGTTCCTGGTCCAGGCCATGGCCGAGTCGTCCCTGCTGGAGGCGGCCAGGCTGACCATCCCCCTGGCGACGCATCTGGCCGTGGGCGCAGTGTTCATGCCCCTGGCCAAAACCATCCTCGAAACATTCGACGGCAGTCCTGCCTTCTTCTCCCGTCTCCTGGGCAACGCCTGCCGCCCCCATCTTTACCTGCGCGGGGCGCTGCTGGGACTAGGCCTGCATCTCGTCCCGGTTCAGACTCTCATGCACGAAACCCCGGGAACCCGCTTCCTGATGGGGGCTGGCATGGGGGCCGTGGCCTTTGCGGGCGCAGGCATGCTCACGGACCTGCAGGAAAAACTCCGGGGCAGGAGGCAACGCCTGCAGAGCTGGCGCGTCTACCTGAACGGGACGCTGCTGGGCGGCTTCGTGGGCGGGGCCATCGCCTGGTATGTGGACCCCAGCCAGTCCGCCGTGGTGCTGAACAAATTCCGCATGTACGTCACCCTGCACGTCCAGAACCCACAGGACTACGTCATCTACCCGCTGTTCAGCAAATGGGGCGCCATGAACCTCGGCCCCCAGACCGGCAGCGCACGGCTGCTCTTCAACGAGTCCGTGTCGGGCGTCATCAACTGGTCCCTGGCCGCCCCGCTCTTCAGCGTCAACTTCTTCTTCCTGACGGCCCTCTTCGCCCGCAGCTGGGCGCCGGTGCGCCTCATGGCCAGCCGCCAGGGCGTCATCGCCATCGCCGAGCAGACCGTGCGAGTCCTGCGCTGGGGACTGTGGATGGCGCCGGTCATCTACTCCCTGCTGCGCATCTCCCCGGACCCCACCTGGTACAACCAGGACGGCGCCTTCCGCACCATGGCCGCCATCTGGCAGAGCATCGTCCTCACGCCCGAGGCCTTCCGAGGCTGGAGCATCGAGACCTTCCTGCACCTCCTGGCCTACGACTGGGTACGCATCCTCATCTGGTTCGACCACATGGGCCTGCGCGTGGCCACCCTGGTCAACCTGTCCTTTGTCGGCGGCGACGCTCTGGACGAACTCATGGCGCGCTTTCAGGGGCACGCCGGCCGCACGCGCTGCATCCCCGAGGCCCTGCGCCGCTTCGCAACGTGGGCCCCGCTGCTCATCCCCTTCTTCCTGCCCATGGGCGCGGACTGGGCCCATGTCTGGGACGGCGCCGAAGCCATCCAGAAAACGGGACAGGGCCAGGCCTCGCCCCTGGCCGCGCTCATCGCCGTCTTCGCCGTCACCGCTTTCGCGGTCAGCATCGTCAGGGTACGCCACCGCAAGCAGCCGACCGGCGACATGTGCGTCGCCTGCGGCCTGCAACGGCCAGGCTTCCGCCCGGCGGACGAGATCGCCCTGTGCAACGGCGTGTACACAGCAGTTTTCACCCAGGACGGCCGGGGGTACAGCCGCGTCTTCAGCTCCGTCAGGCACGGCGCGGAGTACGACCTGACCAACCGCCCCACGTCCCGCGCCCACAACGCCGGCAAATTCCTCTACCTGAAGGAGGAGGGCCGGGAACCGTGGACCCTCGGCTTCCGCCCCATCACGCGCGACGACGCCCAAACCACCGTCGAGCGCACCTCACCCCTCTCGGTCAGCCTGAGCTGCCGGTGCCAGGACATCGAGACCGAAGCCGACGTGCACGTCCCGGCGGACCTGAACGCCGAGATCTGGCGCGTCCGCCTGACGAACACGGGGACGAAGGCCCGGCGGATCGACCTGGTTACCTACCGGGAAATCTGCCTCAACGACCCCAACCCCCAGCTGCGCCACCCCTTCTACAACAGACAGCACATCGCGACCTGGTTCGTGCCGGGGCTTCAGGCCGTCTTCGCCCGCAACCGGATGATCAAGACCGCAGGTTCTTCTGCCGGCGGCCCGCGGCCTTCACCCGAGGTCTATTTCCATGCGGCGCAGGTCCCGGATTCCCGAGTTTCGCTGCTCGGCTATCAGGACAGCCGCATGGCCTTTGTCGGCGACCGGACCCTGCGCGACCCCGACGGGCTGCACCGTCCACCGCTGCAGGCCGACAATGCGGACCTGCACTACACCTTCGACCCCATCGCGAGCCTCTTTCTGCGTTTCGAACTCGAGCCCGGCGAAACGGTCGAGGCGGTATTCGTCGACGGGTACGCCGCGTCGGCGGAGGAAGGGGAACAGATGCTGCGCCGCATCCTGAACGCGGCAGGCGAAGCCCGGCCCCATCCGCGAAAGCCCGCCTGCACCCCCCGCGAAATCCGGGAACCCTCCGTCGAGGAGATGCTCCACCCGGCGCCGGAAAGCGCCTTCAGCTTCTCGGAGGACGGGGAGGAACTCCACCTGGGATGGAAGACCCCGCGTCGCTGGGCCCATCTCATGGTCAACGAATTGGGGTACGGCACGCTGGTCACCAACGACGGGTCCTTCACCTCGTTCATGGGCAACTCGCAGCAGAACGCCCTGACCCCCTTCGCCCCGGACTCCATGACCACCCAGGACCCGGGACAGGTCCTCTTCCTGCGCAACACGGAAACGGGCGACATCACATCGCCGACGTACATCCCTTTTCGGGAGAAAAACGCGGAGCTGAACGTGACCTTCGGCCTGGGGTACTGCGTTTTCCGCAAGGCCATGGGCCCCGTCACGACGGAACTGACTTCCTTCGTGCTCCACGATCAGCCCATGGAGGCCCGACTCCTGCGCATCTTCAACGCCGGGGAGAGCGCGGTGACCTACGACGTGACCTTCTTCGCGCAGATCATCCTGGCCGACGTGGCCATCGATTCCCTCGGCCAGATCGTCACGGAGGAGGACCGCGAAGGCGGCGTCATCTTCTTCAGCCGCCCGGAGAACAGATTCCAGCGCGGTTGGGCCTTCGTGTCGTCGAGCCTGCCGTGCACGGCCATGGAGACCAGCCTGAACCGGTTCATGGGTGCGGGACGCACCATTTTCGCGCCATGGATGGTCGAAACGGGCGAACCCGACTTGGAACAGGATGACGACGGGTACCGCGTGGCCGCGATTTCCGGCCGCATCACCGTGCCGGCCGGCGGGGAAGCCCACATGCACGTACTCGTGGGACAAGCCCCGGAACAGGGGGACTGCCGCCGCCTCATGGCCTCCATGCGCCGCACCGAGGACGTACTGGCCGCCCTGCGGCGCACCAGGGCCATGTGGCACGACATGCTCGGCGCCATCCGTGTCGAGACGAACAGCCCGGCCTTCGACCGCCTCGTCAACACATGGCTTCCCTACCAGACCCTGACGGCCAGGCTGTGGGGACGCCTGGGCCCCCAGCAGCGCAGCGGCGCCTACGGCTTCCGGGACCAACTGCAGGACGTCCTTCCCCTGACCATGCTGCGCCCCAGACTGGCTAGAGCCCAGATTCTGCTCCACGCACGCCAGCAGTTCCTGCGCGGCGACGTGCTGCAGTGGTGGCACCAGACGTGGGACGGCCGCACGGGTCTGGGCATCCGCAACAGGGCCTCGGACCCGCACCTGTGGCTGGCCTACATGACGTGCCGCTACGTGGAAGTGACGGGTGACCGCGCCATCCTGTCCGAACCGATCCCGTTCATCGAAGGCCCGTCGATCCCGCGAGGCCAGGAGGGAATCGCCTTTGTGCCGCGCCTTTCGCGGGATCAGGGCACCCTGCTCGACCACTGCGTGCGCGGCATCGACCTGACCCTCTCGAACCTGGGCGCCAACGGCCTCCCTCTCATGGGCGCCCACGACTGGAACGACGGCCTCTCGGCTGTGGGTGCGCACGGCAAGGGGACGAGCGTCTGGCTCGGCTTCTTCCTGCACGACGTGCTGCGGACCATCACCCCGCTGGTGGAGGAACGCTACGGCAAGGCCAAGTCCGAAGGCTACCGTTTCCAGGCCGCCAGGCTGCGCGAGGCCCTGGACAGGATGTGGCGGGGCGACCATTTCGTCCGGGCCGTTTCCGATACCGGGGAAGTCCTGGATTACGCCGACGCCCTGTGTTCCTCCTGGCCCCTGCTTTCCGGGGCCACGGACCCGATCAAGGGCGAAACGGCCCTGCGCTCCGGCCTGGAACGTTTGGAAAAGGAAAACATGGTACTGCTCCTGACCCCGTTCTTCGATGAGGACTCCAAACCCTACCCCGGCCGCATCGCCGACTACCCTCCGGGCGTGCGCGAAAACGGCGGCCAGTATTCCCACGGCGCATCCTGGCTGGTGGACGCCCTGGCAGCCCTGGCGCGGCGGGCGTCGGAGGCCGGGGACCTGCAGGCAGCCGCCAGTTGGCGCCGCGACGCCCTGCGTGTGTGGCTGAAGATATCCCCCCTGGCCCATGCCCGAGCCGAGGAACTGCAGACCTTCGGACTGCCGCCCCACCAGCAGCCGGCCGACATCTTCCACGGCCCGGGCTTCGAGGGCCGCGGCGGGTGGAGCTGGTACACGGGTGCGGCCGCGCGGATGCTGTGGGCCGCCTACGGGCTCCTGGGCATTGGTGCGCAAGACGGCAAGCCGCATCTGGACGCCACGATGCTCGAAGCCGACGGCGTCCTGGACGTGCGCAGGGTGTGGATGAACGGCAAGGAAGTCTTTACCGGAGGAAAGAAGCATGGCTGAGACCGGCACCGTTCCGAACACAGTGCGCCCGGGCCGCTACCGCCACTTCAAGGGCGGCGAGTACGAGGTCCTGGGCACGGCCCGGCACAGCGAGGGCCTCGAAGACATGGTCGTCTACCGCCCCCTCTACAACGACACGGGCCTGTGGGTCAGGCCCGTGTCCATGTTCCTGGAAAACGTCGAGCGCGAAGGGCGGCTCATGCCGCGCTTCGCGCTCATCAATGAAGACTGACCCTTACGTCATCCACTTTCGATCCGCTCACGATCCTGACTCGTCCCCAGCCCCCCTGAACGGGGTGCAGGGGACGAGTCCCCTGCCCGCCGGAGGCATTCTTCCCCCCTCAATCCTTCTTCCGCACCAACCTCGGCTTGCTCCCGTCCTGGGGCCCGATGACGCCGTCCATCTCCATCTGTTCGATGAAGCGGGCGGCGCGGTTGAAGCCGATGCGCAGGCGGCGCTGGATCATGGAGATGGAGGCGCGGCCCTGTTCGGTGACGAATTCGATGGCCTCGGCGTACTTAGGGTCGTCGAGGACGTCGCTGGCCCCGCCGCTGCCTTCGCCGCCGTTCTCCCAGCCCGTGTTCCAGTCGGCGAAATCCAACTCGAAGCGCTGGGGGCGCTGCTTTTCCCAGTACTTCACGACGCGGGCGATCTCGTCGTCGCCGACGAAGGCGCCGTGCACGCGCTGGATGTTGCCGCCGCTCTGCTTGAAGAGCATGTCGCCGTGTCCCAGGAGATATTCGGCGCCGACACCGTCGAGGATGGTGCGGGAGTCGTGCTTGGAGCTGACCTGGAAGGCGATGCGGGAGGGAAAGTTGGCCTTGATGATGCCCGTGACGACGTCGACGGATGGGCGCTGGGTGGCCAGGATGAGATGGATGCCCGAGGCGCGGGCCAGCTGGGCCAGGCGCACGATGCTGCCCTCGACCTCCTTGGCCGCGGTCATCATCATGTCGGCCAGTTCGTCGACGACGATGACGAGGTAGGGGAAGGGCTTGAGGTCCCGCATGTCTTCGGGAATGTCGTCGCCCATCTCGGCGAGCTTCTGGTTGTAGGTCGTGATGTGGCGCACGCCGGTGCGGGCCATGGCCTCGTAGCGCTGCTCCATCTCGTACACGGCCCACTCCAGGGCGTTCTTGGCCAGGTGCATGTCCGTGACCACGGGGTGCACGAGGTGCGGCAGGGAGCTGTACACGGCCAGTTCGATGCGCTTGGGGTCCACGAGCAGGAGTTTCACGTGCTCGGGGTCGTTGCGGTAGACGAGGCTCAGGAGCAGGCAATTCAGGCATACGGACTTGCCCGCGCCCGTGGCGCCGGCCACGAGCAGATGCGGCATCCTGGCCAGGTCGGCGATGCGGGGCACGCCCTGGATGTCCTTGCCCAGGGCCAGGGGCAGCTGGGCCTTGGCTTCGGAGAAGGCGGGGTCCGCGATGATCTCGCGCAGGTAGACGGTCAGGCGCTGCTCGTTGGGAATCTCGATACCCACGGTGTCCCGGCCGGGCAGGGGCGCGACGATGCGAACGGCGCGGGCCTTGAGGGCCAGGGACAGGTCGTCGCCCATGCCGGCGATGCGGCTGACCTTGATGCCCGGGGCGGGCTTGTATTCGAACATGGTGATGACGGGCCCGGGCTGCACGCCCTGAACCTCGCCCTGGATGCCGAAGTCCGCGAAACAGGCGGTCAGGGCCTGGGACTGCCGGTCGAGGACGGAAGCGGAGACGGTGATGCGCGAGGCCGGGACCTGGGCCAGGAGATCGATGGGGGGCAGGCTTGCGCCGGATGCGTCGGCCCGCGGCGCGGGCGTGGGCTTCGGGACCCTGGGCGCCACGTGCACCGGGGGGGACATGGGTGCCGACGATTCCTTCTGCGGCTTCTCCTCGACCAGGCGGACCTTCGGCGCTCTCGGCTTCGGGCGATCTTCCGCGGGCGCGGTCTGGGCGACGGTCCCGGATTTTGCGGGCCTGAACCATGCAGCGGCCCTGGACGCGAAGCCGCGGACGCCCGCGATCCAGGCCGCGGCCGTGTCCACGGCGACGCGGTACGGCATACCTATGAGCAGCCGCAGGGCGATCATGGTCAGACAGACAGCCACCAGGACAAAGCCGTAGTCGCCGAAGACCCGTTGCAGCAGGGCGTAGAGCGAGCGCCCGACGAAGCCTCCGCCGGCCATGCCCGTTCCGGGCAGGCCCATCCGCAGGACCGCGAAATGTATCCAGATCGGCAGCATCACGCCAAGCAGGATGCCCCCGGTCCAGCGCAGCCATGACGGCCTGAAGCGGGGGAAGAAGAGCATGCCGGCGGCCAGGGCGAAAAAGACCGGCCACAGCCAGGCGGCCGCGCCGCAGAGGTCCACCAGCCCGCCGGCCACGTACGCCCCCAGGGTGCCGACCAGATTGCGCGTCTTGTGCCCGGCCATGGCCTGGTGGTTGAAACTCGCGTCTTCGGGCGAGAACGAGTACAGGGCCAGCGTGGCCAGCGCCAGGGAGCAGGCGAAGATCAGGGCGCAGATTTCCCGCAGGAGCTTGTTGCCGTCAGTTGTCATGCGAAGTGTTCCATACAGGGGGGCGTCGAAAAACAAAAGGCCATAGAGCGCTCTCCATGGCCTTTGGTCCGTTCGTGCTCCGGGAGGTTATTCGCGGCCGAGGTATTCGCCCGTCTCCGTGTTGACCTTGATCTTGGTGCCGATCTCGACGAAGAGCGGCACGTTGACCACCAGACCCGTTTCGAGCGTGGCCGGCTTGGATGCGCCGGTGACCGTGTCGCCCTTGATACCGGGGTCGGTCATGGTCACTTCCAGGACCACGGAACCGGACAGCTCGATATCCAGGGGGCGTCCCTCGTACAGCATGACCTTGTAGGCCTGGGCCTCCTTGAGGAAACCGCCCTTGTCGCCGATGATGTTGTTCGGGATGGAAATCTGCTCGTAGGTGGTCATGTCCATGAAGGCGTAGCCGTCGCCTTCGTTGTAGAGATACTGCATTTCCCGGACTTCCAGGTCGGGCCTGGGGAACTTGATGCCGGAGCGGAAATTCTGCTCGACCACGGCTCCGGTGATCAGGTTGCGGTACTTGGTGCGCATGAACGCCCCGCCCTTGCCCGGCTTGTAGTGGCTGCACTCCAGAATTTCGCAGGGTGCGCCGTCAATCTCTATCTTTCTGCCTTTCTTGAAATCGCTTGTCGCTAACATGCTTGCCTTGATTCCTCCATTGATGTGTCCCTTGCCGGTCAGGCTTCAGGGCTGCCCAGACGCTGCCAGAGCGCCTGGACTGCGAGCGCATAGCTCATAATGCCGAAACCGGCAATAGCCCCGATGCAGTGCCTGGCGATGAGGCTCTGGTGGCGGATGGCCGAGGCGCGGGCGTGCACGTTGCTCAGATGCACCTCCACGCAGGGGATCCTGATCCAGGCCAGACAGTCGGCCAGGGCCAGGCTGGTGTGGGTGTACGCCCCGGCATTTAGGACCAGGCCGTGGACCTTGGCCTTCCAGGCCTCTTCGAGACGATCAATGAGGGCGCCCTCGCTGTTCGACTGGAACAGCGTCAGGGCGACATGACGCGCGTTCTCCCCGAGCAGGCGTTGCACCAGTTCGGGGAGAGCGTCCATGCCTTGCGATCCGTAGACCTCGGGCTGCCTCTGCCCGAGATATCCGAGATTGGGGCCGTTAACGACGAGGATGTCCATGCCTATTTCGTTTCCGAAGGCTCCTGCACCTTGTCGGAGCTCGGCGGCAGGACGACAACGGTCTCGGGCTCGCCCTCGGCCAGGGTCGAGCCGGGCTCCAGCGCCGCCACATCGACGTTCATGAGGAAGATGCGGTCGCCGGACTCTATTTCGCGATTGCTGACGAGGATTTCAAGGGTGCACAGGGTGCCGGTCGCCCCGCCCTGCTCCTTGGGCAGGGCCACGGTGCCCTGCTTGACCTGCTTGATCTCGGCCATGCCGATGACGCGCAGGAAGCTCTTTCCAAGTTCCTTGGCCTCCTCGGCGATGACGACATGGCCGGGCATGGTGTCGGGCACGGCCTGGTAGAGCATGGCGTAGGCGACGTCGCTTGAACCGGCGATGAAGCGGTCTTCCTCAAGGGTCAGAATCTGGCCGCCCAGCGCGAGGTCGCCGGAGAACTTGGCGGAAACCATGAACGACTGGATGATGTCGCCGGTTTCAGGGTCGCTCTCGGTTGTCAGCACGCCGCTCTCGGTGTACTCGCCGAAGCCGCCGCCCAGAGCCGGCACGCCGGCCACGGGGATGATGAGCAGGTCCTTGTTCAGGATCTTGTTGCAGACCTTGATCAGGCCGGCGGTCCTGGCCTCTTTCCAGATGCCTTCTTCGACATCGGTGAACCTGAGCAGATCGGCCTTGCTGAGCCGCAGTTCGACGCTGGCCTGTTCCTCGACCACAGTGGATTCGATGTCACTGGGGGTGGAAACGACCTGCACTTCCTTGGCACACGCAGAGAGCAGGAAGACGGCGCTCAAGAGCACGAGCAACGCACGCATAGTAAGCCTCCAATTAAATATTGATCACCAAGACAATTCTTTCTATCACTGCCTGATCAAAACGCATTTCGTCAAGAACCCTCTTCCCCGGAAATGGTAGTTTCATGCCCAGTACCGTAATTTTGGAAAAGACAGTCTACACCATCGATCAACTTGGCGAGATGCCGCTTCCGCAACTCGCACTTGCCGGTCGCTCCAATGTCGGCAAATCTTCCCTCCTGAACAAGCTGACCGGAAGGAAAAATCTGGCCAAGACCAGTTCCACAC
The DNA here is from genome assembly GCF_055385525.1 of Desulfomicrobium aestuarii. Taxonomy (NCBI): domain Bacteria; kingdom Pseudomonadati; phylum Thermodesulfobacteriota; class Desulfovibrionia; order Desulfovibrionales; family Desulfomicrobiaceae; genus Desulfomicrobium; species Desulfomicrobium aestuarii. The sequence continues at coordinate 2,774,365 of NZ_AP042427.1, forward strand.
CGGGCAAGACGCGCAGCCTGAATTTCTTCAGGGTCGAACCCGAGAACTTCTACCTCGTCGACCTCCCCGGCTACGGGTACGCCCGCTGCTCCAAGACAGAGCGCGACAAATGGGCGGCCCTCATCACCAGATACCTGCAGAACAACTCGCGCCTCTTCGGCGTCGTCGCGTTGCTGGACTCCCGTCTTCCCCCGCAGGCTCTGGACATCGACCTGATCAACTACATCAAATCCCTCGGCATCGAGGTCTTCCCCGTGCTGACCAAGGCCGACAAATGCAAACAGCCTGTCCGAAAATCTACCCAGGCGGCATGGCAACGTCTCTTGGGAACGCAAAACCCGCCCATGCTGATTTCGAGCCATTCCGGCATGAACATCGACAAGCTCTGGCAATTTTTTCTGGACCGATTCGCTGCAGTGAACCCCTGAGAACAGGAATCCATGCGCAGGACAATACAAAATTATCTTGATATTGAACAGTTTTTTATCCCACAAACGTAAAAAAATATGTCCTTTGACCACCCTGGCGTGCGCACGCAAACTTGGACAGCGCAAGACCTGCATTTCATTTTCCTCGACAGGTTGACGCAATCCTTTTCGATAATTTTGAGTTTTTTAATCGGAACGGACCGCGTTGGTCTCGGAAGACACATCATATCTTAACGGCATCGTGGTGTGTGGAACGCATCGGAGAGGCACTGCAGCAATTATCTAACTCTACATGCGACCAAGCGGTCCAACAGGCGAAGGCCTATGAAACGCCTTCGCCATCAATGCGCATCACGAATCACGCGGCAGATTTGGCATGATCATAACACTCCTCGTCCTGATCCCGCTTCTGGGATCCATGCTGCCCCCTCTGGCCATGCGCTGGGGACGCAACGCCTGCGCCTGGGCGGCGGTGACAGTGACCGTCGGCACCCTTCTGCTGGCCATGACGCCCCTCATGCAGGCCTTCGGCGGAACGCCCGCTTTCGTGCACCTGCCCTGGCTGGAGGGGGCCGGCCTTGACCTGGCCATGCGCATGGACGGACTGGCCGCCCTGTTCGTGCTCCTGATCCTGGGCATCGGGCTTTTGGTCGTCATCTACGCACGCTACTACCTCTCCGCCAGGGATTCCATGGGCCGCCTCTACGCGCTGCTGCTCGTGTTCATGAGCGCCATGCTCGGGGTGGTCCTGTCCGACAACCTTATCCTGATGCTCGTCTTCTGGGAGATGACGTCCCTGTCCTCGTTTCTGCTCATCGGCTACTGGCAGCACCGGGCGGACGCCAGACAGGGGGCGCGCATGGCCCTTATCGTCACCGGCACGGGCGGGCTGGCCCTGCTGGCCGGGTTCCTGCTCCTGGGCGAGATGGCCGGGACGTACCGCGTCTCGCAGATCCTGCTCCAGGGCGACCTGATCCGCGGCCATCACCTCTATGTCCCGGCCCTGCTGCTCATCCTGGTCGGCGCGTTCACCAAGTCGGCGCAGTTCCCCTTCCACTTCTGGCTGCCCAGGGCCATGGCCGCGCCCACGCCCATCAGCGCCTACCTGCACTCGGCGACCATGGTCAAAGCGGGGGTCTTCCTGCTGGCCCGGCTCTACCCGGCCCTGTCCGGCACGGACCTCTGGTTCTTTGCAGTGGGCGGCGTCGGCCTGGCCACCCTGCTCATGGGCGCCTATGCGGCCATCTTCCAGCATGACCTGAAGGGCCTGCTGGCCTACTCGACCATCAGCCACCTGGGCCTCATCGTGCTCCTTTTCGGGCTGGACACGCCCCTGGCCGCCGTGGCCGGCGTTTTCCACATCATCAACCACGCCACCTTCAAGGCCTCGCTGTTCATGGCCGCGGGCATCATCGACCACGAGACCGGGACCAGAGACATGCGCAGCCTGAACGGCCTGTGGAAATACATGCCGCACACCGCCGCCCTGGCCATGATCGCCTCGGCGGCCATGGCCGGGGTGCCGCTTCTGAACGGCTTTCTGTCCAAGGAGATGTTCTTCGCCGAAACCCTGCACGTGGGACTGCTCGGCCCCGTGTGGTGGGTTCTGCCGGGGGCCGCCACCCTGGCCGGGATTTTCGCCGTGGCCTATTCGGCCCGTTTCATCCACGACGTGTTCTTCAACGGCCCGCCCCGGGACCTGCCCAAATACCCGCCCCACGAACCGCCGCGCTTCATGAAGGTGCCCGTGGAGATCCTGGCCGGGCTGTGCGTGCTGGTGGGCGTCCTGCCGGGCCTGACCGTGGGGCCGATCCTGCACCTGGCCGCCACCGACGTGGCCGGGGAAACCCTGCCCGCCTACAGCCTGGCCGTGTGGCACGGGTTCAACGCCCCGCTGTTCATGAGCATCCTGGCCCTGGGCGGCGGACTGGGTCTTTACGCCGCGAGGCGCAGGATATTCGCCCTGCACGAGGGCCTACCCTTCTCGGCCGACGCGGCCGCCGCGTACCATGCCCTGGAACGCGGCCTGGTCCGGGCCGCGCAGGCCTTCTCCGCCGCCCTGGACAACGGCTCGCTGCAGCGCTCGGCGGCCCTGCTCCTGGGCGCCGCAGCCCTGGCCACCCTCGCCCCCCTGACCGGCGGAGGCGTGCGCGGCGACCTGCCGTCCACCCCCGTGGACGCCCTGACCCTCCTGGGCGCCCTGCTGCTCATGGGCGCGAGCCTCCTGACCGTGCTCTGGCACGAACGCCGCCTGTCCGCCGTCATCTCCCTGAGCGTGGTCGGACTGCTCGTGGCACTGGTCTTCGTGCGCTTCTCCGCGCCGGACCTGGCCCTGACGCAACTCAGCGTCGAGGTGGTGACCATCATGCTCCTGCTGCTGGCCCTCTTTTTCCTGCCCCAGCGCCACGACAGGCTGACCAGGCCCGCCGCCCGCGCCGGCGACCTCCTTCTGGCCCTGGGCCTGGGCAGCGGCTGCGGCCTGCTGGCCTGGGGCCTCCTGACCCGCGCCCCGGACTCCATCTCCTCCTTCTTCATGGAGCAGAGCCTGCCCGGCGGAGGCGGGGCCAACGTGGTCAACGTCATCCTGGTCGACTTCCGGGGCTTCGACACCCTGGGCGAGATCACGGTCCTGGCCGTGGCCGCCATCGGTATCTTCGCCCTGCTCGACAATCTGCGCCTGCCCGTTCCCCGGCGCGACCAGGACGGCCGTCCGTGGTCCTCGGAGCGCCATCCCCTCATCCTGTCCCAGGTCACCCGCTTCCTGCTGCCCCTGGCCCTCATGGTCGCGGCCTACCTGTTCCTGCGCGGCCACAACGCGCCGGGAGGGGGCTTCATCGCCGGGCTGGTCACGGCCGTGGCGCTCATCCTGCAATACATGGCCAGCGGCATCGCCTGGACCCAACGACAATGGAGGCTGGCCTTCCATCCCCTCATCGCCTTCGGGGTGCTCATCGCGGCCGCCACAGGGGCGGGCAGCCTGCTCCTGAACCATCCCTTTCTGACCTCCACGTTCGGACACGTGTCCCTGCCCGTGGTCGGAGAATTCGAACTGGCCAGCGCCATGCTTTTCGACCTGGGCGTTTTTCTGACCGTCGTGGGCGTGGTCATGCTCATCCTGGCCAATCTGGGCAAGCTGACCCGGCGCGGAACACGCACAAGGGAGGACCGCTGATGGAAGCTCTGGCCGCCTGCGTCATCGCCGTTCTCGTGGCCTGCGGGGTCTACCTGGTGCTGCGCGCCCGCACCTTCACCGTGGTGCTGGGGCTGTCGCTGCTGTCCTATGCGATCAACCTCTTTCTCTTCTTCAGCGGCCGACTGACCACCGGGGCGCCCCCCCTGGCCGCAAGCCCCGGGCCCACGGCCGACCCCCTGCCCCAGGCCCTGGTCCTGACCGCCATCGTCATCGGCTTCGGCATGACCGCCTTCGCGGTCATTCTGGCCCTGCGCGCCCGAGGCGAACTGGGCAACGACCATGTCGACGGGAAGGAAGACAACGCATGAGCCACTGGATCGCCTTCCCCCTGCTGCTGCCCCTGGCCGCCGGCATGCTCAACCTGCTGCTGGTGCGCGCCGGAACCGGCCCGCAGCGCGCAGTGTCCCTGCTCACGGGCTTTGCCCTGCTCGTCTTCGCGCTGCTGCTCATGGGCCGCGCCGCGTCGGGGCACATCGACGTGTACGAACTCGGCAACTGGCCCGCGCCGTTCGGCATCGTCCTGGTCCTGGACCGCCTGAGCGCCCTCATGCTCGCGCTGACCGCGCTCCTGGCCCTGCCCGTGCTCGCCCACGCCTGCTGCGGCGACGACCGGCGGGGCAGGGATTTCCACGTCCTCTTCCCCCTGCAGCTCATGGGCATAAACGGCGCCTTCCTGACCGGCGACCTGTTCAACCTCTTCGTCTTCTTCGAGATCCTGCTCATCGCCTCCTACTGCCTGGCCCTGCACGGCCAAGGCCCCCAGCGCACGCGAAACGCCCTGCGCTACGTGGTCCTGAACCTTGTCGGGTCCAGCCTCTTTCTCGTCGCTCTCGGCGTCGTCTACGGGGTCTGCGGGACCCTGAACATGGCCGATCTGGCCCTCAAGGCGGCAGGCAGCACCCCGGACCAGGCTCCACTGCTGCAGGCCGCGGCCCTGCTGCTTCTGACCGTGTTCGGCCTCAAATCCGCGCTGCTTCCCCTGTTTTTGTGGCTGCCCGGGCTCTACGCCGCGGTGCTGCCGTCCGTAGCCGCCCTGTTCGCCATCATGACCAAGGTCGGGGTGTACGCAATCCTGCGCACCCAGTCCCTGATCTTCACGACCCATGGTCCCCTGGCCCAAAGCGCGGCCCTGCTCCTGCCCCTGGCCTTGGCCACCCTGGCGGCGGGGGCCCTGTGCGCGCTGGGCAGCAGGGGCCTGCGGGAGCTTCTGGCCTGGCTGGTCATCGTCTCCGTGGGCACCCTGCTGGCGGGCATCGGCCTGTGGAACGAGGCCGGAATCAGCGCGAGCCTCTATTACCTGCCGCATTCCACCCTGGTCTCGGCCGGGCTCTTCCTGCTGGCCGACCACCTCACGCGCCAGCGCGGCATCGCGGCAGCCCACCTCGAACCGGGACCGCCCTTGTCCCAGCCGGATCTGCTTGGGACCCTTTTCCTGCTCGGGGCCATGGCCTCGGCGGGGCTGCCGCCCCTGTCCGGGTTCGTGGGCAAGGTGCTGCTCCTGCAAGCGGCCGCCCCGACCCACGCTCCCTGGCTGTGGACCGCCGTGCTGGGCGGCAGCCTCCTGTGCCTGATCGCCTTGGGCCGCTGCGGGGGCGTGCTGTTCTGGAAGACCGAGGGCGTGCCCGTATCCGGAACCACCGTGTCCTGGCCGCGACTTGCGCCCGCCGCGGCCCTGATCCTGTCCGGGGCAGCCCTGGCCGTCCTAGCCGGTCCCGTGACCGCCTACACCGACGCCGCCGCCGCGCAGATCCTGTCCCCCGGCAACTACATCGAAGCCGTTCTCGGCGGAGTGAACCCATGAACCGCCTCGTGCCGCAACCCATGTTCAGCCTTTTCCTTTGGCTGGTCTGGCTTCTGCTCGTCAACGCCCTGGATCCCGGACACGTGGTCCTGGGGGCCTTTCTGGCCCTGGCCCTGCCCCTCTTCACGGCCAGATTCTGGCCCGACCAGCCCTGCATGGGCCGGCCCCTGATCCTCCTGGCCTATCTGGGCGTATTCCTGTGGGACATCGTCGTGGCCAACCTGACCGTGGCCCGCCTCATCCTCGGGCCAGTGGGGCGGCTGCGCCCGGCCTTCGTCACCATTCCCCTGGACCTGAAGAACGATTTCGCCATCACCGTGCTGGCCCACTCCATCTCCCTGACCCCGGGCACGGTGTCCGCCATGGTCTCGGAGGACCGGCTCAGCCTGCTCGTGCATGTCCTGGACCTGGACGACGAGGCCCTGCTCGTGCAGCGCATCAAAAAGCGCTATGAAGCCCCCCTGAAGGAGATATTCCCATGTTGAGCGTCGCCGTGCTCATCGCCTTTTTCTGCATCGCCACAGCTCTGGCCCTCAATTTCTGGCGGCTCTTCGCCGGGCCCAGCCTGCCGGACCGCATCCTGGCCCTGGACACCATGGCCATCAACACTATCGCCCTGCTGGTCCTCCTGGGCATCCACCAGAACCTGACCGAATTCTTCGAGGCGGCCCTGCTCATCGCCATGATGGGCTTCATCGGAACCGTGGCCCTGTGCAAGTACCTGCTGCGCGGGGACATCATCGAATAGGAGCCGGTCCATGCCCAAAATCCTGATCGAAGCCGTCATCTCCTTTTTCCTGCTTCTCGGCGGGGCATTCGCCCTCATCGGGTCCATCGGGCTGGCCCGCCTACCCGACCTGTTCACCCGCCTGCACGGGCCGACCAAGGCCACCACCCTGGGAGTCGGCGGCATTCTCGTCGCCTCGGCCCTGCACTTCAGCACCGGCGGGCGGACCTTGAGCCTGCACGAACTGCTCGTAACCCTCTTCCTCTTCGCCACCGCCCCGGTCAGCGCGTACCTCATCGCCCGCGCCGCGCTGCATCTGCGCGCACCGTCCGAACCGGACAAACAGCGCCTTGACCGGACCGGGGCGGAAGAATAGGAAGGGCAACAAAAATCAGGCAATCTGGGCAGCAATCCACTAGTACAGATCAAGGAGACATTCTCATGGCAGTTTACGTGGCGGAACACCCCCTGATCAGGCACAAGCTCGGCCTCATGCGCAAGCACGACATCAGCACCAAGAATTTTCGGGAGCTCGCCTCGGAAATCGCCAGACTGCTGACCTACGAAGCCACCAAGGACCTGGAGACGGAAAAGAAGACCACCCAGGGATGGGCCGGCCCGGTGGAAGTCGACGTCATCAAGGGCAAGAAGATCACGGTGGTGCCGATTCTGCGCGCAGGGCTCGGCATGCAGGACGGCGTGCTGGATCTGGTTCCCGGGGCCAAGGTCAGCGTGGTCGGATTCTACCGCAACGAGGAGACCCTGCAGCCCGTGGAGTACTACGTGAAGCTGGCCAAGAACATCAACAAGCGCATGGCCATCATCCTCGACCCCATGCTGGCCACTGGCGGGACCCTCGACGCCACCATCCGCTGCCTGAAGAACGCCGGCTGCACGAGCATCCGGGGCCTGTTCCTGGTGGCCGCCCCCGAGGGCCTCAAGCGCATCACGGAAGCCCATCCCGACGTGGACATCTATGTCGCGGCCGTTGACGAGCGCCTGAACGAAAACGGCTATATCCTGCCCGGTCTCGGCGATGCCGGGGACAAGATTTTCGGCACGAAGTGATTTTCGGGCGAAGCGCCCTGACGAATACCGATACAACGAGAAACGCCCGGTCACATGGCCGGGCGTTTCTCGTTTTCCATGGCGCAATGAATTCAGGCCTGTGCGGCGAGCCAGTCCAGGGCGGCTTTCAGGTCGAGACTGCCGGCGTAGATGGCCTTGCCGGTGACGATGCCGGCCAGCCCCTTCTCGCGCAGAGGGAAGACGGCCTGCACGTCCTCCAGGGTGGAGATGCCGCCGGCGATGAGCACAGGCAGCCTTGTCATGCCGAGCAGGGCTTCGAGGGCCGGGATGTTCACCCCGGACTGCATGCCGTCGCGGCTGATGTCGGTGTAGATGAAGAACGACGCGCCTGCGGCCTCCAGTTCCGGGACCACGTCGGCCACGGTCTTGCCCGCGTCCTCGACCCAGCCCTTGGTTTTCAGGCTGCCGTCGCGGGCGTCGAGGGAGACGCCGATGCGACCGGGGAAAGCCGCGCACAGTTCGCGGAACAGGGGCGGGTTCTCAAGGGCCACGGTGCCGATGATGAGGCGCTCCACGCCGGCCTCGAGATACTTCGCCGCAACGTCGACGCTGCGGATGCCGCCGCCGAGCTGCACCGGGATGGACACGCCGGAGCACAGTTCGCGGATCAGGTCCATGTTGCGCGGGATGCCGCTGAAGGCCCCGTCCAGATCGATGACGTGCAGCCACCGGGCCCCGACCGCCACCCACTGGCGGGCCATGGCCGCGGGGTCGTCCGAAAAGACCGTGACCTGATCCTCAACGCCCTGTCTCAGGCGGACGCACTTGCCGTCCTTGATGTCGACTGCCGGAAAGATGTTCATAAACCAAGCGCCTTCGTACCTTCTTCGATTGCTTCCGCCGCGATTTCCAGCGGTGTGACCCAACGTCCCTTGCGCTTCACGAAGCGCCTGCCCTGAAGCAGATTCTCGGCCAGCCCCTTCTGCTCCTCCTCGAAATGATACCGTCTCAACTCCCCGCTGGCCGTGGCGATCAGGTAAAGGTCCACGGTCAGGCTGGCCGGACGGGTCACGCCCCACTCGCCGCCTTCACGCTCCTGCCAACGCGTGACGAAGGGCACGAGCAGATAGTCGGCCTTCATGCATTTTCCGACTTCCTTCCAGTATTCGACGGACTCGAAGCGTTGCCGCTCCTTGTTTGCCGTCACGATCTCCTCGCACTGCCGGACCATGGCCTGGTTCATGACCACGCGCCCGGGGGCCTTGGTCAGGGCGGAAAGCAGCTGCTCGTCTATGGCGTCCATGGATTCGGGCGCAATGACGGACGGCTCGTCGGGAAGGACCCCGGCCATGAGTTCCCAGTCGTTTTCGGGATGGACGAAGTGCGCCACGGCCAGAGTCGCCGAAGTCGGCACGGCCTGCCACTGCGTCGGCTTGGCGCAGGCGGCGCAGAGCAGAACGAGTGCCACAAGATAGTATTTCATGCGTCAAGACCTCCCTTGGTGCTGAGCACATCCTCGCGCTCCAGCCGCACCGCCTGCCGCAGGGCCAGCCCCAGGCCCTTGAAGACCGATTCGAGCAGGTGGTGTCCGTTCTGGCCGTAGAACATGCGGACGTGCAGGTTCATGCCCGCCTTGGAGGAGAGCGATTTCAGGAACTCCCTCCACAGATCCTTTTCCTGTCCGGCGATGATGGCGGGCAACACGGCCTCCTCATACACCAGATACGCGCGGCCGGAAAGGTCGAGACACACTTCGGTCAGCGATTCGTCCATGGGCACCTTGGCGCACCCCACGCGGGCGATGCCCTTGCGTTCCCCCAGGGCCGAACTGATGGCGCTCCCCAGGCACAGGCCGATGTCCTCCAGCGAATGGTGGGCGTCGATGTGCATGTCGCCTTCGCAGGAAATTTCGAGATCGAAGCCGGCCCAGTGGCCCATCAGATCGAGCATGTGGTCCGCAAAGCCGAACCCGGTGCGGATGCGGCATGCCCCGGTCCCGTCGATGTTCACGGCCACGGAGATCTTCGTCTCACGGGTTTCGCGGTCCATTCTTCCTGTACGAGCGTTCATGACGACTCCTTGTCAAAGCAAAAGGGCAGGTCCTGGGGCCTGCCCGTTCTCCTTGCGGCTTACGATGCGGCGACCTCCGCCTCGGGTTCCTTGGGCTTCTTGCCGAAGATGTAGGCCACCCAGATGCCTATTTCATAGAGGACGCACAGGGGGCCGGCCATGAGACACTGCGAAACCACGTCCGGCGGGGTGAGGATGGCCGCGACGACGAAATTCCCGAGAATGGCGAATTTCCTGTACTTCCGCAGGGTCTTGTGCGTGACGATGCCCATGACCGAAAGGAAGAACATGAACAGCGGCAGCTCGAAAATGAACCCGAAGGCGAAGAGCATGCTGGTTGAAAAGCTGAAGTACTCTTTGACCGACGGCATGGGCTTGATGAATTCCGTGGCATACCCGAGGAAAAACTGGAAGCCGTACGGAAAGACGACGTAATACCCGAACAGCGCGCCGAGCACGAAACACAAGGCCGAAAAGAAGGCGACGGGAATCATGTACTTGCGCTCGCCTTCGTAGAGGCCGGGCGCAATGAACATCCAGAGCTGGTAGAAGATGTAGGGGCTGGCGACGAACACGCCGGCAATGGCCGCGACTTTCAGGTGCGTGAAGAAGGCCTCGGGCAGCCCGGTGTAGATGAGCGCCCCGCCCGTGGGCTGGAGCAGATCCATCAGGGGCTTCATAAGCAGTTCGAAGAGCTGCTCGGCAAAACCGTAACAGACCAGAAAGCCCACGAAGGCGCCGATGATGCACCGCACCAGACGAATGCGCAATTCGTTCAGGTGCTCGGTGAAGGTCATCTCGTGGACTTCCTCCTTGCCGCCTTCGGCGGGCTCGTCCGATGGCTGGACAGGGGCGTCCGAAGCGAGTTCGGGACTGCCCCCCTCCTTCTCGGCGGGCACATTCTCTTCGGCCTCCGGCGACTCCGGGGCAGCATCTGGACCGGAGTCGCCGTCGACGGCAACGTCTTCGGCCTGCGGCTCGGCCACCGGCACAGTCTCTGCGAACCCGGCCTCGTCCGAGGCCGGCAGATCGTCCCGTTCCGTGGTCCGCTCCTCGCTCATGCCTTGTCCTTATCCGGCCCCGCGGCCGGAACTTCGGCCTGGTCCTTGACGGGCGCCGCGTCCTTCTGAGCGGCCGCAGGAGCAGCCTGCGACGCATCCGTCTCGGGGAAGAGCTCTTTCTTGGCCTGCTCGGTGCGGGCCTTCTGGTCGGCCTGTTCGGCCTCCATTTCGATGGTCCGCTTCACGTCGGTGCTGACGCGGCGGAATTCGCCGAGGGCCTTGCCCAACGACTTGGCCATTTCGGGAAGCTTGGCCGGGCCGATGACGATCAGCGCGACGATGAGAATGACGATGAGTTCCGTGGAACCGATTCCAAACATAAGCGCGTCTCCGGAAAAGGATTGTTGCGGTCGGCTATTCCCACTCGATGGTGCTCGGCGGCTTGGACGAAATGTCGTAGACCACCCTGTTCACGCCTTTGACCTCGTTGATGATGCGGTTGGAGATGCGGCCGAGGATTTCCGTGGGAATGCGGGACCAGTCCGCCGTCATGGCGTCGATGGAGTCGACGATGCGCAGGGCGATGACGTGCTCGTAGGTCCGCTCGTCGCCCATGACGCCCACGGTCTTCAGCGGCAGCAGCACGGCGAAGCCCTGCCAGACCTTGTAGTACCAGTTGGAGGCCATGAGCTCGTGCTGCACGATCTTGTCGGCCTGGCGCAGGATTTCGAGGCGCTCGTCCGTGATCTCGCCGATGACGCGGATGGCCAGGCCGGGACCGGGGAACGGGTGCCGCCAGACGATGAAGTCCGGCAGGCCGAGTTCCTGGGCGACCTTGCGTACCTCGTCCTTGAAGAGCTCACGCAGGGGCTCCACCAGGGCCAGGTCCATCTTCTCCGGAAGCCCGCCGACGTTGTGGTGGCTCTTGATGACGGCCGAGGGGCCCTTGAAGCTGACGGACTCGATGACGTCCGGGTACAGGGTGCCCTGGGCCAGGTACTTGACGCCGGGGATCTTCTTGGCTTCCTCCTCGAAGACCTCGATGAAGGTGTAGCCGATGATCTTGCGCTTCTGCTCCGGGTCGTCGAGGCCCTCCAGGCGGGACAGGAACCGGTCCTGGGCCTGGACGTAGTGGAGATTCAGGTCGAAGTGCTCGCGCAGGTAGCCGACCACCTCGTCGCCTTCGCCGGCGCGCAGGAGGCCGTTGTCGACGAAGATGCAGTGCAGGTTCTTGCCGATGGCCTTGTTCAGGAGCACGGCCACCACCGTTGAGTCGATGCCGCCGGACAGGCCGCAAACGACCTTGTCCTCGCCGATCTGGACGGGCAGGGCGTGCAGCATGGAGTCCACGAAGGAGGACATGGTCCAGGTCGACTTGAGGCCGGCGACGTGGAAGAGGAAATTGCGCAGGATCTCGTCGCCCTGCTCGGTGTGCGCCACCTCCGGGTGGAACTGCAGCGCGTACATCCGGCGCTCGACGTCGGCCATGGCCGCGATCTCGATGCTCTGGGTCTTGGCCGTGACCGTGAAGCCGGGCGGGACTTCGAGGACATGGTCGCCGTGGGACATCCAGACGGTGAGCTTCTCGCCGTCAGCGACGCGGTCCCACAGGGGGCACTGCCGCTGGAAGCGCAGCTCGCTGCGGCCGTACTCGCGGTCCAGGGACGGGTTGACCTTGCCGCCCAGGACATGAGCCATGAGCTGCATGCCGTAGCAGATGCCCAGGACCGGCAGGCCCCAGTCGAAGATGACCGGGTCCACGCCGGGCGAGTCGGGGCTCGTGACCGAGGCGGGACCGCCGGAAAGGATGATGGCGCTGGGCTGCAGGGCCTTCAGTTCGTCAGCGGTGATGGTGCACGGGTGAATCTCGGAGTAGACCCCGGATTCGCGCGTGCGGCGTGCGATGAGCTGCGTGTATTGTGACCCGAAATCGAGGATGATGACTTTTTCTTGAATATCCATGTGGTTCCTCCATCCGTATTGTGGATGGTCATGTTCTCGAAAATTCTAGTACGCGTCCACCCTGTAGTTGGGCGCTTCCTTGGTGATGATGACGTCGTGGACATGGCTCTCGCGCAGGCCCGCGGCCGAGATCTCCACGAACTGGGCCTTGTCCTGCAGGGTCGGGATGTCCCCGGCGCCGAGATAGCCCATGCCGGAGCGCACGCCGCCGACCAGCTGGTCGATGGTTTCCAGCACCGACCCCTTGTAGGGCACGCGGCCGACGATGCCTTCGGGCACCAGCTTCTTGGAGCCCTCCTGGAAATATCGGTCGCTGCTGCCGTCCTTCATGGCGTCGATGGAGCCCATGCCGCGGTAGATCTTGTAGGTGCGGCCCTGGTAGAGAATCTTCTCGCCCGGGCTCTCCTCGGTGCCGGCGAACATGGAGCCCATCATGACCGTGTCGGCACCGGCCACCAGGGCCTTGACCACGTCGCCGGAGAACTTGACCCCGCCGTCGGCGATGCAGCAGCGGCCGGCCTCGCGGCAGGCCCGCACGCATTCCATGATGGCCGTGATCTGCGGCACGCCGACGCCCGCCACGATGCGCGTGGTGCAGATGGAGCCGGGGCCGATGCCGACCTTGACGGAGTCCACGCCGGCCTCGATGAGGGCCTTGGCGCCTTCGTAGGTCGCCACGTTGCCGCCGATGATCTGTGCGCTGGGCCATTCGGCGCGCGTGGCCCGCACGGCGTCGAGGATGTTGCGGGAATGGCCGTGAGCCGAATCGAGGACGATGACGTCCGCGCCGGCCTTGATCAGGGCCTCCACTCGCTCGGCCCGTCCCTTGCCCACGCCCACCGCGCCGCCGACGCGCAGGCGGCCGAGGTCGTCCTTGCAGGCGTTGGGGTATTTGCGGACCTTGTCGATGTCCTTGATGGTCAGCAGACCTTTGAGCTTGTTGCTCTCGTCGACGACCAGGAGCTTTTCGATCCGGTTTTCGTGCAGGTGGCGCTTGGCCTCCTCCAGGGAGATGCCCACGGGCACGGTGACCAGGTTGCGGCTGGTCATGACGTCCCGCACCAGCGTCGACATCTCTGTCACGAAACGCACGTCGCGGTTGGTGACGATGCCGACCAGATGGTCGCCGGCAATGACGGGCAGGCCGGAGATGCGGTAGTCCCGCATGAGCTCCAGGGCGTGCCCGACGGTATCGTCGGGGTCCACGGTGATGGGGTCGACGATCATGCCGGATTCCGACTTCTTGACCTTGACGATCTCCAGGGCCTGCTGCTCGATGGACATGTTCTTGTGCACGATACCGATACCGCCCGACCGTGCCAGGGAGATGGCCATGCGCGACTCGGTGACCGTGTCCATGGCCGCGCTCAGGAACGGGATGTTGAGTTCGATGGCGGCGGTGAGCCTGGTGTGCAGGTTGACCTGGTCCGGCAGGACTTCGGAGTACGCCGGAACAAGCAGAACGTCGTCGAAAGTCAGAGCCTTGCCGAGAAATTTATCCATATTCCACCTCTCCCGAAATGCGGGAACAAGGGTTTTCGTTGATGAACCGGGGCGTCTAGAGCCCCAGATAGGCCTTCTTGACATCTTCGTTGGCCAGCAGCGCCGCGGCGGTGTCCTCGAGGGTGATGCGCCCGTTCTCCATGACGTAGGCGCGGTGGGCGACCTTGAGGGCCTGGTTGGCGTTCTGCTCCACCAGGAAGACCGTGGTCCCGGACTCGTTGACCTTGCGGATGATGTCGAAAATCTGTGCGATGATGATGGGCGCCAGGCCAAGCGACGGCTCGTCCAGAAGCAGCAGGCGCGGCCGGGCCATCAGCGCGCGGGAAATGGCCAGCATCTGCTGCTCGCCCCCGGACAGGGTGCCGCCCATCTGTTTGCGGCGTTCGGCCAGGATGGGGAAGAGCTCGAAGACGTACTCCAGATCCTGGGCGATGCCCTTCTGGTCGTTGCGCAGGAAGGCGCCCAGGTCCAGGTTCTCCATGACCGTCATGTCCGGGAAGATGAGCCGGCCTTCGGGCACCTGGGAAATGCCCATGCGCACGATGCGGTCGGCCTTGAGGGCCTGGATGGGCTGACCGTCGAAGACGATCTCGCCGCTGCGGGGCGGGACGCCGCCGCAGATGGACATGAGGGTCGTGCTCTTGCCGGCGCCGTTGGCGCCGATGAGGGTCACGATCTCGCCCTTGCCGATCTTCAGGGAAATCCCGTGCAGGGCCTGGATGTTGCCGTAGAAGGTGCTGACGTTCCTGAGCTCAAGCATGGGCTTCCTCCCCGAGGTAGGCTTTGATGACCCGCGGGTCGCTGCTGACCTCGGCCGGGGTGCCGTGGGCGATGAGACACCCGTATTCCATGACGTAGATGCGCTCGGAGAGGCTCATGACCATGCTCATGTCGTGCTCGATGAGCAGGATGGCCATGTCCATTTCGTCGCGGATCTTGAGCACAAGGTGCTTCAGGGACTCGGTCTCCTGCGGGTTCATGCCCGCGGCCGGCTCGTCGAGGAGCAAGAGCGCCGGGTCCGTGGCCAGGGCGCGGGCGATCTCCAGCCTGCGCTGGGCCCCGTACGGCAGGTTGCAGGCCTGCTCGTTGTAGAACTTGTGCAGCCCGATGTACTTGAGCAGTTCGTAGCTGCGGTCGACGATCTCCTTCTCCTCCCGGCGCACGGCGGGCGAACGCAGCAGCGCGCCGAGGATGCCGCTTGTGGTGCGGCAATGCCTGGCGATCATCACGTTTTCCAGGACGCTCATGTTCTTGAAGAGGCGGATGTTCTGAAAGGTGCGGGCCATCCCCAGGGCCGTGACCAGGTTGGGCTTCATGCCGTTGACCTTGGTCCGGACTCCCTGCTTGGGCGTGAACCAGACTTCGCCCTCGGTGGGGGTGTAGATGCTGGTTATGCAGTTGAAGAACGTGGTCTTGCCTGCGCCGTTGGGCCCGATGAGGGCCACGATCTCGCCGGAGTTGACCTTCAACTCCACGTCGTTCAGGGCCCGCAGGCCGCCGAAGTTCATGGACACGGCAGTGACGTCGAGTACCGGTTCCATCTAGTTCTGCCCTCCTGTGGCCGTGTTCAGTTCGGGGTCCGACACCGTGTAGGTCTTCCGCTTCTCGGGGATGAGCCCCTGGGGCCGGAAGACCATCATCAGCACCATGGCCGTGGCGAAGAGGATCATGCGGTACTCGGAGAAGGCGCGCATGTATTCCGGCAGAAGCACCAGGAAGGCCGAACCGAGAATGACGCCCAGGTTGGAGCCCATGCCGCCCAGGACGACGATGGACAGAATGATGGCCGATTCGAAGAACGTGAAGCTGGCCGGGTTGATGAACGTCGTCTTGGCCGCGAAGACCACGCCGGCGAAACCGGCCCAGGCCGTGCCGAGGCCGAAGGCCATGAGCTTCACGCCCACCCGGTCGATGCCCATGGCCTCGCAGGCGATTTCGTCCTCGCGCAGGGCCTGCAGGGCCCGGCCGATGCGCGAATCCTTGAGCCGCGTGACGGCGACGATGGTCACAAGAGCCAGGGCCAGCACGATGTAGTAGATGTAGATGTTTGCGCCGGCCACGGACAGCTGCATGTCCAGGAGTCCGGGACGGGGGATGTTGGAGATGCCCGAAGGCCCGCCCGTGATGTCGCTGAAGTTTTCGAGCAGAAGCCGCACGATCTCGCCGAAGCCCAGGGTGACGATGGCCAGGTAGTCGCCGCGCAGCCGCAGGACCGGGAAGGCCAGGGCCACACCGGCCAAGGCGGCCACCACGCCGCCGATGGGCAGCGCCACCCAGAACCCGAGGCCAAAGTACTGGTTCAGCAGGGCGTAGGAATACGCTCCGATGGCGTAGAACGCGGCATGGCCGAGGAAGAGCAGGCCGGCCACGCCGACGATGACGTTCAGGCCAAGGCCCAGCACCACGTAAAGCAGGAACGAGATGAGGATGTTGGTCTGGTAGGTGGTCACGAACCAGGGGATGGTGCAGAACACGGCCAGCAGGACAACCTGGATCGGCAGTCTCAGCGCGGGATTCTCCAGCAGGGCGGAGAGCCGGCCGGCCTCCTGGCCGCCGGACGCGGCTGCGGCGTCCCCGGCTTCCTTGCGGCGCAGTGCCCAGCGCCAGACGAAGGACAGCACGAAGCTGCCGACGCCGACCAGGGCCAGGTTTTCCCAGCGCCAGATCACGGACTTCTCGATGGCGTTGACCCGGATGACCATGATCGGGAAGGTCAGGAACATGAACCAGATGCTGACCTGAATGGATTTGATGAGTTCGTTCATTATCGTCTCCGTCCGTCGAGGGAATGTCGCCAGCCGATCATACCTTTTCCACCTTGGCCTTGCCCATGATGCCCGAAGGCCGGAAGATCAGGAAGACCACCAGCAGGGTGAAGGCGAAGACGTCTTCGTAGTCGCTCGAAATGTAGCCGGTGGCGAAGCTCTCGGACAGCCCGAGGAACAGGCCGCCGAGCATCGCGCCCGGAATGGAGCCGATGCCGCCCAGGACCGCCGCGGTGAAGGCCTTGATGCCCGCCAGGAACCCGATGGCGAAGTTGACCATGCCGACGTGGGAGGCGATGAGCACGCCGCCGAGAGCCGCCAGGGACGAGCCCAGGATGAAGGTGATGGAGATGACCTTGTCCGAGTCGACGCCCAGGAGCATGGCCATCTTGCGGTTCTGGGCCGTGGCGCGCATGGCCTTGCCCATCTTGGTGTACTTGATGAAAACCGTCAGTCCGGCCATGAACAGCGCGCTGGTCACGACGATGACGAAGTCCGAGGAGCCGAAGACGTGGGCCACGGGCTCCAGGAAATCAAAGTCCGGGATGAGGCGCGGAAAGGGCAGGAAGTCCGAGGTCTGGGCCAGGATGATGTAGTTCTGCAGGAACAGGGACATGCCGATGGCGGAAATGAGCGGAGAGAGGCGCCCGGCCCCGCGCAGGGGCTTGTAGGCGATCTTCTCCATGGTGTACCCGTAGCCGGCGCAGTAGATGATGGCCACGACCGCGGCTATGACCAGGATGGCCGGGGCAGGGAACCCCAGGATGCCCAGCACGCCGGCCACGATGAGTCCCATGAAGGCCCCGAGCATGTAGACCTCGCCGTGGGCGAAGTTGATGAGCTCGATGATGCCGTAGACCATGGTGTAACCGATGGCGATGAGCGCGTAGATGCTGCCGCGCGTCAAACCGCCGAGAAAAAGTTCAGTGAAATACTGCCAGTCCATGTTTCCTCGTCCGATCCGGACCGGATCGCTCCTTGCCGTCCTGTTGAAAGAACCGAGGGACAGGCTAGCCTGTCCCTCGGTTGAATCTCGATAACCCTGAAGACCTCTACTTCAGTTCCACGTACACGCCGTTCTGGACCTGGTACATGGAGAAGCCCACACCCTCGGCGTCGCCGCGGGCGTCAAACTTGATGGTGCCGACGGTGGTGTCGACCTTTTCCGTGCGCAGCACGTTCATGATCTTGTCTGCGTCGGCGGAGTCGGCCTTGTCGATGGCGTTGACCAGGGCCTGCATGGCCGCATAGGCGGCGTCGAAGAACGCGCCGGGCTCGGTGCCGAATTCGGCCATGTGGGCGGCCTTGGCGGCCTTGTTCATTTCCAGGCCGCTGACGTCCTGGGGACCGGAAGCGTACACGCCCTCGGCGTCGGCGCCGGCGACCTTGATGAAGGTGTCGTCCTTGACGCCGTCATCGGAGATGAACTTCACGTCGACGCGCTTCTTCTTCAGCTGGGCCACGATCTTGGAGGCTTCCGGATGGTAGCCGCCGAACATGACGGTGTCCGCGCCGGACTGGCGGATCTTCTGGACCACGGAGGAGTAGTCCACGGCGCCGGGGGTCACGCCCTCGAAGAGCACGACTTCGGCCTGGCCGCCTTCCTTGATGAACTTCTGGGCGTATTCCGCGTAACCCTTGCCGTAGTCGCCCTTGTCGTGCAGCACGGCGATCTTCTTGGCGCCCAGCTTGGCGAGGGCGAAATCAACGCCGAGCTTGGCCTGGGCGTCGTCGGAGGCGATGGTGCGGAAGAAAGTCGGGTACTGGCCGCTCTGGGTCAGTTCGGGGTTGGTCGCCGAGGGGGACATGGTCACGACCTTGGCCTCGGTGTAGATGGGCAGGGCGGCCTTGGTGGCGCCGGAGCAGATGTGACCGACAACGACGACGGCGCCGTCGGAGACCAGCTTGGTCGCGGCGTTGGTGGCCTTCTCGGGCTTGCACTCCTCGTCCTGAACCAGCAGCTCGATCTGCTTGCCGTCGATGCCGCCCTTGGCGTTGACGTCCTTGGCCACCAGCTTGGCGGCGTTGACCGTGGGCAGGCCGTAGGAAGCCAGATCACCGGTGTGGGCGCCCGCAACGCCGATCTTGATGGTATCGGCGCCGAAGGCCGAACTGGTCAGCAGGGACAGACACGCAGCGATCACGAGACCAGAAAAACGTTTCATCAGTTCCTCCACAATGTTCGGGTTAAGGGCAACAGATCACGGCTCGGTGCGAGCCTTTGTTCATGCGGAATCGAATCGAAACCCGTTAGCATCAGCCCCTTGCCGGTGTCAAACAGGACGGGGGGAAGTCCCCCCCCCCGCAGCCTGCGCACGGATAGTCCGGAGAGCGGCCGGCGGGAGGCGCCGGCCTGAGGCATCACTTCGCGGACAGTTCGCGGCGCGCGTTCTCGACGAGTTCGGGGTCGTCGGGAGCGGCATCGACGACGGCCTGGAAATGCGCCGCCGCCTTGTCCGGCTGCGTGAGGTAATGCTTGTAGATGACGCCCAGATTGTAGTGGGCGTGATAGTTGCCGGTCTCTATGGTCAGCATGCGCTCGAAGAGTTCGGCCGCCTCGGCGTACTTCTGGAGCTCGAAGAGGCAGAACCCTTTCTGGTTCAGCGCCATGACGTCGCTTGGGTGTTTTTCGAGGACCATATCCCAAAAGGACATGGACTTGTCCCAGGCCTTCATCTCCATGAAGGCCATGCCAAGGCCCCGCATGGCCTCGACATCGTCGGGGTTGGCCTGCAGCTTCTGCATCATGGACGAGATGCCGGCCATGTCCCCGCCCATCTGGCCCATGCCGCCGGGCATCTCCTGACGTTCCTCGTGCTGCACGATGGACGGGTTCTCCACGCGGTAGACCACGGCGGCGAAGACAATGGCACCCAGGCAGGCCAGAAGGAAAAAGACGACCCTGCGGCGGGCGGTTTGGGGAAAAGCGTTATTCGTCTGCATCGAGTATCTCCAGCTGCCGAACGCGGCGCTCCAGGACGCTGTGCTGCCGGGCCAGGAAAAGGACGTATCCCCCGACACCCAGCCAGACGCACACATTGGCGATAAAAAGGTAATTCATGACTGTCCTCTCATTGCAAGGTCTTTTCCTGAATCCGGACCAGGGCAGCCTCGACCCGGCGCGCAAACCCCGCGCCGTGGTAGCGGGCCAGGACGATGGCCGCGAACAGGGCGCCCCAGGCCAGAAGGTTGATCCACACCGTCGTCCACATCTCGGGCTCCAGCCCCCCGCCGCGCGAAGCGAGCACCGCCGGGTGGATGGACCGCCACAGCCGGGCCGACAGGAACACCAGCGGGACATCGACGAAGGCGACGATGCCGAGCACGGCCCGCATCCTGGCGCCCTTGGCGCCGCCGGCGTCGGCGGCCCGCAGGACCAGATACCCCGAATAGACGAACCACATGACCAGCGTCGTGGACAGCCTCGGGTCCCAGGTCCACCACGTGTTCCAGGCCGCCCTGCCCCAGATGGAGCCGGTGATCAGCGCCAGGCCGCTGAAAAGCACCCCGACCTCGGCCAGGCCCCCGGCCAGGACGTCCCACTTTTCCTTGCCGGTCCACAGGACCATGACGCTGGCGGCAAAGACGCCGAAAAAGGCGACAAAACTCCACCAGGCCAGGGGAAGGTGGAAATAGAAGATTTTCTGCACCAGCCCCATGGTCATCTCTTCGGGCGCGTAGAACCAGATGGCGTACTGCCCGCCGGCCATGAGCGCCATGGCGGCGGCCGCGAACAGCGTCAGCGTTTTCGGATAGATGCGAAACATGTCTGCCCCTTCATTCACCCCGGAAAACATGGGGAAAGAGAAATAGCGCCGCGCCGGAAAAAACCGCGTCGAACGCCAGTACGAGCCCGAACCACTCACCGAGGTCGGCCAGGGGGACGCCCTGCATGAGGCCGACGCCGATGCGGATGCCCCCCAGGAGCAGCGGGACCTGCAGCGGGAAGACGATGATGGTCAGCAGCGCGTCCTTGGCGCCCTGCCCATGCCCCATGGCGCCGATGAGGCCCCCCAGGATGCACAGCCCGAGATCGACGCCCAGGGCCATGAGGAGGAGCCCGCCGGGGCTCCCCCCGGGATCGAGGCCCAGAAAGACCAGGGCCGCCGGGAAAAAGAAGACCTGGCACAGGACGAGCAGGACGAGCCCGGCCAGGGTCTTGCCCAGCCACAGTGCCTGCACCGGCAGCGGGGACAGGAGCAGGGCCGTGGCCGTGTCGTTCTCCTCCTCGAAGCGGAAGAGGAGCGAAAAGATGAGGACCACCGCGAACGAGCTGCACAGCCAGAAGATGGCCATGGCCTGCTGGGGTGAGAAACGGTCACCGGGAGCCGCCGAGAGGCTGAAGATGAAGACCAGCAGAAGCCCCAGCAGCACTGCCTGCACGGGCCCCTGGCCGCCGGCGAAGGCCAGGCGCAGGTCCTTGGCCGCGATGGCAAGCCACGACGCCCTCACGCCGCCTCCCTGGGGAACTCCCCGGCAGGGCCGAAATAGGTCATGGACCTGCCGGAAAGCTGCAGCACCGTGTCCGCACGGCCCAGATCGCGCTCCAGATCGTGGGAGATCCAGACGATGCCCGCCCCCCTGGCCCTGGCCGACTCAAGCTCGGCGTGCAGCAGGGCCTGGGAGGCCGTGTCGAGGCCCGTGGACGGCTCGTCCAGGAAGATGAGCCGCGGTTCGACGAGGAGCACCCTGGCCAGGGACAGACGCTGGGCCATGCCCCGCGAGAACGTGCCCGCGGCCTCCAGGGCGAACCCCTTGAGCCCCACCCTTTCGAGAAGCCCGAACAGCCCCGCGTCGTCCAGGCCGCGCCCGTAGACGCGGTTCCAGAACTCGAGGTTGCCCAGGGCCGAAAGCGCCGGGTAGACGAAGGTCTGGTGCCCCATGAAGGCCATGGCGCGATCCTCGACGCGGCGCTGCACGGTGCCGGAACGCGGCGGCAGCAGCCCGGCCATGATCTTCAGGAGGGTGGACTTCCCGGCGCCGTTGGGACCGGCCACGAGCATGATGCTCGCCGGCTCCAGGACGCAGGACACCCCCTTGAAGATCAGCCGCGAGCCGAAGAAGTGGCTGACGGCCCGCAGGTCGAGAAGCGTGCCGGAAGCCATCATTGACGCTCGATCTTTCTCCAGCACAGGAAGGCGATCAGGCAGGACAGTGTGCCGCCGATCCAGATCCAGTTGACCAGCGGGTTGAGGCTGACCTTGAGGCTGACCTCGCCGGCCTCGTTGAACCCCAGCAGGGTCGAGTATATCTCCTCGCCCAGCGAAGGGATGACCGAGACCTCGGCAAAGGTCGACTGCTGGAAGCTGGCGTAGAGGCGCTTCTCCGGGGCCAGCTTGCCCACCTCGCGTCCGTCGCGCAGCACGGTCAGGGCGGCAGAGTGCATGTCCATGGCCGGGTTGTCGTGATGATGCAACAGTTCGTCGAAACGCACCTCGTAGGCGCCGACTGTCATGGACTGACCCTTGGTCAGCACCGCCTCCTCCTCCACCTTGTACGGTCCGGAGAAGGCCACGCCCACGACCATCAGCGCCACGCCCAGGTGCACGCCGTAGGCGCCCCAGGACGGCATGAAGGACCTCAGCCCCTTGTTGCGCACGAAGACCAGACCCACGGAGACCGCGATCATGATGCCCGACACGGCGGAGAGGAGCGCCAGGGGCTGCCTGTAGCCCAGGGCGAAGATGACGGCGCCAGACACGGCCCCGGCACCCAGGACCAGCCCCAAGGCGAGCTTGTCGCCGATGCCGCTCTTCTGGGAGAACCAGGGGCACACGGACATGATGAAGGCCAGGACGCTGAAGAGCGGCAGGCAGACCCGGTTGTAGAACCCGGCGTCGAGGCCGACGGGGTTCTCGCTCCAGATGCTGCTGATGACCGGCCAGAGCACGCCCAGGAAGACGATGCCGGCCAGGCAGAGAAAGAGCCAGGAAGCCAGGAAGAGCATGCCGGGCCGGCTGGTGAAGTCGTCGATGGCCGTCGTGTCGTCCTTGCGTGAGACCAGGCAGACGTACAGTGTCAGCGCGGAGCCCGCCGTGAGGAAGACCAGGAGCGGGACGCCCATCTTGCTGCCGCCGAAGGCGTGCAGGGACTCGATCATGCCGCTGCGCACGACGAAGGTGGCGAAGAAGCACAGCAGGAAGGTCAGGGCGATCAGGAACACGTTGGTCCGCAGCAGGGTCTTGCGCGTGCGCCCGACGATGGCCGTGTGGATGAAGCCGGTGCCGGCCAGCCAGGGGATGAGGGAGGCGTTCTCGACCGGGTCCCAGGCCCAGTAGCCGCCCCAGCCCAGTTCCATGTAGGACCACCAGGCCCCGAGGATGATGCCCGAGGTCAGGAATACCCAGGCCACGATGTTCCAGTTGCGGCACAGGTCAAGCCACTCGCGGCCGTTGCCCGAGAGGCGGGACGCCAGGGCCAGGCAGCACGGGATGGTGTATCCGGCGTAGCCCAGGAAGAGCAGGGGCGGATGGAAGATCATGCCCGGGTTCTGCAGCAGGGGGTTGAGGCCGTGTCCGTCGGCCGGGACGGGGTCGAGCTTCATGAAGGGGTTGCTCGGCCCGGTCAGGGCGAAGAGGAAGAATATCTCGACGAGGAAGAAGAGGATCCAGAAATAGACCTTGGTCCGATTGTCCAGGTGCGAGTAGCCCGGCGTGTAGATCATGCACCAGCCCATGAGGGCCACGCACAGGTACCAGAACAGGAAGGACCCGTTCTGCCCGGCCCAGAAGGCCGTCACCGCGTAGAACATGGGCAGCAGGTTATCGGTGTAGTCGCGGACGTAGACGTAGGAATAGTCCCTGACGACCAGGGCCTGGAGAAGAATGACGGAAACGCCGAGAACGACCATGGTCAGAAAGATCTGGCCCTTCTCGAAGAGGGCCACGGTGCCATAGTCGTCTTTGAGGGCCTTCATTCCGGCCATGACGGTCAGACCGACGGCGGCCAGCATGCTCAGGAGAAGTGCGGTGAAGCTGATGGCGTGCATGAAACGGGGTATCCTCGCGGGGTTCTGGTTGCGGAAGAAAGAGACGAGCTTAGCCCTGGTATCCGGGAGGACGCATCTGTCCCTTCTCGTTCTTTTCGTATTTGGAGGGGCACTTGGTCAGCAGGGTCGTGGCTTCGAACTGCTTTGCGCCGGCCTTGAAGCGGCCTTCGAGGATGACCTCCACGCCGGCCTTGAAGGTGTCGGGGACGGTTCCGCGATAGGTTACTCGTATGGACTTGGTCGGGTCGTCCTTGTCCTGGACGTTGAAGTCCACGCCCATGGACGCGGGATCGCGGACAATGTCCTCCGCGGCCACGTTCCCGAAGAGCCGGGCCTGGGTCAATTTTTCGGCCGGCATGGCCAGCGCCTCGGAAACGTTGAGGAAATAGACGGAATTCTGGGACAGCCCGCTGAAGATCAGGTATCCCACTCCGGTCGCGACCAGCAGGACGGCGGCCAGATAGACCCATTTCTGATTCTTGGAAGTGCTCATGCAATCTCCGGTTTCAATGTGCCCCGGCTCCTAGCATGAACCGGCGCGACCTGTCACGACGCGAAGCGCGCTCGTCGCACGCGCTATCCACAACCAGACCCGTTTCGTCAACATTTTCGTCCGCCGGACCCGGATTCCCGAGTCAGGCGCGGACCATTTCCATTCTTGACCTGCCTGGGCGAAGGGATCAAAAAAGCCCATCGCAAGCCGTTTTCAAGGATACCCATGACCCGCATCGAAACGATCCTCCTCGACCGCGACGGAACGCTGATCGAGGAGCGCCACTACCTGCGCGACCCGGAACTGGTCGCCCTCATCCCCGGCGCGGCCGCACCCATGCGCCGTCTGGCGGAACTGGGCTGCCGATTCTTCCTGGCCAGCAACCAGAGCGGCATCGGCCGCGGGCTCCTGACGCCGGACGACTATTTCGCCGTGCACGCCAGGCTGGAGGAGCTGCTCCGGGCAGAGGGCATCACCCTCGGCGGCGCGGCGTTCTGCCCCCACGGCCCCGGGGAGGATTGCGCCTGCCGCAAGCCCCGCACCGGCATGTGGGACGACCTCGCGGCCCGCTTCGGCCTGCGCCCCGAATCCACGGTCATGGTTGGCGACAAGGCCGCGGACATCGCCTTCGGCCAGGCTGCGGGCTGCGCCGAGACCGTCCTGGTCCTGACCGGCCACGGCCCTTCGGAAGCGGCCGGGCTGGGGCTTGAGCCCGTACCGTCGGGCGTGCGGGCCTGCCCTCCCGGACCGGGCAGGCCGGACTGGATCGCCCGGGACCTGGGCAGCTACCTCGAACTGCTTGTGCAAAATAAGGGACGTGTGCATGCACATCGGCTTTGACGGCAAACGCTTCTTCCAGAACGTCACTGGGCTGGGCAACTACGCACGCAGCACGGTTCTCGGCCTGGCGGAACACTTCCCGGAAAACCGCTACACCCTGTTCGCGCCGCGGCTGACCGGACCCTTTTGCACAATGCCCCTGCCCGAAGCCCTGCATGTGCAGGAAGCGTGCCCTGCAGGCCGCGCCTTCCCGGCACTTTGGCGCAGCCTGGCCATCCCCGCCGCGGCCTCCCGCGACCGCGTCGACATCTTCCACGGCCTGTCCCACGAGCTGCCGCTGACGAATTTCCCGCCGCAGGTCCGCACCGTGGTCACCATGCATGACCTCCTTTTCCTGACGCACCCCCATCTTTACCCCTGGATCGACCGCAAGCTCTACGCCTGGAAATACCAGCGCAGCTGCCGGCAGGCGGACCTCGTCGTGGCCATCAGCGCACGGACCGCCGAGGACGTGCAGGAACTCTTCGGCGTCAGACCCGACCGCATCCGCGTGGCCTACCAGAGCTGCAGCCCCGCCTTCTCGGCGCCCTTGGACGCATCAAGCCTGGACGGCCTGCGCAGCCGCCTCGCCCTGCCCCGGGATTTCGTCCTCTTCGTCGGCTCCCTCATCGAACGCAAGGGCGTACGGACCCTGATCGAGGCAATCTCCCTTCTCCCGCAGGGTGAACGCCCGCATCTGGTCATCGCGGGCACCGGGCCCCTAGAGGCCGCACTACGCGACCAGGCCAGGACCGCGGGGCTCGAAAGCCGGACCCGCTTCCTCGGCCGGGTGGCCGACGCGGACCTGCCCGGCCTCTACCGACTGGCCCGCGTCTTCGCCTACCCGTCCATGGGCGAGGGTTTCGGCATCCCCATCCTCGAAGCCCTGGCCGGCGGCACCCCGGTCGTCACCTCCTCCGGCTCCTGCTTCGCCGAGGCGGGCGGGGACGCGGCCCTCTACGCCGCGCCCGCGGACGCCGGGGAACTGGCCACGGCCCTGGCGCGGGTCCTGGGCGACGAAGAGCTGCGCCGCGGCATGATCGAACGCGGGCTGCGACACGCGGAAAATTTCCGGATCGAGCGCACCGCGGCCCGGCTCATGGACATCTACAAAGAGCTGGCCGCTGGGGGAAAGGCCCGATGACCGCGCGCCTGTCCAACCGCGAATGCGTGGCGGTGCGCCTGAGCGCCCTCGGAGACGCCATCCTGACCACGGGAGTCCTCGAATACTGGCGGCAGGCCGGGCTGACCTTCCACGTGCTGACACGGCCCGCCCTGGCCCCGGTCTTCGACCGCCACCCCGCCGTGCTCCGGGTGCTGACCGTGGGCGAAGAGGACCTGCGCGGCCTGCGCTGGGCGCGTTTCTGCCTCGGCCTGGCCCGCACCCACGGGCACATGCCGCTCATCGACCTGCACTCGAACCTGCGCACCATGATTCTGCGCACCCTGTGGCCCGGCCCCACCCGAACCTATGCCAAGCGTTCCCTTACGCGGCGCCTGTTCCTGGCCACGCGCCGCCCGTCCCTGGCCGCGCGCCTCGGGCGGGAGAACGTGCCCCAGCGCTACAGCCTGGCCCTGGAGGAATCGGCGCCTGACGCCGCGCTCCTGCGCCCGCGCATCTTCCTGGGCGAGGACGAGAGCGCCCGCGCCCGGGAAACCCTGGCGCGCCTGGGGCTTTCGAACCCCGTGGCCGTGCACCCCTACGCAACGCACCCGGCCAAGAGTCCGTCACCCGAGGTCTGGCGCGCGGTGATCCATGAACTGGAGGGCCGTGGCCGGGAGGTCCTGGTCATCGGGCGCAATGCGGCCCCGCTCCTGCCCGGCTCCCCGCGCGACCTGACGAACGCCACGGACCTGCGGGCCACGGCCGCCCTCATCGCCCAGTGCCGCTGCCTGATCACGGGAGACTCGGGCCCCATGCATCTGGCCACCGGCGTAGGCACCCCGGTCGTCGCCCTCTTCGGCCCAACCACCAGGGAATGGGGCTTCTACCCCTCCGGTCCCCGCGACATCGCCCATCAGATCGCCTGCCCCAAGGCGCCCTGCTCCCTGCACGGGCAGGACGCGTGCGATCTCGGCAACGCCTGCATGAAAAGCGTTAAGCCGTCACTTCTCATTGAACTCCTTGATTCTTTGGATTCCGTAAACTAATTTCCCGTTCTTCTTGACGCCGCACCGGGATTTTATTAGTAATAATTATTAAATTTTGACCGAGGTGCCCCATGAAGGAACTTTTGGGTAAAGACATGCGCCTGACCAACCAGCGCAAGATCATCATGGAACAGCTCCAGTCCGTGACATCCCACCCCACGGCTGATGAAATCTACGGCATGGTCCGCGAAAAGATGCCGCGCATCAGTCTCGGCACCGTGTACCGCAACCTCGAAGTGCTGAGTACGCTGGGCCTCGTGCGCAAGCTCGAGAACGCGGCCGGCCAGAAACGCTTCGACGGGGACATGTCTCCCCATCACCATATCCGCTGCCAGGTCTGCGGCAAGGTCGGCGACATCTTCGACGCCCCCGACATTTCCGGAATCGAAGACGAGATCGCCACGGATTTCGAAATCACCGGCGTCAGCCTGGAGTTCTCCGGGATCTGCCCCGAGTGCCGTTCCCATCGCGATCCCGAGCAATAGCCGCTCCTTCGCAGCCAAAGCAAAGCAAACGCAAAATGACTGGAACAGTACGCCGTTCTCTGCTACAGGTCCGGTGTAATCCACCTTTCGAACTTCACGGAGGTAACAAATGGCTGAAAGACTTGAAGTGTACAAATGCGATCTGTGCGGCAATATCGTCGAGGTCATGCACGGCGGCGGCGGGACACTGGTCTGCTGCGGCGAGGACATGAAGCTCATGGTCGAGGGCACCGTGGACGCGGCCCGCGAAAAGCACGTCCCGGTCATCGAGAAGACCGCGACCGGCTACAAGGTCAAGGTCGGCGCGGTGGCCCACCCCATGATCGACACCCACTGGATCGAGTGGATCGAACTCATCGCCGACGGCAAGGTCTACCGCGAGTACCTGAACCCCGGACAGGCCCCCGAGGCCGAGTTCTGCGTGCAGGCCTCCAAGGTCACGGCCAGGGAATACTGCAATCTTCACGGACACTGGAAAACCGAAAACTAGGAGAAACCCGACATGGACAAATACGTTTGCACTCTCTGCGGCTACGTCTACGACCCCGCCATCGGCGACCCTGACAGCGGCGTGGCGCCCGGCACCAAGTTCGAGGACATCCCCGACGACTGGTCCTGCCCGGTCTGCGGGGCTGGAAAGTCCGATTTCGTCAAGGAAAGCTGATCGACGCTTCCTCTCAGCCCAGGCCTTCCTGGGCTGAATTTGTTTGCAGCACAACCATTTCCCCCGCCGACGGCGGGTTAACATATCCATAAAGGAACACCAGCCATGCCTGTCACCGAGATCAAGAAAGACATCTACTGGGTCGGCGTCGTCGACTGGAACATCCACGACTTCCACGGCTATTCCAGATCGCCCCAGGGAACCACGTACAACGCCTATCTGGTCATGGACGAGAAGATCACCCTGTTCGACTCCGTCCCTGCCAAGTTCCAGATGGACCTGTACCACCAGATCCGCTCCATCATCCCCCTGGAGAAGATCGACTATATCGTCTGCAACCACATCGAGCCCGACCACTCCGGGGCCATGCCCTTCCTCGTGGAGAAGATCCAGCCCGAGAAGGTCTTCTGCTCCAAGCTGGGCCACCGCATGCTGCTCGACCATTTCCACCAGCCCGACTGGCCGTACCATCCGGTCCAGACCGGCGACTCCATCAGCCTGGGCAAGCGCACGGTGCAGTTCATGGAAGCGCGGATGCTGCACTGGCCCGACTCCATGTTCTCCTACATCCCCGAGGACAAGCTCCTCATCTCCAACGACGCCTTCGGCCAGAACATCGCCTCCAGCGAACGCTTCGACGACGAGGTCGACCTGGCCATGCTCATGAAGGAGAGCTCCCACTACTACCACAACATCATCCTGCCGTACTCCCAGCGGGTCACGGCCGTGCTCGACGACGTGGCCAAGATGGGCATCGAGATCGACATGATCGCCCCGGACCACGGCATCATCTGGCGCTCCAACGTGCCGCTCATCCTGCAGGCCTACCGCGAGTACGCCGAGCAGCGGCCCAACAAGAAGGCCGTCATCGTCTACGACACCATGTGGCACTCCACGGAGAAGATGGCCAAGGCCATCGCCGAAGGGATCATGGAGGAAGGCGTGTCCGCCAAGATAATGGCCCTCAAGCAGTACCACCACAGCGACGTCATGGGCGAACTGGCCGACGCCACGGGCATCGTCTGCGGCTCGCCGACGCACAACAACGGCATCATGCCCCTGATGGCGGACTTTCTGACCTACATGAAGGGCCTGCGTCCCGTCGGCCGCGTCGGGGCCGCCTTCGCCTCCTTCGGCTGGAGCGGCGAGTCCCTCAACGTCCTGACGGATTGGCTCAAGTCGGCCAAGATCGAGGTCGTGGAGCCGGGCGTGAAGGGCAAGAACGTGCCCGACCACGCCAAGCTGGCCGAGTGCAAGGAACTCGGGCGTCAGGTGGCCAGGGCCATCAAGGCCAAGGTCGCCGAGGCCGAAGCCTAGGAGACGGGTGTGGCACAGGGCAGGGAACTCAAGCGGCGCATCCACGAACTTCTGGCCGGCGACGGCTGGGAGGACGGGCTGTCCGGACTGGCCGAACTGGGCCAGCAGGCCGTCGCGCCGCTTTTCTCGGCCCTGTGCAGTTCCTCTCCCCTGCTGCGATGGCGGTCAGTGACGGCCTTCGGGCCGGTCATCGCCGCACTGGCCGCCCGCACGCCGGAAAAGGCGCGGGTGGTCATGCGGCGCTTCATCTGGAGCCTCAACGACGAGTCCGGCGGCATCGGCTGGGGAGCGCCCGAAGCCATGGCCGAAATCATGACCCAGAGCCCCCTCGTGGCCGCCGAGTACCACAACCACGTCCTGGCCTACATTCATGAAGACCACTGCCGCCCCGACTGCTACCTGGAGCACGCCCCCCTGCGCCGCGGGGCGGTCTGGGGAGTGGCCCGGCTGGCCCAGGCCAGGCCGGACCTGGCCGTCGCGGCCGAGCCGGACCTGCTCTGCGCCCTGGGCGACTGCGACGCGGGCATCCGCGGCCTGGCTGCGTGGGCCTGCGGCCTGCTGGGGCTGACCTCGGCCCTGCCGCAACTGGAGGCCATGACCGCAGACGCCTCCGCACTCGAAATCTATCGCGACCGGACCCTGGCGGAGACCTCCGTCGGGGAACTGGCCACCGAAGCCATCACGCGGATCACGGGTTCCTCACCCGCACTCAACTAAAGGAGACTCACTATGGATGTGCTCATGTTATCCAGGCTTCAGTTCGCCATGGCCACCATGTTCCACTTCATCTTCGTGCCCCTGACCCTCGGGCTCTCCATCATGGTGGCCATCATGGAGACCAAGTACGTCCGCACCGGCGACGAGACGTACAAGCGAATGACAAAGTTCTGGGGCAAGCTCTTCGTCATCAACTTCGTTCTGGGCGTGGTCACGGGCATCACCCTGGAGTTCCAGTTCGGCACCAACTGGTCGCGCTACTCCGAATACGTGGGCGACATCTTCGGGTCGCTCCTGGCCATCGAGGCCACGGTGGCCTTCTTCCTCGAATCCACGTTCCTGGGCGCCTGGATCTTCGGCTGGAACGTGCTCTCCCCCAAGATGCACGCCCTGTGCATCTGGCTGGTGGCCGGCGCGTCCAACCTCTCGGCCCTGTGGATCATCATCGCCAACGGCTTCATGCAGAACCCGCTTGGCTACGTCATCCGCAACGGCCGGGCCGAACTGGCCGACTTCTTCGCCGTGGTCGGCAACCCCTTCGCATGGCAGCAGTACGTGCACGTCCTGAGCGGCGCCTTCGCCCTGGCCGGCTTCTTCGTCATGGGCGTCTCCTCGTACCATCTGCTCAAAAAACAGAACGTCGACTTCTTCACCCGCTCCTTCAAGCTGGGCATGGTCTTCGGCCTGGTCTTCTCCATCCTCGTCGCGGTCCAGGGGCACCACCACGCCCAGGAAGTGACCCGGATCCAGCCCGCCAAGCTGGCGGCCATGGAATCCCTGTGGGAAACCCATGAGGACGGCGCGCCCATGTACCTGCTGGTCGTGCCCGACGAGAAGAACGAAAAGAACGCCATCGAGCTGTTCGGCATCCCCGGCGGCCTGTCCTTCCTGGCCCACAACGACTTCAAGGCCCCGGTCCAAGGCCTCAAGGACTGGCCGGCCGAAGAGCGCCCGCCCGTCATGCTGACCTTCCTGTCCTTCCGGACCATGGTCGGCCTTGGCACCCTCATGCCGCTCCTGTGCATCTGGGCCTTCCTGCGCCGCAACAGGCTGACCGAGACGCCCAAGCTCCTGAAGGCCATGATCTTCGCCATCCCCATCCCCTACCTGGCCATCGAGGCGGGCTGGGTCGTGGCCGAGGTGGGCCGGCAGCCGTGGATCGTCTACGGCCTCATGAAGACGGCCGACGCGGTCTCGCCCATCGTCACCTCCCAGGTGGCCTTCTCCCTCGTGGCCCTGACCCTGCTCTACGCCCTGCTGGGGGCCGTGGACATCTTCCTCTTGTTCAAATACGCCAAGAAAGGCCCGGCCGAGGCATAACCGTTCGGATCACAAGGAGGATTGACTCATGCTCGAAACCATCTGGTTCCTACTCTGGGGTGTGCTCTGGGCCATCTACTTCATTCTTGACGGCTACGACCTGGGCATCGGGACCCTGCTCCCGTTCCTCGGCAAATCCGACACGGACCGCCGCATCATGCTCAACTCCATGGGCCCCTTCTGGGACGGCAACGAGGTCTGGCTGATCACCGCCGGCGGCGTGACCTTCGCCGCCTTTCCCAAGGCCTACGCGGTCATGTTCAGCGGGCTCTACACCCCGCTCATGCTCCTGCTCTTCGCCCTCATCATCCGCGGCGTGTCGCTTGAGTTCCGCCACCAGGTCGACAGCCCGGCCTGGCGCAGGGTCTGGGACTGGGGCGCGACCATCGGCAGCTTCCTGCCCGCCCTGCTCCTGGGCGTGGCCTTCGCCAACATCTTCATGGGCCTGCCCCTGGACGAGAAGGGCGTTTTCCAGGGCAACCTGCTGACCCTGCTGAACCCCTACGGCCTGGCCGGCGGCGTCCTCTTCGTGCTGCTCTTCGCCATGCACGGCGCCCTGTGGCTGACCATCAAGAGCGAGGGGGACCTGCAGCGCCGCGCGGCAAACCTGGCCCGCAAGCTGTGGCCCGTGCTCGTGGTCCTCATCGGGGCCTTCGTGGTCCTGACGGTGATCTACACCAACCTGCTGGCCAACTACCTGACCAACCCGCTGCTCCTGGTGCTGCTGGTCGCGCCCGTCCTGGCCCTGCTCCTGCTGCGCCAGCAGATCGGCAAGGAGGACTGGTGGTTCGCCTGGGGCCTGTCCGCGGCCATGATCACCGGCCTGACCCTGTTCGGCGTGGTCGGGCTGTACCCGGCCCTGCTGCCTTCGAGCATCAACCCGGACTACTCCATCACCATCGCCAACGCCGCCTCCAGCACCCTGACCCTTTCCATCATGCTGGGCGTGGCCCTGGTCTTCGTGCCCATCGTGGCCGCCTACCAGTTCTGGCTGTACCGCACCTTCTCCCACAAGGTGACCGAGAAGGAACTTGGGCACGACGGCGCGTACTAGCTTCACGCCCAATCCGGAACGAACATGAAAAAAGGGTGGCCGAAATGGTCACCCTTTTTTGCGTTTACGCTCCGGCGAAACCCGCCGCGTCGATGAGACAAATGCGACTGCGCCGGTCTAGAACACCCTGGCCGCGATCCAGCTCCCCGAGACGAAGACGCCGATGGTCGCGCCCAGGTTGGCGAAGATGACCACCAGCAGGATGCGGCTGACCGGGTTCACCCAGAAGCCCTTGACCGTCATGACGCTCATGGGCAGCTCTTCGAGGTCCGAGACCGTGGGCTTCTTGACCCAGGCCTGGACCAGGCCGGCCACCCAGCCCGCCGCGATGAGGGGGTGCAGGGTGGTCACGGGCGCGGCCAGGAAGCTTGAAAGGATGGTCAGGGGATGGCCCAGGGCCGCCAGGGACCCCAGGGCCGCGCCGACGCCGGTCACCAGCACCCAGATGGAGAGGGCGTCCACGGAGGTGTCAGCGCCGCCGCGGAAAAAACCGATGACCAGCAATGCGACGAAAAAACCGGGCAACCCCCATTTCCAGAAGGCGCCCCACCTCGACGGCGGGGGCAGTTCCTCCAGCGGGGCCAGGTCGACGTCATGGCCGAAATGCCGCTGCATGCCCGGCACGTGCCCGGCGCCGACCACGGCCACGATGTTCTCGCCCGGGGCCTTGCGGATCTTCTGGGCCAGGTAGATGTCACGCTCGTCGATGAGGCGCTCCTTGATCTGGGGGAAGTTCTCGGCGAAGGCGCCCATGATGGCGGCCAGCTGGTCCTTCTTCTTCATGTCCTCGATGAGGGCCTTGTCCACGTCGTCGTCGACGAAGATGCTGGTCAGCATCTGGGTCAGGAGCTGGCACTTCTTCCAGAAACCCAGGAACCCCCAGACCCGCTTCAGGGTGACCTGCACGTCGCGGTCGGCCAGGACCAGGGTCGCCCCGGTCTCCTCGGCCAGGCGCACGCCCTCCATCATCTCGGCGCCGGGCTGCACGCCCAGCTTGTCGCCGATCTTGCGGTAGAAGGCCTGCAGCACGAGCTGGATCATCAGGAAGACGGCCTTGCCCTCCTTGATGACCTTGTAGATGTCCATGCGCTTCCAGTCGTCGCGGCGGGTCATGGCCTGATGGCGGGCCGGACAGAGTTCGACGCAGATGGAATCGGGCCGGACGATCTCCACCGTCCGCCTTACGTCCTCGACGCTTTCCTGGGAGACGTGGGCCGTGCCGACGAGGAAGAAGCGCTTTCCCCCCTCCTCGACCACGGTCACGCTCTCGGGCAGATTTTCAAATTCCACGAAATACCTCACGGGCCAAGCCCCGGAAAACGTCCCGGACAGGGCCCTGTTGTGTGATCAGGATGGGTTCCGTTATCCGGCCGTCCGGGGGAAAGCAAGCCCGCCGGGGCACCGTCGCGCGCCTGCAACATTTTTCCTTGTCAAATCGAGCACCCTGAAGCATGGCGTCACATGCAGCACCCGGAGAACACATGACCACGAGCGATTTCGACCGGCGCATGGAGCGCGCCCCCTACTCGACCATCTGGAACCTGGCCTGGCCCCAGGTGGTCATGATGTTCTTCCATTTCCTGATCGGCTTCGTGGACGTCTGGGTGGCCGGCCGCATCGGCCGCGAGACCCAGGCCTGCATGGGCGTCATGAGCCAGGCCATGTTCTTCTTCATGGTCGTGGCCATCGCCCTGGCCAACGGCAGCGTGGCCGCCATCAGCCAGAGCTCCGGGGCCGGGCTGCCCAAGCGCATCAAGCGCTTCGTGGGTCTGGGCGTGGGCCTGGGCGTGGTCACGGGCCTGGCCATCCTGGTCTTCGGACTGTGGTTCGACGAGCGCTTCCTGAACCTGCTGCAGATCCCGCCGGAGCTCATGCCCATCGCCGAGTACCTGCTGGAGGTCAGCCTGTACCTCATGCCGGCCTACTACGTCTTCACCATCACCAACGCCTTCTTCCGGGCCCAGAAGATCGTGACCCTGCCCCTGTACTCCATGATCCTGGTCACGGGCGTGAACACCCTGGGCGACCTGGGCCTGGGCCTGGGCCTATGGGGTCTGCCCGAACTCGGGTACAAGGGCATCGCCTGGGCCACCTTCGGCTCCGTCGTCTGCGGCACGATCTACAACGTCGTCATGCTGCACCGCTGCGGCCTGCTCTGCGCCCAGTGCTTCGCGCCCTGGCGCTGGACGCGCCTGGCCCTGCCCTACCTGATCAAGGTCGCCTGGCCGGCCGGGCTCATGCAGCTGGTCTGGCATTCGGCCTACATGGTCCTCTACGCCATCACCGCGAGCCTGCCCGAGGGCAGCGTCGTGGCCATGGCCGGCATGAGCGCCGGCGTCCGCGTCGAGGCCGTGCTCTTCCTCCCGGCCATGGCCTTCAACTTCACGGCCTCAATCCTCGTCGGCCACTATCTGGGCCAGGACCGCCGGACCGAGGCCAAGCGCGTGGGATACCGGATCATGGCCGTGGGCGTGACGGTCATCAGCATCTGCACGGCGCTGCTGTGGACGGTCATCGGCCCCGTCACGGCATTCATCGCCCCCGACCCCGAGGTGCAGGCCGAGGCCGTGAACTACCTGGCCTGGAACATGACCGCCCAGCCGCCCATGCTGGCCGCCATGATCCTGGGAGGGGCCTTCACCGGCGCCGGCGCGACCATGTACCAGGCGATCATCTTCGGCACTTCGGCCTGGCTGGTGCGGCTGCCTCTGGCCTACGTGCTGGGGCACGTCGTGCTGCGCTCGTCCGACGGCGTGTGGATGGCCATGTTCGCCTCGGTGCTGGTGCAATGCGGCACCATGTTCTATTTCTACCAGTTCAAGGACTGGTTCCGCTTCACCCTGCGCAAGAACAGGAGACCCGCGTGAGCGAATTGCCCGGACACTACCTCGGTTCCGTAGCCAACTACGCAGCCGACACGCCCTGGGACCTGGAGTATTCCCTGACCCTCGACGCCCACGGCCATTACCGCTTCTACTCCCGCAACCCCGAAGGCCTGGTCCGCCTGCGCCATGCGGGCACCTCGGGCCGCGCCTTCGCGCAGTTCGCCGTCCAGAACGGCTTCGACGTCGACGATCTCCAGCGGGACCTGCGCTACATCGACAGCGGTTTCGCCGCAGACTTCACGTCCTTTATGGACCAGCGCAACACCAGGGCCTGAAGCCATGACCGAAGCCATCGAAAGGACGTCCCCGACGGCCCCCGCCGTCAGAAACGAAACCCCGCGCCGCGACCAGGACCGCCCGTCCCCGGACCCGGCCGAACCCAGGCGTCCCACCCAAGATCCGCACAAGGGCTCCCTCGTGGACGTCTTCGTCTGACCCGCCCTCGCCCAAGAAAGAATTGACGCTCCAGACAGCCCTGTATATTTGAAAAAACTCCCTGCCCGGGTGGTGGAATTGGTAGACGCCAGGGATTTAAAATCCCTTACCTCTTGCAGGTGTGCGGGTTCGAGTCCCGCCCTGGGCACCATAAAAAACAATGGGTTAGCATGAAATTGCTAGCCCTTTTGTTTTTCGCCTAGATGCACTTCGGCTTTTCTCTCCCAGTCCTCTCCCAGTTTTTTACGAGCAGGAATATCCAGGGTGTGAGCGCGCACGACAAATGAGAATTTGTGTCACGAGAAATGAGAAATTCCAGACGCCCCGCATTTCTCATTTCTCGCGAAAAATACTTCAGCGCGACACATCAAATCGCCACCCCTGCAGGCCACCCATCCGAACCTACTCCGGCCAGACCATGACCGGAAGCTCCGCAATCAATTCTTCCGGCGTCGGGATCGCCCGCGAACCCGACTGGCACTCCGCCAAAATCTGATACCCCGTCGTCCAGCACGCATCCCTCCACTCGACTCCTGCCTGGCCTTCCGCCGCAAACCTGGGCGACGGACTGGTCGCGTAGGTACAGAGCGAGAGGATGCCGTCGTAGGCCCGCGACTGCGCCGTCGTGTCGAGGTGCTGCTGGATCACGCCGACAAGGTGCGCCTGCACTTCCTCATGCGACCACGGCACGACCTGCCACCCCTGCACCCATCTGCCGTCAACCTGTAGCGGGTCAGCGGGCACGACGCGCTCAAATTGTCCGCACTGTGGCGGTGTTGTCGGAGCAACCCAGACATATCCATCGGGCGGCGAGGCGCGGGAGAGGTCAACCGGGAAGCTGGTGTTCGGGAAGTCGGCTTGCAAGCTGGCCGGGATCGGGATGCCGTCAATTATTTTGTGGATCATGATTATCTCCTATGATGTCGGGAATGGCAATGATGGCGTACCCGACACGTCACGAGCAACGCCTTTTGTTATGCGGACGCCTCGCACATAGGCGTTCAAATATCCGAGATTATTCTGCGACTTGCCTATATACACATCAGCTGCAGAATATGACGTAGCGTCATTGGCAGAGCCAATCTGTACGCCATTCAGCCACAACGACATTGCTGACCCAGCGCGACGTACCGCGACATAGCTCAGCGCGTTTATGGCCGGGATTGCCGATCCCGTGATGAGCCAAACCACATCTGCCTTCGCCACGCCTACAGCGTTTGTCGTTCCGACCCGCGAAAATTGTATGAGTCCACTTGCCCCAAATTTTATGAGCATACTGTTTGACCCCCAAGCGATAGGGTACAAAAATATCTCAAGAGTGAAATCCCCAGGCAGGGCAAAATCTGCATGACTACTTAACTTTAGCGACGCCCCAGTTCCATCAAGATAAATAGCAGGGTATCCAAGTGTATTTTTAATGCGCGCAGCACCCAAAACCGTGACTGTTTTCCCCGTCGCGTCCGTGATTGCTGTGCTGTCGTCAACCCCGGCTGGGTTGATACATAGGACAGTGTTCGCCCAATATGTGTCCGTTCCGTCTTCTATACCCATCATCAACCGCTTCGCCAGTTTCATACGACCGTCCCAGGAAGCCGCGCGCCGCGTAATGTCGTGCCAACCTTCCACAGCACGATCACGGTGTAGCCGGTCGCCTCCAGCGCCGGGGCCGTGCCGCCAACCCAGTTCATCGTCGGCCATGCGATGGAGCAGGCGGACCCGTCGTCGATCATCAGCGTCATGGATTGACCGTCCGTCAACGTGTCCACGGGAGTGGAGTTGCCTGTCAGCGTCCACGTCTGGATCGTGCCAAGGTCTGGGTCCAGGTTGGGCGTCGTGCCCGTCAGGGCATATACCTCCTCGGTCATGGCGATGGAGTCGGGAGCAACGGCAAATTGCGTGCCCCCAGGCCCGTCAAGCAATGGTTCAAATTTCATGGTAAACCTCGGTTGTGCCGTGATAGACTTGTGATGCGCCGTGATACACCGGCATTTGCGATATGTAACCAAAGGTGTGCGAGAAAATCTGGAAACTCGCCAGCCCGTCACGCACAGACCAAACCTCCAGCCTCACCTCGCCGCGATAGGCAGGCGCGAATGTGGCCGTCACACCGCTGATTGCAGTGGACGAATCGAGTTCGACCTCTGTGTCCGTGCGCACCAGCCTGACAGAGTACGTCACGCCCGCTTCCGGGCCGACACTCGCATCTGTCCAACCCAGGACGGTGCCGCCTGTTTGCTGCAGGCGGTCCCGGTGCGCCCAGGTGACGACGATGCCGACAAGGTCGTCGGCAACGACCAGCGCCGGGTAGTAGGAGCCGCCGACCTGGACGTTTGCGGGCGGGTACGGCCTGGTGGCGCGCTGGTTCATCGTCACCGAATCAACCGGGGCGTCTGCGATGGCCAGCGGACCCTGGCCCGTGACGGTTAGGATCTTCACGTCCACTTCATCACTGGCGACATACTCAACATCATCGCTTGCCGTGTACCCGTCCCAGATGATGACTTCCGATCCGTCCGCGTGCGTAGCCGGAACGGTGTCCAGGCACCCGCGCCTGATCGTGGCCACGCCGTCCGTGATGGACTCGATGACCACAATCTCATCGTCAATCTGGGCCAGGCTGCCGTCCGCAAACTCATCGAGATCAACGCCGTCCTTGAGCGTGGCCGTCGTTTCGAGATGGCCGATTGCCCCGTCCAGAACCGCGCATGGGCAGAAATCCAGCGCGCCACCTTCGACGTACCCGGCGCCGGAATCAACCTGCAGCTCGGCGTTGATCTCCGCAGCCTGACGCCCTGCGGCCACCGTCAGATAGCCGAGTTCTGGCAAGCCAGAGAGCTTCGTAGCAGCATCCACTTCGCCCAGCTGGCGCACGATCTCGTAGTAGGGCGTCTCCATCACCAGGCTGGGCGTGGCCGGGAGTGGTGCGACCGAAGGATTCGTCCATTCGGTCGGTTCGGCCTCGACATAGACGATGTCCGGGAGCGCAAACACGTCCTGGGCGCATTGGATGCGGACGGTGTTATCCACGCCATCACCGAAGGCAATTTCAGTGACACGCATGATGTATGATGTTGCAATGCCGCTTCCGTCCTCGTCCGTTTCGATCCAGTTCCATCGAAAAACGCCGCCGATATTGAGGCCCGCCGCCTCACGGTTGGCGGAGATCGTGGCCGTCACGAGCGGCGTGCTCATGGCTTTCAGGTCACGGGCCGCGGCCTTCGCGGCGATGCGCTGGTGGGCGAAACCAGGATAATCCACGGTCGCCGGGATGATCGCGCCTTGCTGTTGGATCATGGCCAGATTCTGAAGCGTCACCGTCTCTGTCTGGCCTGTCTCATTCGAGTTGTAGGTGACGGTGATCTCATTGACGAGTTCGGCCAGTGCCTGCTTCGAATATCCTTCGACGCGGCTGATGTTCGATTGATCCAGTACAAGAAGTTCATCGACGTCATAGTCGTCACGAATCAGCTGCAGCTCAAACTTCCCTGTCGTGCGGTCAACGTAGAGCGCGGCATCAATGTGCCGCAAAATTTCTTCAACGAAATCCTCGATACTTGTCTGCTGACTCCAGAGGATCGAAATGCCCATTCCTTCGGAATAGAGCCTGTCCGCGGCATCGACGAACGAATCACCCATGTCTTCTTCTGGATAGCCCATGCCCCAGTTTGCATCCGTCAGGCATTCACGGATGATGTGGGCAGGATTCATGTCGCCATAATCGCCGAAATAATAAATCCACGCATCGCTTGTAGTGACTTCTTCCTGATAGGCATAGGCGTCAAAATAGGTATAATTTGAGCCTCCAACCAAGGGCGTGTCATCGGTCAACTTCACGACGATCTTAATAGAGTCCGAAACAGGAGTATGGACTATGGTCCCGCTCCATACTATTTCAGAAACAAAAATGTCATTTATCCAGACTTGGGCTCGGTTATCGCAGTACAGGGATATGCGTACTGGCCGCTTGTCCGTGACGTATATTGTTTTTCCAAACCAGTGCGTGTCGCTTCTGCTTATGGGTTGATAAACGGTAGCATTTGGAAAATACGGATGCGGCAACCTATCCGCAAACGGGGCCTTCCACGAACCGGCAGAGCCTACGGTCAAGTGATAGTCTGTAGTGTCCGTGTACGGCACATTCAGCCACGCCCAGGTACTGCCGACAGGGAATAGCAACTTATACGACAGGTCGGGAGGTGGAAGATATTTTGAGTCCGAAAGCTGGTACGCACCGATCTGGGCCTTGGCGTCGTGCCACTGCACCTCTCCGTTCTTACGCGTATGGACGCGCTGGAGCAGCCACCCCCAATCTTTCAAGTACGGGTTCAAGCCGATGTAGACTTGCCGCAAAACGGCGCAGCATACGCCGCGAAACGCAGGCAGCAGGTCAGCGCCGAGCTTGGCCGCCAGGTAGGAATTTTGACCCTGCGTAGGTGCGCCCATCTCGATGTCCACCTGCCCCGTGACGCCGCCCTCGCGCTTCTCGCCGCCGAACAGGTCTTTCTTGTCGATAGTCAACGCGCCGCCGGTGTGATTGCCGACCCAGGCTTTCCTCCCGCCAACCATGATGCGCACGAGCTTGTCCACTGGGCCATGGCACAGCGCCATGTGCATACCGACGTAGTATTTGTAACCGACCGTGACTTTCTTGCTGCTGCCGCCCATGCGCTACCCCTGCTCCGCTCGTGCGGCCTGTGCGACCTGTATGGCCATGGTGTCGCCTGTTTGCTCCAAGTCCTCAACGGGCACGCCAGACCTCAAAAATTCGGACCAGTCCAGCCCGTGCTTGGCGAAAAAAGCCCTCGCTCCGCGTGAGCACATCTTGCACTGGCGAATGTGTTTCATAGTGGCTCTGATCTCGGTCATTTCTTACCGCCTGACTTTTTAATGGCTTTGGTCTTCGTGTCGCCCCACCAAACGATGTTCTGGCCGGTGATTTCCCTGGACCCGAAAAGCACCGGGATTTCAGCCCCGGCGGTGGCGATGGCCTTGGCCTCGATTGTCCCTGGCTTCGGCGAGTCGTATTTGACCTTGGGCCGGAAAATGTAGCCGATGACCAGCGATGCGACGAAAAAACCGAGTTCGACCCACATTACACAAGGCTCCTGCCGTCAAAGGGGTTGCGGAGCGGAATCCAGGGCCAGCCGCCGAAGTTGAGGATGTTGTTGAACTTGTTCTTGCACGTTTCGCGGTTGCGGGCGCAGCCGGGGTAAAGCGTCACGGCATCGGACACGGCCAGCGCGCAAGTATTCGCCAGCGTGAGCGACGACCCGGCGTGGGCGGTCACAAAAAGGAACCCGCCCGTTGGTGTCTCGACCATCCCGCCAGAAAACCAGCCGTCAGCCAGGGCGTCGGCTGCGGCCACGGTCAGCACGGTCTTTGCTGCGTTGATTGCCGACACGGTCCCGGCCACAGCATAGGCCGCTTTGTCCACGTTACACCCAGTCTCATAAAGGGCACGGCGGCAGGGCCGCTGATACCGCGCCCGCAGTCCGGGACGCTTGAGGCTCGTAAACACGCTCTCGCACTTGAGGCTCGCCGTTGCTGGGTCGGGCCAGTCGCACGACACTATGCGTCCCTTCCAGTACACGACAGGGCCGTCGCTTGCGCCAACATGGAACCGGAACACTGTCAGTGTGATGATGTGTTCGGGATTCCCGGCCAGGTAGAGCAGGGACAACTCGCTCGTCCTGGGGATCAGCACTTCAAGAGGCGACTTGTGCAGTTCCTTGGTCTGCTGAATGTCGTCGCGGCCGATGGGAAAATGCGCATACGTCTCTCCGCCGTGCTCGATCTCCGGGCCGCTACTGTAGGTCCAGACGGTCGTGCCGTGGACGAACCGGAAAAGCTCGACGGGGCGGCCACCATGGACGGAGGATTCAAGATCGGAATACGTGCTCATGCCGCCACCCCCGTCATGGACGCCCTACAGGTCGCCACGCCGATACGATCCCAGGTCAGGGATATGCGGTCTGCGGCGAAGCGATGCAGGCAGAGGAAGGAAATTCTGGCTACGTCCGTGAAGCCGAGTGCCGCGTTGATCGTCAGGTTCTCGCGCCCCGCGCTTCCGGCCACGGCCCCGGTGATCTGCCTGCAGACGAACGCCCCGGAGGCCGAGAATGCCGCAATGTGCGTCATGCCAGGGACGCCAAGTCCGACATTGCGATAGTTGACGTCGCGGACCTCCAGCGTCGTGGCCGCCGCTGTCGGTTGGACGGCCAGGGCCAGGTCATGGGTGCGGGACGGAATCCACACTGGGTTGAGCCTACCAGCCCTGCGGTGCAGCCAGCGACGGAACGCCCATGCCTGCGCTGGAGTGCGCAAATACCATTTATGATCTGTGGAGATGGCCGGATAATCAGTCCTGGCAAACGTGGCCCATGCGCCTGGTCCCGGATCGAGGATGTCGAGAGGCCTGTCGATCTGACGCGGCATCGTCTCACCAGGCATCAGGAGCGGATCGGACAGCACGTCGTAGCCGAGATACTGCATGGCTGCGGCCTCGGTCGTCAGCTCGGTGTTGTCCGTGATCTGCATCGTCACCGAGTAGCGCGAGGCCTCCACGGCGTAGTCTTCGCGCCGGGCCTGGCCCGCCATTTTGGCCATGCGCAACGGCATCACAGCCGCGCCTGCAGGATGCTCCATGGTCGTCGGCGCGACCAGAGACAGCGAGCCGGCGGCCACGGTGTCGACCTCCACGACCTCGTAGAGCGACGGGCTCTGGTGGACGATGGCCAGTCCTCCGGCCCTGAAGTCGGACGCCGTGGTGTCGATGCCGATGGACGAGGACGCGGCCGGGAACACTGCGGCCAACTCGACGGCCTCATGCCAGCATGGCCACCCCCATTCACGATGTTGCCACGCAGCGATAGCCACTCGAAGCCTGGATAGTTCCGCCGGGTCATTGGGCAGGATGACCACCTCAAAGCTCTGGCGCGGTTCCTGGCGCACCCTGATGCGCTGTTCTGCGCCGTCGTGCGCTTCGATGATGTCCGTCATCCATTCGAGGTGTTCGGTAATCGGGCGGAGAGGGCGCCATGGCCAGACCAGGTAGTTGCTCATCACTACCCCAGAATGCGCCGGATCGCGCTGGCGTTGCGCCTGACGTGGGCCAGGGTCATCTGCTCACCCTCGGACCCGCTCAGTTCATTGGCCACGGTCCGGCGGTCGAAGGCAAAGACGTTCTTCTGCGCCTTCTGGGCCCTGGTTGCGGCGATCAGTTCCCGTAGCAAGGACTTTGTTTCCG
Source organism: Desulfomicrobium aestuarii (assembly GCF_055385525.1). Lineage (NCBI taxonomy): Bacteria > Pseudomonadati > Thermodesulfobacteriota > Desulfovibrionia > Desulfovibrionales > Desulfomicrobiaceae > Desulfomicrobium > Desulfomicrobium aestuarii. The sequence goes on from NZ_AP042427.1 coordinate 2,817,418, forward strand.
GGTCAGATCCGCCGCCAACGGCCTGCACGCCGAGGTCTCCTGTGGCCGTACGCCGCAGAGGGAAGATGCCTTCCCAGCCGGCTTCGGCGAACACGCCGGCGCCCTGGGCAAAAGCGAAGAGCTGGGGAGAATTGTAGATCCCGTTGGAATATGCGGAGAGGGACGGGCTCTGGTAGGCGTTGCCCTTGGCGTTGCGCGAGAAATAGCTCGACAGCTCGCCGGCGTAATTGAAACCGCCGCTGGCGGATCCAGCTGCTGCAGATCCGCCGCCGAAATACGCAGACGCTGCCGACAAACCAGTCTTCAGCAAACCGCCAAGCCAATCGTAGGACTGCGAAACCAGCGAGCGGAAAGCCAGGCGCGCGATCTCGGCGTTGATGCTCGTCACCATGTCGGCGACTTCGACCTTTCCGGTCTTCGCGAATTGCACCACCGCGTCTTCGGCGGTCTGGAATGCCTCCGACGCCGCGTCCCGGGCAGTCTGAAAAGCGTCCTTGGCCGTGGCCCCGTAATCGGCGACGCCCTGCTTGATGCCGTCTATCCACGTCTGGTTTCTGGCCGTGGCCTGCATCTCGCGGATCTTGTCCATGATCGCCTGAAGCTCCGCCCGGGCGAGCGGGTTCGAAGCAACGAGCATCAGCCGTTCGATTTGCGGGACCAGCTCGGACTGCAAAGCCTGGGCTTGCTCGCCAATGGCGGCCTTGAGCTTCGCCCGGGCTGTCGCCTCGGTTTCCAGGCCGGTGACCACCCTGGACTGCAGAGATTGCTCCTTGGCGCTGATGATTGCCTGGGCATCGTTCATGGCTTTGTCGATGCGATCTTTGGCCGCCTTGGTCTGCTCTGCGGCCAGCTCCGCCACAGACGTTGCGGTCTGCGTCTTCAGGACATCCACGCGGGCCTGCGCGTCGGCGATCTTCTCGTCGAGAGCGCGCAGCTGATCGGATATCTGCTCCTGGCCGCGGGTACCGCCGGGGCTCATTTGCCTGAGCCGCTCCTGCTCGGCCCGCGCCTTGGCGATGGCCTTTTCCTGCACGGCAATTTCAGCCGCCGATTCCGCCTCGATGACGCGCCGACGTTCTGTATAGTAGGCCTCCAGGCTGGTCGTACCGGCTTCAAAACCGCGCTGGGCGAGGCTCAGCTCGCCGGCCAGCTTGGCCTTGAGGATATCCAGCTCGCGGCGGGATTGGGCCTGCAGCGCAGCCAAGGCGCTCGCTCCGTAGTCGTCCAGATCCAGAGACTTTCCGGCCGCCGTAGACTTCTTCGCGTAGGCCTTGCGGACCAGAGCCTCGGCGTCCTTGTACTGCTGAGAGTCGACGGCGATGCCCGCTTCCTTGGCCTTGGCCGCCAGCTCCTTGAGGGCGCCGCCAACCGGGTCGATCCTGTCCCGGAATTTGTCGAGCCACGTGTCGAAAGATTGCCCCATGATATTAAAGGCTGGCGAAAGAGCTTTGGTCTGTTCGGATTCGACCTTCTTGCGCTGGATCCGCGCGGCCTCGTGCAAGCGCGCATAGGCGGCGGTAACCTTTGCCTCCGCTGCGGCGATGGCTTTGTCATCCACGTAGGTGAAAAACTCGACGTCGCCGGACGGGTTGACGCTATAGCCGCTCCTGACCTTCCTGGCTTCGGCCAGCATGGTCTCTGCTTGGGCGATGTCCTGGCGGAATGGCGAGAGAGCGTCTTCACCAAAGGCCTGGGCGGTGCGCATGCGCCGGATGGCCTGCTCCGCCTCTTCAGCTGCTGTCTTGGCCTTGTTCGCGGCATTCTCCGCCTTGTCGCCCCAGATCATCCATGCCGTGGCGCCGGCGGTCAGCAAAGTGGTGATGATGCCGATGGAACCGCCCAGGGCGGTGACTACCGTGGACAGGCCGCGAGACACCACGGAGGCGCTCGTCTGGGCGGCAGCGAGGGCGCTTGTGGCCGTGGTCAAATTCGTCTTGGCCCGCTGCAGCGCGACGTCGGCGGCGACCTGGGCCCAGTAGTCCTTCACGGCAGCACGGTGCGCGGTCGCAGCTGCCACGGCGGCCTCGGCTTCGGCGACCGTGGCCCGATGCAGGGCGATGGAGCTGGCCGCGGCGGCGTTTTGCGCGGGGATGGTTTGCGCCGCCCAGGCGACGGCCGCCGCTCCGCCTTTGACCATGGCCAAGGTCATGCCGGACACTGCGGCGACGGCCACGCCGCCCAGCATCTCCTGCATGTGGTCGGCCACAAAATCGAAGGTGGACACAACGCTCTGGCCAGCGCCCGTCCACTGGTTCGCGGCATCAACCATGCGGCCGAACTCGTCCGTCACACGCGTTGCGGCTTGGCCCATGGTCCGCTGGTAGTTGGCGGCCTCCGCCTCCAGCACGCCAGCCTGCGACTCCAGGGCAGCGACTACGACGTCCGTCGTCAGGAGACCCTGTTCGGCCAGGCCACGGAGCTTGCCGATGGGCAGCCCCAGGCCGTCGGCCAGGGCCTTTGCCAGCCTCGGGCCATTCTCCATGACGGAATTGAATTCTTCGCCGCGGAGCACGCCGGAGCCCAGGGCCTGGGAGAGTTGGCGGATGACCGCCGAAGATTCGGCGGCCGCCGCTCCGGAAAGCTGCAGCGACCGCGCAGTGACCTGTGTCGTGGTCGCGATCTGCTGCTGAGTAAGGCCATAGCCCTGGCCGACCTGACTGAGTCGCGCCAGCAGCGTTGCGGTTGATTCGTACCCGGCGCCCGTTTTGGCGGAGATCTCATAGCCGCGCGCCTGGGCCGCGCTGAACGCCTCCGCGCCGCCGACGGCGATGAGCAGTCTGGAGTTGAGCCCCTGGACCGAGTCCGCGAGGTTGGCCAGGTCCCGCGCGGAGCTTGCCGACGTCCACACCCCGAAGGCTGCCAAGGCGCTCGACCGCATGCTGTCCAGCTGGCGGGAGATCGACTCGATGCCCGCCTTGGTCTTTCCCAGCGCTGGACTTGCCTGGTCCTGCGCTGTTATCCTGATTTTCAGATCTCTGGAGGTAGACATGCTTTCCCGCCTGGTCTTTCAGTTGCTGTGCTACGCCGGCGCCGTTGTCGTGGGGGCCTTGCTCTGCGGCTTTACCGGGGCTTGGATCTTCCCGGCCTTGTTCGGGGCCGTCTTTTTTGCGGGGCTGAAGGGCGTCATATAGACCGCTCCTGCCAGATCTTGAGAGCCTCGCCCTCCATGACCCGGATATCCCTGAAGGCCTGGGGGCGATCCAGGACGCCCATCATCTCCATCGCCGCGTTCAGGGCCTGGTAATCCAGACCAGGTGCGCGGCCACCAAGGCCGCCGAAGTGCCATTGGGTTCGCAAGGCCATGAACAGGTCGACGCTCTCAAGACACTCCGGCCAAACCTCGAAATCGTCGGGCTCGTCCGTCACCAGGAGGATACCCAGGGCAAGGGCGCTGTCCTTGGCCTGGGTCATGTCGCCTGCGCCCAGCAGATGACGGACGGCCCCGATCAGTTTTTTGCCCTGCCCTCGGGGCTATGGGCTTCGACGAACGCCCGGGCCATGGCCGGCAAAACAGGCCAGAGGCTGAAGACCAGCTCCCTGTTTTCCTCCGTGAACGGGAGAGGGTTCTCCGCTTCGTCAACGACGCCGCTCCAGCCGAGCAGATTCTCGCGCATCAACTCAAGGTCCTTCTTGCTCTGGACCTCGACCATTTTCTCGCGGGAAAGACGGCGAAATCGCGCCTTGAACTCGTACGGCACCTCGTTGCCGTTCTCGTCCAGGATTTTGACTGCTACCGGGTACCAAAACGCTTCAGACTGTCCGATTTTCAGCATCCAGGCCCCCTATTTCACGATGATGAGCAGTTCGTCGTTCCCGGACACGGGGCACAGACGCATGTCCACGGACACGGCCAGGCGACCCTGGGCGTTCTCGTACTTGGGGCGCCCGAACTGGCACGCCGGCGCGTAGCACTGCACGATCTTCCCGGCGCCGACGCCGTGCTTGAAGCTCACGGACTTGGTGGTCACGGTCTTGGCGTCGGTGAACATTGTGACCTCTGCAGCCGCTTCCAGGCGCATCTTGGCCGTGCCCTTGATTTCGCGGCCGGTGATGTCGACCTCGGACGAGCCCATGAGGGCCATGAACTCAACCGACCCGCCCAGATCCAGATCCACGCCGATGGACGGCAAGGCTGTCCCGCCGGTCACCACGCCGGCAGCGTACGTGCCGCCGATCAGGATGTGGCCGGTATTGTCCGCGGCCACGGGCAGAGGTGCCTTCCAGGCCGTCATGACCACGCCGGACGGGTTGGCCAGGGCCTCGGGGTCGGCCTGCTCGATGCCGATGAACTTGAACTTGAGGGACGGCTTGCTGCCCGGAGCGATGGACAGGGTGGCCGTGCCGCGGGCATCCTTGACCCGGTGCGTGACGCCGTCCACGGCGTAGAGGATGGACAGCGACTCCTGGGCGGTGGTGATGGGGTTGTAGATCACGTGCGCGCCGGCGGAGACCGTTTCGGCGAACGCGCAGGCGCGGAGCAGCTTGCCCCATGCCGGCGCCGTCCCGGCCGCCCCGGATCCGGCCAGCTCGACTTCGAACTCGATATTGACCGGGCTGTCGCCGATGAGCTGCTCCGCCGCCCCGAAAAACTCCCGCAGGTAGTCGCGCTCCACGATCTGGTCATCATAGCCGATGGTCGCGTTGCTGATGAGCAAGGCGTCCGTGGCCGCGGCCGGGGCCTCGTACGTGCCGACGTCTTCCTGGATCTTGGCCAGGATGACCATGTTGCGGAAATATCTATTTGCCATTGCCGGCCTCCTTGGTCTCGTTCAGTTTTTCGGCGGGCTGCGCCTGCGTCTTCTCGACTTCGGCGGGCTGCGCCTGCGTCTTCTCGACTTCGGCGGGCTGCGCCTGCGGCCATTTGGCCTTTTGCAGCGTGCCGTCCTTCAGCGCGTAATAGCTGCCGCCGGCCTGAGGTAACGGGGTACTCATGGGATCCTCCGCAGTTCTTGTTCCAGGGTGAAGATAATTTCGTAACCGAACACGCCCTTGCCGGGCGCAACCGGCGCGACCTGGTCGCGACCTTTTGTCAGCGGGGCGCCCAAGACCATGGCTCCGGCGAGGATGCCCACCACCAGCTCCAGGAGCGCGAGAGCTCCCTGCTTCCGCTCCTGGGAAGAGCGGTAGCGCTTGGACAGCGCGTAGACGGCCCAGGCCCACGTTTCGGGCTGCACATGGGCGCCCATCATGGTGTTTTCCTTCGATGCGCCCGCGGCGTAGACCACCCAAACCGCCTCGCCCGGGAACCCGTAGACGTCGTCTTCATCCAGCCCCAGGGGCATGGGCCCGACCTTCACGGCTGCCGGCAATCCAGCTCGCAACAGCCCGAGGATCGCGTCTTCAGCGGTCTGCCTGCTCATTTCAGATACCCCCAGATGGTGTGCTGGATCTCTTCCCAGTCGATCGAGGTTTCATCAGGCAGGAACGGCCGCGCCGGCATGGTCACCGATTTTCGCACGATGCCGCCAAATGCCAGGGCCTTCTTGGTCTTCGGACGGATCACCCCGCCGAGTTGATGGATGGCCGCGTATGCGACATTGGTGCTTACCTCGACCTGCTTGGCCGAAGCCTCGGATGTGAACGAGAGCCGGAGCCGTGCAGTATTGACCAGGGTCTGGCCGCCTTTTTCTCTGACCCTCGCCGACGGCTTCCAGGGCTTGCCCGCCGGCGATTGCCCCTGTTCGAAGGCCTCGTCCGTCTGGTTGACGACCACCTCGCCGATGGCGCGCATGACCGGCGTCATGTCGTCAAGGCGCTCCGCGACACGCTGAAGCATGTGCAAGACAGGCTTGGTGTCGATCTCGATGGTCACGCCGCTCACAGCGTCCTCCGCGACATGAGTCGGGGATTGGCCGTGAAAGAGGCGGTCCCCTGACTCGGCTCGGCCGATCCGCCGATCTCCGCGCCCAGAGCCATCTTGCCGGAGGCGATGGCTTCCAGCAGGCGCATGCACCGGGCTGTCTCGCGCTGCCAATTTTCATCCTCAGCGACCCCAGGGCGGCGCAAGAAGAGGTGGTGGATGGCGAGCTTGGTGGACAGGTTCTCGATGAGCGCCGGGACCACTGCCAGGGGCACCGGCTTGACCGTGCCGACATAGGCGTCGATCTCCCGGTCAGCTTGCTCGATGGCCTCTTCAAGCACGGCGGTGACCGCAGGATCCGAAAGGACGCCCGCGTCATCGTCGTCAGCGAGCTGCAGGACGGTAGACTCCGGGAGGAGCTTCAAAATGGCGGCGACGGTGCTGTACATGGGCTATTCCTTGGGCGCCTTCTCGCCGCCCTTTTTCGAAGCGGCCCGAGCTTTCGGGGCTGGCTTGGTTTCGGCCGTCTCGGCCAGGTGGTCTTCGGCGGCTGGGGCCGGCGTTTCCGCTACGGCCGACTCCGCAACGATCTTCTCATTGAGGGGCGCTGGCTGGTCAGGCTCTTTCTGAGCTTCGACGACGAGCTCAACGACGAGCATGGGCTCAGCCTGCAGCTCTGCCAACTGTTCGGAGCTGAATGCGTCGGCCGGGTACTCGACCCGCTTGGCGCTGTGGGCGATCCCGCAGCGGCGGAAGCCGTCTTTTTTCGCTGTGATGATGATCATGCTCACTCCGTGTTCAAGAGGCCGGGATCACTCCCGGCCCCTTGAAGTTGTCGTTACTCGCCGGTGCCGGTGCTGCCGTAGGACATCTGCCAGAAGGCATAGCCGCCGGCGGCGCGGGCTTCGGCGCCGAAGCGGTACTTCTTGCGCATGAACACGTTGTCCGCCTGGGGGTCGGTCTGCTCGACGAACACCGGGGCCTTGCGCTCCTGGTAGACGAAGGGCTTCACCGGCATGCTGGTCACGTGCAGGAACCAGGCGGTGGTCGAAGTCAGGCGCGGGTTGACCACCAGCTTGGCCGTGCCCTTGAAGGGGTTCGGGGTGTCGTCGGCCAGCTTGTCCATCTCCAGCAGACGGCGGCCCTCGGTCTCCAGGGCGGGCGGGACTTCCAGGACGTCAGGGATCAAGCCCAGCGGCCGGCCCTCGTCGTCCTTGAAGCTCATGATGGCGGTGCGAGCGGCGCCGTAGCTGGCAACGGCCGCGGCCTGGGTCGCGCCGGACAGAGCGACGGTCGACTTGTTGCTGACGCTCACCCCCTCCACAGGATGATCCGTGTCGTAGAAGTACTGGCCGTCGTAGCAGGGGCTGGCGAAGGCGGCGTTCTTCAGGTCGGCCACGATCTCGTCCGGCAGCTGCTTCGCGCTGAAGCCGGCCATCTGCGCCTGCGGGGCGTAGATCCCGAGGTTGTCGTCCTCGATGTCGTTGCGGTCCACCTCGACGGTGGCCTCGAAGTCATCGTTGACGATGGAGTACTTGAACGCCTCCAGCGCCTTGACGGCCTTGTCGCCGATCCACTTTTTCATGCGGGGGAAGGCGGACAGCCATCCGTAGTCGTTTCGGCTGGACCCGCTCGGGACCTTCATGGCCGTCAGTTCCCACTGGCTGGGCGCACCGGCGAAGGCGTTGTTGAACGTCGTCTTCAGGCTGGTGAACAGCGCATCCAGGGTCGCCTTGTTCACCAGCAGACCGGCCATCCCGACGCCAAATCCTGCCAGATCCATGGTCCGAACGTCGGCGGCCATGCCGGACACGGGCACCGCGAACAGCACGCCGGCGACAAGCACCGCCCAGACGCACAGGGTCGTGATCATTTTGCTCATTGTATGGTTCCTCTCCATGCTTGATGGTTAACCGGCCGTGGTCAGGCTGCAGCCGTCATTGACGACCAGGCGCCACGCCTTGGCCGCTCCGATCACCACCGACGTGAGCACGACGGTGTCTCCGGCGTCGCCCAGGGTGATGGTGTTGTTCCCGGTCTGGTTGATGGGCGCAGCCACGGTCACGACACAATCTCCGCCCCCGTCGACGCCCAGGCACAGGGTCAGCATCAGGCCGGCGGTGGCCGGTGCGGCCAAAGTCCTGGTCTGCCCGGTCGCGCCAGTGGTCAAAGACACGGCGGCGGACCTGTTTGCGGGCAGCGCCTGTCCGTTCCCGGGGTCAGCCACGGGCAGGGGCGCCTTCCCGTAGAGTTCCTGCAAAGCGCCCTCGACCGTGGTCTCGGCCGTGAACGCTCCGGCATCGGCAACGGAAATGGCCGATGCGGCGTGCGCGGCGCTGGTGTCGGCGATGTGGGTGGCCACGTCGGCCTGGCGAATGGCCGGCTCGATGTCGATCCAAGCCTGATTCGCGGCGATGAATCCTGCGATCACGCCGCAGAAGATGGCGTTGGTCACGTTCGCGACCAGGTCCACGGTCTGGTCGTCGACCAGGAACACGCTGTCACCGACATTCGCCTGGGAGATAGTGTGTCCGAGGGTTGCCTTGATCAGGCCGCGCCGGCGAAGGACGACCATCTGGTCGCCGTCCTGGCCCAGGGAGTTGTCGACGTGGTGGATGGACACGCCCTGGAAGATGAGGCCGGCCGTATCCGATCCGGGGACGGCGTACCCGGCCGCGTTGACGCACACAAAGGCGCCACCGTAGATGACGTCGCCGTCATCAATGGGGAAGGCGAGCTCGACGCCCTCGGTGTATTCGAGCCGCTTGTCCGCTGCTAAAGCTGTCATGGTTCATTCTTCCTTGCCGGTCGGGCTATTTGGATTTGGGGTTGTACTTCTTGAAGGTCTCGTCATCGATGCCCATCATCGCGTTCACCGCCCGCTGAACATCGTCGATGGGCGCGCCCCCGTCGGGCTGCTTATTGTCCATCCTGGACGGGTCGGCGATCACCGGAGCGGCCTTGCAGTAAGCGTCGAAGCGTTCCAACCCGCCTTCCAGTGCGCACTGCGCCTTGTGGTAGTCGACGGTGGCCGGGGTGATCTTGCCCTCGGCCAGGGCCTTCTCGATGGCGGCCTTGATGTCCTTGTCCTTGGCCTGCTGGTTCAGAGCAGTCAGGGACGCCTCGGCGTTGGTGGCGCGGGCCAGGGCTGCATCGAAGTCCGCGCGCGGCACGAACTTGTCCAGGGGCGGGCTGGCGGCGGCGTTGGTCGCCGTGACCAGGTCACCCTTGAGCTTGCCGATATGGGCCAGTGCCGCCTCGAATGTGGTGCCCTTCGGCAGCCCAAGCGCGGCCAACAATTCTTCCAAAGTCATACGATCCTCCTGCCCATTCAGGGCCTGTAAAAAGAGATTCGGGCGATTGGTCAGTGCCGCCGACGTGAGCGCCACCACCCGTTTGGACGCCCGTTCGAAAACGAAGACGGGGCTTACGTACCGATAGGACTTGGACTCCACCGCGTTGCGCCCGGCCTCGGTCCATTCGACACGGCCCCAGATATGGCCATCCCGGATCTGCAGTTCCTGGATCCAGCCGACGGCGGGCGCCGGGTCACCCTGGGGCGCTTTCAGTTCCGTGGCATGCTCCAGGTCCACAGGGAGGTCCGCGCCACCGGCGGCGAACGCGCCTATCACGAGCTCCGGGCTGTCGTTGACCCACTCCCGACCATCGCGGCCGACGACCTGGCCGGCTGGAACCAGCGGGATCCACTCCGGGGCGTGTCCGGGAACTTCCAGCTCCTGGGCGTTGATGCCCACGGCGGTCATGGCCGTGGACGCGGAGTTGAGCGCCTTGAGCAGACAGGGCGCGAAACGGCCGTCGTCGATGACGAGCACCGTGGGGCTGCTCACGCCTCGTCCTCCAGCATGTCCTTGAGCGCCTGGGCCGCGCGGAATTTGACCGCCGTCCTGGCCGGCACATCCATGGACACTCCTCGCGGGGTCTGGATGGACCGGGCCGCCAGCTGCTTGAGCTTGAGCTTCCCGATGCCGGGAAGGTTCAGGCTCATGCCATCGCGGAGAGCGCCCTGGGCGACGGCGGCCAAGGCATCAAGGACCCGCTCGCATGCCGCCCGGCTCTCTTTGGAGGCTACGGACAGGGCCTCAACCAGTTCTTTTTTCTTCATCTGACCTCCATGCCCTGGACGGGCCCGATCGTTTCCGGCTCGTCGGTGACGTCCGATACGCCACCCAGACCGGTCGAATTTCGCAAATTGCACTAGTGCAAAACTAGTCTAAGCCCCTCGACCCTACCCAGCGTCCGGGACAGCAGGCCTGACGCCTTAGAAGGCGTATTTGGGCCAAATTCGATTTTTCGTGAGATTTCGAGATGTGCTCAGTGGTTCGGGTCGCCTTCATAAGCGCGACAATGCCGCGATTTCAGGCGAATTTCTGAAGGTAGGACGCGTGGTGCGGACAACTTTTGGACGGCTCCAGCAGGGGCGGGCCGCCCTTATTTTGGAGGTTCTGACCCTGGGAGCATCCGCGTGAGCTTCTCCTGCAGGACCTTGGGGTATCTGCTCACATCCGGAGACCAGGCTTCCTTGCCAGGGTTGCCCTCAAAACCCTTGTCCGGCATCAGCGGCCTGGCCGGCATCGGGCCATTCGGGCCGATCGGCTCGATCAGTTCTCCCAGGCCGTTGCCCTCCATGACATCGAGGCCGCGATCCCGCACCTGGCGATCGCTAAGGGTCTTCACCTTGCACCTGCACCTGTGACCATTCGGCGGGTACCACGTGTCCCAGAATGGGCTGTCGAAGCGGTAGACCCGGCCATGGAGGGCGCGGTGCGTCGGGCGCGTGCGAGAGTCGTTGACGGCCGAGTACTGCCAGAACGGCCTGGCGTCGGAGACCAGCATCATCTGCTTGTACCTGCCGACGTTGTACGCGGTCTGGATGTTGGTTCGAAAGATGGTGTCGATACGCCAGGCCTGGAGGCCGACCCAGCCATTCTCCACCCAGATGTGCTCCAGGTCCTTAGACCAGGTCTCAAAGCTCGTCCCGTCCTGGATGGCCCGGTAAATGGCCTCGAAGATCTCCGCCAGCATGTCGGCCCGGGCCAAGCGGCTGACCGTGAAAGCCAGCACGCGGTACTCTTCGGCCAGGGCGTAGAACTCCCTGGGCGACAACTTGACCTTGGAGAGCCAGTACTCCAGGGCCTCGGACATGGGCAGGGCCTTGAGTTCAGTCATCGCCATCGCCTCCGATCACGTCACGGCCGTGCATGTCGGCGGCGACCAGGGCGCGTTGCATCACGTCCTGCAGCGGATCTTCGCCGGCCTCATCCAGGTACGCGGCGAGCAGCGCCTGCAGCTCCTCGAAGGACTTGGCCTTGCGGATCAACCCGTCGATTTCCCGGCCCATGGTGGCCGCGGCATTCACGGCGTCCGGCATGACCCCAGCGATCAGCCCTTCCAGGGCCTGCTGGTCGGCGGAAAAGCGCGGCGCGGCCTCCCGGTTCATGGCCTGAGCCTTTGTGGCTGGCTGTAGTACTGGGGCCGGTGCAAACGCGGCCGCAGGCTGTAGACACTCCGCCTTTGGATCCGGGTCGCTGAATCCCAACTTGTCCCGCACCTCGCTTGTCTCGACGCGCAGGCCAAGCGGCACCAAAACGGCCAGGGCTTCGGTCAGCAACTTCACGTCCGCACTCTCCGGCTCGCGGAGATGGACGGACGGGTAGTTCTTCTGCGGGCCCCAATTCAGGGTGATGAACGGGATGACCAGGTCGCGCTCCAGCGTCTCTTCCAGCTGGTCGGCGTCGGCGTCACGCAGATCCTTGCGGACCTCGTTGTGCACCTCCGCCTGACTGCGGCTGCTGCCGTCGTCCGTGGTCATGGTCTGGCCCAAGACCGCCTTGCTGATCTGCGCGTCGAAAAACTTGGCCATGCGCTCGAAGAGCTCGGCACCTCCGGCCACATTGGCCAGTTCCTCGAACTCGATCTTCATGCTCTCGGGGATGACCGCGCTGGCGTCAGTGCCCAGGTTGGCAACGGCCATGCGCAGGATGTCGACATTCTCCGGCGTCTCGCCAGAGGGATACTTGCCGAGGCGCAGCGGCATGCCGAACACTTCGGCAAAGGCCATCCAGTCCTTGATCCCAAAGCTCTTGAGCATCCACGACCAGGCCGCCAGTCTGGCCAGGCCACCGCGGATCGGGATGCCGGACTTCAACCGCGGGTCGTGGACCATGAACTTGTACGGCTCCAGGGCCAGGCCGCCCAGCATGTCGCTCTCGTCGCGCAGGCGCACTTCGCGCCTGGTGGCCTGGTCGAACTGGAAAAAGCGCGGGTCGCGCCATTCGTAGCAGGCTGGTGCCCAGGGTGATGCCTTGCGGTCCCACATGATCTCGACGACCGAATACCCCTTGCCCACGCTATCCATGAGATCCTGCAGCAAGGCCCTGATGCCGCGCCGCTTGAACAGCAGGCGCACTGCATCGGCCAACTTCACGTCGCTGGGGTCGTCGCTCGCCGCTTCAACCACCACGGGCAGGCCACTGACGGCGCGCTTGCGGGTGCCCAGGACGCTCGCGTAATGCGGGTCACGCTCTTCCATTTCTTCGGCCAGGGTCAGATAGGCCTCGTGGTCGCCTTCTGCGGCAGAACGTAGCACTCGGGCCAGCCTGGCCGGGGTCAATCCGCTGGTGACCTCTCCGAAATTCCAGAGGCTACGCAAGCCGGTCAGGGACGGCGCAGCGATCTGCCTGTCGAGCAGCTGACGCCGCACCGGCCGGCCGTACTGGTCCAAGATCTGGGTCATAACGATCTCCTGTTGCCGCGCATGGAATTCTTGTTGGGCACGGGGTGGTAGGCGTATTCGACTGGGCCTGTTTCTGCGGCATTGCAGGCGAGAAAGCACGCCCAAGCCCGGTCAGCATGGCCGCCGGCGTCGGACTCCGCCACGAAACGCGGCGCTCCAGTCGGCCCGGCGACCTTCTGCAGCTTATGCAGATCCGCGCGCAGAGCCTGGTTCCCCATGGGGATACGCAAGCCCTTGTCCTCGAAACGCTGCTTGCCGACCGTGGCCAGGGTCAGCTTGTTGGGGCTGGTGAACAGCACACCTTCAACCCTGGTCGATCCGTGCCGGCGCTGCGCGTCCTCGACCGGCTTTTCGCCCATGCCCGTCTTGTCCATGCAGCAGCGCATGACACGGTAGCGGCTGAAAACTTCATCGAGAAGCTGGTCCTGTTCGGCAAAGGAGGCGCCACGACGCTCGATCACCTGCCGCGTCCAAAGCACGTCGCCAACGAGCTCGAAGACCCAGATCACGAACAGGTCCTTGCGACGGCCGATGTCGATGCCGACATAGCAGGGCCCCCCGGCGTACAGCTCGGGAATGCCTGCCTGGTCGTGCTCGACGCCGTTGATCAACTCCCAGGGCAGCCAGGCACTGGCTTCGTCCAGCCATTCCAGCTCGTACTCCTGCCTCCAGGCGTCATCGTCGTTCAGGGCTTCTTTCAGGGCTGCGATGTCCCGGGGGAGGCCGTCTTTCACGGCCCTGTAGATGTCGACCACGTGCCGGGACCAGATGTCCGCCTCTCCGGTCATTAGCTCGTAAAACTTGTTCCCCTTGCCGTTGGGGGTGCTGGTCACCCGCAGCTTCAGGCCCGGCTTGGAGACGACCGGGAAGAGCGCCCGCCAGATGGCATGGCTGTCCTTGTGGAAGGCGAATTCATCCAGGAAGACGTTGGCCGAAAAGCCGCGAGCGGTGTCGGGGTTCGCCGGCAGGGCCGTGATCTTGGATCCATTGGTCGTGGCCACTTCCAAAGCCCGAACCGTCGTCTTGTCCGACAGCCGGAAGTCCGTCTCCATGGACTCAAACCCGGCGTTCAGGGCTCGAAGGTGCAGCTTCACGCCCTCGTCCATGGCCTCCTTGGCCTGCCGCTCTCCGCGAGACAGGATGACCCAGCGCACGCGGCGCTTCTCCAGCTCGGCGAAGGCCACGTCCTGGGCGATTTCAAGCGTGGTGGTGAAAGTCTTGCCGGTCTGGCGGGCGAACATGCCGATCTTGAACCGGCTGTCATCCTCCAGCCATCGCTGCTGGTACGGATAGAGCAGGCCGCTCATGCCTCGCCCCTGTAGACGGCCAACATGCGTTCCTTCATCTGGGCCGCCGTCATGGGCTCGCTGGCCTCATCCGCCGCCTGATCGATGGCCTTGATCAACAACTCGCCCTTGGGCAGCCCGGCCTCCAGTTCGTCAATCAGAGCCAAGCACTGGGTCACGTCCTTGACCGTGGCGCTGGTGATGAGGCCCGGATCCGCGAGCGCCAAGCCGAGCTTGTTCTCTATGGCCGCGCGAAGGACCGCCACGGCATCGGCCCGGGTGGCGATGGTTGGGCGCTTTTCGGCAGCTCCGGACGGGATCTTTCCAGAGGCGGCCATCTCCTGCTGCTTGAGCGCGAGGTTTTCCAGGGCCGAGACGGCGAAGGACAGCTGGGAGGCCTCCATCCCGCTCGTGGCGACGATCAGGCGCTCCAAGACCTTCTGGCGGCCCAGAATGGTGCCGTACCGAATGTCGCTTTCAGCCTTGGCTATCTCCTCGCGCTTATCGCGCCAGCCGTACTTGTCCGCCCACGCCTTAAGCGTCGTGGCCGAAACTCCGGTAAGTTCGGCCACACGGTCAAAAGAGCAGCGGTCAACGCAGTAGAGCTCCTGCGCCTTCCACACGGTTTCGGGTGGATGTTCCCAGCCCATACGCCTACCCGTCCAGTTCGCGCGTGAGGATGGCGATCTTGCGGTCCAGGCCGGCCAGTTCGTCGGCCTTTTCCTTCATGGACAAGCTCAGGCTCAGGACGTGCTCACCATCGATCTCGTGCACTTCGCCGGCCAGGGGCAGGGCTGCGCGGATGGAATCCCGCAGGGCCTGGACTTCCGCTGCCACCAGCTTACGCCTGGAGCGCAGGTCTTCCCGATGTCCGATATTCTCGCGTCGTTCGCTCATTTCGCTCGCGCCTCCACGATTGTGATGAGCCGTTCAACGGCCCTCGTGTTATTGACAACCAAGGTCTGCAGTGCATCAGCCATCCGCTCGTAATCCTTCACCAGCTCCACGTTGTCGTTGTAGAACCTCACGGCCTCGGCGTGCTCCTTGCCCAGCTCCTTGCAAACGGACTGGGTGTCCACGCGGTACGCCTCCAGGATCTTGCTCGTGTTGTTCCGGTACGCATCCAGAATGCGCGCGGTATCGGCGCGGAACTCTTGCTGCATCACCGCCATGCGCGTGTTCCGGATGTGGTCGAGCACGAGCACGGTCACAAGCACCAAGGCCGGAGCGGCCAGGGCCAGGGCAATAAGCCCGGGCACGCCCAGGCCGGAAAGAACGGCGGCGATGGTCTGCATGGCGCTGATCAAGGTCTGGATTTCTTGGGGATTCATTCACGCTCCTTGTTCACGAAAAATGAGAATTGCCGTCCTGCTCGGCCTGGCATGCGGCGCACAGCCTGCAGCCCGGGATGGCCTTGCGCCTGCGCTCCTGGATTTCCTCGTCGCACTCGGCGCACCTGGTGAAGCTCACGAAGCCAGGGTTCCCCACCGGACGGTTGGCGGCCAAGGCCTCTTGGATGTAGAGGCTCTCCGCTTTCTGGGAGTCGTCGACTTCATCCATGCAGCGTGCCCTCGAACCAATCCCGGAGCTTGCGCAGTGCGGCCACGTCGTCTTCAATCACGGTCTCATGCCCGGTCAGAGCGTCCCGGATGATCCGCGTCTCCCGTGCCGTGAGGAACGGCTGGAAGAACTGGCGGTCTTCGCTGGGCTTCTCGCCTAGCCTGTGCCGCATCAGCATCTCCGCCTGGGCCAGCACCTCGGACAAAGGGGCGTTGGGCCAGGTCGTGGCTCGGGCGGCCTCCATGATCTTGGGCGGCACCTTCGCCAGGCGCTCGGAAAAATCAGTCATGGCCGGCCTCGGTCTGCGCCCGGTAGCATTCCACGCAGCTTTCCAGCCCGCGGATGTAGCCGCGCATGATGTCGTCGCGCAGCATGATCGCCTCGATGTTCATCGGGCTGTCGAGGGGACTTGCCGGGTCCAGCCCAGGCAGCTCCGGACGCGGCGGCGCCGGACATTCGACGACCGGCATGGTCACCGCGACCGGAGGCGTG
This sequence comes from Desulfomicrobium aestuarii, assembly GCF_055385525.1. Taxonomy (NCBI): domain Bacteria; kingdom Pseudomonadati; phylum Thermodesulfobacteriota; class Desulfovibrionia; order Desulfovibrionales; family Desulfomicrobiaceae; genus Desulfomicrobium; species Desulfomicrobium aestuarii. Next base: position 2,833,310 of record NZ_AP042427.1, read on the forward strand.
GCAGCAGCGCAGCTACAGAGGACGATTGATCCGACCAACAACAGCAATACGTGTCGCATCGTCGATCACCTCCGTGGTTTCTGCTTCTGCCCCGGGCCGCGTACGCATCTGGTCCAGAATCCGCTTGCGCGCGGCAGCTGCGCCGGCGGCCTCGGCCTCGCGCCCCAGGGCCTGGCGCAGGCTCTCCTGCACGGCAGCGGTGGAGTTCCGGGCCAGATCCAAGGCCGCCTCCAGCCTCACGATCTCGTGGCCGGCGGCGGCCAGCCGCAGACGGGTTTCGTCATGGGCCACTCGCTCGGCCTGGATCTGCCTGGCGGCGTCCGCCCGGGCGGCATCGAGACGTAGGCCCTGCACGTAGATCCACCCGAGGGCGGCCAGGAGCAGGGCCGCCATGGCGGACAGCGGGATGACGCCCCGCTGGCCGGTGATGAGATTCAGGATCCTACTCCACATCGCACCCTCCCGAGCCCCACCCAGCCGCCCGATATAGTTCTGTCCACCTGCCCAGAATTTTGGTCGGGTAGGCCCGGTTCTCCCTGATGTTCGCGGAGGACCTTCCGGCGTTGTGCAAGGCGACGTGGCTCCATAGGAGCGGGTTCATGTGGGCCATCCTGGCCTGCGCCTGGTCGCGTTCGAGCCATCCCAAGCCGCCGTTGTAGGCGCTCAGGGTCATGTGCCAGCGGTCGCAGTCCGACGCCGCCGTGACCCGCTTCCAGAGCCAGCGGTCATAGGTGATCATCGCGCGGATCGACCAGGATGGCGAAAAAGGCAGAGGTTCTCCGGTTTCGGGGGCGACCTGGGGCAGCCACTTCGCGGTCGCGGGCATGAACTGAGCTAGGCCCTGGGCCCCAGCTGGCGAAACAGCCCGTTCGTCCCAGCGTGATTCCTGGTGGATCTGGCCGGCGAAGGTAGCGACAGGCGCGTCGAGGCCCCAGACCATGCGGGCTTCCCGGGTCAGGAGCGAGCGGTGTTGGTTGGCCTGGGGCGGAATGAGGGGGCCGCACGTCGCCCAGGTGGCGGCGAGCAGCAGGACTGCAAGCGCGGCAAGGATGATCAGCGCCTGGCGGAGCGTCACAGGCCCATCCCCACGGCCAGCATGCCGACCACAAAGGCCAGGGCAGCGCAGAACAGGCACGTGCAGAAGATGGCCTCGTAGCCCGGGGCGACTTCGAAGTCGGCCTTGCCGTCGATGTCTGCGTCCGGATCGCTGCGCCAGTCCTTGACCAGGTAGCGCGACGGGGTGGCGTAGGGCACTAGGGCGAGCCACACGCAGCAGCCGGCAAGACCGCCAAGCGGCGCCAGCAGGAGCTTGTAGACCACGACCGGGATCTGTTGCGGGCTGTGGAGCCACAGCGCGATGAAGAGGACGGCCACGGCCAGGAAGCAGTAGACGATCTGCAGCTTTGTGCTGCCGAGAAACGCCTCGACGCCCTTGACGGCGACACCCAAGATACGACGGAGCATGCGGCCTCCTGGTTTGGTAGTTGCCCCGCCGGGCCCATTCTCCGGCGGGGCGATGTTTGGGAGGTGGTCGATGGCTGTTCGACCATGCAGAGCTCAGAATGCGGGAAATGCGGGGGGATTTCAGAAGGAGAGGCGCGAGGTGCGGAGGACTTTTAGACTAGTTTGGACGTTGGGATTTGGGTAAAAGAAAACCCCCTCGCGGGGGCTATTGCATCAAGGGCAGATACATTTGTCGACCTGGGCGGGTGTGCTCTAAAATCTTTGTCGCTTCATATTCAGTTTTGAGGCCCTGTTTTGTTTGCGACTGGCGGGTGACCAGCTTAATTTTAAGCATGTCGCCCTTTGCGAATGACCTTGATCCGGAGTTCACTTCATCCAAGAATTTCTGGTCCGTGATCGTGACATGGATAGGCTGGGAACCATCGCTGAGTTTCCATTTGTTGTCTTCTTTGAAACTTAGCGAAATGATTGAAAAATATCTTATTTGCGGAGTCTCGTCGATCTCCAACGGAATCGGGTCGATCTCCTGAGGGACAAAGAATTGAGCTTCGTACGCGGAGACAAGCTCAACCTGCTGTGCGCCATCTTTGACGAATATCTTGTCTATCCCTTCACCGCGCAGCGGTTCAAGCGCCTTGTTCAACGCGGTCCGAACATCGTTGTCGCCATAAAGCTCGGCGACCTCGGCCGGGACCTCAATGTCTTCATCTTGGAATGTGAGCACAACCCTGTTGTGTTCGATCGGCGTCGCCTTCTTCGGCCTTCTCCCCTTTGCCTTTTTCAGCAGCAAAATCAGGCCGGTTCCTATCGTTACTGGGTTGAGCCCGAGCAAATTGAGAATCTCAAGAGCGCTGTGGACCTTCGACCCCGGAGAAAGCATTTCCACGAATTGAGACATGAAGCCCTGGACCGTCTCAAAGCTCACGCCAAAACAGCCCCGGGGGAACCCCTTCACGCGAACAGAAACGGTGACTTCAGGGCCATTCACCACCCTGTTTGCATGTTCTAGCATGTCGCCAAGCGCAAGCATCGCCGGCGCCAGATCCCGGACGTCCATGGTCCCTTCGCGAAGGGCAGGACCATCAAAATAGATGGAAAATTGCGCTGTATTCATGCGGATGTGGATATTCCATTGATTGAAAAAAGCAACCAGAAAGCCCGCGGAACATGGTGCTAGAAAAAACGAAGCCCCGCGGTGGCGGGGCTGTGATGGCACCAGGTGCTACCTGCGCTACGATCTCGGGCCTGGACCTCAGAACGGCAGCCTCATCTGCGCCGCAGTCTTCACAACTTTCGCCTCGCGCAGGACGCTGCCCGGCATGATCCTGGTGATCTTCAGCGGGCACCAGGGCAGCAGGAACATCACCAGGTAGTGGCCCTCAAGATCCGCGGCAGGCGCCACTACCCGACCTTCCCAGCCGTCCTTGGGCACGATCCACGGATCTTTGCACCCCGCCGGCACAACCACCCGCACGCGAGACCCGGTCATTCGTCAAAGTCCTCCATGGCCGCCGCGACATCGGACGCCCGCACCCGGACGGGCTTGTCGCGCAGGGCGGCGAGCTTCCCCTCGTAGATCATGGTGTAGACGTGCCGCTCGCTGATGTTCAGGCAGTAGGCTGCCTCGTCGACGCGCAGGGTGTGCCTGCGGGCCACCATCTCCTGGGGCGAGAGCTGGAAGGGCTCCGACATCTGGGGGTAGTTGATCGGCAGGAGCGGCGGGAAGCCGCTGGGACGAACCAGGCTGCACGCCCGCTCACAGGCGATGCAACAAAAAATGTCGCCCCGTACGAACCAGTAGGGGCGTTTGTGCGGCTTGGCCTGCACGTTCGGGCACGCCAGCCGCTCATAGACTTCCGGCTTGGGCTGGGCGTCGTACGGGCGCCACCCTTCCTGTATCAACTTTGCCACCTGCTTGATCAGACTCTTCATGCTCACCTCTTTTTCGCCAGAAACTCCTGTACGGCTTGGGCCTCGCGGCCCGTCTGGATTCGGCAGCCCCTGCACCCGCGACGGTCAGGCCGCCTGCACCTGGCGCAGCGGGCCGCCAGGATGACCTCAACCAGTTCCTCGGCGTCCGGCAGCTGCCAGGAGGCCTGAGCGTCGTCTCCGGGCACGCCCTCCAGAGCCTGACGGATGGTCGTCATCTGCCGGATCATGTTGCCCGGGTAGCGGTCTCCCAGGACCTGGTAGACCGTCGACCTGGTCAGCTCGGGGTGGCGCTTCAGGAACGCGTGAACGGATCCATGCCGGGCCACGACGGCCTGGCGGAGGGCGTGTCCTGGCGTGTCACCCATTCAGAGCCGCCTTGTTCGGGTCAAAGGCCGGGCCGCGGAACTCCAGCTCCGACAGCAGCATGGAGACCAGCTGCCCACTACGCAGCTGCGCGAAAGACTCGACGCCGAACCAACGGCACACCAGCGAGTCCAGGCTCTCCCTGGGGTAGCCGCGCTCCTCCCAGATCGCCAAGACGGCCTTCTTGTCGAAGGTCACCTCGCGCTTCTGCAGGTCCGACAGCAGGGCCGAAATCTTCCTCTCGTCATGCAGCCACGCGAAGGACTCGACGCCGAACCCTCGTTTCACCCTGGTCTCCAGGCTGCTCATGGAGTAGCCGAGCTTCTTCCAGATGGCCAAAATGGCTCGCTTCTGGTCGGCATGCGGGTCGCCCGCCTTGACCTCGATCCAGTCAGGCCGAGCCTTGGAAGTCACCTTGGTGTTGCTCATGCGCTGCCCGGGCTGGGTGTAGACGGCCCCCATCTCAGCCAGAAGCTGCACGAGGGCGGAGAGCTGCACGAAACTCAGCGTTGACGCGCTGCGCACACCGAACTTGTTTTCGAGCAGGGCGCGGTAGGCGTCTTCATCCATGTCGACGAGCTGCTTCCTGGCAATGGCGATCTTGGCGTACAGGGGCTTCCTATTTGGTGCGGCCACGGTTGCCCTCCTTGGCGATGATGTCATCCGCCGGGACGTATCTGGTCCCGCCGTACATGGTCACAGGGACCCACCAGCGGCCATCGTGGCCGAGGATGGGCGCAGCGGCCACAAAGCCGCCCTCGACACGCCTGACGCCGCCCTTTTCAAAGCGGACGCTGACGCGGTCGCCGCGCTGAATTCCTGGCTGCGTGGCTGGCTCGGGAAGGCCTTCCAGGGCCGCGCCGACAACCAGGTCGGCCAGCCGGGAGCGGTCGAAAAACAAGGGCTTTCCGTCTGGCCCGTCGTACCACTTGCGGTCGATCCGGACCCGGAACGAGCCCTCTGGGCCGCCGTGGATCTCCGCCGGCGACAGCTCGAAGCGGGCGCGGCGTGTGTCAATTCTGACACTGAATGATCCTGAAAATTTGCGTTTATCCACCATCTGCTCCGTCAAAATTCAGATTTCCGCAGTTCGTCCCAGCACTCCGGGCATCGCCACCAGTAGCCGCCGGAGAGGGGCGCTCCGCAGTCCTTGCACCGGCGCGTCGGCCTGTTCGCCCGAGCCTTTGCTTCGCGGGCCTCGACTTCCGCAGCCTTGGCTGCCGCACGCTTTCCCGCACGCATCTGGACGACTTCGGCGCGGATCCGCTCTATCCATTCTTCAGTCGGCTCGAAGGAGATGCCCCAGATGTCCCGCATGGCGTTCCGAATCATCAGCGCCACGCACTTGGAGTTACCCACGGGCACCGGGTACATGGCGGAGGCCGGACGATGCGAGTGGCGAAGCCGCGGGCTCACATGCGACCTGGGCCCGCGCAGGCGGCCCTGGTTGGAAAGCTCGTACTTGGGATGGCCGGGAAGCGGCCGCCATTCTTCTACAGCGCCCATGACCGCAACCTCTTGTTCACGGATACGCAGAGCTGAAGCGCGCCCTGGAAAGCGATCTCGTTCTTGAAAATTGTCATGCCCTCGGTCGCCAGGGCCTCTCGAAGCTGGGCCGCATCGGCCCCGCAACGCTCAGCCAGGAATCCGAGACCCAGAGCACAGGCTTCGGCCTGGGGCAGCGCCTCGCGCACGGCCTGGCGCACGGCGTCAATGGTGACCGGGGCAGGCGCTGGGACCGGGGCCGCTGCAGGAGCAGGCACGGCCGGAGTCTTCCTGGGCCGACCGCGCCGCTTGGGCTGCTTCGGGCCAACCTGGGCAGAAGCTGGAGCCGGAACGGTTGCAGGAGCAGGAACGGCCGGTGTCTTCCTAGGCCGACCGCGCCGCTTGGGCTGCTTCGGAGCGACTTCGGCTGTGGCCGGCGGCCACTCCACGGCGCGGGACATGCGCGAGATCCCGGTCGAGCAGGCCAGGCATGGGCCGCTGTCCCGATGATGCCGGGCATGGGAGTGCCTGAGCATGCACTCACGGTCGTCCGCGGCGATATGGCACGTCATGACGCGCACGCCTCAGCTTCCAGCAGGTCGCATCTGGCGAGCAGCTCACGGTTCTGGATGGCCAGCATCTGACGGTGGCGCTCGCTCTCGGCCAGCTCGCCTCCAAGGCCGCGCAGTTGCTCTTCCTGGGCGTCGATCGTGCACAGGCAGCTGCGCAGGTAGGCGTGCTGCTCTTCAAGACGGTCGGCGATGGCCTGGAGCGTCTTTTGGCTCAGCGGCTGGGTGTTGGCCCGGATCAGGTTGATCATGTCGGGGGTGGTCATTTGTCACCTCGCTGTTCGGCCATGTCGCACGTGTGCTTGCGGCCGGTGACGTAATAGCGCTCGGGGGATACCTGGCATTCCAGCCGGCCTCCGACCGCTCGAACCTTTGAATGACGGCACTGTTCGCACGTCACGTCGCCCTTGCTCGCCTTGCGATAGCTCATGTTCATGATTCCTCCTTGGTGACTCCCAACTTCTCCCGCCAGCCCTTGAGCCCTTCGGCCAGGGGCACAATGTGCTCGTCTCGCTCCGGATCCCGCCGGCGTTGCGGCTGGGGATCCTGGGGCCGATGCTTGGCCTCTTCCTCGCGGCGCACGTTGCCCTGGTGCCAGGCCTTTTCGGCCAGCTCATAGGCCACGGCTCTCAAGTAATTGTGCCCGTCCAGGGGCCGCTCCAGCTTACCCTGGGCATCGCGGTCCAGGACGAGCTTGATGGCCTGGGCCCAAAATTCGGGGCGGTTCTGCACCACCCGGCCGCCTTTCCACTGCGTTTCCGGCTCGGCCACCAGGGCGGCCAGCTCGGCCACGATCCTGCCGGCGCGCTCCCAAGTCAGTACCCGGGTGGACCCGGGCTTGCGGAACAAGCCGAGGTACGCCCAGCAGAGGCGTGGCAGGTCGCCTGGCAACTTGCCGACGGCCACCACGGCCCGCTTGGCGTCGTCGTCCACCAGGAAGGATTCCAGGGGGCCATAACCCCCGCAGACTGGGCAGGTGGCTTTCATTCCACTTCCAGTTCCATCTGCTTTAGTTCTCTTGTGATGAGGCGCAACAACGTGCGTAGGGTGGCTTCTTTCGCGCCCGAACACACGCATGTGTTGTGGTCATTAAACGTGCAAAGCTCTGTACCGTCTGGCGGCATTGTGTGACATAACGAGAACTTGCACTTATCTGCCCCTACGCACTCATAATATTGTTCGAATTTTCCTTCGTAGACTGTCATGTGGATATTTGCTGATTTTGTGGCTTTCATGCCGCCACCTGCCTCTTTGCTTCCTTCAGGCGCTGCTTGGCCTCACGGACCAACGCTCTTAATTCTAATTCGAGATCACCAACTCTATCAAAAGCATCCGAGATCTCACTGTCCGAATCAAAGGCGCCCCAAGGCATGGCGTCGCAAAGGGAGTGCCTGCATTTACCAGCTTCATTCGATTTCTGCGCAACTTCGTCGATCAACCAATTCAGGACTTCTTCAGCTTCGCACATAGACTCATCTTCTCCTTGATGCGTTTCCATTCCCACCGGCAGCGCCGCTTCCCGTCTTCGTCCGGAGGCCAAACGATCCGGGCGCAGTAGCTGGCGTCCTGCTTGTTTCTGAGCTTCCGCTCTGTCCAGGCAAGGCAATGATTCTTGCAAAAAGCCCGCGGTACGTCGTCAATAAGGGGTACGTCGGCATCAGTTCCGTCACCGTGCATTCGATCCCGTCCACGAACATCCTCTGTCGCACCAGGACCAGCTCCATCATGCTGCAGCATCCTTCCCTCCCAGGGCGGCAAGGTCATCGGCGGTAAGCGTCGCCGGCACGTAGGCGCCGAGCAGACACTTCGGGCAGATCCAGTCCGGCCCGCACTCCTGGTCGCGCGGCACGAATTCGTCCGCATCGCCCCGATACTCGCAAAACCCACACTTGATCTGCATTTGGATGACCTCCTGGCTGCTCATCAGGCCCCGGCAACCACGCCGGGACGACGGCCCCGCAGGGCCGTTTCGCGTGGTCAGACCGCCGCCATATCGAGAGGCACGCTCACGTACCGATCGCCATTCCCAACGCGCTCATAGAGCCTGAAATACGCCGTCGTGCCCGTCACCTGCAGGCTGTCGGAGATGGCCTCCATGGCCCTGTGCCAGCGGTCGTCGTCGATGTTCAGGCGGCGCAGGCCGAGGATGCGGCCGGTGTTGATGCGGCCTTCCTTGTCGACCTGGAATGCGTCGTTGATGAGAGCCTGCAGCTCGGTGCGGCTGCCCTGGGTCCATTCCCGGATGCACTCGTCAATCAAGCTCTTGGCCGCCTGCAGGCGCTCGTCGAAGCTCAGATTCTCGGAGATCTGCCGGCGCAGCTTGAAGCGGCCATCGAAGGACATCAGGGTCACATTGCCTTTCTGCCCCCCAACCTGGGCCTCGTACTTCTCGGCCGCGAGCGACACGAAGGCCTCGATGTCGCCCATGATTTCGGCCTTGAGCTGGCGCAGCTGCTCCTGCGCGGCCTTGATTTTAGCCGCCTTCTCCATCACCAGCTCGTCGCGGGCCAGATCGATAGGCTGGATCTGCTCGACGGGGACCAAGTGGCCCATGGCGTTTTTCTTGTAGCCGTCCATTACGCTACCCCCTGGGCCTTGGCGTGGACGCAGCCGTCGCACTCTCCGGGGCAGTCGGCTGGCAGCGCGCCAATGAGGGAGAGGATCCTGCGCTTAGTGCGCTGGACGGCGCGCTGCAGGGACTCCTCATCGATCTTGACCTCCTGGATCGTGTTCACGACTTTGAACTGAGGGGCCAGCAGCCCGCGCTCCAGCTCCTCGGCATGGTCGGCGGCAGCCACCAGGTTGGTCTTGACGAGCCGCAGCACCGCGGCCTGCTCTTCGCCGACCTGGTGCAACAGCGCGCCCAGGGCGATGGCGTTGTTTCGAATTTCCTGACTTACCATAACAACCTCCAATGGTTATATTATCTGCCCCAGATCGCCCAGCCGAGCGCAAGCCCGACCACAAACATCAATATGCACAACCCAGCCACCCAATTCATGAGACAGCCTCCTCAAGTTCCTTCACCGCAACGGTTACCTGCTCCATGCGTTCACGCACTGCGGCCAAAGCGTTGCGCACGCGGATTGCCTTCAGCTTCTCGGCCTTGGTGACGTCTGAAGGCATCACCACCGGGTCGGTCACCAGTTGCACGCGCCCGTCCTCCAGCCGCCGGACCACCTCGTGGCCCTCCAGCATCGTTGTCCATGCACGGGCGTAATTGCGGCTCGCTCCGGTCAGCTCCATCAGGTCCTCAATACTGACCACGCGGCGGGCGCGCAGGATGGACCACATCTTCTGCCGCAGCTGCACCGGCTCCTTGCGGGCCGCCCAGCGGTACTCGCCCTCGGAGATCCTGGCCGCCTCGCCGGAGCGCAGCAGGTCGCGCATCACGGCCTGCACCATGGGCCGGACCTTGCGGCCGGCCACCTGCTCAGGGTTGGCCGAGACGATGGCCGTGACGAGTTCGGACACCGATGCCCGGCATCTGGCCTGCAGCAGCTCGCGGACGATGTTCGCAAAACTTCCTTTTCTTCCTGCCATGCTACGCCCCCTTCAGTGCTTGCTTGGCTGCGATACTGACCATCTCGGCATTAACGTCCGACGAACCTTTGCCTTCTGCCATTCTGGCCAGGGCCACCACCAGACGGCGGACCTGCCGGAAGTCACCGTCGGAATCTTTGGCGGCCAAGGCAGCCGCCGCCTTGTCAAGGCGGAGCCCAGCCACTTCAGCCGAATAGAACACGATATCCGAAGCTCCGATGGGCTCGAATTCGACGACCTGGAACACGCGGCTCCAGACTCTGCGCTCCGCTTTCAGGTAGGTCAGAAGGTCGACCTCACCGACGAAAACCACCGGAACCCCGGACAGGTCCGAAAGGTCTCGGACGAAGCCCAGAAACTTGGGCGGCATCTTCTCCATTTCATCCAGGATGACTGGCCTTTGGTCTGCCACCAGCTTGTCCATCACCACTTTGAATACCGAGGCTTTGGACCATGGAATGGCGCGCACACCCAACTCTGTTGCCAGCGCCCGCAGAAAGTCCCGTTCGCTGGTGTTCCAGATGGACAGCACGCGCAAATACACGCTCTGGTTCTGGGCCGCATACCACTGGCTGGTCCGCGTCTTGCCGCGGCCAGCCTGGCCAAAGACCAGCCCGAACCTGCCGTCACCCTCGGCGAGGGCCAACGTTTCCATCAGGTCCTGGAAATTGCGCACATTGCGCGTCTTGACAAAGGACGGGTTGAGCTTCACTCTGAGTTCTCCTTTTTGTTGTGGCGGCCGCAGTGGTTCCAGCAGCGCGGTCGCCGTTTTTTTACGATCTTGCCGATGCTTCAGCAGCCGCCGGGGCCGCATGCAGTAGCGCCATCTTCATTCGAAATTCCTCGAAATAATCGCGCATGCGGCCGTACTTCTCGGTCTGCTCGAAATAGCGCATGAAAGCCGTGAACTCCGCCGGGATGACCATGCTCTGGGCTTCGGCCTCCAGCAGCATCTCGTAGCGGTCTTCCTCTGGGTACGTGCCGCGCACGTCCGTCCAATATTGATCCGCAGAGCTGATGACGTAAGGCTCGAAGTCAGGCTCTTCGGATTCCGTTTCCGGCTCCAGATCGGGCTGGTTCATGGCGTGCAGTTCGGCCAGTTCGGCCTCGAAATCTTCGTCTGTGGGTACTGAGATGGCCTGAGTGGTCTTTGCCTTCGTCGTCCGGGAAGATGGTGTGACTGGGAGTTCCGCCTGAACGGATGAGAATAGACCCATGCGATCCAGACTGGCCGCGTAGCCCGGCAAGATTTCGCCCACCAGCAGCTCCCTGGCTGTGGCCGCGGCCATCTTTTCTGCGTGCTTGCGCAGTTCCAGCTTCGCCTGCAGGCGCTGCTGATCCTCTTCGGAGCCGAGGAGCCTGGCCATGGGGTGGTCCTTGCCCTTGATCATGGCCGTGACCAGAAATTCACCTGTCATCTCGTACACATCCACGCTGGACAGGTCCTGCGGATCGTACTTCACGATCACATCGTGCTTGCGGCCATACAGCCGCTCGTCAAAATAGGTGATTTCCGTGTCTGACCCGATCATGCTGCCCGGCAGTTTCACCTGGCACTTGGCTACATGCCGCTTGCGGGCCGTGAGCATGCATTCCCGCAGACACAGTAGATGCTCTTCGCTCAGGCCGTTGCCTCGCCCGGCGTCGAACACCTCGCGCGGGCAGCGACCCTTCAAGTGACTGCGCGACTGGGGCTGCTCCACGTAATAGTCCACCCAACTGGCTATAGCCCTATGCGCTTCAGGAAGGGTCATGACCGGAGAGCCGCTGGCTTCCCAGATCTCCTTGTGTACGAACTCGCCACGTTTTTGATATGCAGGCTTGAGGTCGATACAGGAGCCCGTGCCGCCAGGCATCAACTCTTCCAGTTGCCGGAGATACAGGAAAAAGCGCTCTACGGTCTTGGACTGGCCGTGGTAGGCCCAGGCAAAGGTTGTTTCCATGCCCAGGCGCTTGAACAGGCCGTCCACGCCGCTCTGGCTCAAATCGCCAGTGAAATAATGGCTGCGTTCAGCCCGGCCATTGTCCATGTAGGCCACCCGGCCCGGCTTCCCGAGGCGCAGCAGAGCCCTCCGCAACCCGGCAACCAGGGCTTCGGTGTTTTCTTCAAAAGCGATCTCCCATCCAGCCGGGTAATTACTGGCCATGTCGTACCACATCACCAAGGTCATGCGGCATGGACGGCCCAAGAACGGGTGGATGATCTGAAAATTCAGGCGGTGCCCATCCGCAACCAGAACGTCTCCGGGCTGCAGCACGCTCAGATCTCGATCAATATACATGGCAACCTTGTCATTCCATGCCTTCTGACCTTCCCTGCAAAACACCCACACATCCTGATTGCGCTCCTGGAACATGCTCAGGAATCTCCGGAAAGTGGTGCCCGAAGGCACATATTCAGCGCCCTGAGCCTCCAACATCTTCTGCGTCATACTGATACAGGTAGACAGGCGGACCCGATTCGGATGGAGGGCCAATCGCAACACAGCCTGCTTCATGGCGTCCGTCAGGCTACTCTGGCCGCGCTGAGCCAGCCCGCGCCGATCGGCCAAAGTAAAGGCGTCCCCCGTGCGCTGCATTGCTACCTTCCAGCGCTCGATCGTCTTCCAGGAGGTGGGGCCCAGCTCGCGCAGCAGCTCCGGGTACGCCCCGGCGTGATAAGCCTGGATAAAGCCATCCCGCGCGAACGCCTTGTTGGATGCGCGGGATACGGATGCAGTGTAGTGCCGCACCAGGTCTGCCCGCAGCATGGCTTTTTGCTTGCGCGGGATATCCAGCGCGCGGGATGGAAGGGCGGTCATGGATGGGGCCAATGAGCGAGGACGCACCGGGGAAGATGCGACTGCTGCCAGGGCCGCGACTTCAGCTGCGGCAAGGGCCTGGCGAGCCCCAGCCGAGAGCACCTCTCGCTCATGGTCCTCAACTTTCTCGCGGATATCCGTCGGAAGGTCCTTGGTCGCAAAGAGCTTTCCGCCACCCTTGCCCTTTCGCTTAGTGAACGGCCATGACTCATCAGCTGCTCTCCGCTGTATTTGTCTCGTGGTAAGCCCGACAATTTCACCAATTTTTTCAGCTGCGTACACTTGAAACCCTCACTCGTTTATTGGTCGCCACGTCCTGAACGTGGCGACGGATAAAGGACTGAAGATTACCACCCCTGGCCAACTCGCGCCCCGTCATTCACTACGACAAGTGTTCCATCTTCGAGACCGGTGCGAATGCGCCGCCCACGCAAGACGACGTGGCCGCCAATGACTTTTCTGACTCCCAGGACGACTTCTTCATTCGTCGCTTCGCGAATCGCCTCTTCCAGGTCCTGGGCGCAGAGTTCCATGGCGCCAACTTGGTTCAGCAGGCATGCACGCGTGACGTGGTCTGCTGGATACGTTGCTGCGAGCGCCCGCAGCCTCGACCCAGCCTCGCGCCATGCGGCCGGCAATTTGTGGGCATTCATCTGTTACAACCCCCATTGCCACGCCACGTGTCGCGGATAATAACCGCGACAAGAGCAATCGGCGGCGCGGCGAGGGCCACGAAGACGCAGGTTGGTACGATGATTTCAATCATCTACGCAGCCTCCCTCGGGCGCACGGAGTCCGGGAAAGGGATGGGCTCCGGGCCAGTAAGGTGACTGGCGTAGTCAACGACCTGGAAGCGAACCCCCATGCTGCGGCACATCTTTCGGAACAAACTCCAGAACTTACGCCACCCAGCCTTGCCGCCTCTGACCTGGTAGTGGGCCGTGCTCGCCTCCCAGAGATCGACATCCCAATTCCCGGCGCTCTTCCAATCATCCTCGCCGAGCTGCAGAACCACCCCGGCGTCATCCGGGACCGTCTCAACAACACAGTCGCAACTCTCGCCTGGAAAGGGCCTTCTGATTTGAACATTCAACATGGAAACCTCCCTTTGGTTTATGAATGATGCCGCCGGAGCCACCGGCGTCACCTGACTCACTTCGTCGAATCTTGCCGCATCCGCGCGGCCATCTCGCTCCACCCGTCGCGCACGCTGCACCGGTCTTGATCGCACGGCTGCGCCTCTTTCTTCGGGGCCCGCTTCAGACCAAGCACCAGGCAGATCCAGCGGATGATTTCTTTCAACATGCTCATGCCGCCCGCACCTCCTCGTATTTCGTGCCCCGGAAATAGGCCCTGGGGCACCCCTTCAAGATCAAGTGCTCGGCGATCCGCCGTGAATCGCTCTTTCCGCGCAGCCATGCGCTGACCATCTGCCTGGACACGCCCAGTTCGCTGGCCAGGGCCGCCGGAGTGATTTCCTGCAGGACCATCCACGCTTTGATTTTGAGGGAAGTGTCTTTATTCATATCCCGAAATTCCCCTTTATTCCGCGCAGTTTAGCGGCAATCTTTCGCTCCTCGACGATCGTCTTCCCCAGCTCGGCAAAGGACCTCGTCTCCTCGTCGGCCAGCCCCTGGCCCGTTCCGTCCAGGACCGCCGAGACAAGGCCGTAATCTCCAGTCACAACGCAAAACGCCGTCACGTATTCGAGCGGGAAACGCCAATCGCGCTTGCTTTCGGCGCACCAGTTGTCCAGGTGCGCACGGGTGATGGGTTCGCCGGTCAACCTAGACATCTCTGCGGCCACGTCCTCCCTGGACAACCCGCATGAGGAAAGGCCGGACGTCAGAGCCTCGTGCACGGCGTCCTTGCGGGCCAACATCCCGGCACGAAAGGAGTTTGAGCGGCCCCTAAACATCGGAAGGGGAAGCTGCTTGGCGGTTGCGTCAGAAGGGGGGCGTTTTTTCGACATAGACTGGCAAACTTTAGTTGGTTATTGGTTGCTAAGTGCGCCTTGCGTTTTTCAACTAACTGATGTCGGAGTAAACCAACGATTCAACCAATGTCAAGGCAGTTTTAAAGTCGTAGTTCAAAATTCTGAAACGTTGTCTTAAATTTCGATAAAATAAAATGAATTCAGACAGTAAAGATAAAAATAACAGCCCGAATATGAGTTCGGAGTTTATGTCGGAGTTTAAGGACCAAACTCCGACATCCTTCGACGCCATTTTTTCCAGGCTTCAGGAGGCAATTGGCTCCACAAAAGATTCCGCTCTTGCGGTCGCGCTGGGCATTACGCCGCAATCTGTCTACGGGCAGAAAAAGAAGGGCCAGATCCCGGACAGCTGGTATGTCAAAATCGCGGAAGGGTACGGAGTGTCTATCAAGTGGCTCAAGACTGGGGAGGGCGAAAAACGCGTAAATAGAGGCGCTGCAGAGGAGCTGGCCTACATGGCCCAGGGCCACGTCGCCAGAGACCTAGCCATGAAGATGCCCGGAATTGGCTTCCCGATGTCGAGCACATATAATGACCATGAGGATTTCGACTTCGCTGAGGTCATGGCCCAAACCATCGACATCCTGAAATCGAAGACCGTGTACACGACGGCGATCGTCAGTAATATAAAGGCCTTCCACAAGGCCATCACCACTGAGCAGCAGATCGAGAACATGCAGGGGCAACTGAATCAGGCCCTCGCTTCGTTTGCGTCGTTCCAGGACCAGCTCGACAAGACCAATCAGGTCCTAGCCAGCCTGCGGCACGAGAACGAGCAACTCCGCCAGGAACTGGAGCAATCCCGCGCTGGATCAGCGCTTTCGGACACGGGTTAACCTCTGGCACCATGCACTGACGCGGCAACGCGCCTGGGAGCGAATCGGCAACGTCATCCACGCGGCCGGGTGTTGGGAAGCCATAGGGTGGAGGAACGCAGGGGCCCTGCTACCGGCGGCAGCCTGATGTCTGACACGCCACCTACAACAGCAACAATTTTTGCACGCCGTCAGACGCAAAAAAGCCCTTCGTTTTGTGTCACTATCGACACGACCGAAGGGCTTTCAATTCTCATTTTGCGTGAAAATCAGGCCGGAAAATCGCCAAAATTCTCAACTCATTCTCCGCCCCGAAAATTTCCGACCCGCCGCCCGCCAGCCCGCACCCAGCAAGCATTCGTCAAGCAACCGGCCACCTCAACCCGCTCATCCTCTCATTCTCATTTCTCGTGACCCCCCATACAGGGCGTAGCGGTTGCCGATCAGCAGTCCGATGGACTGAGGCTTCGGGGTCAAGACCTGGGCTCTGCTGGGTCTCTGAGACCAAGAACTGCCCTATTTCAGTTCTTTCCATTCACCATTCACCACTCACCATTCACTACTTTCTTTTCTCCCCGCTCTACCCTGCCAGCTACGCACTTGATCGAATTTCTACACGAAGTGGACCCTGATAACTTCTGCATCCGCCATATCCTCGCTGACGCGCATTAAACCGCGCAGTTCAGAAAATATGGCATGATCGGTTTTGTGGTTTTCATTCGAGCAGGTGATCGGCTTTGACAGCCATAACCAACATGGTTACAAAACATGATAAAGACATTCGCACACAAGGGGCTTGAAGCATTTTTCAGAACGGGCTCGACAAAGGGGATTCAAGCCAAGCACGCATTCAAACTGTCATTGATACTTGACCGACTTGATGCCGCAACCTCCCTTCGAGACGTTCATTTCCCAGGCTCGGGGCTTCACCCTCTCCAGGGCAACCTCACTGGCCATTGGTCGGTCAGGGTTTCAGGCAACTGGCGGGTGACGTTCCGACTCGAAGATGGTGACGTTCACGTCGTCAATTATCTCGACTATCACTAGGAGGCCGCATGCAGACCAGAACCCGCAAACCTACGCACCCGGGCCGCATCATAGAGCACCACTATATGAAGCCTATGAATCTGACCGTCACGGCCCTGGCTGCGCACCTGGGCATATCCCGGAAGCACCTTTCCAACCTCGTCAACGAAAAGGTGGGGATAACCTCAGATATGGCCATGCGCCTTTCCCGCGCCTTTGGCACTTCTCCCGACCTGTGGATGAACATGCAGAAGTCTCGGGATCTATGGGAAGCAGAACACGAGCGCACCGACTGGGAGACCGTGAAACCTTTGCCCGGAGTGCACGGGGTCTGCGCGGGTTGACACAGGCTGCCCCGGCCGCCGCCATCGGCGTCCACAAATCCCATATCTCCGGCATGGAGCGAGGCGTCCGCCCCATTGGCAAGGCCATGGCCAAAAAGCTTGGCCACGCACTGGTGATGAATTGGCGGATATTTTTGTAGCGACCTAAATGGAATGGGGAAAGTCAGCGGCATCTGCACGACCCGCCTTCGCAATGGCAGCCCCCGCGGCGAACTTAAGTCCGTCAACCCGCGGAAGCCGCAGGGGAGCCCCGCCGCGGTCAATCCAGCCCGGTGTTTTCCCCCGTGTCCCCGAGCGGCTCGGCAGGAACTTTCGAAACCAGGATCTTGTCGATCCGCTGCCCGTCCATGTCCACGATCTCGAACCTGAAGCCATGATGATCTACATGGTCGGCTTCGGCGGGCATGCCGTCGAGGTGGTGCAGCATGAAGCCGCTGATGGTGTTGAAGCCCGGCGCAGGCTGGTCGGTGTGCACGTCCAGGCCGAGGCGGTCGATGACATCGTAATACGGGGCGTGGGCGTCCACGAGGAGGGAGCCGTCCTCGCGCTCCAGGATTTCTGGGTTCTCGAAAGGGTCTTCCCTGATTTCGCCGATCAGGGACTCGAGGATGTCCATCGGCGTGACCAGGCCCTGGATGTCGCCGTACTCGTCGATGACGATGGCGATCCTGTTGCCGGTCTCCCTGAAGTTCCGAAGGAGGGACAGGGCCGGGAACGACTCCTGGATGAAGATCGGCTCCTGCAGCACGCTGCGCAGTCCCTGTGCGTCGGGCCTTTTGCCGTAGAGGTCCTTCACTGCGACGAAGCCGACGAGGTTGTCCGGGGAACCGTCGACCACGGGGTACGACGAATGATTGGCCTCGCGCATGACATCCACGTTCTTCTCCGTCCCGTCGGCCAGGTCGAGCTGCACGATGCGCGAACGGTGGGTCATGACGGCCGACACGCGCAGGTCCGCGAAGCGCATGACGCGGTGGAGCATGTCCTTCTCCTGCGCCTCGATGACGCCGCGCACCCGGGCCTCGTCGATGACGGACCGGACGTCGTCGTCCGTGAACACGTTCCCGTCGTCGCGGATCCCGAACAGCCTGCTCAGGGCCCGGACATTGTGCGAGATGACGGCCACGACGGGCCTGGCCGCAATCTGCACGAGCCTGATGATTGGGGCGATGGCCTTGGCCGAGGAGTTCGGGGAAAAGAGGGCGATCCGCTTGGGCAGGAGCTCCCCGAAGATGAGCGTCAGATAGGTGATGGCCGAAACCGTGACGAAAACGGCCACGCCTTCGGCCATCTCCACGGACAGGCCCGCCGCCTCCGCGATCCTCGCCGCCAGAACCTCAGAGATCGTGGCGCCGCTGAACACGCCCGTCAGGATGCCAATGAGCGTGATGCCCACCTGGACCGCCGACATGAAGCCCTCGGGATGGCCGGCCAGCTCGAGGACCATGCCCGCCCTGGCGCTGCCCCTTCGGGCCTCCTTTTTGAGCTGGTGCCGCCTGGACGTCAGGACGGCGATCTCGGACATGGAGAAGATCCCGTTGATCCCGATCAGCAGGGCGATAAAGCATATTTCGAGAACAAGAACAGACATTCGTCAACCTCACTTTTGCCAGGCTTCGGTTGCTCCGCACGGGTGCCGCACCCGCACATATGACCTCTCCGGGCGTTGGAGGCAAGCGGCATCCCGCCCGGACGACATGCTTGGCCGCGATGCGCGAGGCTTCACCAAACGGCTCTTTCGTACCGGCACCGCATGCACCGGCCTGGCCGGCGCACCGTGCCGCCTCGACACTGCTCCCGTCATCCGATCACGCGCCATGAAGAATCATTACGTGCGCGCGACACTCCGCCACAGGAGGCGATGCCGAGGACTGCGTTCAGGCGTTGCATACAATACAATGGATATTTCTCAATAAAATCCTTGTGCGCGGATTTCCGCTCGTGTACACGTTGCAAAATTTATTTTCTATCACACATCTTGCAGCGCTGAATGGGAGCGTATCACGATTTTACATCATCAAGACACAAAACAATCACTATTATCGATAGAGCACGAGATGGGCCCAACGGAAACGGAACCTCTTTCAGCAACATCATCCAGCGAACAACCGGTAAACGCATGAACATGAAAATCAGAACCAAGCTCGTCCTCATTGTATTCCTTCTGTGGCTCTCTGGGTCGGCACTTCTTGTTTTTCTGTCATACAACACCGCCAGAGAACAGCAGATAGAAAGCATCCGGGCCAGGGTCCGCGACTATGCCGCCTTGGGCGCCATGAGCGTCCCGGCCGAAGACCACGCCCGGCTTCTGGCTCCTGAAGACGAGGAGGGCGAGGCGTACGCCCGGATCGCCGAGACCCTTCGCGGCATCAAGGCCAACAGCTCGGACATCGAGTTCGTCTACACGTTCAGGCGCAACGACGACGGGTCCATCGTCTTCGTCGTCGACGCCGACGAGGAGGACAAATCCCACCTGGGCGAGGTCTATGACGACGCGACCCCCCTCATGGCGCAGGCGGCCCGGGATCTTTCCGCCCCGGCGGTGGAAGAGGATTTCTACGAGGACCAGTGGGGGACGTTCCTGAGCGCCTACGCGCCCATCCGGACCCCGGACGGGAAGCTGGACGCCGTCATCGGCGTGGACATCTCCGCCGGGAGCGTCCATGCCATGTCCATGACGCTGCTTTGGCACATGGCCCTCTGTTTCGCCGCCATCACCGCTGCCATGATCCCCGGCATCTTCCTCTTCGCCAGGAACATGGTCCGGCCCATCACCGGCTGCGTGGAATTCACGAACCACCTCGCCCAAGGGGACTTCTCCCAGGACGTCCCTGCCGGGATACTCGCGCGAGCGGACGAAATCGGCGACCTGGGTCGGGCCTACGGCTCCATGATCGCCAACACCAGGGGGCTCCTGCGCAACATGCATGAAGGCGTGCAGACCCTGACCGCCTCCGTGGAGAATTTCTCCACCTTCGCCGCCCAGACCACATCCGGCATCCACACCCTGTCCGACAACGCCACCGCCGTGACGGCCGCAGCTCGGGAAATGAACGCCGGCACTGTTTCCGTGGCCGCGAGCATGGAGCAGACCTCGACCAATCTCGCATCCGTGGCCGGTGCCACCGAAGAGATGACCTCCACCATCGCCGAGATCGCGGAAAACTCCGAACGGGCCCGCGTGACGACCGACAGCGCCTCCGCCCAGGTCCAAAGCTTCGCCAGGGTGCTGCGGGAGCTCGGCGCTTCGGCCGACGAAATCGGAAAGGTCACCGCGACCATCGCCGACATATCCAGCCAGACCAACCTGCTGGCCCTGAACGCCACCATCGAGGCGGCCCGGGCCGGCGACGCCGGCAAAGGCTTCGCCGTGGTCGCCAACGAGATCAAGGAACTGGCCCGTCAGGCCGCGCAGGCCACGGACGACATCAGGGCCAGGATAGAATCCATCCAGGGCGCGACGGGAAGCGCCGTGGCCAACATCGAGGACATCGTGCGGGTCATCGGCGACGTGAACGGCTTCGTGGTGTCCGTTGCGGCGTCCATCGAAGAACAGTCGGCGGTGACCCGCGAACTGGCTTCGAACATCGCCGAGGCCACCGGCGGCGTCCGGGACGCCAACGGGCGGACGGCGAACATGTCGGCCGCCTCGGGAGAGATCGCCGCGGACATCGCCGCGGTGGACGCAGTCGCTTCCGACATCCGCTCCGGCTGCTCGCTGGTCCGCGACAACCTCTCGGATCTGGCCAGGCTGGCCGCGCAACTGCGGGAGATGGTCGGCCGCTTCACGATTTAGGCAAGGGGCGCAAAAAAATGGACGCCGCGGCCGGTCAGAGGCGACCGGCCGCGGCGTCATGCGTTTCCGAGGAAAAGAATTCCTGCCGAGGGAGGGGTATTAGACGGCCGTTTCCCGCGGCTTGTCCTGCGGCTGGGGCTTTGGGGAGGGCCCGGTCCCGTTGTGCGGTTCGACCATCTCGAGCCATTCGAGAAACGGCATGAGAAAGCGCATGAACTCCCCGACGGGCACGCCCTTGTCCTGCAGCCAGCGGAAGAAGGCCTCGGGAATGCCGGTCAGCTCGGCGGCCATGCGGATGCCTTCCTCGCGCCAGTCCTCGAGCTTTCGGTCCTGCCCCTGCTCGGCCGCGGCCAGGACGACCAAGCCGTGCGGATGCACGCGGCCCGCCCCGGAATCATGCTCCGCCAGCGAACCGGGAGCGACCCCTTCGCTCACGAGAACGCCCCGCGCTGATGCGGGCACCATGCCTGACACCTGGCGGCCATGTTCGAGCAGGCCTCCCGGTACGGACGTCACGGCCCGGGAATCGTTCCAAGACACGGCCGCCACGCCCAGTGACGCGACAATGACCGCGCCGGCGAGTAGACGGAGCGGCCAGGCCGCACCGCCCTGCCGGCGGGTGAAGTTGTCGCCCTGCGGCGTGTCACCGTCGCTGCGTGTTCCCCTCATGCTTTCTCCGGGGTTAAACGATGCTCAACTCCGCATGCGGCGCTCCCACTGGAAATCGCGGCTGGTGACCACGTCCTCCATGCGCCGAAGCCTCCTGTCCAGGCTCTCGAACTTGCGCTTGATGCGCTCCAGGGCGCCAGTCCGCGAGGTGGAGTAGGAATCGTAGAATTCCTGCTCGTCGGTATTGTGGATGGGCACCACGGGCTCCATCTTCATAACCATGGCCGCGATCAGGTACAAGAGCCCGACGGGCCAGATACCCGTGATCAGGAACAGCACGACCACGATGGCGCGCAGGAGCCCCACCGACAGGTCGAACTGCCGGGCCAATCCCTTGCACACGCCCAGAAACATCCCGTCGCGCGCGCGGTACAGCCTGCGCCTTTCCTCGATGGGCCGGCGCCAGCGCGAGCCGAAGCCCCTCTCGTGGCCCATGCGGTGACTTCCGTATCCGTATGCCTTCATGACTGTCTCTCCTTGTCCTTCTCCAGCAGGATCGTCTCAAGGGTCTCGATGCGCTCTTCCATGCGCGCCAGGCCCTGATACATCTCCTGGATCATCTGCGCCTCGCTTTCGCCCCCCTCCCGGCCGGTGCGCGTGAACAGCCGGATGATCCCGAAGATCACCGCGCCGACCAGCAGAAGGCCCGCCGCCATGAGGATGAAGAAAAAGCTCAAGAGATGTTCCATGCGCGTACTCCTTGGGTGTTCGTCCCTGCGTAGCCGAAGCCGGCGCCCGAGCCAAACACAATTTCACGAACCGTCATTTCTGCCTGGAGGAGCGCATGGCGGCCAACTGCTCCTCGATCTCGTCCCCGCCTTCGAGCAGGGCGAACTCCTGTTCCAGATCGCGCCCGCGGCGGGGCGCCGCCAGATCGGCCTCGGCCTCCATGCGCTCGATGCGCTGCTCGAACTGGTCGAAGCGCATGAGCACCTCGGCGGACTGCGCGCGGGTGGCGTTGGCGCGGGCCTTCAGGCGCTGATCGGCGCGGACCACGCGCTTGGCCAGGCTGCGCTGCCGCTCCTTGGCCGACTCGAGCTTGGCCTCCAGGAGTTCGATATCCTCCCGGGCCTGCTCGATGAGCACGGAAAACCGCTCCACTTCGCGCTCCAGGCCGTCGCAGGCGCGCTCGGCCGAGAGCTTCTCGGCCAGGGCCTCGCGGGCCAGGTCCTCGCGCCCGCGGTCCATGGCCAGGCGGGCCCGCCCGTCCCAAAGCTCCACGCCGGAACGCGTCTGGTCCTGCTCGCGCACGATGCGCTTCTGATCGGCCATGAGCCCGGCGCAGGAGGCCTTCAGCTCCACGAGGGTCTCCTCCATCTCCTGGATCATCAGCCGGATCATCTTTTCGGGCTCCTCGGCCCTGTCCAGCATGGAATTGATGTTCGCGCTGACGATATCCTTGAACCGGGTGAAAATGCTCATCTCGTCCTCCCATTATGCCTGGTGTTGACTGCGTTTGCATCACCCGAAGCACGGCCCGTGCCATGACCCGCCTCGACGCAACATACCGTAAACACAGGACCTCGGCATAAATCTCACCCGAAACACTGGCGATTTATTGCACTACTTGGTCAATTCAACTATTATTTGGCCATGAAAACCACTTCTTCCCGCCCTTCCATGGAAGCCCTCGGCCAATCCGACGCGTTCCTGCGATTCCAGGAACGCCTGTCCAGGGTCGCGCGCGTCGACAGGCCCGTCCTCATAATCGGCGAGCGCGGAACCGGCAAGGAACTCGCCGCCGCGCGGCTGCACTATCTGTCGGCGCGCTGGCAGGGCCCCTTCATCACGCTCAATTGCGCGGCCCTGGCCGGGTCGCTTCTGGACTCGGAACTGTTCGGGCACGAGGCCGGCGCCTTCACCGGTGCCGTGGCCAGGCGCAAGGGGCGCTTCGAGAACGCCGACGGTGGCACCCTCTTTCTGGACGAGATCGCCAACCTGTCCATGGAGGCCCAGGAAAAGATCCTCCGCGTGGCGGAATACGGGACCTTCGACCGCGTCGGGGGCGGCGCGGCCGTCGAGGTCAACGTCCGCCTGATCGGCGCGACCAACGCCGACCTGCCTGCGCGGGCCAGGGAGGGAAAATTCAAGGAGGATCTGCTGGACCGCCTGAGCTTCGAGGTACTGACCATCCCGCCCCTGCGCGAACGCGAGGGGGATGTGGAACTGCTGGCCGGGCATTTCGCCACGCGCATGGCCGTGAGCCTGGGCATGACCGAGCGCCCCGCCTTCTCGGACGAGGCCATGGCGGCCCTGCTGCGCCATGCATGGCCGGGGAATGTACGGGAACTGAAAAACGTGATCGAGCGAGCCGTCTACCGGGCCGAAGGCAATGTGGTGGTCGATGTGGACTTCGACCCGTTCGGATCACCACGCCACGCGGCTGGAGCGCCGGGGCCGCACCCCGGCCCGCCGGACAACGCCCCGGGCGGCATGCCGAATCCGGCCGATCTGGGCCTGCCGCTGCCCGAGGCCCTGCGCCGGGTCGAGGAATCCTACATGCGCACCGCACTGGAGCGAAGCCGCCACAACCAGAAACGCGCCGCGGAACTTCTCGGCCTGACCTACCACCAGTTCCGAGGCCTCTTCAGAAGGCTCAACCCGCGGCCGTAGCGGGAAAGAGCGCGCGACACGCCCACTGCGCGCCCTAAAGCAGATTGAAGTCCTCGACGATGATGCGGTCCGGCGGCACGCCCAGGGCCAGAAACTGAGCCCGCAGACTTTCGATCATCGTCGTCGGGCCGCACAGAAAGACGTTCTTGCCCGCCACCCCGCCGCGCACCCGCGTCTCGACGTACGCAGCTTCCATGCGCCCCTGGCGTGACGAAACGTAGAGTTCGTAGTGGTGCCCCCTGGCCTCGAAAGCCGGGAATCCCCTGAACTGGCTGAGAATGACCTCGTTGCGGATGTCGTTGTCGAAGCTGGCCTGCTCCTGCGTGGAGACCACGTAGAACAGGGATACCGCGGGTGCGCGCCACCCCGCACGGATCTCGGGATGGGCGGCCTGTTCGGCCGCATCGGGCAGCGGTCCGGGCAACCGTTCTCCCGAATGTACGGCCACGTGCCACATGCCCAGAAAAGGGGTGATGCCTATGCCGGCCCCGATGAAGACACAGTCCCGCTCGGCGGCCAGAAAACGATCGCTGAACCGGCCGTAGGGCCCATAGACAGTGACCGGATCACCGGGGGCCAGCGCCGCGAGGCTGCGCGTATGGTCCCCGACCATCCTGATCCCGAGCTTGAAGCGGGATTCGAGGTTGTAGCCGCAGGCGATTGAATACGGGTGGGGCTCGGGTGAAATGCCGGCCCGCTCCACGACCAGGTACACGAACTGGCTGGGCTTGAAGGACATCGCCTTCCCGCGGGGTACGAACGTCACCTCCAGCACGTCGCCGTGCCGCTCGATGCAGTCGACCCTGTAGCAGTGGCGGGGCCCGAGAAAGCGGTACAGAAAACGAATGTAGACATACGCTGCGGCCGCGGCGGCAAGACACCCGAAAATCAATACGCCGAGCACGGGATAGGCCCTGACATCCCTGTTCACCACAAAGACGTGCAGGGCGGCGACCGCCAGGAAAAGGCCGAACCACTCGTGGCTGCGCTTCCAGCGGTGATAGGGAACTCTGACCCACAAGGTCGGCAGCATGAGGCACAGCAGGACCGCAAACGCCGCGACCCCGAGGTTGTGCCCGAGGAGGTAGCTGTCACCGCGCCATTGCTGGAGCCAAAGCATGCGCAGGAAGGCGCCGGCGTCGGGCAGCCTGTCCATGGCCAGAAACACGGGATGCAGCGCAATGAGCCAGAACGCCGTTTTCCCTAGGCGCTTGTGCATCTGGTAGACCTTGTCGAGCCCTCCGAACCAGTCCTCGAAAACCGCGCCGCGGGCCGAAAGGACGAAGCACCAGCACATCATGACCGTGGCCGACAGCGAGGCGGCCTTGGCCGCGTACTTGTAGGGGTTGTCGAACCAGTCGGCGAAATACCACTTGCTGCCGAGCCACACGGCAAGCGTCACGGCCAGGCTGAGATTGACGGGGCTTGATCTGAGGGCGAGCCGGGATGTGGAGAGCATCGTGTCCTGCCTGCGCGACAGGAAGCCGCCGCGGAGCGTCCCGGCAGGGCTCTGGCCATGCGGGGCAAACGACAAAAAAAACCGCACCGGAGGGTGCGGTTATGGAGCCCGCCGCGCGGGGCGGCGGGCACTCGTAAACCGGACCTAGTTCGCGGTGGCCTTGAACTCGCAGCGTCTGTTCTTGGACCAGGCTTCTTCATTGGCGCCGGCGACGGCGGGACGCTCTTCGCCGTAGCTCATGATGCTCAGTCTGGTGGGCTCGATGCCCATCATGACCAGGTAGTCATAGGCGGCGCGGGCGCGGCGCTCGCCGAGAGCCATGTTGTATTCGTTGGTGCCGCGCTCGTCGCAGTGGCCTTCGACCAGCAGGGACAGGGCCGGGAAAGACTTCAGCAGTTCGGACTTCTCGGTCAGGATCTGGCGGGATTCCTCGGTCAGATCGCTCTTGTCGAAGGCGAAGTAGATGCGGTCGGCGCCGATCTTGTCGATGGCCTTGAGCTGGGCGTCATTCACGCCGCTCGGAGCGGCGGCGGAACCTTCGCCGGCGCCGGAGGCGGTGGTGCCGGCCGGGGTGGAGGCCACTTTCTTCGCACAACCGCCGGCCATGGCCAGCGCGAACACCAACATCAGCAGAACAGTCAACTTCCTCATGAGATTCCCCTTTTGCAAAAACAGTTTAAATTGTGAAAAAAAGAAAAAAATCGATGCGTGGGAAAGTACACTATTTCCTTTGCGTTGAATAGATGGAATCTGCATGGTCGCCGCATTTTTTTTGCGAAAAATGACCCGTCGAGCCACAGGCAGCGCCCGCCGCGCCGAGGAGGGCGCAAAAGCGGGTCCGCCATGTTTTCGCCAGCTCATCCTTGCAATGATTTTCAGCTGTGGTAATTTTGCTTCATGGCACAGACCGGATATGCAATTGAAATGATTACCGGGAGGTAGAGCGATGAGCATGTTCAAGAGAATTCTCTGCCCTGTTGATTTTTCGGACGCCAGCGCGGCCATCGCCAGGACGGCCCGCGAGTTCGCCCTCAAGTTCGACGCTGACGTCCTCGTGGTCTACGTGGCGCCGTCCATGATCCAGTACGAGATCTTCGACCTGCCGGCGGCCTCCCTGCCGCAACTCGTCGGCGACATCGTCAGCGGCGCTGAGAAGACCATGGCGGACTTCGTGGCCAAGCACTTCGAGGGCGTCCGCGCCACGGGCAAGGTCGTCAGCGGCGACGCGGCCGAGGCCATCGTCAATCTCGCCGAGGCGGACAAGGCGGACATCATCATCATGGCGACCCACGGCCGGCAGGGCCTGAACCGCCTCCTCTTCGGCTCCGTGGCCGAGAAGGTGGTCAAGACGTCCCCCGTGCCGGTCATGACCCTGCGCCCTGAATAACCTCCTCCCTGCGGCCTCCCGGCCGCAGGGCCCTTTCCCCATGGACACCGGCGCCACCCTCTCCCGCCTGCGCTGCCGCTGCGGCACGCTCTGCTCCGTCTGCGCATACGTCCTAACCATGCTCGGCGTGGCCTGGGCCGTCCTCGGCGGCGCGGAAACCATGGGCTACAACTGGCAGTGGTACCGGGTCCCGCGGTTCATCGTGCTCCCCGACGGAAGCCCCGGGCCACTGCTGCAGGGCGCGGGCGTCACGCTGCTGGTCTCGGGCCTGGGCCTGGCCGGCGCCGCGTTCCTCGCCCTGGGCACCGCGCTGCTGCGCCTCTCGGGCTCCCTGGTCGGCCGGGGCCTGGCCCGCGTCTACCTGGAACTGATCCGCAACACCCCCCTCCTGGTCCAGATATTCTTCATCTACTTCGTCCTCGCCCCGGCCGTGGGTCTTGGCCGCCTGGCCTCGGCAGTGCTGGCCCTCTCGCTGTTCGAAGGGGCCTACGCATCCGAGATCATCCGCGCGGGCATCCTCGCCATCCCGCGGGGACAGTGGGAAGGCGCCCTGAGCCTGGGCATGACCAGGGGCAGCATCTACCGCCAGGTCATCCTGCCCCAGGCCCTGCGCAACGTTCTGCCGCCGCTGACCAGCCAGGGCGTATCCCTCATCAAGGATTCCGCCCTGGTCTCGACCATTGCCATCTACGACCTGACCATGCATGGTCAGGCCATCGTGGCCGAGACCTTTCTCAGCTTTGAAATATGGTTCGTCGTTGCGGCCATTTACCTGCTTTTCACCGGCATCCTGTCGGCGCTGGTCAGACTTTTGGAAAAGCAGTCACCTACACCTCATCTGGAGGACTCATGTACAGAATGATCCTTATGCTGCTGTGCAGCCTGGTTCTCGGAGCGTTCCCCGTCGACGGGCGGGCCGAGGAGAAGAGCGTGCTGGACCAGACCCTCGAGCGCGGGGTGCTGCGCGTGGGCTTCGACACCTTCGTGCCGTGGGCCATGAAGGACAAGAACGGCGAGTACATCGGCTTCGAGATCGACGTGGCCCGCCGCCTTGCCACGGACATGGGCGTACAGGTCGAGTTCGTGCCCACCAAGTGGTCGGGCATCATCCCGGCCCTGCTGACCGGCAAGTTCGACATCATCATCGGAGGCATGGGCATCCAGCCGGCCCGCAACCTCAAGGTCAATTTCAGCAACCCCTACGAGTTCTCGGGCATGTCCATGGTCGCCAGCACTGCGGCCGCTCCGGGCCTGTCCACCCTGGCCGACTTCGACAAACCCGAGATCGTCCTGGCCGCCAAGACCGGCGCCACGTCCGTGGCCGCTGCCAAGAAGCACATGCCGAAGGCCACGGTGCGCATGTTCGACGACGAGGCCCAGGCCCTGCAGGAGGTCCTAAACGGCCGGGCCCACGCCATGGTCGCCTCGGCCCCCTTCCCGGAGCAGCAGGCCATCCGCAACAAGGACAAGCTCTACCTGCCCCTGGCCGGGGACACGTTCACCAAGGAGCCCATCGGCTTCGCCGTGCGCAAGGGCGACACCGACTTCCTGAACTTCCTGAACAACTGGATTCTGGTGGCCGAGTCCGAAGGCTGGCTGGCCGAGCGGTATGACTACTGGTTCAAGACCATGGACTGGGAAGCGCTGATCAAGTGAGGCCAGAAATGCGCCCGGAATCCGGAGGCGCGCCCCACTCGGGGGGGCGCCGCCGGCCGGGCCCGACCCGGCTGGATTTCGTCCTGCTGGGGCTGTTGGCGGCAGGCCTCGCGTACGTCGCCTGGCGGGTGCACGCCCTCGGCGGGACGGCCTGGGAATGGCATGTGCTCGGGCAATATCTGTTGCGGGAGGACGGCCGGCCGGGCCTGCTGCTCCAGGGCGTGTTCACGACCATCCGCCTGACCTGCTGGTCCGCCGTCATAGCCTTGTTCCTGGGCGTTTGGGCCGGCATGGCCCGGACCAGCCCCAGCCTGTACCTGCGGCTGGTGGGCGGCACATACGTAGAGCTGTGCCGCAACATGCCGCCTCTGGTGCTCGTCTTTCTGTGCTATTTCTTCCTGGCCGACCAGATCGCCCCGGCCATAGGCCTGCAAAGCGCCCTGCGCACGGCCCCGGAATGGGTCAAGGCCACGGCCGGCGTGCTCATCGGGCGCATCGACCAGGTCGACGCATTCGTCACGGCGGCCTTCACCCTGGGCCTCTACGAAGGGGCCTATGTCGCGGAAATCGTACGGGGCGGCGTGTCATCGGTCGGCGCGGGGCAGTGGGAGGCGGGACGCGCTCTGGGCTTCCCGCGCCCGCAACTGCTGCTGTTCATCATCATGCCCCAGGCCGTGCGAAACATGATCCCCCCCCTGGCGGGCCAGATCATCTCCACCATCAAGGACTCGGCCATCGTCTCGGTCATCTCCATCCAGGAACTGACCTTCCAGGGCATGCAACTCATGGCCACGACCTACCTGACCATGGAAGTCTGGACCTGCGTGGCCCTGCTGTACTTCATCCTGACCTTCTCCTGCTCCCTGGCCGCGGGGCGGCTGGAACAGCGCCTGCGGAGAAGATACACGGTCTGAACGGCCGTCTAGAATTCGCAGCGGACGCCGGCGTAGTATGCGCGGCCGTATTGGCTGCGCGGGAGCGTATACCCTCCGCCGTCAAGCTCGCTGACGCCCACGTGCCCGTCGGAAGAGAACACGTTGAACACGTCGAGCAGCAGGCTCAGGGTGAACATACTCTCCTTGACCGCATCAAATTCCAGAGAGACGTCCGTCACCAGTCCGCCCGATATGACCCCCTCCATGTAGGCGTCATGGTACTTGCCCTCGGGGCCGATCCATTCTGCGCTCTCCGTCGTGGTCTTGGATGCCGTCGTGCCGTAAGGCGTCTCGTCGGCGGAGCGCTTGTCCGGCCTGATACCGGTCGTCGAATCCCTCCACCGGGAAACGCAATTGACGCGAAATCTGTTGTCCCAGAAACTTCCCAGCCACGAAGCCGTCAGCACCAGAGGAGCGTTGAAGTCTTCGGCCGGCATTTCGTTGCGATCAATGAGCTCGCCATCGAAATACACCTGATCGTAGTCGTACTCATACCCGTTGCTGAGATCGTTCACATTGACGTCGCTGTAAAACGCGCCATTGAAAGTCTTTGTTCTGGACTCCGTTGCACCGAAGGCCAGGATGTGCGTTCCGAAGCGTTGCGTCTCAAAGGCCCGGGACAGGGTGAAGGTGATGCCGTCGTAGGTGCTTTTCCCGTCGTTGGTAAGTTCGTAGACATCCTCGTCGTCTTTGCTGTCCTCAGACAGCTTGCTGATGATCTGGTCGCGGTGATCCCGATGCACGAACTCAAGGCCGTATGTGAAGCCTGCGGCGGCGCCCAAGACGCCCCCCATCAGCTCATCGGAATACGGCGTATCGAGCCCCTTGGCCTGATAGCTTATATCGTCGTCTTCCGTATACGTTACGGTAAGGACTTTTTTCTTGTTGTTCCAGCTTTCGCGCTTCATTTCATAAGGACGCCACCTGTCAAAGGCATAAGCACGGAGCTGCCCTCCGTAATACCGGTTCACGCCGGAAACCAGCCGCAGGCGGCCGTCGCCGAAAACGTCGAACTCACCCTTCAGGCGGTGGGCGACGTCCATGTTCTGGGAATAGTCATCGTGGTCGAGACGCAGTCCCGGGACCAGCGTGAAACGCCCCAACCGCATTTTCGTCTGCAGGTAATAGCCGATGGTGTTGAGCGTCTCCGTCTGATCCGATTCCGGGTACACCGCCTCGAGCCGCAACCAGTTCCCGTTCGTGGGGATCGTCATCGTTCGCACCACGGCGTCCTCGTTCCACATTTCTGTAGTGACGGTGGCCAGATCCAGCCCGGTGGACACCTCCCAGCCCAGAACTCCGCTGCGAACCTCGTCAAACTCCAGGTCGAGGCCGAAATCGACGCCCTGGTTCGTCACGCGGGCATCTCCGAGTCCCCCGCGGAAGTATTCCTCGTCATCGGGCACGCCCGTTCCGCTGAGCTGTTCGCGCTCGTTGACGGCGGAATCCCTGCCGTACCCGTTCCGGGAGTACACAAGCTTGCCGGTCAGCTTGCCCCAGCCCGCCAGGTACGCAGCCTCGCCCGCCAACCGCCAGGCCTTGTTCTCGAGGTCCCAATCGCTGTCCGGCCAACCCGAGCGCCAGCGTTCCTCGACATATGGGGCGTAGGTCGCGTCCAGGCGCAATTCCAGGTCGCGGCTCGGCGTGACGAGCATCTTGGCAAAGAAGTTCTCATTCTTCCGGAACTGATCCTTGACGTGTTCGGAACCGTCGTTCTCCTCGAAGAGCAGCGGGATGACGGACCACCGTCTCGTCGATGAAAGCAGCACGGCCATGTTCTCGCTGACAGGCCCGTCCACGGCGCCCTGCAACACGTAGGTTTTGAAGCGGGGCTGGTTGTCCGAGGACGTCGACTCGTCGTCCACCCCCCGCAGATCGAACCATTCGCTGCGCGTGTGCTGTCCGGAAAGCGTCCCGTGCCATCTGTCCTTCCGCGGATCCTTGAGTTCGGCATCGACCACCCCGCCGACGAAGGATCCGTACTTGGCCGGCACGTTGCTCGTAAAAACCGTCACGGAGTCCAGCAGGCTCGTGTCGTAGAATATGGTCTGGTCCGCGCCGCCGACGTCGAGCCGACTCGGGCCGAATGAATCCCCGTCGGCTCCAAGCCCGATGGGGTTGAGGGAGTTGCTCACGCTCGTCCCGTCTATCAGGAAATTGTTCTCGTAGGGTTTCGCGCCCGCGATGGAAGCGCGGGGAGGGCGGATCTCGCCCGCCGTGAGCGACGAGGGTTCCTCGTTGGAAAACTGCACGCCGGGCACCACCTTGAGGGCCTCTGTCACGGAACCGCTGCGCGATGGCATCGACTGCAGCGCCTGCCCTTCGACGGTGGCTTCCCCGAGTTCGACGCGCTCGGCCACGACCCGGAGCGTCTCAAGGCGGTAGACCGTATCCCCTTGATTCTCCAGTGAATGGGTCGCGTTTTCATCGCCCGGAGAGGGCACGTCATCCCGCGTCGTACGGTTGCCTTCGCCTGCCGCAGTGAGCGGAATGTCGCTGCCGTCTCCCGCTACCTCGCCGGAGACGACGTCCGCGCCCGATGCCCCTCCGCCAGTCAGGAACGTCTGAAAAATCAGGCAAAAAAGAATCCGAAGAAAAACGTTGCGCACTTCGTCCTCATTGGGCATCCCTGACCCGGTATGCTCATAAAATTATACTGATCTACCACTAATCGACCCGTTTGTACGGAAGCAGTCTTGCTGCATGTCATACAAAATATCAATAGTAATATGCGTAGCCTGATTTTTGCTCTCATCCTGCTCATTACGCCCATCGCCGCAAGCGCATTTGAGGATATCCCCCTAGGCGTGGATCAGATCGATGTGTCCTCGAAACGCGCCAGCCACAACACCGTCATCGACGCCGCGCAGGATTCCGACGGGTATATCTGGCTGGCGTCCCTCCCCGGTCTGTACGTGTATGACGGCAACCTCGTGCGCCCGGTTTTGGAGGATGTTCTCGGGGGCACCCGGATCAGGGACATGCATATCGACTCCGACGACACCCTCTGGCTGGGCACCAACTCCGGCGTCCTCTCATATTCGCTGAAAACCCGGACGGCCCGCTGGTATCGCGATACGAATTCGACCGATGGCCTCGCCTCGGACACCGCCCATACCATGTTCGAGGATTCGAGAGGGACGCTGTGGGTCGGGACCGCAATCCGGAAATATGAAGACCTCGAGCAGACGAAAGAGGCTGCGTCGACCTTGCACCGCTACGAACCATCCTTCGACAGGTTCGAGCGGACCGGGAACCTCTCCCTCGGCCCGAACGGCAGAGCCGCAATCCTGCACATTCGCGAAGACGCTCACCGCAACCTGTGGCTGGCCACAGACCAGGGACTCTACCGACTCAACGGGAACCAGGGACCGGCCACGTTCATTCCCCTGTCCACGCACGAAGGGTACTCCGCAAAAAAGATCGCCTTCGACTCCCGCGGCAACCTCTGGGTCAGCGTCTCGAAACGCGGCCTGTGGACGCTGCCGGCCGAATCGGACCGTTTGGAGCTTCACAGGGTGACCGAAATCCAGGGGGACCATATCCAGGACCTTCTAACCGATTCGGATGGGGACATCCTGATATGCAGCAACAAGGGGCTGTTCCGATACGCGGCCATGGACGACAGCTTTTACCGGCATCCATTCTTTTTCTCGGGACAGCCGCGCCAGGATCCCGAGCACGTCATGTCCATCCTGGAGACATCGTCGGGCAACCTCTGGATCGGAACCATCAACCAGGGCGTCCTGCGCCACACGATGCATCCCGGCGCTCGAATAGCCGCGCTGACCGTCGATGAAAGCAAAGCAGGACAAACCTCCGCAAGTCTCGACGACATCCTCCACGTCACGGTCGCCCCGGACTCCCGGATTTATGTCAGCCCCAAAAGCGGAGGCGTATTCAGGTCGCGCGGTCCGGTCACGGCCAACAGGCTGAACCATTCCGCAAAAATCGAACTCGAACCTTTTCTGGAAAAGGCCAAGATCAAGTCCATGGACTGGGCTCCGGACGGTTCGCTCGTGTGCGGTCTGCACAACGCCGTGCTGCGGATCGCCCCCGATGGGTCGACGGAAAGGATCCAGATCGAGCCGAGCCCCGAGACCGTCTTCGTCGATCTGGACATCGAGCATCTGACATGCATGGAGGACGGAAGCTTTTGGGTCGGGACGAAATTCGAGCTTTTTTCGTGGAAGCCAGGCACTCCCGTAAAAAGGTCGGAGGGAGTGAAGCCCGAAAGCGGCCCGATCAGTTGCCTGCATCGTTTTGAGGGCACCGTCTGGGTCGGTCACGGCCAGAACATCACCGTCATCGACGCGGCATCGGGAAAGCGGACCCGGCTTGATGTGCCCCAGGCGGCCTGGACGGACAAAGCCACCATCAAGAGCATCCTCGTCGAAAATTCCGCAACAGCCTGGCTCGCCACGACAAAAAACGTCTTTCGCTTCGACATGCGAACCGGAAACCTGACGCCCGTTCTTACACGGGCCCAGCAGCGGATCCCCCAGGCGCTGTCGTTGTGGCGGAACCCCGACGGCGGCGTCTGGCTGCACACGCAGGACAAGATATACAGGATTTCGGCGGGCTCGGAACGGGCCGATGAGGTCCTGCTCGGCGCGGACCACCCGTCCGTCAGCATTTCCTCCGGCCCGGCCCTCGTGGCCGGGCACGTCCTCGCCTACGGGCACACCGACGGCCTGCTGCTCATCGACCCCGAGAGAATCGTCAGGTCCGGCCGAATCGCCCCGAAAATTTCCGAGGTCCGCATTTTCGGCACGTCACTGCCCGCGACTCGGCTCGGCAGAATTCCCGACCATCTCGATGTGGACCATCACCAGAACTATCTGACCGTCACCTTCTCGCTGCCCGAAGCGAGCACATTCCACCCCCCCCGATTCTTCTACTTCCTCGAGGGCGTGGATTCCGCATGGAACGACGCCGGTTCCCAAACAACCGTCAGCTACGCCCACCTCAAACCGGGCCGTTACGCCCTGCACGTCAAGGACGGATACGACGGCGAGCATATCTCATCCCTGGGCATCGACATCAGGGCGCCGTGGTGGCAGACCGCCTGGGCCAAGGCGGGATACGCGCTGACCTTCGTCCTGGCCCTGCTCACGGCCTCGCGCGTGTTCGCCCATGTGCAGACCACGCGGATCCGCAAGGAGATGCTCGAAACCCTGGTCATGCAGGACCCTCTGACCGAGGTGCCCAACAGGCGCAAGTTCAAGGAGGTGCTGGCCTCCGAGAAGAGCCGCTGCAAACGCAGCAACCATCAGATCTCGGTGCTCATGATCGACATCGACTTCTTCAAGGGGTTCAACGACCGGTTCGGTCATCAGGCGGGAGACAAGGCGTTGAAGCGGGTGGCGCAGAGCGTGAGCTCGGCACTCAGGCGGCCCGAGGATTTCGTGGCCAGGTTCGGCGGGGAGGAGTTCGTGGTGGTGCTGCCGAGCACGAACAGGGCCGGGGCCGAGCGCGTGGCCCAAAAGATTCAGGACGCCATCTTCCTGGCCAACATCCCCTACCCCGGTTCCCCCCTCTCGGACAGGATCACACTGAGCATAGGGATTTCAACCTTCAGCCCGCAAAGCGACCTGCACATCGACTCGGGCCTCTTCTCGGCCGACCAGGCCCTCTACCAGGCCAAACGCAACGGCCGCAACTGCGTCTTCTACAAGGACCACTGCCTGGCGCTAACGCCCGTGCGGCAGTGACAGGAAGTCGTCCATGCCGCACAGCCCGCAGGCCTGACACCCGTCCTGCGGGCATGGCGGCGTGACCATGCCGCGCCCGTACTTGATCCATTCCGAGTACAGAAACTTCCTCGATACCCCGATATCCAGCCGGTCCCATGGAAAAACCGTGTCGCGGTCGGGGTGGCTGCGCAGGACGTCGTGCACCAGGGCGTCGTGCTCCCGCATGGCCGCGGACAGGCCGATTTCCGCCGCGCGTTCCAGGCAGGGGAAGATTTCTTCCCCTCCCCTGGCCAGAAACATCTGCACCCTCGCCTGCGCCGGGTTCTCACCAGCAAAGCGCATGCCCTTGAAGCGTCCCACGATGCCTTTGAATCGCTTCATGGCGGCCTTGAGACGGTCCTCGTCCGGCGTGTCGGCCCACTGCAAGGCCGTCCACGGCTTGGGCACCAGGCAGCTGACCGAGAGGGAGACGAGTTCCACCCCCTTCTTGCGGTTGCCCTGCCCTTCACGGCGGGCGGCATCGACGCAGGCCATGAATTCCTCGAACTCGGCCCAGTCCTCCTCGCTCTCATCCGGCCAGCCCGTGATCATGTAGAGCTTCAGCGTCCCGAACTGCAGGCGGCTGACCCGGGCCACGGCCTCCAGGAAGGCTTCCTCGGAAAAATGCTTGTTCATGGCCCGGCGCAGGCGGCGGCTCGCGCCCTCCAGGGCCAGGGTCACGGAGCGGGTTCCGGTGTGCCGCAGGAAGCCGAGCAATTCGTCCGTCAGTCCATCTGCCCGCAGGGACGACAGGGAAAACTTGACCTTGCGCTCCGCCAGCCAGCGCAGGAAGGGGAGCAGGTCCGGCCAGTCCGTGAGCGCCGTGCCCACGAGGCCGACCTTGTGCGGTTCGCAGCGCTCGACAATCTCCTGCAGCGCGGCCATCTCGGCGTGGCGGGGGGGCTTGTAGATGCTGCCGGCCGCGCAGAAACGGCACCCGTACGGGCACCCGCGGTTGACCTCCAGCAGCAGCATGTCCCGGAACTGGGCCTCGGAACTCACGAAGCAGGAGTAGGCCGGGCTGCCCAAGACATTTGAGGTGCCGACGATGGCCCGCCGCACGGGCTCCTGGCTCAGCCCCGGGACCATGACGCCGGGCAGCGGCGCGACGGACTCCAGGGCCGCCTGCTTCCTGCCGCCATCGACCCAGGTCCTGGCGACACGCTCCACGACGTCGGAGAGCCCGGCTTCGGCTTCGCCGACAAAAAGCCCGTCCAGGGCGGGCAGCATGGGAAAGGGGTTCAGGAAGGCCACGGGCCCGCCGGCCAGGACCACCGGCCAGGACGGGCGGTCCGCCGCGCGGACGGGGATGTCCGCATCCATCAGCAGCTTGAGCGCGTTGGGAAAGTCGCCTTCGAAATTGAGGCTGAAGAGAACGAGGGGGAAGAGGCCCAGGTCGCGTCCGGAGTCGACGGACCTGGGCCTCGGGGAAGTGGAATCCCAGAAAAAACGCTCGACGGCCAGCCGCTCGTTTGCAGCGAGCAGCCGGTAAACCACCTGCCACCCCAGGGTGGAGAGGCCGTGCTCGGCAGCCTCCGGAAAGACCAGGGCCACGGGCAGCCGTCCTCCCCAATCTCGCAGAGGCGGGGACGAACGGCCGCAGTACAGCTCGGACACAATCTCCTCCTGGCGCGCAGGCGGCTCGGGTCGGGGGGGACCCTAGTCGGCCTGCATGCGGATGAACGAAGGAATCTCGAATTCCTCCTCTTCGAACAGGAACTCGGCGTCATCGCCGCCGTTGACGATCTTGCGCGGCTCGTGACGGCGCTCCTCCACCCCCGACTGGCTCCTGGCCGCGCGGATGTAGGTCGGGACGCTCAGGTCGGCGGCGTCGTTGACCGAGATCTTGCGGGTGCGGGGGCGGATGATGAGGCCCTCGCTCTCGGCAGACTGGCGCCCGCCGCCGGACGCGGGGTTGATGACCGAAATCTTGCCGCCTTTCTCCACCGGCACGTTGCCGTCCTGGATGCCGGTGGCGATGACGGTGATGCGCATCTCGTCCACGCAGTCCATGTCGAAGACAGTACCGAAGTAGATCTTGGCGTCCTCGTGGGCGGCTTCGTGCACGATGCTGGCCGCTTCGCTGACTTCCTCGATGGTCAGGTCCGGACCGCAGGTGATGTTCATGAGCACGCCGCGGGCGCCGTCGATGGTCACGTCCTCAAGCAGCGGGCTGGTGATGGCCTTCAGGGCGGCCTCGCGGGCGCGTCCGTCGCCCGAGGCGATGCCCGTTCCCATCATGGCCAGGCCCATCTCTTCCATGACGGCCTTGACGTCGGCGAAGTCGAGGTTGATGAGGCCCGGCACCATGATCAGGTCGGAGATGCCCTTCACGGCGTGGAAGAGGACCTCGTCGGCCTTGCCCAGCATGTCGACGAAGGAGGCCTTCTTGGAGGCCAGGGTCAGCAGGCGGTCGTTGGGGATGGTGATGATGCTGTCGACGATGTCGCGCAGCTCCTTGATGCCACGCTCGGCCTGCTGCTGCCGGCGCTTGCCTTCGAAAAAGAACGGTTTGGTCACGACGGCCACGGTCAGGGCGCCCATGTCCTTGGCCACCTGCGCGATGACCGGGGCCGCGCCCGTGCCGGTGCCGCCGCCCATGCCGGCGGTGACGAATACCATGTCGCAGTCGCCGAGCACGTCGCGGATCTGGGACTGGCTCTCCAGCGCCGCGTCACGCCCCATGTCGGGGTTGGCGCCGGCGCCCAGGCCCTTGGTCAGCTTGTCGCCGAGCTGGATC
This sequence comes from Desulfomicrobium aestuarii, assembly GCF_055385525.1. Lineage (NCBI taxonomy): Bacteria > Pseudomonadati > Thermodesulfobacteriota > Desulfovibrionia > Desulfovibrionales > Desulfomicrobiaceae > Desulfomicrobium > Desulfomicrobium aestuarii. Next base: position 2,870,638 of record NZ_AP042427.1, read on the forward strand.
TTGAACTCGGCCTTGGAGTGCTTCAAGGCCTGCATGTCCGTGTTGGCCGCGATGAAGGTCACGCCCTGCATGGCGGCCTTGATCATGTTGTTGACAGCGTTGCCGCCGCCTCCGCCCACGCCGATGACCTTGATCAATGCATTGTCTTCGCGTTCGATTTCCAGGAAATCCATACTTCCCCCTAAAACGTTGACGTTGTTCCCTGTCTCCGATTTCCCCGTGTCCCCGATGCCACTCAACTGATGTCGGCGAACCACTTCTTCATGCGCGCCAGAATGGAGTGGAAGATGTTCTTGTCGCGGATGCGGATCTTGTTGTCCCGCCCGTGCTTTTCCGCGCCGTAGAGCAAAAGTCCCACCGCCGTCGCGTACATGGGACTGTCCACCACGTCCTTGAGCCCGCCGACTCCGGCAGGCGAGCCCGTTCTGGTCGGCAGGTTGAAGACCTGCTCCGCCAGCTCCTGTATCCCTTCGATGCGCGACGCGCCGCCCGTCAGGACAACGCCTGCGCCGATGAGCTTCTTGTACCCGGAACGGATCAGTTCCTGATCCACCAGCGCCAGGAGTTCTTCCATGCGCGGCTCGCAGATCTCGGCCAGGACCTGCCTGGTGAGCTTGCGCGGCTCGCGCCCGCCGACGCTGGGCACTTCGATGATCTCGTCCTTCCTGACCAGTTCGGCCAGGGCGCACCCGTACTTGATCTTGATCTTTTCCGCCGCCTGGGTCGGCGTGCGCAGACCGAAGGCGATGTCGTTGGTCAGGTTGGTCCCGCCCAGGGCGATGACCCCCGTGTGCTTGATGGAATTGCCGTGAAAGATGGCGATGTCCGAGGTGCCGCCGCCGATGTCCACCAACGCCACGCCGATCTCGCGCTCCTCGTCCGTCAGCACGGCCTTGGAGGAGGCGAAGGCCTCCAGCACGATGTCTTCGACGTCGAGGCCCGACTTGTGGCAGGACTTGACGATGTTCTGAGCGCTGGTCACCGCGCCGGTCACGATGTGCACCTTCACCTCCAGGCGCACGCCGGCCATGCCCAGGGGATCGGCGATGCCCGACTGGTCGTCGACGATGTACTCCTGGGGCAGGATGTGGATGACCTCGCGGTCCAGGGGGATGGCCACGGCCTTGGCCGCGTCGATGACTCGCTCGATGTCGCGCGCCGTGACCTCGCCGCCCTTGACGGCGATGACGCCGTGGCTGTTGAAGCCCTTGATGTGGCTGCCGGCGATCCCGGCGTACACGGCCCGGATTTCGCAGCCGGCCATGAGCTCGGCCTCTTCGAGGGCCTTCTTGATGGACTGCACGGTCTGCTCGATGTTGACCACCACGCCCTTGCGCAGGCCCGTGGACGGGCTGGTGCCGATGCCGATGATGTCCACCACCCCGTCGGTGCCCACTTCGCCCACGACGGTGCATATCTTGGTCGTTCCGATGTCCAGACCGACGATCAATTCAGACTTGCCCATACTTTCCCTCGTCTCCCGGCGCAGGCCGGCATGAAATCCTAGAGTGTTTGATCCGCGGTGAGCCTTACCCAGGCCCGCTCCGGCGTGACGAACATCAGGGCCGCGCGGCCGAGTTCACCCCGACCGTCCAGATCGGCCCACAGTTTGCCCAGGCACGCCAGGGTGGCGCGCAGATCCGTCCCATCCAACTGTACGAGAACCCTCGGTCTTTCCAGAAAAATGCTGAACTGCTCGGCGCTGTCCTGACGCAGCAGGGCAATCTGGCTCATGCCGAAGGGCAGCGCGTTCCGCGAAACCTCCTCCAGCAGCCGACGCACGCCCGTTCCCACCGGGACGCCTTCCTCCTTCTCCAGGAGTGGCAGGGAGATGAACTTCTCCACGCCCACGGCCACGATGGGCTGGCCGCTCGCGTCGGCGTAGTAGAGCTGCTCGTCGCGGCGGACCAGGAACGCGGGTTCGTGCTCCCTGATCTCGATGGTCAGGCCGTCGGGCAGGATCCGTGTCACGGACACGCTCTCCACCCACTCGCTGGCGGCGATGCGGCGCTGCACCTCGGCGATGTTGATGCCGAGCACGTTCTGGCCCGCGTGCACCCCGCCCAGAACAGCGATTTCCTCGGTGCTCAGACGCCGGCCGCCCTCGATGTGCAGGTTGGTCAGGGCGAAGAACTCGTGGGCCGTGACCCAACGGTAAGACAGCAGGATGGCGAAGCTGACCGCCAGCACAACGGAAATGCCCAGCATCCACTGAGTCAGCGCGAACACGGTACGTCCCAGGCCAAGAAAGACGCCGCCGACCACCGCGCCCGTCTCGACGGGTTTGCGGCGCTCAGTCTTGCGGTGTACGTTTCTGCGTACTTTCTTGCCCAGCACGGCCGTGCTCATGTCCTTATTCCTTTCCCTCAAGATAGTTCTGCCCCACGGTCCAGATGCTGCCCGCGCCCAAAGTCAGGAAAAGGTCGCCTTCACGCAGGATTCCGCCCAGCGCGGCCTGCATGGACGCGAAGTCCTCGAAAAACTGCACCGGCGTCGAGGTCACCTGCCTGATGGCCTGCGCCAGGCTCTGGCCGCTGACCCCGGGTATGGGGGATTCGCTGGCCGGGTAGATCTCCGTCAGCAGCAGCTGGTCCACGCCTTCGAACACCTTGGAAAATTCGCCGAACAGTGCCTTGGTCCGGGTGAAGCGGTGGGGCTGAAAAGCCACCACCAGGCGCTTGTGCGGGTAGCACAGGCGCGCCGTCTCCAGGGTGGCGGCGATCTCCGTGGGGTGGTGTCCGTAGTCGTCGACCACGAGCACGCCCCCGCGCTCGCCCTTGTGCTCGAAGCGCCGCCCGACCCCACCGAAGGCGCCAAGGCCTCGGATGATGTCCTTTTTGGGCACGCCCGCCTCCATGGCCACGCCGATGGCGGCCAGGGCGTTCAGCACGTTGTGCCGCCCGGGGTGGGTCAGGGAGACCTCGCCCCAGAGGTCGCCGCGATTGTAGACCCTGAAGCGCGACCCAGCCTCGCAGGTGATGATCTCGGCCCGAAGGGCGTTGCCCTCCTCGAACCCGTAGGTCAGCACCGGCCGGCGCACTCGCGGCAGCACAGACTGCACGCCCGGGTCGTCGCCGCAGACCACGTTCAATCCGTAGAAGGGGACGCTGTTCATGAAATCGACGAAACTATCGCGTATCTCGTCGAGATCCTTGTAGTAATCGAGATGGTCCGCGTCGATATTGGTGACGACGGACAAGCGCGGCAGCAGGCACAGGAAGGACCCGTCGGATTCGTCGGCCTCGGCGATGAGGTAGCGGCCCTGGCCGAGCATGGCGTTGGTGCCGTAGGCGTTGAGACGGCCGCCGATGATGACCGTGGGGTCGAGGCCGGCTTCCATGAAGATGGTGGCCAGAAGGGACGTGGTCGTGGTCTTGCCGTGGGTGCCGGCCACGGCCACGCCGGTCTTGAGGCGCATGAGTTCGGCCAGCATCTCGGCCCGGGGGATTATCGGCACGCCCTTGGCGCGGGCCTCGACCAGTTCGGGGTTGTCGTCGCGCACCGCCGTGGAGCGGACCACGACCTGCGCGTCGCGCACGTTCTCGCGGGCGTGTCCGGCGTGCACCGTCGCGCCAAGGGATTCGAGCCTCTGGGCCACCTGTCCCTTGACCAGATCGGAGCCCGAGACCTCGTAGCCCAGGGTCAGGAGCACTTCGGCGATGCCGCACATGCCCGCTCCGCCGATGCCCACCATGTGAATTCTCTTGATCTTTGATTTCATGCTCATCTGTTTCAGCCCTTCTTGCCGGCGAGAGTCATCAATTCACGCACGACGCGCTCGCCTGCGTCGGGGATGCCCATGTCGCGCGCGGCCCGGGCCATCCTGGCCAGGGTTTCGGGCATCTGGAAGAGATCGCCCACCGCCGCGGAAAGATTCAGTTCGTCCAGTTGCCGCTGCTGGAAGACCAGGGCCGCCCCCGCCTTCTCAAGCGACCTGGCGTTGTTCAGCTGGTGGTCGTGGGTGGCGTAGGGGAACGGTACCAGGATGCTCGGCTTGCCCGCAGCCGTCAGCTCGGCGATGGTCGTGGCCCCGGCCCGGCAGATGACGAGGTCGGCGAACCGGTAGGCCTCATGCATGTCGGAGATGAAGGGCTCCACCCGCGCCTGCGGGTACTTCTCGGCATAGGCCGCCTTCACGGCTTCAAATTCGTCCTTGCCGGTCTGGTGCCAGATGCCCAGACCGAGGTTCTTCAGCCCGTCGAGTTCCCGCAGCATGAAGCGGTTCAGGGCCGAGGCGCCCTGACTGCCGCCGACGACCAGGATGTTGCGGCCGAGCACCCGCGGCTCGTCGCGCAGGCGGCGGATCTCCGCCCGCACGGGGTTGCCCGTCAGCACGGCCGGGGGCGCCGTGAAAGCCGGGGCATCCATCCCCTTGAAGCTGACCAGCACGCGGTCCACCCTCTTGGCCAGCACCCGGTTGGTTACGCCCGGGACGCTGTTCTGCTCGTGGATGGCCGTGGGGATGCCCATGAGGGAGGCCGCCAGGGTGCAGGAGAAGCCGGCGTACCCACCCAACCCCAGTACGGCGTCGGGCCGGTAGGAGCGCAGGAGCTTCCAGGACTTCAGCAGGCTGCGCCCGAGCCACCAGGCCGTGGCCACGCTCTTCAGGCCGCGCCCCACCACACCTTGGGCAGGCAGCGCCACGAACTCGATGCCGGCCCTGCTCACCCACTGCCCTTCGGGCCCCTTGGTGCCGCCGACGAACAGCAGCTCGCAGCCCGGCACCATCTCGCACACGGACTCGGCCACGGCCAGGGCCGGAAAGATGTGGCCCCCGGTGCCGCCTGTGGTCAGGATGAGCCTCTTCATGCCTTCACCTTGCGCGATAGGTTGAGGAGCACGCCCGCGCAGAAGAAGCCCGCCACCAGATGGCTGCCGCCGTAGCTGATGAACGGCATGGGCACGCCCTTGGGCGGGATGGCGCCCATGACCACGCCCATGTTCAGGAGCCCGCCGATGATGATTATGGAGCCCATGCCGAAGGCGGTGATGCGGTCATGCATGGATTCCTGACGGATGCTGATCATGACCGTCCGCCACAGGACCACGCCGATGAGGATGATGACCAGGGAAATTCCGATGAAGCCCAGCTCCTCCCCGATGACCGACATGATGAAGTCGTTGTGCGCCTCGGGCAGGAAGAAGAGCTTCTGCTTGCCTTCGCCCAGCCCCTGACCCATCCAGCCGCCCGAACCCAGGCCGTAGAGGGACTGCACGAGCTGGTAGCCGGAGTTCTGCGCGTCCTTGAACGGGTCGAGGAAGGAGAAGACGCGCCGGAACCGGTACGGGGAGTTGACCACGAGCAGCGCCGCGGAGACGAGGGCGAGCATGCCGGCCGAGGCAAGAAAGATGATCCGCGTCCCCCCCACCAGGCACATCAGGAACAGCAGGGCCGACAGGAAGACCGCGCCGCCGAAGTCCGGCTGCAGGAGGAGCAGGAAGCACAGAGCGCCGGTCATGAGGATGGGCGGCAGGAAGCCCACGCTGAAGGTTCTGACCAGTTCCTGCTTGTTGGCGAAGAAATAGGACAGATAGAAGACCAGCGCGATCTTTGCCGCCTCCAGGGGCTGGACGGAGAACGGCCCGAGCCGCAGCCACCGGCTGGCGCCTCCCGCCGTGGTCGAAAAGGGAGAGAATATCGTCAGGATCAGCAGGCCAGCGGCCATCAGCAGCCAGATGTACGTGTTGCGGTAGAAGAACCCCATGTTGGCGCGCGCGGCGAAGATCAGCACCGTGAACCCGGCGACCATGAACAGGACCTGCTTCCAGAACAGGGCGTACTTGTCGCCGTAGACCTTCTCGGCCATGATCCCGCTGGCGCTCAGGACCATGATGAGTCCCAGGGAGGCCAGGCTGATGACCGCGCCCAGGAGGATGACGTCGTAGTTCATGAACTGCTTCGCGGCTTCGCGCTGGGTGATCTTCATGCCGTTCCCTCCACCCATTCTCGCACGGCGCGCTGGAAGACCTTGCCCCGCTCCTTGTAGTTGGCGAAGAGGTCGAAGCTGGCCGTGGCCGGCGAAAGGAGCACGCATTCGCCAGGCCTCGCCTCGGAAGCGGCACGGAAAACCGCCTCTTCAAGCGTCGGGTCCCAATGAATCTCCAACCCGCATCCGGCCCAGGCTCCTTCGAAAATTTCCCTCGATTTCCCGAACAGGTAGATCCCGCGCACGCGTTCCCGGATATGCGGCAGCACCGCGGCCAGGTCCCCGCCCTTGAACACCCCGCCGGCCAGCAGGCGCACGGGGCGGTCCTGGCTCTTCAGGGCCGCGATCATGGAGTCGGTGGTCGTGGATTTGGAATCGTCGACAAAGGCGATGTCGCGATGCTCGGCCACGGCTTCCAGGCGGTGCGGCAGGGACGAGAAGCCCTCGATGCCGCGGCGCACGTCGTCCTCGCTCAGGCCGAAATGCCGGCAGACCAGGTACGCGGCCTCCATGTTCTCGCGGTTGTGCTCGCCGGGCAGGCCGGGGCATTCGAACCGCCGGCTGGCCACGAAGTAGATCCGGTTCGCCCTGGTGAAGGAGCGGCCCTCGAGCTCTTCCTTCATGGACAGCGGCGCCACGGCCAGGTCGCGAGCGTCCATGTGCCCGAACATGCTGAGCTTTGCGTCGAGGTATTCCGCCATGGTCTCGTGGTAGTCCAGGTGGTTGGCCGAAAAATTGAGCAGCACGGCGACATGGGGATGGAAGGACGGGGAGTTCTGGAGCTGGAAGCTCGACACTTCGAGCACCAGGAGGTCGGCCCGCTCCTCGCCGGTGACGTAGTCGCTCAAGGGGGTGCCGATGTTGCCGCCCACAAAGACGCTGCGCCCGTTTCGCTCCAGGATGCGGCCGATGAGCGTGGTCGTGGTGGTCTTGCCGTTGGTCCCGGTCACAGCGATGATGGGCTCGGACACGAACCAGCTTGCCAGCTCCAGCTCGGACACCACCTGCGCGCCCTCGGGCAGCAGGGAAGCGACCTTGGTCCGGGGGATGCCAGGGCTCAGCACGACGAGGGTCGCGCCCTGGAAATCTTCCGGCCTGTGCTCCCCGCCGCGGACCTCGAAACCCTGGTCCGTCGGCACGGAGGCGGCCACGGACTCGCTGCGCTCAAGCAGCCGCACCGTGGCGCCGAGGCGGACCAGCAGGCGCGCGGCCGCGATCCCGGACGAACCCGCGCCGAGCACCACCGCCGTGTGCCCGCGAAGCTGATCGCCGTGAATGAACTCGCGCATGTCCGCCCTACCTCAGTTTGAGCGTTCCCAGAGCCATGACCGCAAGCAAGAGCGACAGGATCCAGAAACGGATGATGATTTTCGACTCGTGCACGCCCTTCTTCTCGAAGTGGTGGTGCAGAGGGGCCATGCGGAAAATGCGTTTGCCGCCGCTGACCTTGAAATAGCCGACCTGCAGGATGACCGACAGGGTCTCGACCACGAAAAGCCCGCCCACGACGACCAGCAGGAGCTCCTGCTTGCACAGGATGGCGATGAACCCGAGGGTGCCTCCGATGCTCAGGCTGCCCACATCGCCCATGAAGACCTGGGCCGGAAATGCGTTGAACCACAGAAACCCGAGCCCCGCCCCGATCATGGCCCCGCACAGGACCGCCACCTCGCCCACGCCGGCGATGTAGGCCACCTGCAGGTAGTTGGCCATGTTCACATGCCCGGCCACGTACACGAAGACGGCGAAACACCCGGCCGAGACCACGGCGGGCCCTATTGCCAGCCCGTCCAGGCCGTCGGTCAGGTTCACGCCGTTGGAGGCGCCGATCATGACGAAGACGCCGAAGGGCACGTAGAACCAGGACAGGTCGGGGTTCACGTTCTTGAAGAACGGCACCATCAGCTTGGCGGAGTATTCCGGGAACGAGACCAAAAGGGTCACCGCGCCGATGCTGATCACCAGCTGTCCCAGCAGCTTGGCCCGCGCCGAGAGGCCGTCGTTGTGCTTGCGCACGACCTTCAGGTAGTCGTCGGCGAAGCCCACGGCCCCGAAGCCCACGAAGACCATGATCGTCAGCCACAGGTACTTGTTGGTCAGGTCGCTCCACAGCAGCACGCTCAGCAGCATGCAGAACCCGAAGAGCAGCCCGCCCATGGTCGGGGTTCCGCTCTTGGCCTGATGGTCCGGCCCGCCCTCCTTGATGTACTGCCCGAACTTCAGGCGGCGCAGCCAGCGGATGCACAGGGGGCCGATGATGATCGACAGGATGAGCGCCGTCAGCATGGCGTAGATGGAGCGGAACGTGATGTAGCGGAACACGTTCAGCATGCTGATCTGGTCGCTCAAGGGGTACAGCAGATGGTAGATCACGCCCAGGCCCTCTCCATGAAAGAATAATATTGCTCCATCCTGCACCCGCGCGAACCCTTGAAGAGCATCACGCCGCCCTCGCCGCGCAGACCCGCCAAGGCCTGCAGCAGTTCCTCGCCCGAGTTCACGGACGCAAACACGCCGCCATAGGCGCCCAGTCCGGATTGCACGTCCGACACGTGGCGGCCGTGGAAAAAACAGTGCGTGGCCGGGGTGGCTGCTACGAGGGAACCCAGTTCGCGATGCGCCCTGGCGCTGTCCTCGCCGAGCTCGCGCATCTCGCCCAGGACCAGGACCAGCCGCCGCCCCTGGGCGATCCGCTCGGCCTCCCGGATGGATTGGGCCATGGACACGGGGTTGGCGTTGTAGGTGTCGTCGATGAACAGCCACGAACCTACGTGATTCTGCACGAAGCGTTGCGCCACCGGGCTGAAGGACGCCAGTCCGGCCTCAATGGTGCGCGGCGGGACGCCGAGTTCCATGGCCATGGCCGTGACCGCGGCCACGTTTTCGGGCACGTGAACCGTGGCCGAGACATGCAGGCGCATGTCCCGTCCCTTGGCCCGAAGGGCGTAGAGGATGCCGTCCGGGACGCTCTCCTGCCCGGTGCAGGAATAGTCGGCCCCCGCGCCGCAGCCGGAGAACGTCACCTGCCGCAGGGCTCGTTTCGCGCATTCCCTTGCCAGCAGGGGATAGTCGACGCTGACGCAGGCGAACCCGCCGGCCCTGACATGGTCCAGCAGAACGCTTTTCTGTTCGGCCACGCCTTCAAGGCTTCCCAGGCCTTCGAGATGGCATCCGCCGATGTTGATCAGCAGAGCGGCATCCGGGGCCAGGATGTAGCCGAGTTCGTCCATGTCGCCGGGACGGCTGATGCCCAGCTCGAAAACCCAGAAATCTTCCTGCCCGGACGTTTCGAGGATGGACAGGGGCAGGCCTATCTGGTTGTTCAGGTTGCGGAAATTTTTGGACGCCGAGCCGTGCAGGGACAGGACCTGGGCCAGCATCTCCTTGACCGTGGTCTTGCCGGCCGAACCGCTGACGCCCACGACCCGGGCAGAGGAGCGCTCGCGCCAGCTGCGGGCGAGGCGCCCAAGGGCCAACGTCGTGTCCCGCACCAGGAGCACCGGCACGGGCAACTCCAGGGGGGTGCTGGCGACCACGGCGGCAGCCCCGTTGTCCACGGCCTGGCGGGCGAACTCGTGCCCGTCGAGCTTCTGGCCGACGATGCAGAAGAACAGGTCGCCGGACTGCACGGCGCGGCTGTCGATGCTGACCCGCCGGATCACTCGCTCGTGATCCTGGTCGATGCTCGCGCCCATGGCGGCGGCGATGTCCTGCAGGGTCATGTTCATGCCAGGTGCTCCAGAACCGCTTCGAAATCCGAAAAGTGACGTTTCTCCGTGCCCACGATCTGATAGTCCTCGTGCCCCTTGCCGGCGATGAGCAGCGCGTCGCCGGGGCGCATGGCGTCTATGGCCAGCCCGATGGCCTTGCGGCGGTCGGCCTCGCGCAGGACGTGCCCGGCGCCGTTCAGCCCCGGCTCGATCTGGTCGAGGATGGACTCGGGGTCTTCGGTCCGCGGGTTGTCCGAAGTCATGACCACCACGTCGGCGTGGCGCGCCACGGCCCGGCCCATGAGGGGACGTTTGGTGGCGTCGCGGTCCCCGCCGCAGCCGAAGACCGTGATGAGGCGGGCGAAGCCCATGGCCTTCAGGGCCACGGACACCTTTTCCAGCGCGTCGGGCGTGTGAGCGTAATCGACGAAGATGTCGAGGCCGCGATCGTTGGGCACCCGCTCCAGCCGCCCCGGCGCCCCGACGGCGCCGGCCAGGCACTGCAGTGCGCCGGCGTCGAGGCCCAGCAGCAGCCCGGCGCCCATGGCCGAGAGCAGGTTGTAGGCGTTGTGCCGCCCGACCAGGGGGGTCTTCAGCTCGAAGGCGGCACCGCCGTGGCTCATGGCCAGTTGCATGCCCCACGTGCCGTAGGATCTGATTTCCGCCCGGAGCTGCGCGTCGGCGGCCTCGATGCCGAACCCGAGCAGGTCGGGACGCACGGCCTTGAGCCGCCTTCCGTACTCGTCGTCCATGTTGACCAGCCCCGTGGCGCAGCGTTCCTCGCCCAGGAACAGACGGGCCTTGGCCTCGAAATACCGTTCCATGTCGCCGTGGTAGTCCAGATGGTCCTGGGTCAGGTTGGTGAAGACGCCGACTTCCACGGGCAGGCCCGCCAGGCGCTGCTGGTCCAGGGCATGGGAGGACACCTCCATGACCAGGCACTCGACGCCGTCGCGCGTCATGCGGCCGACCAGTTCGTGCAGGCTCAGGCAGTCGGGGGTGGTCATGGCGGCCGGGATGTCCGTACCCGGCCAGGAACAGCGCACCGTGCCGATGAGGCCTGCGGAAATGCCGTTTTCCCGCAGCAGGTGATGCACCAGGTGGGCGGTGGTCGTCTTGCCGTTGGTGCCGGTCACGCCGATGACCCGCGGCAGGCGCTCTTCCGTGCCGAAAGCCGCGCGCGCAAGCAAGCCGAGGGTCCTGGCCGGGTCGGCCACGGGCAGATAGGCCACACCCTCGCGCGGAGTCACTTCGGCGGCCGATCCATGAACCACGACGCGCGCGCCGCGGGCCACGGCGTCATCGATGAAGCGCGCCCCGTCAACCTTCGTGCCGGAAAGCGCGACAAAGACATCGCCGGCCTGCACCCTGCCCGAGTGGGTGCGCAGGCCGGTTCCGTTTCTGAGCATGTCCAGCACGTTTTCGAGATTCATACCGCCGTCCTATCCTGGCTGGTAGGCCAGCCAGAGCTGACACTGCTTGTCCGCCGGCCATTTCTCGCCGGGGAGGGGTTTCTGTTTGCCGACGATGACGCCCTGCCCGCTGATCTTGGGCACGATCCCGTGCCCCACCAGAATTTCCAGCGCTTCGCGCACGGTGGCGCCCTGCAGGTCGGGCATGGATTCCGCGTCGGCCACCATGCTCTGCTGGCGCTCCACCGGGCCTGCGAAACGCTGCGGCCGGGCCTGCGCCTGGGCGACCTGAACCGCGGGAGGCTCCACCGGGGCCGTCAGCATGCCCGTTGCGGTCAGGAGCTGCACGCCTACATTGCGCACTTCCGGGGCCACCAGCACGCCGCCGTAGTGCCCGGCCTGCGGCTCGTCAACGAGCATGTAGACCAGGTAGCGGGGCTTCTCGGCCGGGAACACGGCAACGAAGGAGGCCACGTACTCCCCGCCGTAACCGCCAGTTGGGCTGGCCTTCTGGGCCGTGCCCGTCTTGCCGGCCATGCGCACGCCTTCGATGCGCGCCTGGGTGCCGGTGCCGTCCAGCTGGACCACCTCCTCGAGCATGGCCATGACCTGTGCGGCCACCTCCCGATCGAAGACGCGCACGCCCTCGACGGGGCGGCCGGGCTCGTGCAGGAGCCGCAGCGGGATGCGTACCCCGCCGTTGGCGATGCACAGGTAGGCCTCGGCCATCTGCAGCATGGTCACGCCGAGCCCCTGCCCGAAGGCCATGTTGGCAAGTTCGACCTCGCGCCACTGGCGTGCGGGCCTGAGCAGCCCGGCCGACTCGCCGGCCAGGGGCAGGCCCACCGGGCGTCCGAAGCCGAGGGCCTGAAGGTACCGGCTGTATTTCTCCGCCCCCATGGCCAGCCCGATCTTGGCCGACCCGATGTTGCTGGAGTAGCGGACGATCTCGTTCACGGTCAGGTTCTCGTACTTGTGCGTGTCCTTGATGCGGCGTCCCTTGACGCTCCACTTGCCGTTCTCGCAGTAGTACTTGGTGGAGGGCTGGCAGACCTTTTCCTGCAGCGCCGCCGCGACCATGACGGGCTTCATGGTCGACCCGGGCTCGAAGATGTCCACGGCGATGCGGTTCTTCCATTCGCCGCTGACCTTCTGCACCGAGTTGGGGTTGAAAAGCGGATAGTGCACCCAGGCCAGGATATCGCCCGTGGGCACGTCGACCACCAGGGCCATGCCGGTCTTGCCCTTGGCCCTGGCCACGCTGCGCGCCAGGGCGTCCTCGGTGGCCAACTGCACCTGGCTGTCGATGGTCAGACGCAGATTCTGCCCGTCGAAAGAAGCCCTGTCCTCCCCGTCGATCGAGGACAGCCGGTTGCCGGCGGCGTCGCGCTGGACCGTGTACTTGGTCGAGGACGGGGCGAGATGGTCGTTGAAGGCCTTCTCCAACCCCTCGATGCCCTTGCCGTCCATGTTCACGAAACCGAGCAGCTGCCCGGCCATGTGCCCCTGCGGGTACTGGCGGGAATTCTCGGCCTCGAGATACACCCCGGGCAGGGCCTCCTCGCGGACCGCCGAGGCCTGCGCGTCGCTGATCTTCCTGGCCACCCACACGAAGCGCTTCTTGGTCTTGAGCTGCCCGGCCACGTCGCCGGGGTTCAGGCCGAGAATCTTGCCCAGGCGCTGGGACACCGCCCAGACGTCGCCGACCTCGTTCGGCCGCACGTAGACCGACGGGCTGGCGATGGACTTGGCCAGCAGCAGCCCGTTTCGGTCGAAAATCTCGCCGCGCTTGCCGGACACCGTCTCCGAGGCCCAGTACTGCCGGTTGGCCATCTTGGCGTATTCGGGACCCTTGACCACCTGCACGTGGTAGGCGCGCGCCCAGAGCCCCATGAGGGCCGAAGCGAAAAGAACCCCGGCAAAGATGATCTTGCCGCGGCTCCAGTCCCTGGGTGGTTTGCTTCCTGTCTTGGCCACGATTGCCTCGCCTACTCCTGCAAGGTGCGGATCTGGTCGCGATGCGGCGGACGCAGCCCGGCCCCTTCGGCCCTGGCGCGCAGCGTCGGCGGCGCGAGCAGGTACTGGCGCTCCACCTGCAGCTTCGAATGCTGATCCCGCTTTTCCTGAAGATCACGTTCCAGGGTCTTGAGCTCGTAGGACAGGTCGACTCTCTCGATGTTGACCCAGACGAGCCCCAAACCCAGAACGATGGTCGTCACAAACACGAGCCCCAAGCCCAGAAACCCCGAGCCCAGGCCCTTCACTCCCCACCCCCTGCGATGCGCTCCGCCACGCGCAACTTGGCGCTGCGGCTGCGGCTGTTGACCCGCATCTCCTCCTGGCCCGGCAGCAGGGGCTTGCGGAAAGGCAGGCGGAGCCTCTTCTCGTGACCGCACGTGCATACGGGGTACTCCCGCGGACACAGGCAGCCCGTGCTCTCCGTGCGGAAAGCGCGCTTCACGATGCGGTCCTCCAGGGAGTGGAAGGATATGACGCAGATGCGCGCGCCGGGGCGCAGGTGATCAACGATGCGCGCCAGAAAATTCTCGACCTCTTTCAGTTCCTGGTTGACTTCCAGCCGCAGGGCCTGGAACGTCTTGGTCGCGGGGTGGTTGCGGGCCAGGGCGCGGCGCTTGGCCGGGTAGGCGGCGGCCACGATGCGGGCAAGCTCCAGGGTGGTCTCGATGGGGGCCTTTTCCCGGGTCTCGACGATGGCGCGTGCGATGCGCCCGGCCATGGGCTCCTCGCCGTAGTCCCACAGGAGCTGGCGCAGACGTTCGAAGGAGGCGCCGTTGACGATGTTCGAAGCGGGCTCACCGCCTGACCCCGGATCCATGCGCATGTCAAGAGGCCCGTCGTGCAGGAAGGAAAAACCCCGCTCCGGGCTGTCGAGCTGCAGGGACGAAACCCCGAGATCGGCCACGACCCCGTCCAGAAGGTCCCAGCCGATCTCCCGCAACGCGCCGGAAAAATTCTGGAACGACGTGTGCGCCAGCTGCACGTTCTCCCCGTAGCGGGCGAGCCGCTCACCGGCCTTACGCAGGGCCTGCATGTCGCGATCCAGGCCAAGGAGGTGGGCCTGACCGCCGGTCAGCTCCATGAGCCGCGCGGCGTGCCCGCCAAGGCCCAGGGTGGCGTCCATGTAGTAGCCGCCCGGCTTGGGTTCGAGCCAGTGCATGACCTCGTCGATCATGACCGGGATGTGTTCGGAGTATGCGTCCATGGCCCCTTCGGATCAGAACCGGAGTTCGAAGCCGTTGCCGGCCAGATCGTCCATGACCTGGTCGAAATTCTCCTGCATGGCCGTGCGCTGCGCCTCGAACCGTTCCAGATCCCAGATCTCGAACTTGCGGCCCACGCCGGCCAGGACGATGTCCTTCTGGAGTCCGGCGTAGTTGCGCAGATGAGGCGGGATGAGGACGCGCCCCTGCTTGTCCAGGGTCACCTCGGCCGCTCCGGAGATGAAGAACCGGTGGAAGTCCCGCACGCGACGGTCGGCCATGTTCAGCTTGGAAAAACTCTGCTCGATCTGCTCCCACTCGGGCAGGGGGTAGGCGGCCACGCAGTCGTCGAAATTCGTCAGGATGAGCTTGCCCTCGGGCGACTGGGCGAACACCTCGTCACGGAACTCCGGGGGAAGCATGAGCCGCCCCTTCGGGTCCTGCGAACGATGTGAATGCCCTCTGAACATGTTTTTCCCTCACCCTTTCCCACTTTTTACCACTTTTTACCACTCTTACTCACGCACCTCCCGGCGAGTCAAGCCATTCCACCACTTTTACTCAAGGTGGACGCGAAAAAAAATGCGCCTCTCCCCCCGCCCCGACCTGGCGTTTCCGCGTGCCGACCGGGACGGCCCGCACTCCGGACGGTTCGAGTTCGCCCCTGCACTGAGACGGGTTGGCCACTGAGGTGCGGCTGAAAACCGGGCACGCCGCCGTCTTCGACTCCCTGCACAAAAATTTCCACTGCCTCCCCTCAATTCCTTGACTCGCAATTTTGAGAGGCATATCCACTGGAGTGGAAAAGATAACCTATGCTCTGCGGTCGGAAATGCCAGCCTGATCGCAGTTTGTGATTTCCGGCATGCACGGATCAGAACACGGACATGCCGCAAGGATGCAATGCGCCGCATCACGGAGAACACAACGATCTTCTCTAATATTTTACTGCGTAATTTGTCGAATAAACAGAACAAACAGGATTTTGACCCAGGCGTACAAGAATGGACGTCACAGTTCTTCTCTCCTGCGCGGCAGCAGGAATGCTTACAGGAATGGCCGCAAGCCATTCCTTTCCACGTGGATGGCTGGCCGCCACCCTCGGAGGAACGGTATGCGCCCTCCTTGCCGCGAGCATGATCCTGTCGGGCCATTCCGCCTGGGAGTGGCGCAGCGGGTGGGAGGTCGGAGGTGAGCGTTTGCTGGTGCGCCTCGATGAAATCAGCGCATTTTTCCTGCTCCTTTTGAGCGTCGTCGGGTTCGCCGGCGCCGTCTACAGCCGGGAATACCGGCCCGAAGACCGTCACCCGCGCTCGGCCCGCGCCGGCCGCATGTGGTGGAACGCGATGGTCATGAGCATGGGTCTGGTGCTGACTGCGGGCAACGGCCTGCACTTCCTCCTGGCCTGGGAATGCTTTGCCCTGAGCGCCTATTTCCTCGTCACCCTTGACCGCGCCAATGCCGAGGTGCGGTCCGCCGGCTGGGTCTATCTGGCCGCCTCCCACGCCGGCACGCTGGCGCTCTTCGCCTTTTTCGCCACCCTGGCCGCACACACCGGGACGTGGGAACTGGGGCCAGTGCACCATCTCCCTGACCTTGCCCGCCTCTACTGGCTCGCGCTGCTGGGTTTCGGCATCAAGGCCGGCGTCTTCCCCCTGCACATCTGGCTCCCCGCGGCCCATGCCAACGCCCCGAGCCACGTCTCGGCCCTCATGTCCGGTGTGGCCATCAAGATGGGCATTTTCGGCCTGGTCCGCTTCGGCTCCTGGCTGCCCATGCCTGTGGGCGCCGGCTGGGTCGTGGCCGGTCTGGGCTGCGCCAGCGCCGTCCTCGGGGTGGCCTTCGCCCTGGGCCAGCACGACCTCAAACGCTTGCTGGCCTATCACAGCGTGGAGAACATCGGCATCATCCTCATGGGCCTGGGCTTCGCCATGATCGCCGCGTCCCAGGGTCGGCCGGAGTGGGGCGGTCTGGCCCTGGCCGGCGGCCTGCTCCACGTCTGGAACCATGGCCTCTTCAAGGCCCTGCTCTTCCTGGGGGCCGGCTCGGTGCTCCACGCCGTCGGGACGCGCGAAATGAGCCACATGGGCGGCCTGTGGCGGGCCATGCCCTGGACCGCCGGGTTCTTCACTCTCGGGGCCATGGCCATCTGCGGCCTGCCGCCCCTGAACGGCTTCGTCAGCGAGTGGCTGGTCTTTTCGGGCCTGTTCGACGCGAGCCGGCATCAGACCGGGGCTATCCTGGGCGCAGTGCCCGCGGCCGTCCTGCTGGGGGCGACCGGCGCCCTGGCCCTGGCCTGCTTCGTCAAGGTCTGCGGGGTCGTCTTCCTCGGCGCGCCCCGGGCCGAGGCCGCCGGAAAAGCCCGCGAGTGCGGCCCGGGCATGCGCGGGGCCATGGCTGTCCTGGCGGGGGGGTGCCTGGCCATCGGCCTCGCCCCGGCCCTCTTCTGGCCGATGCTCATGCGCGTGGCCACGGCCTGGTTCGGGCTCGGGACGCCCCTGGACATCCCCAACCGCCTGACGCCGTTGGGCGCGGCCCACGCGCTGATCGCACTGGCCGCCCTGGCTGCGGGTGTCCTGGCCTGCCGGCTCCTGCGGCAGCGCACGACCAGGGCCGTCACCTGGGACTGCGGCTACGCCGAACCCTCGCCGCGCATGCAGTATACCGCCGGGTCCTTCGCAGGCATCATCACCGGCTGGTTCGACTGGATCCTGCGGCCCGCAGTCCACGCGGAACCGCCCGAGGACTTCTTTCCGGCCCATGCGTCCAGATCATCGCACACGCCCGAGACGGTCCTTGAACGGATCGTCAGACCGTGCGGGCTGGCCATCCTCAGACTTTCGGATCTGGCCAGGTGGTTCCAGCACGGCAGGACCCAGGCCTATATCCTCTATCTATGCGCGGCCATCCTGGCGCTGGCCCTGGCCATCCCCCTGAGCGGCGGGACGCATCCCTGATCCATCAACCTTCACGCATCGACAACGGACATGTATCTCAACCTCATTCAGATCGCCGAGTCCTTTGGTGTCTCGGAACAGCTCGTCCTCGAGTGGGTCAGAAACGAAGGCATGCCCCACGTGCATGACCGCGACCGCATCCTCTTCGAGCAGGACCAGGTCATGACCTGGGCGGCCCGCAACGGCCTGGCCGCCAACACGGGCTTCCTCGCCCAGCCGACGCCGGCCCTGGCCTCGAACCTGAACCTCGCCGCCCTGGTCCGGCGCGGGGGGATATGGCGCGACGTGACGCCCGGCGACCTTCCGGGCGTCCTCGAACGCATCGTCCGGGGCCTTCCCGGCGTCTCCCCGGCCGTGCACGGCATGCTCGCCCGACGCATCTGCACCCCGGAGGGGCTGACCATTGCGCCGACCGGCAGGGGCTTCGCCCTGCCCCACCCGGCCAGGGGCGTCTTTCTCGGCGAAGCCTGCGCCCTGGTCTCGCTCATCCTGCTGAGCGCCCCCCTCGAAGGGACCAAGGGTCCCGACGCAGTCCCCGTCACGCGGCTGCTCTTCTTCATCTCGCCCACGCCGCGCCTGCATGTGGACATGCTCGGCCTGCTGGCCCGCAGCGTCGCGTCGGGAGTGCTGAGCACCGCGTTGGACCAGGCGGCAGACGACGAGACCGTGCTGCAGGCCCTGGTCGAAGGCAGCGGACATGCCGTCCCCTTGAGATCCGGGGGGAGACGATGACCTCCGCACTGCTCGGCACGGCCGCCCTGGCCCTTGTCCTGGCCTGCGCTGTGGGGGCGCGTCCGCGCCTCTGGCTCGGGCTCAACAGCCTCGGAACCCTGGCCGGCCTGGGCGCGGCCGCAACCGTCCTGACGGGCGGGCAAGGCTGGGCATTGAGAAGTTCCCTGGCCCCTGGCGGGGAAAACGTCTTTTTGACCCTCGACGCGTTGAGCGCCCTCTTCCTGGTCCTCGTCTGTCTGACGGGGGGACTCGGCGCCCTCTATGCATCCGAATACTGGCCCGACGACCACTTCCCGCGCTCCGCGCCCCGGGGGAGGTCGTGGTGGAGCGCCCTCGTGCTGTCCATGGGCCTGGTCCTGACCTGCGCCAACGGGCTGCACTTCCTCTTCGCCTGGGAAGCCTTCGCCTTGAGCGCCTACTTCCTCATCACCCTGGACAGGGAGCGTTCCGAAGTGCGCCGGGCCGGATGGCTCTATCTGGCCGCCTCCCACGCCGGGACCATGGCCCTCTTCGCGTTCTTCTCGGCCCTGGCCGCAGGTGTCGGGACCTGGGACCTGGGGCCCCTGCGCGACCGCCCCGACCTGGCCCCGCTCTTCTGGCTGGCGCTCCTGGGCTTCGGGGTCAAGGCGGGCATGTTCCCCCTGCACATCTGGCTGCCCTCGGCCCACGCGGGCGCGCCGAGCCACGTCTCGGCCATCATGTCCGGCGTGGCCGTCAAGATGGGCGTGTACGGCATCGTCCGTTTCTCCGGCTGGCTGCCCGTGCCCGACGGCGCGGGCTGGACGGTGCTCGGCATCGGCTGCGCCAGCGCCCTCGTTGGCATCGTCTTCGCCATGGCCCAGAACGATATCAAGCGCCTGCTGGCCTACTGCACCGTGGAAAACGTCGGCATCATCCTCATCGGCCTGGGCCTGGCCCTGCTGGCCGCGGCCCACGGGCACCCCGTCTGGGGGCAGGTCGCCCTGGCCGGGTCCCTGCTGCACGTCTTCAACCACTGCCTCTTCAAGTCCCTGCTCTTCTTCGGCGCCGGCTCGGTCCTGCACGCCACGGGCACCCGGGACATGAGCCGGCTGGGCGGGCTGTGGCGGGCCATGCCGTGGACCGCGGCCCTCTTCGCCATGGGCGCGGCCGCCGTGTCCGGCCTGCCGCCGCTCAACGGCTTCGTCAGCGAGTGGGCCATCTACCAGGGCCTGCTCAAAGCCGTGGCCCAGAAGGGCGAGACCTTCGGCGTACTGCCGGCCGTCATCGTCCTGGCAGGAACCGGAGCCATGGCCCTGGGCGCGTTCGCCAAGGCCTCGGCCATCGTCTTCCTCGGCGCGCCCCGGGGCAAGACCTCGGGACACGCCACCGAATGCGGCCTCGCCATGCGCGCGGCCATGGTCGTCCCGGCCGCCGTCATGCTCTGCGTCGGTCTCATGCCCGGCTTCTTTCTGCATCTGGTGCAGGGGTGCATCGCCGACTGGACGCCGCAATGGGCCGCTTCCGCGCCTCCCATCCCGGCCCGGGCGATCGGTGCGGCGCACACGGCCCTGGCCTGCGCCCTGGCCGCCGCAGCCATCTTCGCCCTGCGCAAGGTACGGGCGGGCGGCATCCGCCGTGGCCCCACCTGGGACTGCGGCTATGCGGCCCCGACCGCGCACATGCAGTACACCGGCGGCTCCTTCGCCGGCATCGTGACCGGCTGGTTCCGGTGGCTGCTGCGCCCCGACAGGCGCATCCGCCGGGTCCGCGGCTATTTCCCGGAATCGGCCCTGGCCCTGGAGCGGGTTCCCGAAACCGTGCTGGAAAAAGGCGTCGGGCCCGCGGCCAGAGCCGTCATGCTTCTGGCCGACGCGGCGCGGGGCCTGCAGCACGGCCGTCTGCACCTCTATATTCTGTATGTTTTCCTCGGGGTCACGGCGCTGGGGATGCTGGTCTTCCAGGGAGGGATGTGATGTCCGCGATGTTGGATCTTTCGTTGCGCCTGCTGGCCTGGCTGGTCCTGGCGCCGCTGCTTCCCGGCGTCATCAACAAGGTCAAGGCCTGGGTGGCCGGCAGGCAGGGGCCGCCCGTGCTCCAGCTCTACTTCGACCTGGCCCGCCTGTGGCGCAAGGGCGTGGTCGTCAGCACCCTGGCTTCGCCAGGCTTCGTCATCGCCCCGGCCGTGGCCTGGGTGGCGGTGGTCGGAGCCGCCCTGCTGCTGCCCCTGGCCGGGGCCGGGGCGCCGGCTTCCTTCGACGGCGACGTGCTGCTCCTGGTCTACCTCCTGGCCCTGGCCCGCTTCTGCACGGCCTGGGGCGCCATGGAAACCGGCTCGGCCTTCGAGGGCATGGGCGCGGCCCGCGAGGTCAGCTACGCCGTGCTGGCCGAGGTCGGCATCATCACCGCCGTCCTGACCCTGGTGGTGCAGTCCGGCAGCATCTCCCTGTCGTCCATGTTCGCGCCGCTGCCCGGACCCAGCGCGGCCCTGCTGGCCGTGGGGCTCTTCATCATCCTGCTGGCCGAAAACTGCCGCGTGCCCTTCGACGACCCCAACACGCACCTGGAGCTGACCATGATCCACGAGGTCATGGTCCTGGACCACAGCGGGCCGCCCCTGGCCATGATCCTGCACGGCGCGTCGGTCAAACTCATGCTCTTCGCCGTCCTCCTGGCCCAGGCCGTGCTGCCCCTGTCGGAACTGCCCCTGCCGGCGTCCGTGGGCGTCCTGGCCCTGGCCGTGCTGCTGACGACCGTGGCCGTGGGTCTGGTGGAGTCCCTGACGGCGCGACTGGCCTTCCGCCGGGTGCCGCTCCTGCTGACCATCGGCTTCCTGTTCTGCCTCTTCCCGCTGCTGCTGACCTGGATGGGTGACATATGAACGATTACCTCAATCTCCTCATCGGCCTGGCCATGGGGCTCAATCTCCTGGCCCTGGGCACCAGCCGCCTGCCCGTGCTGATCCGCGCCGTGGGCGCCCAGGGCGTGCTCCTGGGCCTGGTGCCCCTGGTCCTCGAAGCCCACGAACTGGACTGGCGTCTGGTGCTCATCACCATGGCCACGGTGGCCGGCAAGGGCTTCCTCATCCCGGGCCTGCTGCACCGCGCCATGCGCACGGCCAACATCGCCCGCGAACTGGAGCCCTACATCGCCTACATCCCGTCCCTGCTGCTGGGGGCCGGGGCGACCATCGCGGCCGTGGCCCTGGCCCGCCACCTGCCGCTCCTGCCCGAGCACGCCGGCACCCTGCACGTGCCCGGGGCCATCGCCCTGATCCTGACCGGCTTCATCCTGCTCATCGGCCGGACCAAGGCCATCTCGCAGGTCTGCGGCTACCTGATCCTGGAAAACGGCATCTACCTCGCGGGGCTCCTGCTCATCCGGTCGACCCCGATCCTGGTGGAGTTCGGCATCCTCCTCGACGTCACCGTCGGCATCTTCGTCATCGGCATCATCGTCGACCGCATCCAGCGGGCCTTCGATTCCCTGGACACCCGCAAACTCACGGCGCTGCACGAATGAACTCCATGCTCCTGATCCTCATCCCCCTGGCCGGCGCGGCCCTGGCGGCAATCTGGCCCGACAGGCGCACACGCCCCTTGCTGCTGCCCGCAGTCGGCGCCGCGCACTTCGCCCTGTGCCTGTGGCTCATGGCCGCCCCGCCAGCGGTGGACCCTGCCGCGTGGCTGGCCTTCGACGCCCTGGCCCGGGCCATCCTGCCCGGCGTGTCCCTGCTCTTCCTGGTCTGCGCCTGCTACGCGGCCAGCTACCTCCGGCTCAAGGAGCAGGGCAACAGGGTCTTCGTCGCGGCCCTGCTCCTGGTCCTGGGCCTGCTGAGCGCCGGGCACCAGGCCAGGCACCTGGGCATCCTGTGGATCGCCACAGAGGCCGTGACCCTGGCCTGCGTCCCCCTCATCCATTTCACGGGCACGCCGCGCGCCTTCGAGGCCACCTGGAAATACCTGCTGGTGGGCGGCACGGGCATCGCCCTGTCCCTGCTCGGGTCCATCTGCCTGGGCTACGCCTCCCTGCACGGCGGCGGGTCCGGAGACATCACCTTCACGGCCCTGCTGGCCCACGGCCCGAGCCTGTCCAAAGCCTGGGTCCTGACGGCCTGGGTGCTGCTGCTGGTCGGGTACGGCACCAAGATGGGCCTGGCCCCCATGCACACCTGGAAGCCCGACACCTACGGCGAGAGCCCCGGCCTCGTCGGCGCGCTGCTGGCGGGCGGGGTGACGTCGGTGGCCTTCACGGCCATCCTGCGCGTCAAGTCGGTCATCGACGCGGCCGGGGAAGGGGCCATGGCCGGCCGGAGCCTCCTGGCCCTGGGCCTCTTCTCGACCCTGACCGCGGCCCTCTTTCTGCTGCGCACCCGCGACTTCAAGCGGATGCTCGCCTATTCGAGCATCGAGCACATGGGCATCCTGTGCATCGCCGCGTCCTTCGGCAGCGCCGGGGTCTGGGCGGCCCTCTTTCATGTCTGGAGCAACGGGCTGACCAAGGGCACCCTCTTCCTGAGCGCCGGCAATCTGCAGCGGGCCGCGGGCTCGGCCTCCATGGACGACGCGCGGGGCATGTCCAGAATACTGCCGCACAACTCCAGGCTCTTCGTCGCGGGCATGTTCGCCATCACGGCCTGTCCGCCCTTCGGCCCCTTCTTCAGCGAACTGCTCATCGTCCGCACCGGCCTGACGGCCGGTCACCCCTGGGCCATCGGCCTCTTCCTGGTCTGTCTGCTGCTGGCGTTCTTCGGGCTGTCCCACGTGGTCTTCGCCATCGTCGACGGCAGGCCGCGCCTGAAGAAGCCCGACCCGGTCCACCTGCGCGAGACGGCAGGCCTCGTTCTGCCGCCGCTGGCGCTGCTGGTCGCATCGCTCTGGCTCGGCCTCTTCACCCCGGCCATCCTCAAGGATGCCTGGTCCGCAGCAGTCCTTCAACTCTTCCCACTGCCATGAACACACTCGCACCGTTTTTCTCCTTCGCCAACGCATCCAGAGTCTCCTGGGCCTCTGTCCCGGTCTTTTCGGTGACCAAGCTCGTCCGCCTGACCGGCGAACTGATCCGGGGCGGCGCGCGCCTCGTGGCCTGGTTCGGGGTGCCGGACCACGACGAGACGACCCTGGTCGCCATCCTGGCCATGGACGACGACAGCGTCCTCGGCGTGGCCCGCAGCGAACCCGTCAGCGGCTCGTACCCGTCCCTGACGCCCAGGTTCCCCCAGGCCCACCTCTTCGAGCGCGAAGTCTGGGAGCAACACGGCCTGGTCCCCGTCGGGCACCCGTGGCTCAAGCCCGTGCGCCACGCCAACGGCAACGCGCCGGCCAACGCGCCCTTCTTCCGCGTGGACGGCGGCGAGGTGCACGAGGTGGCCGTGGGCCCGGTGCACGCAGGGGTCATCGAGCCCGGGCACTTCCGCTTCCAGTGCGCCGGCGAGGAGGTCATGCACCTCGAGATCGCCCTGGGCTACCAGCACCGCGGCGTGGAGGAGGCCCTGACCGGCGGTCCCCATCGCGGGACCATGTGCCAGATGGAGGCCGTGGCCGGCGATACGACCATCGCCCACGCCACGGCCCACGCCATGGTCATGGAGGCCCTGGCCGGCGTCGAGGCGCCCCTGCGGGCCCAGTGGCTCAGGTCCGTGGCCCTGGAGCTCGAACGCCTGGCCAACCACACCGGCGACATGGGCGCCCTGGCCCTGGACGTGGCCTTCCTGCCAACCTCGGCGGCCTGCGGCAAGATCAGGGGCGATTTCCTGAACCTGACGGCCCTGCTGTGCGGCAACCGCTTCGGCCGCGGCCTGATCCGGCCCGGCGGGTGCGTGCACGACCTGGAGCCGGAGCGTCTGGCCACCATGGCCGAGCGCCTGAAGACCCATATGGCCGATGTCGAGCAGGCCATGACATGGTTCTGGGACGCGGCCTCGGTGCGAGTGCGTTTTCGTAACGTCGGAGTCGTGCACCCGCCCCAGGCCGTGGCCATCGGGCTGGTGGGCCCCGCAGCGCGGGCCTGCGGACTGGTCCGCGACGTGCGCTTCGACCACCCGGCGGGCTGGCACCGCTTCTCCCAGGCCCCGGTGGCGGTATGGCCCAGCGGCGACATCTTCGCCCGGGCCAGGGTGCGTTCGCTCGAAGTCCAGCGCTCGGGCCGCTATCTTTTCGAACAGCTGGCCGAACCCGTAGACGGGGAGCTGCGCACCGAGCTTGGGGCCCCTCATCCCGAAGCCCTGGCCGTGGCCCTGGTGGAGGGGTGGCGCGGCGAGGTCTGCCACGTGGCCCTGACCGGCCATGACGGACGCTTCCGGCGCTACAAGATCAAGGACCCGTCCTTCCACAACTGGTCCGGCCTGGCCCTGGCCCTGCGCGGCACGGCCGTCTCGGACTTTCCCATCTGCAACAAGAGCTTCAACCTGTCCTACTGCGGGTTCGATCTGTAAGGGGAGCGCTCATGTACATTTTCGACACCCTCATGAACCGCATGCGCCGCGGCTGCCAGACCATGGCCTACCCCAAGGGTCCGGCCCCGTCCCTGCCCGTCCGCCACGGCGGCGCCCTGCGTCTGGACGCCTCGGCCTGTCCGGCGGAGTGCGACGCCTGCGCCGAAGTCTGCCCCACGGGCGCCATTTCGCGGGAGCCCGGTTCGAGCACGACCCTGGACCTCGGCCGCTGCCTGTTCTGCGGGGCCTGCATGCAGGCCTGCCCGCACGGGGCCGTGACGCGGACGAACGACCACCGGCTGGCGGTACGACGGCGCGACGACCTGATCCTGGGCAAGCCCGGCGAGGAGGAGCTGCGCCTGGCAGAAGCCCTGGACAAAAAAATGAAAAGCCTCCTGGGCCGCTCCCTGCGCCTGCGGCAGGTCAGCGCCGGCGGGTGCTGCGCCTGCGAGGCGGACATCAACGTGCTCGGGACCATCGGCTGGGACCTGGGCCGCTTCGGCATCCAGTACGTGGCCTCGCCGCGCCACGCCGACGGCGTGCTCATCACCGGGCCCGTGACCAAAGGCATGGAACTGGCCCTGCAGAAGACCTGGGAAGCCGTGCCCGAGCCGCGCATCGCCATCGCCCTGGGCGCCTGCGCCATCAGCGGCGGGCCCTTCGTCGGCCACCCGCAGCACAACGGCGGGGCCGACCCCATCGTGCCCATCGACCTCTACATCCCGGGCTGCCCGCCCCACCCCCTGACCATCCTCGACGGCTTTCTGCGCCTCCTGGGGCGCCTCGAAGAGCAAAAGGGCTGATTTTCCGGAGAACGCAACGCCCCGGAAAAAGGGCGCAAAAAAAGGCCGGGATCGCTCCCGGCCCTTTTTTTGGCTATGGCAAATCGGCTTAGTACATGCCGCCCATGCCGCCCATGCCGCCGCCGGGCATGGCCGGGGCAGCCTCTTCCTTGGGCTTCTCGGCGATGGCGCACTCGGTGGTCAGCAGCAGGGAGGCCACGGAAGCGGCGTTCTGCAGGGCGATGCGGGTCACCTTCTTGGGATCGATGACGCCGGACTTGAGCAGGTCTTCGTACTCGCCGGTGGCGGCGTTGTAGCCGAAGTCTTCCTTGCCGTGGCGGACCTTGTCGATGACCACGGCGCCTTCGACGCCGGCATTGCCGCAGATCATGCGGATGGGCTCCTCGATGGCGCGGCGGATGACCTGCACGCCGGCGGCCTCGTCGTCATCGGCGGGCTTCACGGACTCCAAGGCGGCCTGACAGCGCACCAGGGCGACACCGCCGCCGGGGACGATGCCTTCTTCAACGGCGGCGCGGGTGGCGTTCAGGGCGTCTTCCACGCGGGCCTTCTTTTCCTTCATCTCGGTCTCGGTGGCGGCACCGACGTTGATCACGGCGACACCGCCGACGATCTTGGCCAGGCGCTCCTGCAGCTTCTCGCGGTCGTAATCGGAGGTGGTCTCCTCGATCTCGTTGCGGATCTGCTTCACGCGGGCCTTGATGGCTTCGGCTTCGCCGGCGCCGTCGACGATGGTGGTGTTTTCCTTGTCGATGACCACGCGCTTGGCGGAACCGAGCTGGTTCAGGGCGATGCTTTCGAGCTTGACGCCCAGGTCATCGGACACGACTTCGCCGCCGGTCAGGATGGCGATGTCCTGCAGCATGGCCTTGCGGCGCTCGCCGAAGCCGGGGGCCTTGACGGCCACGACCTGCAGGGTGCCGCGCAGCTTGTTGACGACCAGCGTGGCCAGGGCTTCGCCTTCGATGTCCTCGGCGATGATGACCAGGGGCTTGCCCATCTTGGCGGCCTGCTCCAGAACCGGGAGCAGTTCCTTCATGTTGGAGATCTTCTTCTCGTTGATGAGGATCAGCGGGTTGTCCATTTCGCAGACCATCTTGTCGGGGTTGGTCACGAAGTAGGGGGACAGGTAGCCGCGGTCGAACTGCATGCCTTCGACGACGTCAAGGGTGGTTTCCAGACCCTTGGCCTCTTCAACGGTGATGACGCCTTCCTTGCCGACCTTGCTCATGGCCTCGGCGATGATGTTGCCGATGGTGGAGTCGTTGTTGGCGGAAATGGTGCCGACCTGGGCGATTTCCTTCTGGTCGCGGGTGGGCTTGGCCAGCTTGTCCAGGCTTGCGATGACGGCCTCGACGGCCTTGTCGATGCCGCGCTTGATGGACATGGGGTTGCGGCCGGCGGCGACCAGCTTGATACCCTCGTGGAAGATGGCCTGGGCCAGGATGGTGGCGGTGGTGGTGCCGTCACCGGCGATGTCGGAAGTCTTGGAGGCGACTTCCTTGACCATCTGGGCGCCCATGTTCTCGAACTTGTCTTCCAGTTCGATCTCCTTGGCCACGGTCACGCCGTCCTTGGTGATGATGGGGGAGCCGAAGGACTTTTCGATGACCACGTTGCGGCCCTTGGGTCCGAGGGTGACCTTGACGGCATCGGCCAGGGTGTCCACGCCCTTCTTCAGTCTTTCACGGGCCTTGGCGTCGAACTTGATAACTTTAGCAGCCATGTGTGCGTCTCCTTATGTAATGAAAGATTAGGCTTCGATAACGGCGAGGATGTCGTCCTCGCGCATGATGAGCAGTTCTTCGCCGTCGATCTTGACTTCGGTGCCGGCGTACTTGTTGAAGATCACCTTGTCGCCGGTCTTGACGCCCATGGGGATCTGCTTTCCGTCATCGGCGACCTTGCCGGGGCCGGCGGCAACCACTTCACCCTTGATGGGCTTTTCCTTGGCGGAGTCAGGGATGATGATGCCGCCTTTGGTTACCTGTTCCTCTTCGAGACGCTTGACCAGGATACGGTCGTGCAACGGTCTGAGCTTCATGTTTTCCTCCAAGATGTTTAAGAATTTCTTCCGAGTAGATAAATTTTCTGGCACTCTTCACCATCAAGTGCCAACACGCGGGCCTGTTCGTTCCTCGCCGGTCCGCGCAAGACAGAGGCCCAAATAATCCCTGCCCCGGTGAAGTCAAGGGCGACCGCGCAAAAAAATTTCATGTGCACCCGGATTTTTCCGCGGCCGCCCTGCGCGTCTTGTGATTCCGGCCGAGGCAGGCTATGGATTTCGCCTTGAAAACGCGTCCCGTTTCGATCAGGGACGACACCGCAGACAAGGACACGCCCATGCTCGACATCAAATTCGTTCGCTCCAATACCGACGACGTCAAGGAAGGCCTGCGCAAGAGGCGCAGCAAGCTCGACCTCGACGATTTCCTGGCCATCGACCAGAAGCGCCGCGACCTCCTGCTGGAGGCCGAGGAGCTCAAGGCCCGCCGCAACCAGGCCTCGGGCGACATCGCCCGCATGAAGAAGACCGGCGAGAACGCCGACGCCCTTCTGGCCGAGCTCGGGGCCATGTCCGTCCGCATCAAGGCCCTGGACGAGGAACTCAAGGACATCGACGGCCAGACCGAGCAGTGGGTCATGTCCATTCCCAACGTCCCGCACCCCTCGGTCCCCGAGGGCGTCGACGACTCGGACAACGTGCAGGTCCGCACCTGGGGCGCCAAGCCCGAGCTGGACTTCGCGCCCAAGGAACACTGGGAACTGGGAACGGCCCTGGGCGGCCTGGACTTCGAGACCGCGGCCAAGATCACGGGCAGCCGCTTCGTGCTGCTGAAGGGCTGGGCCGCGCGCATGGAGCGGGCGCTGATCAGCCTCATGCTCGACGTGCAGACCATGGAGAACGGCTACGACGAGGTCATGCCGCCGGTCATCGTCAACCGCGAGAGCCTCATGGGCACGGGCCAGCTGCCCAAGTTCGAGGAGGACCTCTTCCGCCTGGGCGACTCCAACTACTACCTCATCCCCACGGCCGAGGTCCCGGTGACCAACATCTACCGCGACACGACCCTGGGCGAAGGCCAGCTGCCCATCGCCCACTGCGCCTACACGGCCTGCTTCCGCTCCGAGGCCGGTTCCTACGGCAAGGACACCAAGGGCATGATCCGCCAGCACCAGTTCGACAAGGTGGAGCTGGTGCGCTTCGTCCACCCGGACACCTCCTACGACGAACTGGAAAAGCTGCTGGGCCACGCCGAGAGCATCCTGCAGAGGCTGGGACTGCACTACCGGGTGGTCACGCTGTGCGCCGGAGATTTGGGCTTTTCATCCGCGAAAACTTACGATATAGAGGTTTGGTTGCCCGGTCAGGACAAGTATCGCGAGATTTCGTCCTGCTCCAACTTCGAGGACTTCCAGGCCCGCCGGGCCGGGATCCGCTTCAAGCCGGCAGCCTCGAAGAAGAGCAGACTGGTACACACCCTGAATGGCTCGGGTCTGGCAGTAGGCCGGACAATGGTAGCGATTCTCGAGAATTACCAGCAGGCCGACGGGTCGGTCATCGTCCCCGAAGCCCTGCGTCCGTACATGAACGGACAGGAAAGGATCGAACTGAAAAAAGGGTGACTTTCCGGCTTGACAAGCAGATGGCCCGACTATAGAAGCGTCTTCTCTTTCGGGCCGTTAACTCAGACGGTAGAGTATCTGCCTTTTAAGCAGAGAGTCGAAGGTTCGATCCCTTCACGGCCCACCAAAACCTTGCGTCCCCATCGTCTAGTGGCCTAGGACGGCGGCCTCTCACGCCGCTAACAGGGGTTCAAACCCCCTTGGGGACGCCACTTTTTTTCTGACGCGGTTCGCGTCCCCATCGTCTAGCTAGGTCCAGGACACCGGCCTTTCACGCCGATAACAGGGGTTCAAATCCCCTTGGGGACGCCAAATATTTTGGGCGATCGTTCAACGGCAGGACAGCGGACTCTGACTCCGTCAATCTTAGTTCGAATCTAAGTCGCCCAGCCACGTCCCCATCGTCTAGCTAGGTCCAGGACACCGGCCTTTCACGCCGATAACAGGGGTTCAAATCCCCTTGGGGACGCCATCTTTCCTTTCGCAAGCCCCGGGCAACCGCCCGGGGCTTTTTGCGTTCCGCGGTCCGCCCACGAACCGGACAGGAACTGTCCGAATTGCCGGGAGGTTTTGACGCGGCCCTCCAATTTGGCTACCTTTGTTGACGCCTGCATTTTTCCACACCGCGGACCTCAAACACGGAGAGCGACCATGGACCCAACCCGGCTCATTCCCTCGGCCCTGCCCATTCCCATAGAATGGGGCTGGTTCTACCTTTTTCAGGTGTTGACCTTCATCCTGCACATCCTGGTCATGAACGTCATGCTCGGGGCGTCCATCATCGCCCTGGTCCACAATGTGCGAGGGAAGAGGGACTCCGAGCCCCTGACAAAAACGATCTCCGTCAAGCTGCCTTTCACCATCGCCTTCGCCGTCAACTTCGGCGTGGCGCCGCTGCTTTTCATGCAGGTCCTCTACGGCCAGTTCCTGTACACGAGCAGCGTGCTCATGGCCGTCTACTGGCTGGGCGTCGTCGGCCTGGTCATCGCCGCGTACGGCAGCGCGTACGTCTATGACTTCCGCTACACCGCCCTAGGCTCCCTGAAGACGCTCTTCATCGCCGTCACGGCCCTGTGCCTCCTGGCCACGGGCTTCATCTTCACCAACAACATGACGCTCATGCTGAACCCCGAGGCATGGACCGCGTACGTCGACAATGCCGGCGGGACGATCCTCAACCTCTCGGACCCGACGGTGCTGCCGCGCTACCTGCACGTCGTCGCCTCGTCCACGGCCCTGGGAGGCCTGGCCCTGGCCCTGCTGTACCAGCGGCGCAAGGACGACCCGCAGGCCGGCCGCTGGGTGCGGCACGGCATGAACTGGTACGCGTTCTCGACGGTCGTGCAGATGGCCCTGGGCCTGTGGTTCCTCACGGCCCTGCCCGAACGCGTCTCGCATCTCCTGCTCGGCGGCTCCCTGCCCCACACCCTGGTCTTCGCCGCGGGCGCGATTCTCGGGATCTTCAGCATCAGCAACGCGCTGCGCTACAACGTCCGCACCACGGCCATCATCTCCGTGACCACCGTCTCCCTCATGGTCTATCTGCGCGACATGGTCCGGGACGCCTACCTGAGCCCGTATTTCAACGTCTCCGAACGCGTCGTGACCGGCGAATACTCGCCCTTCGTCCTCTTCGTCCTGACCCTCCTCGCCGGGGTCGCCATCATCGTCTGGATGCTCAGAACCGCGTCCACCGACACGGAGGTGCGCTCATGAACTTTCCTGTCTGGGAACTCCATTGGGCCGGCGGCGGCCTGCTCATCGCGCTGATTTCCATCTTTCACGTCTACATCGCCCATTTCGCCGTGGGCGGCGGCCTGTTTCTCGTGCTGACGGAGCTTCTGGCCTACCGGCGCAACTCCCCGGAAATCCTGGCCTACGCCAAGCGGCACACCAAGTTCTTCCTGCTGGTGACCATGGTCCTGGGCGGCATCACCGGTGTCGGGATCTGGTTCATCATTTCGCTCGTCGCCCCGGCGGCCACGTCGAGCCTCATCCACACCTTCGTCTTCGGGTGGGCCATCGAGTGGGTCTTCTTCCTGGCCGAGATCGTGTCCCTGTTCATCTATTACTACACCTTCGGCAGGATGGGCCGGCGCAATCACCTGATCATGGGCTGGCTCTATTTCTTCTTCGGCTGGATGTCGCTGTTCATGATCAACGGCATCATCGGCTTCATGCTCACGCCCGGCGACTGGCCGGTCACGCGGGGCTTCTGGGACGGGTTCTTCAACCCGACCTTCTGGCCGGCCCTGGTCTTCAGGACCTGCATCGCCCTGATGTTCGCAGGACTCTACGGCTTCGTCACGGCCACGTGGGAAAAGGACGCGCCGACCCGCGAAGCCATGGTCCGCTACTGCGCCCTGTGGCTGCTGCTGCCCTTCGGGGTGCTGCTCCTGTCGGGATGGTGGTACCTGCAGGTCCTGCCCGAAGGGCCCAGGGCCATGATCCTCGGCGCAAACCCCGAGATCGTCCCCTTCCTCAACGGTTTCATCCAGATCTCCGCCGTCCTCTTCGCCGGCGGCCTGATCATGGCCGTGAGGATGCCCGCCGCGGTCAAGCGCCCCATGGCCGTGACCCTGCTCGTCATCGGCCTCATGTACATGGGCTGCTTCGAGTGGATGCGCGAGGCCGGGCGCAGGCCGTACCTCGTCTACGGGCACATGTACTCAAACGCCATCCTGGCCGGGACCGAGGAGGCCATCTCCGCCCAAGGCTTCCTGGCGACGTCGGGCTGGAACCGCAACCAGGAGGTCACCGCCGAAAACGCCCTGGACGCCGGCCGGGAGATCTTCCGCGGCCAGTGCGCCGCCTGCCATTCCATCGGCGGCCCCCTGAACGACATAAAGCCCCTGACGGCGACGTTCGACCGGTTCGCCATGGAGTCCATGATCCGGGGCATGGGCAAGGTCCACGCCTACATGCCGCGCTTCGCGGGCACGCCCCTGGAGCGGGGCGCTTTGGCCTCGTATATCGTTGAGGGACTGCACGGCAGAAAACCCGCGACCGCGGAAGCCCCCGCGCGTCCCGAAACAGCCATCGAAATCCCGGCCTTCGACGCGGAGAACGACGAGTACGTCCTGCTGGCCTGGTGCACCCTCGGGGAGAAATGCATCTCCGACAGCGACGCGCACCTCTCCTTCCTCCCTCCGGGCAGCACCCTGGCTGCCCAGCTCGTGCGCCGCGACCCGCGCCCGGAGATCGTGACACAGGGGGTGAAGATATCCTTCATCCCGCCCGCAGGCTTCGAAAATCCGAGCAAACATGTCGAGTTCTGGAAATACGCGCCGTCTCTGGTCGGCAAGGAGCTGCCCGAGAACGTCAGCGCCAAGGGCCTCGGTCTGTCCGGGGAGATGACGCTCAACGAGAAGAACCTGACCTTCGTGGCCGACGGCATCCCGGTGCTGCCCTACACGGACGACGGCGGCGTCGACCCTTACCCCGTCTTCACCATCGAGGCCCGGGACGCCTCCAGCGGCGAACTTCTGGCCACGACCAGGGTCGTCGCTCCGGTGTCCACCGAGATCGGCTGCCGCAACTGCCACGGCGGCGCGTGGCGCAAGGACGAGACCATGGGCATCTCCGCCCTGACGGCCTCCGACGTTCTGGCCCGGCACGACCGCCGGCACAAGACCGGCCTGCTGGCCCAGGCCGAAGCAGGCAAGCCCGTGCTCTGCCAGAGCTGCCACCCCGACCCGCTGCTGAACGCCGCCGGCAGACCGGAACTGCTGAACCTGCCGGCCGCCATCCACGGCTTCCACGCCAACTACATGAACGACATGGAAGACGCCCAGGCCTGCCACGCCTGCCACCCCACGGGCCCCGACAGCTACACGCGCTGCGCCCGCGGCGTGCACGCGGAGGCCGGGCTGACCTGCGTCAACTGCCATGGCACCATGGAAGACCACGCCCTGTCCCTGCTCAAGGCCGAAAAAGAGGCCGGCAAGGCCAAGGCCGACCGCCTCATGCGGCACGTAAAGCCCAGGCTCGTGGCCACGGTGGACGAAATCGCTCCGCGGCAGCCCTGGAAGGACGAGCCCGACTGCCTGACGTGTCACGTGGGCTTCGAAGCCCCGCAAGGCGACTCGGCCTTCAACCAGTGGGTGCGCGGCCCCGAAGGGCTCTACCGCACCCGCAGCGACGACGCAGGCCTCATGTGCGAGGCCTGCCACGGCCCGACCCACGCCGAATACCCGGCCGTGAACCCGTTCCACCCCGACCTCGACGCCATCCAGCCCCTGCAATACCAGGGCGCGCCGGGCCCCATCGGCTCGGGCGGCAACTGCGCCGTGTGCCACACCGAGGAAATGCTGGACGAGTACCACCACCCCAACATCCTGGGCGGCAACTGACGCGCCCGTCAGCCCGGACCGAAGTCGGTCCGGGCTGACGATATCTTCGGCAATGCGTACGGCCTGCGCACGCGGCGCCTCAGGACAGAATTTCCTTTACCCCCACACGGCCTTGGGTTAGCCTTCGCACAAGGTTCCACCGGAATCCCGTCGCGCCCGACGCTTCCCCCCACACAGGAGAATCGCCATGACGTATCTCCCCTGCGTTGGATGCGGGTGGTGCTGCATGCACGACCAGTGCACCGACTCACTGCGTCGGCACGGGTATCTACCGCGCTGCCCCGAGCTCTTCTGGAACGACGAAGCCGGGCGGTACCTCTGCAGGACCATGCTCGAAGGCGATGCGGGAGACTCGATCAGGCGCAACCAGCATACCGGCAAAGGGTGCTGCGCCCCCCTCAATTCCTGGCGCAAGGATGTCCGCAACCGGGACACATGAAACCGCATCGACCGGACCACGCATGAGCCACGCCTCGCCCGAAACGGACACGTCTGTCGAACCCGTCAGAAAAATCCCTTCCCCCAGAATGATGAGCGGGCAGCTCACCGTCCTCACCATCCTGGTGGCCATAGTGCCCCTCGTGTGTCTGGGCACCCTCGGCTACGTCTTTCACGACTCTTCCTACAGGGCCAAAGTCCGCGCCATCCTCGGCGAACAGGCCATGAGCGCGGCCCAGGGCGTGAACGCCTTCCTCGAAGAGAAAATCGCCAACCTCCGCCAGGAGGCGGGGACGACAGGTCTCGCGGAGCTGTCCGATCCGGCCCGTCTGCGCGAAAGGCTGCACACGCTGCAGGACGCCTACCAAGGGGTCTTCCTCGGCCTCGACATCCTCGACGCGTCCGGCATGGTCGTCGCCGGTACGGGCCCCGCGTCGGCCTCTTCGGCCGCGGCCGACGCGCCGTGGTTCCAGCAGGCCATCAGCCGGCCGCAGTTCGTCAGCAGCCTCGGCATGCGGGACACCCAGCTCTTCATCACCGTGCGCATCGCCTCGGGACAGGGGCCCTGGCTCCTGCGGGCGCACCTGGATCCGGCGCAGATCGACGACAGGGTCCGACTCTTTCAGCCCGCCGGGCCGGGCGGTTCGTTCTTCCTCGACCGGCACGGCTCGGCCGACCCGTCCGCGAGCGGATCGAGCACGCGGGAAACGACGGCGATCCTCGCCGGGCAGGTCTTTCCCGAAGGGCGCCCCGTGGTCATCGACGCGCGCGACGACCGAAACGACATGCGCATGTACGGCTGCGCCCCGGTCAAGGTCTCGGGCGGCATCCTCGTCATTCACCAGGCCATGGACGACGTCCTGCGCCCCCTGGCCAAGGCCCGCCTGCTGGGGCTGGCCATCATGCTTCTCGGCGCGGCCGGCATCGTCGCCACGGCCCTGGCCCTGGCCCGGCGCACCGAGCAACGGCTGCTGAAGGCGGAGCTCACCCAGCAGCACATGCAGCGTCAGCTGGTCGAGGCCGGAAAGCTCGCGGCCATCGGCGAACTGGCCGCGGGCGTGGCCCACGAGATCAACAACCCCCTGGCCATCATGATGGAAAACGCCGGCTGGATCGAGGACCTGCTGTCCTCGGACGACCCCTACAGCGACGAGAACGTCACGGAGATCCGTTCGTCGCTGCAGACCATCACCATCCAGGGGCACCGCTGCAGGGAGATCACGCACAAGCTCCTGAGCTTCGCCCGCAAGACCGACACCTCGGCACGGGTGGTGCGGGTCAACCCTCTGCTCGAGGACATCGCGGGTTTCGCCCGGCAGAAGGCCAAATACCGTGAGGTCGAGATACGCCTCGTCCTGGACCCCGCCGTCGAGGATGTCGCAGGCTCCCCCACCGAACTGCAGCAGATCCTCCTCAACCTGGTCAACAACGCCATCGACGCCATCGACAAGCCCGGCGGCCTGGTCGAACTCAGCTCCTTCCGGGAACCCGACGCCGTGCGCATCACCGTCAGCGACAACGGGCAGGGCATTCCCGCCGACGTCCTCCCCCGCATCTTCGACCCCTTCTTCACCACCAAGGCCGAGGGTCAGGGCACGGGACTGGGACTGGCCATCTGCCGCGACATCCTGTCCAAGATGAACGGCACCATCAGCGTCGACTCGACCCCCGGCAACGGCTCCACCTTCCGCATCCGCCTGCCCCTGCGGTCTGCGGTATGACGTGCGGACGAAACAATTGTGTCTGCACCTACCCTACCAGTTTGACTCGATAAATTTCTGCGGATAATAGCCTGACGAATCAATCAACCCTCTCTGTGGAGCCCTCATGTCCGAGGCCGGCACGACACGTCAGACGTCAGCTCACGGCGAGCTCATCGACATCCTCATCAAGGAAGGCCTGCTGACGGAAAAGCAGGCCGTGCATGCGTCCAGACTGCGCAGCAAGCTCATCCGGCCCAAGCCGCTGCTCGAAATCGTCAAGGAGCTGGGCTACGTCACCGACGAACAGGTCACGGCCGCCATCCGCAAGAACAAGCTGTCCATGCGCATCGGCAGCCTCCTGGTGGAGCTCGGCCTCATCAGCGAGGCCGATCTGGAATCCGCGTTCCAGATCCAGCGCGCAAGCCAGACCCCGCAGAAGATCGGCGAAGTGCTGGTCAGGAACAACTTCATCAAGGAGTTCAAACTCCTCGAAGCCCTGTCCCTGCAGCTGGGCTACCCCTTCATCGACCCGCGCTTCACCAACCTGGATCTCTCCCTGCTGCACCAGGTGCCCTCGACCTACCGCGCCAAGGGCACGTACATCCCCATCGAGCGGGTCGAGAACAAGATCGTCGTGGCCTTCGCCAACGTGCTGGACCAGGAGGACCTTGACGAGGCCCGCACCATGTTCCCCGAGGGCGTAAGCCCCGCCATCGCCACCCGGGAGGCCATCGTCGAGGCCTACCAGCGCTTCGAGCGCGGGGCCCAGGCACGGGAGACGAGCGAGGAGGACTCGGCTGCAGGCATCGTCGAGCGCATCATCCTCGACGCCATCGATTTCAATGTCAGCGACATCCACATGGAGCCCCTGCCGGACCGTCTGCGCGTTCGCTTCCGGCGCGACGGAGTGCTCGAGCCGTACAAGGAATTCCCCCGCGACATCATCCCCAACATTTCGAGCCGCCTGAAGATCATGTGCAAGGCGGACATCGCCGAGAAGCGACGCCACCAGGGCGGCCGCATCCTCTTCGAATTCCCCGGTGGCGAGCTCGACATGCGCGCATCCTTCTACGTGACCATCCACGGCGAGGCCATCGTCCTGCGCCTGCTGAACCGCCAGGGCAACCTCATCGACATCACCGGCATCGGGATGTACCCGAAGATCCTCAAGCGCTTCATCGACGGGGCCCTGTCCAGGCCCAGCGGCGTCGTCATCGTCACCGGCCCCACGGGGTCGGGCAAAACGACCACGGTCTACAGCTGCATCCACCACCTGAACACGCCTCTGCTGTCCATCATCACTGCCGAGGAGCCGGTGGAGTACGTCATCCCGGGCATCTCCCAGTGCTCCATAGACCCCAAGATCAACCTGACCTTCGAGGAGACCCTGCGCCACATCGTGCGCCAGGACCCGGACGTCATCCTCATCGGCGAGATCCGCGACAACTATTCGGCCGAAGTGGCCGTGCAGGCCGCCCTGACCGGGCACAAGGTCCTGACCACCTTCCACACCGAGGACTCCATCGGCGGCCTGATCCGCCTCATGAACATGGACATCGAGGCCTTCCTCATCTCCTCGACCGTGGTCAGCGTCGTGGCCCAGCGCCTGCTGCGCCGCGTCTGTCCGGAGTGCTCCAAGCCCTACAGGCCCACGCCCGGCGAACTGCAGATGTTCGGGTACACCCAGGCCATGGTCCAGGGCGCGAACTTCCGCAAGGGCGCCGGCTGCTCCCACTGCCGCTACACGGGCTATCGCGGACGGGTGGCGGTCTTCGAACTGCTCATCCTCGACGAGATGGTCCGCAACGCCATCCTGGAGCGGCGCACCAGCTTCGACATCCGCAAGGTCGCCCTGGAGAGCGCCGGGCTCGTCACCCTGTTCGAGGAAGGCCTGGTCAAGGCCTCCGAGGGCATCACCTCCCTGGAGGAGGTCATGCGCTGCCTGCCCCTGGTCCTCAAGCCCCGCCCACTCGAAGAAACCCGCCGCCTGCTCGGAGTCTGAACATGAACCAGGAAAAATCCTTCCTCGACAGCCTCAAGGAGCACGTGGTCTCGGGCAAGGCGCAACTTCCGGCTTTCGACCGCACGGGTCTGGCCATCCAGGAGGAGATGGCCAAGGCGGACCCGGACATGCAGGCCATCGAAAAGCACATCCTGCGCGACCCCGCCCTGACCAGCCAGCTGCTCAAAATGGCCAACTCGTCCTTCTACCGCGGCATGCTGGAGATAACCACGGTCCGCAACGCCATCGTCCGACTGGGTCTGGCCGAGGTGTCGAACCTGGTGACCATGCTGACCCAGAAAAAATCCTTCGACACCCATGACCCGTTCATCCGCGAGTACATGGACGAGCTCTGGATCCACTCCGTGGCCTGCGCCCTGGGCGCCAAGTGGATCGCCAAGGAATGCCGGCTGCCGAGCAAGATGAACGAGGCCTTTTTCGCGGGGCTCCTGCACGACATCGGCAAGGCGTTTCTCCTGCTGGCCATCTCCGACATGAAGAAAAACGGGGAACTGGGCGAGACCGTCCCCCGCACCTTCATCGAGGAAGCGCTTGATTCCCTGCACTCGGCCCTGGGAGCGCAGCTCCTCAAGACCTGGAACCTCCCGGACGTGTACTGCATGGTGGCCAGACACCACCACGACGAGGACATGCAGGACCGCGACATCGTCCTGCTCATGGTCAGCCTGGCCAACAAGGTCCTGGCCAAGGCCGGCATCGGCATCACCCGCACCCCTGACATCGACCTGGCCACCAGCCCCGAGGCCGTCCAGCTCGACCTGTCCGAGATCAAGGTCGCGGAACTGGAGCTGACCATGGAGGATTACGTGGCCTTCATCCAGGAAGGGGAAGCCTAGCCCCGCAGCCTCCCCCCGCAGTTCAAGCAGATCGGGCCGGCTCCTTCCAGGAACCGGCCCGTCTCGTTTCTACCAGCCGCCGCCTCCGCCGCCGCCACCGCCGCCGCCGGAGGAGCCGCCCCCGCCCATGCCCGAAGAGCTCCCCGGAGCGGAAGAAGCCGAGGACACGGCCGACGACACGCCGCTGCCCAGGCCCGTCGCGAAGCCGCCGGGATGCAGGGAATTCCAGTGGCGCCCGGCATACCACTGCGGCTCGTACCCCGCCCGGCTCAGGATGCCGGCGAACCGTTCGCCCCACTCGTTCTCCACGTCCAGGGCCATGGCGTAGGGCAGGAACTTCTCGAAGAGTTCCGGCGTCTCGTCGGGCGGGTGGATGAAATTGAGGCGGTCCTCCTCGGCCACGGACAGGTAGAGCCGAAATCCCTCTATCTCGTCCAGGACGCGGCGACCGGCCTGGGTCGGGGCCTTGAGCAGCTCGTAGAAGACGGCGTTGATCAGGATCATGCCCAAAAAGATCATACCCGGCGCGAGGCCGGTCTGGCTGAGCAGGAAACCCAGCCCCATGACCTCGCCGCCCAGGAAGGGCAGGGCGAAGACCGACAGGAACACGGCCCCAACCTTGCCCATGACGTCCCGCGCCCGCCAGGCGTCAAAGACCTTGCGCAGCAGCGTGACGCAGCCGAAGGTCCAGCCAGTCAGCCAGACGCTGAGGAACAGCACCGCGGGCGGAAAGTCCGCGCCGAAGGCCATTGCCCCGACGGTTGCCAGGGTGATGACCACACCGGGGGCCACCCAGCCGGAGTTGGCCAGGAAGTACGTGGAGGACAGCTCCTTGCCGAGCTTGTCCTTCATGACCTGCCTGGCGCGGCCCACGACCTTGTGGTTGGTGTTCTTCAGCTCCACGGATGAGCCGGCCTTGCGCAGCTCGTCCCAGACCGCGCGTTCCCCGGCGGACAGATCGGCCGGAGCCCGCTCGGCGAGTTCGAGCCGCACGCTGGCGTTGTCCTTGATCCTGAGCCCGCCTTTGACGGCGATGTTCACGATGCCCGCCGTGAAGGCCGTGTTGTCGAATTTCATGCGCCACAGCATGCGCACCATGGCCGGCGAAAAACCCTTGGGCGGGGCGAAGCGCGGGATGATCACGCCCTTGGCCGGGTCCCGGCCGACCTTGAGCCAGGCCAGCAGGTAGTAAACGAGCAGCAGCGCGCCCCCGACGCCGACGAACGCAAGGCTTCCGCCCTCGGCCATGA
This sequence comes from Desulfomicrobium aestuarii, assembly GCF_055385525.1. NCBI lineage: Bacteria > Pseudomonadati > Thermodesulfobacteriota > Desulfovibrionia > Desulfovibrionales > Desulfomicrobiaceae > Desulfomicrobium > Desulfomicrobium aestuarii. The sequence continues at coordinate 2,910,020 of NZ_AP042427.1, forward strand.
TCGTCTCGGCCACGCCGGGCGCAGGGGGTTCGGTCACGAAACCCTTGGGCCAGGACACGGCTATGGTCAGGCCCTCGCCGGGATCGTACGCCCGGGACGAGGTGAAGACGACCCGGTTCTCCCCGGCCGCGAAGGTCCGGCTGGCCGTGCTGCCCTGGGGGCCCTCATAGGCCACGGCCTCCAGGGCCGCGGCCCCGCCCGGCAGGTGCACGACGCAGCCGACCCGGTCCAGGGGCAGCCGCCAGCCGTTGCCGTTGACGTTCCAGTAGAGCTCGTCGTGATCCTGGAAGAAGCCAAGCTGCCGGGTCGTCGAATACGTCAGGGTGTACGTGTAGGTTCCGGGCGCAAGGATGACGTCCTTCTGCCCGATGTAGATCGCCACGCCGTTGGACCTGCTTTCGGTATGGTAGGGCTCGGGCCGCCCGTCGCGCCGGACGTCGGCGAGGGTGAAGCCCACCCGCACGGCCTTCCCGTCCGCGCCCTCGTACGTGGTCGGAAACTCGCGCACGATGCCCCGCTTGATCTGATCCCCCGTTGCCAGGACCGTGATGTTCTCCGTGACGACCATGGACCCGTCGGGGTCGATGACGACCGTGGAGGCGAAATCGAGGATGCGCTCCTGCTGGGCGTACAGCGGACCGGCGACGACTAACGCCAGGAAAAACGCCAGAAGAAGTCTGCTGCGCATGGCCGCCGCCTAGAACGCGACCGTGGGCACGGCCCGCTCGGCCGCGCTCTCCAGTTCGAAGAACTCGGCCTTGGCGAACCCGAAACGCCCGGCGACCAGGTTGGAGGGAAAGGACTCCACGGCGATGTTCAGGTTGCGCACGGCGCCGTTATAGTAGCGCCGGGCCAGCTGAATCTGTTCCTCGATCTCGCCCAGGGAGGCCTGCAGCTGGGCGAAGTTGGCGTTGGCCTTCAGGTCCGGGTAATTCTCGGCCAGGGCGAAAAGCTTGCCCAAAGCCGCGCCCAGGAGCCCCTGGGCCTGGGCCGTCTCGCCGACGCCGTGGGCGTTCTGGGCCAGGCCGCGCAGCCGGACGACCTCTTCCAGCGTGCCCTTCTCATGAGCCGCGTAGCCCTTGACCGTGGACACGAGATTGGGAATCAGATCCGTGCGCCGCTTGAGCTGCACGTCGATGCCGCTCCAGGCTTCCTCCACCATGTTGCGCATCCGCACCAGGCCGTTGTAGGTCACGACCGCCCACAGGACAACGGCCGCGATCAGGCCGAACACCACGACAAAACCGATCATAACCCCTCCGAAATCATGCTGTTTACGCTGCCCTTCTAGGGCAAAGAGCCATCCTTGAAAAGCGCGGCCTTGCTTTTTGTACCGGACCTTGCCAGACCATGGGCACCAGACACCCTTCAGCCCGCGCGAGGTGCTCATGTCCGCCGCAAAGAACTGGATCATCGTCCTGCTCCTGCTCGTCGTCGCCGTCCAGACCTGGCTGCTCCGGGACCGCTATTTCCTCCCCCCGCCGCAAGGGCTGGCCGTGAGCGCCGTCAGCCTGGACAGCGCCATGCGCACGACCATCTCCGTGGAATTCGACCGCGCCGTGCCGGACGACAGGCGCGCCATGCCCGCGCCGGCCTCCATCACCCCCGCGGCCGAGGGGCAGTGGGTCTGGGCCAACCCCTTCACCCTCAAGTTCCTGGCCCAGACCCCACTGCCTCTGGACATGCAGTACACCCTGACCCTGAGCCCCGAGGTCTTCCCGGCGGACGTCCTGGCTGGCGAACGCGACCTCGTCGTGCGCACAGGCAGCTTCGAGGTCCGCGAGCTGACGGTGAACGAGCTGGCCTCGGAGGCCGGGGCCGACATGGTCGAACTGGAGGGCAACATCACCTTCAACGCGCCCGTGGACCCGCAGCAGCTCCTGCCCGCCCTGCGCCTGACCGAGGGCAACGGCACGCAGGTCGAGCTCGTCCTGCAGACCCGCTGGCGCTCCACGAGCTTCGGGTTCCGCAGCGTCCCCGTGCGCAAGGCCCCCCAGGCGCGAACCCTGACTCTCGGCCTCGACCCGGCCCTGACCGTGGCCGGCAAGAGCCTGACGCTGGGGCGGGAGTTCCGGCGCGAGATCGTTCTGCGCCTGGACCCGGTGCTGCGCGTGGACGGCGTCTCGCCCCAGTCCGACAAGGGACAGGCGCGCATCCAGATCGAGTTTTCCGCGCCGGTCGACGCGGCCGCCCTGCGGGAGAGGCTGCGCGTCGAGCCGCAGGCGGAGGTCGCGGTTTCGGCCCGCGGACGGACCGCGACCGTGAGCGGCGCTTTGTCACCAGGCCGCGAGTACACGCTGCGCATCGCCAAGGGCCTGAAGGCCGCGGACGGGGCCCTGCTTCCGGCCGACCACGAAACGCCCGTGCGCATGCCCGACCTGCCGCCGAGCGTGGACTTCTCGGCCACGGGCATGTTCCTGCCCCGCCAGGGCGGCGGGCTCCTCGGCGTGGAGCACGTCAGCGCCGACAGCGCGGACCTGACCGTGAGCCGCGTCTTCTTGAACAACCTCGGCCCCCTCTTCCAGGACTACGGGTATTCGATCTTCGACGGCGGCGGGGCCAGGGACACGGTGCCCTACCACCTGGGCACGGAGATCCTGCGCGAGACCATCGCCCTCACGTCAGCACCCAACGCGGTGCAGGAACGGACCCTGTCCCTCTCGGAGCTCATCCCCGACGGCCGACCCGGCCTCTACAAGCTGGGTCTGAGCCTGCCCGGCGACTACCGCGGGGCCACGCGCTGGGTCCTGCGCACGGACATCGGCCTGGTGGCCAAGCAGGAGGCAGCCGGGTTTCTGGTCTGGGCCGCGTCCATCGAGGACCTGCGGCCCCTGGAGGGCGTCGAGGTGCGTCTCGTCAGCAGCCGCAACCAGGTCCTGGGCACGGCCCGCACCGACACCGCTGGCCTGGCCCGCATCCCCTCCGCCGGCGATGACGAGGCCGGCTTCCCGGCCATGATCCTGGCCGCATCGGGCGAAGACTTCAGCTTCATCTTCCTGGAGCGTTTCCGCGTCGACACCACGGGCCTCGACGTCAGCGGCGCGACCATCGGCGGGGCCGACCTGCAGGCCTATGTCTACGGCAAGCGCGACATCTTCCGGCCGGGCGAAACCGTCGACGGCGCGGTGCTGGTCCGCGACGGCCGCATCGGCACGCCGCCCGACCGCCCCCTGACCATGGAGCAGCGCGATCCCGAGGGGCGCCTGCTGCGCACCCTGAACCTTGCCCCGGACCGGGGCATGGCCTCCTTCAGCCTGGACGTCCCCGACTGGTCCCTGACCGGGCGCTACCTGCTGCAGGCCATGAGCGCGGGCCAGGCCATCGGGTCCTGGACCTACCAGGTCGAGGAGTTCATCCCCGACCGCATCAGCGTGGAGATCGCCACGAACAGCACCGGGGCCGCCCCCGGCCAAGTCCTGCCCTTCGAAGTGGCTTCGCGCTACCTCTTCGGACCGCCGGCCTCGAACCTGTCCGCAAGCGTCAAGGCCAGGCTCGTGGCCGCGGGCTTCGCGCCCAAGGGCTTCGAGGCCTACGCCTTCGGCGACCCGGGGCGCACGTTCGAGCCCCTGGCCATCATGGCGACCGAAACCAGGCTGGACCGCGAAGGCCGCGCCGCCTTCACCGTCGACATCCCCAAGGACCTGACCCCGCCCCTGGCCCTCGAAGCCGAACTGACGGGCCGCGTGCGCGAGCAGGGCGGACGCGGGGTCACGGCCAGGCGGCGCGTGCCGGTGCACGCCTACAGCCTCTACCCGGGCCTCAAGCGGCCCGAGTCCGCGGAGCTGGAACCGCGCAAGACGGCGGTCTTCGAGTTCGTGACCGTGGCTCCCGACGGCTCCCGCACGAAGCACCCGGAGCTGGTCGCCACCCTCTTTCAGGACCGCTGGCAGACGATCATGCGGCGCACGGAGGAAGGCTTCGCCTACGAGTCCGTGCGCAACCCCGTCGAGGTCTCGACCCAGCGCGTGGCCGCGGGCGACGGCGCGGGCTCCTTCAGCGTGGTCCCGCCGGACTACGGCTCCTACCGCGTGCGCCTGGCCGACCCGCAGGGCGGGGCCGCGGCCGAGGTCGAATTCTACTGCGGCGGGTGGGGCTATTCGCCCTGGGCGGTCAAGAACCCGGCCCGCCTGGAGCTGATCCCGGACAAGGAAGGGTACAGGGCCGGCGAGACGGCCTCGGTCCAGATCCGCGCCCCCTTCCCGGGCAAGGCCCTGGTCACGGTCGAGGGACGCGGCGTGGAACACCTCGAAATCGTCGAACTGACCGGCAACACGGGCCAGCTGCGCATCCCCGTGCGCGAGGACTGGCAGCCCAACGCGCACCTCACGGCCACCCTGGTCCGCCGGGCCGGGGACATCCTGCCCGGCACCCCGGGCCGCGCCTTCGGCGCCATTCCGCTGTTCGTGGACAGCCTGTCCAACAGGATGGACGTGCGCGTGGACGCCCCGGCCGAAACGCGCCCCGAGACGGACCTGCGCATCACGGTCCAGGCCGAGCCCGGCGCGCGCGTGACCGTGGCCGCCGTGGACGAGGGCATCATGCAGCTGGCCGGCGGCCGCAACCCCGACCCCTTCGGGCACTTCTACGCCAAGCGGGCCCTGGACGTGGCCAGCTTCGACAACTTCGCACTGCTCTTCCCGCACCTGGCCCTGCACCGCCCCCTGGCCGGCGGCGGCGACGCCCTGGCCGGGGCCTCGTCCTTCATGCGCACCGAAGGCATCCGCAGGGTGCGCCCCGTGACCTTCTGGTCCGGCGTGCTCACGGCCGGGGCCGACGGCGCCGTGACCCACAGCCTGCGCCTGCCCGACTTCCAGGGCGCCCTGCGCATCGTGGCCGTGGCCAACCGCGACCGCTCCTTCGGCACGGGCACGGCCATGACCCGCGTGCGCGGCCCCCTGGTCCTGACCCCGACTCTGCCGCGCTTCCTGTCGCCGGGCGACACCGTCGAGATTCCCCTGACCCTGCGCAACGACACGCCAACGGCCGGGGAATTCCGCATCACCGCCACGGTTTCCGGCCCGGCCGGCCTGGGCGACATGCCCGCTCCCCTGACCCTCGATCCGGGACGCGAAGGCACCGTGTACGTGCCCCTGCGCTGCGGCGCCGATGAGGGCAAGGTCAGCCTGGCCTTCACGGCCGCCGGGAACGGGGAGACGGCCACGGCCAGAGAGGAGCTCGACCAACGCTCGCCCCTGCCCGTGGAGCGCCTGCTGGAAAACACGGCCCTCGGGGAGGAGTCGGGGCGAATCGCCGGGCCGGCCCCGGACAGGCTGATCCCCGGCACGGTCAGGCGCACGGTGCGCCTGTCCACGTCGCCGCTCACGCGCTTCGCGGGACAGCTGGAGAACCTGCTGGGCTACCCGTACGGCTGCGCCGAGCAGACCGTGTCCAAGGCCTTCCCGCTGCTCCATTTCCCGGCCCTGGCCGCCGAACTCGCGCCGGGGCGCTTCACGGCCGCCGGCCCGGCCGGCCTGGTCCAGACGGCCATCCGGCGCCTGCAGACCATGCAGACCCCGTCCGGCGGCTTCGGCTTCTGGCCCGGCGACACGGAGCCCAACCCCTGGGTCTCGGCCTACGTCTGCCATTTCCTGCTGGAGGCGCGCCAGGCCGGGCACACCGTACCCGGAGACATGCTGGGCGGCGGCCTCGGCTACCTCGGCACCCTCGCCGCCCCGGAACCGGGCAGCCCGCCGGACAAGGTCGAGCAGGCGGCCTACGCTCTCCATGTCCTGGCCCTGGGCCAACGACCCGACCTGGGCAGCCAGGACTACCTGCGCGCCACCTTCGGCAAGACCCTGAGCGGCGTGGCCCGGACCCTCCTGGCCGGCGCCTATCTCGCGTCGGGGAACCAGGCCCCGGGCTTCGAACTCCTGCACGTCGCGCCGTCCTTCGACGACGCCAGACGCGAGAGCGGAGCCAACCTCGGTTCGGGGCTGCGCGACAGGGCTCTGACAGCCCTGGTCCTTCTCGCGTCCATGCCCGACGACCCGCGCCTGCCGGACCTCATGAACCGGCTCGGCCAGGACCTGGGCGCAAACGTCTGGTACTCGACGCAGGAGACGAGCCTGGGATTCATGGCCTTGGGCAAGTACCTCTCCGGCCGGGACGACGACCGCCCCTTCGCCGGCTCCATGACGTGGGCCGGCGGAGCGCGGGACTTCGACGAAACGCGGCTCCTCGTGGTCCGGGACATCGCCGCGGCCGGGGCCATCGAGCTGAGCAAGACCCCGGCCGCCCGCGTGGTCTACGCGGGCGTCCTGACCTCCGGCACGCCGCACAGGGACGCCCACGCTCCGCGCTCCGAGGGGCTCGCGGTCGAGCAGACCTTCCTGGACGAGGGCGGTCGGCCCCTGGACCTGGCCGCCGTGCGCCAGGGCCAGCTCGTCGTCATGAAGACGCGGGTCCGCAGCACCACGGGCCGCGTGGACAACGTGGTCGTGCAGAGCCTGCTGCCCGCGGGGCTGGAGGTGGAGAACCCCCGGCTGGCCACGACCGAGCGCCTCGACTGGATGCAGGAGGAAAAGACCCTGGACGGCTACCAGGATCTGCGCGACGACCGCATCCTGGTCTTCACGGACCTGCGCGACGGCGGCTGGCGCGTACGCCACGCCGTGCTGCGGGCCGTGACGCCGGGAACCTTCGCCTGTCCGCCGGTCCAGGCCGAGGCCATGTACGTCCCGAGCCTGCGCGCAAGCGGCCCCGTGGGTGAAATCCGCGTCCTGCGCGACGAACCGGCCCCATGACGAAACGCTCCCGGACGGCGGCCGCCCTGCGACGGGCGGCCGCCGTCTCGTCCCTTTGCCTCGTGCTGGCCGGTCTGCTCGGGGTCATTCTGGACCGGCTCTTCCCCTTTCCGGAGGAACGCCTCGAACCGCCCTTCTCCGCACGCGTCCTGGACCGCGACGGCCGCCCCCTGCGCTTCTTCCTGGCCGAGGACGGCATGTGGCGCTTTCCCTTGAGCCTGGACGACATCTCGCCGGAGATGACCGCGGCCCTGATCGACTCCGAAGACCGGCATTTCTACCGCCACCCGGGCGTCAACCCCGTCGCGGCCCTGCGCGCCCTGTGGACCAACCTGCGCGCGGGCCGCATCGTCAGCGGCGCGTCGACCATCCCCATGCAGGTCGCCCGCCTGGCCGACCCGCGGCCGCGCACGGCCACGGCCAAGCTGATCGAATCCTTCCGGGCCCTGCAGCTCTGCGCCCGCCACTCCAAGGCCGAAATCCTGCGCTGGTACGTGAACATGGCGCCCTTCGGCTCCAACGTGGTCGGCGTGGGGGCCGCGTCATGGCACTACTTCGGCAAGGACCCGCGCGCCCTGTCCCTGGGCGAGATCGCCCTGCTCTCGGTCCTGCCGCGCTCCCCCTCCCGCTACAACCCGCTGCGAAACCCCGAGGCGGCCCGCGCCGTGCGCGACAGGGTGCTGGGGCGGTTCGCGGCCCACGGCGTCTTCGAGCCTGGCCGGGTGGCCGAGAGCATGGCGCTGCCGCTCCTGGCCTCGCGCTCCCCGGTGCCGCAGGGCGCGCCCCACTTCAGCCGCTGGGTGCGCTCGCGGCTGCCCGGCGAGAGCGTCGTCCGCACGAGCCTCGACGCCCGCATGCAGCGCGTCGCCGAGGCCCTCGTGGCCGGGCGGATGGAGGGCCTGCGGCGCGAGGCCGTGGGCAACGCCGCCGTGGTCGTCATGGATGTCGAAAGCCGCCGCGTCCTGGCCTGGGTCGGCTCGGCCGATTTCTGGGCCGAAGATGAAGGCCAGGTCGACAACACGCTCTCGCGGCGTTCGCCCGGCTCGACCCTCAAGCCTTTCCTCTACGCCCTGGCCTTCGACCGCGGGGAGCTCGTTCCCGGCTCCATGCTCCTCGACGTGCCCACGGACTTCTCCGGCTACGCGCCCGAAAACTACGGACAGAACTTCCAGGGCCTGGTCAGCGCGCGCACGGCCCTGGCCGGCTCCCTGAACGTCCCGGCCGTGCGCCTCCTGCACCGTCTGGGCACCGCACCGTTTCTGGACCTGCTGCGCCGCGGGGGCCTGTCCACACTGGAGCGGCCTGCCGGCCACTACGGGCTGCCCCTGGCCCTGGGCGGGTGCGAGGTGCGCCTGCTGGAACTGACCAATCTCTATGCGTCCCTGGCCGCGGGAGGCGTGTTCAAGCCGGTGGAGCCCCTGGCCGGACAGCCGGAAAAATCCGGGAGCGCGGAACGGCTCTTTTCCCCTGAGGCCGCGGCCATGGTCCTGGACATCCTGGCCTCGACGAGGCGGCCCGACCTGCCCGACGCCTGGCAGTTCACCGTCGGCGCCCCGGCCGTGGCCTGGAAGACGGGGACGTCCTTCGGGCACCGCGACGCCTGGGCCGTGGGCGTGAACCGCGACCTGGCCATCGGGGTCTGGACGGGCAACCCCGACGGGTCCCAGTGCGCGGGCATATCGGGCACGCGCCACGCCGCGCCCCTGCTCTTCGACCTCTTCCGAGCCCTGGCCCCGGGCGGCGGGCGTCTGCCGGACTTCGCGGCCCCGGCCCTGACGCGCACGGACGTCTGCGCCGACAGCGGAGACAGGCCGGGACCCTTCTGCCCCATGGCCGCAAGCCCGGCCATCGCCGGCGTGACGCGCCTGCCGGTCTGCGCCATGCACCGGCAGATCTTCACGTCGCCGGAATCCGGCCTGCGCCTGCACGGGGACTGCCTGCTGAGCCAGCCGTCGCGGACCGAAACGGTCCTGGTCTGGCCGGCCGAACTGGTGGCCTACAGACAGGCCCAGGGGGCGCCGCTGTCCGGCCTGCCGCGCATGGACCCCGAGTGCCCCGACGTGCCCGCGGAGGCCGGACCCGTCATTTTGTCCCCGGACCCGAACACCCCGTACCTGACCCGTCCCGACGCGCCGCCCGATTTCCAGCGGCTGGCGTTGTCGGCCGCTCCCGGCGCAGGGACGACGACGCACTTCTGGTACGTGGACGGCCGTTTTGCCGGCCAGGGGCCGCCCGACAGCCCGTGCTTCGTGCCCCTCGCGCCCGGCAGGCACGAGGCGACGGTCACCGACGACCTGGGCCGCAGCGCCCGCGCCGCCTTCACCGTACGGACCCCGGCCGGTCTTGGCAGCGCAGGCGCCCCCTGATAGGCAGGGGCACGGAGGCACCATGCCCATCAAGCTCCACCTCGTCTTCCGCGACCGCGTCGGCATCGTCGCCGACCTGTCGCGGCGCATCGCCGACCGCATGTTCAACATCGTGTCCATGGAAGTGGACCGCGTGGACGACCTGGCCCATGTCTATGTCGAGGTCGAGAACCGCGAGGCCGACGCCGCCCCGACGGACCTGGCGCAGTCCCTGGCCGACATCCCGGGGCTGACCAGTTCGCGGCCCATCGACACCCTGCCCCAGGAGGAGCAGGCCCGCAGGCTGCGCGTTGTCCTGGACAACATCGCCGACTGGGTCATCGCCGTGGACGCCGCGGGGCGCGTCACGACCATGAACGCCGTGGCCTGCGAGATCCTGGGTCTGGAGCAGGACGAGGCCCTGGGGAGCGACCTGCGCGAACTGGGCCTGTCCGACGCATCCATCCTCGAAGGCCTGCAGGGCCGCGAATGGGCGGACGTGAAGAAGACCCTGGTCACGCCGTCGGGACGCTTCCAGTACTTCGCCACCTGCCGCCCCATCCGCGACGGCGACGGGCACATCATCGGCGCCGTGGAGATCGCCCGGGACATGCAGGAGATCCGCATGCTGGCCCGCAGCATCTCCGAGCCCTCCCAGATCAGCTTTTCGGACATCGTCGGCCAGGACCAGGCCATCAACAACCTCATCGGCTACGCCCAGCTCATCGCGGCCACGGACTCCATCGTCTGCATCCGCGGCGCCTCGGGCACGGGCAAGGAGCTCTTCGCCCGGGCCATGCACACGGCCAGCCGCCGCCCCGGCCCCTTCGTGCCCATCAACTGCGCGGCCCTGCCCGAGCATCTGCTGGAAAGCGAACTCTTCGGCTACGTCGGCGGCGCCTTCACGGGCGGCCTCAAGGACGGCAAGGCCGGCCTGTTCGAGGTGGCCGGCGAGGGCACGGTCTTTCTGGACGAGATCGGGGACATGCCGCTGTCCTCCCAGGCCAAGCTCCTGCGCGTCATGCAGGACCACTGCGTGCGCCGCATCGGCGGGTCGCGGGAGATCCCCATCCGGGCCCGGATCATCACGGCCACCAACCGCAACCTGGAAAAGATGGTCGAGGACGGATCCTTCCGCCAGGACCTCTACTACCGCATCAACGTCCTGCCCATCCACATCCCGCCCCTGCAGGAGCGCCCCGGCGACATCGGCCTGCTGGCCGAGCACTTCCTCTTCACCCTGGCCTCGCGCATGGGCCGTCCGGCCAAGGCCATCGCGCCCGAGGGCCTGGCCAAGCTGCGCGCCCACCACTGGCCGGGCAACGTGCGCGAGCTCAAAAACGTCATGGACCGCGCGGCCATCCTCTGCCCCGACGACGTCATCGGCGAGCGCTTCGTCATCCTGGCCCACGAACTGGGCGACCGCGTCCCCGGCCAGGCGGCCCCGGCCGTGCGCCCCGAACCGGGCCAGGCCCTGAAGACGCAGCTGGACAGGCTGGAAAAGGACATCCTGGAATCGGCCCTCAAGCGCGCCCGCAGCGTGCGCCAGGCGGCCAAGGTCCTGGGGCTGTCCCACACGGCCATGCTGAACAAGATCAGAAAGCACGCCCTGCGGGTGACGCGGCCCCTGCGAATCGAGTGAGGTGCCGTCGACCCGAGACTTGCCAAGCCCATGCCTTCGTGGTCATAGCGACCGCATGTCCGCTCGCCGCCGCCCTTTCCTCCCCCGGTCCCGCCGGCACAGGCTCCTGCGCATGTACCGGACCGTGGCCGATTTTACCTACGACCTCGAGGTCTGGATCGGCCCCGCCGGGGACCTGCTCTACATCTCGCCGTCCTGCAGCCGCGTGACTGGCTACGAGGCCGACGACGCCCTGCGAGATCCGGGGTTCTTCGAACGTATCATCGCGGCCGACGACTTCCCGCGCTGGAGGCAGGCCATGGACGCTCGCGGGGACATTCCCTCCATGGATTTCCGCATCCGGCGCCTGGACGGGACGGAGATCTGGCTGGCCCAGGAGACGACGCGGGTCTTCGACCCCGGAGGCCGCTTCCAGGGCTGGCGTCTGTCCCTGCGCGACGTCACGGACAGGGTCAGGACCCGCATGTTCCTGGACCAGGCCAGGCTGCACCTGGAAGAGCGGGTGCGGGAAAGAACCGAGGAACTCGAAGTGTCCCGCGAACGCTACCGGGCCCTGTCGGGGTACCTGCAGGACAGCATCGAGAAGGAGCGCGGCCGCATTTCCCGCGAGATCCACGACGTGCTCGGGCAGGACCTGACCGCCCTGAACATGGGGCTGCACCGCCTGGAGCGCTCCTTTCCGACAGGGGACGCCCGCCAGGGACAGGTCGCCGAACTACGCGGCCTGGTGGCCGGCACCCTGGAGACCGTCCGCCGCATCTCGCGCGAGCTGCGGCCGCCCATGCTCGACGAATTGGGCTTCGCCGAGGCCGTGGCCTGGCTGACGCGGACCTTCGCCCAGAGCTCGGGCCTGCGCATCGACCTCAAGGCCGGCCCCATCCCCGACCTGTCGGCGGAGCAGTCCACGGCCCTGTACCGGGTGCTGCAGGAGGCCATGACCAATGCGGCCAGGCATTCCGGGGCCACCCGCATCGACGTGCGCGTGCAGGCGTCCGGAGCGGCCCTGACCCTCGACGTGTCCGACAACGGGATCGGGATGCCCGCAGGCCGTCCCGAATCATCCGGTTCCCTGGGCCTCATGGGCATGCGGGAACGCATCCGCATGGTCGGGGGAACCCTTGAGATCACCGCCCCGAAGGCGGGCGGAACAACCATTTCGGCCAGGATTCCCCTGGCAGCAGAGGCCAGGCCATGCGCATCCTGATCGTCGACGACCACGCCGTGGTCCGCCGCGGCACCATGAACATCATCGCCGACCGCTTCCCCGAGTGCACCTTCTCCGAGGCCGGAACCCTGCACGAGGCGCGTCTTGTCCTGGAGAGCGCGGCCTTCGACCTCGTCATCCTCGACATTTCCCTGCCCGACGGCAGCGGCCTCGATTTTCTCGAACTGGTACACCACGCGCGGCCGGGGCTCCCCGTCATCGTCCTGTCCATGCACCACGAAACCGAGTACGCCCAGCGCTGCATGAGCCTCGGCGCCCGCGGCTACCTGAGCAAGAACTCGGCCCCCGAGGAACTGGAGGAGGCCATGACCTCGGTCCTGGACGGCGGGATGTTCGTCAGCCCGTCCCTGCTCGGCACGGGGGAAAGGATGGACGCCCTGGACGGCCTTTCTCGCCAGGAGCGCGAGGTCGCCCGCCGACTGGGCCGGGGCGAGACCATGACCCAGATCGCGGCGGCCCTGGGCGTCAGCGTCAAGACCGCCAGCACCTACCGCACCCGCGCCATGCGCAAGCTGGGCATCGCCACCACATCCGCCCTGATCCGCTATCTCCTGGAACGCAGAATCCCCGGCCTGTAGCCCTGTCGGAATCGTCCGACAAGGTTGCGTCCCGCCGGCCCGCGGCTATCCTTCCCGCAAACAGGAAGGATGTCATGGAACAGATTGGCACGTTGCTGCTGCTGGCCGGGGCCTTGGGCCTCGTGCTGTCGATATGTTTGCTTGGGCGCCGAAGGCCGGCCAGGCTCCTGAACCGGGGTTTCGACTTCGGCGAGGCCAAACGATTCGAGAATACGCGGTGAGCATGACCGAAGAGGAATTCGAGATACTGGTCTTCGACCCGCCGCACCTGGGCATGCCGGGCAGGCCGTCCAGCTGCGGACGGTGCGAGAACGTCGAGGGGTTCGTGGAGATATTCGTGACCGTGGAAGACGGGCGGATCATCGACACGGGCTTCCTGACGAACATCCCCGGCGACGGCCTGGCCTGCGCCTCCATGTGCTGCGAGGCCTCCGTCGGCCTGACGCTGCCGGAAGCCTCCGCACTGGGCGAGGAGGCCTGTCTGGACAAGCTCCCGTCAACGGCGCGGGAACGCATGTCTCGGGCCGGAATCACCGAACTCTGCCTGCGGGCCATGGAGCAGGCTCTCACAGGGGCTGCCGCCGGCTCAAGCTGAGGCGAAGCCCTCCCCCAACAGAACCGCCTCCGGCCGGAGACGCCGGTCACGACACGGCGAATCCTACTCGACGCCCCGATACCTGGCGGCGCTCTCCCCCATGCGGGCGAGAATCTTCTGCAAAGCCACGCGCGAAAGGCCCGAAACACGGGCGGCCTCGGACACGTTGCCCCGGGTCTGGGCCAGAAGGTCGCGGACGTAGTGCTGGGTGAAGGCGCTGACGACCTCGGCCTTGGCCGACTTGTACTCGCCCAGCGGAGATCCGGACACGCGGGCGCATCCCGCCGGCGGCGCGGACGCCCCGGCGCCCTGGCAGACGAGACGGACGAGGTTCATGTCCACCCGTTCGGACGTGGCGAAAACCGTCATGCGCCGCACGAAGTTCTGCAGCTCGCGCACGTTGCCGGGCCACGGGTTGCCGGCCAGCCAATACATGACCTCGGGATCGACCTCCTTCTCGGCCAGGCCCATCTCGCGACACGCCACGCGGAAGAAGTGCGCGGCCAGCAGCGGGATGTCCTCGGTCCTCTCGCGCAGCGGGGGCAGCGTGATGGAAAGGACGTTCAGACGGTAGTAGAGGTCTTCGCGGAATGTCCTGTCCTTCATGGCCGCCTCCAAGTCCTGGTTGGTGGAGGCAATAAGGCGCACGTCGACCTGCACCGTGGAGTTCGAGCCCACGGGGCGGACTTCGCCATCCTGCAGGACCCGCAACAGCTTGGTCTGTACGGAAGACGAGATGTCCCCGATCTCGTCGAGGTGCATCGTGCCCTTGTCGGCGGCGGCAAAGAGCCCCTTGTGGTCACGGTCCGCGCCCGTGAAGGCGCCCTTGACGTACCCGAACAATTCGCTTTCGAGCAGGTTTTCCGGAATGGAGGGGCAGTTCACGGCCAGGAACGCGCGGGCCGCCCTGGAGCCGAGGCGGTGGATGAGCCGCGCCACCAGCTCCTTGCCCGTGCCGGACTCCCCGCGGACGAGCACCGTGTACTCGGACTGGGCCACGGCCGCCACGGTCCTCTTGAGCTGCCGCATGGCCGGCCCCTCGCCGACCAGTTCACCGCCGGCGTCCTGCCGGGAAAGTATCTCGCGCAGGCGGTTGTTCTCCTCCAGCAGCCGGCTGCGCTCCATCCCCTTCTCCACCACCCGGAAGAGCTGCTCGGGCTCGATGGGCTTGGTCAGGAAGTCATAGGCCCCGATCCGCAGGGCCTCCACCGCAGTTTCGATGGTCCCGTACGCCGTCAGCACGACGGTGCTCAGGCCGGGGTTGACGGCCAGGGCTTCCTTCAGGAGCTGCATGCCCGTCATTTCCGGCATGCGCAGGTCCGTGATCATCAGCTGGACAGGCGCCTCGGCCATGACCCGCAGGGCTTCCCGGCCGCTCTGGACCGCGACGACGCTCAATTCCGGAAAACGGCCGCCAATGAGGCGGGCCAGGCCGCGGGCGAAATCCCCTTCGTCGTCGGCGACGACGACCCGGTTCTCCCGGACGCGGTCCGGCGATGCAACGACATTCATGAATTGAGTCCTCGATATCCTGGTTCGGTCTGCGGGGCGTCAGGCAGGGCGGGCAGGGTCACGACGAACCGCGCTCCGCCCAGGGGCGAACGCCCGACGGCAACCTCCCCGCCCACGTCCCGGACCATGCCGTAGACCACGGCCAATCCCAGGCCCGTGCCCGCTCCGATGGCCTTGGTGGAGTAAAAGGGGTCGAAAATGTGCGGCTCATCTTCCACAGAGACTCCGGGGCCGTTGTCCTCCACGACGATGTGCACGCAGTCTCCGTCAGGGGCCACACGGACCACGATCTCGCCGTCCTCTTCGCCGACGGCGTCGAGGGCGTTGATGACCAGGTTGCTCACGACCTGCTCCAACTCCCCTATTCCCAGACGCACAAAAAGCGGGCCGGGCTGGCTCTCCAGCCTCAGCTCCACCCTTTTCTTGGCCGCCTGCACGGAGAAGACGTCGCGCACGAACGCGACCACGGCGCAGGCGTCCGAGGTCCCGGAACCTGCGGCCTTGGGGCGGGCGAAATTGAGCAGTTCCTGCACGACCCGCTGGGCCTGGCGCGTGTGTCGCTCGATGATGTCCAGATCCGCGGCCTGCTGCGGCTCCGTGACGGTCTGACGCAGGAGTCCCGCGTAGCAGAGGATGACACCCAGAGGGTTGTTGATCTCGTGGGCCAGGCCGGCCGTGAGCTTGCCCACGGTCGCCATCTTCTCCGAATGCCAGACCTGGGCGCGCATGCGCTTCTCCATGGTCGTCTCGCGCACGTAGACCACGACTCGGTCGGTCTGGGCTTCCTGGCTGCGCACCGGGTACATGGACAGGGAGAATGACCTCCCGCCGGGTAGTTCCACCTCGCGCTGGTCCGGCGCACCGCGACGGATGGCTTCGAGCATGGGGCACTTGCCGGATGCGGTGTCGAAGAAGATGGCCAGCATGTTCCCGTCGGTGCGGGCCCCGTCCGTCAGCTCCGATGTGAGCTGCCGGGCGGCCTGGTTCACGGTCAGCACTCCGCAGCTCGAATCCATGAGGGCCAGGGGGTCGGTGATGCCCTCGACGATGGTTTCGAGCACGCTCATCTGCCGCAGCAGGCTGTCGATGGCCGTGAGGTTCTCGGCGGCCGTTCCGAGCTGCCGCCCCAGGGCCAGCAGGACGCCGCGGTCGTGGCGGGCGGCCTCCTCCTCGCTGTCCCAGGTCAGGCAGAGGATGCCCTCGGCGTTGCCGGAACTCGATTCGACGGGCACGAAGATGCGCGCACCGGACTGGATGCAGGCGCTGCCCGTCAGCACGTCCACGAAATCGGGCGGCAGTTCCGGCGCCCCCATCGTCTCGGGCCAAACGTAATAATTCTGGGAGGCCATGGTGCAGACATAGGCGATGCCGCGCGCTCCGAAGCGGGTACAGATCTGGGGCAGCGCGAAATTCCACAGTTCCGCGCGGGAACTGCTCTGGCGCATGTCCTCGAGCAGGCGCACGAACAGGCGCACGTCGGCCTGCCTCGCCCCGGCCTCCCGCGACAGCGCCTCGGTGCGTTCAGCGACCATCAGACGCAGATTCTCGGCATAGTCCTGGAGCTGGTGGCGGGCGGTGTAGAGGTGCTCGCCCATCTGCTCCATGCCCTCGACGAGTTCCTCGATCTCGTCGCCCTGCTCCAGCTTGCGCAGGATGGCCGACCCCTCGGCGTCGGCCACGTTTCGACGGAAGACGTTGTTCAGGCGTTTGAGGTTGTTGACCACGAGCACCCTGAAGAGGACGTTGGTGGCCGAAAAGAAAAGAAGGGCCCCGAAAGCGAAAAAGGAGAAGTAGGTCAGAATGGTCTGCTGCACCCGCCCCACGCTGCTGTGCACGGAGATGCCCACGAAATCCACGCCGGCGATGGCACCAAGTTCCTTGCCGAACCCCCTGGCGCCATAGAGGGATGTCAGTTCCGAAGGCGCGGCTTCCGGCCGCCCGTGGCAATACATGCAGCTTTCCTCGAAACGGACCGCACGGGCCTTGATGTAGTACCGTTCCGTGTCCATGGTCCTGTACCCTTGCCAGACCTCCTGGTCGGGATTGGCTCGGAAATACCCTATCAGCTCCCTCTCGTGGACATTGGCCTCGTAAGACGGATTGCGTGCATCTATGGCCACCCGACGGTAGATGACGCCCTCGTGGTCGTCGTTGATGGAGGCCATGATGGTCCGGGAGATGAAGGATGAGGACATGGCCTCGATGACGAAGGTCGAAGGCAGGCGCTCGTACATGGCCGGCCGGAGCACGTCGCGCACGTAGTGCTGGATGGAGTCCACGTTCTTGAAGATGAGCAGGGCCTTGTCCCTGACCTCCTCCTCGAGGACGTTCTTCATGTGCAGGTAGAACCCGGTGGAAAAACCGATACCTAGGATGAGGGCGGCGACGAGCAGGCCGGAGACGAACTTGGTCTGTATTTTCAATGGCTTTGGGATATGCATGGGCCTGCCTGGAACCAGTGCCGCTTCGGTGGACGAGCGGCGGACTGAGATGATCGGACCGGGAGGCCGCGCCGTCAGCGAACGGGCGCCTCACGAATTCGATTAGGCGAGACGGGATGAACTGGCAAGGACCGGTCGATGCGGCCGGACGGGAGCCGTGGCGGTCATTGCTGCTTGAGAACCTCGTAGAGATAGTTCTCCCCTTCCTTCACCTGCTCCACGTCGGTGTAGTAGTAGCGCGTGGGGTCGATGCCGTTGTCCGCCAGGTACAGGGACATGCGGTGCAACACCCCGACGGAGTTGGTCAGCACGGGCAGAAAGAGGTAGACGAAGGCCAGGGCCGTGCCCAGGGCCAGGACGAAGTTCCTCATTCGCACGGACAAGCTTTGTGGGTTCATGGTTCAGAGTCCTTTACGGGCCGAGAGGGCAAACCCTCCCGGCCCGGTAGCGGTTTTAGATCTTGGCCGTGATTTCCGGGAAGACCACATAGAACATGACGTAGGCCATGGCCAGGGTCAGGGCAAGGTTGAAGCTCTGGCCGCAGACGTACAGGATGAGCGGCTTGCCGCCCTTGAAGTACTTGGCCAGCTCGCGGAAGTTGGTGGACAGTCCGATGGCGGCGAAGGACAGGGCGAAGAACCAGTCGCGCAAGAGCTTGGTGCCGCCGCGCACGATGCCGTGTTCCATGACCGCGTCGCCCAGATCCTTGCCAAGATTCTGGTCCAGGATGGAGAACATGATGGAGGCGGCGATGAAACCCAGCACGAACTTGGGGAAGCGGTGCCAAATCTCGCCGGCGCCGACGGAGTGGCCCGTCTCGGTGCTCTCGACCTTGGTGACCCAGTAGATGGCCACGCAGAAGGCCGTCACGCCGATCATGACGTTCTGGATCATCTTGATGGTCGCGGCCACGTACATGGCCTTCTGACCCAGGAACGCGCCGGCCGCGGCCACCGCGCCGGTGGAGTCGATGGTGCCGCCCATCCAGGCGCCGCCCAGGACCTCGGGGATGCCCACGGCCTTGATGAAGGCCGGCATGGCGATCATCATGATGGCGGTGAAGACCAGGGACAGGCCGATGGAAAGGGTCAGCTCCTCCTTCTTGGCCCGGCAGGCGGCCGCCGTGGCGATGGCCGCGGAGGTGCCGCAGACGGACATGTCGGCGGAGATGACGATGTTCAGGGTCCTGGAAGGCATCTTCAGCACGGTCTGGCCGAAGATGTAGGTCACGACGATGACGATGGGCGTCACGACCCAGGCCACGAAGATGCCGGGGATGCCGATGGCCACGATCTTGTTGAAGAGGACCTCGGCGCCCAGGAGCACAAGGCCGGTCTTGATGAAGAACTCGACCTGGCAGGACGGCAGGACCCACTTGGGGGTGCCCAAGGTGTTGGCGATGAGCATGCCCAGGACCACGCCCCAGGCCTCGGCGCCGAAACCGTACTGCTTGGAGATGGCCTGACCGCCCAGCATGTAGGCCAGCACCGCGACCAGGAAGACCATGGTGAAGCCCTGCGCGAACTCCATCATGTTCTTGCCCATGAGGGCTATGCCCAGGCCGAAGGCCAGGGCCAGGAAGACGCACAGGCCGATGAGGCCGGGGATCAGGTTGAAGGCCTTGTTCTCGGTCTTCTTCTTGGCGTCACCGGCGGCCTTGTTGGCGTCGCGCCAGGCCTTGATCTTGGCGGATGCGTCGTCGTTCAGGGCCTTGTCCTGGAACATGGCGCCCGCGGCGGCTTCCTCGGCGGCCACGGCGGCGGTCAGCGCGGCCTCGGCATTTGCCTTGGCCTCTTCGTACTTGGGCATGGCCTTTTCGTTCTTGGCCTTGGCCTGCTCCTCACTCTGCATCAGGGAGTCGAGGGGGTTGGACGTCCAGGAGCCTGGGGTCTTGGTCCAGTGAGAGGCGAACTTGCCGAAGGGGGTGCTGGTGCCCTTGAGTTTGCCCTTGTCGTCCTGAGCCTTGTACCAGGCGAGGGTCTTGAAGGGGGCCTTGGCCGCCTCGGCGGCCTGGATCTCGTCGGCGGCCTTGATCTTGGCTGCGAATTCGTCCTTGGGTCCGAAGCTGGTGTAGGCCAGGATGCACACGGCGATGATGATGAAGCCGAGCCAGATGGCCAGAAAATCCTCTTTCTTCCACAGATCCGACCACTGGCTCTTGCCGTGGTCGATGACGACGTTGCTGTCTTGGGCCATGGGTGTTTCTTCCTCCTTGCTTGTTTCGAATGAATCCCCGCTGCGGGGCACCTTTTCGAAACGACGGATAACAAAAGCCATGCCAAGCAAGCCCAGAGGTCACGCCATTCAATTTCAACACGTTACAGGCAGCGGATGCCCGAGATGCGACAACATGACTTGTCACCTGAAAACCTGAGTTTACAGAACGGATACCATCTGCGGAAACAGAAAGGGAGGCGGGTAAAGGAAGCCGGCCCCGACGGCGGGTACGCCGAGGCCTGCCGGGAAGTTTACTTGGCGATGTCGAGCTCGCGCTTCTTGGTGTAGACGAAGCGAACCAGCTGATACTCGAATGGGCTCCCGGTTTCGTAGTACCGGAACTTGACCTGATGCCGGGCGTCCACGGCCTTCAGCCCGTACACGGCCGTGGTCGCCGTGCCCCGAGCCGCCCACCCCATGCCGTCGAAGACGAAGTCCGCGGGGTTGAGGGTCAGGACCGCGTCGAAGGCCGTGCCCCCGGCGTCCCGCAGCCCAGAGGGCCCGAGGACCGGCAGGACCAGGTACGGCCCGGGGGGCACGCCCCAGACGCCCAGAGTCTGCCCGAAATCCTCGTTCTCCTGCGGGATGCCCCCCTTGCCCAGCACATCGATCAGGCCGCCCAGCCCGATGGTCGTATTGAAGACGAAACGGCCCAGCGAAACCGAGGCCTTCTTGGGGTTGCCCTGCAGGACCGAGTTGACGAAAATCGGTATTTCTTTGAAATTGTTAAAAACATTCGAGACGCCCTGCTGCACGCTGTCCGGCAGGACCGCTTCGTAGAAACGAACCACCGGCAGGTAGACGTACCGGTCCAACTGGGCGTTGAAATGGTACATCGAGCGGTTGAACCCTTCCCAGGGGTCTTCGACCAGGAAGAGCCTCTCGACCTCCGGG
Source organism: Desulfomicrobium aestuarii (assembly GCF_055385525.1). Classification (NCBI taxonomy): domain Bacteria; kingdom Pseudomonadati; phylum Thermodesulfobacteriota; class Desulfovibrionia; order Desulfovibrionales; family Desulfomicrobiaceae; genus Desulfomicrobium; species Desulfomicrobium aestuarii. The sequence continues at coordinate 2,930,212 of NZ_AP042427.1, forward strand.
TCTTCGGGCAGCCCACGGTGCACGGGAGCCTGGAAAGGCCCGGGCTGGTGCTCCGGAGTGGTGGCGCAGCCGCTGGCCAGAACGAGAAGAAGAAGGAGAAGAACGCGCATGGGTCGCCTCATTTGCGGAAGAAATCGAGCATGGCCGCCACATTGTCCCTGAAGCGCAGGTTGCCGCAATGGCCGCCGGCGGGAAAGACGGTCAGGCGCGGCCCGAACGTGTTCTCCAGGAAGGCGAAGTTTTCCGGCGTCAGGATGGGATCGTCGGCGTTTGTCATGACGGCGATGCCTCCCGCGCCGCGCAGAAACGGGCCGATGGCCTCCAGACTGCAGGCAGCTACGGCCTTTTCCGGGGTGATCGCCGGGTCGTGGAACTGCAGAAAGGGCAACAGGTACTCCCTGACGTAGTCCTCGAAGCTCACGCCCACGGCCGAATCGAGGTAGGGGGCCAGGGATTCGTCCTTCACGATCCGGTGCCCCCGCGGCACGATGTACCCCGCGCCCGTGCACGTGTCGCTGGTGAAAACCATGGACGCCAGTGACAGACGGAAGGCCACCCCGATGAGGATCTTGAGCTCCTTCTCGGAGATGGAGCGGTTGCGGTGCAGGGCGAAGAGGAACTCGTCGCCGAAATTCACCTGGTCGCTGGCCCGGTACGCCTCGGAAAGCTGGCGCACCAGCCCGGCCACGGTGCGCGCGGCCTCGGACCGGTCGGCCACGTTGTCGGACAGCAGATGGTCGAGGCGGATGGCCGAGGTCATGAGGTTCACGGCCGGGTTCAGCAGCAGCACCTTCTCGAAGCCGAAGCGCCCCTCGCGGGTGTCCAGTTCGGCCAGGAAAGCCGCCTGGGTCCCGCCGAGGCTGTAGCCGGCGAGGTGGAAGGACGCGATCCTGTCCCGCCCTATCCGGTCAGCGATGGCGTCCATGGTCTGGTAGAGGTCGGCCACGTCGTGGGGGATGTAGCCCGGCACCTGGGTCGTCGAGGCGCTGACCACGAAATTGGGATAGGTCGGCGAGGACAGCGTGACCACGTGGAAGCCGGCCCGATGGAAGACCCGTTGCAGGAAACTGCACGTGGCCGACTCGTGGGAGGAGCCGGTGCCGGCCAGGATGAACAGCAGGGGCGCCTTGCCCCGCTGCTGCGCCAGCGTGTACTGCAGGGTGTCGTCGTACCACAGGATCTCGGGTACGGGACGATCATGCAGGAGCATCTCCCGGCCGCGCACGGCTCCGAGATCCTGCAGGGGGTTCAGATCCGAAAAGCCGGCCGGCCGCACGGATGACAGGTCGAACTCGTCCCGCGGCAGCGTGCCGAAAACCGTGGCCTCGTAAGGGTTCGTGAACGGATAGTCATAGGCCTGCGCGGAAAACGCCGCGGACAGGGCGAACAGGCAGAACAGAACGACGCGGTGCATGCCGGGCCTCCACGTAAGGAAAATGTTGCGGTCTTCTAGCCCTTGGCTTCCGGCGAGGCAAGTTCGGCCGCGGCCGGCCAGGCGAGCCAGTGCACGGGTGTTCAGGACTGCCGGGACGGGTCCCCGTCGCCCCCGGTTGCGGAACGGATCTTTCCGATGGCGGCCTTGGCCTGCTCGAAATCCGGGTCGACCTGCAGGGCGGCCCGCATGTACCGGTCCGCATCCGGGAACTTCTTCATCTGGAGGTAGACCATGCCGATGTTGAACGGGATGAGCGGAGACTCCTGCAGAATCTCGGGCCGGGCTGCGACGGCCTTTTCGAACTGCTTGACGGCCTTCAAGTGCTCCTTGCCCTGAAAATAGGCCATGCCCATGTTGTAGTGCAGCCCCGGTTCGTCCGGGATGACATGCAGGGCTTTCTGGTACGCATCCACGGCGCCCTGCCAGTCGCCCTGCTTGCGCAGGGAAAGCCCCATCTCGTTGACCATCCACAGGTCGGCGCGCGAGAAATCGCTGCCCTTGCTCTCCAGGGCCTGTCGCATGAACGCGAGCCCCTGCTCGGGGTTGATCTCGCGCAGCTTCACGCCAATCTCCATGTATGTCGAGGCCAGCATGTCGTTGGCCTGGGCCCGCACGATGCCCAGGGCGTCCTGGTAGTATTTCTGCGCAGCCTCCTCCTGGCCGTTCTTGCTGTACTGCTCGCCGATGCTGATCTTTCGCTCGTGGTTGAGGGGCGAAATCTTGTCCATGAGCAGCAGGTATTTGAGATAGTTTGCCGCGTCATCGGCCTCGAGGTAGAGGTTGGCCAGCCGCTGCAGCGGCTTCAGATTCAAGCGCGACCCCTTGGATGCTTCCTTGTAATAGAGCTCCGCGTTGCCGAAATCCTTCTTGCTCTTGAAAATGTCGCCCTTGAGCATCATGCATATGGAACTGCTCGGCTTTTCCTTGAGGAGCATCTCTATCTTCGGCATGGCCTCCTCGTACAGGCATTGGCCGATCAGCTTCTTGATCTGCTCCACTTCGACGAAAAAACTGTTGGTCGGCCTGATGGCGAAGGCGATCTTCTGGATGAGGTTGTTGATGGAGATGGGCTTGACGATGATCGAATCCACATCGTTCTCCGCGATGAAGGACACATGCTCTTCGGACACCTCAGGCGTCAGACAGATGATCTTGACCTTGTCCCCGAAACTCTCCTTGATGCGCTTGAATTCGTAGACATTGGATTTGCCGCTGATCTTCGACTCGATGAAGAGGACTATCTGCGCGTAGGCATTCAGCAGATCGCGGCATTTCCGCACCACATCCGAAGATACATGCGCCACTGCAAGCGAATCATAATTGAAGCCGATGAAACGCATTGCGCCGCGTACCGTCTTAACAAACATTTCATCATTCGTGACAAGAAAGAAAGATCCGTTCTGTTCCTTCAGATAGTTTGAGACCATCTGGTCATAAATAACTGCTTCTTCTTTCCGGATAAGCTTATGAGACATGTTTCCTCTTCCAAATTCAAGATGCATCCGTTCCCAGGACTTTGCGTGCGTACTGAGCCAACGTATCCATGGATAGCTCACAACGGCCACCACAGCAAGGATGCGCAGCACGCTGTTGCAACCCTGCGGACGCATGGACTTTTCCCGGGAAAGACGGAAAGGCGAATCGCGGGCGACTGGCATCAGCGCCTCCCGCACAGCCCGTAAAGCGGCAGCGGGGATGGCGCGCCGTCCTCTGGTCGCGCCATCCCCGCGGGGGAGTGATGCTGATTCCGACGCCGCGCCGGGATCAACGCTCGTCGAAATAGACCTTGTGCTTGATGTTCACGCCCTGGGTGATGAAGACCACGGACTCGGCGATGTTCGTGGCCAGGTCCCCGATGCGCTCGATGCGGCGAATGAGGATGATGGTGTGCACGGACCGCTCGATGGCCGGAGTCTCGTGGATCATGTATTCGATGACCTCGCGCATGTTCTTGTGGTTGAGGACGTCGACCTCGTTGTCCAGCTTGCAGACCTCCAACGCTTCCTCGACGTTGCCCGAGGCGAAGGCCTGGGCGGCGTGCCGGAGCATGGCCAGGGCCTTGCCGCCCATCTCGCGGACGTTGTCCTGGAACGGCAGGGCCGGGCGGGAACTGAGCATGATGGAGCGCTCGGCGATGTTGACCGCCTCGTCCGCGATGCGCTCCAGGTCGACGCTGATGCGCATGCACCCCAGAATGAAGCGCAGGTCACCGGCCACAGGCTGCTCCAGGGCCAGCAGGCGCAGCCCCAGTTCGTCGATCTCCACTTCCAGCCGGTTGACCTCGACATCACCGTCCTGGACCTCTTCGGCCAGGTACAGGTCCTTGTTCACGTAGGCCTTGATGGACTTCTCGACGGCGGCCTCGGTCAGCGCCACCATCTTCAGCACCTTCAGTTTCAGCGTCTCAATCTCTTCATGCAGATGCGTATACATACTTCACTTCCTTTGAAATTTTCGTAAATTGCCGTTTCACCGGGCGCACATCAGCCGAAACGGCCGGTAATGTAGTCTTCGGTCTGCTTGTTCTCCGGCCGGGTGAACAGCTTGTCCGTGGGGCCGACCTCGATGAGGCGCCCCATGTAGAAGAAGGCGGTCCGGTCGGAGACGCGGGCGGCCTGCTGCATGGAGTGCGTGACGATGACAATGGTGAATTTGCTCTTGAGATCGTGGATGAGTTCCTCGATTTTCTGGGTCGCGATGGGGTCCAGGGCCGAGGCCGGCTCATCCATGAGCAGCACCTCCGGTTCCACGGCCATGGCGCGGGCGATGCACAGGCGCTGCTGCTGCCCGCCCGACAGGCTCAGGCCCGACTGGTCCATGCGGTCCTTGACCTCGTCCCACAGGGCGGCGAGCTTGAGGCTCTCCTCCACCCGGGCGTCGATGAATTCCCGGTCCCTGACCCCGTTGACGCGCAGCCCGTAGGCCACGTTCTCGTAGATGCTCTTGGGAAAGGGGTTTGGTTTCTGGAAGACCATGCCCACCCGCCGGCGCAGCACGACGACGTCGTGGGACGGGTCGTTCAGGTCCTGCCCGTCCATGGTCAATGCCCCTTCGATGCGCGTACCGTCAATGAGGTCGTTCATGCGGTTGATGCAGCGCAGGAAGGTCGACTTGCCGCAGCCGGACGGCCCGATGAGGGCCGTGGCCTGATGCTGGAACATGTCGAAGGAGATGTCCTGCAGGGCGTGGAAGTCCGAATAGTAGAAGTTGAGATTTCTGGAAGAAATCTTGACTGTTTCTGCCATGTTTATTCCTCTGATGTCCGCCCCGCGACGGGGAGGGTGATGATGAAGCGTGAGCCGGCCCCGGTCTCGGGCACCGGGCTCTGGACGATGATCCGCCCGCCATGGCTGACCATGATGTGCCGGCAGATGGCCAGGCCCAGACCGGTGCCGCCGATGGCGCTGTTGCGGTCCTTCTCAACCCGGTAGAACCGTTCGAAAATCCTGCTCTGGTCCTCGGCCGGGATGCCGGGACCGTTGTCGTCGATGAACACGGACACCCCGTGGCCGGAGGACTCCGCGTGGACCCTGATCCGGGCCGTTTCGTCGGGCACGTACTTGAGCGCGTTCTCCAGGACGTTGCGGAAGACCTGAACCAGCTGCTCGAAGTTGGCCCGCACGGCGGGCGTGCCCTGGGAGAGGTCATTGACGAAATCGACCTTCTTGCGCAGGGGATGGCAGCTCTTCCAGGCCGAATACAGGGCCGAGGCCGGGTCCACGGAGACCATGTCCACCCGCTGCTTGCCGTGCTCCAGCCGGGAGAGCTGCAGCAGCTCGTCGAGCATGGTGTTCATGTGGTTGGCGTTGCGCTGGATGACCTCCAGGAAGGTGCGCGTCTGGCCCGGGTCGTAGCTGTCCAGGCCCAGGAGCGTCTCGGCGTAGCCCTTGATGGACGTCAGGGGGGTACGCAGCTCGTGTGACACGTTGGCCACGAAATCGCGCCTGATCTGTTCCACCCGCCTGATCTCGGTGATGTCGTGGAAGACCATGATGGCCCCGAGCTCGGCGTCGCCCTTGATGGGCACGATGGACACGTCGAAGCTTTTTCCGCTCTGGAGCGCGACCACGACGTTGCCCTGCGAAAAATCGCCCGCCTTGCGCTTCTTCAGGGCGGCGTCGCAGGCGTCCTGCAGGTCCTGCAGGAGGCAGAGCTCCATGGGCTTGCGCCCGGCGAAGGTCGAGAGACCGGGGAAAATCTCCTGGGCCGCGTAGTTGCCGCGCAGGATGTTGCCCCGGCCGTCGAGGACGATGAGCCCCGCCTTCATGCCGTTCAGCACGGCTTCCGACTCCATCTTCTGCTTGACGATGGTCTGCAGGTTGGACTCGATGCGCTCCAGCATGTTGTTGAAGGCGTTGACCAGCGGCGTCATTTCCGTGCTCGGGGAGAAGCGGATGCGCTTGCCGGGCCCGCCCTGCCCGATGTCGGCCGCGGCCTGGGCCACGCTGGAGATGGCCCGCGAGACCTGACGCGACATCAGGGAAACCAGCCCGAAGGCCAGCAGGATGCTGAAGCCGTAGACCCAGCCCGTGTGCCCGTAGAGGCTGTCCAGCGTCTTGCGCATCTGGCTCTGGGGCCTGGCCACGCGCACGACCCCTTCCGGGACCGCGGCGTTGCCGCCGAACCTGCGGGCGACATAGAGCAGGTCCTGGCTCAGGGTGTCGCTGTAGCGCAGACTCGTGCCGATTTCGCCGTCCAGGGCCTGCAGGACTTCCGGCCGGCCGGCATGGTTCTCCATGAGGCCGACCTGTTGCGCCGCCACGCCGGAGTCCGACAGCACGGCGCCGTCCAGGGTGATGTAGGTGATGCGGATCTGCATGCTCGCCGCGAGATCCCGCAGCACGCTCCCGAGCGCAGGGCGTTCGGTCACGCCGGACAGCGCCCATTCGACGGTCTGCAGGTCGCGCAGGGCGCCCTCCCTGGCCTCGCGTTCGATGGTCTGGCCCAGGTTCTGGCGCAGATGGTACGCCGGCACTCCCAGGGCCAGCAGCAGAATGACCCCGAAGGCCAGAAGCAGCCGTAACCGCAGGGAAATTGGTGGTGTGGTCATGTCTGTCCTAGTCGGCCTGGTTTTCTCGTTTCATGCGGTAACCGATGCCGCGGACCGTCTCAAGCCAGTCGGCATACGGCCCGAGCTTCTTGCGCAGCCGCCGCACATGGGTGTCCACGGTGCGGGAATATCCTTCGAACTCGTAGCCCCAGGCATTGCTCAGGAGCTGCTCTCGGGAAAGCACCTTGCCTTCGTTGCGCACGAATTCGCCGAACAGGTTGAACTCCGTGGGCGTGAGATGCGCGTCGGCCCCGTCCACCAGGAGGGTGAAGGCCTCAAAATCGGCCACCAGGCCCTCGCGCTGCCAGTGGGCGACCTTGGGCATGACGTGCACGTTGCGGCGCAGGACCGTCTTGATGCGCAGCATCAGCTCCCGCGGGCTGAAGGGCTTGATGACGTAGTCGTCGGCGCCCAGCTCGAAGCCGAGGATCCGGTCGACCTCGTCCCCGCGGGCCGTGAGCATGATGATCGGTATGTGGGCGCAGTCGGAGCTGGACTTGATGGCCTTGCACACGTCCGTGCCGCTCATGCCGGGCAGCATGAGGTCCAGCAGGACCAGGTCCGGCCGCTCGCTCTGCACCAGCTGCAGGCCCTTCCTGCCGTCGCGGGCCACAAAGCAGTCGTAGCCGCCCGACTTCAGATGAAAGGCCAGCAGATTCGCGATATCGGGTTCGTCTTCGATGACGACGATCTTGTGAGCCATTTTTCCCCCTTTTTTCCAAAGCGGCCGCGGGTGATGCCGACCGTATCCTGGCGGGTTACCGGCCCTTCGTGACAGGATTGTGACAGCGGCATGAAATTCCTGTAACATCCCTGTTTTGACGACTCAACAAAGTTGCCGCCGCTCCTTCACGCTTTCGTCGCAATTCCGAAACACACCATCGCACAAAAGGTCCGTCACACGCCGCATGCGTGCATGCCGCACGCATCGCCGGTCCCCTGAGGATACAGCCATGCTCCAAGTCCACACGGCCCGTCCACCTGAAGCGCCCCAACCCATTCTCGAAATCAGAAGATTCCTCCAAACGAACCGCGCGCTCAGCATCTTCGTGTGCCGGCTCAAGGACTTCACCCTCTGCCGGGAACTTTACGGCGCGCATGTCACGGAGGAAATCGAGAACCTCCTCGTGGCCTCCCTGGATGCATACGGTCAGACCAACCCGGCCATGAGCGCCCGGCACGCCCTGCGCATCGGGACCGGCGAGGCGCTGCTGCTGCGCAACCTGTGCCCGCTGGGCGAAGAGCGCCTCATGGACCAGGCGTTCAGCCTGAAGATGTCCCTGCAGGCCGCCCTGCGCAAGCACACCATCTCGTCCCTCGGCAGGGAGTTCGACATCGAGGTCGGCTTCTCGGTCCTGCACGAATCCCCGCTCATGGAAAAGGAGCGGGCCCTGCACGAGGCCATCGGAGACGCCAGACGCATGGCGCAGGGGGCCGTCAACCTCGAGGCCATCAAGCTGTCCGCAGTCTTCCGCTCCATCGTGCGCAACGGGCAGATCAACGTGCTCTTCCAGCCCATCTACGACTTCAAGAAGGGCACTGTTCTGGCCTGGGAGGCTTTGTCCCGCGGCCCCCGCGGGTCGGAGTTCGAGTCCCCGGCCTTGCTCTTCGACTTCGCAGAGCAGACCGGGCAGCTCTTCGTCCTGGAACAGACCTGCCGCGCCAGGGCCATCGAGACCGTCGGCGCCCTGGCGCCCGGACAGAGCCTGTTCCTGAACATCCATCCCCGCGCCGTGGTCGACCCGACCTTCGCCCCGGGCAGGACCCTGGAGCTCATCCAGGCGTATGGCCTCGAACCCGAGAACATCGTCTTCGAGATCACCGAGCGTCATTCCATCAAGGACTTCAGCTCGTTCCACAAGACCCTGGACCACTACCGCAGCCAGGGCTTCAAGGTCGCCGTGGACGACGCCGGGACGGGCTACTCGGGCCTGTCGACCATCGCCGCCCTGCACCCGGACTACATCAAGGTGGACATGTCCCTGGTGCGGGACATCGACAAGGACCCGGTGCGCCGGGCCCTCATGGAGACCATGGTCACCCTGGCGGGACGAATCGGGTCGGAGATCATCGCCGAGGGCATCGAAACCAAAGGCGAGGCCGGCGCCCTGATCGAGATCGGCGTCCACTACGGCCAGGGCTACTTCCTGAGCCGGCCGCATTTCCCCAAGCCCGAGACGCACCTGGACATCAGGGAGCTGGTCCCCCTGCGACAGGACGCGCTCAGCCGGCTGTCCTGCTCCATCCCCATCGGCCAGCTGGCCCAGAAGACCATGACGGTCAGCCCGCGCACCCCGGTGCAGTCGGTGCAGCGCATCTTCTCCACCAACCCCGCGCTGACGAGCGTCGCGGTCGTGGAGGACGGCCGCCCCCTGGGCCTGGTCATGGGCTACAGCCTGGACCGGCACCTGGCCACCCTTTACGGCCGGGCGCTGTACGCGGAAAAGCCCGTTTCCCTGCTCATGGATGCCAAGCCCCTGGTCGCGGACGAACGCGAGCCCGTGGAATCCGTGGCCAAAAACGCCAACACCCGGGAGATGCTCAAGGCCTACGACGAGGTCATCGTCACCCGCGAAGGGAATTTCCTCGGCGTGGTCACGGTGCAGCAGATGCTGACCACACTGGCCCAGGTGCAGGTCGAAATGGCCAAGGGCACCAACCCCCTGACCGGCATCCCGGGCAACGTCGCCCTGGAGAAGGAGGTCGAGGCCACGCTGCGCAAGGGCAGGCCTTTCGCCATGCTCTACGCGGATCTGGACCACTTCAAGGTCTTCAACGACGTCTACGGCTTCAAGGACGGCGACCTGGTCATCCTGCTGCTGGGACGAATCCTGACCTGGGCCATGGCACGCCACGGCAGCCCGGGGGACTTTCTGGCCCACATCGGCGGGGACGACTTCGTGGCCATGGTCTCGCCCGAAAGGGCCGAGCGCATCTGCAAGGCGGTGGTGCGCTGCTTCAGGCGCCTCATTCCCCTCCACTACCATCCGCAGGACCGCGAGCGGGGCTGGATCATGGGCAAGGGACGGGACGGCAGGGAGCAGCAGTTCCCGCTGGTCTCCGTGTCCATCGGCATCGTCGAGTGCAGCGAGAACATCCGGGGTTGCAGCCTGCAGCTTCTCGGGGAAAAGGCGGCGCAGGTCAAAAGCTACGCCAAGTCCCTGCCTGGCAACGTCTATGTCCGCGACCGGCGCGGGCACTCCTGCGCCGCGGCCCAATAACGTTTCGGCGGAAAGACGGTCTGTTATGGAGTGGCGGCGCCGAAGCGCAGCTCATCGATGCCGCAGAGCATGAAGCCGAGGATGGGACGGCATTTTTCCGCGCACGGCGCGCAGAAGCGGCCGTGGGTCCGGGTGCCCGACAGGTTCTCCCGGCCGACGTAGAACTCGGCCAGGGCCATGGGGACGAGGCCGTGCAGGGCGGCGTGATGCAGGAGCTTGGGCGCGCAGCACTCGCCGGTGCCCGTGGGCATGGCCCGGCCGAGGAAGACATCGCGCAGGGCGCGACTCTGCCCCCGAAAATTGGCCGGGCGGTAGAGGTCGAAGATGCGTTCCATCAGGCCGGCGGACAGAGCCCGACGTTCGGCCAGGAGATCGCGGCGCAGAGGGTCTTCGGGCGAGAGGGCGGCGATGCGGGCTGTCAGGGCCTTGATGCGCGGCTCGTCGTCACGGATCGTGCTCTGGAACCGTGCCGGGTCGACGATGGGCGGCACCCAGCCCGGCACCTCCCAGACGCCGTTGTACTGTCCGGAGAAGGCCTTGAGCACCCGCTCGTTCCCCCGTCCATCCTGACAGACCAGCACCCCGAACATCTGGCCGCGGGCCGGCCCGAAGAGGTAGTCGAGGCCCAGGCGCGGGTCGTCGCAGCCCGGCGCAGCGATGCTCCCCCGCGCCTCCATTTCCGCCATGAGAGCCAGGGCATGCGGCATCGCGGGAGCCGCGGGCAGGACGTGCTCCCGCCCGCAGTCCCGGCAGAACCCGGCGCAATCCTCGACGGACCGGGTCACACGTCCGCCTGCAGACCGAAACGCTTCATCTTCCGCCACAGGGAGGCCCGGTCGATGCCCAGGAGCCGCGCGGCAGCGGTGCGGTTGCCGTCGACATGGGCCAGCGTCCACTCGATCTGCTCCCGCTCGCACTCCTCCAGGGTCATGGGCTGGCGCTCGCCGGCCCTGACCAGGTGGCGCGGGGCTTCGAGCAGCTCGGGCGACAGGTGGGCCGGCAGAATCTCGTCACCCGTGCAGAATACCGCCGCGCGCTCGATGATGTTTTGCAGTTCGCGCACGTTGCCAGGAAAGGCGTAGCGCGACAGGATGTCGAGCACCTCGGCCGAGACGCGCGGCGCGGGCCGCCCGCTCTCCCTGGCCGTCTTCTCGGCGAAGAAGTGCGCCAGCAGCGGCAGGTCCTCCAGGCGCTGCGCCAGGGGCGGCATGCGCAGGACCAGGACGTTCAGCCGGAAATAGAGGTCCTGCCGGAAACGCCCGGCCTCTACCTCGGTACGCAGGTCCTTGTTGGTCGCGGCCACGAGACGCACGTCGACGGGGATGTCCGCAGTGCCGCCGACGCGGCGGATCGAGCGCTCCTGCACGGCCCGCAGCAGCTTGACCTGCATGGCCAGAGACATCTCCCCCACCTCGTCGAGAAAGAGCGTGCCCCCTTCGGCGGCCTCGAACAGTCCCTTCTTCTGCCTCGTGGCGCCCGAGAACGCGCCCTGCTCGTGCCCGAACAGCTCGCTTTCCAGCAGCTCCTCGTTGAAGGCGCCGCAGTTGATGGCCAGGAAGCGGGCCTCGGAGCGGCGGCTGAAGAGATGGACCATGCGCGCCGCCACCTCCTTGCCCGTGCCCGTCTCGCCGAGGATAAGCACCGTCACGTCGGACGGGGCGATGCGCACGATGGTGCCTTTGAGTTCGCGCATGCACGGGGCCTCGCCCAGGAGCGGCACGGGCAGGGTCCGGTCCTTGAGCTGCTCGCGCAGGCGGGCGACCTCAAGGCGCAGGCGGCGCTTCTCCAGGGCCCTGCGCACCAGAAGCCGGGCCTCGTCGAGGCGGTAGGGCTTGGCCAGATAGTCGTAGGCCCCGGCGCGCATGGCCTCGACGGCCGTGTCCACGGTGGGGTAGCCGGTGATGACCACGACCTCGATGTCCGGGTGCCGCTCCTTGACGGCCTTCAGCAGGGCCAGACCGTCCATGCCCTCCATCATGAGGTCCGTCAGGATGAGGTCGAAGTCGGCGCCCTGCAGAAGCCCCAGCGCCTCCTCCCCGCCTCCGGCCGTGACGGTCTCGTGCCCCTGCCGGGCCAGGGCCAGGGCCAGGTTGTCGCGGGAGATGACCTCGTCGTCGACCACGAGAATCCGCGCGGCCCGCTCCTCCCCCGCAACTCCCCCGCCCGGTGCGGCCGCGCGTCCCGCGCTCACAGCGCGCCCCCGGCGACACCGGCCAGGGGCAACCGGACGGTGAAGCACGTGCCGCGGCCCGGCTCGCTCTCGACCCCGATGGAACCCCCGTGCTTCTTGATGATGCCGAAGACCACGGCCAGGCCGAGGCCCGTGCCCGTCTCCTTGAGGGTGAAGAACGGGTCGAAGATGCGCCCCATGTGCTCGCGCGGGATGCCGGCGCCCGTGTCCCGGACCTCCAGCACCGCCAGGGGCGCGGCCGGGTCCCTGCGCGCGGCCAGGGTGATGGTGCCGGGCGGCGTGATGGCCTGGATGGCGTTGATCATCAGGTTGAGGAGCACTTCCTGGAAGCGCTGCCCGTCCAGGAGCAGCTCGATGTCCGGCGGGATGTCCGTGACGATGTTCACGCCCGCGGGCACCTCGCTCGACACCAGGCTCACGGCCCGCTGCACGACCTGGTGCAACGGCACGGACTTCAGGCAGAAATCCGTCTCCCGCGCGAACTCCAGGAGGCCCTTGACGATGTCCCGCGAGCGGCTGACCTCCTGGTAGATGTTGTCGAGCATATGGCGGGTCAGGGCGGGGTCCGGCGGCTGCGGCGCGTCCAGGTCCTCCTGCAGGATCTGGCAGGACGTGGAGATGTTGTTCAGGGGGTTGTTCAGCTGGTGGGCGATGCCCGAGGTCAGCACGCCCAGGGAGGCGAGCTTCTTCTCCTGCAGGAGCTGGCTCTGCCTGCGGTCCAGTTCGACGATCATGTGGTTGAAGGCCTCGACCACGCCGCGGGTTTCGTCGCTGGTGTCGGGCAGGGGCAGGGCCTCGAAGTTGCCCTGCACGATCTGCCGTGCCGAATGCTCGATGACGCCTAGGGCCCCGAAGATGCGCCGCCCCACGAGCCAGGAGAAGAACGCCGCCACGCCGGTGAAGACGGCGATGGCCAGCACCAGCTGGTGCTTGAGGGTCGCGACGATGCCCAGGATTCTGGCCCGCTGGGTGGCCACGAAGCGGTGGACCAGGTCCACGAGGTCCTTGCCCTGGTCGCGCAGGCGCGGGTCGGACGCCGAGGCCTGGGTCATGGCGTGCGCATTGCCGTCGGTTCTCAGCCCGGCGAAGGTCTCCTTGTACGAGCTCAGGTCCTGCCGCAGTTCGAGCAGCGTCGCGCGCCCCTCGCGGTCGGAGCTGCTGAGCCCGCCCTCGGGGTTCTCGATGCGGTCGATGATGCCCAGGGCGCTGTCGCAGTAGCGCAGGGTCTCCACGTAGTCGGCCTCGCCCATGTAGAGCAGGTAGTTCTTCTCGTAGCGGCGGATTTCGAGGATGTCGCTGCTCAGGTCGTCCACGACCTCGGCCAGGGCCAGGGCCTCCTCGATCTGCAGCAGGTACTTGTAGGAAATGCCGCCCAGCACGGAGAAGCCGAGGATGCTCAGAATCATCCCGAACAGGACGATGCGGCGGATCTTGCCGCTGGCGAAGCGGGAAATCAGTCCGTACATGCGCCGCCCCCCTTGTCGTCCAGGACCACGGCCAGGGCCTGCTCCACCCGCTCGACCAGCGTGACCGGCGGCAGATCGCCGACGCTTTCGCGCAGGGCCTCCACGTCGGCCGCGTTGCCCGCGGGCAGAACGACCATGGCGGCCCGTCCGCGCAGGGCCGCCAGAATCTTCTCGCGCACCCCGCTGACCGGAAGCACCCTCCCCACCAGGGACAGCTCTCCGGACAGGGCCACGTCCGAACGCGCCGGACGCCCCGTGAGCAGCGAGACCAGGGCCACGGCGATGGTCAGTCCGGCCGAGGGGCCGTCCTTGGCCACGCCGCCGGCCGGGATGTGGATGTGTATGTCGTGGCCCTCGAAGAAATCCTCGGCCACGCCCAGGGCCACGGCGTTGCTGCGGATGAAGCTCAGCGCGATCTGGGCCGACTCCTTGAGCACCCCGCCCAGGGAGCCGGTCAGGATGAGCTGGCCGGGCCCGGTCATGCGCGTGGCCTCGACGAAGATGATCTCGCCGCCCGTCTCGGACCAGACCAGCCCCGTGGCCGTGCCGACGAGGGCCCCGGCGGCGGCCGCGTCGTGGCGGTAGCGCGGCGGACCGAGGAGCACCGCCGCGCCTTCGGCGCCCACGGGCGCGGCCACGGCCTCGGCCCCGCCGTCCAGGCGCAGGCGTGCCAGCTTGCGGCACAGGCGGGCGATCTCGCGCTCCAGGCCGCGCACGCCGGACTCGTTGGTGTACTCGCGGACGATGCGCACCAGGGCCTCAGGGAGGATGTCCGGGTACGGGTTGACCAGGCCGTGCTCGCGCAGCTGACGCGGCAGCAGGAAACGGGAGGCGATGTCCATCTTCTCGGCCTCGGAGTAGCCCGAGAACTGCACGACCTCCAGGCGGTCCAGCAGGGGGCCGGCCAGGCGCTCCACGCCGTTGGCCGTGGCGATGAAGAGCACTTCGGACAGGTCGAAGGGAATTTCGAGATAGCGGTCCACGTAGCGGGCGTTCTGCTCGGGGTCGAGGATTTCGAGCATGGCCATGGCCGGGTCGCCCTTCACGTCCTGGCCGATCTTGTCCATCTCGTCGAGCATGAAGACCGGGTTGCGCACGCCCACGCTCCTGAGGGCCTGGATGATGCGGCCGGGCATGGCCCCGACGTAGGTCCGTCGGTGGCCGCGCAGTTCCGCCTCGTCGCGCAGGTCGGCCAGGGACATGCGGTAGAAGCGCCGCCCCAGGGCTTCGGCGATGGCCCGGCCCACGGACGTCTTGCCCACGCCGGGGGGGCCGACGAAGCACAGGATGGGCGCGCGGCTGGCGTAGCGGCGCGTGCGGGACTGCAGGGCCGAACGCACGGCCTCGCGCAGTTCGCTCAGGTCGATGGGCTTGGACAGGTAGTGCACGGCCCCGGTCTTCAGGGCGCGCACGGCCGTGTCCACGGTGGCGTAGCCCGTGACGAGGATGAACCTGGCATCCGGGGCCACGTCCCGGGCCGCCTCCAGGAGCTGCATGCCGTCCATGCGCTCCATCTTCAGGTCCGTGACGATGCAGTCGAACTCCTTGCGCCTGAGCAGCTCCAGGGCCTCCTCGCCGTTGGCCGCGACGTCCACGTCGTAGCCTTCGCGGTCGAGGACGTGCCGCAGGTTCGAGCGGGCGATGGGCTCGTCGTCGACGACCAGCAGCGAGGCCCGGCGCCTGGTCTGCAGCACGCGGGAGGCAAGATGCTCCAGCACTCGCTCCCGGACCTGACCCAGACCGGCGTGGCTGCCGTCGAAGACCTTGGCCGCCTGGCCCAGGTCGAGATTGTCCTGGGTCAGGGCGCCCCACGGCAGGGCCAGGATCGTCTCCACGTAGTTCAGGGCGATGGAGTATTCCCCCACGGACGAGTCTGTCTTCTCCATCCGGCCGATCTCCGACTCCAGCACCGCCCGCACGTTCTCGGGCACATCGGCCTGCCGGCATTTCTCCCGAAGCCCCGTCGGGTCCTCCGCCGGGGCCGGCGCCTCAACTTCCTGCTTGCGAAAAAACATCGATCAATCCCCTGCCTGGCGCCCTTTCGAGTACCGGCGTTGCAATCTGCAACGACGCTACAATCTGCAGCGCCTCCGGCAAACCGGGCTTGTTATGGATTTCACGTTTGCGGCGTTGTAATTTGCAACATCGCACAAAACCCCGCCGACCTTCCACTCAAAATTACAATCTTGATTTCAGCATGTTAGAGCAAAAAATCGTTCTGGCACGAGCCTTGTTTAAGGCCGGTCATCACTTTTAACGCGAGGTTAGCAAAATGAGCACCATCCGAGAAACGATTGAAGACACCTACACAGCCAATGCCTTTGCCGAACGGGGAATGACCAAGGACGCCCAGATTCTGCTCAAGGGTGAAAGCCGCCAGACGGCGGTCAAGGCCGATGCCGTCAAGCAGGTCGAAAAGCGCCCGCGTCCCACGCTCCACGCCAAATAGGCCCACAACTGCGCAGGAGCGAACAGATGCCTCGAAACTGGTTACGAAACACGTTGCACCCGGGCTCGCCCAGCCTGCGGCGCGCCAAATCCGTCGAAGACCGCCTGGCCGACTACACCGAAGCCGTGACCCTGGCCGAGGCCGGGGAACATATGCTGGCCTCGGACGTCATCCGGCACAGCGGCACGGGGCGCAGGCGCATTCTGGTCATCGGACATGGCTGCACCTTCTCCTCGCACCTGGGGGAATACGCCCTGAGCGTGGCGGAACGGATGGGCAGCGACCTGCTCTTCCTGAGCGTCGGACTGCCCAAGAAAGACCCCAATTGGCGCAAGTCGTTCACCCAGTTGGCGGACAGCGCCGCCGACGCCTGGCGCCAGGCCGCTGAGCGGCAGCATCTGAACGTCCAGCACGAAGTGCGGTTCGGCACCGTGGACGAGGCCGTGAGCGAGCTCGTCCGCAGCTGCGGCCGCATCGAATTCATCCTCAGCGAACCTGAAGAGGGCGAGCAGGTGCTCGGCCAGACAGGTCTGGCGCTTTTCACGGTGAAGTGACGGCCGTCCCGGAGGCGGGATCGATCCAACGCAACTCAACCGCTGCAAGCGGATACAACCAACATGGAGAACACAATGGCCTCATCTGAAAAGACATCGAAACCCATCGGAAAGACTCTCGTCTTCGGCGCCTTGACCGCAGCCTTCTACACGGGATTTTTCGCATACGGGGACGCCATCGCGGCCCAGTTCGCCCAGGGCTCCTTCTGGGCGGCCGGTCCCATCGCCACGGTCTTCGCCGTGTCCTACCTGCACGGCGAGTTCGCCAGCAACCTGTGGGCGACCCTGGGCATCTCCGCGGTCCACAAGCAAGCCCGCAAGACCGTCGAAGCCACCAAGCGCCCGGCCCAGCGCCCAGTCCTCAACGCCTGATCGCCCGTCACGAAGGAGACATCACAATGGATATCTTAAGCCTCGACCCCACCAAGTTCATCGACCTCAACGCCATGGCCATCACCTTCCTCTTCCTGGTCGGCTTTATCGGCGGCCTGGTCAGCGGCTTCATCGGCTCCGGCGGCGCCTTCGTGCTGACCCCGGGCATGATGAGCCTGGGCGTGCCCGGCACCGTGGCCGTGGCCAGCAACATGTGCCACAAGTTCCCCAAGGCCCTGGTCGGCGCCATCAAGCGCTTCCGCTACGGCCAGGTGGACGTGAAGATGGGCCTGATCATGGCCGCATCGGCCGGCATCGGCGTGCAGGTCGGCATCAAGATCCAGCAGATCATCCTGGCCATGTGGGGCCAGGCCGGGTCGGATCTCTACGTCAGCCTGTCCTTCGTCTTCGTGCTGGTCTTCGTGGGCGGCTACGTCATGAAAGACGCCATCAAGTGCGCCCGCAACGGCGGCGAAGAGGAAACGACGGCCCTGGCCAAGCGCCTGCAGAAAGTCGAACTGTGGCCCATGATCAATTTTCCCCGCTCGGGCCTGCGCATCTCCCTGTGGTTCACCCTGCCCGTGGGCTTCGCCACCGGCATTCTGGCCGCCACCATCGCCGTCGGCGGGTTCGTGGGCGTGCCCGGCATGATCTATGTCATCGGCGTGCCCGGCCTCATGGCCTCGGCCACGGAGCTCGTCATCGCCTTCGTCATGGGTCTGGGCGGCTCCATCAACTGGGCCATGCACGGCATGGTCGACATCCGCCTGGTGCTCATCATCCTGGGCGGGTCGCTCCTGGGCGTGCAGCTCGGGGCCATCGGCACGACCTATGTCCGGCCGCACATGATCAAGATGGTCATGGCCACCATCATGCTCATCGTCGCCGTCAGCCGCGGCCTGGCCCTGCCGACCTATCTGGTCAAGCTTGGCCTGATGGAACTGCCCGAATCGACCCTGGGCCTGCTCAAGAACGTGAGCTTCGCCTCCATGTGCCTGGCCCTCCTGGTCGGCTCCGTCATCATCCTCGGCAGCATGTGGAACGGCCGCAAGGCCCAGGCCGGCGCCGCAAGCTAAACGGCCTCCGCCTGTCCCGAAGTCGGCAAGCGAGCCCCCTCGACCCGGGGGCTCGCTTTTTTTCGGACGACGCGACAATTTCCCGCAACCCGCTTTTCATGGCGCCCGACATGGGTTATCAGTCGACCATGCGTTCGCGTCCCCGCTGTCACATCTCCGTCACAATCGCCTCAACATCCTGTAACATTGCGCGCCTAGTTAGTCCTCCAACGCATGATGCGAAACTCAAGTTTGAAACATCGCCAAGGAGGCACCATTATGAACCGTTTCCTGAAGAAAGCCGTTTTGGCCCTGGCCCTGCTGGTCGTCGGCAGCGGCATGGCCCACGCCCGTGACCAGGTCAAAATCACCGGCTCGTCCACCGTCTTCCCCTTCTCCAGCTACGTGGCCGAAGAGCTGGGCGCCACCACCAAATTTCCCGCCCCCGTCGTCGAGTCCACGGGTTCCGGCGGCGGCCACAAGCTGTTCGGCGCCGGCATGGGCCCGAACACCCCCGACATCGCCAACTCCTCCCGCCGCATGAAGGACAGCGAGTTCGAAGCCGCCGAGAAAAACGGCGTCGTCGACATCACCGAGGCCATGATCGGCTACGACGGCATCGCCATCGCCCAGAACAAGGACAACGAGCCCATGAGCATCACCCTTGAGGAACTGGCCATGGCCGTAGCCGCCGACGTGCCCGTCGACGGCAAGATAGTCCCGAACCCCTACAAGACGTGGAACGAGATCAACCCGAACCTGCCCGCCCGCAAGATCGTCTTCTACGGTCCGCCGACCTCTTCCGGCACCCGCGACGCCTTCGAGGAGATGGTCGTCGAGAAGGTCTGCGGCAAGATCGAGGGCTACGAGAAGGGCTACAAGAAGATCCGCCAGGACAGCGCCTACGTCCCGGCCGGCGAGAACGACAACCTGATCGTGCAGAAGCTCTCCAAGGACAAGGACTCCTTCGGCATCTTCGGCTACAGCTTCCTGGAAGAGAACGCCGATTCCATCCAGGCCGCGGCCATCGGCGGCGTGACCCCCGACGCCGAGAGCGTGGCCTCCGGCACGTACCCCATCTCCCGCTCCCTGTACTTCTACATCAAGAACGCCCACTACGACGCCATCCCCGGCCTGAAGGAATACGTGGAGCTGTTCATGAGCGAGAAGATGATCGGCAAGGACGGCCTGCTGAAGAGCATCGGCCTCATCCCGCTGCCTGACGACGCCCGCGCCAAGGTCCGCGAGGACGTGCTGGCCAAGAAGAAGCTGACCCTGGATGACCTGAAGAAGAAGTAAGCCCCAGGCTCAACCATGTCCCCGAAGGGCCGAGCCGTTATCCGACGGACCGGCCCTTTGCCGCGACCGACACAAAGCGAGGAATCTCGTGACCACAACCTACCTGGCCCAATATCTCTTCGCCGGCCTCCTGCCCCTGGCGCTCTTCGGCTATCTCGCGGGCCGCAGGAAAATCCGCGCCCAGCAGGACCAAAGCGCCAGATACAAAGCCTCCGAAAACCTGTTCGGCTGGTACGCCGTAACCAGGATGCTCCTGCCCGCGGTCGTCGTCAGCGCGGGCGCGACGGTCCTGGACCTCTTCGATCTCATGGAGGTTCCCTGGCCCATGGTCGCGGCCACGGCCCTGCTCCTCGGCGCAGGCGCCATGTGGATCGGCCTCAGGGCCATCAACCCGGGGCTTCGGGTGCGAACGGCCCTGGAGAAGACCATCGTCCGCGTCCTGCTGCTGGCCTCGCTCATCTCCATCCTGACGACCATCGGCATCGTGCTGTCCATCGTCTTCGAGGCCGTCCACTTTTTCCGCATCGTCAATTTCTGGGACTTCCTGACGGGCACGACCTGGAACCCCGACGGGGCCACCATCGGCGAGGACGGCGGCGCGCAGCACCTCTTCGGCTCGGTGCCGCTCTTCGCCGGCACCTTCATGATCACGGCCATCGCCATGTGCGTGGCCATCCCCGTGGGCCTCTTCTCGGCCATCTGCATGTCCGAGTACGCATCCCTGCGCGTCCGGCGCATCGCCAAGCCCGCCCTGGAGATCCTGGCCGGCATCCCGACCGTGGTCTACGGCTTCTTCGCGGCCATCACGGTCAGCCCCTTCATCGTGCGCCTGGCCGAAAGCGTGGGGCTGCAGGCGGATTTCACCAACGCCCTGAGCCCCGGCCTGGTCATGGGCATCATGATCATCCCGCTGGTCTCCTCCCTGTCGGACGACGTCATCAGCTCCGTGCCCCAGAGCCTGCGCGAGGGGTCCCTGGCCCTGGGCGCCTACCCGTCGGAGACCATCAAGCGGGTCGTGCTGCCGGCCGCGCTGCCGGGCATCGTCTCGGCCTGCCTCTTGGCCATCTCCCGCGCCGTGGGCGAAACCATGATCGTGGTCATGGCCGCCGGCCTGCAGCCCAACCTGACGTGGAACCCGCTGGAAGGGATGACCACGGTCAACGTGCGCATCGTCGACGCCCTGACGGGCGATCAGGCCTTCGACAGCCCCGAGACCCTGGCGGCCTTCGGCCTGGGTCTGGTCCTGCTGGTCCTGACCCTGTGCCTGAACATCGTGTCCCTGACCGTCATCCGCAAGTTCCGTCAGAAATACGAGTAGGAGAAAACATGAGCATCCACATCGACCCGCGCAGCCTGCGCAAGCGCAAGAACCGCGAGGCCCAGTTCAAGGCCCTCTCCTACATGGCCATCTCCGTGGCCGGCATCTTCCTGGTCATCTTCTTCGCCGACATCGTGCGGCAGGGCTACACGGCCTTCCAGCAGACCGAAATCGCCGTCGAGGTGACCTACACCCAGGAAATCTACGACAACCCGCGCTCGGCCATCGACGAGAAGATCGCGCCCCTGGTCAGCCGGGGCGTGACCCGCATCCTGCCCATGCATCTGCGCGAAAACCCGCATCTCATGGGCAAGACGGAAAAGCTCTGGGTCCTGGCCAACGCCGAGGTGGACCAGCACGTCAAGGGCAAGGCCAACCGGCTCAAACCGCGGGAAGTCAGCCAGGTCGACGAAATGCGCGCGGCCGGGAAAATCAGGAAGGCCTTCAACACCGGATTCTTCACCAACGGCGACTCCAAGCTTCCGGAAATGGCGGGCATCCTCTCCGCGGCCGTGGGCACCCTCTACCTCCTGGCCATCACCTTCGCCTTCAGCTTCCCGGCCGGCGTCATGGCCGCCATCTACCTGGAGGAATTCGCGCCGGACAACCGGCTGATGAACATCGTCGAGGTCAACATCAACAACCTCGCGGCCATCCCGTCCATCCTCTTCGGCCTGCTGGGCCTGGCCATCTTCATCAACTTCATGGGCTTCCCCCGCTCCTCGGCCCTGGTGGGCGGCCTGACGCTGGCGCTCATGACCCTGCCGGTCATCATCATCGCCACACGCGCGGCCATCCGGGCCATCCCCGACTCCATCCGCGAGGGGGCCCTGGCCCTGGGGGCGACCCACTGGCAGGTAGTCTGGGACCACATCCTGCCCCTGTCCCTGCCGGGCATCCTGACGGGGACCATCATCGGCCTGGCCCGCGCCATCGGCGAGACCGCGCCCCTTCTGATCATCGGCATGGTGGCCTACATCCAGGACATGCCCCGTGGCGTGACCAGCGCGGCCACGGTCCTGCCGGCCCAGATCTACGTCTGGTCCTCGGAATCCCTGCGCGCCTTCACCGAGCGCACCTCGGCCGGCATCATCGTGCTGCTGGTGGTGCTTCTGTCCATGAACGCCGTGGCCATCCTACTGCGCAACAAGTACGAGCGGAAATGGTGAGATCCTGAAACCCAAGCCGAAGCGAAAAGGGGAGCGATCCCCTTTTTTTTGTGCCGTCTTGACGGTATGAGGGGCGGCGAGCTACCCGCTTCCCGAACGTTCGTCGCCGTGCACAGATCCAGGGAGACCCGCCATGAAACAACAGCGCAGCACCATCAGCTATTTTCTCGAATCCATCATCCTCTCCCTGGTCGGACTTTCGGCCGCCTTCTACCTCGGCTTCCACTCCGGGGGGATGCCCATGGGCCTGGCCTTCCTGCTGACCACGACCCTGCTGGCCTGTCTGGAGACGTCCGTGTCCCTGGACAACGCCGTGGTCAACGCCACGGTGCTGCGGGTCATGAGCCCGTTCTGGCGGATCATGTTCCTGACCGTCGGCATCGCCATCGCCGTCTTCGGCATGCGCATCCTTTTCCCCATCCTCATCGTCTCCGTGGCCGGGAACATGCCCTTCGCCCAATCCTGGGTCATCGCCACCACGCAGCCCGACGAATACCGCCACATCATGGAAGGCAGCCACATGGGCATCATGGGCTTCGGCGGCACCTTCCTGCTCATGGTTGCCCTGACCTATTTCCTGAACAAGGAGAAGGAGACCCACTGGCTGCCCTTCATCGAGAGATTCTTCGTCAAGGCCGGGAGCGTCGAGAACGCCGCGGCCAGCATGACCATCGGCTTCGTCATGCTGACGACCCTGTTCCTCCCCTCGGCGGAGAGGTACGTCTTCATGATCAGTTCCCTGAGCGGCTTCGCCGTGCACGCCCTGATCGACGTGCTCAAGCACATCGTGGGCGGCGGCGACATCGTCACGGTGGCGGGGAGGAACGGGCTGGTGGGCTTTTTCTACCTGGAGGTGCTGGACAGCAGCTTCTCCTTCGACGGCGTGGTGGCGGCCTTCGCCATCACCAACAAGTTCTGGCTCATCGCCATCGGCCTCGGCATAGGCGCCCTCTTCGTGCGGTCCATGACCGTCTATCTCGTGGAGAAGGGCACCCTGGAGCAGTACAAGTACCTGGAGCCGGCCGCCTTCTGGGCCATCGGCTTCCTGGTGCTGGTCATGTTCATGTCGGCCGCGGGGCATCATCTGCCCGGCGGCGAGGTGACCACGGGCCTGGCCAGCATGGTCATCCTCGGGGCGGGGGTGCTGACCAGCATCATCCAGAAGCGGATCGAGGACAAGCTCCGCGCCTGCCGGCAGGAAACGACCTGACCCAGGTTCAGGCCGGTCCGAACATTCCCGCCAGCGCCTGCCAGCGGTAATCGAAGATGGCCTCCAGCCGGGAGGCGACCATCCCCCGAACGGCCTCGCCCAGGGGCCAGAACGGCAGGGCGTAGTGGACCTCGTCCTCCATTTCCGTGCCGCCGGGCACAGACCGGAACCGGTGCTGATGGTGCCACAGGCGGTAGGGCCCAAGCCGCTGCTCGTCGACGAAGAAGTCGGGCTCCCGCACATGGGTGATCTCCGTGACCCAGCCCACCCGCACACCGGGCAGGGCGCGGACAGTGTAGGTCAGGATCTGGCCGGCGTACATTGGCGCGGGGCTCGGGGTCGTGACCCGGAAATCCAGCCAGGGCGGGGTGATGGCGGCCAGATTGAGCGGGTCGGAGAAAAAGGCCCAGGCCGTGTCGCGGTCCACGGCCAGGGTCTGGGTGCGATGCAGACGATGCAGGGTCATGACGGCTCCTGAAGATTGGAGGGGCCAGGGCGGATCCGCCCGAGACAGACATGGGGGCCATGATGCCGATTCTTCCCGAAGATGAACAGGTCCGGGGCGGGGTATATCTCTGCCAGACGGGGCCTTGCACGTCCTGCGGCAGCTGCTGCGGGCTCTACAACGTCCGCGGACTGTCCCGGGAGGGACTTCGCTCCGTCCTGCTCCAGCGAACCGAAGCCTTCGCACGGGTTCCCCGCAGCATCGACGCCATCCTGGCCTTCGAGCAGGAGCGTCTGGCTCGCGAAGGCGACGACTATCCCATCCAAGATTTCCACCACTGCGTCTTCGTCGGCCTGATCCGCGACGGGGGCGAACGCGTGGGCTGCCTGCTCCACCCCCTGGCCGACGGCAACGCCGGCGTGGACTGGCGGGGCCTGAGCTTCTACGGCGGGGCGGCCTGCAAGCACTTCTTCTGCCCGACCTACGACCAGTTGGACGCGCGCTGGAAGCGCCTGGTCCGCCATGTCGTCGACGACTGGTACGCCTACGGCCTGATCATTCCCGAACACCGCCTCCTGACCGCCCTGCTCGGCGCCGTCGAGGCCCGCCTGGGCCGCGAGCTGGCCCCGGACGACCTCTCGCCCGACGGTCAGTCCGCCCTGGCGGAACTGCTGCGCGTCAAGCTCGACTGGCCCCTGCGCGACGCGGACACGCCTCTGGCCTGGAACTTCTTCAGCACGCGCCGGACCGAACGACCGGGACTCGACGCCGGCCAGCCCGCCGACCCGCTGCTGCTGCAGGCCCTGTGCGAACTGGACACCCGGCCCGAACACGCCGCGCAGGCCCTCGGACGCCTCGAAGAACTCCTCGACCGCACAGCCGCCCTCTCCCGAAAATGAAAGGACCGGCTCGAAGCCGGTCCTTGGGGTGAGGGGCGGGTCATCCGCCAATGGTCACTCGACGTGGATGTCTATGGCCTTGGGCCGCGTCTTCTCGGTCTTCGGCAGATGCAGGTGCAGCATGCCGTCCTTGAAGACCGCCTTGATGCCGTCCGGGTCCACGTTGTCCGGCACCGTGAAGCGCCGCACGAAGGTGCCCGTGAACCGCTCCACGCGGTGATACTTCTTGTCCTTCTCTTCCTTCTCGGTCTTGCGCTCACCCTGGATCGTCAGCACGCCGTTCTCCACGGACACCTTGACATGGTCCTTCTCCACGCCGGGAATATCGGCCTTGATCAGAAACTCGGTTTCGGTCTCGGCAATATCCACCCGCGGAGTCCAGTCGCTGGATGCAAGCGCCTCCTGACCGCCGCGCGGCCATCCCACGGCCTTGGTGTACCGATCGAACATGTCCTCGATTTCCCGCCAAGGATCCCATTTCATCAGTGTCATGGCCAACCTCCTTCCGTGACCTGTCTTCAATGTGTTCCACGGTCCCGGACCGCTTCCGGGTCACCACGCAGATAAGACAGCATGACGGACAGTCAAGGTTGAACGGCCCGCAAAACCTGACCAATACTTATTATTTCAGTGTATTAAATGACAAAGCGGCCCGGGGGCCGCTTAACGGGAGGAGAAACGGTTGAACCGGGTGCTCACGCGTCCGCGCCGGCCAGATAGGCGGCCAGGGCCAGGGCGTAGAACTTGGAGCGGTCGGAGTCCCCGCGCGAGGGCACGACCAGCGGGCAGCCGGCGCCGACGACGATGCCGGCCATGGGCAGGTCCATGAGGCTGGTCACGGCCTTGTAGAGCACGTTGCCGGTGACGATGTTGGGCGCGCAGAGGATGTCGGCCCGGCCGGCCACGGGGTGGTCGACGCCCTTGGCCCGGGCCTTCTCCTCCGACACGGCGATGTCCAGGGCGAAGGGGCCGCCGACCACGGCGTCGCCGAAGATGCCCATGCGGCAGAGCCTGGCCAGGATGTCGGCGTCCTTGCTGGAGACCATGTCGTTGTAGGAGACCTTTTCCGTGGCCGAGAGCACGGCCACCTTGGGCGGGTCCATGCCGAGGCGCTTGGCCACGTCCACGGCGTTCTTGATGATGTCGATCTTGCGCGTCAGGGTCGGGGAAATGTTCACGCCCGCGTCGGTGACGATGAGAAGCCGCTCCTCGCGCGGGTGGGGGAAGACGCCGATGTGGCTCAACAGGCCCTCGCCGCGCTTGCGGCCGAGCACCGCGCGCAGGAGCACGTCGGTCTTGACCCCGCCCTTCATCAGGAACCCCGCCCGCCCCTCCTGCAGGAGGTCGAGGGAGAGCTTGAGGGCGGCGGCCGTGTCGGGTTCGTGCAGGCACTCGAAGCCGGAAAAATCCGTCCCCGCCAGCTCCGGCAGTGCCTTCATGCGCTCCACGTCGCCGACGAAGACCGGCTCGGCCAGCCCCTGGCGGTGGGCCTCCAGGCCGGCCAGGACCGCGTTGGCCTCAGCGCAGGCGGCGATGACCACGCGCGCGGCCGTGCTGCGGGCGCGGACCAGCTCGACCATGCGGTCGAGTGTGGTCACGGCGGCCATCAGCCGTCCCCCCGCGACAGGGCGATGAGGCCCGTGCGACTCAGGGACTGGATGCCGTGGGGCGCCAGGGTGCGGATCAGGCCCGCAACCTTGCCTTGGGGCGCGGCGAGCTCGGCCGAGATGGTCTCGTTGCCCATGTCGATGACGTTGGCGCGGAAGACCTCGAAGATCTGCAGGATCTGGCTGACCGAGGCCGGGGTGATGCGGACCTTGATCATGACCAGCTCGCGGTCCATGAGGTCGCGGTCCGAGAGGTCCTCAAGGCCCAGGACGAAGCCCAGGGACTCGATCTCGCGGGTCACGGCCCCCACCTTCTCGTCACCCGCCTCGACGCAGATGATCATGCGCGAGACGTCCTCGCGCTCGGTCTCGCCGCAGGAAATGGAGCGGATGTTGATGTCGTGGCGCTCGAAAACGTGGGCCATGGCGGCCAGGACGCCGGGCTTGTTCTGGACCAGGGCGGAGATGGTGTGGCGCATGGGGGCTCCTTGGAAACGTTGAGTACGTACCTGCCGCATATGTCAGGGCCTGGCCGCCGAGGCAAGGCGGCCGCGGACGCTTCGGACCTGGACGGAAAGGCATGGATTCCCGCCTTCGCGGGAATGACACCGGGGCGAGGTGGCCAACCTTTGCGGGTAAGGCGCCAAGGGCTTCAGATTCTGCTCCGGCCTCCCGCACAGCCGACACGTCATCCCCGCGAAGGCGGGGATCCATGCCTTTGTATCCTTTCCGTCAACAGCCCCGCATCAGGCGTTCCAGTCCAGGATGACCTTGCCGGACTTGCCCGAGCGCATGACGTCGAAGCCCTTCTGGAAGTCCTCGGCCGCGAAGTTGTGGGTGATGACCGGGGCCATGTTCAGGCCGCTCTGCAGCATGGCCGTCATCTTGTACCAGGTCTCGAACATCTCGCGCCCGTAGATGCCCTTCAGCTTCAGGCCCTTGAAGACGACCTGCCCCCAGTCGATGGCCGTGTCGCCGGGCATGATGCCCAAGAGGGCCACGTGGCCGCCGTGATTCATCTGGGCGAGCATCTCGCGGAAGGCTGCGGGGCTGCCGGACATTTCCAGGCCCACGTCGAAGCCCTCGGCCATGTGCAGGTCGGCCATGACCTCGGACAGGGATTCGCTGGCCACGTTGACGGCGCGGCTGACGCCCATCTTGCGGGCCAGGTCCAGGCGGTAGTCGTTGACGTCGGTGATGACCACGTGGCGCGCCCCGCAGAAGCGGGCGATGCCGGCGGCCATGATGCCGATGGGGCCGGCGCCGGTGATGAGCACGTCCTCGCCGACCAGGTCGAAGGACAGGGCCGTGTGCGTGGCGTTGCCCAGGGGGTCGAGCATGGCGGCCACGTCGCCGGAGATGGTGTCGGGCACCTTGAAGGCGTTGACGGCCGGCACGCAGAGATACTCGGCGAAGCAGCCGGGGCGGTTGACGCCCACGCCGATGGCGTTGCGGCAGAGGTGGCGCTTGCCGGCCTTGCAGTTGCGGCAGTGGCCGCAGGTGATGTGCCCCTCGGCCGAGACCCGGTCGCCGACCTTGAGGCCGCGCACTTCGGAGCCCACCTCCACGATGCGGCCGACGAACTCGTGGCCCACGGCCATGGGCACCGGAATGGTCTTCTCGGCCCAGGCGTCCCAATTGTAGATATGGATGTCGGTGCCGCAAATGGCGGTCTTGCCGACCTTGATCAAAATATCGTTGTGGCCGACCTCGGGCACCGGGATCTCTTCCATCCAGATCCCGACTTCGGGTTTGGCCTTCACCAGCGCTTTCATCTTTTCCATAACCTTCTCCTTTCTTCTCTCACCAAATAAAATACGAAATTTCGAGCTACCCAAGGAGTGTCGGGGGGCCGGGATCGCGGCTCGTCAACTGTCTGACTGAGCCTGGCATCGTTAGGCGAACCATTGCCCCCCACCCGAAGCTCAGGCCCGGGGCCGACAGGAGCAATGGTTCGTCTTACGAGGCCCGCGAAGGAGTTTTGACGGGCCGCGATCCCGGCCCCCCGACACTCCCCCACCGACGAAGCCCCCCTCCACGCTCAAATCACCCCCAATTCCTTCCCGACCTTCACGAACGCCGCCACGGCCCGCTCCAGATGCTCCCGCGTATGCGCCGCGCTCATCTGCGTCCGGATCCTCGCCTGCCCCTTGGGCACCACCGGGAAGCTGAACCCCACGACATAGATCCCCTCCTCAAGCATCCGCGCGGCCATGCGCTGGGCCAGCACCGCGTCGCCGAGCATGACCGGGATGATGGGGTGCTCGCCGGGAACCAGGGTGAACCCGGCCTCGGTCATGGCCTTCCGGAAATACCGGCTGTTCTCCACGAGCTTCTGCCGCAACTCCGGCTCGCGCCGGACCAGGTTCAGCACCTCCAGCGAAGTGGCCGCAATGACAGGGGCCAGGGTGTTCGAAAACAAGTACGGCCGGGAACGCTGCCGCAACCATTCGACGATCTCCTTGCGCCCCGAGGTGTAGCCGCCCGAGGCCCCGCCCAGGGCCTTGCCCAGGGTGCCGGTGATGATGTCCACGCGGCCCATGACCCCGCAGTGCTCATGGGTGCCGCGGCCGTTCTCGCCCATGAAGCCCACGGCGTGGGAGTCGTCGACCATGACCAGGGCGTCATAACGGTCGGCAAGGTCGCAGATGGCCTTCAGGTCGGCGATGCTGCCGTCCATGGAAAAGACGCCGTCGGTGACGATGAGGCGGTAGCGGCAATCGGCCGCGTCTTTCAGCTGCGCTTCCAGGTCGGCCATGTCGTTGTTGGCGTAGCGGAAGCGCTTGGCCTTGCACAGGCGCACGCCGTCGATGATGGAGGCGTGGTTCAGGGCGTCGGAGATGACGGCGTCCTCGGCCCCGAGCAGGGTCTCGAAGAGGCCGCCGTTGGCGTCGAAGCAGGAGCTGTAGAGGATGGTGTCGTCGGTGCCCAGGAACTCGGACAGGCGGTCCTCCAGCTCCTTGTGCACCCCCTGGGTGCCGCAGATGAAGCGCACCGAGGACAGGCCGTAGCCCCAGCGGTCCAGGGCCTTGTGCGCGGCCTCGGTCAGACGCGGGTCGCCGGCAAGACCGAGGTAGTTGTTGGCGCAGAAGTTGAGCACCTCGCGGCCGCCGGCCACGGTGATGCGCGCGCCCTGGGTCGAGGTGATGACCCGCTCCGCCTTGTACAGGCCGTTGTCCCGCAGCTCGGCCGTCTGCCGCGCCAGATCCTCGAGTATCCGTTTCATGCCTTCCCCTCCGATAAATTTCGATTTGCGTAATTTTATCGCGATAAAATTTCTTGTCAAGAAATCAAAGAACAATATATTGCTGAATGCACGAAACACACCCTCTGCCCAGGCCGCCGCAAAACCTTGCCGGCCGGAAAGGGGTCACGTAAGAGCGTCGCGGGAGAAGAACGTGAGCGAAAAGGACTTGAATCTCGACCAGATGGACCGGCAGATCATCGACGCCCTGCAGAAGAACGGGCGCGAATCCTACAAGAGCATCGCCCAGAAGCTGGGCGTGTCCGACGGGACGGTGCGGCTGCGCACGGAGCGCATGATCAGAAGCGGGTACCTGCGCATCTCGGCCTCGGTGAACCCCATGTTCTTCGAGGACGGCCTGACGGCCACGGTGGGCGTGAGCCTGGAGGGACGGGCCAACGCCGAGATCATGCGCGCCATCGCCGCCCTGGACGGGGTGCAGTCCGTGGCCAACGTCTCGGGGCGCTTCGACCTGCTGGTGGAGATCCACGTCTCGTCGCGCAACGACCTGCGCCGCTTCCTGGTCGACGACCTGTCGGCCGTGGGCGGCATCCAGAACACCGAAACGTTTCTTTATCTCGAAACCATCGACAAGTGGGTGCGACAGCGCTCCGAAGGAACCGAATGAGCCATATCCTGCACGGGTTCACGGACCCGAAATATCTCGACGTCATGATCGCCAAGGCCGAAACGCAGCTGAAAGAGGCGGAAAACGAAGAGGACCGGCAGCGTTTCGCCGCCTATCTGGAAGTTCTCAAGGGCTGGAAGGGCAAGCTCGCGACGAGCCGCGACGTCTGCGCGCCCGAAACCCCGGAATAGCACGGGTCCGCGGCACCGAGGCCCTCGCCCATGCGCAGGGCCGTCAGCTCGCCACGGTCCAGCCTGGTTTCGTACCCCTCCCCCAGCATCCGCAGCGCATCCCTGCGCGCATCCCGGCCATACCGCTCGGCCCAGCACCTGAACACGTCCCGGGCGCGGCCGCGCAGCGCCTCTTCGGAGGCCGTTGCGGCCGCGGCATGGAGCGCCTCCAGCGTCTCCGGCTCGGGCAGCCGGGCCAGACGATCGGTGAAGAGTCTTTTGTAGCGTTCAAGGGAAGCGGCCACATGGCTCTCCTGAACCACGGACAGCCCCGACCACCCGGCCCGCATCCACTGGAAGACCCCGCTGACGACCGTTCCCTCCCCTTGCAGATAGACGCCAACGGACACGTTGGTCTGGATGCGCGACGACACCCAGCCAAGCCCCGCCCTGGTCAGCCCCTTCTCCCCGGAATAGACATAGCGCCCGTCCCCGTCTCGCCCCAGCACATACCCCTTGGTGCCGACCTCCGAATCCCCGGCCTGCACGCTGACGGACAGCACGGCCCCTTCCTCGGGGAACAGGACGACGGCGCGGCGCAGCGTCATGCCGTAGCATCCGCCGGTGGACGGGTCGGGAGTGGTCCGGTCGTACTGCTCGCCGCGCACGACGACCGGCCCGGCCGGTGGCCAAGGGTCGGCCCACAGGCGCCGCTGCCGCTCATCCGCCCCCGGCGTGGTCCAGACGGACGAGCGGATGGAAAAGGGTTTGACGACCTCTTGGGGGATCTGCGGGTTGTAGAGGTAGCGCAGCAGGCGCCGCAGGGGCATGCGGACGGGGAAACCCTGGAAGGCCCCCGGAGCATCCTGGTACCTGGGCAGGCTCGTCGCGACGTCGGCGTTGGCGCGCACATGGGCGAGGACCGGCGCGATGCGGGCCGGATCCGGCTCGCCCCCGGCCAGGAACTCCGTGCAGAGGTAGTCCACGGCCGCCAGCAATCCCGCGGACGCGGCCGACCGGTCCTGCGCCGCCGCCGGGCCGGCCGCCGCAAGGAGGACGAGGGCGAGCCCCATGGCCCACCCTCTTGCGATGCGGGACAAGGAGGCCACGCTAGATTTCCCCTTCCCTGATCGCGAAGCGCACCACGGAATCCGTGACGGAGCTGCGGCCCGTGTACAGGAACACGGCCAGGAAGACGCCCTGCAGCAGGAGCAGCACGGGCACGCCCCACAGGGCTGCGACCCCTCGGCCGAGATGCGCCTGGACCCCGGCCGCATCGAGCGTCAGGGCCGGGACCAGCCCGAACAACACGCCGAAACCGGCCATGATCTGATAGGCCGAGATCTTTCGCCCGCCCCGGTAGTCGGCCCGGAGAAACTCGGAAACGACCCGCCAGACCTGCGTGGTCACCAGGGGCAGGACCATGGCCATGGGGAAGTTCCCGGCAGCGAAGAAGGCCATGCCGAGGCAGGCCGCGCCGCAGTAGAGGTACGCGGTCATGAGCTGCACCGGCACCAGCCTTTGACCGCACAGGCCGTGGGCGTAGGCGGCCTTCTTGGTCCGGCCTTCGAAGACGATGTTCCATCTTTCGAACAGGCCGCGCCACGGCGCGGGCAGCGTGTCCACGGGTCGGCCGTAGCAGCACCCGAAGCTCAGGCAGGCCATGCGACCCACGCCCTCGCCCACGGCGTAGGCCACGGACAGCGCCGCCAGGGCCGGCAGCACGGCCCCGGAACCCGTTGCGCCGACCACGGCCCAGGCCACGAAGGGCGCGACGACGATGCCGACGAAGACCGCCCCGCCCACGGTCAGGGTATTGCGCTTGCCCTCCACCAGACGGGCCACGATCTTCGAGGCCGGTATGCACAGCCCGAGCATGCCCGCCACCATGAGGCAAAGCCCTGCCAGGCCCATGCCCACGGAGGCCAGCAGCGCCACGGCCACGGCCGTGGCCAGGGTGTAGGCCAGGGCGCTCAGGGTCCCGTACCAGGTCAGATTGAGCCCCCGCCAGGAGCCGTCTTCGTTCCTGGCCAGCGGGACGCTGGCCAGCATCTGCCAGCGCTCGCCGGGCAGCGTGCGGCCGCCCCAGGCGATGAAGGCGAAGAGCGCCGCCCCGAAAGCGATGATTCCCGGATATTCCATGAGTTCAGTCCTGTATGGTTGAAGTGACGACCCGTCCGATGGTCCGCCGCACCAGCACGTCCGTCTCCACCCACGGGCGGTCCAGCCAGTTGGAGAACCGGCTGCCCACGTCCCTGCGGAACTGGTTGGCGACGAGATCGGCGCCGAATTCGACCCGGCCCGGTTGGAAGAAGAGTACGTCCAGGGAGCTGCCCGGCCGGTACAGGCTCTTGGGCTGCCCCTTGCGCAGGAAGAGGCCCCGCTGCATGGGCTCGGCCGGCTCGTAGCCCTCCCCGGCGTAGGCCTGCACGATCTGCCCGATCATCAGGGCCGCCACCTCGACCATGGTCACCAGGCCGCACCCGCTCCCGCCGGGCACGTCCGTGTCGATGACCGTCACGGCCCGACGGTTGCGGGAGAACGGCGTGGCCTCGGAGATGACCGCGGACGGATTGCAGGAGTGGAACGCGCCCTCGATCTCGTAGAAGTCGCGGACCACGCCGCTGACCGGCACGTGGTTGTAGTGGTACTTGTCCGGAGTCAGCCGGAACACGGCGAACTCGCCCCCGGCGAAGGCCTCGACCCATTGCGGGCGGCCCAGGAACTCCCCGAAGGAGAAGAACTTGTCCTTGATGAAGAGCACCGACCCCTCGCTCAGGGACCCGGCGAACATGCGCGCGTCCGCCGGCGAGACGACGGCCTCCGGGCTTTCGTCCATGGGCCGGACCTCGGCGTAGCGGATGCGGCGCTCGAAGATGCGGCGCGGGGTGTCGTAGTGGGCGGCCTCCTCCACGCATTCGCCCAGGTCGATGCCGAGCCTGCGGATGAGGGCCTCGGCCCCCGAAAGCCTGGCTCCCAGAGGCAGATCGTAGTTGAGAAAGCCCAGCAGGCTGGAGGCGCGCCTCGAAATCACGGCCTTGAACACGGCCGGGGCCTGCTCCCGGACGCGGGAATAGAGATAGCCGATGATCCGGTCGCAGAAGAGTTCCTCGTCGCGGACCCGGCCGTCGCAGACATATTGATGCGTCATGATTTCCTTCCACGGATGCGTGCGTTGTCGCGGTGCATGCCGACGACCAGCAGCAGGAGCTGCGTCAGGGTCCGGCGGCAGCCGCTCAGTTCCCCGGTCAGCCGAAGCTCCTCGTCGGCCTCCCGGATGAAGTCGAGGATGTCGCGGCCGCCGAGCAGCGCGGCCAGGCCGACGCGGCAGAACTGCTCGGGCAGGCAGCCGAAATCGCGCACGGTCGCGCAGTCCTCGCGCAGATACTCCAGGGCCTCGGCCAGGTACGAACGGCGCAGCCCGTCGCGGTAGACGTCCTCGGCGGCCATGTTGAACTCCCGCCCCCGCAGGGACAGGGGCGAACGCGCCCCGGTGCTGTCCAGGACACGCCGCGTGAGCTTGCCCGCGGCCCCGAGCCGCGGGTCCAGGATGCGGGCGCGCAGGTCGGCCAGCAGCCCCTCCGCGCCGAACAGTTCGACCAGGTCCGCCCCTTCCCGCTCGATGAAGTCCAGGAGCGCCAGCCGGTATTCCGGCACATGGGTTCGCACGTGGCCGGGGTAGCGGCGGCTGGGCCGCACGCGGTCGGCGCGCGAGACCAGGTCCAGGAGAAAGGCGTTGCCCGAGTCGCGGCGCACGAAGAATGTGGGCAGCGAGATGGCCGTGGCGAAGAATATCTGCCGCCGCTCGCTCTCGACCTCGGGCGTGTCCGGGATGGCGGCGCGCGTGACTCGGCCGGAGAGGATCAGCTTGCAGGCCAGGGCGCTCAGGAGCTGCTGCAGGGTCGCGGCGGGCCGCATGTCCTCCTCCAGGGAGTCGAACAGGCTGTAGAAGCGGCCCTCGAAGCCGGAGAAGCCCATGGTCGCGAAGGCGCGCTGCTTGTAGAGGAGATAGGTCGACATGGACTCGTGGAACACGCCCATGGACGCCAGCTCCCGCTTGAGCCGCAGGTCGTTGCCGAGTTCCCCGTTCAGGGCCGGGCAGCGGTGGGTGCTCATGAGGGTCGTCATGTAGTCGAGCAGCCTGAAGTCCGGGATGAAGTCCCCCTTGAGCCGGAACAGCCGGGCGACGGCCCGGTCCATGAGGGGCGGCCCGAAGGGCGTCAGGGGCCGGCCGAAGACCTTGAGCCTGGCCTTCTTCTTCCAGCGCCGCCAGATCATGCGCAGGTGGGAGTAGTCGAGTTCGTGGGGCAGGAAACCCAGGGCCTTCTCCGGGTGGAAATCCTCGAAGTCCATGCGCAGGGGCGCGGCGCTGTACGTGCCGACGAAGAGGGGCAGGAAGTGCTCGACGATCTTGATGGTCAGGTCGCCCAGGTACTTCTCCTCGGCCGGGCCGAAGTCGCCCCCGCCCTGCATCAGCTCGCCCAGACGCGCGCTGCCCAGGGAGATGTGCGTGCCGTTGTTGGCCAGGCAGGTGTTCGACGTGTTGGGCAGCACGACCAGGTTGTTGGTCAGGATGCCGGACTCGCGGAGTTTGGCGATGGTGTTCAGCTGGCTGCGCGAGAGGATGCGGTGGCACAGCCCCATGTACTCCTTCTTGGCCTCGCCGCGGTCCCAGCCCGACAGGCAGGGGTTCATGAACAGGTCGCGGTAGTGGGCGTCGGGGATGAGTTCGTTCAGCCGCTTCTGCCTGGCCGGGGGCATGGGGGCGAAGTAGATCATGGCGCGCTGCCCGTGCTCGAGCAGGCCGAAGCTCTCGTTGGCGTGATCCAGCAGGAGCTGCGACAGGAGAAAGCGCTGGCTCGTCTCGCGGGCGACGCCCCGACCGCCCCGGAAGGCGGCGTTCATGGGCGCGGGATAGAAGGAGAAGGTCTCGGGGGAGGTGTTGTCGTTCAGGAAGTGGTCGAGGAACTTCTCGGCCAGCCTGCGGACCGGGGGCTGCACCCCGGAGCCGGCCAGGTCGGCCAGGGAGAGCTTGAGCAGGTAGCTGATGGGCACCCGCAGCCACTCCTGGCCGTTCCGGATGATGAAGAAATCGGGGCTGTCCCTGCGCCGGCCCGAATCCGGGTCGGCCTTGTCGGCCAGCAGGTCACGCTCCAGGGTATGGCGGGCGAAGGCGCCGAGGCGATCCAGGGGGAAGCGCACCCAACTGTTCTCCCACACCGCGTCCGGACCGCCCTGGAGATAGCGCTCCAGCTCCACGAGCGACGCGCCCGCCGTGTCGCCAGAGGCCGTGCGCCGCGTCAGGTTCTGGTAATGACTCGACTCCCGGATCATGATGGGCAGGTCCACGTTCTCGGGGCTGCCCATGACCGCGACCTGCAGCTCGCTCTCGCTGCCCGCCGTGGCGTCGTCCGGGGCGAACGGCAGCTCGCCGAGGGATCTCTCGCTCCAGGCGCCACCCAATCCCATGACCGTGGCCAACCGCGCTTCCATGCTCACCCATGTCATCGTCTCTTCAAGAAACATGCGCACCACCTTGTTTCCACGCATTCACCAGATCAATATGGAGGCGATGCGAAGGACCGGTGACCACCTCGTGACAGGTCGAAAATCCTGGCCCGCCCTGTCATTGGGGCGTCATGGACAACACTGGCGCAGGGATGCGCGAAAAGCGGACGGATTCTTCGTCCACTAAGCAAGAAAGGGATTTTGAAGACAAAGGGACAAGAGCCTGGCGGCATGCTTGCCAGACTATCAGATCGCTACGTGGGGCGGCGGCCGACGACCTATTTGTAGCGGGCGTGGCACTCCTTCTTGGCCCGAGCCATCTCCTCCGCCACGGCGGCGATCTCCGCCGGGCTCCCGGCATCGAAGGCCGCGCGCAGGCGATCGCAGAGCGCGGACCAGGCGACGTAGGAGTCTTCCCCTTCTCCCTGGAGGACCACCATCTTTTCGGAGTCGGCGAGGAACACGGACACGATCTCCCGCGACGGCATCTCGGCCTTGGCCACGCTGTCGCGCATGGCCTTGAAGTAGACCTGCATCCGCTTCTTCACGCCGGAGAGGCTGTCGCACACGGCCCCAGAACCGCATGGCTCCTGCGCCCCTTCGCAAACCGTGAACCCCGTGCCGGTGAACTTCACCTCCAGAGTATCGTCCTGGCCAAGGTCGATCCGGATCTTGAACTTGGCCAGTTCCGCCAGGCTGACCCCAAGCGAGGCCACTTCGTCGCATCCCGCCTCCAGGGTGTCGGCCAGCCTGCGCAGCAGATCGGCGGCTTCGGGGCGGGAAAGGTGCAGATTGTATTTCTTTTTCGCTGTCATGCGGTTCCTCGAAAGCCATTGGCGTACATCGACATTTTCCCACCCGGCGCGGCCAAACCCGGTCGGGCTTGGCCGCGCCGGCGCACGTCGTTCTAGAGCCCGGTCCTAATGACCATGTCCGTGATGGGCCCGCGCGAGCGCTCGCCCTTGAGCACGATGTGGCCGTAGCCGGGCAGGCCCTTGAGCATCTTCACGGTCCAGTTCAGGCCGTTGTTGGATTCGTTCAGGTAGGGGTTGTCCACCTGGCGCGTGTCGCCCAGGCAGATGCACTTCACGTTCTCGCCCATGCGGGTCAGCAGGGCGCGGGTTTCGGCGCGGGACAGGTTTTGCATCTCGTCGACGATGACCACGGCGTTCTCCAGGTTCATGCCGCGGATGAAGGCGATGGGCAGGATCTCGAAGCGCTTGGGGTTGAAGCGGAAATTGCCGCCCTCGCTGTCCATGAAGATGCGGTTGGCCGGACGCAGGTCGTGCAGCTTCATGATCAGGTCGCCGACGTAGCGCACGTAGGGCGCCATCTTCTCCTCCAGGTCGCCGGGCAGGTAGCCGAGCTTGGCCCCGATCTCGATGACGGGCTTGACCAGGTAGATCTTGCGGTAGGGGTTGTCCTTCTGCTCCAGGGCCAGAAACAGGGCCGCCGCCAGGGCCAGGAAGGTCTTTCCGTAGCCGGCCTCGGACTGCAGGGTGACCAGGTTCACGGCGTGGTCGAGCATCAGTTCCAGGGCCAGGTTCTGATAGACGTTGCGCGGCCGCACGTTCCAGACGCTGTGCTGGTAGTCGATGAAACGCGGGCCCGAGGTGGCGTGCATGTAGGGCTGGCCGCCGACCCAGGCGAAACTGTTGGGGATGGGCTCCTCGCCCTCGCGCACGAAGCCCGTGTAGGACTGAGACTCGGAGCGGAAGGGGTTGGAGTCGCGGAAGCCTTCGCTGGCAATGGCGTGGATGCGGGCCTTGAGCTGCAGGATGCGGTCGTTGGTGACCAGGATGGGGGCATCCACCCCGCTGTCCTTCAGCTCCTCGAGGATCAGGTCGTCGCCGGCCTTGCTTTCGGCGTCGTCAAAGGCCCGCGGCGGCAGAAAGAGGATGTCGGGGTCGTCCTGCAGGACGGCGATGGCCTGGGCCACGATGTGGGACACCCGCGGCTCGCGCTTGAGCTTGTCCAGCTCGCGCAGGACCGTGTACGGCAGGATGACGCGGTTCTCCTGGCCGTTGCGCAGGGTGCGGATGCAGGAAGGGTTGTCAAGGAGCACATTGGTGTCGAGGACGTAATTCTTCTGCATGGACGGGAGCAATCCTCAGGGGCCGAGAGCCCCGGTCAGGACCGTTGAGGGAAAGGCGGCCGGCCTCAAACCGCTGCCAGCACCCCGCCCCCTATCCCGGTGCGTCCGAACTCGCCGGGATGCGCGTCGATCATCTCCTGGCACTCGATGCAGTAGCGCGCGCTCGGGATGGCCAGCAGCCTGCGGTCCGAGATGTCGTCCCCGCAGAGTTCGCACACCCCGTAGGAATCGTTGTCGATGGCCTTGAGGGCGACGGCGATGTCTTTGAGCAGCTTCACGTTGCGATTGAAGCGTATCATGTTCCAGTCCTGGGAGGAAGCCGTGCAGGCCTGGTCGGCCGGATCGGGCTCCAGGGCTCGGTCCTGGCGCATAACCTCTCGAAGATCTTCGATTTCCCGTTCGATTATGACGTACTTTTCCCGCAACTGACGTTCGATGCCCTGGTGCATGTTCCTGCTCTGCGACATGGGGGAGCCTCCTGGATTGTGGTCGCCAGGACCCTCCGGCCCGCCCGGAGGAAACCTTCCAACCGTTGGCTCACCCTATGCCCCGCATGTTGCGGATCGGCGACGGCGGTGAGGAGGCTCCATGACAACCCTATGGGGCTGCGGCACGAAGACGGTCCGCGATGAGCGTTTCCATGGCCGGGTCGTCCTGCAGGGTCGGCTGGACGACGAAC
This sequence comes from Desulfomicrobium aestuarii, assembly GCF_055385525.1. Classification (NCBI taxonomy): domain Bacteria; kingdom Pseudomonadati; phylum Thermodesulfobacteriota; class Desulfovibrionia; order Desulfovibrionales; family Desulfomicrobiaceae; genus Desulfomicrobium; species Desulfomicrobium aestuarii. Next base: position 2,968,276 of record NZ_AP042427.1, read on the forward strand.
TGAAGTCCCGGCATCTCCCGGCGCAGTTCGGCGATCATTTCGGGGATGTCCTGCTCGATGTGCACGCCGTTGTAGAGAAAGTACTGCATGATGACGATCCGCGAGCAGCCGTCCGCGGCCAGTCTGCGCACCTGGTCGGCCAGGGTCGGCTCGCCCAGGGAGAAGAAGGCCGGCAGCACCGTCATGCCCGGCATGCGCCGCGCCACCCGTTCGACCATGGCGGTGAAGGCTTCGCCCACTTCCCTGCGCCGGCTGCCGTGGCCGAGCACGATCATTCCCGTCGTGTCCATGCTTCGCTCCTCGAAAAAGGAAAGGGCCGCCCTCCCGTGGTCGGGCGGCCCGGTTTATCGCCGTGGCCCCTAGTGCTTGTGGTCCTCGTGGACCGGGGCTTTCTTCTCGTCGTGGGTGTGGTCGTGATCGTGGTCGTGGGGGTGGCTGTGGGTCAGATCACCGTGGGAATGTTCGTGATCGTGCTTGACCACCGTCGTGGTGGCCTTGCCGCGCAGGCATCCGCATCCTTTGCACATATGAGCCTCCTTGCGCCCGTTGCCAGGCAGATTGCTGTGTCGTGACGCCATGATCGTAATCCTTTCCCGCACGAAGGCAAGACCGGCAAGGCCGCGGTCGGATTGCACAACTCGACCAATTGTGCAACATGGTGCACAAAAACCAGTTCCCAGAACTCTCCCATTTTCGCAACCGTTCTAATTTACAAAACATTCAGCACTGGCACGCAGGATGCTATACGCAATCCGACATCACACCACTACCTCCACAGTGTGACAGGAGCATTCATGTACGCAAGATACCTCATCCTCCCCCTCCTTCTGGTCCTCATCCTCGCTGCCGGGGCCCAGGCTTACAAAGGCGGCTGTCCGGGACAGGGACACTACCAGGACTTCATGTCCGGCCTGACCCCCGAGCAGCAGGAAAAGGTCCAGAAACTGACCGACGTGCATCACGAGCAGCTCTTTGCCCTCCACAAGGAGCTCAAGGCCAAGCACGAAGCCATGGAAGCCCTGTTCTCCGCAGTGCCGGTGGACAAGGCGGCCGTGGACAAGGCCATGGCCGAAGTGAACGAACTGCAGGCGAAGAAGGCCAAGCTCAATGCCGACTACCGCATCGAGCTGACCGAAATCACCGGCAAGCCCGTTCCCTTGGAATCCCAGAGAGGCTGCGCAGGCTCAGCCGGGTGCGGAGCATACTCCAGCGGTGCCGGGACCGGCGCCGGCGACGCACCCGCCTCTCCAGCCCAAACCCTGTAACCGCTCATCCCCTCCCTGTACCGGGCAAAGGCCGCACCCCCTGCGGCCTTTGCCTTTTCAAGCCAGGAGCAGGCCATGGACATCGCCCTCCCGCACCGCAGCAGCCGCACCATCATGCTCATGGCCACCATGGCCGTGTTCGTCCTCGGCCTGGCCCTGAGCTTCTCCACCTGGCGCAACCTGCGGCAGCAGCAGGAGTCCTTCCACGAACACGCCGTGGTCACGGCCAGGGCCATCGCCGCAGGCATCGAAATCAACCTGCGCCGTGAACTGCGCCTGCCGCCCTCGTCGGAGCACGCCACAGCCCTGCTCAATCTCCAGCGCGCCATGGCCAAGGACATCCTCAAGGACTACATCGCCCGCTCCGACGCCCGCTTCATCGGTCTCTACAACCCCATGGGCCACATCCTCTTCTCCTCCCACGACGACCCCAAGGCCATCCACGGGCAGCTGCCGACCATCGCCTGGGCGAGCATGGGCACCGCGGGGGAGTGGACCGGCGAGATGAATTTCGAGGGCCGCCCCATCATGGTCCTGGGCCGGATCAGCCACCTGAGCGCGGGCCTGGACTGCCAGGACGAACAGTGCCCGCCCGAGCACAAGCCCCCGATGCTCCTCATCGGCGTGGACATGACCCAGCATCTCGAAGCCTTCGGCAAGTACAGGCGCACGGCCATCCTGCAGACCGGCTACATCCTGGCCGTGACCATCGTCTTCTGGCTGCTGCTCATGGGCTTCCTGCAACGCAAGGAGCAGGGTCAGCGGCTGGCGCGCCTGGAGTCCTTCAACGCGCGCCTTCTGGACAACATGCCCGACGGACTCCTGACCCTTTCCGCCGAGGGGACCATCGTCGCCGCCAACCCCGCGGCCCAGGGCCTCATGGACGGCTTCAGGCTCATGGGCGAACCCCTGGCGACGATACTCGACAGCCTCGGGCTGCCGCCCGAAAAGATCGGCTCCCAGGAATGGACGACGCTGGCGACGGGCGACAAGCACCTCGAGATCCGGCAACTGCCCCTCAGGGACGGGTCCGGCCAGAGCCTCGTGCTGCTGCGCGACCGCACCGAACTGGCCGGCCTGGAGCGGGAACTGCACCTGAACGAGAAGTTGGCCGCCATCGGCCGCATGGCAGCGGGCGTGGCCCACGAGATCCGCAACCCCCTCTCGGCCCTGCGCGGCTTCGCCCAGTTCTTCGCCAAGAAGCTGGCCGGCAAGGACCCCGAAGAGCTCTACGCGCGCACCATGGTCCAGGAGGCCGACCGCCTGAACCGCGTCATCACGGACCTCCTCTTCCTGGCCCGGCCCCGCCGGCTGACCTTCGACCAGGTCCCCCTTGCGGAGGTCTTCGGGGAGGTGCATACTCTGTTGTCCATGGACGCCCGGGCCAAGAACGGCAGGCTGGAGGCGGACCCGGCGCCGGGTACCGTGACGGCGGACCGCGACGCGCTCAAGCAGGCCCTCATCAACCTGACCATGAACGGCATCGAGGCCCTGCCCGACAGCGATGGCGTCATCCGGCTCCAAAGCCGCGAGGACGACAAGGGCACGTGGGTCCTGGTCCGGGACAACGGCCGGGGCATGACGGCCGAAGAGCGCGAGCACGCCCTGGAGCCGTTCTTCACCACCCGCGACAAGGGCACGGGGCTGGGCCTGGCCATCGTGCACACCATCATGCAGGAGCATGGGGGCAGCATCGACATCGAGACGGCCCCGGACGGCGGCACCACCGTGTCCCTCTTCTTCCCCCGCAACCACAGCCAATCGGAGAGCCCGTCATGACCCCCACCGTGCTCATCATCGACGACGAACCCGCGCACCGGCTCATGGTCCGCGTCGTCCTGGGCGACGCCGGATTCAAGGTCCTGGAGGCCGACAACGGCCCGGCCGGGCTGGCCGTGGTGCGCACCAGGCCCGTGGACGTGATCCTGCTGGACATGCGCATGCCCGGCATGAGCGGCCAGGAGGTGCTGCAGCGCCTGCAGGAAAGCGGCAGCTGCCCTCCGGTCATCATGCTCACGGCCTTCGGCAGCGTGGGCAACGCCGTGGAGGCCATGAAGGCCGGGGCCTGGGACTACCTGACCAAGCCCACGGACAACGACGAGCTCCTGGCCGTGGTGCAGAAGGCCTGCGACCATGCGCGCCTGACGCGGGAAAACCGCGACCTGAAGAAGCAGATCGGCCAGCTGCGGGACACCCGCCTCATCGGCGACAGCCCGGCCATGCGCCGAGTCGTGGAGCTCATCGAACAGGTGGGGCCCAGCGAGGCCAACGTGCTCATCCTCGGCGAATCCGGCACCGGCAAGGAGCTGGTGGCCCAGCTGCTGCACGAGCACAGCCTGCGCAGGGAAGGGGCCCTGGTGAAGGTCAACTGCGCGGCCCTGCCCGAGACGCTGCTTGAGAGCGAACTCTTCGGATACGTGCGCGGCGCCTTCACCGGCGCCACCCAGGACAAGCCCGGCCGCTTTCAGCTCGCCGCCGGAGGCACCCTTTTCCTGGACGAGATCGGCGAACTGCCCATGACGCTGCAGGCCAAGATCCTGCGCGCGCTGCAGGAGCGCATCGTCGAGCCCCTGGGCGGCGTGAGCCCGGTCAGCGTGGATGTGCGCTTCATCGCCGCCACCAACCGCGACCTGCCGGTCATGATCGCCGAGGGAAAATTCCGCGAGGACCTCTACTACCGCCTCAATGTCCTCGAAATCCGCATTCCGCCCCTGCGCGAACGCGCCGAGGACATCCCGCTGCTGGCGGACCACCTACTGGCCAAGCTTTGCCGCAAGAACAACCGCCCCGTGCGCTCCGTGAGCCGGGACTTCCTGGACGCCCTCTCGCGCCACGAGTGGCGGGGCAACGTGCGCGAACTGGAGAACGTGCTGGAGAGATCCCTCATCCTCTGCCGCGGCGACGTCCTCGACGTGCGGGACCTGCCGGAGCACCTGCTCTCCCCCGCCCGCACGCCCGCCACGCCCTCCGCGACCGCCCCGGCCGAAAACCCGCTGGAGGCCGCAGAACGCCATGCCCTGGAGGAAACACTGCGCAGGTATGCCGGGCACAGGGAACGCACGGCCCAGGCCCTGGGCATCAGTCGCCGCACCCTGCAATACCGCCTGAAGAAATACGGCCTGACCACCAGATGAAAGAAGCCGGCCCCCGAGGGAGCCGGCTTCTTCATTTCACACTTCCGCAGGACTTCAGATCCCGCAGGCGTCCTGCAGGTACTTCAGGCGCAGGTTGCGCGTCACCAGCACCGGGCAGTTGGCCCCTTCCAGCACGCGAGTGACCACGCTGCCCATGATCACGTTCTCCAGGACCGAGAGGCCGCGGGAGCCGATGACGATGAGGTCGCAGTCCAGCTCGTCCTGGACGTTCAGGATGACGTAGTCCGGGCGGCCGCTGCGCGAGATGAGTTCGATCTCCATGCCGCAGGGCTCGAGCATCTTCCTGTATTCCTCAAGCATGGCCATGGACTTGGCCTGGGCGCTCTGGCGCAGCTTCTCGGCCATCTCGCCGCCGATGGTCATATTGATCGGCTCCCAGACATTGAGCAGGAATATCTTGGGGTTGCGGGCATTGACCAGCTGGGTCCCGTACTTGGCCGCGTTCCTGGAGGAATCCGACCCGTCCACCGGGATGAGCACTTTTTCAACTTTGATCATCTTCTTGTCTCCAGTGTGTTTGCAGCGGCGTTAGAAGAAAAGGATGGTCATGAGCACGAAACACGGGATCAGGATGCCCACGGACCAGGCCATGTAGCCGAAGAAGCTGGGCATCTTGATGCCGGACGATTCCGCGATGGACCGGACCATGAAGTTCGGGGCGTTGCCGATGTACGTGTTGGCGCCCATGAACACCGCGCCCGCCGAGATGGCCATGAGGGTGTGCACATGCTCCATGAGGAAATGGGCGTCGCCGCCGGCCGTGTTGAAGAAGACCAGGTAGGTCGGGGCGTTGTCCAGGAAGCTCGAAAGCGCGCCCGTCAGCCAGAAGTACATGGCGTTGTTGGCCACGCCGTCGGTGGAGACCAGGGCGATGAGGCTCGACAGGGCTCCGTCCATGCCCGCGCGCAGGATGGCGATGGCCGGGATCATGGTGATGAAGATGCCGGCGAAGAGCTTGGCCACCTCGATGATGGGCTCCCAGTTGAACTCGTTGCGGCGGCGGATGTCCAGGGCCGTGGTCTTGAGGCTGATGCCGGCCAGGATCAGAAGCAGGACGTCGCGGGCGATGTTCTGCAGTTCCATGTGGACATGATACACGGTGACGCCGCCCTCGGGCTTCCACATGCCGCTCATGAGCACGCCGCCGACGACGCCGGCCAGGAGCAGCAGGTTGAAGGTGCCTTCAAGGCGCAGTTTGCCGTCCTGGCCCGCGTCGGGAGACTGGGGACGGCCTTCCTTGCCGAACAGCACCGTGTCGATGATGAAGTACAGGGTCAGCAGGATGACCGACATGACCGCGAAGGGCATGAACAGGTGGATCGTGGTCCAGAAGAAGGACACGCCCTTCAGGAAGCCCAGGAACAGCGGCGGGTCGCCAAGAGGCGTGAGGCTACCGCCGATGTTGGCCACCAGGAAGATGAAAAAGACGATGGTGTGAACCTTGTACTTGCGGTGCGAGATGGCCCGCATGAGAGGCCGGATGAGCAGCATGGCCGCGCCGGTGGTTCCCATCCAGCTCGCCAGCAGGGTGCCGATCAGGAGGATGACCGTGTTGACCTGCGGCGTGCCCACCAGTGAGCCGCGCAGGCACACGCCGCCGGCGATGGTGAAGAGGGAGAAAAGCAGGATCAGGAACGACACGTATTCCAGGGCGATGGTGTGGACCACCGAATACGTGGCCAGTTCGAAGCCGTGGAACAGGGCGAAGGGCACCAGAAACGCGACGCTCCAGAAAGCGGCCACCTTGCCGTAGTGGTGGTGCCAGAAGTGCGGGACGGCCAGCGGCATGACGGCGATGGACAGGAGCATGCAGGCGAAGGGCACGACCCACAGGACGCCCAGGTGCTTGCCGATCTCCTCGGCCTCATGATGCAGGTCGCCGCCGGAAGCCCACACGTCCGGCAACACTCCAAGAACTGCCAAGCCGATGACCGCCAGGCAAAAAAACCAGACAGAACTCTTGCGCATCCCTTGTTCTCCTTTTGGGCCGCAGCCTGAAGCTGCGTCCCGTTCACGTGAACGTTCAGGGCATCGGTCGCGACGCCCAGCCTCTCCTCTCCCGTCTCCAAAAAAACAGGCCCCTGGTCACCCATGCCTTACCCATGGGTTCCAACGGCCAAAGGGCGAAACCCGGCGACGCGTTCAGCGCCTCCCATCCGGCTTTCGTCCATGCGCAAGGCCCTTGCGTCAACGCGCGTTCATGGACCTTCTTCACGCACGGCGGGTGCATATGACATATCGCCCGCTGGAGCAATACCCCCCTCCAATCGGCCGTCTGTCTGGGTCGCCGGGCCCGGACGGCGGAATTAGTCCCGGGGCGGAGGGAATTGTCTCCGCAAAAACCCCCGCAAGCCGCATCTAACCGGAATTATTCCGAGCTTGCCGGTCAGAAAAAAAGGCCGCCTCCCTCGCGGGAGACGGCCTCGGATCGGCGCGATGCGGAAAACGCCTACAGCCCGCAGGCGTCCTGCAGATACTTCAGGCGCAGGTTGCGCGTGACCAGCACCGGACAGGTCGCGCCCTCCAGCACGCGCGTGACCACGCTGCCCATGATCACGTTCTCCAGGACCGAGAGGCCGCGGGAGCCGATGACGATGAGGTCGCAGTCCAATTCGTCCTGGACGTTCAGGATCGCGTAGTCCGGACGGCCGCTACGGGTGATGAGTTCCACATCCATGCCGCAGGGTTCGAGGAGCTTCTTGTGTTCCTCCAGCAAGGCCATGGACTTGGCCTCGGCCGTCTTGCGCACCCGCTCGGCCATCTCTCCGCCGATGGTCATGTTCACCGGCTCCGTGACGTTCAGGAGGTAGATCTTGGGGTACCTGGAATTGACCAGGTGCGCGCCGTACTTGGCCGCGTTCCTCGACGAATCCGACCCGTCCACCGGGATGAGCACTTTTTCGACTTTGATCATGATCGCGTCTCCATGGCGGCATGGCCGCCCTGCTTTCGATTAGTGGAAGAAGAGAATGTTCATGAGCACGAAGCACGGCACCAGGATGCCCACGGACCAGGCCATGTAGCCGAAGAAACTGGGCATCTTGATCCCGCCCGACTCGGCGATGGACCGGACCATGAAGTTCGGGGCGTTACCGATGTACGTGTTGGCGCCCATGAACACCGCGCCCGCCGAGATGGCCAGCAGCGTGCCGACCTCCGACATGAGGCGCTGCGGGTCGCCGCCGGCGGTGTTGAAGAAGACCAGGTAGGTCGGGGCGTTGTCCAGGAAACTCGACAGCACGCCGGTCAGCCAGAAGAACATGGTGTGGTTGCCCAGGCCGTCGGCCGTCTTGACCATGGAGATGAGCCCCTGCAGGGCGCCGTCCATGCCCGCGCGGAGGATGGAGATGGCCGGGATCATGGAAATAAAAATGCCGGCGAAGAGCTTGGCCACCTCGCGGATGGGCTCCCAGTCGAACTCGTTGCGGCGGCGGATTTCCGGAGCCGTGGTCTTGAGGCTCACGCCGGCCAGGATGAGGAGCAGGACGTCGCGAACGATGTTCTGCAACTCGACGTGCACGTGGTAGACCGTCACGCCGCCCTCGGGCTTCCACATGCCGCTCATGAGCACGCCGGCGACCACGCCGCCCAGCAGCAGAAGGTTGTGGGTGCCTTCCAGGCGCAGCTTGCCGTCCTGACCCGCGTCGGGGGATTCGGGACGGCCTTCCTTGTTGAACAGGTAGGTGTCGATGGCGAAGTACAGGGCCAGCAGAATGGCCGAGAGGACCGCGAAGGGGACGAACATGTGGACCGTGGTCCAGAAGAAGGACACGCCCTTCAAAAAGCCCAGAAACAGCGGCGGATCGCCCAGGGGGGTGAGGCTGCCGCCGATGTTGGCCACCAGAAAGATGAAAAAGACGATGGTGTGGACCTTGTACTTGCGGTGCGAGATGGCCCGCATGAGCGGCCGGATGAGCAGCATGGCCGCGCCGGTGGTTCCCATCCAGCTCGCCAGCAGGGTGCCGATCAGGAGGATAACCGTGTTGACCTGCGGCTTGCCCACCAGGGAGCCGCGCAGGCACACGCCGCCTGCGATGGTGAAGAGCGAGAAGAGCAGGACGATGAAGGAGATGTACTCCAGGAACAGGGTGTGGACCACGGAATAGAAGGCCAGTTCGAAGCCGTGGACCAAAGCGAAGGGCACCAGGAAGGCCACTCCCCAGAAGGCGGACACCTTGCCGTAGTTGTGGTGCCAGAAGTGCGGCACCGTCAGGGGCATGACGGCGATGGACAGGAGCATGCAGGCGAAGGGTACGACCCAGATCACGCCCAGGTGCTTGCCGATCTCCTCGGCCTCATGGTGCAGGTCGCCGGCAGCCAACGCCTCGGGCAACATGCCGAGCACCCCCAGCCCGATGGCCGCCAGTGAAAAAAGCCACGTAAAACTCTTTCGCATCCGATGTTCTCCTTCTGGGCCGCCGCCCACGACGACAGCCGGTCGTTTGTGGACGGGAGAGGGAGAACATCAACTGCGATGCCCTTCCACCACCCGAACCAAGGATTTGGTCAAAAAGGCCAGGTCCTGGTCTTCCATGATGTATGGAGGCATCACGTACACCAAACGGCCAAAGGGACGAACCCAGACGCCCTGATCCACAAAAGCGGTCTGAATTTCGGCCATCCGCACGGGCTCCCGGAGTTCCACCACCCCGATGGCGCCAATTACCCGTACATCAATAGTATATGTCAATTTTCGGCACGAATCAAGGCCTTCGGCGAGAAAACGCCCGACCCTGGCCACCTGCGCGGCCCAGTCGTTTTTTTCCAGCAAATCCAGGGAGGCCCTGGCCACGGCGCAGGCCAGGGGATTGCCCATGAACGTGGGGCCGTGCATGAACACGCCGGGCTCCCCTTCGCACACGCCCGCGGCCACGCGTTCCGTGGCCAAGGCGGCGGCCAGGGTCATGTAGCCGCCGGTCAGGGCCTTGCCCAGGCACATGATGTCGGGGCAGATCCCCGCGTGCTCGCAGGCGAAGAGCCTGCCCGTGCGCCCGAAGCCCGTGGCTATCTCGTCGGCGATGAGGAGCACGTCGAAGGCGTCGCACAACTCGCGCACGCGACGCAGGTACATGGGGTGGTAGAAATGCATGCCCCCCGCGCCCTGCACCACGGGTTCGAGAATCACGGCCGCGATCTCCCGATGGTGGCGCTCCAGGGCCTCGCGCATGGGGCGGATGTCCTCCTCGTCCCACTCCTCCCCGAAGCGGCAGCGCGGCCGGGGGACGAAATGGTGGTGCGGCAGGACATTGGCGAAAATCTCGTGCATTCCGTTCACGGGGTCGCACACGCTCATGGCCGCGAAAGTGTCGCCGTGGTAGCCGCCGCGGACGGTCAGCAGCCTGCTTTTCTCGCTTCTGCCGCGGCAGATCCAGTACTGGAAGGCCATCTTGATGGCCACCTCCACGGCCACGGAGCCCGAGTCGGCCAGAAAGACGCGGGTCAGGGGCTCCGGGGTCATCTCGACCAGCTTGCGGCACAGTTCCACGGCCGGCTCGTGGGTCAGGCCGCCGAACATGACATGCGCCATGCGCGAGAGCTGGTCCGTGACGGCCGCGTTGAGCACGGGGTGGTTGTAGCCGTGGACTGCGGCCCACCACGAAGACATGCCGTCGATGAGCTCCCGGCCGTCGGCCAGCTTCAGGCGCACGCCCGAGGCCGAGACGACCTGGCGCACGGGCAGGGGCGCGGTCGTGGAGGTGTAGGGGTGCCAGACGTGCCGGCGGTCGAAGTCGAGAATGTCGTTGTTCATGGACGAACCCTGTTTTGGGCTGTTGGCGGGAATTGCGCTTCCGGTCCGCTTGGACTAGCAGCACGTGGACACGAGGAAAAACATGACGCCTATCCCCGAGGAATTCAATCTTCAATCCTACGATTTCGACCTGCCCGAGTCCCAGATAGCCCAGGACCCGGCCGAGCGGCGCGGCGCGTCGCGCCTGCTGGTGCTCGACCGCGCCGGCGGCGGGCTGCGCGACTGCATGTTCGCGGACATCGCGGAACTGCTGCCCAGGGACGCGCTCATGGTCGTCAACAACACCAAGGTCCTCCCGGCCCGGCTCATCGGACGCAAGGAGTCTGGCGGCAGGGCGGAGTTCCTGCTCCTTACGCCCCTGTCACTGATCGAGCCCCAAACCGGCCCGGACGGCGGGAGCACGGCCGAGGTCGAAGGCCTGCTCAAGGCCTCCAAGGGCCCCAGACCGGGCGAGCGCCTGCATTTCGACGGGCTGGAGCTCCTGGTGCTGGAAAAGGGCGAGTTCGGCCGCAGCCGCGTCCGCCTGAACTGGCGCGGCGAACTGGCCGACCATTTCCTGAAGCTGGGGCACATCCCCCTGCCACCCTACATCCGCCGCGAGGACAAGGGCGAAGACCGCGACCGCTACCAGACCGTCTATTCCCGCGATGACAAGCTCGGTTCCGTGGCCGCGCCCACGGCCGGACTGCACTTCACGCCGGAGATCATGGCCGCCCTGGAAGCTCGCGGCATCCGCACGGCCGAAGTCACGCTCTACGTGGGCTACGGCACCTTCAGCCCCGTGCGCTGCGACGACATCCGCGAGCACGTCATGCACGCCGAGTACGCAGAGGTCCCTGAGGAGACCGCCGAAGCCATCGCCAGGGCCAGGGCCGAAGGGCGTCCCGTGGTGGCCGTGGGCACGACCACGACCCGCACCCTGGAGAGCATGGCCACGCACCTCGGGGGGATCGGCCCCTTCCGGGGCTGGACCGACATCTTCATCCGTCCCGGGTACAGCTTCAAGGTGGTGGACCAGCTCATCACCAACTTCCACTTGCCCCGCTCATCCCTTATCATTATGGTCAGCACACTCGCGGGCAGGCGGCGGATCATCGATGCCTACACCCATGCGGTGCGGCACGGCTTCCGCTTTTTTTCCTACGGCGACGCCATGCTCATCCGCTGACCACGCCAGTCCCGTTCACCATCATCCCCCCGTGGAGGTATTCCATGCCTAGCAGAGTCGAGTTCCGGGAGGACCGCTGCAAGGGCTGCCTGCTCTGCACCGAGGTCTGCCCGACCGGCATCATCCAACAATCGAGTCGGTTCAACCAGAAGGGGTACAAGGTCGTGGAGATCACCCCCGAAAGGATGAACGAATGCAAGGGCTGCGCGTTCTGCGCCATGATGTGCCCTGATTTCTGCATCAACGTCTTCACGACGAAGCAGGCCAAAGGAGGGAAGAAATGAGCACTCCCAAGCGCATCTTCGTCAAGGGCAACGAGGCCATCTCCCGCGGCGCCCTGGCCGCCGGGATGAAGTGCTTCTTCGGCTACCCCATCACGCCCCAGAACGACATCCCCGAATTCCTGTCCCAGGCCCTGCCCGAGGCGGGCGGCGAGTTCGTGCAGGCCGAGAGCGAGGTGGCCGCGGCCAACATGCTCATGGGCGCTGCGGCCTGCGGCATCCGGGCCATGACGTCCTCGTCGAGCCCGGGCATGTCCCTCAAGCAGGAGGCCATCTCCTACATGGCCGGCAGCGAAATTCCGGGCGTCATCGTCAACGTCAGCCGCGGCGGACCGGGTCTGGGCGACATCGGGCCGTCCCAGGGCGACTACTTCCAGTCCGTCAAGGGCGGCGGGCACGGCGACTACAAGCTTCTGGTCCTGGCCCCCGGCACGGTGCAGGAAGCCTATGACCTGACCATCAAGGCCTTCGACCTGGCCTTCAAGTACAGAAACCCCGTCCTGGTCCTGGCCGACGCCATCATCGGCCAGATGAAGGAGCCGGTGGTGCCGTGGGTGCCCGAGAACCGCGACCCCGAAGAGGGTCAGGACTGGGGGCTGCAGGGCGCAGTGAACCGTCCCCCGCGGCTCATCAAGTCCCTCTTCCTCGACGACGGGGCCCTGGCCGGCCAGAACCTGAAGCTCCAGGCCAAGTACAAGGCCATGCAGGTCGAGGCGGACCAGGAACTGTTCCTGACCGAGGACGCCGAACTCATCGTCGTGGCCTTCGGGTCCATCGGCCGCATCGCCAAGAGCACCGTGCGCAAGCTGCGCGCCCAGGGCAAGAAGGTCGGCCTGGTCCGGCCCATCACCCTGTTCCCGTTCCCGTCGGACGTGCTGCTGGGCCTGGCCAAACAGGGCAAGCGTTTCCTGACCATCGAGCACAACATGGGCCAGATGGTCGAGGACGTGCGCCTGGCCATCCGCACCGTGGCGGACTCGGCGTTCCACGCCCAGCTTCCGGGCAACCTGCCGACGCCGGACGATTTCGAAGAACCCATCTTGAAGGCGCTGGAGGGCTGAGCATGACCCAGGAAATTCGCGTCACCAACTACCCCGAGGTCCTCACCGACCGGCCGACCCACTACTGCCCCGGCTGCCACCACGGCACGGCGCACCGCCTGGTGGCCGAGGCCATCACCGATCTGGGCCTGGTGGACAAAAGCATCCTCATCGGCTCCATCGGCTGCTCGGTCTTCATCTACAACTACCTGACCCTGGACGCCATCGAGTCGCCTCACGGCCGCGCCCCGGCGGTGGCCACCGGCGTCAAGCGCGCCCGGCCCGACAAGATCGTCTTCACCTACCAGGGCGACGGCGACCTGGCCTCCATCGGCATGGCCGAGATCATGCACTGCGCCAACCGCGGCGAGAACATCACCACGATCTTCGTCAACAACACGGTCTACGGCATGACCGGCGGCCAGATGGCCCCGACCACCCTGGTCGGTCAGAAGACCACCACCTGCCCCGGCGGCCGCTGCCGCGAGAACGAGGGCATGCCCATCCGCATGACCGAGATCATCGCCTCCCTGGGCGGCGTGGCCTACGCCGAGCGCGTGGCCGTGAACAACGTGAAAAACATCATGAAGGCCAAGAAGGCCGTGGCCAAGGCCTTCGAGTACCAGACGAAGGAAATCGGATTCTCCTTCGTTGAGATCCTGGCCACCTGCCCGACCAACTGGCACATGACGCCGCTGCAGGCCAACAAGCGCGTGGAAACGGAAATGATCCCCTACTTCCCCCTGGGCAACTTCAAGGACGTGCTGGCAAAGGAGGAGAAATGAGCATTTACCAGGATGCAATCATCGCCGGGTTCGGCGGCCAGGGCGTCATGCTCATCGGCAACCTCCTGGCCTACGCGGGCATGGATGCGGGGCTGAATGTGACCTACATCCCGGTCTACGGCCCCGAGATGCGCGGCGGAACGGCCAACTGCACCGTCGTGGTCTCCGACGACGTCATCGGTTCGCCCATCATCCGCTCGCCCGTGAGCCTCATCATCATGAACGGCCCGTCCCTGGACAAGTTCCAGCCGCGCCTGCAGGACGGCGGGACGCTGATCCTCAACTCGTCCCTCATCGACCCGGCCAAAACCGAAAAGGACAGAGTCAAGGTCTTCGCCGTGCCCGTCAACGAGATCGCCGACGGCCTGGGCAACGCCCGCATGGCCAACATGGTGGCCATCGGCGCCTACGTGCAGGCCACGGGCGTCCTGCCGGTCAAGCAGGTCCAGGACAGCCTGGAGTCGGTCATCTCGGCCCACTACAGCCACATGATCCCCAAGAACGCGGCGGCCATCCAGGCCGGCGCGGACTACGTCGTCGCCAACGGCCAATACAAGTAGCATTGCCGGGGTCCTCGGGACCCCGGCTTTTTTGTCCTCGCGGCCCCGCCTCTCCACCCGAACCGCCCGAGGTGCGACATGCTTCTTCTCGGCATCATCGGCCACCCCCTCTCCCATACCTTAAGCCCCGTCCTGCACAACTGGGCCTTCCGCGAACTGGGCATCCAGGCCTCCTACCACGTCTGGGACACCCCGCCGGAAAAGCTCCCGGCCTTCATGGCCGCCCTGCGCACCCTGCCCATCCACGGGGCGAGCGTGACCATCCCCCACAAGGAACCGGTCATGCCCCTCGTGGACAGGCTGACGGCCAACGCGCGGGAAATCGGCGCCGTCAACACCCTGTACTGGGAAGACGGCAGACTGTGGGGGGAAAACACCGACGTCACGGGCTTCATGGCTCCGCTCTTGGAGCGCGGGACGCCTCCGGGCACGGTCCTGGTCCTGGGCGCGGGCGGCGCGGCCCGCGCGGCGGTCTGCGGCCTGCACCGGGCAGGGTGGAAGGTCCTCCTGTCGGCCCGCACGGGCACGAGGGCCGACAGGCTGGCCCACTCCTTCCAGGCCGAACACGTGCCGTGGAGCGAGCGGCACGAGGTGCGGCCGGACCTGCTGGTCAACACCACGCCGTTGGGCATGTCGGGGCCCTTCCAGGGCCTCTCGCCCTGGAAGGGCCCCCTCGCGGGCGTGTCCCTGGTCTACGACCTGATCTACAACCCGCGGGAGACCCCGCTGCTGCACCAGGCCACGCGCGAAGGCGTGGAGGTCGTGCACGGCCTGCCCATGTTCGTGCACCAAGCCCTTGCCCAGTTCGAGCTCTGGACCGGCCGGCGCTTTCCGCTGCCGCAGGCCCTGGCCCTCCTTGAGGAAACCCTGGCGGCCAGGGGCAAGGCGTGATCCGCTGCCCCTGGGTCGACCCGACCAAGCCCGACTACGTCCGCTACCACGACGAGGAGTGGGGCGTCCCGGTCCGCGAAGACCGCACGCTCTTCGAATACCTGGTCCTCGAGTCCGCCCAGGCCGGGCTTTCCTGGTACACGGTGCTGCGCAAGCGCGAGGGCTACCGTGCGGCCTTCGCCGGATTCGACCCGCAGGCCGTGGCCGGCTTCACCCCGGCCGACGTGGAGCGCCTCATGGCCGAGCCGGGCATCATCCGCAACCGGCGCAAAATCGAGGCCGCCATCGGCAACGCCCGCGCCTTCCTGCGGGTGCGGGAGAGCTTCGGCTCCTTCGCCGAGTACCTGTGGCGGTTCGTGGACGGACGTCCCATTGTCCACACCCTGCGCACCCTGGCCGACTATCCCGTGACCATCGCCCAGTCCGACGCCCTCGCCAGGGACCTCAAATCCAGGGGCTTCGCCTTTCTCGGCGCCACGACCTGTTACGCGTTCATGCAGGCCACGGGCCTGGTCAACGACCACAGCCTCGACTGTTTCCGACGGAGGGAACTGCTGGGAACGTCCGAAGAATCGTGAGGCCGCAGACGGCGACCGAACGCTCGCCACGCGCGGCAAAACAAAGTTATGTCTGGCTTTGCGGAAAAAAATCGCATATTTTCCACGTAGTTTCTCTTCCCCTGAGCCGACGGGGCAGTGTCGGCAAACTCCTTGGAGGGATGCGGCATGAGCTTCACCGAACTGCGCAAATTCGTCGCCCCTGAAACGATCTTCGGCGTGGGAGCCCTGCTCGTTGCCGGGCAGTACGCCAGCAAGTTCGGCATGATGCGCCCCCTCGTGGTGACCGATCCGGGAATCGTGGAGGCGGGCTGGGCCGGCAAGGTCCTGGAGAGCCTGGCCGCCTTCGACATCGAAGGGGTCCTGTTCTCCGCGGTCTCGCCCAACCCCAGGGCCGAGGAGGTCATGGCCGGGGCCATGACGTACATGGAGCACGGCTGCGACGGACTGGTGGCCGTGGGCGGGGGCAGCCCCATGGACTGCGCCAAGGGCATCGGCATCGTGGTGTCCAACGGCGGCCACATTCTCGATTACGAGGGCGTGGACAAGATCATCGTGCCCATGCCGCCGCTCATCGGCATCCCGACCACGGCCGGCACCTCGGCCGACGTGTCGCAGTTCGCCATCATCAACGACACCGAGCGCAAGACCAAGATCGCCATCATCAGCAAGACCATCATCCCCGATGTGGCGCTCATCGACCCGCAGACACTGACCACCAAGAGCCCCTATCTCGTGGCCTGCACCGGCATGGACGCCCTGGTCCACGCCATCGAGGCCTTCGTCTCCAGCGCCCATTCGCCCATGAGCGACCTGCACGCCCTGGAGGCCATCAGGCTCGTGACCAGCAGCCTCCTGGCCTCCCTGCAGAACCCCGGCGACATGGAGCTGCGGGCCAAGACCATGCTCGGCAGCATGCAGGCCGGCCTGGCCTTCTCCAACGCCAGCCTCGGGGCGGTCCACGCCATGGCTCACAGCCTGGGCGGCTACAAGGACCTGCCCCACGGCGAGTGTAACGCCATGCTCCTGCCCCACGTCATCGACTTCAACTTCCCGGCGGCGCCCGAGCGCTTCCGTGTCATCGCGGAGACCATGGGCATCGACTGCCGCGGGCTGAACACCAAGGAGATCCGGACACGCCTCCTGCAGTCCATGATCGAGCTGCGCAACGCCGTCGGCATCCGCGAACATCTCGGGCAGAAGGGAATCCGCACCGGCGACATCCCGGTGCTCTCCGCCAAGGCCGTGCTCGACCCGTGCCTGGTGACCAACCCCAAGACAGCCACCACCCGCGACCTCCAAGTCATCTATGAAGAAGCGACCTGACGAGCCGGCGAACGACACGACGTCCCTGCGCGACAAGATCGTCGGCCTGAGCGAGTCCTCGGGTCGCAAGAGCTATTATCCCATGCTGCAGCAGAAGATCCGGGAGCTGCAGAACGAGATATCCGAGAGGTGGCGCGCGGAGAACACGCTGCGCCAGACCCTGGCGCGCATCAGCCGGCAGCAGGCCGTCATGGCCGAGATTTCCACGGACCCCAACGTGTTTCACGGCCGGCTGCGGGACGCGGCCCCCATGATCACCGTCAAGATGAGCCATGCCCTGGAGGTCAGCCGGACAGGCCTCTGGATCAGGCAGGGTGAGCGATTCATCTGCCTGGACAAGTTCGACGCCCGCTACGATGCACACAGCTCCGGCCAGATTCTCAGACTTGAAGAGTTCCCGACGTACCATGCGGCCATAGTCCGGGAAGTGGTCGCAGCCGACAACGTCTACACGGATCCCCGGACCATGGCCTTCGCCTCGTCCTACCTCGCTCCCAACGGCATTGAATCCATGCTCGACGTGCCCGTGCAGATTGAAGGCGAAATCGCCGGCATCATTTCCTTCGAGCACACCGCAAGCCCCCGCTCCTGGCAGCCCGACGAGATC
Source organism: Desulfomicrobium aestuarii (assembly GCF_055385525.1). Taxonomy (NCBI): domain Bacteria; kingdom Pseudomonadati; phylum Thermodesulfobacteriota; class Desulfovibrionia; order Desulfovibrionales; family Desulfomicrobiaceae; genus Desulfomicrobium; species Desulfomicrobium aestuarii. The sequence goes on from NZ_AP042427.1 coordinate 2,985,660, forward strand.
ACCTTCGCCGGCCGCGTGGCCGACCAGGTGGCGCTGATCATGGAGAACAAGCGCAGGCGCATGGCCGAGGAGCGCCTGAGGGAGGCCCACGCCGAACTGACCAGGAACTTCCGCTTCACGGAGGTTCTCCTCGACGCCATCCCCATCCCCCTGTTCTACAAGGACTCGAGCCTGCGATATCTCGGCTGCAACCGCGCCTTCACCGAGGTCATGGGCGTCAGCCGCGAGGAGCTGCTGGGCAAGACCACCCGGGAATTGTGGCCCGACCTTTCACCCACCTATGAGGAAAACGACCGCTACCTGCTGCGCGGCGCCCCCAGAAGCACCTACGAGGCCAAGGTCCGCGACAAGGATGGAGACCTGCGCGAAGTCATCTTCGCCAAGCAGGTCTTCTTCGACGAGCGCAACCGCACGGACGGCATCATCGGCTCCTTCGTGGACATCACGGAACGCATCCGCTCGGAAAAGGAGTCGCAGCGCCTGCGGACACTGCTGTCGAACATCATCAACTCCATGCCTTCCATGCTCATCGGCGTGGACGCCGACGGACGCATCGCGCAATGGAACCAGCAGGCGGCCCGCGTGACGGGCGTCGATGAAGAAGAGGCCAGAGGCAAACCCCTCGGACAGATCGTGCCGTGGCTTGAACCTGAGATGCGCAAGATCCGCCAGTCCATCGCCGACAAGAAACCTTTCTTCGAAGGAAAACTGCGCAGAATCGTGGACGGGGAGACGCTCTTCGAGGACGTGACCATCTATCCCCTCATCAGCAACGGGGTGGAGGGCGCGGTCATCCGTATCGACGACGTGACCGACAAGGTCCGCATCGAGGACGCGCTGGTCCAATCGGAAAAGATGCTCTCCGTCGGGGGGCTGGCCGCCGGCATGGCCCACGAGATCAACAACCCGCTGGCGTCCATCATGGGCAACGCCCAGGTCCTGGAGACACGCCTGACCCAGCCCCTGCCGCAGAACGCGGCCGCGGCCCGGGAGGCGGGCATCACCATGGAGGCCCTGCGCACGTACCTGGATTTGCGAGGCATCCCGAAAATGCTCCTGTCCATCCGCAGCTCGGGGGCCCAGGCGGCCCAGATCGTCAGCAACATGCTCAGCTTCAGCCGCAAGAGCGACGCGGCCCTCGTCCCGGAGGACATCACCTCCATCCTGGACAAGACCCTGGAACTGGCCAGCACGGACTACAACCTCAAAAAGAACTACGACTTCAAGAAAATTCAGATCGTCAGGGAGTACGAACCGGGCCTGCCCATGGTCCTGGGCTCCGCGAGCAAGCTGCAGCAGGTCTTTCTGAATCTTTTCCGGAACGGGGCCGAAGCCATGGGGGAGAAAAGGTACCCCGAAGGGCTGAGCCCGCGCTTCACCCTGCGGGCGCGAAGCAACCCGCCCTGGGTGCGGATCGAACTGGAGGATAACGGGCCCGGGCTGGAGGAACCGGTGCGCAAGCGCATCTTCGAGCCGTTCTTCACCACCAAGCCCGTGGACAAGGGCACCGGGCTTGGCCTGTCGGTGTCCTACTTCATCGTCACCGAGGACCACTCCGGCGTGATGAGCGTGCAGACCGCCGTTGGCGAATGGACGCGCTTCGTCATCGACCTGCCCGCCGCACCCCGTCGCAAATGAAAACGGCAGGCCCGGGGGCCTGCCGCAATCTGACGCACGCGCTTTCCGCAACGACTATCGGGAATAGACCTTGAGCTGATCGCCGGGCCGGATGTGACTGTTGGCCGCCAGCTTGTTCCAGCTGAGCAGGTCCTCGGCGCTCACGCCGAAACGCTTGGCGATGGACCACAGGGTGTCGCCCTGCCGGACCTGATAGCTGACCAGTTCCTTGCGCACGCTCTCGGCCTGGGCCTGGGCCTTCTTGGTTTCCTCGCGGCCCGCGTCGGGCACGAACAGCTTCTGGCCGACCTTGAGGGTTGCGGAACCTTTCAGGCCGTTGGCCTGCAGCAGGGTCGAGGGATCGGTCTCGAACTGCTTGGCTATGGACCATACGCTGTCGCCCTGCCGAACCTCGTAGTTGGCCCGCTTGGAAGCCCACTTCTTCGTCTCGGCCACGGCGGGCTCGCCTTCGCCCGAAGCCTGGCCGGGAACGCGCAAGACCTGTCCCACGTTCAGTTTCTTGACCGTGTTGGCCTTCTGCAGATCCTTGACCGGGACGTTAAACTTCTTGGCCACGCCCCACCAGGTATCGCCGGGCTGCACCCTGTGGCTGGCGTACTCCGTGCGTTTGACGATGACCGGCCTCCTCAGGAACTCCTCAGCCTTGGCCACGAGGTGGCCGGGCACCGCGACCTGTATGGACCGCGTGGGCGGCGCCTCCTGCTTGCGCAGGGCGGGGTTCAGCTCCCGGAAGGACTTCCAGTCCATGCCCATGCTCTTGGCCATGGCCTGCAGATCCGTACCCGGAGCGGCCTTCAGCTTGGAAGGAGTCGCGGGCCGTCTGTCGAGATCGAGGGGTTCGAAGCCCAGTTTCTCAAGGTTCCTGGCCACTTTGACCAGGGCGAGAAACTTGGGGACGTACAGTTTCGTTTCCTTCTTCAGGTCGTCGGAGGCCTCGCACAGGGTGAAATAATCCTCGCTGCCGGTCTTCTTCAGAGCCCGACCCACCGCACCCTCGCCGGCATTGTACGCCGCCAGGGCCAGAGGCCAGTCCCCGAACTCGGCATACAGCTTCTTCAGGTACGCGATGGCTGCCTCGGTGGACTTGTACGGATCGCGCCGCTCGTCCACCCAGCTGTCCACGGTCAGCCCGTAAATCCTGCCGGTCTGAGGCATGAACTGCCAGATGCCGCCGGCTCCGGCCGGGGAGACGGCGAATGGGTTGAACCCGCTCTCGGCGAAAGGAAGGTAGATGAGGTCCTCGGGCAGGCCTTCGGCCAGAAAACGCGCCCGGATGTGCGGCAGATAGGCCTGGGCCCTCTTGAGCCACCCTTCCATGGTCCCCCGATGGGAATGGGCATAGTAGTGAAAATAGCGCTGGACTTCCGCATTATCATCGGTATCCAGGGCGACAGGAAAGGACATCTGCGCACTGAGGATGCTTTTTTCCTCGGCGGACAGCTCACTGCCCGCGGGGATGTCCTCCCGGCCCTGCAGGACATCGACGTAGTCGACATCCTCGTCCTGAGCCGAAACTTCCTGGGTGGCGTTGCCGGAGTCGGGGGATGTATCCTCTGCCTCTCCGGCGTCCTGCGCCGTCACGTCCACACCCGGTCCGACAGAGGCCGGGTTCTGGGCCTGCTTGGCGGGCATACACCCGGCAAGGGCCAACAGGACGGCGAGCAGGATCACTCGTATATCGACTGTCAAAACAATCTCCTGGTCAAATGTTGGCCCCTGGGACGCGAAAAATCCATCCCAGCGAGATCGAGCATTTTGCCCTGCTACAGAAAAAAAACCGAAATTGCAAACCCGCCAGCCCGGCTCATCACGGATCAGCACATGAACGAAAATTCCGACCTCAGAAGCCATCTGACCCCCGGCCGCAAGCCCGTCCTCGAACTTCTCCGCACTCGTCCCGAGACCCTCGACACGGTCTTTCTGGCCGAGGACGCGCCCGGGCTTGGAGACGTCCTCAGCCAGTGCAAGGAGGCCGGCGTACGTTTCCGCAAGGTGCGCCGCGCCGAACTGGACCGCATGTTCCCCGGCAACCACCAGGGCGTGGTGGGCCGCCTGCGGGGACGGCAACTGGTGGACCTGGACAGCCTCATCGCCGAAGCCGGCCGCTGCCCCTTTCCCCTCATCCTGGCTCTCGACCAGGTCCAGGACCCCGGCAACGTCGGCACCCTGGCCCGCACCCTGCTGGCCCTGGGCGGGGCTGGGCTTCTTTTCCCGCGCGACCGCACGGCCTTCATCGGCCCGGCCGCGGCAAAGGCGGCGGCGGGAGCCCTGGACCGGCTGCCCCTGTGCCAGGTGGTCAACCTGGCCCGCGCCCTGGACGCCTGCGCCGAAGCGGGCCTGACGATCTACGGCTCCGCGGCAGGGCCGGCAAGCACGGACCTCTTCACGGCCAGGCTCGATTTCCCGGCGGTGCTGGTGCTCGGCAACGAGGACAAGGGAATGCGCCCGAACGTGGGCAAGCGCTGCGCGGCCATGCTCTCCATCCCCATGCGGGGCGGGTTCGACTCCCTGAACGTGGCCCAGGCGGGGGCCATGATCATGACGGAGATGCTGCGTCGAAGAAACTGAAGGCGGGAGGCTACTTGATGTACTGAGGGAAGTTCAGGAACACGTCCTGGGTGAAGGTGATCATCTTGTCCATGATCCATGGGAAGGAAATAAGCAGCGCCACGAAGACGGCGATGATCTTGGGCACGAAGGTCAGCGTCATCTCCTGAATCTGGGTCGCGGCCTGCAGGATGCTGACCAGCACGCCGACCCCCAGGCCCACGCCCAGCATGGGCAGGGAGATGGCCAGGGTAAGTTCGATGGACTGCCGCGCGAAACCTATCACGAATTCGGGGGTCATGGGTTCACTCCTTGACTCGGGCTAGACGAAACTGTTGACGAGGGAGCCGATGAGCAGGTTCCAGCCGTCGACCATGACGAAGAGCAGGATCTTGAACGGCAGGGACACCATGACCGGCGGCAGCATCATCATGCCCATGGACAGGAGGATGCTCGCCACGACCATGTCGAGGATCAGGAACGGGATGTAGATCAGAAACCCGATCTGGAAGCCCGTCTTGAGCTCGCTGATGACATAGGCCGGAATGAGGACCATGGTCGGGACCTCTTCCTTGTTCTTGGGACGTTCGAGGCCCGTGATGGTAAAGAACACGGACAGGTCCTTTTCCCGGGTGTGCTTGAACAGGAACGTCCTGAGGGGCGTTTCGGCCCGTTCGATGGCCACGTCGTACCCGATCTCTTCCTTCAGGTAGGGCTGCAGGGCCGTGTCGTTGATGGTCCGTCCCGTGGGCATCATGATGACCACGGTCATGAAGATGGCCAGGGAGGCCAGGACCTGGTTCGGCGGCATCTGCTGGGTGCCCATGGCCTGCCGCAGGAAGTGGAAGACGATGATGATGCGGGTGAAGGACGTGACCGTCAGTACGATGGCGGGGGCCAGGGACAGGACCGTCAGCAGGGCCATGACCTCCAGGGCCACGGCCACCTTCTGGGGCTCGGCCTGGGCGCTGGACAGGGACAGGGACAGGGACGGGACGCTCGGGGCCTGCTGGGCCAGGGCCGCCAGGGGAAAGAGCAGGAGAAGGCTAGGAAGAAGAATCCTGGCCGCTTTCACGCTCCAGTGCGGTCTGAAAATCCGGGGTGGGGTCATGGTCTGCCTTGTGCTCCGCGATCAGGTTGATGCCGGCGTCGGTCACGCCCAGCACCAGAAGCCTATTCAAGAAGCGGACCACCACCAGCTGTTTGCGCGGGCCGAGGGCCACGCGCTCCTCGATCCGCAGGGTGCCCGCCCCGCGGCCCTGCAGGCGCGAGGCCAGCCCGAAACGCTTGAGGAGCGCCAAGGCCAGAAAAATGAGCCCGAGGATGAGCAGCAGAGCCGCGGCCATCTTGACGGCGGCCAGTCCCAACCCTGCGCCTGCGCCTGTCAGGGTTGCGTTATCCAAGCTGCTTCACCCTCTCGATGGGGCTGATGATGTCCGTCAGGCGCACGCCGAACTTCTCGTTGATGACCACGGCCTCGCCGCGCGCCACGAGCTTGCCGTTGACCAGGATCTCCAAGGGTTCGCCGGCCAGCTTGTTCAGTTCGATGACCGATCCCTGACCGAGCTGCAGCAGCTCGTTGATGAGGAGCTTGGTGCTGCCGAGCTGGGCCGAGACCTCCAGCGGGATGTCGAGGATGAAGTCCAGATCCTTGCGCAGGTTGTCGGGCTTGGGCGCCTTGGCCTCGCCCGTCAAATCTTTGTATTCAAAATCCCGACTCTGGGCGGAAAGCTGCTTCTGCTTCTTCTCGCGCTGGATCTTGCCCTCCTCCTCGTCGGCCAGGGCCTTGGCCCACTCCTCGGCCAGAGCCTGGTCCGAGCCGCCCGCGTCCTGCTCCTTGAGGGCCGCGCTCCAGGCATCGGCCAGATCCTGCCCACCTCCGCCGGCGGACTCCGCTGCGCTCTGCTCTTCGAGGGCTGCGGCCCACTCCGCCGCCAGTTTGTCCTGATCTTCGACCATACCGTTCCCCTAGTAATTGAGTTCCTGTTCCTTGATGACCTTGAAGGCCTTGTTTCCCTTGACGAACCCCGGCTGTCCCAAAAATTTGAGCACGCCCTGGATGCGGGCCGTGAGGAGATCGTCCTCGTCCTGATCCAGGAGCAGGATGTCCCCGACCTTGAGGTCGAGGAGCTGCCGGCCGGTCATCTGCGTCGTGCCGAAGGTCACGCCCACGTCCACGGGCGTCTCCATGAGCCGGTCCCGGAAGCGGGAGATCCAGGCGTGGTCGATCTCCAGGCGCTCGGTCTGGAAGGCGGCGTACAGCTTGGACCGGATGGGCTCGATGGTCGCGTACGGCAGGGCCAGGACCATGGAGCCCAGGGCGTTCTCCAGTTCCACCTCGAAGGAGATGACCACGACCACGTCGCTGGGCGGCACGATGGTCGCGAACTGCGGGTTGATCTCCGAGCGCAGGAGCTCGATGCTGACCTCGTGCACCGGCCTCCAGGCGTCCTCCAGGTTGGCCAGGATGATCTTGACCACCTTGACGATGATGGACTGCTCGATGGGCGTGAAGTCACGCCCCTCGATCTTGGGCTGGCTGCCCGCCCCGCCGAAAAAGTTCTCAACCAGGGAGAAGACCAGGCGCGTGTCGACCACCAGCAGGGCGTTGCCGCGCAGGGGGTCGATCTTGAAGATGTTGATGCTGGTGGGCACGGGCAGGGAGCGCATGAAGTCCCCGAACTTGGACATGTCGATGGAGATGGGGTTCACGTCCACCCGCTTGCGCATGGTGTTGGCCAGGGCGCTGGTGCACAGTCGAGAGAAGCGGTCGTTGATGATCTCGAGCACCGGCATGCGGCCGCGGATGATGCGGTCCTGGTTGGCCAGGTCGAAGGACACGACGCCGCTCTGATCCTCGACGATCTCCTCTTCGGTCTCGATCTCCCCGCCCGAGATGCCCCGCAGCAGGGCATCGACCTCGTCCTGGTTCAGGATCTTGCTCATAGACTTCCCGCAGGCCCTACTGGACCACGAATTCCGTGAAATATACGTTGCGCACCTTGCCCTTGCCCAGAATCTGGTTCAGGCGCTCAACGATCTGGTTCTTGAGTTCGATCTTGCGATCCATGCTGCTGATCTCCTCGAAGGTCTTGCTCGACAGCAGGAGCAGGAGCGTGTCCTTGACCTTGGGCATGGCCGCTGTCAGCGCGGCCGCGGCCGCGGCGTCGGCCACCTCCACGTCCATGGTGGTCTTCAGGTAGCGTCGGCCCATGGGATCGGACAGGTTGACCACAAAGGCGTCGAGGGTGACCAGCTGGCCGCCGGTTGCGGACGCCGCGTCAGCCTTCTTCTCGCCTTCGCCCTTCTCTGCCGAGGCCTTCTCGCCATCGGCCGGCGCGCCGTTCTCGGCCGCCGCATCGCCCGCCATCTTGGGCTGCAGATAGAACTTCCAGGCCGCGAACCCGCCGCCGCCCAGCACGGCCAGCACCAGGACCAGGATGATGATCAGCTTGAGCTTTCCGCCCTTTTTCTTGGCTTCCTTTTCCGGGGCCTGCGCTTTTTTGTCGGCCATTTGTCCCTCCTTCGTCGTTCATGCGAAAACCGGGCCTAAAGATACGTTCTGCCTGTGGTTTTCAATAATATTTCCACACGCCTGTTCCTGGCCCGGCCTTCGGGCGTGGCGTTGTCGCCCAGAGGAAAGGCCTCGCCATAGGCGGAAACCGAAAACCGTCCGGGATCGAAACCCGTCTGCAGAAAGAATCCGAGCACGGCCATGGCCCGCTCCGCGGACAGGACGTAGTTGTCCTTGGTCGCCCCTGGAACGTTGTCCGTATAACCCGCCACGTTGACCGGCATGGTCGTCGTGGCCAGAAATCTGGCGAACTCGGCCAGCAGCTTGCGGCTGCCTTCGCTGAGCTCGCTCCCGCCGGTCTCGAAGAGCAGCCCGTCGGACAGCACCAGGGCCAGGCCCTCGGGCCGCGCCAGGATCTGAAGATTGGCGTTCAGAGTGCTCCTCGACATGCCCTCGGGCAGGACTTCGTCCGGGAAAAGCAGGTCCTTGATGCGCTGCGGGTTCTCCAGCACGTCGGCCGGGTTCTCGATAGCCATCTGCACGAGGGTGAAGCGCGTCGGAATCCTGCCTGCGCCCTTCTTCGGGGCCAGACCCATGTCGCCCGCGAAATTCGAGACCACGTCGCGCAGCACCGACCGGTCCATGGAGGACATGGACAAAAGCAGCACGAAAAAGGCCAGCAGGAGGGTGACCATGTCCGCGAAGGTGACCATCCAGGCCGCCCCCGCCACCATGCGCCGGTAAGGTTTGCGTTTGAGGGCCATCTCAGGGCTTCCCCGGCATGTCGAAGCGGAAGAGGAAATCGTCCACGCTGAAGCTGTCCTTCACGCGCGCCTTCTCTTCCTCCAGCGCCTTCTGCGCGGCCAGCTCGGCGCTCCAGCTGCCGATGCGGCGGTCCAGGGTGAGTTCCACCCTCCGGTTGGCCTGCCGGCCTTCGCGGCTGTCCCCGCCGACGCGCGGCCGAAAGCGGCCGTAGGCCTCCAGACGCAGCTTGTCCGGCCCAATGCCGGCCTCGAGAAAATAACGATACACGGCCACGACCCGGGCCAGGGAAAGCTCCCAGGAGAAATCGACCTTGACCCACGGCTTGGGCAGATAGTCCGGCCCGAATTCGTCCATGCCCTCGGCCGTGTGCCCCGACAGGCCGAGGGGATACGCGCTCGCGGCCACAACGGGCAGAACCCTGGCCAGCAGGGCCCGTCCGTGCTCGGTCAGATCGGCAGTCCCGGGCGCGAACAGGGCCGCGGCATCCATGGACAGGCGCTGGATGAACCGGTTGGACTCGAAGCGCAGATCCTTGTCCGGGTCTTCCTGCAGCCGCTCCTTGACCGGCGAAAGGTCGTGGAAAACGTTGATGGGGCCGGGGTCGACCCGCGTACGGGTGTCGGAGGTGGTCAGATCGTCCAGGCTCGGGGCGCCCGTTCCGAAAGTGCCGGAAACCGAGCCCAGGGCCACCTTGCGCTTGTAGACGTCCGTCATGGAGGCCATGGACACCAGCACGATGAAAAACGTCATCATCAGGGTGACCATGTCCGAAAAGGTGATCATCCAGGACGGGAGCCCCGAGTCGGGTTCCTGACGTTTCTCCCTGCGCTTGAGCATGGCGTCCCCCGGCCGGCCCTCAGGGTCTGAACCTGCGTTCCTTGGGCGGCAGGTAGCTGTTCATCTTCTCTTCAAGGATGCGGGGGTTCTCGCCCCGCGAGATGGACATGATCCCCTCGACGATCATGGTCCGCACCAGCACCTCTTCCCGACTGCGGGCCCTGAGTTTCCCGGCCATGGGGTTGAAGACGAGGTTGGCCAGGATCGCGCCGTAGAACGTGGTCAGCAGGGCCACGGCCATGGCCGGCCCGATGGTGCTCGGGTCGTTCATGCGCTTGAGCATGAGCACCAGGCCGATGATGGTGCCGACCATGCCCATGCCCGGCGCCAGCGTGCCGAACGTCTGCAGGATCTCCGCCCCCTTGAGGTGGCGTTCCTCCAGGCAGGCGATCTCGGTCTCCAGGATCTCCTGGATGAGCTGGGGGTCGAGGCCGTCGACGGTCAGCTGCAGGCCCTTGCGCAGAAAGTCGTCGGGGATGTTCTTGAGGTGGGCCTCCAGGGACAGGATGCCCTCGCGGCGCACGCGGGTGGCGTAGTCCGTGAACTGCGCGATGAGCTCCCCGGGCTCCTGGGCCTTGGAGGCGAAGGTCTTGCCCATGATGCGCGCCACCCCGAGCACGCTCTCCAGGGGGTATGTCACCAGCACGGCGCCGAGGGTGCCGCCGCAGACGATGAGGACCGAGGAGAAGTCGAAAAAGAGCATGAAGTCGCCGCCCAGTGCCGCGATGACCAGCCCGAATGCGACCAAAATTCCGATGATGGTGGCCAGATCCATAAGTCAAGCGTCCCCTTTGGCCGTTAGTTCGTGTCGCGTTCCCCGAATATCCGCGTGCCGATGCGCACCAGCGTGGCCCCTTCCTCGATGGCGGCCTCGAAGTCCCCGGTCATGCCCATGGACAGGTCTGAAAGCGGGAGCCCGAAGCCTGCACGCAGGGACTCGGCCATACCGCGCAGGCGCGCGAACCAGGGTCGCGCCCGCTCCGGGTCGTCGAAGAACGGGGGCATGAGCATGAGCCCCCGCCACCGCAGATGCTCGCAGCCCGCCAGGAACTCCGCCAGCGGCGGCAAATCCCCTTCGAGGATGCCGCTCTTCTGGCTCTCGCCCGCAAGATTGACCTGTACGAGCACGTCCTGCACCAGGCCCATGGCACGGGCCCTGTCATGCAACGAACGAGCCAGCTTCAGGGAGTCGACGCCGTGGATCAGGCTGAATCGCCCCACCACGTTCCTGACCTTGTTCGTCTGCAGGTGCCCGATGAAATGCCACGAAATTTCCGGGGGCAGGGCGGCCATCTTGGCCTCGGCCTCCTGCACGTAGTTCTCCCCGAACTCCCGCTGCCCGGCCTCGTACAGGGCCCTCACTGCGTCGGCGGGGTGCAGCTTGGACACGGCCACCAGGCGCACGTCCCCGGCCTCGCGCCCGGCCGTGCGGGCCGCCGCGGCCATGCGCTCCAGCACCTCGCGCCACCTCGCCCTCATCTCCGCCGCGTCCATGCCGACCCTCCTCAGGATCCCAGGCCCAGGGAAATCATGAACTGCCCGTCTTCGGTCCATCCCTCGCGGACCTTGACCCACAGCTCCAGATGGACCTTGCCGCCCAGCAGGCCCTTGATCTCCTGACGGGCCAGCTGGCCGACCTTCTTGAGGTTCTGACCCTGCCGGCCGACGATCATGCCCTTGTGACTGTTTTTTGACGTATAGATCGTGGCCGAGATCATGGTCATGTTCTGCTCCGGGAGTTCCTCCCAGCTCTCGATCTCCACGGCCACGTTGTAGGGCAATTCCTGTTCGAGGCCCAGAAAAAGCTTCTCGCGGATGATCTCCGAAGCCAGGAAGCGCACCGAGGCCGTGCTCAGCTGGTCCTCGGGGAAGAGCGGCGGGCTGAGCGGCAGGAACTCGCGGATGATCTTCAGAAGCGTCTCCAGGCCCTCGCCGGTCCTGGCCGATACGGGGACGAGCTCGACGCCCGGCCAGAGGGCGGCGCAATCGGCCAGCAGGCCCAGCAGGCGCTCCTTGGGCTTGATCTGGTCGACCTTGTTCAGGGCCACGGCCATGGGCACGCCCAGAGTCCCGAGCTTGGCCGCCATGGGCCTCAGGTCGCGTTCGAGGGCCTTGGCGTTGCCCGCGTACTTGGAGCCGTCGAGGAACAGCACCACGCCGTTGGCCTCCTGCACCGCGCCCCAGGCCGCGTCGACCAGGAAGCGGTTCAGCTTGCCGCGGGCGGCGTGGATGCCGGGCGTGTCCAGGAAGACGATCTGCTCCTCGGCCGTGGTGCGGATGCCGGTGATGCTCGTGCGGGTGGTCTGGGGCTTGGGCGAGACGATGGCGATCTTCTCTCCCAGGACGGCGTTCAGAAAGGTGGATTTCCCGGCGTTGGGGGGCCCGATGAGGGCGATGAAGCCGGCTTTGTATGTGCTTTGCGTCATTTCCATGCGATCTTTGTAAAAGGATATTGCCGGGTTGAAAACCCGTCACGGGGACAAGCACGGGAATGGCGGGAAATACCCCTTGCCCTGCGCTTCGGAATCTGGATATAGGCCCCAAACATTATGGGCAAGGACTTAATCATCGTCGAATCACCCGCCAAAATCAAAACCATCAAGAAGTTTTTGGGCAGCGGTTACGAAGTGGAAGCGTCCGTGGGTCACGTGCGGGATCTCCCGGCCAAGACCCTCGGCGTGGACGAGGAACACGACTTCACGCCGGAGTATCAGATCATCCCCGGCAAGGCCAAGGTCGTCAGCAAGCTCAAATCCGCAGCCAAGGCGGCCGACACGGTCTACCTGGCCCCGGACCCCGACCGCGAGGGCGAGGCCATCGCCTGGCACGTGGCCGAGATCATCAAGGGCTCCAACACCAATCTCAAGCGCATCCAGTTCAACGAGATCACGGCCAAGGCGGTCAAAGAGGCCCTGGCCCACCCGACCGAACTGCGCAAGCCCCTCTTCGACTCCCAGCAGGCCAGACGCATCCTGGACCGGCTCGTGGGCTACAAGATCTCTCCGCTCCTCTGGAAGAAGGTCAAGCGCGGGCTGTCCGCCGGCCGGGTCCAGTCCGTGGCCCTGCGCCTCATCGTGGACCGCGAGCGCGAACGCCAGGCCTTCGTCTCCGAGGAGTACTGGGTCTTCAAGGTCGCGCTGCAGGGTGTCACGCCCCCGCCCTTCGAGGCCGACCTGTGGAAGGTCGACGGCGCCAAACCCGTCATCGGCGACGAGGGCGCGGCCCTGGCCCTGGAAGGGCGCATCGCGGGTCAGCCGTTCCTGGTGGAGGACGTGGTCGAGAAGGAGCGCCAGCGCCAGCCGCGCCCGCCCTTCATCACCTCCACCCTGCAGCAGGACGCCAGCAACAAGCTCGGCTTCAACGCCAAGCGGACCATGTCCGTGGCCCAGCGCCTCTACGAAGGCGTGGAACTGGGCGAGCGCGGCACCACGGCGCTGATCACCTACATGCGTACCGACTCGGTGCGCGTCTCCGACGAGGCCCGCGACGCGGCCCGCGAGTGGATCACGGCCAACCTCGGCCCGGATTTCTACCCCAAGACGGCCAGGGTCTACAAAAGCAAGGGTTCGGCCCAGGACGCCCACGAGGCCATCCGCCCCGTGGACCCGTCACTGACCCCGGACTCCATCAAGAACGCCCTGCCCCCGGAGCAGTACAAGCTCTACCGCCTCATCTGGGAGCGCTTCATGGCCTCGCAGATGGCCTCGGCCCGCTTCTGGGACACGGTCGTGACCGTGGCCAGCGGCCCGGCCCAGTGGCGGGCCAAGGGCGAGCGCCTCATCTTCCCGGGCTTCCTGCGCGTCTGGCCCCAGGTCGAGGACTCGGCCACGGCGACCCTGCCGGGCCTGGAAAAGGGGCAGGAGCTGCGCCTGGACAAGCGGCACAAGGAGCAGAAGTTCACCCAGCCGCCGGCCAGATTCTCCGAAGCGTCCCTGGTGCACCGGCTCGAAGAGCTTGGCATCGGCCGCCCCTCCACCTACGCCGCCATCATCTCGACCCTGACCGAACGCGACTATGTGCGCATGGCCGAAAAGCACTTCGAGCCCACGGACCTGGGCGTCATCGTCTGCGACCTGCTGGTGGAGCATTTCGGACAGCTCATGGACGCCGGTTTCACGGCGCGCATGGAGGAAGGCCTCGACCACGTGGCCGAGGGCGACACGGACTGGGTGGAACTGCTGAAGGATTTCGCCAAGGATTTCTACCCCACCCTGGACAAGGCCCGCGAAACCATGGCCCAGGTCAAGGCCGGCATGGACACGGGCCTCTCGTGCCCGCAGTGCGAGGGCGGACGGCTGGTGGTCAAGTTCGGCAAGAACGGCACGTTTTTGGGGTGCGTCAACTACCCCTCCTGCGCCTTCACCAGCAACTACACGCGCGACGCAGCCGGGCAGATCCAGCTGGTCAAGGAGGAGGCCCCCGAGGAACTGGGCCTGTGCCCCAAATGCAAGACCGGCCGCCTCGTGGTCAAGAAGACCAAGACCGGCGGCCGCTTCGTGGCCTGCTCCAACTACCCCGAATGCCGGCACGCCGAATCGGTGGGCACCGGCGTGGCCTGCCCCCGCGAAGGGTGCGACGGGGAACTGGTGGAGAAAACCAGCCGCCGCGGCAAGCCCTTCTATTCCTGCAGCAAGTACCCCAAATGCGACTACGCCGTGTGGGACTACCCCGTGGCCAAACCGTGCCCCCTCTGCGCGTCCAAGATTCTGGTGCGCAAGGAGTCCAAGGCCAAGGGCCCCCACCTGGCCTGCCCGAAGAAGGATTGCGGCTACTGGGAGAAGATTGAGCAGCCGGCCTAGCCGCGCAGGCAGACCGAGTACTTCTGCAAAAAGCCCGACGGGTTGTAGCTCATCTTGGCCTTGCGCAGGCCCTCGTCTCCCAGGTCCTGCTCCCTGTTGACGACCTGAAACCCCTGACAGCACCGCTCCAGAAACATCTGGTTGATGGCCTGGTACACTCCCTTGAAATTGGGACACCCCTTTTCGAAATGGATGACGACGCTCGTCTCGTCCAGGGCCTCGGCGATGGTGTAGGCGATCATCTTGTCATCGACCATCAGACCGGCGCCGATGAGGCCGTGCAGGCGCGACCAGTCGTGCATGACCTTGACGATGGCCAGGTTTTCGGCTTCCAGGGTCCGGTCGTTCTCCGTGTTGCGCCACAGAAACCAGTCCGTCTGCAGGGCCAGGGCGCACTCCACGGTCTTCTCGTCCAGCAGCACGAAGCGCGCGTCGTAGTCGCGCAGGAACTGGTTCAGCAGGTTCTTCTTCTTGTGGAACTTGCGTCCCTTGAGCTCGACGAGTTCGGTCACGTCGTAGAGATAGTCCCAATGGTCGCGGCATTCCTCGACCCGGATGCCGGGGATCGTCGTCTCCCAGATGATCTTGAGCTGTTCGGGGATGCGGATGAAGCACGCGTCTCCCGGAAGGGCGTCGCGCAATTTCTCCCAGTCCGCGTTCTTCCAGTCGCCCACCGGAGCCCAGTACAGGGTCTGGGGGAAGGTCTGTCTGATGAGCACATACCCGTCGAGGAAAGCCCACTCCAGGCCGTATTCCCGGCCCCAACCCCACAGGTTGACGAAACTGTAGTCCGACGGCTTCTGGCCGCACAGCGCCAGATGCCGGTTGTATTCTGTCTGCCCCTCCAGGGAGATGGGGCTGAATGTGATGTCCATGAAACCTCGCTGACCAAGATAGGCAACAATTACGGCCGGTTTGACCGGATCAAAAATTCAAGAAATCAAAGCTCTTGCAGTCGAGCCAAAAACAATTATACTTCTGACCCTTGACTGTCAAAGCGTCATCCACCGTTTTTCCGGATAGGCCCATGTCGGATAGCCAGCCCACCTGGAGGCTCAAGACCCCACCGCCCGAGGCGGCCCTCACCCGGGCCGAGCAGGAGCGGCTTGCCCGGCGCCTCGAGGTCAGCCCGTTGCTGATCCACCTGCTCTCGCTGCGCGGCCTGACATCCGAAGGGGAAATGGACAAATTCCTGAGCCCCGGCCTGCGCTACCTGCACCCCCTGGACCGGTGGCCCGGCATCGAGGCGGGAGCGGAGCTCTTGCGCCAAGCCGTCGAATCGGGGCGGAGGATCGCCGTCTGGGGCGACTACGACGTGGACGGCATCACGGCCACGGCTCTGGTCAAGGACTTCATGGCCGCCCGGGGCATCGACATACTGCACTTCATCCCCGACAGGCTCGATTTCGGCTACGGCCTGCACCTGGAAGGCATTCGGGATCTGGCCGAAAAGGGCGTCGGGCTGCTGCTGACCGTGGACTGCGGCATCGCCAACACCGAAGAGATCCGCGCGGCCCGGGAACTGGGCATGCAGGTCATCGTCACCGACCATCACCTGCCCGGACAGGAACTTCCCGACGCCGACATCATCATCAATCCCAAGCTCGAAGGCTGGCCCTCGCCCAACCTCTCGGGAGTAGGCGTGAGCTTTCTGCTCATGGGCGCCCTGAACCGCATCCTGCCGGGTCCTCCGGCCGACATCCGGGATTTCCTGGATCTTGTCGCTCTCGGCACCGTGGCCGACGTGGTCCCGCTGGACGACCAGAACAGGATCCTGGTCAAGAACGGCCTGCTCCTCATCAAGGAAGGCCGCCGCTTCGGCATCCAGGCCCTCAAGGAAATAAGCGGCATGACGCCGGAGGAGAGCGTCGGCACAGGGGCCATCGGCTTCGCCCTGGCCCCGCGCATCAATGCCGCCGGCCGCATCGGCGACCCGGACCTGGCCGTGCGCCTGCTTCTGGAGAAAAACCGCGACGAGGCCCGCATCATGGCCGAGCAACTCGACCGGCTCAACACCAAGCGCAAGGTCGAGGAGCAGCGCATCCTTGAAGAGGCCATCGCCCAGGCCGAATCCCAGCTCCACCTCCCGGGGCTGGTCCTGCACTCCGAGCACTGGCACTCGGGCATCATCGGCATCGTCGCCTCGCGCATCGTGGAACGCTTCCACCGCCCCTGCCTCATCCTGACCAAGGAAAACGGCATCTTCAAGGGCTCCGGGCGCTCCACCCCCACCTTCGACCTCTATCAGGCCCTGCTGTCCTGCAAACAGTGCCTCTACAAGTTCGGGGGGCATCGTCAGGCCGCGGGACTCAAGCTCGAACCGTTCCAACTGTCCAACCTCAAGGACCTCTTTGCCTGGGCCGTAGAGGAACAGCTCGGGGCGAATCCGGCGCCGCCCGTCCTGGAACTGGACGCCGAACTGCCCTTCTCCGTCATCGACCACACACTGCTCAAGGAGCTGGAACTGCTGCAGCCCTACGGGCAGGGCAACCCGAGACCCATCTTTCTCTCGCCGCCCCTGAACATCCTGCGGCACCGCTTTTTCAGCCAGAAGAAGCACCTGGAGCTCCACCTCTCCGACACCACCGACGGAACGAGCCTCCGCGCCGTCGCCTGGCGCCAGGGCGAACGCTGGCAGGACACGCCGCTTGAGGGCAGGCAGGCCAAGATCGCCTACACCCCCCGCCTGTCAAAGTTCAACGGCCTGATGCAGATCGAACTGGCCGTCCAGGAGATCCTGGCCGTCGAGTGAACTCCCTTTTCTTCGATCCGGAAAAAACGTAGGACATGGAAAAACGGAGGAACGACCTATGAGAGCCATACGGAACCTGGCCATACTCCTCGTGCTGCTCTGCACGGGATGCGCGGCCGTCGTGGTCGGCGGCGCGGCTGCGGTGGGAACATACACCTATGTCGCAGGCCAGTTGAAAAAGACCTACAATGTGAATCTCGACGGCGCATACCAGGCGAGCATCGCCGGCTGCGAATCCCTCGGGCTGCCCGTACTCGAACGCGAAAAACAGCTGAGCCAGGCCACAATCAAGACCCGCGACGCAGACCGCGAGGCATGGATCATCCTCAAGGCTCAGAGCTCGACAACCACGGAGATATCCATCCGGGTGGGGTACCTGGGCGACGAGCAGGCCTCGCGGCGCATTCACGACGCCATCGGCGCCAAGCTGTAACCTGACGGTCCACAGCCTCCCGCTACGCCCATGCGAAACGCATGGCCTTCATGAACGCGGGGCCGAAATCATCCCTCTCCACCAGCGATTCCACCCTGACCAACGGGGGCAACCCGGCGAGCCAACGCCGGGTCCCCTCATCACGCAGGGCCAGCAACGTGCCCGCCAGTGACGTGTTGCCGGCCATGCGGACCCGATCCGCCCAGACCTCGGGCAGGAAGCCCAGGGCAACGAGGTCCTCGGTCTGCGAATGCTCCCCGAGAGCGCCGGCCAGGTAGACCGTCTCCACGTCCCCTTCGGCCAGACCGGCCAGCCCGACCAATGTCCTGAGGCCCACGTTGACGCCGGCCTTGGCCTTGAGAAACTCCTCGATATCCCGCTCCGCCAGGAAAACGTCTCCCTCCAGTCCGAAAACTCTACCCAACGGGTGTTCGCGCACTCGCGTCCCGACCTTGCGCGCAAGGGGCATCGTCCCCTCCCGGAAATGGCCGTCCGTACCGACAAGCCCCAATCGGAGCAGCAGCGCCAGGACGGACATGTAGCCCGTCCCGGAGATGGCCGTCATGTTCGGCGTGTCCCATCGCAACCCGCCGGGAGTGAGTTCCGCCCTGCTCAGGACGCCATCTCCGGCGGGGGCCCCGCAGCACAGCCCCACACCCTCGATGGCCGGCCCCATGGGCACGCTGCAGGCGTAATACCGGTGTTCATCCAGTGCGAGGACGAACTCCCCGTTGGTCCCGAGATCGGCGAGGATATAGGGGTAGCGAGGGCGTTGCGCGGCAATGCAGGCCAGACCGGCGCTTATGTCGGCCCCGATGAACGGCCCCAGCAGCGGCGGGACGTAGGCCGGAGGCAAGCCGGGGTCGAGGCGGACAACTTCCCCTCCCGGCCACGGCAGGCTGTACGGAGCGTAGGCCAGGCCGGCCAGGGGAACGTCAAGCAGGATGGAGACCATGGCGCTGTTCGCGGAAAGGGCCATGGCCGTGGCGCCGCTTGCGCCGACCACGTCCCGCAGCACCCGCAGCACGGATTCCCGGAGGTGGCTACGCCCTTCCGGAGACGACAGGGCGTAGCGCAACCGGGACATGATTTCACTGCCAACTGCCATCTGCGGGTTGAACACGGCGTATTCGGCGCCACGTTCCCCGCCCCGCTGCAGGGCCCATTTGATGCGCGTTGTCCCGACATCCACCGCAAGTCCGTCGGCGCGCTCGGACTTCGGCATGGCCGGCGGCGGGCCCGGGTCCTCTATCCGGCACGGAGATGCCACCGCATGCCGACAGGCCAGGCGCCACCCGGCCGCCACGTCTTCCGCGCCGAGGCGCTGGAAATCTTCCGCGCACGGCATGGGCGGCGAGGCCAGGAAGCGAATCCTGCATTTCCCGCACAACCCGCTACCGCCGCACACAAGTCGACCGCGGCCGACGCCGGCCTCGAACAGCGCGCTCAGAAAGGAGCGGCCCGTCTCGACGTGGACCGATTCGAACTCGCCGGAATTCCGGCTGATTTCAATCGTCAGCACAGGACAAGGCGCCTGCCGTCGCCGCGCAGCCGCTCAACGTCGCCAACGATCGCGGCCAGGTCGCCGTGAGCCTCAAGCCACGCCCGGACCTCCTCGACCAGTTTTGGCGGAACGGCCAGCACCATCCCCCCCGAAGTCTGCGCGTCGAACATGAGATCCACCTTGACCGGGTCAAGGCCCCGGAGCTGCAAAACGGTCCTGTCGCAGTAATGCCTGTTGGCATGGCTGCCGGCCGGCAAAAGCCCGACTGCCCCCAGTTCCGCCGCGCGACCCATGATTGGCACGGCAGCCGTATGGAGACGGACGGTGCAGTCCGAGGCCGTGGCCATCTCCAGCAGGTGCCCTCCCAGCCCGAACCCCGTGACGTCAGTGGCCGCGCGCAGGCCGAAAGAGGCTATGGCTGCGCCCGCGTTCTTGTTCAACCGCGACGCCCACCTGAAGAGCTCGTCCTCGTCGGCTTCGGCGCCGTCCCAACCGGCCTTTACAGCCGTCGCCAGGACTCCGGAACCGATGGGCTTGGTCAGAATCAGGTTGTCGCCGGGCCGAAGCCCGGCATTGGTCGCATAGCGGTCAGGATCGATGATGCCGGACACCGAGAGTCCGTACTTGAGTTCCTTGTCCTGGACGCTGTGACCTCCAACGAGCATTGCGCCGGCCTCCCGTATCTTCGTCAGGCCGCCGCGGAGTATCTCGCGCAACACCGAGATATCCATCGTCGAGGACGGGAAGCAGACGATATTCATGACAGCGTATGCTTCGCCGCCCATGGCATAGACATCCGACAGGGAATTGGCGGCGGCGATCTGTCCGAATCGGAAGGGGTCGTTGACGATGGGCGTGAAGAAATCGAGGGTCTGCACCAAAGCCTTCCCGGGAGGGAATCGGACGACGGCGGCGTCCTCGCTGTTGCCCATCCCCGTCAGAATGCGGTCGTCAAGGCCGACATCCAGCCCACAAAGCGCCTTCTCCAGGTCCCCTGGAGAGAGCTTGGAGGCTCAACCGGCGGCGGAGACCGTCTGTACCAGAGGCGTCTTGTTCACGATTGTGTCCTCACCTGGTTTTCTGCGTTGTTTTTGAGATATTCGATCAATTTCAGGGCAGCCGGAAAGAGCGATCGCCTCGTATTGAACACGACGTAAAACGAGCGATTCATCTGCAGGCCCGGCAAGTCAACGGAGACCAACTGCCCCGATCGAAGTTCAGGAGCGACGGTAATCGCAGAAGTTATGGCTGCGCCCATGCCCGCCGAAAGGCAGCGTGCCATGGCGCCTGCATTGCGGACCATCATGACGGTGCGCAGCGAATTCACGTCGATGGAGAAGCCGGCCAGGCTCGCCGCCATGGCCATTCTCGTGCCGGAACCCTCCTCGCGCATGACCCACGGCAGGCTGCGGAGCAACTCCTCGGCCCCGAGATGCGCATACCGCTCTTTGAGGGCCGGCGTCATGACAAGCATGAGAGAGTCCGTCGCGATGGGCTCGAAATGCAGATCCGGGGCCTCGAAATGCCCGCCGACAACCCCGAGCATGAGCGCGTTGTCTCGCACCCGGCTGACGATGTCCTCGGTGTCGCCGATGTGCAGATCCATGATGACTTCGGGATAGGTCTGCCAGAATCTGGCCAGAAGAGGCGGCAGGATGTAATTGGCCGGAATGGTACTCCCGCCGAGGTTGAGTTTGCCGGTGATGCGGTCCTGAAGCTTCCGGATTTCTGAAATCGCCAGCTCCGAGGCCTCGAAGATGCGCTTGGCGTGCTGATAGAGCACGTCCCCCGCCTTGGTCGGAACGACAGTCCTGCCGATGCGGTCGAACAGCTGGACCTCGAGTTCCTGCTCCAGCGCGGCGACATGCGCGCTGATGGTCGGCTGGGAAAGATAGAGTTCCTTTCCGGCCCGTGAGAAACTGCGGTTTTCATAGACCTTTGAAAACGCTTCGATCTTCCGAATGTCCATAAAGAGCAATCCTTGGCATAGATAAAAGCAATAGATGCAGGCAAAAAATAAGGCAGCGGTGCTGCCTTATTTTTTATCAACTATTCTTCGCTCTTGCCGGCTTCTTCAGCGGTCGCCGATTCGGCCAGACGCGTGAATTCGATCATGGCCATGGGCGCGCTGTCTCCGACACGCGGGATGCCGAACTTGACCACGCGGGTGTAGCCGCCGGGGACATCCTTGAAGCGAGGGCCGATCTCATTGAAGAGCTTCTGCACGCTGTGGTGGCTGCCCAATATCGAGTAAGCCTGACGACGGGCGTGCAGGCTGTCCACGAGGGCCATGGTGACCAACTTGTCGGCCAGGATGCGCAGTTCCTTGGCCTTGGCTTCCGTGGTCCGGATGCGCTCGTGCTCGACCAGGGAACGGGCCATATTCTTCATCAGGGCCTTGCGGTGCTCCCACGTGCGCCCCAGTTTTCGACCAGAGTTTCTATGCCTCATCTTCTTCGTTCCTCTTTAACCAATCCTGGTACAATTCATCGAAATTATCGACTCTGATGCCAAAATCCAGTCCCATGCTCTCCAGCACCCGGCGGATGTCCTCAAGGGACTTCCGGCCGAAGTTCTTGGTCTTGAGCAGGTCAGCCTCGGTCTTCTGAACCAGTTCGCCGACAATGTGGATACCGGCGCTCTTGAGGCAGTTGCTGGCCCGTACGGGCAGCTCCAGGTCCTCGATGTTCTTGAAGAGATTCTCGTTGATCTTGTCCTGAGGCTTGGTCTTGGCCTTCTCGATGTCGGCCGACCCTTCGTCGAAATTGATGAAGACGGTCAGCTGTTCCTTCAGAATCTTGGCGCTGTAGGCGAGTGCGTCGTCAGGCGTGATGGAGCCGTCCGTCCACACTTCCATGATCAGCTTGTCGTAGTTGGTCATCTGACCGACACGCGCCTGCTCCACTGCATACGCAACCTTGCGGATGGGGGAGAAGCTCGAGTCAAGAGTGATCACGCCGATTTCGTTGTCCAGATCCTCGTGCATTTCGGCGGGCACGTAGCCCTTGCCCATGCGAATCTCCAGGTCCATGACGAGGTCGATATCCTCGGACAGGGTGGCGATGTGCAGTTCCGGGTTGAGGATTCTGATATGCTGGTTCTCTACAATGGCCGAAGCCTTGACCTCGCCCTTGGCGTTGGCGATGAGCTGAACCCGCTGAGGTTCAGGCGTGTTCATGGCCACGCGCAGCTGCTTGAGGTTGAGGACGATGTCCGTGACATCTTCGTTGACGCCCGGGATGGTCGTGAATTCATGCTGAATGCCCTGAATCTTGACCGACACGGGCGCAGCGCCCTGCAACGAGGACAGCAGGACCCGACGCAACGCATTACCGATGGTGGTCCCGAACCCCCGTTCAAGGGGTTCGCAGACGAACCGCCCATACATGGCGTCGCTCTTCGAATCCTTTTCCAGCTGTTCGGGCCTGACAAGCTCTGCCCAATTCCGGACGTAAACCTTTTTGTCTCCGCTATACGTAGAACTCATGTTTACCGCCTGCTATTTGGAGTAGAGTTCAACAATCAACTGCTCCGTCATCGGGAAGGTGATATCTTCTCTGGTCGGGAAAGCCTTGACGGAACCCTTCAGGGCAGGAGCATCGATCTCGAGCCAAGCAGGCACGCCACGACGGGCGACGACTTCCAAAGCTTCGTTGATGACGAGATTCTTCTTGGTGCGGTCACGCACTTCAAGAACGTCGCCCGGCTTCATCTGAATCGAGGGCACGCTGACGCGACGGCCGTTCAGGAGGAAAATCCCGTGGCGGACCATCTGGCGTGCCTGGCTGCGCGAATTGGCGAAGCCGAGCTTGTACGCAACGTTGTCGATACGCGTCTCAAGCAGGGCCAGCAGGTTCGTGCCGGTGACGCCCTTGCGGCGCTCGGCCTCCTCGAAGTAGCGGCGGAACTGCCCTTCGAGAATGCCGTACATCTTTCTCACCTTCTGCTTTTCGCGCAACTGGAGAGCGTAATCACTGGGTTTCTTGCGTGCCTTGCCGTGATCGCCGGGCGCATAGGCGCGACGCTCGAAAGCACACTTATCCGTATAACATCTGTCGCCTTTCAGAAAAAGCTTTCCGCCTTCTCTGCGGCAAATCCTGCATTTTGGGCCTGTATATCTAGCCAAGGTAAATTCCCCCTATACTCTACGACGTTTGGGCGGACGACAGCCATTGTGCGGAATCGGCGTGACGTCGCGGATGAAGGCGACACGCAGGCCGACGGCGTTGATGGCGCGCATGGCGGACTCGCGTCCGGAACCGGGTCCCTTCACCAGGATGCCGACGGTGCGCATGCCGCAGTCCATGGCCTTACGGGCAGCGGTCTCCGCAGCCTTCTGAGCCGCGAAGGGAGTGTTCTTGCGGGAACCCTTGAACCCGGAGGCGCCGGAGCTCGCCCAGCTGATCACGTTCCCGGTAGGATCGGTGAACGTGATGATCGTATTATTGAACGTACTGTTCACATGAGCGATACCCGTGGGGATATTTCTCTTTTCCTTTTTCTTGATGACTCTCTGAGGTCTTGCCATTTGTCTGTCTCCACCCAGTTACTTTTTCTTCTTACCAACGATGGCTCTGCGTGGACCCTTGCGTGTGCGCGCGTTGGTGTGCGTGCGCTGTCCGCGACAAGGCAAGCCGCGACGATGTCTCAGGCCTCTGTAGCAACCGATGTCCATGAGGCGCTTGATATTGGCAACGACTTCACGACGCAGATCACCCTCGACCTTGTAATTGGCTTCGAGCTCTTTGCGCAGGTTGTTGACGTCGTCGGCAGTGAGGTCATCACTGTTCTTAGTCCAATCAATGCCCGTAGAATCAAGGATTTTGAGAGCTGTAGCCCGGCCGATCCCGTAAATATATGTCAATGCAATATCGAGCCTTTTATTTCTCGGCAAATCTACACCAACTAATCTTGCCACAATATCCCCCTATCCTTAACCCTGTCTCTGTTTATGCCGCGTATTGTCGCAGATCACACGAAGCACGCCTTTGCGCTTGATGATCTTGCATTTTGGACAAATCTTGCGAACTGAAGGTCTAACTTTCATTGAATCCCCCGAAGCTTTTCAATTGGATCCCAGCCGGTTCACAACTGGCTGAGAATGATCGGTCCGTCCTTGGTAATCGCCACAGAATGTTCAAAATGAGCTGACAGGCTTCTATCTTTGGTTACAGCAGTCCATCCGTCGGAGAGGATTTCGACCTGATCGGACCCCATGGCAACCATTGGCTCAATGGCGAGAACCATACCCGGCTTCAAAGGCAGTCTCGAGCTGTCCCGCGGCACGAAATTGGGGATTTCCGGCTTCTCATGAAGCATCCGGCCAATTCCATGCCCGACGAACCGCTTGACAACGGAGTACCCTTGAGCTTCGACACATTCCTGTACAGCCCGTGAAATATCGTAAAGGTCGTTTCCTGGCTTGGCCTGGTCGATCCCCCTATTCAGGGACTCCCGGGTGACTTCCAGCAAACGGGCCGCGCCCTCACTGATATTTCCTACAGGAAAGGTCCTTGCGGTATCACCGTAAAAACCCTGATACTTAACACCAAAATCTATGGACAGAATGTCTCCGTCCCGTAAAGGCGTCTTGGTGGGAAACCCGTGCACGACCACTTCGTTGAGCGAGCAGCAAAGCGCGTACGGAAAACCAAGATACCCCTTGAACGCCGGAACAACCCCGTACTGAGCGCAGAGGTCGTTCGCCTTTTCCTCAAGGTCCCAGGATGAAACTCCGGGGGCCACCATCTTCCCGAGTTCGTCGAGAATCAGAGCGCCTATGCGGTTGGCCTCCCGGAGTAGAGCAATCTCCTGATCGTTTTTCAGGAAGATGCCTCTGTGCTTTTTCAACCCTGTCTGCCCTTGATCTTTGCCTTGGCCAGAAGGCCGTCATACCGCCCCGAAATGAGGTGGGACTGGACCTGGGCCATGGTGTCCATGGCGACGCCGACGACGATGAGCAGGGATGTGCCGCCGTAGTAGAAGGGCACATTGAACTGCTTCATGAGCACCATGGGCAAAACGCAGACGGTGGAGATATACAAAGCGCCCCACAAAGTCAAACGCGTCAGAACCTTGTCAATATACTCGTTCGTCTTGAAACCGGGCCGGATACCGGGAACGAAAGCCCCTTGTTTCTTGAGGTTTTCGGAGATTTCCTTGGGGTCGAAGACGATGGCGGTATAGAAGAAGCAAAAAAAGACTATGAAGCCGACAAAACAAACGTTGTAGAGCAGCGAATCGGGCCTGAAATAATCAGACATGCGGTTCAGGAACTCGACGTTGGAAAAGTTGGCGATCGTCGCAGGGAACATCAGAATCGAAGAGGCGAAGATCGGCGGAATGACACCGGCCGTGTTGATGCGCAAAGGAAGATGACTCGTCTGGCCGCCGTACATTTTACGCCCGACCATCCGCTTGGCGTAATGGATGGGGATTCTGCGCTGCGCACGTTCCATGAACGTGATGCCGACGAGCACCCCAGCCATGACGATCAGAACGAGCAGTACGGTGAACAGCGACACGTCGCCCGCCGTGAAAAGACGGAACGACTTGCCAATGCCGCTGGGAAGGCCAGCGATGATGCCAGCGCAGATGATCAGGCTGATGCCGTTGCCGATCCCCTTCTCCGTGATCTTCTCTCCAAGCCACATGATGAATATCGTCCCGGCCGTGAGGGTCAGAACCGTGATGAGACGGAATCCCCAGCCCGGCATGTACACAATGGCCGCCCCGGTGGGGCTGGTCATGCTTTCCACGCCGATGGCGATTCCGAGCCCTTGAATGACGGAAATGAGAACAGTGCCGTATCTGGTGTACTGGGTGATCTTCTTCCGTCCGGCAGCTCCTTCCTCCTTGCTCAGTCTCTTCAGGTCGGGACTGACGACGGTCAGGAGCTGCAGGATGATGGAAGCGGAGATGTACGGCATGATGCCCAAGGCGAAAATCGACAGATTCATAAGGCCGCCGCCCGAGAACATGTCAAAGAGGCCGAAGAGCGTGTTCTGGGCGTTGGCAAAGAAATCCGCCAGGGCATTACCGTCAACACCGGGTATCGGCAGATGCACACCAACACGGTAAACGGCCAGAAGAAGAAAAGTCCAGATGAACTTGCTTTTCAACTCCGACGTGCCAGTGTTTGCGCCTTTGGATATACTCACAATAGTTATCCTTCGATGGAGATTGCTTCACCACCAGCGGCAGTGATCTTCTCGACGGCCTGCTTGCTGAACTTGTGTGCAGTGATCTTCAGCGCCTTGCCGGCCTCACCGTCGCCGAGAATCTTGACGGGCATGTTGCGGTCGACCAGACCGGCAGCATACAAATCCTCAATGGTCACCTCGCTCTTGTCGGCGAAGGCGGCATAGACGGTGGACAGGTTCAGGCCCTGGTACACGACACGGAAGGGGTTCTTGAACCCGCGCTTGGGCAGGCGACGGTAAAGACGCATCTGGCCGCCTTCAAACCACGGAGCCACGCCGCCTCCAGCGCGGGCGTTCTGACCCTTGTGGCCCTTGCCGGAGGTGCCGCCCTGACCGGACGCAGTGCCGCGGCCAATTCTCTTCACCTTGGCGCGTTCCTCGGGAAACGGATAGAGTTCGTGCAGGTTCATTATTGAATAACCTCGACAAGATGCTTGACTTTATTGATCATCCCGCGAACGCACTCGTTGTCGGGAAGCGTACGGACCTGGTTGAGCTTGGTGAAACCGAGAGCCTTCACGGTCCGCTTCTGGGCGGGATTCTGCGTGATCAGACTCTTTGTCAGTTTAATCGTGATCATAACTCCACCTATTTTCTCTTGATGGAGAGGGACTTGCCCCTCATCCGTCCGACGTGTTCGGCGCTGCGAAGGGAGCGCAATCCGGCGAAAGTGGCGCGAAGAACATTGTGCGGATTGTTCGTGCCAATGGCCTTGGTCAGGATGTCATGGACGCCGACGGCCTCCATGACGGCACGGACCGGTCCGCCGGCGATGATGCCGGTACCGGCGGAAGCGGGCTTGAGCAGAACCTGTCCTGCGCCGAAATTCCCGACGATCTCGTAAGGAATGGTGCCATCGAGGAGTTCGACCTTCTGCATGCTCTTGCGGGCCCGGTCGGTAGCTTTCTTGATGGCGTCCGGCACCTGGTTGGCCTTGCCCAGGCCGAACCCAACGGTACCCTTGCCATCGCCGACGACGACCAGAGCGCTGAAGCTGAATCGGCGGCCACCCTTCACAACTTTGGCGACGCGATTGAGATAGACTATTTTCTCAATGAGTTCAAATTCGTTCTGTTGCATGGATGTCCTCTATTAAAAATTTAAGCCGCCTTCTCTGGCTCCATCGGCAACGGCCTTGATCCGGCCATGGTACACGAAGCCGTTGCGATCAAAGACCACGGAAGTGATGCTCTTCTTGATCGCCTCCTCGGCAACTTTCTTTCCCACCAACTTCGCGTTCTCGACAGTCAGGCGAGTGTTGTCGCCTTCCAGGCTCAGCGTGGAAGCCGAAGCCAGGGTCGCGCCGGCAAGATCGTCGATGATCTGGGCGTAAATGTGCTTGTTTGACCGGTAAACAACCAGACGCGGACGTTCGGGAGATCCATTGACCTTTTTGCGAATCCGAGTCTTGCGGTTCTTACGGGCTTCTTCACGTGATAATTTCATGGCGTATCCTATTTCTTGCCGCCGGATTTGCCGGCCTTGCGACGGATAGTCTCATCAGAGTACTTAATGCCCTTGCCCTTGTACGGTTCCGGCGGACGCACGCGGCGGATCTGGGCCGCCACTTCGCCGACGACCTGCTTGTCGCATCCGGAAATGGTGATCTTGGTGTTCTCCACCTTGGCCTGTACGCCGGCGGGAAGCACGAAGTTGACCGGATGCGAGTAGCCGACATTAAGAACGACCGTGTTGCCCTGCACGTTGACCTTGTAGCCGACGCCAATGACTTCAAGAGTCTTCTCGAAGCCTTTGGTCACGCCGGTGACGGCGTTGGCAAGCAGGGTTCTGCGCAGCCCGTGCTGTTGACGGGCGATGCGGGTGTCTTCCGCAGGGGTCACGAAAATCGTGTTGTCTTCGACCTTAACTTCAATGGCGGGGTGCGTGGCCAGTGAAAGAGCGCCCTTGGGCCCCTTCACTTCAATCACGCCCTCCGCGATTTTGAAATCAACACCGCTGGGGATGCTGATGGGCTGTTTACCTACACGAGACATAGCGATCTCCTACCAAATCTCACAAAGAAGTTCGCCGCCAACGCCGATTTCGGCAGCCTTTTTGCCTTCAAGGATGCCCTTGGAGGTCGACAAGATGCAGATGCCGAGGCCGTTCTGTACAGAAGGAATCGACTTCGCACCGACATAAATTCGGCGGCCGGGCTTGCTGATTCTCTTCAGACCAGCGACGACGGGCTTGTTCTCGTGGTATTTCAGATCGACCAGGAGAGCTTCGTTCTCCTTGGCATACCCGTTGATATAGCCTTCTTCGTTCAATATTTTAAGCAGCGCCTCGCGAGTGCGACTGGGCGGAACGGAGACACTGGAATGCATCGCCTTGTATGCATTACGAATTCGAGTCAACAAATCTGCAATAGGATCTATGACAGACATGAGCGTACCTCATTTACCAACTAGATTTTCTTACGCCTGGCAATTCACCGGCAAGGGCCATATTCCTGAAGCAGATTCTGCAAATGCCAAACTTGCGCATAAAGGCCCTGGGACGGCCGCAAATAGGACACCTGTTGTACTGGCGTGTGGAAAATTTGGGCTTCCGCTGCGCCTTGACCATGAGTGATGTGCGAGTCAAGTTACACTCCTCCTTACTTCTTGAAGGGCATTCCAAGAAGCTTCAACAGCGTCTTGCCTTCTTTGTCAGTCTGGGCAGTAGTTACGACAGTAATATTCATACCCACAGGCTTCTCGATCTTGTCCATTTCGATTTCAGGGAAGATCGTATGTTCCTTGATGCCAAGGGTATAATTTCCACGTCCATCAAAGCCTCTGTCCGGAACACCACGGAAGTCGCGGACTCTGGGAAGGGCGATGACAATGAGCTTTTCCAGGAAAGCCCACATTGCGTCTCCGCGAAGCGATACACGGCAGCCTACAGGCATTCCTTCGCGCAGCTTGAAGGCGGCGATGGATTTCTTTGCCCGCGTTACAACAGCCCGCTGACCAGCAATCAGAGACAAATCGCGTACAGAATCCTGAATGATTTTGTTATTCTGGCTACCCTCGCCCAGTCCCATGTTCAATGAGACACACTTGATCGAAGGAATCTGCATCACAGACTTGTAATTGAATTCCTTCGCGAGTTCGGGAGCGACTTTATCTTTGTAGATCTTTTCGAAACTACTCATTGCTGCACCTTAGCTGATCGTTTCATTGCATTTTTTGCAATAACGAACTTTCTTGTTATCGTCGGTAATCTTATAGCCGAGACGAGTCGGCTTGGAGCAGGCGTTGCAAATCACCTGAACATTGGAAATATCCAGGGGCATTTCCTTCTCGACAATCCCACCGGGCTGGTTGTTGTAGGGATTGGGCTTGGTGTGTTTCTTCACCATGTTAGCCTTCTCGACAATAACCTGCTTCTTGCTGCGCAGAATTTTGACAACCTTGCCGATCTTGCCCTTGTCTTTGCCGGCAAGGATCATGACGTTGTCGTCTTTGTGAATTTTCCAGACCTTGGTAGACATAACTTACAACACCTCGGGGGCTAAAGATACGATCTTCATAAAGTTCTTTGCCCGCAATTCACGCGCAACAGGTCCAAAAATACGAGTGCCCATGGGCTCAAGGTTCTTATTCAGCAGTACTGCCGAATTGTTGTCGAAGCGGATGAAGGTTCCATCGGGACGGCCGATCTCCTTTGTTGTTCTGACAACTACTGCCTGGAGAACATCGCCCTTCTTGACCTTGCCATGAGGGATGGCTTCTTTGACGGAGACCATGATAATGTCGCCGACACGAGCGTACCGCCTCTTGCTACCGCCTAGCACCTTGATGCAGGCAACCTTTTTGGCTCCGGAATTGTCTGCGACATCCAAAGTCGTCTGCATTTGAATCATTTTACAATCCCCTACAAAGCTCTTTCAATGATTTTGACCAGATGCCAATTCTTCCGCGCGCTCAGGGGGCGGTGCTCGACGATCTGAACCTTATCCCCAATGTGACATTCATTGTTGGGGTCATGAGCCATGAATTTCTTTCTGCGGCGGATATATTTTTTAAGAACAGGATGTTTGACCAGAGTCTCGACACGGACGACTATAGTCTTGTCGTTCTTATCGCTCACTACGAAGCCAACAAGAGTTCTCTTGTTTGATGTCTTTCCGCTGTTACTCATCACCTGTCTCCATGTCCTTCGCTTTCATAATCGTCAAAATCCGAGCAATGGATTTCTTAACAAGCGGTATTCTCTGACTATTTTCAAGCTGCGCCGTTGCGTGCTGAAAACGAAGATTCATCAATTCCTTGCGAAATTCACCAAGCTTTTCCTGGAGTTTCACAGAATCCAATTCACGTAACTGTTGAGCATTCATCCTGTCTTACTCCTTTTCGACTATGAGAGTCTTGATAGGCAGCTTGTAGGCAGCTCTCTGCAATGCTTCTTTAGCCAGCTCAACATCCACGCCTTTGATTTCGTATATAATGCGACCTCTCTGGACAGGAGCGCACCAGCCAACGGGAGAACCCTTACCTTTACCCTGACGTACTTCCAGGGGCTTGGCAGTGATCGTCTTGTCGGGGAAGATTCGAATGAAGACCTTTCCGCCTCTTTTGATATGTCGCATCATCGCGATACGGGCGGCTTCGATCTGCTGGCTCGTGATCTTTCCACACTCCATGGCCTTCAAACCGATATCACCAAAAGCAACCGTGGTCGCACGCTGCGCCAAGCCGCGTATACGACCCTTCTGCTGCTTCCTAAATTTTACTTTCTTGGGACTCAGCATCAGTTATCCACCTCGCTCAGGATCTCTCCCTTGAACACCCACACCTTGATGCCAATGACGCCGTACGTGGTCTTGGCCAGCGCAACGCCGTAATCGATGTCGGCACGAAGGGTATGCAAAGGCACCCTGCCTTCTCTCGCCCACTCGGTGCGGGCAATTTCCGCACCACCCAGACGACCGCCGCACTGCACCTTGATGCCCTGGGCGCCGAACTTCTGGGCCATGCCCAGAGTCTTCTTGATGGCGCGGCGGAAAGCCACGCGACGCTCAAGCTGCTGGGCAATGGACTCGGCGACGAGTTGGGCGTCGGTTTCGGGGCGGCGGATTTCATTGACTTCGATCACGAACTCGCGACCGAACTTGCCCTTTAGCTCAGCCCGCAGCTTTTCAATTTCAACGCCTTTCCGTCCGATAACAATACCGGGGCGCGCAGTGAAAAGAATCAAACGAACCTTATCGGCAGCTCTCTCGATTTCGATCTTCGAAATGCCGGCGTGAAAAAGTTTTTCCTTCACATATTTCCGAAGCTTGCTGTCCTCGAAAACATACTCGGCATACTTCTTGTCGCTGAACCAACGGGACTTCCAGTTTTTGTTGTACCCTAAACGGAATCCGTAAGGATGAACTTTATGACCCAAAGCACTGCCCTCCTAGAGTTCATCGACAACCACAGTGATGTGGCTGGTGCGCTTGATAATTCTGTAAGCCCGGCCCATCGCTCTCGACTGAATGCGTTTCCAGCTCGGGCCGCCGTCGATGCGAACTTCCTTGACATAGAGGTTGTCGACGTTCAGCTTGTAGTTGTGCTCGGCATCGGCAATCGCAGTCGTCAGGACCTTCTCGATCAGACGGGCAGCTTTCTTCGGGGTGAATTTCAGGACATTCAACGCATCCTCGACAGGCTTGCCGGTCACGTTACGTGCGACCAACCTGGCTTTCTGCGGAGAAACGCGTATAAACTTGGCAACCGATCTTGCTTCCATGTGAAACTTCCTGCCTATTTCTTCTTCTTATCAGCAGCGTGGCCAAAATATGTCCGGGTGGGTGCGAATTCACCAAGTTTGTGGCCGACCATGTTTTCGGACACAAACACCGGGATAAACTTCTTACCGTTATGCACAGCAAAGGTAAGACCGACCATCTCGGGAATAATCGTGGACCGGCGGGACCAGGTCTTGATCACCTGACGGCTTCTTTCAGCGTTGGACTTCTCCACCTTTGCGAGCAGGTGGCCGTCCACAAAGGGGCCTTTTTTCAGAGACCTTGGCATATCAACTCCTACTTAGTTCCGCGGCGTTTGACGATAAGCTTGGAAGAACTCTTCTTGGGCGAACGGGTCTTGTAACCCTTCGTGGGCTTGCCCCAAGGAGTCACGGGGTGACGTCCGCCGGAGCTTCTGCCTTCGCCGCCGCCAAGCGGATGGTCGACGGGGTTCATGGCCACGCCACGAACCTTCGGCCGCTTGCCAAGCCATCTGTTGCGGCCGGCCTTGCCGATGGACACGTTCTCGTGCTCGATATTGCCGACCTGACCGACAGTCGCCGTATTCACGGCCAGGACCTTGCGGACTTCACCGGAAGGCAGTCTCAACAAGACATACTTGTCTTCCTTGGCGATGACCTGCGCGTAGGAACCGGCGGAACGGACGAGCTGACCGCCGCGGCCCGGGTAAAGCTCCACGTTGTGCACGAGGGTGCCCAGGGGGATTCTGGCCAAAGGCAGGGCGTTGCCGGGCTTGATATCGGCCTTTTCACCGGCCAGGACCTGGTCGCCGACATTGATGCCAACGGGACAGATGATGTAGCGCTTGTCGCCATCGGCGTAATGCAGCAGGGCGATGCGGGCGCTTCTGTTCGGATCGTATTCGATGGTGGCAACCTTGGCGGGAATGTCCAGCTTGTTCCGCTTGAAATCGATCAGACGGTACAGGGACTTGTTTCCACCGCCGCGACGACGCATGGTCACGCGGCCAAAATGGTTGCGACCGCTCTTCTTGGTCAAACCCTTGGTCAGGGACTTCTCGGGGGTCGAACGGGTGATCTCATCATAGGTGAGCACCGTCATCGACCGGCGTCCGGCAGATGTGGGTTTAAGCTTGCGAATTGCCATGGTTATACCCCTTCAAAGAAATCGATCTTTTCGCCGGCAGCGAGAGAGACGTAAGCTTTCTTGTAACCGCTCATTTTGCCGACCGCGCGACCGAACTTCTTCCTGGTCCGCGGACGGTAATTGACGATGTTCACCGCAGTGACCTTCACGTTGAAGACATCTTCAACGGCCCGCTGAACGTCGATCTTGTTCGCGGCAGTATGCACATAAAAAGCAACCTGATTGCCAAGCTCCTTGAGGCCAGTCGATTTCTCGGAAATCAGCGGCCTGAGTAATACTTGCGTGCTTTCCATTATTTCAACCTCTCCTGCAACACGGCGACTGCGCCCTGGTCCAGGACCATCTGAGGATACTTGAGGATTTCGTAGACGTTGACCGATTGCGGATCCAACACGAGAAAACCAGGAACGTTCCTGGCCGAAAGAGCAAGGTTGGTATCTTTTTCAGCAACAACAATCAAGGCTTTTTTCAGACCCAAGGTGTTCTTGCAGGCCACGAAGTTCTTGGTCTTGATTTCGTCGAACCTGAGCTGGTCCACAACAAGCAGGTTGTCCGTCGTGAACCTGGAGGACAGAGCCATCTTCAGGGCCAGCTTGCGGACCTGCTTGTTGATCTTGAAGCCGTAGCTCCGGGCCTGCGGTCCATGCACGACGGCACCGCTGCGCCACAGAGGCGAACGGCTGGAGCCGGCGCGGGCGCGGCCGGTGCCCTTCTGGCGCCAGGGCTTCTTGCCGCCGCCGCTGACCAGGCCGCGGGTCTTCACGCCGACGGTGCCGGCGCGGAGCTTGGCCAGGTGGGAGCGCACGGCGAGGTGCAGCAATTCAGGCTTGACCTCGACCTGGAAGACATCGTCAGCCAGGGAAATCTCGCCGACTTCCTTCCTGTTCTGATCATATACTTTCGCGTTTGCCATTATCTTCACCCCTATTTCATCTTGCTGAGGACGACGATCCCCTGCTTGGGTCCCGGGACCTGGCCGCGAACCAACACGACATTGTCCTCCGGGCGGACGTCGACGATCTCGATGTTGAGCATGGTCGCCGTCTTGTTTCCGAGCTGGCCCGGAAGCTTCTTGCCCTTGAAAACCTTGCTCGGCCAGGCGCACTGGCCGATGGAACCGGGCTTTCTGTGAACCTGTTCATGTCCGTGCGTGGCCGGAGCGCCGCCGAAGTTCCAGCGACGAATGACGCCCGCGAATCCACGGCCCTTGGAGGTGCCGGTCACGCGAACCTTTTCGCCGGGGGTGAACATTTCGACAGTCAGTTTCTGTCCAATTTCATATTCATCGACGTTACCGAGACGGATTTCCTTCAGCATTTTGTAAAAGCCACAATTTGCCTTCTGCTGATGGCCCTGCTCAGGTTTGTTCAGACGATGCGCTGCAACTTCTTCGAAACCAACCTGCAATGCAGTATAGCCGTCTTTCTCACTGACCTTTTTGTCAATAACAGGACAAGGACCGGCTTGGATAACCGTGACAGGAATGACGTTGCCGTCAGATCCGTAAATTCTGGTCATGCCGATCTTGCGCCCAACAAGTCCCATAGTCTGTTTCATGATAGCCTCTCGTTATCCCTACAGCTTGATTTCTACATCAACGCCAGCGGGAAGATTCAGCTTGCCCAGCGCATCAACTGTCTGTTGGGTGGGTTCAAGAATGTCTAAAAGGCGCTTGTGTACACGCATTTCAAACT
Organism: Desulfomicrobium aestuarii; assembly: GCF_055385525.1. Classification (NCBI taxonomy): domain Bacteria; kingdom Pseudomonadati; phylum Thermodesulfobacteriota; class Desulfovibrionia; order Desulfovibrionales; family Desulfomicrobiaceae; genus Desulfomicrobium; species Desulfomicrobium aestuarii. The sequence goes on from NZ_AP042427.1 coordinate 3,020,192, forward strand.
GTTCACGAGATTTCTTGTCCACGTGCACAGACTTCTGAATGGTCTGCTTGTGGATGCGAGTCGGCAACGGAATCGGGCCGGCAATGGATGCGCCGGTGTTACGTGCGGAGTCAACGATCTCGGCTACAGCCTTGTCCAAAATGCGGTAGTCGTACGCTCTCAATTTAATGCGAATTTTATCACTGTTCATGATGGCTTAGCCCCATTACTCCTGAATTTCGGAAACAACGCCGGCGCCGACGGTACGGCCGCCTTCACGGATGGCGAAGCGCAGGCCCTTTTCCATGGCGATCGGGTTGATCAGATGCACATGGAACGTCGTGTTGTCGCCGGGCATGATCATTTCGATACCTTCGTTCAGCGTCACGACGCCCGTGATGTCCGTCGTGCGGAAGTAGAACTGCGGACGGTAGCCAGAGAAGAACGGGGTGTGACGACCGCCTTCTTCCTTGCTCAGGACGTACACTTCGGCGGAGAACTTCGTGTGCGGGGTGATGCTGCCCGGCTTGGCCAGAACCTGGCCGCGCTCGACTTCGTCACGCTTCACGCCGCGCAGCAGAGCGCCGATGTTGTCGCCGGCCTGGCCTTCGTCCAACAGCTTGCGGAACATTTCAACGCCCGTGCAGGTCGTCTTGCGGGTGTCGTTGATGCCGACGATTTCCACTTCCTCGCCGACGCGCACGATGCCGCGCTCGACACGACCGGTCACGACGGTGCCGCGGCCGGAGATGGAGAACACGTCTTCGATGGGCATCAGGAAGGGCTTGTCCGTCTCGCGCACCGGCTCGGGGATGTAGGCGTCACAGGCGTCCAGCAGCTCGAGGATGCACTTGGCGTCTTCGGCGTCGGCGCTGTCGCTCTCCAGAGCCTTCAGGGCGGAGCCGCGGATGACCGGAACGTCGTCGCCCGGGAATTCGTACTTGGACAGCAACTCGCGCACTTCCATCTCGACCAGCTCGATCAGCTCCTCGTCGTCGACCAAGTCGACCTTGTTCAGGAACACGACCAGGTAGGGCACGCCGACCTGACGGGCGAGCAGGATGTGCTCACGGGTCTGGGGCATGGGGCCGTCGGTGGCCGCGACAACGATGATCGCGCCGTCCATCTGGGCCGCGCCGGTGATCATGTTCTTGATGTAGTCGGCGTGACCGGGGCAGTCCACGTGGGCGTAGTGACGCTTGGCGGTTTCGTATTCGACGTGCGCGGTGGCGATGGTGATGCCGCGCTCCTTTTCTTCAGGAGCCTTGTCGATCTCGTCGAAGGCGACGAAGGAACCGCCGCCCTTGAGGCTCGCGATCTTGGTGATCGCCGCGGTCAGGGTCGTCTTGCCGTGGTCAATGTGACCAATGGTGCCAATATTGACGTGCGGCTTCTTTCTTTCAAATTTCTGCTTGGCCATGATTCATCTCCATTCTCATTTCTTGGTCAATTCTTCGGCAAGACTCGCGGGCACGCGGTCATAGTGGTCGAACAACATGGTGTACGTCGCCCGCCCCTGGGTCTTGGAACGCAGATCCGTCGCATAGCCGAACATGCTGCTCAGCGGCACGTTTGCGCGGATGATCTGCATCCCGTGCCGCATTTCGAGGCTCACGATCCGGCCGCGACGGCCGTTCAGATCACCCATGACGTCGCCCATGTAATCGTCGGGAGTCAGCACCTCGACGAACATGATGGGCTCCAGAAGAACAGGGGCCGCCTTGTGGCAGGCTTCCTTAACGGCCATGGATCCGGCGATGTAGAACGCCTGCTCCGAAGAATCGACTTCGTGGTAGGAGCCGTGGACCAGCTCGACCTTGATGTCGACCATGGGGAAACCGGCCATGACGCCGTTCAGCAGGGCATCCTTGATGCCCTTGTCGATGGCGGGGATGTATTCCTTGGGAATGACGCCGCCGACGATACCGTTCACAAATTCATAACCTGCGCCGGGTTCCTGCGGGTAGACCTTGATGACCACGTGGCCGTACTGGCCGCGACCGCCGGACTGCTTGGCGTACTTGAGATCCTTCTCGCTGGGCTTGGAGATGGTCTCACGGTAGGCTACCTGAGGCTGACCGACGTTGGCGTCGACCTTGAACTCGCGGGTCAGACGGTCGACGATGATCTCGAGATGCAGTTCGCCCATGCCGGCGATCAGGGTCTGGCCGGTCTCCTCGTTGGTCTTGACCCTGAAGGACGGGTCTTCCTTGACCAGCTTCCCGAGGGCCTGACCAAGGGCATCACGGTCAGTCTTGGTCTTGGGCTCGATGGCGACTTCGATGACCGGCTCCGGAAAGTCCATGGACTCCAGGAGCACCGGGCGCTTCAGGTCGCACAGGGTCTCGCCCGTGGCGGTCTGCTTCAGGCCGACGGCGGCGACGATGTCACCGGCGTGGGCTTCCTTGATGTCCTCACGCTTGTTGGCGTGCATCTTCAGCAGGCGGCCGACGCGCTCCTTCTTGCCGGATGCGGCGTTCAGGACCGTGACGCCGGTTTCCAGCACGCCGGAATAGATGCGCAGGAAGGTCAGGTGCCCGATGAACGGATCGGCCATCAGCTTGAAGGCCAGTGCGCTCAAGGGCAGGTCGTCGGAGCATTCGCAGACGATCTCGTTTCCGTTGTCGGGATCGGTGCCCGTCATGGGCGGAATGTCCACCGGAGAAGGCAGATAGTCCACAACGCAGTCGAGCAGAGCCTGAACGCCCTTGTTCTTGAAGGCGGACCCGCAGATGACCGGGCAGATCTTCATGCCGATGGTCGCGGAACGGATTCCGGCCATGATTTCTTCCGGCTGGAGTTCCTCGCCGCCGAGGTACTTCTCGAGCAGGCTCTCGTCCTCTTCGGCAATGGCCTCGACGAGGTTCATGCGCCACTCGTCGACAAGATCGATCATGTCTTCGGGAATGTCGCGCACATCGATGGACTCGCCCTTGGAGGCCTCGTCATAGAAAAGGGCCACCTTGCGCACGAGGTCGATCTGTCCCTGGAAGTTCTCCTCGGAACCGATCGGCAGGTGCAGCGGCACGGGCTTGGCCTTGAGACGATCCTTGATCATGTCGACGACTCGGTAGAAATCAGCGCCCGAGCGGTCCATCTTGTTGACAAAGGCGATGCGGGGGACACGATATCTGTCCGCCTGGCGCCACACGGTCTCGGACTGGGGCTCGACACCGCCGACGGCGCAGAAAACGGCGACGGCTCCGTCGAGGACGCGCAGCGAGCGCTCCACTTCAACGGTGAAGTCGACGTGGCCGGGAGTATCGATGATGTTGACCCGGCAATCGCGCCAGAAACAGGTCGTCGCAGCGGAAGTGATCGTGATGCCACGCTCCTGCTCCTGCTCCATCCAGTCCATGGTCGCCTGACCGTCATGCACCTCGCCAAGCTTGTGGGAGACACCGGTATAATAAAGAATACGCTCGGTAGTCGTGGTCTTGCCCGCATCGATGTGGGCCATGATACCGATATTGCGCTGATTTTCTATTGGGACTCGTTTAGACACGAAAAGAACCTCTTTTACCAGCGGTAATGCGCGAAAGCCTTGTTGGCTTCGGCCATTCTGTGGGTGTCCTCACGCTTCTTGATGGCACCACCGCGATCGTTGAAAGCGTCAAGGAATTCAGCAGCCAGGCGCAGGACCATGCCCTTTTCACCGCGAGTGCGGGAGTAGTTGACCAGCCAGCGGATGGCCAGGGCTTCCTGGCGGGCCGGACGAACTTCCATGGGAACCTGGTACGTGGCGCCGCCGACACGACGGGATTTGACTTCCATCTGCGGCTTAACCTTCTCGATAACCTGCTCGAAGGCCTTCAGAGGCTCGCTGTCCGTGCGCTTCCCCAGCTCTTCAATGGCATCATAGAATATCTTCTCGGCAACGCTTTTCTTGCCGTCATACATCATCTGGTTCACAAACTTTGTGACCACCCGGCTTCCGTACTTCGGATCCGGCAGCACTTCACGCTTCGGCGTGGCTCCCTTGCGAGGCATACGTCAATCTCCTTGTACCTATTTAGGACGTTTGGCTCCGTACTTGGAGCGGCTCTTCCGGCGATCCTGAACACCGGCCGCGTCCAGCGTACCTCTGATAATCTTGTAGCGGACACCGGGCAAATCCTTGACACGGCCGCCGAGGATCATGACCACGGAGTGCTCCTGCAGGTTGTGCCCTTCGCCGGGGATGTACGAAGTCACTTCGATTCCGTTGGTCAGTCGCACTCTCGCGACCTTACGAAGAGCTGAGTTCGGCTTCTTGGGCGTCGTGGTGTACACGCGCACACAAACTCCCCGACGCTGCGGGCATCCCTGCAGCGCGGCTCTTTTTGTGCCTTTCACCTGGAGGACCCGCGCCTTGCGGACCAACTGATTGATAGTGGGCATTTCAAACTCCATGAATAAACTTTTTGAGAAGGGGGTTCATAATTGAACTCCCCTGCCCTTGTCAACTCGCCACTCTGGCCAGATCAAACTTACTGTTCCATGAAAAACGGATCTTTCTCCAGGTCCTCCAGGAACTTGTCGGGACTTTCCGGCTGGTCCGGAACAATGATGTCATTTTCGATGTAGGCCCTGAAGCCCGTGCCGGCATTGACCAGCCTGCCGACAATGACGTTTTCCTTGAGACCGTAGAGGTAATCCTTCTTGCCGATCAGGGCGGACTCGGTCAGGACCTTGGTCGTCTCCTGGAACGATGCCGCGGAGATGAAGGATTCCGTGGACAACGACGCCTGGGTGATGCCCAGAACCAGGGGTTCGGCCACTGCGGGCTGCAGGCCCGTGGCCAAGCACTTGGCGTTGGTGTTCGTGAACCGCATCTTGTCCACCTGCTCGCCCATGAGGAAACCGGTGTCGCCGGGATCCAAAATAGAGAGCTTCTTGAGCATCTGGCGGACGATGATCTCGATGTGCTTGTCGTTGATGTACACGCCCTGGAACCTGTACACGTCCTGCACCCCGTCGACCAAGTAGAAGGCCAGGTACTTCTCGCCCTTGATCTTCAGCAGGTCGTGCAAGTCCGGCGTACCTTCGGTCAGCAGTTCGCCGCTCTCGACGAAGTCGCCCTCGCCGACGCTGATGTGCTTGCCCTTAGGAATCAGGTACACGCGCGCCTCGCCGACTTCGGGTTCGACGATGAGCTTGCGCTTGCCCTTGGAATCCGGGCCGAAGCTCACGATGCCGTCGATCTCGGACAGGATGGCCTGATCCTTGGGCTTGCGGACTTCGAAGAGTTCGGCAACGCGCGGCAGACCGCCGACGATGTCCTTGGTCTTCATGGTTTCGCGCGGCTTACGGGCGATGATGTCGCCGGGCTGGACCGAGTCTCCGTCATTGACCATGACGATGGCGCCGACAGGCAGGGTGTAGGATGCCTGGGTCCCGGTGTCCGGCTTGGTCTTGCACACGCCGTTCTCGTCGCAGATGGAGATGCCGGGACGGAAGCTCGACGAACGGAACTCGATGACCGTCAGCGTCGACTTGCCCGTGGCCTCGTCGATGCGTTCCTGCACAGTGCGGCCTTCGATGATGTCCGTAAAGTGGACGACACCCTCGACGTCCGTGACGAACGGCTCGTTGAAGGGGTCCCACTCGGCCAGGCGGTCGCCCTTCTTCACCTCGGCCCCGTTCTCGAAGTACAGCTTGGCGCCCGAGGGCAGCGCGTACTTCTCGCGCTCGACACCCTGATCGTCCACGATGCGCAGCTGGCCGCTCTTGCCGAGGACCATGCGCTCGCCGCGGTTGTTGGTGACGGTACGCACGCGGGACAGCACGATGCGGCCCTTGTTCATGGCCTCGTAACGGCTCTGCTCAATCTCCTTGGAGGCCGTGCCGCCGATGTGGAACGTTCTCATGGTCAGCTGGGTGCCCGGCTCGCCGATGGACTGGGCGGCGATGATGCCGACGGCCTCGCCCACGTTCACCAGGTGTCCGCGGGCCAGATCGCGGCCGTAACACAGCGCGCACACCCCGTGCTTGGCCTTGCAGGTCAGGGCCGAGCGGATGGTGATGGTGGCGATGCCGCGACGCTCGATTTCCTGCACCAACTCCTCATTGATCATGGTGTTGGACGGGATGAAGACCTCGCCCGTATCGGGGTCGAGGACGTCGTACATGGCCACGCGGCCGAGCACGCGTTCGCTCAGGCGCACAGTGATCTCGCCGCTCTTGGTGACATGGGACAGCTCGATGCCGTCCACGGTCTTGCAGTCGTGCTCGCTGACGATGACATCCTGCACGACGTCGACCAGACGACGGGTCAGATAACCCGAGTTGGCCGTCTTCAGCGCGGTGTCGGCCAGACCCTTGCGTGCGCCGTGCGTGGAGGTGAAGTACTGCAGAATGGTCAGGCCTTCGCGGAAGGACGACGTGATGGGCGTCTCGATGATCTCGCCCGAAGGCTTGGCCATCAGGCCGCGCATGCCGGCCAGCTGGCGCATCTGGTCCTGGTTGCCTCGTGCGCCGGAGTTGGCCATCATGAAGACCGAGTTGAAGCTGTTGCAGCGCTCCTCCGGTGCCGAAGACACATGCCAGCGAAGCGCATGCTTCCGCTCGACCGCCGCGTCCTGATTCGGATTCGGCACGGTATCGTACTTCAGTTCGCGCATCATGGCGTCGGCCACTTCGTTGGTCGCCTTGGTCCAGACGTCGACCACCTTGTTGTATTTTTCCGTGCGGGTGATGATCCCCTCGCGGTACTGCTGCTCGATGTCGGCCACCTCTGTGTGCGAACGGTCGAGAATGCCCGACTTGGCGGGCGGGATGGTCAGGTCCTTCACGCCGACGGTGATGCCGGCCTGGGTCGAATATTCGAAACCGAGATCCTTCAGCTTGTCGCAGAGGATGACCGTGGCCTTGGTCCCGGCCAGGCGGTAGGCCTCGCCCACCAGACGGCCGATGACCTTCTTGCTCATCTCACGGTTGTAGACGTCGAAGGGGACCTCGACAGGCACGATCTCGCGGATGATGATGCGGCCGGGCGTTGTGTTGACGAGTTGGCCGTCGATACGGACCTTGACGCGGGCGTGCAGTTCCACGTGTCCGGAGTCATAGGCGCAGATGACCTCCTCCGGGTCGGCGAAGATCATGCCCTCGCCGCGCTCGAAGGGACGCTCCACGGTCAGGAAGTACAGGCCGAGGACGATGTCCTGGGACGGCACGATGATCGGGGAGCCGTTGGCCGGCGACAGGATGTTGTTCGTGGACATCATGAGCACGCGGCACTCGATCTGAGCCTCCACCGACAGGGGCACGTGCACGGCCATCTGGTCACCGTCGAAGTCGGCGTTGAACGCAGTACAGACCAGCGGGTGCAGGCGGATGGCCTTGCCTTCCACCAGGATGGGCTCGAAGGCCTGGATGCCGAGACGGTGCAGCGTGGGCGCGCGGTTCAGCAGAATGGGGTACTCGCGCACGACCTCTTCGAGGATATCCCAGACCGCCACTTCCTCGCGCTCGACCATCTTCTTGGCGCTCTTGATGGTGCTGGCGTAGCCGCGTTCCTCGAGCTTGGAGTAGATGAACGGCTTGAACAGCTCCAGGGCCATCTTCTTGGGCAGACCGCACTGGTGCAGCTTGAGATACGGGCCGACCACGATGACGGAACGGCCTGAGTAGTCGACGCGCTTGCCCAGCAGGTTCTGGCGGAAGCGGCCCTGCTTGCCCTTGATCATATCCGACAGGGACTTCAGGGGCCGGCCGTTGGTTCCGGTGATGGCCCGGCCGCGGCGGCCGTTGTCGAACAGCGCGTCCACGGACTCCTGCAGCATGCGCTTTTCGTTGCGGATGATGATGTCCGGGGCGCCCAGTTCGAGGAGACGCTTCAGGCGGTTGTTGCGGTTGATGACGCGGCGGTACAGATCGTTGAGATCCGACGTGGCGAAACGGCCGCCGTCCAGGGGAACCAGCGGGCGCAGCTCGGGCGGGATGATCGGGATCACGTCCATGATCATCCACTCGGGCTTGTTGCCGGACTCCAGGAACGCCTCGACGATCTTCAGCCGCTTGGCGAGCTTCTTCTTCTTGGTCTGGGACCGGGTGGACTGGGATTCCTCGCGCAGTTCCACGCGCAGGCTGGCCAGGTCGATCTCCTGCAGCAGGATCTTGATGGACTCGGCGCCCATGCCCACGGTGATGGCGTTGTCGTTGTAGTGGTCGAGGATCTGGAAGTACTGCTCCTCGGAGATGACCTGCTTCTTCTGCAGGGTCGTCTCACCCGGATCGAGGATGATGTAGGAATCGAAGTACAGCACCTTCTCCAGATCGGCCATGGTCATGTCCAGCAAGGTGCCGATCTTGGAAGGCAGGGACTTCAGGAACCAGATGTGCGCCACGGGCGCGGCGAGCTCGATGTGGCCCATGCGCTCGCGGCGGACCTTGGAGGCAATGACCTCGACGCCGCACTTTTCGCAGACGATGCCGCGGTGCTTCATGCGCTTGTATTTGCCGCAGTTGCACTCGTAGTCCTTCACGGGACCGAATATCTTGGCGCAGAACAGGCCGTCCCGCTCCGGCTTGAATGTGCGGTAGTTGATCGTTTCGGGCTTCTTGACCTCGCCGAAGGACCATTCGCGGATCTTTTCCGGAGAAGCGACGCTGATGCCGATCGCCTTCAGGTTCTGGCTGTTGAAAGAGCTGGTCGCACTGCCCCTTTGTGTAAAAAGATCATCAAGACTCATCGTATATTCCTCATTCTGTGGTCGAAGTGAAAATCCGTTGCCGCAGGCAGGGTCTATCTCTTGCGCGGACGCTTGCGGTCATCCTCGACGAGGGTGACCTCCAGACCCAGGGCCATCATTTCCTTGACCAAGACGTTGAATGATTCGGGCATGCCGCTTTCGAGGAAATTGGATCCCTTCACAATCTTTTCGTACATCTTCACGCGCCCGTTCACGTCGTCGGACTTCACCGTCAGGAATTCCTGCAGCAGATAGGCCGCGCCGTAGGCCTCCAGGGCCCAGACTTCCATTTCACCCAGACGCTGTCCGCCGAACTGGGCCTTGCCGCCCAGGGGCTGCTGCGTGACCAGGGAGTAGGGACCCGTCGAGCGGGCGTGGATCTTTTCGTCGACCAGGTGATGGAGCTTAAGGTAGTACATGTAGCCCACGGTGACGCGGTTATGGAACGGGACGCCGGTGCGGCCGTCGAAGAGACGGGCCTTGCCGTCCTCAGGCAGGCCGGCCCGCTTGAGCAGCCCCCAGATCTCGCTCTCCTCGGCGCCGTCGAAGACCGGGGTCTTCATGACGATGCCCTTGTTCAGGGCCCGGGCCGCCTCGATGACTTCGTCGTCGCTCATGGAGTCGATCAGGGCCGATGTCTCGGAAGAATCGAAGATATCCTTGATTTCCCTGCGCACGATGGCGGCGCCCTCGGCGACCATGGCAGCGATCTGCTGCCCCAAGGTCTTGGCGGCCCAACCAAGGTGCGTTTCCATGATCTGGCCGATGTTCATGCGCGAAGGCACGCCCAGGGGGTTCAGGACGACGTCCATGGGTGTGCCGTCGGCGAAGAACGGCATGTCCTCTTCGGGCAGGATGTTGGACACGACGCCCTTGTTGCCGTGACGGCCAGCCATCTTGTCGCCGACGTTGAGCTTGCGCTTCACGGCCACGTACACCTTGGCCATCTTGATCACGCCGGGGGGCAGATCGTCACCCTCGGTGACCTTGCCGCGCTTGTTCTCGTAGACGTCCTTGATGAACTTGAGCTGCAGGTCGAAGTAATCGAGCTGGTTCTTGACCGCCTCGTTGACCTCCTTGGCGGCGAAGGCGCCGGCGAGCTTCTTCAGCGGGATCTCGGCGAACACGTCTTCCCTGATGGGCTGGTTCGCTTCGAGAAGAACCTCGCCCTTGCGCTTGCCCATGATGGTCTTGGCCACGCTCTTGCCCTTGCAGGCCTCCCAGATCTTGCGACGGGTGGCTTCGGTCAGGGCCGCGGCATGCTGACGCTCACGGACGTCGATGCCCTCGAGCTCGTAATTCTCGATCTGACGGGTGCGCTCGTCCTTGTCGCCGGAGCGGCGGTTGAAGACTTTCACGTCGATGACCGTGCCCTCGATTCCCGGCGGGACCTTGAGGGAGGTGTTCTTCACGTCGCGCGCCTTGTCGCCGAAAATGGCCCGCAGCAGGCGCTCCTCGGGAGTGAGCTGCGTCTCGCCCTTGGGTGTGATCTTGCCGACGAGGATGTCGTCGGGTTTGACCTTGGCGCCGATGCGGATGATGCCGCTCTCGTCGAGGTTGCGGAGCATCTCCTCGCCGACGTTGGGGATGTCGCGGGTCACTTCCTCGGGCCCGAGCTTGGTGTCGCGGGCGAAGACGTCGAACTCCTCTATGTGGATGGAGGTATAGATGTCCTCCTTCACCACGCGCTCGGAGATGAGAATGGAGTCTTCGTAGTTGTAGCCGCACCAGGGCATGAAGGCCACCAGCAGATTCTTGCCCAGGGCCAGCTCGCCGTCACTGATGGCGGGGCCGTCGGCCAGGACCACGCCCTTACGGACCTTGTCGCCGACCTGAACGCGCGGCTTCTGGCCGAAGCAACTGTTCTGGTTCGACTTGTGATATTTCTGCAGCTCGTAGAAACGCACGCCGCCTGCCTCTGGATAGAGGTCGCCCGTGTAGGCGACGATGACCCGGTCGGCGTCGACGTACATGATCTCTCCGTCTCCTTCGGCCATGAGACAGCTGCCGGAATCCTGGGCCACCTTGCCCTCGATGCCGGTGCCGACCAGCGGCTCCTCGGTCACGAGCAGGGGCACGGACTGGCGCTGCATGTTCGAGCCCATGAGGGCGCGGTTGGCGTCGTCGTGCTCCAGGAACGGGATGAGCGCCGAGGAGATGGACACGATCTGTCCCGGGGAGATGTCCATGAGGGTCACTTCCTCGCGAGGCACGATGGCGAATTCACCTTCCACGCGGGCCTCGACGAGGGGGTTCACGAACCGCCTGTCGTCGCCGAAGATGGCGTTGGCCTGGGCGATGATGTGCCCGGACTCGGTGGAGGCCTCCATGTACTGGATGTCGTCGGTGACGTACCCGTCCTTGACCACGCGGTACGGGGTCTCGATGAAACCGTAGTCGTTCACCAGGCCATGGGTGGTCAGGGACACGATGAGGCCGATGTTCGGACCTTCGGGGGTCTCGATGGGGCAGATGCGGCCGTAATGGCTCAGGTGGACGTCGCGGACCTCGAACCCGGCCCGTTCGCGCGTCAGACCGCCGGGCCCGAGGGCGGACAGACGGCGCTTGTGCGTGACCTCGGACAGGGGGTTGGTCTGATCCATGAACTGGGACAGCTGCGATGTGCCGAAGAACTCCTTGAGCACGGCCGTAACAGGTTTGGGGTTGACCAGGTCGTGGGGCATGAGCGTGGCGACTTCCTGCAGGCTCATGCGCTCCTTGATGGCGCGCTCCATGCGCACGAGGCCGATGCGGTACTGGTTCTCAACCAGTTCGCCGACCGGACGGACGCGACGGTTCCCGAGGTGATCGATGTCGTCGGCCGGACCGTGGGAGTCCTTGAGCTGGACGAGCTTCTTGACCGACCGGAAGATGTCTTCGTTGGACAGGGTCCGGTGGTCGATGGGCAGATTCAGGCCAAGCCGCGAATTGAGCTTGTACCGCCCCACCGGGGACAGGTCGTAGTAGTCGGGGTTGCGGAACAGGTTGTCGAAAAAGCTGGCCGAAATCTCGGCGGTCGGCGGGGAACTGGGGCGCAGGCGCTTGTAGATGTCGATCTGGGCGCTTTCCAGGTCCTCGCACTTGTCCATGGCCAGGGTGTCGCGCATGCACGAGGACACCTCTGCGCCGGAGGAGAAAATGGAACTCAGCTCGGTAATCCCGCCTGCCTGACACTTCTCGACGGCAGTTGCGGTCAGGGGATCGCCGGCGCGCAGGATGACCTCGCCGGTCTGCGGGTCAACGATGTCCACGGCAGCGAATTCCGTCTCCAGGGACTCCGGACGGACCTCGTAGAATTCGACCCCTGCCTTGATCATGCGCCGCCACATGGCCTTGGTCATGGCCTTGCCGGCGGCCACGACCACCGTGCCGTCGGGGGCGACGATATCTGCGTGGGCCACTTCCTTGCGGAAATTGTATTCTTCAACCTTGCGCAGAACCCTGGTCCCGTCCAGGCGGAAGGTGTCCTTGTCGTAGTAGTAGGCCAGGATGTCCTCGCTGGTCATGCCCATGGCCTTGAGCAGAATCGTGGCGGGCATCTTCCGTCGACGGTCGATGCGGACGTAGAGGATATCCTTGTGGTCGAAGTCGAAATCGAGCCAGGAGCCGCGCATGGGGATGATGCGGCAGCTGTAGAGGATCTTGCGGCTGGAATGGGTCTTGCCCGAGTCGTGTTCGAAAATGATGCCGGGAGAGCGCTGGAGCTGATTGACGATGACCCGTTCCGTGCCGTTGATCAGGAACGTCCCCTTCTGGGTGATGAGGGGAATGGTTCCGAAATATATGTCCTGTTCCTTGATGTCGTGGATGGTGCGGCTGCCGGACGCTTCGTCCACATCGTAGACGGCGAGGCGGACCTTGATGCGCAGGGGGGCTTCAAAGGTCAGGCCCTTGGAGATGCATTCGTCCACGTCGTACTTGGGCTTGCCGATCTCGTAGCTGACGTATTCCAGGGTGGCAGTCTTGTTGAAATCATGAATGGGAAAGACAGAACGAAACACGCCTTCAAGCCCGATGTCCGTGCGCATGCTGGGGGGGACGTCGGTCTGGAGAAATTTGTTGTAGGAATCAAGCTGAAGGCTTAAAAGATGAGGGATCTCAATGGAATCTTTGATTCGTCCGAATTTCTTGATCAGTTTGTTCATCGTTTCCCCTCAGGAAATGGGAGGTTGCTGGGCAGGCAAAGCGTTTCAGCCAGGATAGGCTGCTATATATGAAAGCCTCATGCGGGGGCAGGAGCGACCCGTGAAGCGAGGTATTACATAAAAAGGCGTAAAGAGTGTAAGAGGTTTTCTCCCCTTACACTCTTTACGGAAAGTCAGGCAAGAAGCAAAAAACTACTTGATTTCAACCTTCGCGCCGGCTTCTTCAAGCTGCTTTTTGGCGTCGTTGGCGGCGTCCTTGGCAGCGGCTTCGAGGATCACGGAAGGAGTCTCGTCGACCTTGGCCTTGGCTTCCTTCAGCCCGAGGCTGGTCAGAGCGCGGACGACCTTGATAACGCCGATCTTGTTGGCGCCGGCTTCCTTCAGGATGACGTCGAATTCGGTCTTTTCCTCTTCGGCGGCTTCAGCGGCGGCCACAGGGGCGGCGGCGAAAGCGGCGACAGGGGCGGCGGCGGAAACGCCAAACTTCTCTTCCAGTTCCTTGATGAAACCAGCCAGCTCCAGCACGGTCATGTTGGAGATGAATTCGACAACCTGTTCTTTGGTGATATCAGCCATTTTGTCCTCCTAAATATGTAGCAATTGGCTCATTCTTCTTTTTTGTCTTTGAGGGCGTTCAACACGTTGAGCATCCCCCGAATCACATTGGCAAAGAGAGACACGAAATTCTGCGGCACGGCGTTCATGGTGCCCAGAACAGTCGCGAGCAACTGTTCGCGGCCGGGCAGTTCGGAAAGGGCCTTGATGGACGCCTCTTCCAGGAACTTGCCTTCCAGGCTTGCGTAACGCACAGAAAACTTGTCGTTCTTCTTTGCAAACTCAACCAGGACCTTCGCAGCGACGACAGGGTCGTCATAGCCAAAAGCCACGGCGCAGTTGTACTTCAAGTGGTCGTTGAGTACGACGTGCGGTCCTTCCTCGAAGGCTTTGCGTGCCAGAGTGTTCTTCACGACCTGATAGTCGCACCCCGCCTCGTGCAGCTTTGCACGCAGGGGAGTCAGCTCTGCCACCTTGAGCCCATGGAAGTCCGTGACAATGGCGATGCTCGCCTTGTCAGCCTTCTCCTTCAGGCCATCGATGATTTTTGCTTTTTCTGCCCTATTCACCACGTACCTCTCTATAGCTAGGCAGAATGAGCCAAAGCCGTCTGTGCAGGATATTAAGGAATGTCCACCTGCATTCTCTGACTCATCTACTTGTTATGAAACTTATTCTCCCGTTTTACGCAGGGAAGCGGCGTCGACCTTGACGCCAGGGCCCATGGTGGAAGACAGAGAGACGGCCTTCACATAGGTGCCCTTGGCGGTGGAGGGTTTGAGCTTGATCAGCGCATCGACCACGGTCCGCAGGTTGCCGAGCAGCTTCTCGGAACCGAAGGAGACCTTGCCGATGGGGGCGTGGATCACGCCGGCCTTGTCAACGCGGAACTCGACCTTGCCGGCCAGCAGTTCGCGGATGGCGTTCTCCAGGTCGGGGGTGACGGTGCCGGTCTTGGCGTTGGGCATCAGGCCGCGGGGGCCCAGGATCTTGCCGATCTTGCCCACATGACCCATCATGTCGGGCGTGGCGACGGCCTTGTCGAAGTCGAGCCAGCCGCCCTTGATCTTCTCGACCAGTTCGTCGCCGCCGGCATCGATGGCGCCGGCATTGCGGGCCTTCTCCTCGTTCTCGCCCTTACAGAAGGCGACAACGCGAACCGTCTTGCCCAGGCCGTGAGGCAGGGACACGGCGCCGCGGACCATCTGGTCGGAGTACTTGGGGTTGACACCCAAGTTCACCGCCACATCGACGGTCTCGTCAAATTTGGCGAAGGAGCTCTTGAGAACCAACTCGACAGCTTCAGCCACATCGTACATCTTGAGGCCGTCAATGGCCTCGCATGCTTTCGTGAATTTCTTTCCGTGCTTGGGCATGGCTAGTTCTCTCCCCTTATTCCACTTCAATTCCCATACTGCGAGCGGTACCCATGATGGTCTTGCACGCAGTCGGCAGATCATAGGCAGACAGATCAGGCATCTTGATTTTCGCGATTTCCTCGACCTGAGCCATGGTCACCTTGCCCACCTTCTTCTTGTTCGGCTCTCCGGATCCCTTCTGCAGCTTGGCAGCTTTGACCAGGAGGACGGCGGCCGGAGGAGTCTTGGTGACGAAGGTGAAGGAGCGGTCCTGGAAGACCGTGATCTCGACAGGAATGATCATCCCCTTGTCGTTCATGGTCTTGGCATTGTACGCCTTGCAGAACTCCATGATGTTCACGCCGTGCTGACCCAGGGCGGGACCGACCGGCGGAGAGGGATTCGCAGCTCCTGCGGGAAGTTGCAGCTTGATTATTGCAGTTACTTTTTTGGCCATAACACTACCTCATCTCTAAAAATTATCAGCCTTTCGTCACCTGAACAAAGTCCAGTTCAACCGGCGTTTGTCTTCCGAAGATAGATACCGAGACGCGCAATTTTCCTTTATCGTAGTTCACATCTTCAACCGTGGCATTGAAGTTTGCGAACGGGCCGTCGATCACGCGTACATCATCGCCACGTTCAAAATGAAATTTTGGTCTGGGCTGTTCCTTTCTGCTCTCGATGGTCGCCAGGATGCGCTGAGCTTCCTTGTCGGTCAGGGGCACCGGACGGCTCTTGCCGCCGATGAAGCCGGTGACCTTTGGAATGGACTGAATCATGTGCCATGAGTCGTCCGTAAAGATCATCTTGACCATTGCGTACCCGGGGTAAAACTTGCGGGTGGACGTACGCTTCTGTCCCTTGATGAGCTCGACGACCTTTTCCGTGGGGACGATGACATCCTCGACCAGGCCCTTGGCCTGACCGGTGCGGATCATTTCTTTGATCGTCTGCTCTACGCGCTGCTCAAACCCCGAATACGTGTGAATGATATACCAGCGAGCCTTTGGATCGTCGTTCATGAGGCCCCCAAACCTAGGACAGAATGGCAGCAATGATTTTGGTCAGGACCAAATCGACGATGCCGAGAAAAAATGCCATGACGACGACCAACAACAAAACAGCCGAACTGGTACTGATGGTTTCCTGCTTGTCAGGCCAGACGACCTTTTTCAGTTCCACTTTTGCCTGCTCAAAGAAAACGCGAAGTTCCTGAAACTTCTGCGCTACTCCCTGTTTGGGCATTTCGGTTTCGGCATTTTTTTTCATTTTTTCCATCGCTAGGAGATAAAGTGGCAGGCCAGGAGGGATTCGAACCCCCAGCCCTCGGATTTGGAGTCCGATGCTCTACCGTTAGAGCTACTGGCCTGCGTGTCGGAAATTTTCACTACGGATGCCGCTTGCGCGGCACCCGCGTGAGACTATTTGGATTCGCGATGCTTGGTGTGCTTTCCGCAAAAAGGGCAGAACTTGCTGAGCTCGAGCTTGGCAGTCGTGTTCTTTTTGTTCTTCTGGCTCGCGTAGTTTCTACGCTTGCACTCGCCACACGCAAGAAGGATATTGATGCGCATTGATTACTCCTGAATTTCGGAAACAACGCCGGCGCCGACGGTACGGCCGCCTTCACGGATGGCGAAGCGCAGGCCCTTTTCCATGGCGATCGGGTTGATCAGATGCACATGGAACGTCGTGTTGTCGCCGGGCATGATCATCTCGATACCTTCGTTCAGCGTCACGACGCCCGTGATGTCCGTCGTGCGGAAGTAGAACTGCGGACGGTAGCCAGAGAAGAACGGGGTGTGACGACCGCCTTCTTCCTTGCTCAGGACGTACACTTCGGCGGAGAACTTCGTGTGCGGGGTGATGCTGCCCGGCTTGGCCAGAACCTGGCCGCGCTCGACTTCGTCACGCTTCACGCCGCGCAGCAGAGCGCCGATGTTGTCGCCGGCCTGACCTTCGTCCAGCAGCTTGCGGAACATTTCAACGCCCGTGCAGGTCGTCTTGCGGGTGTCGTTGATGCCGACGATTTCCACTTCCTCGCCGACGCGCACGATGCCGCGCTCGACACGACCGGTCACGACGGTGCCGCGGCCGGAGATGGAGAACACGTCTTCGATGGGCATCAGGAAGGGCTTGTCCGTCTCGCGCACCGGCTCGGGGATGTAGGCGTCACAGGCGTCCAGCAGCTCGAGGATGCACTTGGCGTCTTCGGCGTCGGCGCTGTCGCTCTCCAGAGCCTTCAGGGCGGAGCCGCGGATGACCGGAACGTCGTCGCCCGGGAATTCGTACTTGGACAGCAACTCGCGCACTTCCATCTCGACCAGCTCGATCAGCTCCTCGTCGTCGACCAAGTCGACCTTGTTCAGGAACACGACCAGGTAGGGCACGCCGACCTGACGGGCGAGCAGGATGTGCTCACGGGTCTGGGGCATGGGGCCGTCGGTGGCCGCGACAACGATGATCGCGCCGTCCATCTGGGCCGCGCCGGTGATCATGTTCTTGATGTAGTCGGCGTGACCGGGGCAGTCCACGTGGGCGTAGTGACGCTTGGCGGTTTCGTATTCGACGTGCGCGGTGGCGATGGTGATACCACGCTCCTTCTCTTCGGGAGCCTTGTCGATCTCGTCGAAGGCGACGAAGGAACCGCCGCCCTTGAGGCTCGCGATCTTGGTGATCGCCGCGGTCAGGGTCGTCTTGCCGTGGTCAATATGACCAATTGTACCGATATTGACGTGCGGCTTCTTTCTTTCAAATTTCTGCTTGGCCATAATTACCCCCTAATGAAATTACGTGTACTATATATAGTTATGATCGATTGCGGATATATGCAGGCGGGACAAATCGAAGGCGCTGGGACTTATGAGACGAGGTAATGGAGCGGGAAACGGGACTCGAACCCGCAACCCTCAGCTTGGAAGGCTGATGCTCTAGCCATTGAGCTACTCCCGCATTTCATCTCAGTAGTCGAGCGACAGTCTTAACTGCCTCCTACTGCTTCTCACGGTTCTATATGGTGGAGGGGGGAGGATTCGAACCTCCGAAGTCGTTCGACGACAGATTTACAGTCTGTTCCCTTTGGCCACTCGGGAACCCCTCCGCTCACCCTGGAGCTGGCGATGGGACTTGAACCCGCAACCTGCTGATTACAAGTCAGCTGCTCTACCATTGAGCTACGCCAGCCCGTGAGAACGCATCCAATATGAGCATTCATTTCCGATGGCAAGCATTTTTTTGCCCAACGGCAAAAAAAAAGCGCCTTGCGGCGCTTTCAGCGGCTAAGCCCAGGCGGGCACACCCACAGGAACAATTTCGGGGTCATGCTTGCGCGCAGCGCCCAAAGCCCCTTCCAAATTGGCGAATTCAAGATATTCCGAACTGTTGTCGAAAAGATAGCGCATAAACCGGTTGTTGAAGTCGTGACCGGAACACGAAACCTCGAAATGACCCCACAAGCGGCGCTTGCCGACGGCGATGTCGCCCATGAAGTCGAGAATCTTGTGCCGGACCATTTCATCCTCGAAACGCAGCCCCTCCGGGTTGACCACGCCGTAGTCGTCGAAAACCACGGCGTTCTCGAGGGTGCCCCCAAGGGCCAGACCGTTCTTCTGCAGCCACTCCACATCCTTCATGAATCCGAAAGTCCGGGCCCGCGCGATGCGATAGGAGAAAGAGAGCGGCGAAGACTCGAAACTATATGTCTGATTGCCGATCATCGGATGGGCGAAGGAAATGGCGTAGTCGATGCGCAGGCCGTTATAGGGCTTGACGCTGACGCGCTTGCCGTCCTGCTCGAACACCAGGGGGCGCACGACCTTCGCGATCCTGCGGGGACGGTCGAGCAACCGGATACCGGCGGAATTGATGAGATAGACGTAGACCGAGGCGCTGCCGTCCAGGATCGGGATTTCCTCTCCATCCACCTCGACGATGACGTTGTCTATCTCGAGGCCGACAAGGGCCGCCAAAAGATGCTCCACCGTGGAGACCTTGGCCTGCTCGGTGCCAAGCGTCGTGGCCAGCCCCGTCCCGACGACGCGGCCGGGCTCGGGAACGACCATGTGCCGGCCCGACTTGTTACGGAGGGAGAACACAACACACGTATCGGCCGGGGCAGGCTTGAGCACCATCTCAACCTTCTGACCGCTGTGCAGCCCGACTCCGGAGCACCGAATTTCTTTTTTGAGGGTCGTCTGTTTCATGTCCAAGCTTAATCAAATTCCATGCCAATCATATCAGCAATGCAACATGCCGAAATAGCACGACAAAGCTGACAAATCCATGCTCCAGGCAACCAATCGTTTCTTTTGCGCAACACGATTGGTGCTAAAAAACAACAACCACGAGACGATTCAGGCCTGCAAGGTCCTTCTTCACGCTGACATCCCTGGCCAACGGGGCAAACAACTCCATCATCGCTGCCCCTTGGGAGTGGTCGATCTCGCAGAGCAACATCGAACCCTCGCGCACTCGCCCCCGAAGTCCGAAAGCAAGGCGGCGGTAGACGTCCAAGCCGTCATTCCCGGCGAAAAGGGCCAACCAGGGTTCGTGGTGAAGAACTTCACGGCTCATCGCCTGGCGTGAGTCTTCCGGCACGTACGGGAGATTGGCCAAGATGATGTCGATTTCCCCGACATCAATGCCCTGAACGAGGTCCGCGCGAACAAAGGCGACGCGATCAGAGACGCCATGCTTTCGCGCGTTGCGTCGCGCCGTGGCCAGAGCCTTTTCCGAGATGTCGGCGGCCGTCACCCTGCAGTGCGGAAACATGCCCGCACAGGTAACGGCCAGAGCGCCGCTCCCGGTTCCAAGATCCAGGACCCTGAAGGCAGCGCCCCGTTCGACCGTGTCGAGGAGGTGGTCCACCATGAGTTCCGTCTCGGGCCGGGGAATGAGCACGTCGGGGTTCACCTCGAAATCGAGCCCGTAGAACTCCTTGCGCCCGATCAGGTAAGCGACCGGCTCGCCTTGAAGCCTCCGCAACGCAAGAGATTCGAAAGGGGCAATGGCGCCCTCAGGCACGAGGGAGCTCGACTCCAGGAGCATGTTCAGACGTGAAAGATTCAGGACGTGGGCAAGAAGAACCTGGGCGGAGAGGCGCGGCGAATCGACCCCGGCCGCTTCGAATCGGGTTTCCCAGAAAGCGATGATTTCGCGGCGGGAGTTCATGGAGCACGAAAAAAGCCGAGTTTCCTCAGCTTTGTTTCATGGCTTCGGCCTGGTAATGTTGAACGAGGCCATCTATGATTTCATCGATGTGCCCGTCCATGGCCTGGTCGAGATTGTAGAGCGTCAGGTTGATGCGGTGGTCCGTGATCCGCCCCTGGGGGTAATTGTAGGTCCGGATCCGTTCAGAGCGGTCGCCAGTGCCGACCTGGGCCTTGCGGTTGTCGTCGTAGGCCTTCTTCGTTTCATCTTGGGCGGCCTGCAACAACCGGGAACGCAGCACCTTGAGGGCCTTGGCCTTGTTCTTGTGTTGAGATTTTTCATCCTGGCACGTGACGACGAGACCCGTTGCCAAGTGCGTGATGCGTATGGCCGAATCCGTGGTGTTGACCGACTGCCCGCCCGGACCGGATGACCGGAAAACGTCGACCCGGATGTCGCTCGGGTCGATCTTCACGTCGACTTCCTCGGCTTCGGGCAGGATCGCCACGGTGATGGCGGACGTATGGATGCGCCCCTGGCTTTCCGTGGCCGGAACCCGCTGCACGCGGTGAGCCCCGGACTCATACTTGAGCTTGCTGTAGACGCTGTTGCCCGAAACCGAAGCGACGATTTCCTTGAAACCGCCGGTACCGGTATCGCTGCTGCTCATCACCTCGACGCGCCAACCGTGCAATTCCGCATAACGAGAATACATCCTGAAAACGTCGGCGACGAAGAGCGCCGCTTCCTCGCCTCCAGTGCCCGCCCGTATCTCCAGGATGATGTTCTTCTCGTCTAGCGGGTCCTTGGGCGTAAGCAGCTGCTTGAGCAGACGCTCCTGTTCCTCGATCCTGCTTTTGAGCCCCGGGATTTCGGCCTGGGCCAGTTCGCACAGCTCCGGGTCAGGGTCCTTCGCCAGCTCCTGATTCTCGGCAAGTTCGCTCAGAAGCGTCTTGTAGCGCTCGAACGCCTTTACGACCTCGTCAAGCTCGGCGTGCTTCTTGGCGATCTTGATATAGCGATCCTGATCCTGAAAAATTTCAGGAGTGCTCAGTTCGCGCTCAAGTTCGCGATATTTTGCCGCCAGGCTTTCCAGCTTCGTGATCATGAAGGGTTACGCTACCTGCTGAAAACTTACTTGTTCAGCCCGGCGTACTTCTTGCGGAAACGGTCGATACGGCCAGCCGAGTCGATGAAGCGCTGCTCGCCGGTGAAAAACGGATGGCAGTGGGAACAAATTTCAATCCCGAGCTCAGGGCCGATGGCCGTACGGGTGACAAACTCATAACCGCAGGCGCAACGGACCTGGGTTTCGTAAACTTTGGGATGCAGATCTTTTTTCATGAGAACCTCCAGTTTCAAAAGAGAGAGGACAACTATACCACTCGAAGACGATTGGCAAGTCGAATTTGCGGGATTTCACATCCCGACAGCCCAGGGCTCTATGAGATCCCTTTGGCCTGATTGAGGGAAATATTGAAGGCCACGGAGAAGATGTGGTGCATGAAGTCCACATATTCCACGGCCACGTTTTCCGGCGCCGTGATGCGGGCGGGAGCGAAGTTGACGATGCCGCGTACACCGGCCTCGATCAGATAGTTCGCCGCGCGCTGGGCACGCTCGGGGGGAGTCGTGATGATGCCGATTTCAATGTTGAGCTCGTGGACTTTTTCCTTGAGCCGCCTGGAGCAGACGACCTCGAGGCCGGCCACTTCCTCGCCGATCTTGAAGGGATCGCAATCGAACGCGCCGACGAGGATGAAACCGCGGCGCCTGAAAATCCCGTGCCGCAGCAGCGCCCGGCCCAGGTTGCCGACGCCAACGAGGGCGACGTTCCAGGTTCGGTCTATGCCCAACGACTGTTTGATGGCCGTGAGGAGGTCCTGCACATAATACCCCACCCCACGCACGCCGAACTCTCCGAAGTAAGCCAAATCCTTGCGGATTTGAGAGGGATTCACACCACAAGCGCGAGCCAGGCCGTCCGAGGAGATGACGGAGTCCCCCTCCTGCAAAAGCGTCTCAAGGACCTGGACGTAGACGGCCAGTCTTTGGATGGTGGCGCGTGGGATGTGAGCGCTTTTCAAAATAACTCCGATAACTCTCTTCGCGTTCTGCTTGATGATGCTAAAAAAAGGGGAGGCGATACCTCCCCTTTATCACGCAAGCAGTTAGCCGACGAAGGGGTTGGCGAACAGCAGGATCAGGTTGACGACCAGGGCGTAAATGGCCAGAGATTCGATCATGGCCAGACCGATCAGCATGGTCACGGTGATCTTGCCGGAAGCTTCGGGGTTGCGGGCGGTGCCTTCGCAAGCAGCCTTCAGGCCCAGGCCCTGAGCGATACCGCAACCGGCGGCGGCGATGGCCATGCCGAGGGCGGCGGCCCAGGAGATGGTGGAGATGACTTCAGGAGCGGCTTCGGCAGCGAAAGCGCAGGAAGCGACGGCGACCAGAGCGACAGTGGCCAGAACGGAAACGAACTTCTTACCCATGATGAAAAATCCTCCAAATAAAGTATAATGTTTTGGTCGAATGACCATTTCCCCCGAATTAGTGAGCCTCTTCGAATGCGCCCTTCAGATAGAGCATGGACAGCATGAAGAAGACGAAGGCCTGGATGACGTCGGCCAGCATGAACAGGAAGTACATCGGAACCGTGGAGACGATGGGCGCCAACATGAACAGCAGGGCCAGAACGATGTCCTCACCGCGGATGTTTCCGAAAAGACGCAGCGACAGCGACAGCATGCGCGCGAAGTGGCCGATGACCTCGATGGGGAACATCAAGGGAGCCATCCAGATCATGGGGCCGGTAAAATGGTGGATGTAGTGGGTGCCATGGATCTTGAAGCCCCAGTACTGGTAGTAGACGAAGACGAACACGGCCATGGAGGCGGTCGTGTTGATGTTCGCCGTGGGAGCGTCGTTACCGGGGAACAGGCCACCCAGGTTGCAGGTCAGGATGTAGATGAAAAGCGTCGCCAGAACGGGAAACACCTTCCGGCCGTCCTCGCCCATGTTCGCGACCACGAAATCCTCCAGACCGCCGATCACCATCTCGAAAAAGTTCTGCAGCCCTCTCGGGACCAGCGAAATCTTCTTGGTGGCCATGGTCGAAACGAGAATCAGGATGATCATGAATGTCCAGGAGTAGAGGACATTGCCCGGTATCAGGCTGTGGCCGTGCGCATCGACGAGTCCAATGGCCTTGACCGCTTCCTCGACTAGAAAAATAGGATGTAAACCCCCTGCCATCTTTACGCCTCCTTAGAAGTTTTCCCCAAAATTTGTGACATTCCCCAAAGCATAATATTTATGAGAACGGTTGAAAAACCGATCAGCAACCAAACTACCGAGGAACCGTTCATGACGACCAAGGCGTAGATGGCCAGGGCCGTCAAGGCGAGGCGTCCGTAGAAACTGAACATCTGGACCGCGACGGCGCCCTTCTGCACGTACACCAGTTCCTGGATCAATCGGGCCAGGGCCAGAAAGTTGACCGTCCCGAGCACCACCCCGGCGGCGAAGTCCACCCCGCGGGAACCGAGCGCCAAGGCCGGCACCGCGGCGAAAAGGAAGTATACCTGCTGGGCCGCCATCCTGCGCACCTCGGGCACATGATACCCTCGTGCGTACAGAGCGCGTTCAATCCTTTTCGTCAGCGCTCGGAGCATCGGCTTCCGCTTCCTTTCTCTGGATCCGCCCCATTTCCCGGAACATGTTCCTGTAGCCGGCGATAATGCCGAAAATCAGGAAAAGGAGCGTCAGCCAAGGCTTTGTGTCAAAAAACTTGTCCAGATAGTAGCCCATCGCCATGCCCACGATCACACCGGACACGAGATGTATCCCCATCATGGAAGCTAGACCCAATGACTGGAAATGCTTATTTTTTTTCTTACCGAAAAACATTGGGTCATCTCAAAGGGCAACCAGGGCCCAATCATTCGTGCAATAAATCACAAACCGAAAAAGGGGCTAACACAGCCCCCAACTTCGCGTCAATCAAAGTTTTCAGCAAAAACGAATTCTCCGCCCTGTTGTCCGCGGCCCCATGCTCCCCGACGCCCCGCGGGGCGCGCGACTCACCCGGGCCGGCTTGCAAGCCGCCTTCATTCGCACTATGCCCACACAAAATCAATAACCGGGGCCTCCCCCGCACCGAGCACCGATGAAAAACACTTCCGAACTCAAAGCCCGCCAGCTCACCATAGAGCCCAACCCCAGAAGAATCCTGCGCGGCGCGGACATCCGCAACGACGTCAACCCCGTCTGCCTCTTCCAGAACAGGGCCCGCAAGGCCCTTGAGATGTCCCTGTCCATCCCGGGCCTGGAATACAACATATATGTCGCCGGCGAACCCGGGCTTGGCCGGACCTACCTCGTCGAGAACTTTCTCCTGCCCCAGGCCCGCACCGCCCCCACCCCGCCGGACCTGGTCTATCTGAACAATTTCGAGAATCCGGACAAACCGGTTCTGGTCAGTCTGCCCGCCGGGCAGGGCAAGGTGTTCAGGGAAAACATGCAGCGCATGGTCAAACGCCTGCGCCGCGATCTCCCCCGCCACTTCGAGCAGGCCACCTATCTGCGCCTGCAGAACAAGCTGTTCACCAAGCTCGCCGTCGTCCGCGACGACCTGATGGACAAGATGGAGGAGGCGGCCCAACGGAAAGGGTTCAGCCTGAACATCGACGAGGCGGGCGCCGTCTCCCTGACCCCGCTCATGGACGGCAAGGTCCTCAGCTCCGAAGACTTCGAACGCCTTGACTCCTCGCGCAAGAAAGTCATCAAGGACCAGAGCAGCTCCGTACTGAACACCATTGCCGATCTCTCGCGCCAGGTGAACCGCAGCGAGCAGGAATTCCGGGCCAAGGAACTGCAGCTGGCCCAGGAACATGCGGCGGGCCTGGTGGATCGTCTGCTCGGCCCCATCCGCAAGAAATTCGCAGACAGCAAGGCTCTGAAAGCCTACTTCGACGCGTTCAAGGAAGATGTGCTTGAGAACCTGTCGCACTATCAGGGACGCCAGGAACGCGAACAGCGCTCGCCGTCGGACCAGCAGGGCGAAAACATTTCAGAGTCCTATTTCCAGCGCTACGACGTCAACCTCTTCGTGGACAACTCCGCCCTGACCGGCGCGCCCGTGGTCAAGGAGATCAACCCGGGCTTCTTCAACCTTCTCGGCTGCATCGAACGCGAGACCGAATGGGGCACGTACTACACGGACTTCTCCCTCATCCGGGCCGGCGCCGTGCACCGCGCCAACGGGGGGTTTCTCATCCTGCGCGTGGAGGACCTCCTGGCCCATCCCGTCGCCTGGGAGGGACTGCTCCGCTGCCTGCGCAACCGGCATTCGAACCTGGACGACCCCACGGACCATTACGACATCCTGCGGACCAGGACCATCAGCCCGGACCCCATCCCGCTCTCCCTCAAGGTCATCCTCATCGGCGACGACGAGACCTACGAACTGCTGTACATGCACGACGAGCGGTTCCGAAAGATATTCAAGATCAAGGCCCATATCCAGGACACCGTGGAGCGCACGGCCGAGTCCATCACGGGCTACGCCCAGACCCTGGACCGAGCCGCCCGCGAAAGCGGCCTGCGCGGCTTCACCAAGGACGCCTACGCGGAACTGGTCGACTACTCCACGCGCATGGCCGAAGACCGTGAACGCCTCTCGCTGCACTTCTCGCACCTGCGGGAGATCATGATCGAGGCCAACGCCATCGCCGCGGGTCAGGACAGGAAGACCATCGACGCCCACATCGTCAAACAGGCCCTGGACGAACGCGAGTACCGCACCAACCTGTATCAGGAGGAATTTCTGCGCGAGTACGACCGCAAGTCCATCAAGGTCCGGACCCAAGGCGAAGGAATCGGCGTGGCCAACGGCCTTTCCGTAACCCAGGTCGGCGACTACGTCATGGGCCTGCCACACCAGATTTCCTGCACCGTGGGCGTCGGCCACGGCGGCATCATGGACCTCGAACGCGAGGCCGAGCTCGGGGGCCCCATCCACACCAAGGGCATGATGATCCTCAAGAGCTACTTCGTGAACCTCTTCGCCCGCAACAAGCCCATCGTGCTCACGGGGAGCCTGTGCTTCGAGCAGAGCTACGCCCACGTGGACGGAGACTCGGCCTCGGGCGCCGAGCTGGCCGCACTGCTCTCGGCCCTCTCGAACGTGCCCATCCGCCTGGACCTCGCCTTCACCGGGGCCGTGTCCCAGTCCGGGGCCATCATGGCCGTGGGCGGGGTGACCCACAAGGTGGAAGGGTTTTTCGAGGTCTGCCGTCGGCGCGGGCTGACGGGAAGGCAGGGCGTCCTGCTGCCCCGGGACAACATCGTGCATCTGGTCCTGCGGGAAAACGTCCTGCAGGCCGTCAGGGACGGACAGTTCCATATCCACCCGGTGAGCACCATCGAGGAGGCCATGGAGATCCTGACGGGCATGCGCGCCGGTTCGCGCCTCGCGGACGGCCGTTTCTCTCCGAAGTCCCTGTACGCCGCCGTGGACGACAGACTTTCCGAGTTGGCTGTCCTGGCCGACAAGAAGTGCTCCATGCCCCGGCGCAAGGGCGCAAAAAAGCCCGGGGCCTGATGGCGCCCGGGCTCTGACGTTTCGCCGCAGCGTATGGCCCGCTAGCGGGGCAGCAGTTCGGGATTCTTCTCGCCCATGGCGCCGTAGAGACCGGCCACCGCCCGCTCGTAGGCGGACAAGGCCCCGTTCAGGCTCGCTTCCGCCTGGGTCTGGGCCGCCTGGGCGTCGAGCACGTCCGTGTTGGTGCCGACCTGGGCCTCGTACCGGGCCACGGCCATGCGATAGCTCTCCTTGGCGGCGACGAGGCCTTCCTTGGCGGCGGCGATGCGCTTCTCCGTCTCCTCTATCTGCAGGAAGCTCTCCTTGACCGCGAACGTCGCCTCGTTCTCCAGGTTCTGATATTCCTGCATGACCCGGGACACGTTCTTCTGCGCGCTCTTTTCCGCGTAGTAGGTCTTGCCCCACTCGAAAAACGTCCACTTCATGCCGACCTGAGCGTTCCATTCGCTGGGGGTGTGATAGTCCCCGCCGTTGACCGCCGGGTCATCGCCGGCCCGGGCATAGTTGAAATCGGCCCCGACCTGCGGGTAATACGGCACCGCGGCCAGTTTGGCGTCCTTCTCGGCCACCATGACGGTCTGACGGGCGATGATCAGATCCGGCCTGTTCTTCAGCGCCCTCTCCAGACAGTCCTCAAGGCTCAGATTCACGGGAAAATACTCCAGCGCGCCGACATACTCCACGTCCGCGTTGGCGTTCCGGCCGATCAGGGTGTTGAGCTGCGCCGAGAGTGTATCGACGCTGTTCTGGGCAGCCAGCAGAAGCTGTTCGGCCGTGGCCACGTCCACCTGGGCCTGCAGCATGTCGAGCTTCGGGCGCAATCCCACCTCGTAGAAGGCGGTATTGACCTTCAACTGCGAACGCAGCCTCACCAGGGCGTCCTCGGCGGAACGCACGTTCTCGCGCGCCTGGAGGAGCCTCAAAAACGCATCCTGGATGGCGACGGTCAGCTGCAGTTCGGCGTTGTCGATCTGCGAGGCCGCCTGCTCCTTTTGCAGCAGGGACTTCTCGTAGGTCGTCAGCAGGTTGAAGCCGGTGAAGAGGGGCTGGTGCACGTTGAAGGCCAGCTCCCAGTTGTCCAGGGAGCCCACGGTCCGACCGAAGGACATCGGTCGTTCGTCAAGGCGCGTGTACCCGTACTGCGTGCTGAGCGCAGGCCCGAAGGCCGCCTTGGAGGACTTCACGGCGTAATCGGCCGCCATGAGCGCCTCGCGCGCGGCGAGGATGGACGGGTTGCCCTTGAGGCCGGCCTCAACCGCGTCCTTCATGGTCATGGTTTCTGCCGCAGCACCCTGAACGGTCAGGACGAACGCGAGGACGGCGAAAACGCAGATCTGCGTCATTCTCATAGTGATTACTCCAACATCGGTTGACTGCGAAAACGGACGGCGCATGGCTGAACCTCTACCTCTCTCGCGGGAAAAAGGCCACCGCAACGGGCACGCCAAGACTTGTGAAGAAAAGAACTTGAAGTCAAGCAAGTTTTGCCATATATTTTCGGATCAGATCAATATCAAGAGGAGGCATCCCATGTTTTCAGGACTCATTCTCGGCCTGGGTCTCGGCATCGTCGGACTGATCGTCTACTTCCTGCACAAGGAACACGGCCCCACGAAGCATCACTAAAATCACGCCAACCGCGATTTCCGCCCCGGTTCACAAGCCTGAAGGATTTCCGAATCCACCAGACGCTCGTTCACGTCCCGCAAGGCATCTTTCGGCGTCTGCACGAGACACGGGACAGGGTTTGAAGGCTTTTTGGCCGGAAATGCCGGTGGAACGAAAATTCTTGCTTGCCTTCGCCCTAAGCTTTGCATAAAAGCGCTTCTCACCCAACGCGCCGGGGTAGCTCAGTCGGTAGAGCAGGGGACTGAAAATCCCCGTGTCGGCAGTTCAACTCTGTCCCCCGGCACCACGAGATCAAGGCCGCTCAACGAGCGGCCTTTTTCCTTTGCGGGAAGCGACGGCACGGCTCCGCTTGCCCCGGACCCGCATCCTGGTGAGTGGATGCGCAAGTCAAGAAAAGTGCTTTTTTCGACTTGCCAAAGGCCGACGTTTTCCATAGTAACGGACTTCCGTTGCGCCGGGGTAGCTCAGTCGGTAGAGCAGGGGACTGAAAATCCCCGTGTCGGCAGTTCAACTCTGTCCCCCGGCACCATGTACGCAAGGCCGCTTTACGCGGCCTTTTTTCATTTTCGGGCCTTGATCAAGCCACGCCGCCGCGCGCCACGGTCTTGACGAACCCGCCGCATCGACCTACCGCCTCTCCATGCGCAGCTTGCGATTCAGGAGACTTTGGCCATGAACATCACTCAACGCAGCTACTCCACCACCATCACCTTCGACTTCGAACAGGACGCCCTGACCTACACCAGGGCCGACGCCTACGGTTCCCATTCCTTTCAGCTGCCTTACGGCTCCATCGGCATGGACCCGCGCATGACGTCGGAACGAAACGGCACGCTCTTCAGCGGCGCGATCCTGCTTTCGGCATGGGGCCTGGCCCAGGCCGCCTACACCATGATCCGCGGCGATCTCCTCGGCGCCATCTTCATGTTGCCGGGAGGACTGTGCTTTCTGCTGCACGCCGCACTCAAGACGAACATCACCTCCCTGAGCTCCGATGAAGGCGAAATCGCCATCATGCATGACGGAAACTTCGAACGCATCATTTCGGAAATCCGAGAGCGCAGGAAAAAGCAGCTGCTGGACTGGTACGGCAACATCGACTTCGCCAACGATCCCGAAGAGGAAATCCAGAAATTCGAATGGCTGCATTCCCAGCGGCTCATCACCTCGGACCAGTTGCAGCGCATCGTGAACACCATCCGCAACGCCGACACCGGCGACCAGGACCGGTTCGAGGATCCCGCGCCGCCGCACCAGTAAGCCCGCGCGCATCCCTCGACAACCGCAAGGCCGGACACCTAGCGGGACGCTTGGACGGCTCGCCGCCGCGGGCTTGTCCACCAGCGGCCCCTCGTCCGTCGGAAACAGCATGACCAGAACCGCCATCCCCATCGCCCGGGAAATCCGCATTCCGGACCCGGCACGCGTCGCCAGGGCATTACGCGCCCCGGACCTGGGCCCCCGCATCCTCTTCTTCACCGGCGGCACGGCGCTGACGGAAACGAGCCGCGCGTTGGCCGGGTACACCCACAATTCCATCCACCTTGTCACGCCGTTCGACTCCGGCGGCAGTTCGGCGGTGCTGCGCCGACACTTCGACATGCCGGCCGTGGGCGATCTTCGCAACCGGCTCATGGCCCTGGCCGACCGCACCCGGCACGGGTTCCCGGAAATCTACGACCTCTTCGCCCACCGGCTGCCCAAGAGCGCACCCCCGGCACAGCTCAGGAACGAACTGGTAACCCTGGCGCACGGCAGCCATCCGCTCATCGCCAAGGTTTCGGTCCCGTTGCGAGATACCGTGCGGCACCACCTGCAGATCTTCCAGCAGGCGGCCGGCCCGCAATTCGACCTTCGCGGCGCCTGCATCGGCAACCTTTTCCTTACTGCCGGCTACCTGGAGAGCGGGCGGAATCTCGATCCCATCGTCGGCATCTTCTCCAATCTCGTGCAGGCGCGTGGCCAGGCAAGGCTGCTGCTCGACTCGAACCTGCAGCTGCGAGCACTGCTGGAAGACGGCAGGGACGTCATCGGACAGCACCTCATCACCGGCAAGGAAACAACGCCGTTGAGCAGCGCCATCGCCGAACTGAGCCTCGTGGACCAGGCCTTGGGCAACGCACCCGTTCGCCCGCCGATCCGCGAGGAAATCCGGGACTGCATCGGCGGCGCGGACCTCATCTGCTACCCCATCGGCAGCTTCTACAGCTCCCTCGTCGCCAACCTGCTCCCTGCCGGAGTGGGCACGGCCATAAGCCGGACGCCCTGCCCCAAGGTCTTCGTCCCCAACACCCTGCCCGACCCGGAAGCGACCGGCCTGACCCTGGCGGACCAGGTACGCACGCTGCTTCGCCATCTGCGTGCAGACGCCCCGAACGCCATCGCCATCGAAGACGTGCTTGACGTCGTTCTGCTCGACCCGTGCGCCGCCTATCCCGACTCCGAGAACCCGGAACGCGAGCTCGCATCCCTGGGCCTGCGGATCATCAAGACGCCCCTGACGGTCCCCGAAACCGGCTCCATCGACCCCCTGCTGCTCAGCCAGGCCCTTATCTCCCTGGCGTAAGAAAGAAGGCCGACACGCTCCGGGAACGCATCGGCCTTGCAGCACACGGAAAGGCGGCGCAACACCCGCCACCCGTCAAATCATCATGTCCGAGCGCAACGCACGCCACCCGCCGCCTGCGCGCAGATAGTCGAGGAAGCCGGCCACGCCGTCGGCTTCGCAGCGGCCGATGGTCCAGTCCGCGCCGAGCCTTGCGCCTTCGGTCGCCCCGCCCACGGCAGCGCAGGCGCCGCACATGGCGAACATGGGCTCGTCGTTTTCCGTGTCGCCGATGGCGATGGAGTGCAGGACCGGCCAGCCCCGCCCCTCCATGACCGTACGCACGGCCAGGCCCTTGTTCCCGGATTTGGGGAGAAACTCGAGGAAATGCCTGTCGCTGCGGCAGCAGTCCACACCCAGTTCGGCCGCCAGCCGCCGCAGCTCCGCCTCCCGCCGAAGGTCGTCGCCGTCCGTGATGCACAGAATCTTGAAGACCCGGCCGGACAAGGGCGTACGCACGGGCCTGATTTCCGCGTAGCGGTCGAAGACCTCGTCCAGGGCGCTGTCCCACATGCGGCCGGGTTCGATGCCGTCCTCGCGGTAGATGGCGATGATCAGGCCCATGCCTTCGAGGGCGGCGCGCAGTCCTTCGGCCGCCTCCCCGAGATGGGCCAGGACCGTCACCCCGTCAGCGCCCAGCAGGCAAGCCCCGTTGGCCGCGACCTGCACGGATGAAAGCCCGAGTTCCCGGACCAGCGGCCGGATGCTCAGGGGGTGCTTGCCCGTGGCCAGGGAGAACTCCCCTCCGGCCTGCCGGTACGCGCCGACAGAGGCCTTGGCTGCATCCGACAGACGGTCGCCCGGCCGGATGAGCGTGTTGTCCACGTCGCAGAAGACCCAGGGCAACGGGCGCTCCAGCCCCATTTCCCCGGCCTGCTCCAGGAACCAGTCGCGCACTTCCCCGACCATGATCCCGGCCCGGCGGACCTTGTCCGTGTTGTGCGGGTTGCGCACGGCGATGTCCTGGAACCGCCTGGCAAAGGACACCCTGCCGCCGACCCCGGCCGCGCGCCAGTCGGCCACGGTCACGGCCCGCACCAGCCAGTCGGCCTCCGAAAGCGGGGGCCGGAGGACGTATTCCTCGGTCACGCCGGGAAACCTCTCGGTTTTTCTGTCCGCCTGGGAGTGGCGCAGCACGCCCTCCACGACCCAGGGGTGTTCTCCCTGGCCGTCCAGAAAGAGGGCTCCGTCCAGGGGGTGGTAGCCGAAACGGCGCAAGGCCGGCGCGTAGCCGATATCGTGCAGCAAGGCGGAGCGTTCGAGCAGGGCGCCGCGCCCGGCCTCAAGGCCGAAGACGGGCCGCAGGTCGCGGGCAAAGGCCGCCGCGTCCCGCATGTGCGCCAGCCGAGGCTCGTGGCCTTCGAAAAGGCTGTCCAGGGCGCATATGTCAAAACCCGGAGTCGTCCGGGTGAATGTCTGTGGCATGTGATTTCTTGGTGATGAAGGTTGGTGGTGTTCCCGGAGTGTCGCAGGACGCGGCAGGGAAAGGCATTTTGCGTTTACTTTCAGATGGATTCGACGTATTGTTATTAGGTTGTGCAAAGGGTTCGCGTCATGAGCCACTGTTCAAAATTCCGCGCCGGACGTGAGCCGCATCAGCGCGCGGGGCATTCGCACCCTGCGGACGCTAGGCCTTTCCTTCCAACACGAGGATCACCATGGCTTCAACACCGAGTCTTTTCATACGCGTCCTCCAGGCCATCATCCACCGGGTCTGGGCCGTCCTTTTCTTCCTGACCGCCTTTTCCCTGGCCACCCTGGCCAACCACTGGTGGGACGCCATCGCGAACGCCAGCCGTCTGGCCATGTCCGCCATCGAACTGCTCCGCCAATAGCGGGGTCAGCCCTCTTCGTCCACCAACCGTTCCGCAGAGTGGATTTCGTTCCACGCGGCAGAGCCGGGGGTCGTCTCCCTCATGCGGGGGCGGACCCGGCCGACGGGCCTGGACTCGGTCGCCTCTTCCTCGATCCGGCGTCTGGCCTCGAAGTTCCCAAGGATTCCCTCGGCTTCAACGATCTTCCCGCTCATGTCAGATATCCAGGGCTTCGGGGACGCGCTCGGCGTGGGTGATGGACAAGGCGTCGGGGCCGGTGTGCGGTGCCGCGGCGGGGACTACTCGCGGCTGTTCGGCAAAGGGGTGCGGCTCATCTGCCGTGAGCGGCGCGGAAGGCGCCCTCGGCGCAGCGCAGATATCCCCGAGACCGGGGAGGGGCCGTACCTGCTGCGAAATTAAGGGCTGCTGACAGACGGCAAACGCTTCGGCATTCCGATACGGATGCGCCGGGCATGCGGGCTGGCCGCCCATGGGCCTGTCGGCGCTGCATTCATTCACCGCTTCGTCGTCCCCCGCGCAAACCAGACAGAAATTCCGGATGCATTCCTGCAACTCCGCGTCGTTCCCGCACTCCTCCAGACGACAGGCATGCAGGGGACAGGAAACCTGGGCGCATTCCCTGACACGCATCCAGCTCTTCCCCTGACACCACAGACAAATCCTTCGGACGACTCCGGACATTCCTTTCCTGGCGGCCATGCGCACCACTCCTTGGTCCTGGCGGAACGAACCGCTACGACATTACGCATGAAAGCCACGCGCAGCAACGCCTAAATGCATGCGGATTCCGTCCGGGGCGCAGGCGCACGAAGATCGGCAAAAGAAAAATGACCGGCGGTCATAAAAAGCCCTTGACAGCACGTCGCCAACCTGAGTAGTCACGCAATCGTTATGACAAACTTCTCCCTCAATCACAGCCTGTACTTTTTTTGGTACTTTTATTTTAGCAGAGCCTGTGGTCTGAGGGGACTGCTTTAGCCATATTGACGAAAGCACGACAACCAAAGGGCCGCAGGCGACAAGCCGGCGGCCCTTTTTGATTACGGACCGCCGAAAGCCCGGCCGCAACCGGAGGACATCATGAACATCGGCAAAAGCGTACGACTGGAACGCATCTTCAACCGCAACACCGGGCGCAGCATCATCGTGCCCCTGGACCACGGGACCACCGTCGGCCCCATCGCCGGTCTGGTGGACCTGCGCGAAACGGTCAACAAGGTCGCCGAGGGCGGCGCCAACGCGGTCCTGATGCACAAGGGCTTGCCCCGCTGCGCCCACCGCGGCCACGGCCGCGACGTGGGCCTCATCATCCACCTCTCGGCCAGCACGACCCTCTCCCCCTTCCCCAACGCCAAGATCCTGGTCAGCTCCGTGGAGGACGGCATCAAGCTCGGTGCCGACGCCGTGTCCGTGCACCTGAACCTGGGCGACGAGTCCGAACGGGACATGCTGCGCGACATGGGCGAGGTGGCCTCCAAATGCAACGAGTGGGGCATGCCGCTTCTGGCCATGATCTACGCCCGCGGCCCCAAGGTGAAGTCCGAATGGGACCCGGCCACGGTGGCCCACTGCGCCCGCCTCGGCGAGGAACTCGGCGCCGACGTGATCAAGGTCGTGTACACCGGCGACGTGGATTCCTTCTCCAGGGTGACCGAAGGCTGCTGCGTGCCCGTGGTCATCGCCGGCGGCCCGCGCATGGACTCCCCGCGCGACATCCTGCAGATGGCCCACGACTCCATCGTCGCCGGCGGCGCGGGACTGTCCATGGGCCGCAACATCTTCCAGGCCGACGACCCGACCCGGCTGGTGCAGGCCCTGCACGCCGTGGTGCACATGGACTACAGCGTCGACCAGGCCCTGGCCCTGCTCGAAGAACCCAAAATCTAAGGCCGGGACATGAAAAACGTACTCTTCTGCGCCGTGCCCTTCGACAAGGGCGAGGTCACCCTGGCCCTGGAGTCCGGAGTCGACGCCGTCATCACGGAGCGCGAGCACGTCGCCGCCGTGCAGGCCCTGAGCAAGACCCCGGTCCTGGCCGTCGAGGACCAGCCCTACGTCCTGCTCGACGGCAAGGCCGACGAGGAGGAGGCCGTGCGCCTTCTCGCCCAGGGCAGGGACGTCATCCTGCGCGAAGGATGGGAGATCATCCCCGTTGAGAACATCCTGGCCCAGTCCGACCGCCTGGCCGTCGAGGCATCGAGCCTGGAGCGGGCGCGCCTGGCCGCTGGCATCCTCGAGCGCGGCGTCAAAACCGTGGTCGTCCTGCCCTCGGCCGCGGCCGATCTGAAGGCCATCGTGCGCGAACTCAAACTGAGCCAGGGAACCATGGAACTGGAAACCGCCACCGTCACCGCCGTGACCTCCGCCGGCCTCGGCCACCGCGTCTGCGTCGA
The DNA here is from genome assembly GCF_055385525.1 of Desulfomicrobium aestuarii. Lineage (NCBI taxonomy): Bacteria > Pseudomonadati > Thermodesulfobacteriota > Desulfovibrionia > Desulfovibrionales > Desulfomicrobiaceae > Desulfomicrobium > Desulfomicrobium aestuarii. The sequence continues at coordinate 3,055,118 of NZ_AP042427.1, forward strand.
CACCATGAGCCTTTTGAAATCCGGCCAGGGCATGCTGGTCGGCAACTCCAGCGCCTTCACCTTCCTGGTCAACGCCGAGACCGAGTCCAACCCCTACGTGGCCCCGCGCCCCTTCCGCATCAACGCCGGCGCCGTGCACGCCTACGCCGTCATGCCCGGGGACCGCACCACCTATCTCGACGAGCTGAAAACCGGCTCCGAAGTCCTCGTCGTCGGCGCCGACGGCTCCACCACCCTGGCCACCGTGGGTCGCTGCAAGGTCGAAATCCGGCCGATGCTGCTCATCGAGGCCGAGTGCGGCGGCAAAAAGGGCACCGTCTTCCTGCAGAACGCCGAAACCATCCGCATGGTCCGCGCCGACGGCCGCCCGGTGAGCGTGGTCGACCTCCAGGTCGGCGACAAGGTGCTCTGCCGCACGGACCAGGCCGGGCGGCACTTCGGCATGCGCATCACCGAGGAGATCAGCGAATGACCTCCGCCACGCAGCGCCTGACCGAGATCCGCGAGCAGATCGACGCCCTGGACGAGAAGCTTCTCGACCTGCTGAACAAGCGCGCGGCCCTGAGCCGCGAGGTGGGCCAGATCAAGTCCGACTCCCTGGACATCGTGTTCAAGCCCTTCCGGGAGAAGGAAGTGCTGAACCGCCTTCTGGCCATGAGCCCCGGCGTCCTGCCCGAAGACCACCTGCGCGCCATCTACCGCGAGATCCTGTCCTCGTCGCGCCGCCTGCAGCAGCCCCAGACCGTGGCCTACCTCGGGCCCGAGGGCACCTTCACGCACCTGGCGGGCCTGGAGTACCTGGGACGCTCCATGGACTTCACCCCCTGCCCGACCCTGCACGACGTGTTCCTGACCGTGGCCTCGCGCAAGGCCGACCTGGGCGTCATCCCGCTGGAGAACTCCCTGCAGGGCAGCGTCGGCCAGAGCCTGGACCTCTTCCTGCAGTACAACGTCTACATCCACGCCGAGCTCTTCAGCCGCATCAGCCACGCCCTGCTGGCCACGCGCACGGACCTGGCCGCCATCCGCACGGTCTACTCCCACCCCCAGGCCCTGGCCCAGTGCTCGGGGTGGCTCAGGACCAACGTGCCCCAGGCCGCCGTGGTCCCGGTGGAGAGCACCGCCGCCGCGGCCGCCCGCGCCGAGCGCGAGGGCGAAGGCGCGGCCGCCATCGGCCACCCGCGCCTGGTGGAGCGCTACGGCCTCAAGGCCGTGGCCCTGGACATCCAGGACCTGCCCGACAACTGGACGCGCTTCCTGGTCATCGGCCCCACGCCTACGGTCGGCAGCAGCCGCGACAAGACGTCGCTGCTCTTCACCACGCCCGACCGTCCCGGCGCCCTGGCCGCGATTTTGAACCTGCTGGCCGACCAGGGGCTCAACCTGACCAAGCTGGAGTCACGGCCGCTCAAGGGCGAAAAGTGGAAGTACGTCTTCTTCATGGACGTGGAATGCGACCTGTCCCAGGAACAGTACGAAAACACCATGAAGCACCTGACCAGCCTCTGTCACACCATGCGCGTGCTGGGCAGCTACCCCACGGGCCCGCACCTTTACGGCGCAGGCATGCCCCAGGAACAGTCATGAACGCCGTCATCGACATCACCGCGCCGTCGTCCAAGTCCCTGTCGCACCGGGCGCTCATCTGCGCGTCCCTGGCCGAGGGCGAGTCCCTGCTCGAAGGCGTCCTCGACAGCCAGGACCTGACCCGCACGGCCCAGTGCCTGCGGCAGCTCGGCGCGCTCATCGAACCGCGCGAGGACTTGCTTTTCGTGCGCGGGACCGGCGGCAGGGCCTTGCCTGACGCTTCGGGCATCATCTCCATGAACGTGGGCGAATCGGGCACGACCTGCCGCCTCATGGCCGGCGTGGTCACGGCCATTCCCGGCGCCTACCGCGTCCACGGCGAGGGACGCATGCACGACCGGCCCGTCCGGCACCTGACGGACGCGCTCATCCAGCAGGGCGTGGACGTGGCCTTCGAGGAGAAGGACGGGTTCCCGCCCGTGGTCCTGACCAGCCGGGGCCTTGCGGGCGGCGAGGTGACCATCAACCTGGAGCAGAGCAGCCAGTACCTCTCGGGCCTGCTTCTGGCCGCCCCCCTGGCCGGGGGGCCGACCGTCATCCGGCTCATGGGCCGGACCATCGCCTCCTGGCCCTACGTGGCCCTGACGCTCGATTCCATGGCCCGCTTCGGCGTGCCCGTGGGCCTTGAGCGCCGCACCACAGGCGGCTGGACGCCCTGCGCCCACGCCGACGCTGCAAACCTTCCGCCCGTGGACATCCGGCTCGTCGTCCACCCGGCGCCGTACCGGTCCGGCGCCATGCGCGTCGAGGGCGACTGGTCCAACGCCTCCTATTTCCTGGCCGCCGGGGCCGCGGGCAAAAAGCCTGTGCGCATCGCCGGCCTGAACCCCGATTCGGCCCAGGGCGACCGGTTCATGCTCGACATCCTGGCCCGCATGGGCGCCCGCGTGGAGTGGGACGGCGACGCCGTGACGGTCTTCCCGTCCCCCCTGCGCGGCGCGAGGATCGACATGAACGCCTGCCCGGACATCGTGCCCACGGTGGCGGCCATGGCCGCCTTCGCGACCGGCGAGACGGTCATTTCCGGCGCGGCGCACCTGGCACTCAAGGAATGCGACCGCATTGCGGGACCCGTCGCGGAACTGTCCAAGGCCGGAGCGGACATCGAAGCCAGGCCCGACGGCATGGTCATCCGCGGCACCGGAACTCTCCCGCAGCGTAGCGTCGACCTGTGCACCTACGGCGACCACCGCATGGCCATGAGCCTGTCCCTGCTGGAACTGGCCGGTATCGCCGTGCGCCTGGACAACCCCGGCTGCGTGGCCAAGTCCTTCCCCGGATTCTGGGATGTGTGGGCCAAGGTCCGCCTCGGCAACGGCATCGGAGCGCATCATGCTGCGTGACGCATCCTCCCCCGTGGTCGTCATCGGCGCCAAGGGTCAGATGGGCGCGCGTTTCGTGCGCGCCTTCCGCGACGCCGGGCACCCGGTCACGGAATTCGACCACCCGCTGGACCAAGGCGCCTTGCCGCAGGCCGTGCGCCAAGCCGGGCTGGTGCTCCTGTGCGTGCCCATCACGGCCATGCGCGAGGTGGTCAAGGTCGTTGCCCCGCACCTGACGGAAGAGACGATCCTGGCCGACATCTGCTCCGTGAAGGTCCAGCCCCTGCACGAGATGCTCGACGCCACCACTACGCCCGTGGTCGGCACGCACCCGCTTTTCGGCCCCCAGACACTTGACGCGGAGCTGCGAATTGCCGTAACTCCAGGGCGTGGCCGGGAAGCGACCGATAATCTATCGAACTGCTTCCGCAACCTGGGGTTCGCCCCCTTCACCACGACGGCCGATGAGCATGACCGTGCCATGGCCTACATTCAAGGACTCAACTTCGTGACAACCGTCGCCTACCTTTGCGCCTCCCCCCTGGAAACCGGAATCGAGCGGTTCTTCACGCCCTCGTTCGGTCGGCGCGTCGAGGCGGCCACGAAGATGATCACCGAGGACGCATCCCTCTTCTCCACCATGTTCGAAGCGAACCCCCACAGCCTCGAGGCCGTACGCATGTTCCGTTCGTACCTGAACGTCGCCGCCGGCGGCGATCTGGAACTGCTGAGCCAGAAGGCGCTTTGGTGGTGGCGCAAGCAGCATGACGCAGGGGGACCCGCTTCCTGACGGCATGCAGTGCCGTCGGTAAAGGTACAAAAGGCTTGAAAGGCCGGATCCTCCTGCAGGATCCGGCCTTTTTTTTATCCGAAAAATGCAACGATCGACGATGGAGACACCATGATCACCCTACCGCAACAGGGAACCTGGCTCCCGGCGGACACCCAGACGCCCATCTCCCTGTACCTCACGCTGGTGCGGGACAAGCAGGGCTTCCTGCTGGAGAGCACCGAGGTCGACGGCCGCCTGGGCCGCTACAGCCTCATCGGCTGGGACTACCGGATGATCCTGTCCTGCGTGGACGGCAGGCTCGACGTGCAGAGCTACGACCCGCGCCTGCATCCATTGAAGGAATTCAGCGGCCGGGAATACGTGCAGGGCCTGCGCGACTGCCTGAACGCCCTGACCGTCACGGGCCCCGAGAACCTGGGCAAGCTCCCGGCCGTGACCAGGAGCGTGTGCGGCTACATGGCCTACAACATGGCCGGCATCTTCGAGCCGGCCCTGGCCGACCGGCTGCGTCCCGAGGAAGGTCGGTCCATCATGGTCCTGCCGGGCAAGGTCATCCTCTTCGACCACCTGCACCACCGCTGCTGCTACCTGACGCTCGATTCGACCACCAACCTGAACGGCTGCCAGCGCCCGAGCACCCCGGCTCCTCCGATGGTCGGCGCCATCTCGACCACGCCGGGACATGACGAATTCCTGTGCCGCGTGCGCAGGGCCAAGGAGCTCATCACCGAGGGCGAGGCCATCCAGATCGTGCTCTCGACGCGCTTCTCGGCCCCCTTCACGGGCTCGCCCTTCGAGCTGTACCGCAGGCTGCGCCAGATCAACCCCTCGCCCTACACCTTCTTCATGTCCTTCGGGGACCTGACGATCATGGGCTCCTCGCCGGAACTTCTCATCCGCTGCGAGGACGGTCTTCTCCAGCTGCGCCCGATAGCGGGAACCCGCGTGCGCGGCGCCACCGAGGCCGAGGACCAGGAGCTGGCCGAGGACCTGCTGGCCGACGAGAAGGAGCGGGCCGAGCACGTCATGCTCGTGGACTTGGGCCGAAACGATCTCGGCCGCATCGCCTCCCCCGGCACGGTACACGTCGACAGGTACATGCAGGTCGAACGCTTCTCCCACGTCATGCACCTGACCTCCTACCTCTCGGCCCGTCTGGCCGAAGGGCTCGACGCCATCGACGTGCTGAAGGCCGGCTTCCCGGCCGGCACGGTCTCGGGCGCGCCCAAGATCAGGGCCATGCAGATCATCGCCGACGAGGAGAAGCTCGACCGCGGCCCCTACGCCGGCGGCATCGGCTGGATCGGCCTGGACCAGGGGCAGGTCAACCTCGACACGGGCATCACCATCCGTTCCCTGTGGGTCGAGAACGGCCAGATCCACTGGCAGGCGGGCGCGGGGCTGGTCTTCGACTCGGACCCCGAAAAGGAATGGCAGGAGTGCCACAACAAGGCCAGGGCAATTTTAAAGGCCATCACCAGCACCGGAGGCGGCGATGATTTTACTGATAGACAACTTTGACTCGTTTACTTTCAACCTGGTTCAGGTTTTCCAGTCTTTGGGCGCAAACCCCTTGGTGCTGCGTAACAACGAGCCGGAAATCCTTGACCTGGCTTTGAACCCGGACCTGCGGGGCGCGATCATCTCCCCCGGCCCGAGCCACCCCCGCAACACCGGGCTGTGCCTGCGGTTTCTGGACCTAGTGCCCCGAACCACGCCAATACTTGGCGTGTGCCTCGGCCACCAGACCCTCTCGCACCACAGCGGCGTGACCGTGGGGCAGGCCCGGCGCATCATGCACGGCAAGACCTCGGACATCCGCCACGACGGGACCGGCCTCTTCGAAGGCCTGCCGAACCCCATGCAGGTCGGCCGCTACCATTCCCTGGCCGTGCACGAGGACGGCCGAACGGACCTCCCCTTCGACATCACCGCCCGCACGGAAAACGGCGAAGTCATGGCCCTGGCCTTCCGGGACCGGCCATGGGTCGGCGTGCAGTTCCACCCCGAATCCGTGCTCACGCCGGACGGCCCGAAGCTTCTCAAAAACTTCCTGAACATGTGCGACGCCAAGGAGTAAGCCATGAACACCATAAGCCACATCCTCGAACACCTGACCACGGGCGCCGATCTCTCGACCCCCCAGGCCAGGGAGGCCTTCGACCTCCTGCTGACCGGCGAAGTCTCCCCGGTTCAGGCCGGCGCCTTCCTCATGGGCCTGCGCGCCAAGGGCGAGACGGCCGCCGAGCTCTCGGCCGCCGTGGACGCGGCCCTCGGTCAGGCCAAGCTCATCCCCGGCCTGACCGGCAAGCGCATCGACACCTGCGGCACGGGCGGCGACGGCCAGCACAGCTTCAATTGCTCCACGGCCGTGTCCTTCTTCCTGGCCGACATGGGCTACCAGGTCGTCAAGCACGGCAACCGCGCCGTGTCGAGCAAATGCGGCAGCGCCGACGTGGTCGAGGACCTGGGCTACCCCCTGGTCACGGACCCCGAGGCCGCACGGGCCGAGCTTGCCAAGCGCAACTTCGTCTTCCTATTCGCCCCGCACTTCCACCCGGCCTTCCGCCACGTGGGTCCGGTGCGGCAGCAGCTCGGCGTGCGGACCATCTTCAACCTCATGGGGCCGCTCCTGAACCCGGCCATGCCCACGCACCAAATTCTGGGCGTCCCGGACTTCCGCTTCGCGCCCATGATCGCCCAGGTCCTGGCCGGCAGGAAAGGGCTCGAACGCGCCGCCATCGTCCACGGCGCGGGCGGCTTCGACGAGCTGACCCCCTGCGGTCCGGGACAGGTCATCTTTGTCGAGCGCGGCACGATCCGCGAGGCGGTCATCGACCCGGCCGACTTCGGTCTGGCGACCTGCGTGCCCAGGGACCTGGCCTGCGCGGGCAAGGAAGAGGCCCTGAAGCTCCAGCGGCAGGTCCTGGCCGGCCAGGGGCCTCGGTCACTCCAGGACATGGTCACCCTCAACCTCGGCGTGGCCCTGCACATCCTGGAGGACGACCTGCCTCTGGACCTGGCCATGGACATGGCGCAGGCGAAAGTCGAACAGGGACTGTCCAGCGGAGCGCTCCATGCTTGAGAAATTCAGACAGGCGAAACAGGCCGAGATCGAGCACTTGAAGCGCCTGCGTGACGCAGGGCATGTGCACGCGGCCTATGCAGGACACAGAGCCGGCTTCGGGGCGGCTCTGACCCGTCCCGGCTCCTCGGGCATCATCGCCGAGTACAAGCGCGCCTCCCCGTCCAAGGGCGACATCAACCTCGGCGTCCCGCCCCGCGAGACGTGCGAAGGCTACGCCCGGGCCGGGGCCTGCGCCCTCTCCATCCTGACCGAGAGCCGCTACTTCAAGGGCGACCTGTCATTCCTGGCCGAAGTGGCGCCCATCGGTCTGCCGCTCCTGCGCAAGGACTTCATCATCGACCCGCTGCAGGTCGAAGCCACGGCCGCCACGCCGGCCTCGGCCATCCTGCTCATCGTGCGCATGTTCGAGGACCAGGACGATCTGGCCTATCTGCACGGGCAGTGCATCTCCCTGCGGCTCGAACCAGTCGTGGAGGTCTTCGACGAGCTGGACCTGGACCGGGCCAAGGAACTCGGGGCGCGCATCATCCAGGTCAACAACCGCGACCTGGACACCCTGGCCACGGACCTGAGCCGCTGTCTGGACATGGTGCGGCGCAAGGAGGAAGGTGAAATCTGGATCGGGGCCAGCGGCATATCGACCCCCGAACAGGTCCGCGAGCTTCGGGCCGCCGGGCTGGACGCCCTGCTCATCGGCACGGCCCTCATGCAGCACGGCGACCCGGGCCGCGGGTTGGCACAACTGGCGGGAGGACAGCCATGATCGTCAAGGTCTGCGGCATGACGCGTCCCGAGGATGTGGAATTCTGCGACAATTTGGGCATCGATCTGCTGGGCTTCATCTTCCACGGCCCGAGCCCGCGGAACGTGGAACCCGGCTGGGTCGCGACGCAGAAACCGCGGCGCGCCCTCAAGACCGGCGTCTTCGTGCGGCAGGGAGTGGACGAGATCGGCGGCATCGTCCGCGAGGCGGAGCTCGACCTGCTACAGCTCCATGGCGGGCACACCCCGGAGCAGTGCCGGGCCCTGGGGCCCGAGCGGGTCATCAAGGCCCTGTGGCCCAAGCGCTACGCCACGATCGAACTGCTGCTCGCGGACATGGAGCTTTTCGCCCCGGTCTGCCGGGCCATTCTCCTGGACAGCGGCACCAGCGGCGGCGGCCACGGCACGAGCCTCGACCCCGCGGAACTGCGGCGACTGAAGTGCCCCCACCCCTGGTATCTGGCCGGGGGGCTTGGGCCGCACAACCTGGAAACCATGAAAACCACCGGCGCGGCCGGCTTCGACCTCAATTCCGGCGTGGAAAGCGCGCCCGGAATCAAGGACCACGAAAAGGTCCGCCGCTCCGTCAACATATTGCGAGGAAAACCATGAGCAGAATTTCCGACATGCTCCCGCGCCACTTCGGCCCCTACGGCGGCCGCTATGTGCCCGAGATGCTCATCCCGGCCCTGGAGGAACTGGAACAGGGCTACCTGCGGTACAAGGACGACCCCGAGTTCACGGCCGAACTGGCCGACCTCTACCAGAGCTACTGCGGCCGCCCCACGCCCCTGTACTTTGCCGAGAACCTGACGCGCGAACTGGGCGGCTGCAAGATCTACCTCAAGCTCGAAGGCCTGGCCCACACCGGCGCGCACAAGATCAACAACGCCCTGGGCCAGGCCCTGCTGGCCAAGCGCCTGGGCAAGACCAAGGTCATCGCCGAGACAGGCGCGGGCCAGCACGGCCTGGCCTCGGCCACGGTGGCCGCGCGCTTCGGCCTTGAGTGCAAGGTCTTCATGGGCGAGGTCGACGTCCGCCGCCAGTACCCCAACGTGTACGCCATGAAGCTTCTCGGCGCACAGGTCGTGCCCGTCACCGACGGCACGAAGACCCTCAAAGACGCGGTCAACGCGACACTGAAATACTGGATTCAGAACCTGAAGGACACGCACTACATCCTGGGATCGGCCCTGGGCCCCTTCCCCTATCCGGTCATGGTCCGCGACTTCCAGTCAGTCATCGGCCGCGAGGTGCGCGCCCAGATCATGGAACGCGAAGGCAGGCTGCCCGACCATCTGGTGGCCTGCGTGGGCGGAGGGTCCAACTCCATCGGCCTCTTCCACCCCTTTCTGGAGGAAAAGGGCATCCGCTTCCACGGCGCAGAAGCCGGCGGGCGCGGGCCGGCCGTGGGCGACAACGCGGCCCGCTTCGGATCCGCGCCCAAGGTCGGCATCGTGCAGGGCTACAAGAGCTATTTCCTGCAGAACGAGAGCGGCCAGCTGCAGGACACCCACTCGGTCTCGGCCGGCCTCGACTACGCCGGCGTGGGCCCGGAGCTGGCCTGGCTCTACGACCGCAAGGTCATCGAGTTCGCGCCCATCACGGACGTCAAGGCCCTGGACGCGTTCAAACGGCTGACCCGGCTGGAGGGCATCATCCCGGCTCTGGAATCGTCCCACGCCGTGGCCCGGGCCATGGAACTGGCCCCGACTCTGCCCAGGGAAGAGATCATGGTCGTCAACATCTCGGGGCGCGGCGACAAGGACATCTTCATCACGGCAATGGAACTCGACCGCGACAACTGGATCGCCTTTCTGGAGAACGAGGTGCGTCATGGAAAATAGAATCGACAAGGCGCTCGAAGGCGCGCACGGAATCCAGCTCATGACCCACGTGGTGGCGGGCTACCCGAGTCTGGAGGCCAACGAGGAACTGATCCGGCTCATGGCGCGGCGCGGCGTGCGACTCATCGAGATCCAGATCCCCTTCACGGACCCCCTGGCCGACGGCCCGACCATCATGCGCGCCAACCAGGCGGCCCTCGATGCCGGGATCACGCCCGAGCACTGTTTCGCGCTCTGCGAAAAGCTGTCCAGGGAACTTGACGTGGCCTTCATGTTCATGACCTACGCCAACATCCCCTTCGCCATGGGCCTGGAGCGCTTCCTGGACAGAGCGGCGGCCAGCGGGGCCAGCGGGGTCATTCTGCCGGACCTGCCCTGGGACGAGGCTGACGGGGATTATGCGGAGATGGCGCGGGCGCGCGGCCTGCACCCGGTCATGGTCATTTCGCCGGACACCGAAGGCCCGCGACTGGACGCCGTCCTCAAACGCGCCTCGGGCCTGGTCTACACGACGCTGAAGGTCGGCATCACCGGCGCCGGCGCGGCCATGGACCAGGCAGGGGTTGATTATGTGAGGGGCCTGAAAACAAAGGCCGGTCTTCCCATCGCCGCGGGCTTCGGCATCTCCAGGCCCGAACACGTGCGCATGCTGGACGGCCTGGCCGACGCGGCCGTCATCGGCAGCCACATCATCAACCTGATGGACGCCGGTGGGTTGGCGGCCGTGGATGAATTCCTGGCGGCGTGCGGGGGGTGATCACGTCGTGGTGGTGTGCGGGTTCCGTTCGTGGTGGTGTAGGGGCGAAAAATTTTTCGCCCCTACGCGCATCGCCCGGCAACCACACCACGCCCATGGCCCGGCAACGGTTGGTCGTCATAATCGTGCATCGCCAATTTCCCACGCATCAACCGTATCCGTAGGGGCGAAAAATTTTTCGCCCCCCACGACCATTTTCCAATTTTGCAAATCAGCCCCAAAAACAAGACAAGCCCTCCGCTCTTTGCTAGGTTCCGCCCAGCAAATCACCATGCCCGGAGGAGAACATGCCCGAATATCCCATCTTCAACTGCAAGAATTCCGACGACGTCATCAAGGCCGTGCGCGAGCACCGGGTCGAGCTGGTCCAGTTCTGGTTCGTGGACGTGCTCGGGACGCTGAAGAGTTTCCAGGTTCTGCCTGGAGAGCTGGAGGCCGCCTTCGAGGAGGGCATGGGTTTCGACGGCTCGTCCCTGGAGGGTTTTTGCAGAATTGAAGAAAGCGACATGATCGCCATTCCGGACCCGGCCACGTTCCAGCTGGTCACCTGGCGACAGACCTCCGCGCCCATCGCGCGCATGTTCTGCGACATCCTGGAGCCAAGCGGACAACCCTTTGCCGGGGACAGCCGCCACTGCCTGAAGCGCAACCTGCAGGCGGCCGCGAGCAAGGGCTACTCATTCTATGTCGGGCCGGAGCTGGAGTTCTTTCTCTTCGAGAGCGCCACATCGCCCAAGCCCCTGGACGCGGGCGGCTATTTCGACGCCCCGCCCCTGGACCTGGCCGGGGACATCCGCCGCGAAACCATCTCCTGCCTGCGCTCCATGGGCATCGGCGTCGAGTACGGCCACCACGAGGTCGCGCCCAGCCAGCACGAACTGGCCCTGCGCTACGCCGACGCCCTGAAGATGGCCGACACGGCCATCACCTACCGCGTGGTCGTCAAGGAGATCGCCCGCCAGAACGGCTGCTACGCGACCTTCATGCCCAAGCCCCTGTACGGCGAGAACGGCAGCGGCATGCACGTCCACCAGTCCCTGTTCAAGAACGGCCGCAACCTCTTCTACGACGCCGACGGCGACCACCACCTGAGCCGCGAGGCCCGGGCCTACATCGCCGGCCTCCTGCGCCACTGCAGGGAGTTCACGGCCATCACCAACCAGTGGGTCAATTCCTACAAGCGCCTCGTGCCCGGCTTCGAGGCCCCGACGAATATCGCCTGGGCCCGCCGCAACCGCTCGACCCTGGTCCGCGTGCCCATGTACAAGCCCGGGAAGGAGGCCGCCACCCGCGTGGAACTGCGTTCCCCGGACCCGGCCTGCAACCCCTACCTGGCCTTCGCCTGCATGCTGGCCGCGGGCCTGAAGGGCATCGAGGAGAACTACGCCCTGCCCGCCCCGGTGGAAGAGGACATCTACGTCATGTCCGCCGCCCAGCGCCGGGACCGCGGCATCGAAAGCCTGCCCGGGAGCCTGGAAACCGCCCTGGAAGCCATGGCCGGCAGCGCCCTCATCCGCGAGGCCCTGGGCGAGCACATCTTCACCAAATTCGTGGAAAACAAGCGCGTCGAGTGGGACCAGTATCGTTCGCAGGTCACCAACTACGAACTGGAGCGCTACCTGCCCAGACTGTAGGGAAAAGCCGGGTCAGGACCCGCCGCCCGGCGCAAGGAGCCGAGGCCCGGCACCATTCGAGGCAGGCTCCCCGCCCATCTGCCTGAGCATGTCTGCAACGAGCCGCCCCTCGGCGTTCGTCGCCTGCGGGTTGATCAGCACCAGCTCCTGCCAGGCCTTGATGGCGCCGGCCTTGTCGCCCATGTCGTGGAAGAGGACCACCCCGGTGTTCATCCGCGCCGTCTCATGGCCGGGATCGATGGCGATGGCCTTGGCGAAGCAATCCAGGGCCACCTGATACTCGCCCAGGGAACGGTGCATGACGCCCTTGTCCGTCAGAACATTGGGGTTGTTTGGATTGATTTCCAGAGCCCGGCCGTAGGCTTCGATGGATTTCTCGTGCTGATGCGTATCGAAGTAGAGGTTGCCGAGGGTGACCCAGGCCTTTTCGTCGCCGGGGTTCCGGGCCACCCGGTCGGCATGGACCGCTATCTGATCCTCCAGGCTGTTACCCCGCTGCGCCTGGACGGGCGCTTTCTCCGCGGTGGTGTGCACCGCCGTCGTCAGCACGCCTCCAATCAGGGCGCCGGCAAGCAGAAACACCACGCCGTAGACCAATGGGTTGCCCTTTGGCGCGGGCTGTGACGCATTCTTTTTTCGGCTTTTCGCCATATCTCCTCCTTCCTGGGTTGGATCGCGGCGCTGGCGCTTCGGCGCATCCGGCCGCGGCCTCGCGCACAGCACGATTCACGCCAACGGGAGAATCAAGGCTCCACACGCCCCGGATAAGGGTCGTACGCGCGGGAACGCGCAAGGGCCTGCACAAAACCGGCTCGTCCTGCCGAAAAATGCACATCGGGAATCAGCGCATGAGCAGCAGGCTCAGCGCCATGACCACCATGCCGCCGAGCAGCCCGAAGAGGCTGTCGTGCCCCTGGCCGTAGGCCCGGCTGGTGGGGAGGAGTTCGTCGAGACTGATGTAGACCATGATCCCTGCCACCCCGCCGAAGAGGATGCCCGTCAGCTGCGGCGGCAGCACGCCGCCGGGCCCGCCGGCGAAGAAGAGGATGGCCAGGTAGGCGATGCCTGCCCCGACGGGCTCGGCCAGGCCGCTCAGGAAGGAATAGAGGAAGGCCTTCCGGCGCTTTCCGGTGGCGTAGTAGATGGGCACCGAGACGCTCACGCCCTCGGGGATGTTGTGCAGGGCGATGGCCACGGCGATGGCCACGCCCAACTGCGGGTCCTCAAGGGCGGCCAGGAACGTGGCCAGGCCTTCGGGGAGGTTGTGGATGCCAATGGCCAGGGCCGTGAACAGGCCCATGCGCATGAGTTTCTTCTCGTAGCCGGGCTGGGGCTGGACAGGTGCCTTGGACGGGCAGCGGGTGTTCTTGGCGATATCCCACAGGGACGAGCTTTTGCCGTGCAGCTTGTCGGCCTCGGCCTCAGGGGGGATTTCGTGTGGGTTGGCCTCCTCGGGAATGAAATTGTCGATGAGGCCGATCACGAGCATCCCGCCGAAAAACGACGCCGCATTGACCCAGTGCCCGACCGGGTCGCCATAGTGGTCGACCAGCGCGGCCTGCCCCTTGAAGAAGATCTCCACGAAGGACACGTAAAGCATCACACCGGCCGAAAAGCCTGTGGCCACGGAAAGGAAGCGGTAGCTGGAAAGTTTTGCCGTGAAGGCGATGATGCTGCCGATCCCCGTGGCCAGACCGGCGAAAGCCGTCAGGCCCAGGGCGAACCAGACTTCGGACATGTGTCGCTCCTTGGTGCGTCGAGCCGCGTAGGGATCGAGTTCCGGATCATGATTCCGGTCGGAATCCTATGCCTGCGAGGGTACGGGAACAAGATGCCGCACCGGCTGAAACGATGTTGACGCACGAGAGGCTCATGCATCGTCCGGAACCGTAGCTCCGGCAGCCTGCTCGGGGTCCCTGGGCAAGGTCAGCAGGAAGACCGCGCCCTGTCCCGGGCTCGTCTCCAGCAGGATGGTGCCTTTCAGCGTCTGGGTGACGAGGTTGTAGACGATGTTCATGCCCAGGCCCGTTCCCCCCGAGCCGCGTTTCGTGGTGTAGAACGGGTCGTAGATTCGGTCCCTCTGCTCCTTGTCCATCCCCACGCCCGTGTCCCGGTAGGACAGCGCCACGGCTTCGCCCACCGGCTCGACCTTGATGAATATTTCCCCCGGCAGGCCGTCGGCGAAGCCGTGGATCAGGGAGTTCATGATCAGGTTCGTGACGATCTGCATGATGGCCCCGGGGTAGGAGTCCAGGGTCAGGCCCTCGGGGCAGTCCATGTGCACAGTGTGCGGAGTGCGCTTGAACTGCGGGCGCAGGCTGACCAGAATCTGCTCCAGGTAGCTCTTGAGTTCGAAGGACCGCTTTTCCTCCGAACTCTGGTCCGCGGCGACCTTCTTGAAGCTCTGCACCAGCTCGGCCGCCCTTTCCAGGTTGGTCAGCACCGAGGCCGACGACTCCTCGGCCAGCGTGAGGTATTTTTCCAGGTCGGAGCGCTTCATCTCCCCCTTCTCGTACAGATCCCGCAGTTGACGGGTCCGCTCGGCGAGGAACGACGAAGCCGTGACGCAGACCCCGATGGGGGTGTTGACCTCATGGGCGACACCGGCCACCAAGTCGCCCAGGGCCGCCATCTTGGCCGAATGGATCATCTCCTTCTGCGTGCGGTGCAGCTTGTCGAGGGATTCCTCCAGGCTCTGCTGGTATTCGCGGTTCTGGCGCAGCAGCCGCGCCCTGTCCAGGCAGGACTGCACCGAATGCAGCAGAATGTTCATGTCCTGGATGGGCTTGATCAGGTAGTCCCACGCCCCGCGGCGCAGGGCCTCGACCACGTCGCGGATGTCGCCCGCTCCGGACACGACCATGATGGGCGTCTCCGGGGCGATCTCCCTGACCCGGGCCAGGACCTGCAGACCGTCCATGCGCGGCATGCGCAGATCCACCAGGACCATGTCCGGACGGTTCGCGGCAAAGACCTCAAGGCCCTCCTCGCCATCCCTCGCCTGCAACACGACGAAACCGAAATCCTCGAGAAAATTGGCCAGGCTCTCGCGCACGAACTGGTCGTCGTCGATGCTCAGCACAACTGGTTGCGCTTTGGTCATCATGAACCAGCCTCCGCCAGTTTCCTCCGGATGGCCCGTTCGAATACGGACATGTCCAGGACCGGCTTGAAAATCACCTCGCGCTCCGTCAGACCGATGGCGCGCAGTTCCGGGTCCAGCTGAAAATCCGTGGAGCCCGTGTGGATCAGGAAGCGGACGCCGGGTCGGAGCGCATGGAACGCCTTGATGAACGCGAGCCCGTCCATGCCCCCGAGCCGGATGTCGACCACCGCCACGACAACGGCGTCCAGGCCGTCCATTGCAAGGGCCTCTTCGCCGCTCTCGGCCTGCAGGGTCGAAATGCCGCAATCCTCCAGGTACTCGCCCAGGCTTTCCCGAATGGTCGGCTCATCGTCCAGGAGCAGCACCCTGCGTTCTTCCCGCTCGCCCGCCGTCATCGAAGGGCTCCCTCGACAATCTTCACGCCGGGAGTCAGCGGCAGGATGACGGTGAACGTCGTGCCCTGCCCCGGGACGGACTCCACCTCCATCTGTCCGCCGTGATTCTCAACGACGATGAAATACGACACCGACAGCCCCAACCCCGTGCCCTCGCCCACTTTCTTGGTGGTGAAGAACGGCTCGAATATCCGCTTGCGCAACTCTTCGGGCATGCCCGGGCCGTTATCCGAGATATCGATACGCACGGCGTCGCCCCATGACCTGGCGCGCAGGACGAAACAGGCCTCGCCCTGCCTCGCGGCCATGGCCTGGGCCCCGTTGCGGATGAGGTTGAAAAATACCTGCTGGATCTTGCTCTCCTCGCACGGCACGAAAGGCAGACCGGCCTCGTACTCCCGGACGATCCGTATCCTGCGGAAATCATACTGCCTTTTCAGGTCGTAGTCGTTGGCCGCCAGCTCGACGGTCCGGTCCAGCAGTGCGCAGATGTCCACCTTGGCCATCTCGACGTTGCTCTTGCGGCTGAAGGACAGCATGTTCTCGACGATACGCGCTGCGCGCTGCCCGGACTCCATGATGGAGTCCATCATGCGCAGGCAGCCGCGACGGTCGAGGTAGGCGTGCAGGCTCTCCAGGTCGATCCCGACCTCGTCGGCCGCCGACCTGTTGGCCGGCAATTCCGGCGAGATGCGGTTGCGTATGACCTGGGCGTTCTGGAGGATGCCGGCCAGGGGGTTGTTGATCTCGTGGGCCATGCCCGCGGCCAGGCCGCCGATGGAAACCATCTTTTCGGACTGGATCATCATCTCCTCGAGGCGCACCCGCTCAGACACGTCGTCGATGCGCACCACGGCGCCCCGCACGCTGCCGCTCTCCAAGGGATAGACCGTGACGTCCACGTACCCGACCACGTCGCCGTCCTTGCGGGGCACCTTGGCCTCCTTGACAGGGACGCCGCCCTTCATGGCGGCCATGATCTGCTCCGTGGTCAGCGGAGCCTCGGGATACACGTCGGCGAACCGCCTCCCCAGCGCATCCTCGACCGGCACGCCCGTCATGCGCGCGGCCGGCTGGTTCCACTGCGTGACCCGTCCCGCCTCGTCCACGGCGATGAGGAGGGACGGCATGGAGTCGAGGATGTTGCGGATGTACCCTTCCGCCGCCTTGAGCTTCGCTTCCGCCTCCTCCTTCTGCCGGATGTCCCGTAGCAGGTTCTCGCGCATGGCGTTGAAGGCGTTGACCACGATGTCTATCTCGTCGGGCGTCCCGGAAGCCTTGTCGAGCACCAGGGGCTCCTGCAGCCTGTCGATGTTCAGCTCCGAGGTGTAGAGGGCCATCCTGCGCAGATGCCGGGTGACGAGCATGTGGACGATGGCCACGATGAGCACCGCCACGAGCATGAACTGCACGCCCTGGGTGACGACGATGACCAGAATCTTGTCCTTGATCCTGCCCAGGACAGCGCTCCTGTCTCCGGCCACTGTCAGGATTCCGATCTCCTCGGTGCGCTCGAAGGCCTGGTAGAGCAGGGGAAATTGCCGGATGACGAGGGTCTTCTCCTCGGCCTGCTCGCCGCGGAAGAACTCCAGCCCGTCAGGGGTGACCACGCGCGCGAACTTGACGTCGCGCAGGTCGAGAATGCCTTCGAGCTGGGATATGACCTGAGCCTCGTCGAGATGCCAGAGGGAACTTGTCAGGCTGGGCACGCGCGAGGAGCGGACCTGTTCGAGCTGCCCCTCCAGGACGTGGAGGTCCTTGCGGTAGTCGATGGTCAGCTGGACCATGGTCCCCAGGGCGGTGAAGAAGACGATACCCAGCAATATCCTGATCAGAAGCCTGCGGCCCAGCCGCCCGGCCCCCTGCGATCTCAGAAAGTGGGACAATAAAGTCATCCGCGCACCTGCCGTCCTCTCCGCAAAGATCGGCCGGGACATCCCGGCCATTTTCTTACAAAATCTAAACACAACGCGCGGGATTTGAAAAGCAAAACTCTATTCGTCCGCAAACAGCCGCATCAGCCCGAAAAGGCCGAGAGGAGCACGATGACCACAAGCGACGGCAGAAGACTCGAAAGCCGGATGACGGTCAGGCCCAGCAGGTTGATGCCGATGCCCAGGATCAGGGTGCCGCCCGTGGCCGTGAGCTGGGCGATGAGATAGTCCGAGAAGAGGCCCTGGAACGAGCCGGCGAAGATGGTCAAGAGCCCCTGATAGACGAGGACCGGCAGAGCGGAGAAGAGCACGCCGGACCCGTAGGTCGAGGCCAGGGCGATGGAGGCGAAGCCGTCCAGCAGGGCCTTGGTGAAGAGGATCGAATGGTCGCCGCGGATGCCCTCGTCGAAGGAACCCAGAATGGCCATGGCCCCGATACAGTAAATCAGCGAGGCGTTGACCATGCCGTCCACGAACCGGGTGTTGGAGGAGCGCACCAGCCCTTTGAGCTTGTCGGCCAGCCCGGCGAAGCGGTCCTCAAGGCTCAGGGCCTCGCCCACGACGCCTCCGATGAGGACGCTCAGCACCACGAGCAGCCCGTTCTTGCCCTGCAGGGCCATCTGCACGCCGATGACCAGCACGCAAAGGCCCAAACCCTGAAAAACGACCTGACGCATCCTTTCCGGAAGACGGCCGTGCAGCAGCATCCCGAGCGCGCCCCCGACCAGGATGGCCAGGGCGTTGATGACGGAACCGAGAGGGAAAACCATGACATGAACTCCATTATGCTCGCGATGAAAAAAGAACCGCCCCGTTCCGCAGGCAGGGAACGGAGCGGGAAAAGACACGCCGGACGACTTCAGGATTTGCCCGACCCGCTGAGGGCGAAGCGCTCCAATTTATTCTTGTAGGCCACCACTCCGGAGGCCAGGCCCTTGGCCATTGACGCAAGATAGGCATCGGAACCCAGCTTGGCCGCCTCTTCGGGATTGGTCAGATAGCCCATTTCCACGAGAATGGACGGCATCCGCGCCCCGGTCAGCACGTAAAAGAAAGCTCCCTTGGCGCCGTGGCTCGCCAGCGCGTATTTGGGGCGCACGGCGCGCAACGTCTCCCGCTCGACCAGGGAGGCCATCTGGCGGGACTCGTTGATCTTGGAATTGAGCATGAGATCCGACAGAATGAACTGCATGTCGCTGATCTTTTTGGCCGAGACCCCGTTCTCCCGCGCCGCCACGCGCACTGCCTGGGCGTCGGTCGCCAGGTTCAGGTAGTAGACCTCGAGGCCTTTGACCGAGGCTTCCTTGATGGCATTGCAGTGCAGGGAAATGAAGAGGTCGGCGTTCTTGGCGTTGGCCATGGCCGTGCGCTCCTCCAGGGGGATGAACTTGTCGCCGGTGCGCGTGTAATGCACTTCGAAGCCCTGCTGCTGCAGTTCACGGCCCAGGATCCTGGCCATGCGCAGGTTGATGTCCTTCTCCTCCAGCCCGTTGGCCACGGCGCCTGGATCCTTGCCGCCGTGCCCGGCGTCGAGCATGATCGTGCGGACCTTGAGGCCGAGCTGCTCGACCAGGGAGCCGGCGTATTTCTTCTGCTTTGGCGTGACATCGATCTGCGGGGCCTCTTCCTTTGCCGCCGCGCCCTGCGCCGGCGAACCGGACTGCTTTCCGCTTTTGGCCTGCTTCGGCGCCTTGGCCGGCTCGGGAACCGACTTCGCGGCCGGGACATCCTTCTTCGCCGCGCTTTTGGCCTCCAGTTCGGCCAGGGCCCGTTGCACGTGGTCGACCTCGGGCTCCTGTTTCCCGAGAGGCTCCTCCACCTGAGTCGCCGCGGAATCCTTTGTGCGCACCCCGTTTCCGCCGGTGGCATAGATGTCGAGCACAACCCGGTAGGGTTCCGGCAGGGTGAAAACCCGGTAATGATCCATCTGCATGAGGTCGAACGTGATCAACGCGCCGCCGCCCGTATCCGGGCCGACCAGAATCTGCGACAGGATGCCGTCGCCGATGGTCCGCGCGGGCATGACATCCGCGGCGATATCGGTCCGCTGCAGGGTGATCTGCAATTGCTTGTTGCCGTTCTTGGCCTTTTCGACCAGGGCGCGCTCGTACTTCACGTCGCCCGTCACGTCCATGACCACGCGCGTGTAGTCGCTGCTCGACCAGTGCCGGATCCCCAGAAGAGTCGACTCCCCCTTTGCTGGGGCGGCCTTGGCCGCCGGCTCGGGGGCGGACTTTGACGAGGGTGCGGGTGCGGAGGCGGGAGATCCGGCCCGTGACGCAGCCGGAGATTCGGTCTGTTTCGACCCGGCCTGAGCCTGCGCGGCGCCGGCCATCTGCGCAAGCATCTCGCGCGACTTGGGCACCATGTCGCCTTTGGGGTAGGCTGCCACGACGCCCTTGAAAAACCCTTCGGCCTGGACCGGATCCTTGGCAAGTTCCAGCCAGACCATGCCCTTGCGGAACATCGCGTCGTCGGCCCAGCCGTGCTTCGGGAAGACTTTGAGCAGGCGGTCGTAGGCCTCCAGGGCGCCCACGCGGTCGGCCTTGGCAAAAGAGCGTCGGGCCAGTTCCTCGAAGGAGCGCCCCAGGAAAAACATGCACTTCGGCGCATACTCCCCTTTGGGCTCCGCCGCCAAAGACCGCTCGAAATGCTTCATGACAGCCTGCCACTCCGCCCGCAGCCCCGCCCGCTTCTCGTTTCCCAGAAGCGAGTTGAAGGCGCTCACCCCGCGGGCGTAGTCATCCTTTGCCGCGGCCGATGCAGCCACGGCAAACCCGAGGACCAGTACGGCCATCAAAACTGCTTTCAACGCAAAACGCACGAAAATCACTACTCCACTGTCACGCTTTTGGCCAGGTTCCGGGGCTGATCCACATCCTTGCCCAGGTACACGGCCATTTCATAGGCGAAAAGCTGCACTGCCGGCAGCACCAGGAAACTCTTGAGCGGCCCCCAGACCTCGGGCAACACCCAGGGGTCTTCGACGGCCGGGGCAGCGCCCGGGTTGACCAGGGCGATGATGCGCCCGCCCCGGGCTTGCACTTCCTGCAGGTTCGAGGCCACCTTCTGCAGCAGCTCGTCGCCCAGGGCCATGGCGAAGGTTGGGAAGTGCGGGTCGATGAGGGCGATGGGCCCGTGCTTCATCTCGCCGGCGGCGTAGCCTTCGGCGTGGATGTAGGAGATTTCCTTGAGCTTGAGGGCACCCTCCAGGGCCATGGGAAAATTCTGGCCGCGGCCGAGGAAGAAGAAGCTCCTCGCGTCGGAATATTCCTGGCTCAGGCTCCTGGCCTTTTCGCGGATGGCCGGCAGTTCCATGCCGAGCCGCTCCGGCAGCTGCGGCAGGTCTGTCAGGCAGCGCTCCAGGACGCCCTCGGGGAGAGAGCCTTTCCGCACGCCCCAGGACAGGGTCATGAGCAGCAGCAGGACCATCTGGCTGCACATGGCCTTGGTCGAGGCCACGCTGATCTCGGGCCCGGCCTGGGTGTAGACCACCTGGTCGGACTCGCGGGCGATGGACGACCCGACTACGTTGCACAGGCCCAGGATCGGCACCCCCGCCTCGCGGGCGATGCGGATGGCGGCCAGGGTGTCGGCCGTCTCGCCCGACTGGCTGATGGTCAGAACCAGGTCGCCGGGCAGGAAGACGCTGTCGCGGTAGCGGAACTCCGAAGCGATCTCCACCTGCACGGGGATGCGCGCCCAGGATTCGAGGAGGTACTTGGCCCACAGGCCCGCATGGTAGGACGTGCCGCAGGCCACTATGGTCAGGCGGCCCGGGACCTCCAGGGCGTCGAGCTCCGGCAGGACCACCCGGCCCTTCTGGATGCGGCCGGCCAAGCAGTCACGGATGACCTTGGGCTGCTCGAAGATCTCCTTGAGCATGAAATGCTTGTACCCGTCCTTCTGGGCGGCCTGCACGTCCCAGGAGATGTGCTTGACCTCCTTGGCCTTGGGCGCAAGCGTCACGGCGTCGAAGACCTGCCACGAGCCGGCGTCGATCTCGACCAGCTCGCCGTTGTCCAGAAAGACCACCTCGCGGGTGTAAGGCAGGAAGGCCGGGATGTCCGAGGCCAGGAAATTCTCGCCCGTGCCGATGCCCATGAGCAGGGGGCTGGCCTTGCGGCTGGCCCAGATCTTTCCAGGGTGCTCGCGCGACAGCAGGGCGAAGGCGTAGGCCCCGTCGACCTGCGAAAGCGCCCAGGAAATGCCTTGGCGCACGTCTCCGGTCAGCCGCACGCCCTTGGCGATGACGTGGACCAGCACCTCGGTGTCCGTCTCGGAATGAAAGACGTGGCCTTCGGCCATGAGTTCGGCCTTGAGCTCGGCGTAATTCTCGATGATGCCGTTGTGGACCAGGGCGAAGCGCCTGTCGCCGTCCATGTGCGGATGGGCGTTGCGCTCCACGGGCAGGCCGTGGGTGGCCCAACGGGTGTGGCCGATGCCGCAGACCGAGGAGGCCGTGTCCAGGCCCGCGATCTTGCTGTCCAGGGCGCCGAGCTTGCCCTCGGCGCGGATGACGTGCAGGCCCTGCGGTTCCTCGTAGGCCACGCCGGCCGAGTCGTACCCGCGGTATTCAAGACGGCGAAGGCCCTCGACGATGGCCGGGATGGCCGGACGATGCCCCGTGTACCCGATGATTCCGCACATGCTATTTCTTCTCCATCTCGGCTTGCGCCCGTTTCCAGAATTCCGGCCAGCCCCCGAGCAGGTCTCGCAGGGCCAGTCCTCTGTGGCTGCGGGCGTTCTTGACCGGCGCGTCCATCTGCGCGGCCGTCAGGCCCAGTTCCTCGTCGAAAAACACCGGGTCGTAGCCGAACCCCTTGTCGCCGGCCGGGGCATGCGTCACCCGTCCCTGCCATTCCCCTCGGCCGACCAGCTCCTGCCCTTCGGGCGTCGCGGCCAGCATGACGCAGGCGAAGTGGCAGCCGCGCCACGGGTCCGGCACATCCTTCAGGGCAACCAGCAGTTTGGCCACGTTCTTTTCATCCGTGGCGTCCTCGCCGCTGTACCGCGCCGAGTAGACGCCGGGGGCCCCGTTCAGGGCATCCACGGCCAGGCCCGAGTCGTCGGCCACGGCCACCAGCCCCGTGGCCCGGGCCACGGCCAGGGCCTTGATGCGGGCGTTGTCCTCGAAGGTCTCGCCCGTCTCGGGGATGTCCCCGATGTCCGGAAAATCTTTGAGGCCCAGCACCGTCATGTCCGGCTGCAGTTCCTTCAGCATGGCCGACAGCTCGCGGATCTTGCCCGCGTTGCCCGTGGCCAGAACGATCGTGTTCATTGCATTGTCCCGTAACTTATTCAAGATCATACATTTCAAAAGAGAAGGAGGTGAGATCCGCGTGCAGCATGCGCCCGGCCAGGGCCAGTTCGCCGTGCAGCAGATAGCGCGACGCCTCGGCGGCCATGAGCGCCGCCGCCAGGGACACGGCCGGGGCCAGGCTGCCCAGGGCGTGCTCGGCGTCGGCGGCCGCCGCATCGCCCCACATGAGCGAGATGCCGCGCTTTTCGGCCGTTTCGCTGCCCACCACCGCGGTCCAGCCGGCCACGGCCCCGGCCACCACCGGGATGCCGCGCTCCAGAGCCGCGTCGTGCAGTGCCATGCGCGGGGCGATGCCGCCCAGGGCATCCACCACCACGTCCACACCCTGCAGGACCTGAGGCAGGTTGGTCCGATCCAGAAAAAATTCCAATGGGCGCACCTCGACCAGCGGCGCGATGCGCGCGGCCCGCTCGGCGCCCACGCGCGCCTTGTTGCGGCCCAGATCGTCCACGGACGAGAGCAGTTGCCGGTTGAGATTCGATTCCTCGAACACGTCGCCGTCGGCCACGTCGATGCGCCCCACGCCGAAACGAGCCAGGAGTTCGAGCACGTAGCCGCCGAGCCCGCCGGCGCCAACGAGCAGAACCGAGGCACCCAGAAGGCGCGCCTGCCCCTGCGGCTCCACGCCGTGCAGGCATTTGAGCAGGGGCAGGGGCTCGACTCCGTGCGCAACGCAGCGCAAAGCTCCCTCGCGCAGGGACAGTCCTTCCCTGGCGCACAGAGATTCCAGCTCGGACAAGGAAACCGTGCGCACCTTGCGCTGCTCGTCGCGCCCGCTCAACCGTTCCAAGTCCAGCTCAAAGGAAGAACTCATCCCCCGCCCACCGCCGGGAAGATGCCCAACTGATCGCCGTCGGCCAGGGGCGCGTCCATTTCGGCATGCTTGCTGTTCACGAAGACCAGCTTCACATCGGCCGGGGCAAGCCCGATGCCCGTCAGCGCGTTCTCCACGGTGCCGCCGGCGGGCAGGGTAAGGACCCCGCCTTCGGGGGTGTGGTCACTCAAGGTGGCGAAACATTTGATGCGTACCTGCATGGTCATCCCTGATGCCGGCATCGCCCCGGGGCTGCCGGCCGTTTTCCGGGTTGCGTTTCCGGAGGGCCACAAGCCTGGCGCGTCCTCCGGGAATATCGGAGCATCTTTGCGGACCGCGGGTTCCGAGTCAATAGGCCAGAACATGGCAAAGCGCCTTCCGGGAGCCACGCCGGAACGTTTCCCCGAACCCAATCGGACGCGTCTACTCCAGGACGATCTCCACTCGCTGTCCCGGCACGTTCCCCTTGAGCTCCGTCAGCAGCCCGCGGATGGTGTTCGTCACGAGCCGGTCCACGAAGGGATTGAGGGCCAGACGCTGCCCCCCTACCCGCACCACGAGCTTGGCGTTCATGGCCTCGCAGGCCATGGGCGCGGCCGTGCCGGCCACGATCTCGCGGGCCAGTTCGAGGCAGGAGTCGCGGCCGCAGGCCCCGCAGTCGAGGCCGGGCAGGGTGAAGGCGCGGCTTTCGGCCAGGGTGGCCAGTTCGGCGACGGACGAGGCACGCGGCACGCCGGGCAGGGAGCCGGAGCCCCAAGTGGCCAGGGCCAGGCCCTGTCCCAGGCCGGACTCGTCCTCGTCCGCGCCCAGGGTCACGAACCGGGGCAGCCAGGTCAGGGACTTGCCGCCCTCGACCAGCACGATATCGGCTCCCAGCAGCGGAAAGATGTCCTGCAGCTGCCGGGCGCTGTTCCAGAGCAGCGTCGTTGTTTTCGGCCCGATGCCCGCTACGCTGACGCATTCCTGCGCGAACCTGGCCGTATCGGTCCCGTCCAGATCCAATCCGTGATGCGTGAACTTCACGGCGGCGACCCTGCGCCCCCGCGCGGTCAACTCCCGGGCGAGTTCGAGGACAAGACTTGTTTTGCCCGTTTTCTTGAACCCCACCACAGATACGGCCTTGAACATCGCTCCTCCGTCTTTGACAATCGATCGTTCATAAACTAACCAGTGCTGTTTCGCAGCGTCGCGCCCGCCTTGTTCATTGCCGGCCGTTTCCGGGAAAGCGGCGCGCTCCTCCATCCCAAATTCGCCAAGGACACATATATTTCTATGTCTAAAATTCAGAAAATTAAAGGCTTTTCTGACCTCTTCAGCCCGGAGAGCGCCGTCCACACGCACATGGAGAACCTGGCCCGCGAGGTCTTCGCCACCTACGGCTGCCAGGAAGTTCGCGTGCCCATCCTGGAGAAGACCGAGCTTTTCGCCCGCTCCATCGGCGAGGAGACCGACGTGGTGCAGAAGGAGATGTACACCTTCGCCGACCGCAAGGGCCGCTCCCTGACCATGCGCCCCGAAGCCACGGCCGGGGTGCTGCGCGCCTTCATCGAATCCGGCATGTACGCGTCCGAAGGGTCCACCAAGCTCTTCGCCTGCGGCCCCATGTTCCGCTACGAGCGCCCCCAGAAGGGCCGGCTGCGCCAGTTCCACCAGCTCGACGTCGAGGTGCTCGGCACCGACGCGCCCCAGGCCGACGCCGAGGTCGTCCTCATGCTCTGGACCTTCCTGACCAAGCTGGGCCTGAAGAACCTGGCCCTGGAGCTCAACTCCCTGGGCTGCCCCGAGTGCCGCCCGGTCTTCCACCAGCGCCTGCGCGACTTCCTGGCCGGCGTGGACCAGTCGGCCCTGTGCGAGGACTGCCGCCGCCGCTCCGAAACCAACCCCCTGCGCGTGCTGGACTGCAAGGTCCCGGCCTGCAAGGAACTGGTCGCCGGCGCGCCGAGCATCGCCGACTCCCTCTGCCCGGGCTGCGCCGAGCATTTCGCCCAGGTCCGCGAGATCCTGGACAGCGCGAAGCTCCCCTACCGCCTGAACGACCGGCTGGTGCGCGGCCTGGACTACTACCAGCGCACGACCTTCGAGGTCGTCTCGGGCGAGATCGGCTCCCAGAGCGCCGTGGCCGGCGGCGGCCGCTACGACGGCCTCATCAAGCAGCTCGGCGGCCCGGACCTGCCGGGCATCGGCTTCGCCTGCGGCATGGAGCGCCTGGCCCTGCTCTACGGAGAGGCCCAGACCCCGGCCCCGGACTTCTACCTGGCCGTGCTGGATTCCCGCGCCCTGAACACCGCCCTGCTCCTGGCCCAGCGCCTGCGCGAGCGGGGCTTCGCCGGCGAGGTGTCCTTCGAGGCCAGGAGCATCAAGGCCCAGATGCGCCAGGCCAACAAGCTCGGCGTCAAGACCTGCCTGATCCTGGGCCAGGACGAGATGGACAAGGGACAGATCGTGGTCAAGGACATGGCCACGGGCGTGCAGAAGACCATCGGACAGGACGACCTTGAACAGGCCCTTGGGCTGCGCAAGCCCTAGGCTGACTGCTTAAAACTCGAAATGCGCAGGCCGTTCAAAAATGGTGAGATGCAAGGAAGCAAAAAAAGCCAGGGCGCGCAGTGTATTGCGCATACATAAGCGGTCTGGCTTTTTTTGCTGACGCAGCAGATCGCCGTTTTTCAACGGCCTGCTAGCCCTTTACACCCCGAATTTGCAGCTTATGGTACCCAAGCGAGGAACATATAATGGATGAACGGAACACGGAACGCGGCATGGACAGCCTGAACGGCTGGCGCAGATCCCACAACTGCGCGGCCCTGGGAACGGAAGCCCTCGGCCGGGAAGTCTGCCTCATGGGCTGGGTGCAGTACCGCCGCGACCACGGCGGCCTCATCTTCATCGACCTGCGCGACCGCCACGGCCTGACCCAGGTCGTGTTCTCGCCCGAGGTCGCCCCCGAGGCCCACGAGCGGGCCCACGTGCTGCGCACGGAGTTCGTGCTGGCCATCAAGGGCGTGGTCCGCGCCCGGCCGGCGGACATGGTCAACACCAAGCTGGCCACGGGCGCCATCGAGGTCTACGTGACGGAGTTCAAGCTCCTGAACACGGCCAAGACCCCGCCCTTCCCCATCGAGGACCGGGTGGACGTGTCCGAGAACCTGCGCCTCAAGTACCGCTTCCTGGACCTGCGCCGTAAGGCCATGGCCGACAACCTGATCCTCCGCAGCCGCGTGTCCCAGAGCGTGCGCCGCTACCTGGACGAACTGGGCTTCCTGGAGATCGAGACGCCCGTACTGACCAAGTCCACGCCCGAGGGCGCCCGCGACTTCCTGGTCCCCAGCCGCGTCAACCAGGGCCAGTTCTACGCCCTGCCGCAGTCGCCCCAGCTCTTCAAGCAGCTGCTGATGTGCGGCGGCCTGGACCGCTACTACCAGATCGTCAAGTGCTTCCGCGACGAGGACCTGCGCGCCGACCGCCAGCCCGAGTTCACCCAGATCGACATCGAGATGTCGTTTGTCGACGAGGAGCAGGTCATGGAGATGGCCGAGGGCATGATGGCCCGCGTCATGCGCGAGGCCCTGGGCCGCGAGATCGCCCTGCCCCTGCCGCGCATGACCTATGCCCGGGCCATGGCCGAGTACGGCGTGGACAAGCCCGACGTGCGCTTCGACCTCAAGCTTTCCGACGTGACCGACATCGTGCGCGGCTCCGACTTCAAGCTCTTCGCCGCGGCCGCCCTGGTCAAGGCCCTGCCCGTGCCCGGCGGCGCGGAACTGTCGCGCAAGGAGATCGACGACTACACCGAATTCGTCAAAATATACGGCGCCCAGGGCCTGGCCTGGATCAAGATCAAGGAAGACGGCTGGCAGTCCCCCATCGCCAAGTTCCTGAGCGACGCCGAACGCGCCGGTCTGACTGAGGCCCTGAACCTCAAGGTTGGCGACATCGTCTTCTTCCAGGCCGGCGCGCCCGAGATGGTCAACAGCGCGCTGGGCAACCTGCGCCTGAGGCTCGGCGAACGCTTCGGCCTCATCCCCGAAGGCGAGTTCGCCCCCCTGTGGGTCACGGACTTCCCGCTCCTGGAGTGGGACCCCGAGGCCAAGCGCTGGGTGGCCATGCACCACCCCTTCACCGCGCCCAAGGACATGGACGCCCTGGCCTCCGACCCGGCCGCGGCCGTGGCCCGGGCCTATGACCTGGTGCTGAACGGCACCGAGGTCGGCGGCGGCTCCATCCGCATCCACAACCCCGAGACCCAGCAGCACATGTTCAGCGCCCTTGGGATCGGCGAGGAAGAGGCGCGGGCCAAGTTCGGCTTCCTGCTGGACGCCCTGGTCTTCGGCGCCCCGCCCCACGGCGGCATCGCCTTCGGCCTGGACCGATTGATCATGCTCCTGACCGGAGCCAAGTCCATCCGCGACGTCATCGCCTTCCCCAAGACCCAGAAGGCCACCTGCCTCATGACCGAGGCCCCGTCGGCGGTGGAGAACGTGCAACTGCGCGATTTGGGCCTGCGCCTGCGGGAAAAGCCCAAAGAGTAGACATATGCTGAGAAAAGTACGTACATATCCTGATCCGGTGCTGGCCGCAAAGGCTGCGCCGGTGACGGAGATCACCGACGAAATCCGCACCCTGGCCGCCGACATGATCGAGACCATGTACGCGGACAAGGGCATCGGGCTGGCCGCTCCACAGGTGGGCGAGAGCATCCGCCTCATCACCGTGGACCTGAGCGGCCCGGACAAGCGGGAGGACCCGCACGTCTTCGTCAACCCGGTCCTGTCGAACCTCGAGGGAGAGGTGGAATCCGAGGAGGGCTGCCTGTCCGTGGTCGGCTACCGCACCACCGTGACCCGCGCCGAACGGCTGCACCTCTCGGCCACGGACCTGGACGGCAACCCCGTGGAGATGGACGCCGACGACCTCATGGCCATCTGCCTGCAGCATGAGGTGGACCATCTGAACGGCGTCCTGTTCATCGACAAGATCAGCAAACTCAAACGCACCCTGTACGAGAGAAAGCTCAAAAAATGGCTGAAAGAAAAGAAAGAGAAAGACTGAGAGTCGTCTTCATGGGCACGCCGGACTTCGCGGCGGCGTCCCTGAGGCACCTTCTCGACTGGGGCGGGTGCGATGTCGTCGGCGTGTACTCCCAGCCCGACCGCCCCTGCGGCCGAGGCCAGGTCTGCACGCCCCCGCCCGTCAAGCTCCTGGCCATGGAGCACCGCCTGCCCGTCTTCCAGCCCCTGAACTTCAAGAGCCAAGCCGACGTGGACCAGCTGGCGGCCCTGGCGCCGGACCTCCTCCTCGTGGCCGCCTACGGCCTCATCCTGCCCCAGTCGGTGCTCGACATCCCGCGTCTGGGGGCCATCAACGTCCACGCGTCGCTCCTGCCCGAATACCGCGGAGCGGCCCCCATCCACAGGGCCATCATCGACGGCCGCCACGTCACCGGAATCACCATCATGCAGATGGAGGCCGGCCTGGACACGGGCGACATCCTGCTCCAGCGAAGCCGGGCAATCGGCATCGACGACACGGCCCAGAGCCTGCACGACGAACTGGCCGACATGGGCGGCCGGCTCTTGGTGGAGGCCCTGGAGAAGATGCACCAGGGCCGTCTGGTGCGCATCCCCCAGGATCACGCCCGGGCCACGTACGCCTCCAAGCTCTCCAAGGAGGAGGGACGCATCGACTGGAACCAGCCGGCCCTGACCGTGCACAACCGCATCCGCGGCCTCTTCCCCTGGCCCGGATCCTGGTTCGATTGGAACGGCATGCCAGACAGGACCCTGCGCCTGACCGTGTACCCCGGCGTCATCGGCGAGCCTCTGCCCGATGGGGTCACCCCCGGCGAGGTTCACGGCGTGGCCGGCGACAACGTGCTCATCGCCTGCGCAGACCGGCTCTACGCGGTGCCGACCATCAAGCCGGCCGGAAGCAAGCCTCTGGGCGGACGCGAATTCTACTGCGGATACCTGAGCCGCTGCTCCGGCGAACACCTGCTCAAACCCGACCTGGCCTGCCCGGGCGACTAGGAGCCATGCCCAAACCAAGGAGCGGAAAACCCCTCAGAAGCCCCCTGGAACGGGAGATCCGCGACTCCTTCCAGACCCGCAAGCGCGTCTTCATCGGGCTCATCACCGGCTCGTCCGTCTTTCTCTGCGTTTTCATCGCCCTGCTGTGGGTCATCCCCTTCGTCGGTCTGACCACCATCCACCCGCTGGCCCCGTGGATTCTGGGCTTCATCACCGCCGCCCTCATCCTGGCCATCGGCTGGGCCGCACTGGCCCTGGTGCTGAACATCCTCCTGGGCCGGCCGGTGCTTTTCGCCAAGCGGCTGCGCGGCGTCACGGTCAAGCTCTTCCTGCCTCTCATGACCCTGCTGGGCCGGCTGGTGGGCATCCCTAAGCAGACGGTGCGGGCCTCGTTCATCAAGGTCAACAACGAACTGGTCCGGGGCGAAGGCCACCGCTACCCCGCCGACAGAATCCTGCTGCTCATGCCGCACTGCATCCAGAACAGCCGCTGCAAGTTCCGGCTGACCTACGACATCGACAACTGCAAACGCTGCGGCGAGTGCGCCCTGGCCGGCCTTTTGGATTTGCGGGACAAATACGGCGTCAAGCTGGCCGTGGCCACGGGCGGGACCATCGCACGGCGCATCGTGGTCCAGCACCGCCCCAAGATCATCATCGCCGTGGCCTGCGAACGCGACCTGGCCAGCGGCATCCAGGACACCCACCCCGTGCCGGTATACGGCATCCTGAACTCCCGGCCTTTCGGCCCGTGCCTCGACACGGACGTGGCCCTGGAACAGGTCGAATGGGCCATCAAGGAGTTCTCGGCATGAGCACGCCCCTGGCCCGACGACTGGCCATGGACATCCTGCGCCGCACCATGGACCACCACCAGGACCTGCAGGCCGCCGTGGACGACGTGCTGGCCGACGTGGCGCCGGGACCCGACAAGGGGCTGGCCACGGAGCTGGCCTACGGCTACCTGCGGCTGCGCGGCCGCATCGATTTCATTCTTTCCCAACTTCTGAAGAACCCGCACCAGACCTCGCCCGTCCTGAAGCGCATCCTCGGCGTGGCCGCCTACGAGCTCTTGTATCTGAGCCGCATTCCCGAATACGCCACCCTGGACTGGGCCGTGAGCCTCGTGCGCGAGCGACTGGGGGAACCTCTGAGCAAGGTGGCCAACGGCGTACTGCGCAATCTGGTCCGCCTGGGCCGCGCCGTGCATCTGCCGGACTATTACGAGGGCAAGACGGCCGGTCAGGCCAAATTCCTGTCGGCCTGGTGCTCCTGCCCGCTCTGGCTGGCCGAGATGTGGCTCAAGGCCTACGGCAAGGACAAGGCCCGGGCGTATCTCGAAGCGTCCCTGCAGGCCCCGCCCTTGGGGGTGCGGGTCAACAGGCTGCACCCGCAGGGCGAAAGGCTGCGGCAGGACCTCGCGCCCCTGGCCGAGTCCCGGACGGAGTGGGGCTTCGCCCTGAAGCAGTGGCCCGACTTCCTGGACGAGGCCGTGGCCGCAGGCGCCGCCACCAGGCAGAGCCTGGCCGCCCAGAAGATCATGGACGCCCTGGGAGCGGAGCATTGGCCGAGCCCCGTGCTGGACGCCTGCTGCGGACGGGGCGGCAAGACATTTCTCATGGCGGAACTGGGCAAGACGGTCTGGGCCTCGGACGTCAACGTCTTCCGGCTGCGCCAGCTCAAAGGGGAATCAAGACGGCTGGGGATGTCCGTGCCCGCGTTCAGGGCATCTGCGCAGGGTCCGCACCCCTTGCGGCAAGGCCCGCGCACCGTGTTTCTCGACGCGCCCTGCTCGGGCCTGGGCGTTATCTCGCGGCGGCCCGACATCAAGTGGAAGCGCACCCCGGCGGACTGCGCCGGGCTGGCCGGCCTGCAGGGCGACATGCTTCGGGCGGCGGCGGACCTGCTGCCTCCGGGCGGGTGCCTGGCCTACGTGACCTGCACCCTCAATCCAGAAGAAAACGAGGGACGAATCGACGGGTTTGTCCGCGACCACCCGGGCCTGCGTCTGCTGCGACAGGCCCAGAGCGACACGGCCGAAGGGCTGGGGGAATTCTTCTACGGCGCGGTGCTGAAGAAAGCCTGAACGCCGCTAGGTGTTCTGGGCCCGGCGGTGAAACTCCTTGACCAGGATCTTCTCCAGGCATTCGCGGCAGATGTCGGTGTTGTTGCAGTTCTGCAGCTTCATCTCGATGACCGGGTTCATCTTGCCCAGCTGCCCGCCGAGCCGCGTCAGATTGGACGGGTCCTCGATGACCAGGGTGTAGCGCTCCTCGTAGATCCCGTCCTTGAGACCCATGATCTCCTTCCCGCAGATGTCGCAGAATCTCTTGATCATCCTACCTCCGTGTGCTGCGATGGAATTTCCGAAAGGCATGGATTCCCGCCTTCGCGGGAATGACTTCCTGCACGCACGCAAGCTGTTGCTGAGTTCGACTGATGGAAGACCGCCGATCAGACGTACAGCGTCCGTGTCATCCCCGCGAAGGCGGGGATCCATGCCCTTCCCCGCCCCCATGTCCGCACCTCTGACTAAACCTTGAGCGTCCCGCGGTACTCGTCCCAGGACCCGATCCCCAGGGACTCGGCCAGGGTCTGCACCTCGTCCACCAGACGGAAGGCGTTGTCCGGGCGCATGAAGTTGTAGGTCCCGACCTGCACCGCGTGGGCGCCGACCAGGATGAACTCCAGCACGTCCTCGGCGCTGACGATGCCGCCCATGCCGATGACCGGCACGTTCACGGCCTGCACGACCTGATGCACCATGCGCAGGGCCACGGGCTTGATGGCCGGGCCCGACAGGCCGCCGACCACGTTGGCCAGGCGGCTCTTGCGCGTGCGGATATCCACGGCCATGCCCGAGATGGTGTTGATCAGCGACAGCATGTCCGCGCCCGCGTCCACGGCCGCCCGGGCGATGACGCGCACGTCGGTCACGTTGGGGCTCAGTTTCACGATGACGGGCTTGGCGCCCGCGCGCTTCTTCACGGCTGAAACGACCCCTGCGGCCATGTGCGGGTCCTGGCCGAACTGCACCCCGCCCTCGCGCACGTTGGGGCAGGAGATGTTGACCTCCAGGGCCGCGATCTTGTCCTCATGCGCAAAGATGGCCGCCAGTTCGCCGAAATCCTCCGGGGTCTGGGCGTACAGGTTGGCGATGAGGGTCGCGTCGGCCGGGATGTAGGGCAGCTTCTCGGTCAGGAACTTCTCCACGCCCACGTTCTGCAGGCCGATGGCGTTGAGCATGCCGCAGGGCGTCTCGGCGATGCGCGGCATGGGGTTGCCGGTCCGCGGGGCCAGGGAGATGCCCTTGAGGCACAGCCCCCCGAGCTTCGAAAGGTCGCCGTAACGCATGAACTCCAGGCCGTAGCCGAAAGTGCCCGAAGCGGTGATGATCGGATTAGCGAGGGTCAGGGACCCGAGTTTGACGGTCTGGTCCATGCTATGCCCCCAGCTCGATGTCGCGCACGTCGAAAACCGGTCCGTGCACGCAGCTTTGTACGTAATCGCCCTGGGTCGTCTTGGCCACGCAGCCCAGACACGCCCCCACCCCGCAGGCCATGCGGTTCTCCAGGGACACCTGGCCGTCGGTGCCGTGCTCCAGGCAGTACTTGCGCACGACCTTGAGCATGGGCTCCGGCCCGCAGGCCAGGACCTGGCCCTTGCCGGCCAGCGCCTTGATGCGGTCCGAGAGCACGGTCTCGAAGGTCGCGATGTCCGCGGGCGTCTTCTGCTGCATGGCCTCGCTCTGGATGGCTGCGGCGATCTCGTCGTACGGGTAGTGCTGCAGGTCCAGCCGATGGCCGAAGAGCATGGACAGGTTGTCCCTCCGCTCGCGGCGGGCGAGCATGACGAAGGGGGCGATGCCCACGCCTCCGGCCAGGATCAGGTTGGGCCGCGACTCGTCGATGCGGAACCATCTCCCCAGCGGCCCCCAGACCGTGACCTTCTGGCCCGGCGTGAGCTCGGCCAGCCGGCGCGTGCCGCGGCCCACGGTCTGGAACAGGATGCGCAGGCCGTCTTCGGACACGTCGCAGACCGAAAACGGCCGCGGCCAGATGAGTTCGGCGCCCCACTGCGCGGGGCGGAGCATGACGAACTGACCCGGCCGGCACGTCCAGCCCGGCGCGGAGAGAATGAGGTTGACCAGGCTCGGGTCGCTGCCGGGCCGGCAGGAGAGGACCTCCAAATCCCGGCATGGCGTCTGGCTGTCGATCATATGGTGTTCCCGGACGTATGTCCTATGCGTTGTCGGTTTTCGTGGTTTCCCCGGCCATGCGGGCGAGTTCCGCCTGGCGCTCGGCCGGGGTGAGGCTCGTGCAGAGCGTGTAGGTCGCGCCGTCGTGCACTTCCTTGCGGATGGCAAAATGTTCGTCGGCCAGACGGGCCAGCTGGGGCCAATGGGTGATGAGGATGACCTGCTGGCGCGAGGCCAGAAGGCGGATGCGCTCGGCGACCTTGATGAGCGTCCGGCCGCCGATGCCCGAGTCGACCTCGTCGAAGAGCAGGGCCGGCAAGCCTTCCCGGGAGCGCAGGCTGACCACGGCCAGCAGGAAGCGCGAAAGCTCGCCGCCCGAGGCGATGCGGTCCAGGGGCTGTGGGTCCAGGCCGGGGTTGGGCACCCACAGGAAGCGGGGCCGCAGCTCGTCGATGCCGGGGTGAACCGTCTGGGCGCGGAACTCCACCAGGACACGCAGGTGCTCGGAAAAACCCAGATTCTTCAGCTCGCTTTCGAGATCCCTGGTCAGATCCCCGGCCGCGGCTTCGCGGGCGGCATTGAGCGCTGCCGTGGCTTCGCGCAGGTCCGAGGCGGTCTGGGCCTCTTCCTTGTCCAGACGCTTCAGTTCGAGCCCGCTCTCGTCCAGAAAGGACAGATTCTCCTCGATTTCGGCGCCCAGGGCCACGATGGAATCGAGGGAGCGCTTCAGTTTGCGCTGCAACTGCTGCAGCTCCCACAGGCGTTTCTCGACCTGCTCGGCGTCGTAATCCTCGCCACGTGACGAACCCGAGGCGCGCAGGTCGCGCAGCATGTCGGCCAGTCCGTCACGAAAGCGCCCCACTTCCCGCGCGTGCTCGCGCAGCCCCTCGTCGTCCTCCCCCAGGCCGGCCAGGGCCCGCTCCAGGGACGAAAGCATGTCCTGCAGCCCGTTCTCGCCCAGAAGGAGCCCCTGGGCCTCGCCGGCCAGGGTGCGGGTCCGCTCGGCGCGCCGCGCGTCGTCGCGGCGCTGCAACAGCTCTTCCTCTTCGCCGGGCTGCGGGTCCACCTTGCGGATCTCGGCCAGCTGGAATTCCAGAAACTCGCGCCGCTCCATGAGCCCGGCCATGCGCCGCTCCACCTCGGTCCTGCGGGCCAGGACAGCCTGCAGCGCTTCACGGGCGGCCCGCTGCGAGGCCAGGACCTGCGGGTCTGCCAGGAATGCGTCGAGAACCTCCACGTGATGCTCGGACGAAAGCAGCCGTTGCTGGCCGTGCTGGCTGGTGTGCATGAGAAGGCGCGGCCTGAGCTCGGCCAGACGGTCCTGGGAGCCCAGGTCGTCGTTGATGAACAGGCGGCTGCGGCCCGTGCGGGCCAACTCGCGGCGCAGGAAGAGCTCCTCGCCGTCCAGGCGGAACACGGCCTCCACCAGGGCCTTTTCCCGGCCGGGCCGAACCAGGTCGGCCGAGATGCGCTCGCCGAGGATGAAGTCCAGGGCGCGCAGGATGAAGGACTTGCCTGCGCCGGATTCGCCCGTGAGCACGTTCAGGCCTGGGCAGAACTCCAGTTCCACGTCGTCGATGAGGGCCAGGTTGCGAATGCGCAGTGTCTCGAGCATATCCGCCTTGTCATGAAGGTGGGTTCATTGCCGAAAAATCGTCCGCCAGCAGGGCCCGGATCCGTCCGGATTCGTCGCGGGCCACAAGAAAGCGCTCGAACCGCCCGGCCTGCCCTTGGCGCAGGGCCTCGTCGCGGGCCGCCAGGATTTCCTCCAGGCCCTGCCGGACACGGAAGGCCCGACAGTCGGCCAGGCCCAACTCCAGGCCCAGCCGCCAATCCCTGCGGTCGTGCAGAGAGAGATGCGAAAGGGCCTTGATGCGCAGCCCGTCCCAGCCACTCTCGCAGGCCAGAATCCGGGCGATCTCCCTGTACACGCGCAGGTCGTCGGCGGCGAACGAACTGGCCAGCACCAGACACTCCAGTGCCGATTGGGGCAGATGCGCGCCGGGGTCGAACACGAAGCCCGGCCGGAATGACCGCCCGATGCGTTGTAGCTCCCTGGCCCAGGCAAGGCAAATGGAAAGCGGCGCGTGCCCCGGGTCCGGAGCCGCGGGCGCGGCGTGGCGGCGATGCCGCAGGAAGAAAAGGCGCGCCAGGGCCGGGTCGCCGGCCTTGAGCGCGCCCATGCTCCCCGCCAGATTTACCTCCGGGAAGGCCGCGTACTGCCCGGTCTCGGCCACGGGCACAGCCAGGCGCATGAACTCGTCCCGACAGGCCGCGGAGCGCAGCCGCAGCATGGCGGCCAGGACCTCGTCCGTCACGGGCAGGGCCCCCAGCCGCGCCGCCATGGCGTCCGCGCCCATCGCCAGGCGCCCGGCCTCCCGAAGCTGGGACAAGGTCAGCCACCAGGCCACGTCGGCCGACGGTCCGGTGGCGGCGCGCCGCGAAAGCCTGGCCGCAGCGCCCAGCAGCGCGGCGGCCCGGTGTTCCGGGAGGTGTTCTCGCTGCACCCGCTCCCAGGCGCGAAGCCCCATGCTCTTGGCCAACAGGTCGTCGCCCTGCAGGCGCCCCGCCCAGTCCGCGAGCTCGGCGCCGTCGCGGTACGCGGCCACTTCCTCGCCGGGTTCGAACAGATCCTCCAGACGCGGGATGGCCGGGTTGAGGACCGCGCACCCGCATGACGCCGCCTCGAACAATCGAAAATTCACTTCGCCGAAAATGGACTCGTTGGGGACCAGGCGGGTTTCGTCGTACATGTCGAGCATGGCCGCGAAGCCCAGCTCCTGACGCACGCGCACCTCGCCCAGCTCCTGGAGCAACTCCACGAACCACGTACGCACCGGCCGTTCGGCCGTAAGCCGTCCCACGAAGGCCATGCCGGGCCGCCGTCCTTCCCACGGCGCGCGCCGGCGCCTCTCGCCGTGCCAGGGCAGCCAGAGGGTGCCGGTCACGCCGCGCCGCGCGAACCAGGGCAGCCAGTGCTTCTGGGTCGAGCAGAAAAGGTCGAAGAGCCGGGCGTAATACTGGTGCCAAAAACTATTCAGATGGGTGTCGATGGACCAGTAGATCTTGGGGCAGCCGAGGGAGGACAGGTCAGCGATGAGGGTGCGGGGACCGAGGGTCTCCTGCTGGATGAACAGGTCGGGGACGAAATCCCCCATCAGCGGGGCGATATGGACCACCCCTGCGGGCGGGCGCAGTTCCAGCACCGTATGCCCCAGATCGGACAGGGACCAGCTGAGCCCCACATGGACACAGGCGATGTTCATGCCCGGCCTCGGCCCTCCCCGCTCTGCCCGAAAAGCGCGGCAAAGGCGTCGGTCGCGCGGAGCTTCGGCCACTCCATGGCCGCGGCGCAGCGCCCCTGATCGAGAATAAGACCGTGGGTCAGGAGATCGTCCATGAATTCCGGGGAATGGGTGGCCAGGATGAGAGTCCTGCCGCGGGAGGCCCAGTCGGACAGCAGTTCGACCATGCGGGCCTGCCAGGAAGCGTCGAGGCCCGAAAAGGGCTCGTCGAGGACCAGCAGCTCGGGCGCGTGGACCACGGCCCGGGCCAGCATGACCTGCCGGGCCTGCCCGAAGGACAGGGACGAAAGGGGACGGTCCAGCCAGTCTTCCATGCCCCAGGCGCCGGCCAAATCCTCGGCCATGGCGATCTGGGCCGGACCGAGACCGCGGTGCACGCCCAGGCCGTCGCACAGCCCCGAGAGGAGCACGTCCCGGCAGGTGGCGCCGGGCTCCATCCGTTCGCCCAGCCACGGAGCGAGGATACCGATGCGTGCGCGGATTTCGGACATGCGGATGAGGCCGGTTCGGCCGAACCACGAGGACTCGCCCCCGGGCCAGGCCCGGCGGTAGCCCGTGACGAGCTGCAGCAGCGTGGACTTGCCGCTGCCGTTGTGGCCGAGCACGCCCCAGCACTGGCCCGAACGCACGGTCCAGGTCAGGTTGTCGATCGCGGGCCGACCGTCCATGACAACGGAACACCCGCGCAGTTCGACGACGGTCTCCGGACGCGCACCGGTGCCCTGCCGCTCAGGCAGGTCCAGCACGCCCGGCCGCACCCGCGAGGGCCTGTCCACCAGGCGGCCGTGCTCGATGAAAATCCGCCCGCGCACGGCCTCGGGCACCGGCAGCAGACCGTGCCCGCTGACCAGCAAGCGAGTGCGCCCCGTGTCCGCAATGCGGTTCAGGGCGTCCAGCAGGCGTAGCTGGCCCTGGCGGTCCAGGCCCTGGGTCAACTCGTCCACGGCCAGAAGAAGCGGTTCGGCGATGAGGGCCCGCGCCAGCAGGGCGCGCTTGGCCTGTCCGGTGGACACGGCCCGCATGGGCCTGTCGAGGACAGGCCCCAGGCCCATCTCGAAGCCCAGGGTCCTGGCCTGCGCCTGCTCGGCCTCCGAAGCCTCATGGTAGAGAAAGGGGGTGTTGCGCAACCCGGCGCAGACGACTTCCCAGATGTGCACGCGCAGGTCGTGGCGCTGGTACCAGTCGGCCATGTCCGGCGTGACCAGGCGGACATGCGGGCGGACGGCGATGGGCGACTCCGAGCCCTCGCCGCAGAACCGGTAGACGCGCCGGCCGCCGCTGCGCTGCGACGGCCAGAGTTCGCCCGTCAGCAGGCGCAGGAGCGTGGTCTTGCCGGCCCCGTTGTCGCCGACCACGGCGAAGTGCTCCCGGCCGGCGATATGCAGGGTCAGGTCGTGCAGGATGCGGGCTGTGCCCAGGTCCACGTCGACCCGGTCGAGATGTATCTCAAGACTGTCCATGCGCCCTCGGAGTGCGGAAAACGCGGCCGGGATGAACCGCCCGGCCGGACAAGCCTAGCGTTGCAGCAACTCCATGTCGATAGTCAGGTCGATGGTCTCGCCCATGATGCCCATCTGAGTCCACTTGGCCTCTCCCACATGGAAATCGAGCCGGTTGATGGAAAACTCCGCATGCAGCCCCAGCACCTTGGTGTCCGGCATCTTGTCCTTGAAAGGATGTTCGGCGATGCCCAGGATCCTGACGGGCACCTGGATTTCCGCCGTGACGTCCTTGATGGTCAAGTCGCCGGTCACGTGCAGGATGTTTCCTTCCCCCCTGGTCACGCTCTTGCTGGCGAAAATGATGCGCGGGGCCTTCTCCACGCCCAGGAAGTCGGGACTGCGCAGATGTTCGTCGCGGGCCGGGACGCCGGTATGGACGCTGGCGCTGTCGACCAGGATGTAGAACTGCGCACGCGTCGGCGCGGCCGGGTCGTAATCCACCTCGCCGGAAAACCTGGCGAAGACGCCGGGCACATGGCCGACGATATGCCGGATGCGAAAACCCACGGTCGAATGCTCGCCGTCGATCTCCCACGCGCCGGACCGCGGTTCGGCGGCCAACGAGGGGCATGCGCCCAGGATGCCGACCATGAAAAGAAAGCCTATGCTCAAAATTGATCGCATTGATTCCTCCGCTGTTTTCTCGCGCCGCACCCGATGAACGAGCGCCAAGGGCCGCCCCGCAAGGGTTTTTGGCCACATGCCTCCCGGCAGGCTCGCCGGGAGGAGCGCGTCAGACAAGCCCCCCTTATCAGGGACCCGGCTGTTTCGCCATACTTGCGCGTATGACGATTTTTCCTGTTGACAGCCTGGGTGGTTTATATCAAAAGGCGGCTTCGCGTTGTGGGGCTGTAGCTCAGCTGGGAGAGCGCTTGAATGGCATTCAAGAGGTCGTCAGTTCGATCCTGATCAGCTCCACCACTTATAAACGCACATCAAATTCCACTTGAATGCCGCTTGAAAGCCGTCCGAAAGGGCGGCTTTCTTGTTTTCCGACCTCATCCGTCTCAATCCGAGGCCCATTCTCCCGCAGCCGCTTGCGCGTCTCAAAGAATCGCGACATGTGAAGAAACCGCGGGGGGTTCGGCCTCCCGCGATTCCCGCATTGCCCGCCAGAGGAAACAAGGAGCCGCTGATGAGCGCACAAGGCCGCGCACGAATCCTGATCGTCGACGACACCCCCTTCAACATCGAATTGCTGGCAGGTTTCCTCGCTCCGGCCTACGACGTGGACACGGCCACAAGCGGCGAAAAAGCCCTGGAAATAGTCGGCGCATCCACTCCCGACCTCGTCCTGCTGGACATCGTCATGCCCGGCATGGACGGCTTCGAAGTCTGCCGCAGAATCAAGGCCGATGAAAGAACCGCCGACATCCCGGTCATCTTCATCACCGCCCTCGACGACGTCGCGGCCGAGACCAGAGGCCTTGAACTCGGCGCCATCGACTTCATCGCCAAGCCCTTCAACCCCGCCGTGGTCCGGGCGCGGGTCGCCAACCACATTGCCCTGCGCGAGGCCGCCCGCCTTCGGGAGGACGTGGAACGCATCATGCGCCACGACCTCAAGTCGCCCCTGACCACTGTTCTGAGCCTGCCGCAGCTCATGCTCATGGACGCCAACCTGACCCAGCCCCAGCGGGACATGCTGCAGCGCATCGAAGACGCCGGCTACACGCTCCTGGCCATGACCAACCTGTCCACCACCCTCTTCCGGATGGAACGGGGTGTCTATGAGCTGCGGCCCGAAAAGATGGATCTGGCCGTCGTGGCGCGCAAGGTCATGACAGGCTTCGCGGAAACGGCCGAGATGCGTGGCATCGGGCTGCGGCTCCTCGTCGACGGCCGGGATGACTGCCCGTTCTTCCCCTGGATGGGCGAGGAACTGCTCTGCCACTCCATGCTCGCCAACCTCGTGGGCAACGCCCTGGACGCGTCCCCCCGGCGGGAGGACGTTCTGGTGTCCATCGGGGCTCGGCCGGAGGGCGGGGTGCGCATCGATATCATCAACAATGGCGACGTCGCGCCGGAACTGAAAGGGCGGTTCTTCGAGAAGTACGCCACCGCCGGCAAGACCCGCGGGACGGGTCTGGGCACCTACTCTGCCCGGCTCATAGCCCGGGCGCATGGCGGGGATATCGAGATGAAGTGCGGGGCCGGCACGGTCGAGGTCAGCGTTTTCCTGCCGGCATGAGGGAAGGCCTCAGGAACGCGCCTTGCTGCGGCGGGCGAAGACCTCGCGCAGCTTGCGTTCGAGGACCTCGGGGGTGAAGGGCTTGACGATGTAGTTGTCCACGCCGTTCTTGACAGCCTCGACGACGCACTCCTGCTCCGCCTCGCCGGTGGTGGCCAGCACTGCGACGTCGGTGAACCTGCCGCCGGGGCAGCGGATGAGATTGAGCAGTTCGAGCCCCGTCATCCGGGGCATGCTCCAGTCGAGGAGCAGGAGTTCGTAGCTGTTTTCCTGCATCATCTCCCAGGCCATCTGCCCGTCCTCGGCATAGGCGAGGTTGGTGAATCCGAACCTGCGCATGACGTCGCCGATGGTCCTGCGCATGGTGGAATAGTCGTCAACGATGAGAACCGGGATGTCGGTGTTCATGCTCTGCACTCCGCGGGTTGCGCCACGTCGGATTCCGGATGCC
Organism: Desulfomicrobium aestuarii; assembly: GCF_055385525.1. Classification (NCBI taxonomy): domain Bacteria; kingdom Pseudomonadati; phylum Thermodesulfobacteriota; class Desulfovibrionia; order Desulfovibrionales; family Desulfomicrobiaceae; genus Desulfomicrobium; species Desulfomicrobium aestuarii. The sequence goes on from NZ_AP042427.1 coordinate 3,096,153, forward strand.
CGAGCCGCTGAAGGGGCGGGGACATGCTCATGCAATGGGCGCCATTCGTCATCATTTCCATGAGTTCTCGCAAAATGCAACGCCCGGTCACCCATGTATTCCCCGCCGCCGCCTCCTGCCGACACGCCCCTCACTCCGAACACAAACCCCGCAACAGCGCGATCTCGCGTGCATACCCCGGCAGTTCGTTGGGAGTCTCCAGATAGAACGGCAGCCCGCGCAGCCGTGGATGGTTGATGATGCGCCTGAAGGCATCCAGCCCGATGTGTCCCTCGCCGATGCAGGCGTGGCGGTCCTTGCGGGCGCCCCGGGGATTGAGGCTGTCGTTCAGGTGCACGGCCCGCAGCCGGTCGAGACCGACGATCTCGTCGAACTCCCTCAGCACGCCGTCCAGGTCGTGCACGATGTCATAGCCGGCGTCGTGGACATGGCAGGTGTCGAGGCAGACCCCGATCCTGTCCGACAGCGTCACCCGGTCGATGATCTCCCGCAGTTCCCCGAAGGCGCTCCCCACTTCGCTGCCCTTGCCGGCCATGGTTTCGAGCAGCACGGTCGTCTTCATGTCCGGCCGCATGACGGCGTCGATCTGGGCCGCGATGAGGCCGATGCCCGCCTCCATCCCCTGCCCCACGTGGCTCCCCGGATGAAAATTGTACATGTTGCCCGGAAGCAGCTCCATGCGGGCCAAGTCGTCGCGCATGGACTCCAGGGCGAAGTTCCTGGTCTTGGCGTCGGCGGAACAGGGGTTCAGGGTATAGGCGGCGTGGGCCAGAAACGGGCCGAGGCCGTTCTCCCCGGCCAGGGCGAGAAAAGCCGCCACGTCCTGCGGGTCCACGCCCTTGGCCGCCCCGCCACGCGGGTTGCGGGTGAAGAACTGGAACGTGCTCGCCCCGATCGAAAGGGCGGTCCTGCCCATGGCCAGAAAGCCCTTGGAGGAGGACAGGTGACAACCGATATTGAGCATTGCATCTCCACGTGCGCGCGACTGCGCATGGTTACGGCCGGCAGGCGGCCCCGGAACAATCAATGAGCACGATCGCCCCATCACTTCGCAACACGGGAACGCGACGTCATGATCCGCGCATTCCAGACCATCGGCAGAATCATCCACGGCAACGGGGCCTCACGTGACTTCGGCAACGAGGTCCGCGCCATCGGCGCCTCGCGCGTCCTCATCGTGACGAGCGAGGGCATCGCACGCGCGGAGATACGCGGCATCGCCGAACGGGCGGCCGCAGCCAAACGGCTCATGGACAACAACCCGCGACAGGGAACGACCGAAGACCTCCAGGCGCTGCTGGAAGAACACTTCTAGCGGCCTCCCCGGCCACGGCGCGTCATTTCTTCTGGATCTTGCGGAAGATGGTGCTGCGGTCGACCTGGAAGAGCTCCGAAACCTTCTGTACCGAACCGTGCAGGGCGATGGCCTGTTCCAGGAAGTCCCGCTCCATCTCGGCCATGATCTGCTTCAGCGGACGGCCGCCGGTCAGGAGGGCGTCACAGCAGGTGCGGTCCTGGGGGCCGTCCTCGCGGATGTGGGCCGGCAGGTCGCGGGGGGAGATGTGCGAACCCTTGTGGGTGATGACCAGGCCGTGGACCATGTTCTGCAGCTCGCGCACGTTGCCCGGCCACTGGTAGCGGGACAGGACGGTCAGGGCGATCTCCATGATCGCCATGCGCTTGCCGTACTTGGCCGAGTAGTGCTGCAGGAAGTGCTCCACCAGGGGCCGCACGTCCTCGGGCCGCTCGCGCAGCGGCGGGATGGTCACCGTGGCCACGTTCAGCCTGTAGTAGAGGTCGCGCCGGAAGGTGCCCTGCTCCACGCATTCGGCCAGGTTCTTGTTGGTGGCGGCGATGACCCGCACGTCGACCTTGCTGGAGCGCGTCCCGCCGACGCGCATGATCTCGCCGTCCTGAAGCACGCGCAGGAGCCGCGTCTGCATGGACAGGGGCAGTTCGCCGATCTCGTCGAGAAAGACGGTGCCGCCGTCGGCCAGCTCGAAGTACCCCGCCTTGCCCTTGCTCGACGCACCCGTGAAGGCGCCGGGCATGTAGCCGAACATCTCGGACTCGGTCAGGGTCTCGGAAATGCCGCCGCAGTCCACCTTGAGGAAAATCTTGTCGTGCCGGGCGCTTCGGGCGTGGGTCAGGCGGGCGAAGACGTCCTTGCCCACGCCCGTCTCGCCCAGGATGAGGACCGAGGCGTCCGTGGGGGCCACGGTCAGCAGCATGTTGACCACTTCCTGCATGGCAGGGCTGGCGTACACGGGCGTCAGGCCCTTGCTCTGCTCGTTGGAGATGAAGGCCATCTGCTTGTGGAAGTGGTCGATGAGCTGGCGCTGCTCCTCCATCTGCTCGTTGAGGCGCGTGATCATGGTGATGTCGCGGACAAAGGTCACCACGAGCCGCAGGGTCCCGCCCTCGTCGAAGACCGGGAAGCCCGAGAGGACGAGCTTCTTGCCGTTCTGCAGCTGCTGCACGTGGGTCGCCGGCTTGCCCGTGCGCACTATCTCGGGATTCAGGATCTTGTCGAAAATGCCGCTCTCCACCAGGGAGCGCACCTGCCTGCCCTGGATGTCCTCCTGCTTCAGACCCGTCAGCTGCTCGTACATGCGGTTGACGCGCAGGGTGATGCCCGAGACGTCGGAAATGAAAACCCCGTCGGGGAGGGCATCGAGGATGTATTCGAAATGCTTGGCGACAAAATCGGCGTGGCGGCTCGTCATACGAAAAAACTCTCACGGGCTGTAAAAAAAGGCAACCCGAGGGCTGCCCTTCCACGATTCGTCACGGTTGGCGCGGCGCGGCCCGTGCGGGCCGGTTCGGCCGTGAACCTCGTCATTTCGGGAAGTCGACCCTGTCCCCGAGAATCCGCACCGCTATCTCGATGAGCCTCGGCATGACCGACTTGTCCAGCGTCACGCCGTCCATGGGCGGCACCCTGTCCAGGAAGTGGTACTTCTGCGTGCCCAGCCGGTGGTAGGGCAGCATCTCGTAGCGCACGTTCGGATAGGGCCTCAGGAACTCGGCGATGGCCGCCACGGCTTCCTCGGAATCGTTGAACCCGGGGATGACGGGCGTGCGGGCCAGGATGGGCTTGTCCGGGTGCAGTTCCGCAAGCTTCCGGAAATTCTCCAGGATGACCTCGTTGGACCGCCCGGTCTGGGCTTCGTGGACGGCGCCGTCCATGTGCTTGATGTCGTAGAGCACGTAGTTGAGGTGCTCGGCCGCAGCCTCCATGGTCTTCCAGGGCACCATGCCGCAGGTTTCGACGGCCGTCCTGATCCTGCGCCGGCGGGCTTCCCTGAGCAGGGCCAGGGCGAAGTCGGCCTGCATGAGCGGTTCGCCGCCCGAAAGGGTCACCCCCCCCTTGGAGCGGGTGTAGAAGGCCGCGTCCTGCTCCACCACCCGCAGCACGTCGTCCACGCTGCGCTCCTCGCCGTAGACGATGAGCCCCTGGGAAGGGCAGGCCTGGGCGCAGTTCTTGGGGCACCCGTCGCACAGGGCGCGATCGATGCGCAGGCTGTCGTCGGCCTCGCGGATGATGGCGCCCCGCAGGCAGGCCTGCAGGCAGCGCGTGCACTTGGAGAAGGTCAGGCAGCGACCCGGGTTGAAGGCCAGCTCCGGCTCGCGGCGCTGGGATTCGGGGTTGCTGCACCAGTAGCAGGACAGGGGGCACCCCTTGAGGAAGACGATGGTCCTGATGCCCGGCCCGTCATGAACGGAATATTTCTGGATGTTGAATACGAGGCCTTTTTTCTTTCTGTCTTCAAGAGCGCTCATGGGACTCCCCCGCTGATGTCATGAAAAACCGCGGGCAGGCCGTGGCCTGCCCGCGTATGTCCGTCGAGGCCGAAGGATGGCCGGGGTGCACCTAGAAGGCGCCGTGTTCCGTGCGGGCGATGAGGTCGTCCTGAAGGTCGGGGGACAGGTCCACGAAGTAGGCGCTGTAGCCCGCGATGCGGACGATGAGGTTGCGGTACTTCTGCGGGTCCTTCTTGGCCGCGAGGAGGGTGTCGCGGTTGATGACGTTGAACTGCACGTGCCAGATCTTCAGGTCGCACATGGTGCGGATGAAGGACACGAGCTTCTCGGTGCCCTGCTCGCCCTCGATGCACTTGGGCGTGAACTTGATGTTGAGCATGCGGGCCGCGCGGTCGCGCATGCCGTAGTTCTTGGTGTTGTAGTTGGACAGCAGGATGGCCGTGGGGCCGTTCACGTCCGCGCCATGGGAGGCCGAGGAGCCGTCGGACAGGGGCGTGAACTCCTTGCGTCCGTTGGGCAGGGCCGAGACGACCTTGCCGAAGGGCACATGCGAGGTGAAGGGCACGTAACGCACGTCGTTGTGCATCCCCAGGTCCTTGCTGTACTTGCCGCCGAATTCCACGGAGATCTTGTCGATCTCGCGTCCGATGGCGTCGGCGTAAGGGTCGTTGTTGCCGTAGCAGGGGGCGCTGCGCAGCAGGGCGGCGACATCCTCGTGGCCTTCGAAGTTGGCGTCCACGGCGTCGATGACCTGCTGCATGGTCAGCTTCCTGTCCTCGAAGACCAGCTTCTTGATGGCCGAGAGGGAGTCGACCACGGTGCCCAGGCCCATGTATTCGAAGTAGCCGAGGTTGATGCCCTCGGGGATCTGCTCCTGGTGCAGGTCGATGCAGTGCTTCATGCACAGGTCGTGCATGGCCGAGCCCATGGGCTGGGCGAAGCAGGTGGCCCGGATCTTGTTGATCAGGTACTGCTGGTGGAAGGCTGCCTTCAGGAACAGCAGGTGCTGCTGCACGTAGGCGTTCCAGAACTCGTCCCAGGTCTGGAAGGCGGTCGGGTCGCCCGTTTCCACGCCCAGGGGCTGATCGCCGTACTTCTTCATCCGGCCGTTGCGCAGGACCATCTCCACCGCGGCGGCGAAGTTGATGTACGCGCCGCCAGAGGTGTAGGTGTCGCGGTTTGGCATGCGCGCCTCGGTGCAGCCGGACACGGCGTAGTCATAGGCCTCGGCGAAGGTCGCGCCCTTGGAGACGTACAGGGGCACGATCTCCTCGTCGTTGATCAGCTTGGGGAAGCCCGAGCCGTCCTTGATGGTCTCGGCCACGTCCCACAGGTAGCTCTCGGGGGAGCGGCTGTGGATGCGGGCCGCTAGGTCCGGATAGTGGAGCGGGAACTCGCGCTTGGACTTCAAAATCAGGTGCGTCAGGTCGTTGGTGGCGTCGCGTCCGTCCGGGGTCTGGCCGCCGACGGTGACCGCCTCCCAGTGCGCGTAGCCTTCGTTGAAGGCGCCGCCCGTGGGGGAGATGTACATGTCGATGAACTCGGCCATGCCGACCCACATGCACTCCAGAAGCTCCATGGCTTTTTCTTCCGTCAGGACACCGGCTTCCATGTCCTTGTCATAATAGGGGAAGAAGTACTGGTCCATGCGGCCGTTGGAGATGGTCGTTCCGGTCTTCTGCTCGATGCGCGAGAACATCTGGGTGAACCACTGGCTCTGGCAGGCCTCCCAGAAGTCGCGGGCCGGTTCGCCGGGCACGCGCTCGGCGTTCTCGGCCATGCGGATGAGCTCGGCCTTGCGGACCGGGTCGGTTTCCTTCACCGCCACTTCGCGGGCCAGCACGGCGTGTCGCTTGGCCCAGTGCACGATGGCCTCGCAGACGATGACCACGGCTTCGAGGAAGGGCTTCTTCTCGCAGTTGTCCTTGGGGCTCAGCGGATCGAGGGCGTCCAGCTTCTCCTGGGCTTCGCGCCTTATGTCGTTGAAGCCGCGCTTCAGAATCTTCTCGTAGTCGTGGACCCACTGGATGGAGGAGCGGAAGGACGCCGTCTCGTTGACGATGAAGCGGGACATGAGGCCCTGGGGGTCGTCGTAGGTCAGCTTGTGCACTTCCGCGGGCAGGGCGGCGTTGAGCTTTTCGTGGAAGGTCTTGCCCTTCCAGAAGGGGGCGATCTGCTCGACGACGATCGCGGCGTCTTCGGGGGTGATGGTCGCGGGCGAGGTCGGCCGGTTGGGCAGCTCCTTCACAGCGATGTCGAGGAAGTCGCCGTCCAGTTCGGGGTAGAGGATGCCGTAGCGGCCGTCGCAGCCGGCGCGGCCGAGCAGGAGCTGGTCGTCCTGGACATAGACGGTCATGTTCTCGGCGATGTGCTTCATGGCCTTGGCCCAGCGCAGAACCAGGGGCTGCCCTTCGGTCTCCTGCATGGACTGGGTGAAATAGAGGGCACGTTCTATGTCAATACGCGGCTTCTGCCCGTCGAATCTCTCCAACATCTTGAAAACACGACTGTGTGTCTCGCGAAATCTGTCTTCCTTACCCTCAATTTTGTCGTAAAGCCTCTGTTCCTGAGGGGACATGCACTCACATGTAAACCTTGTCATGACTCTGCTCCTCGTATCTAATTTAATTCGGATCACATGGTGAAATCAACACACTCATCGAAACCATGCATCAACATTATGTTACACCAGAAGTTACTTTTCGGAAGCACTTCTCACTTCCGTACCCGAGGGAGCATGAGCATTCTCTGTGCCAAAAGCCATAACCGAATGAAAAGACGGTATTTGCCTCCTATTTACGATTCTGCGGCCATGAGAGAGGAAAAACGAGAACCATGGCAGTCGCATTTTTGCATCACTTTGCTCGAATTTAGTATTTTCTCCCCAAAGACCGCCGCATTTTTGCGACAAACTTGACTGGACACATCAGAAATCACACCCTTGATATGTGAAAATCGGAACATAAACCCTTTGGCCACGGGACGCTTTGTGATTTTATTCCCATGTCTCCGGCGCTGATAAGAACGATTCCCGGCAGTTGCATTTTCGCGACAGGCAAGTCGAAAAACAGCCGACCCTCTGTGGAATAAAACCGCAACATTCCGAAATTAAAGAATTTATAATTTCAACAGCCTTGGCAAAGTTCATTTTTGTCTGGCATACATCCTGCTCATGCTCCGACAACACCCCGTGACCAGAGGGCGACAGTCAAGAACATTGCCTAGCAGTGCTGGTCGAAAACACATATTTTGGAGGAACAATGAAAAAGAGTCTCGTTTTTGCCGCGTTGAACGTCCTCGCCGTCGTCGGCCTGCTCGTAGGTTCCGGAACCGCCGAGGCCGGCAAACCCCTGACCCTGCGCATCGGCCACCCCATGGCGCCGGGCAACAACGTCACCGTCGGCTACTAAAAATTCAAGGAACTCGTGGAAGCCAAGAGCGACAAGCAGATCAAGATCCAGATCTTCGGCAGCGCCCAGCTCGGCAGCGACCGCGTGACCACCGAAGCGGCCCAGGCCGGCACGCTGGACATGTCCTCGTGCTCGTCCCCGAACATGGCCAGCTTCAGCAAGGCCTTCATGGCCATCGACCTGCCCTACATCACCGACCCCAAGTTCCAGGACAATTTCTACAAGGCCCTCGATGAAGGCGAACTCGGCAAGGAAGTGGAAAAGGCCGCCAACGAAATCGGCCTGCAGCCGATCATGCTCAGCCAGTACGGCTACCGCAACTTCGTCAGCACCAAGAAGCCCCTGAAGACCGTGGCCGACCTGGCTGGCCTCAAGGTCCGCACCACCGACTCCCCCGTCGAGGTCGCCGTGGCCAAGGCCCTGGGGATGAACCCCGCGCCCGTGGCCTGGGGCGAGACCTACACCGCCCTGCAGCAGGGCACCGTCGACGCCGAAGGCAACACCTTCTCCCTGCTGAACGACGCCAAGCACACGGAAGTGCTGAAGTACGCCATGGACTCCAACCACAACTACAGCATGCACCTCTTGCTCATGAACAAAAAGAAGTGGGACAGCCTGACCCCCGAGCAGCAGACGATCATCAGCGAGGCCGCCCGCGAGGCCCTGGCCTGGCAGCGCGCCGAGAGCGTGAAGCTTGAGCAGAAGGCCTGGGACGCGTTCAAGGAAAAGGGCATCGAAGTGACCATCCTGCCCGACTCCGAACGCGCCAAGCTGAAGGAAATGACCGCCTCGGTCCGCGAGGAATTCGCCAAGCAGGTTCCCGGCAGAATGGTGGAACTCTTGAACGAAACCCAGAAGTAATCGCCAACCCCGATCGTCGCCGGGCCAGCCCGGCGACGATCGACTGGGCTCTTCAGACGCCCGGGGAACAGCATGCGAATGAACCGCCTCGTCGACGATCATCCACAGGACAGCCCGAGCGACAAGGCAGAGGGAGAACATATGGAACAGACTAGCAACTGCGGCGTGCTGCCTCTTGAAGCCATGGACAGCCCATCCGCAATCAAAAATATATGGAACTGGCTGGACGAGAATTTCGAGAAGGTCTTTCTTGTCTCCGGATTGCTGGCGATCATTTTCCTGATCACATTTCAGACGCTGTACAGATACATCATCGTGCACTTCGTCAGTTCGGCCGGCGCCGCGGTCTGGACCGAGGAGCTGGCGCGGTACATCTTCATCTGGATCAGCTATCTCGCGCTCTCCGTGGCCATCAAGAAACGTAGCTCGATCCGAATCGACATCGTTTACGACAGGCTGCCCCTGCGCTTGCAGAACGCGAGCTGGGTCGTGGTCGACATCTTTTTCCTCATCCTCACGCTGACCATCTGCTGGTACGGCTGGACCCAGATCGAACGCCTGATGGAATTCCCGCAGCACACCACGGCCCTGCGGATCCCGTACATGATCCCGTACATGGTCCTGCCCCTGGGCTTCGGGCTCATGGCCCTGCGCCTGCTGCAGAACCTCAAGGCCCAGGTGCAGCTCTGCGGACCCCTTGATACCGTCATTGCGGCCGCCGTAGCCGGCGCCATCATCGCCCCGGCCGTGCTCGCGGAATACATCGAACCGCTGCCGGCCCTGTTCGGGTACTTCGGCGTCCTGTGCGTGATCGGCGTGCCCATCGCCATCTCCCTCGGGCTCTCCACTCTGGCCACGGTCATCTGCGCCGAGACCCTGCCCATCGAGTACCTGGCCCAGACGGCCTTCACCTCCATCGACTCCTTCCCGATCATGGCCATCCCGTTCTTCATCGCCGCCGGCACGTTCATGGGCGCCGGGGGCCTGTCCCAGCGCCTCCTGGCCCTGGCCGACGAGATGCTCGGGGCCTCTACGGCGGCATGGCCCTGGTCACCGTGGCAACCTGCATGTTCTTCGGCGCCATCAGCGGCTCCGGCCCGGCCACTGTGGCGGCCATCGGCGCCCTGACCATCCCGGCCATGGTCGAACGCGGCTACGACAAGTACTTCGCGGCAGCCATCGTCGCCTCGGCCGGCGCCATCGGCGTGCTCATCCCGCCGAGCAACCCCTTCGTGGTCTACGGCATCTCCGCCCAGGTCTCCATCGGCGACCTCTTCATCGCTGGCATCGTGCCGGGCATTCTGGTCGGCCTCGTGCTCATGGCCTACTCCTACTTTTATGCCAAGTCGCGCAATTGGCGCGGCGTGGCGCGCAAGAGAACCGTCGCCTCCCTCGCGGCCGCGGTCTGGGAGGCCAAGTGGGCTCTCATGGTCCCGGTCATCGTTCTGGGCGGCATCTACGGCGGCATCATGACCCCGACCGAGGCAGCCGCCGTGGCCGCCTTCTACGGCCTCATCGTCGGCGTGTTCGTGTACAGGGAGATCGACGCCCGCAAGTTCGCCGCGTGCTGCGTGGAGTCCTGCGAGACGTCGGCGACCATCATCGTGCTCATGGCCATGGCCACGCTCTTCGGCAACATCATGACTCTGGAGGACGTGCCCGGCACCATCGCCAGGGCCATCCTGGGCTTCACCAGCAGCAAGTTCATGGTCCTCATGATCATCAACGTCCTGCTGCTCATCGTCGGCACGTTCATGGAAGCCCTGGCCGCCATCGTCATCCTCACGCCGATCCTGCTCCCGGTCGTCACGGGCGTGGGCGTCTCGCCCCTGCACTTCGGCGTCATCATCGTCGTCAACCTGGCCATCGGCTTCATCACCCCGCCCGTGGGCGTGAACCTCTTCGTGGCCAGCAGCGTCTCCAAAGCCAAGATCGAGTATATCGCCCGCACCGCGCTGCCCATGCTCGGTCTCATGATCCTGGTGCTCCTGATCGTGACCTACATCCCCGAAGTGCCGCTCTGCCTCGTCGGCAACAAGTAAACCACCCGTACACCACGCCGCCGGACGACCCGTCCGGCGGCTTCTCAAACCCGACCGGCCGCTTGGCCGTCTGGAACAGGAGACTTTTGTCATGAAAATCATAGACTTCCGTTTCCGGCCCAACACCCCGGAAATCATAAACGGCATCAAGAACAGCGCCATGTTCAAGGCCGCCTGCAAGGCCATCGGCTTCGACGCCCGCAAGCCGCAGCCCCTGGACGAGATCGTCGCCGATCTGGACAGACGCGGCGTCGAGCTCGCCGTCATCACCGGCCGAGACTGCGAGACCACCTACGGCTCGCCGGCCAACAACGGCAGCGTCCTCGACTTCTGCCGGGCGTACCCCAAGAAGTTCGTCGGGTTCTGGGGCGTCGACCCCCACAAGAAGATGGCCGCCGTGTACGACATCGTACGCGCCGTGGAGGAACACGGCATGAAGGGCGTGGCCATCGACCCCTACCTGGCGCACATCCCGGCCTGCGAGGCCCGCTACTATCCAGTCTACGCCAAGTGCGCCGAGCTGAACCTGCCCGTGTTCGTGACCATGGCGCCCCCGCCGCAGGTCGCCGGCGCCATCATGGACTACGCCGACCCGCGGCACATCGATCAGGTCGCCCGCGACTTCCCGGAACTGACCATCATCATGAGCCACGGGGGCTACCCCTACGTCAACGAGGCCGTCTACGCCTGCCTGCGCAACGCCAACGTCTACATGGACTTCTCGGAGTACGAGCGCGCGCCCATGGCCGACGTCTTCGTGCAGGCCATGAGCACCATCATTCAGGACAAGGTCGTCTTCGCCAGCGCCCACCCGTTCATCGAACTGGCCGACGCACTGCAGGCGTATGAAGAGTTCCCCTTGAGCGATGACGTGCGCCGCAAAGTCATGTACGGGAACGCATGCCGCATCCTGAACATCGCCATCTGATCATTCCTCCGTGGGGCTCCGCCCCGGCACCCCACGGAGGGCAACCGTCCACGAAGAAACCGAGCCTCCCCGCAGCAGCCAGGAACGCCGCATGGACATGACCCACGCCATTCTCACCACCCTCGCCGGCTGGCTGCTGGGCGGATTCATCAACGGCATCGTCGGCTTCGGCGCGGCCCTGGTGGCCATGCCCGTCGTGGCCCTGGGCCTCGACATGCGCACCGCCGTGCCCACATGCGGGCTCGTGGTGCTCGCCCTCAACATCCAGATGGCCTGGAGCTACCGCGCCCATCTGGACACTTCCGGCATCCGAGCGCTCCTCCTGGGGGCCTTGCCCGGAGCGGCGACGGGCGTACTGCTCCTGCGGCACTTCCCGGAATCCTGGCTCAAGACGGGCCTGGGGCTCCTGCTCGCGGCCTACGCCCTGTGGGGGCTCTGCAGCGCACAGCCCCATGCCAGACGGCTGGCGGCCGGCTGGGGCGCACTGGCGGGGTTCCTCTCCACGAGCCTGGGCACGGCCTTCGGCTTCAATGGCCCGCCCCTGGCCGTGTACCTGAGCCTGCGCGGCGGGTCGCAGCGCGAGATCAAGGCCGCCCTGGGCGCGTTCTTCATCGTCAGCGGCCTGTTCATCGTCGCGGCCCACGGGCTCTCGGGGCTCTACTCCGCCCGCGCCCTGACCCTCTTCGCCGTGGCCCTCCCCGCCGTCATCCTCGGTGGCTGGGCGGGAATACGCGTCTCCGGGCGGTTCGGCGAAGGCCATTTCAGGCGCATCCTCTTCTCCATGATCCTGGTCATGGGCCTGAGCATGATCCGGGGCGCGCTGACCGCCGCGAACTGAGCCGTCCCCGCCGGCTGTCGACGATCCGCCGCGCCAGACCTGCCCGTGCGGCCGTTGCCCGGTTGCGAGGCGGCCGTGGACGATGTTGATGTCCTCGCGTCGCGGGCCTATAGCGCAAACCATACGCCGACTTCCCCGGGACGCGCGCTTTCCGCCGACACCGGGCAGGCAACCGCGGGCGCTCCCCCATGACACGACAAACCTTCACCGAACGCCTCATCGAACTCATCCGGCGCATCCCCGCGGGCAAGGTCGCCACCTACGGCCAGATCGCGGCCATGGCCGGCAACCCCAGGGCGGCCCGGCAGGTCGCTCGCGCCCTCCACGCATGCTCGCAGAAGGAGGGTCTGCCCTGGCACCGCGTCGTCAACCGTGAAGGGCGCATCGCCCTGGAAACATACGCGGGCGGTGCAGAGCAGAAGCGCCTGCTGGAAAACGAAGGGGTTGAATTCGACCCGGTGGGGGTGATCGATCTGGACGTTTTCCTGTGGCGCCCCGAACCGGAGCGATGACGCGGCAGGACGCTTCCGTAGCGATCCAGGCAAGACGACCGACGGGATGGAACGGCTCAGACCCTGCCGAAAAACGACACCCCGGTGACGATGACCCCGTAGTAGAGGTAAAACCGGGGGAGCCTGAACAGGCTGGCCGCCAGCACCGGCCGGAAGCCAAGGCCCAGGACGCCCGCGCCCCAGCAGGTCACGGAGAAGGGGAACGGCGTCAGGGCGCCGGCCAGGACTGCCCAGAAGCCGTATTTGCGGATGCGGTTTTCGTGCTCGGCCGTGAATTCGCCGAGCACGGCGCGCATGAAGGAGTTCCTGCCAAGCCACCTGCCCAGGGTCCAACCCAGGGTTCCCGCCAGCGCCGAGGCCGCTCCGAGCACGCCTACGTGCAGCGGCCACCCCGCCTTGAGGTCGCTCTTGGCGATGACCAGCAGCAGGACGTCGTTGGGAAAAGGAGGGATGAAGGTGTCCGTGACCAGTATGATGGCGGCAAGCCCGCCAACCCCGAGGCGTTCGGCCACCCAGCGGGCGAAGGCTTCCAGTTCGGGCTCGAAGACGTAGCCGATGACTCCCAGGAGAACCAAGGCTGCGCAGAGGCTCGCGACGGTCTTGATCAGTGCGTCGCGGATCATCGGCGCCCGACAGCGTTAATGGTCACAATGTCCGCCCTGTGCAGGATGTTGATCGGAACCACCCGTACCGTTCCGTGCGGGCGCAGTGTGTGGTCGGTTCGGGGTGTAGACGAGGCGCACCGATGACGCAACATCTCCGGCAGGCCGTAACAGGGTGGTCAAATACCCCTCGCCATCCCGGGCGGACGGCGTGTACGCTGCGCACATGTCCGAAACTTCGACCGTCACCCTCGGCTTCACCGTTTTCCGCCCCGAGACGGCGCCCTTCGCCGCCCGGGCCATGGAAGGCCATGACCTGATCGTCCTCGAGGAACCGCGCACGCCCGGCTTCGAGGAGATGCTCGCCGGCGAACTCCCCATCGACGAGTACCTGATGCTCACGGACTTCGAGTTCCCGGAGTACGCCACGGCCCTGTGTCGCGCCCTGCAGGTCCTGCACGCCAGCGGGGCGGCCGTCCGCCAAGTGCACCCTTGGATGGACGAACTCGCGGGCATCCATGAGTTCTTCGCCGCGGGCAACGGACCCGGCGACATCCCCACGGGCGGCAGGCCGTGGGCCGTGTATGCCCGGGAACGGGAGTGGAGCGCGAAGCTCCTGGCCTTCTACGCGGCGGCCGGGAAGAAGGATTTCGATGGGATACTGGCAGCCGTGAACGACTTCGCCATGGCCGACGCCGCGAAGATCTCCGACATGGACAGGGACCGCGCGGCAACCCTTGCGGAACTTCTGCCCGCCCGCGGCCGGGCCTACGTCGAGTGCGGCGCCATCCATCACGACATGGTCGGGCTCATGATCCGGGCCCTGGGGCATGGCCGGGTCCGGACGATCCACCTCATGGAGGAGGCCTGCCTCGCCCGCCACGGCCGGCGCCGCCTCATCCCGCCCGGGGACCTGCTGACCTTCCGCCACCTGCTCGGGGCGCCGCGCGACCGCGCCGTGGAGAGCCTGCTGGCCGCCCGGGCGGTGGTCTACAACCGGCTCATGGAAAAGGACGAGAGCTTCGAGTCCGCCTCGCCCTTTCCGCACATGGACGCCGAGGCGATGGTCCTGCAGATCGTCGGCGGCCTGGGCATCGAGCAGTGCCGCGACCTCTTCGGCCGCATCCGACACCTTTCCGTGCGCGAGAGCCTTGCCCTTGTCCTGCAAAACAGCCATTGACGGAGCATGAACATCCGCCCCCTCCTCGTCACCGGCCCCGGCGCCGCGGAACTCCCGCCCATGAGCGGAGCCAAGGCCGCAAACCTGAGGCGCCTGCCCTGCACGGCTTCACCGTGCCCCCGACCCTGTTCCTCCCCCCGGCGGCCTACGGCGCCTTCGTGCGCCACTCGGGTCTCGCGACGCGCATCGACGCGCTGACCGGGAGCCTGCGCGACGGCATGCGCTGGGAGGAAATCTGGGACGTGTCCCTGAAGCTGCGCAACTTCTTCCTGCGTCAGCCCGTCCCCCCCGAACTGGCCGAGGCCGGCCTCGTGGACGGATTCCGGGGCGAGGTGCTGCTGGATCCGCAGGAGTGAGACGGAGTCAGGAAATCAGATAGAGGATCGCCAGGCCGATCATGGGCGTCAGGGAAAAGGCCACCTGGGCGGACACGAAGAGGAGCATGCCGCGCTCGCCCGGACGGGCGGCCGTCAGGCGCATGCTCGCCAGCAGAAGCGCCAGGCACGGCAGGGCCGGCAGGAGTCTGGTCAGGAGCGTCGTCCCGGGCAACGGCACGAACACGAGCCAGGCCAGGGCCAGGGCGTTGAGCCGCAGGATGGACCGGACACTGCCCGCAAGGCCGAACCGCACGGCATGAGTGCGCTTGCCGTCGGCCCGGTCGGAGGGTTCATCGGGCAGGGCCGTGGCCATGGCGCAGGACAGGGACAGGGCGAGCATGAGAGGCATGAGCGTCCAGGGCAGCCCGGCGAGTGTCCCGGAGTGGGCGCTGAAACCGATCATGGGCAAAACGAGCCCGACCCCGATCATCTGCAGGTACTCGCCTCCGCCCCGATAGGACAGGCGCATGGGCGGATAGCTGTAGGCCCACAGCAGGACCAACCCGAAAAGGATCAGCGGCAGGGGCAGCCAGTTGTGGTGCCGAAGCCCCAGCCACACCCCGGCCAGAACCGAGAGGATTGCGCAAAGGACTGCCGCCCGGGCCAGCTGTCGCCTCGACAGAAGGCCTTCCACAAGCACCCGGGAGCCTCCAGAGAACAGCGTGAAGGTGAAATTTCTGCGGTCCGTGTCCATGTCGGCCAGGTCGTTGGCGAAGACAATGTAGAGTTGGCAGGCCAGGCCGTAGACATGGCAGACAAGGACGATCTCCCAGGAGAATCCATGGCCCATGGCCAGGGCCTGCCCCAGAAGCAGGGGCCAGAAGATGTACATCTGCGACGGCAGCCGCGCGGCCCGCACCCAAGCACGCCACCCAGAGGACGGATCCTCAATCTCCCCCGGCACGGCCGATCACTCCCCCGCCAGGCGCGCGAGAACCGCCAGCGTCCCGTCCCTCAACCCTTCAACCTCTCCCTCCTCGTACCCGCACCCCGGCGTGACCCGCCCCCAGACCACTCCGGGCCAGTAGGGGTCGCTCCTCCGGCGGCCGATGACGTGAAAATGGAACTGCGGCACCAGGTTGCCTATGGCGGCGATGTTGACCTTGTCGCAGGCCAGTTCCGCCTTGAGCATGGACGAGATGGCCGAGGACGCCTCCGAGAGGCGCCCGCGCAGGTCCGGCGGCAGTTCGTGCCACTCCGTGGCCTCGGTTTCGGGGACCAGGATGAACCAGCGCACATGGGCGTCCCGATGCAGCAGGATGCGAATATCCCGCCAACTCCCAAGGAGGTGGCAGTCCGCGGCCAGGGTGGGGTGAAGGGCGAAAGCGTTCATGCGGACACGCTACGGCAGGCTGCGCCGGGCCGCAAGCGCGCCGCGGCATCCTGCAAGACGTCCTGTTCGTATCAGGATGGCATCGTACAATTTCGCATGTACACAACAATTCCCAATAAGCATAAAAAGACGGACACTTTACAGTGCTTATCGTCCGGTGTTACTCGCATTCCGTGGCCTCGTCTTTCCACCCACTCATGTATGGAGGTATCGGAGCATGCGCATCTGGACACTTTGCCTTCTGCTGCTGATCACAGCCTTGGCCCCCGCAGCCATGGCCGCGGACAAGGACACGCTCGTCGTGGGCGTATCCTCGGACATCCACACCCTGGACCCCGGCGTGTCGAGCGACAACTACGACTGGCGGCAGATCTACCCCTGCTACGACCGCCTGGTGAAGTACAAGGTCAAGGACGGGGTCGGCCTGACCGAGGTTGAGCCCATGGCCGCCGAGTCCTGGACCGTGTCCGCCGACGGGCTGAAGTGGACCTTCAAGATCCGCAAGGGTATCACCTTCGACGACGGCTCCCCGCTGAACGCCGAAGCCGTGCGCTACTCCTTCGACCGCACCATCGCCATCGGCAAGGGCCCGGCCGACAACCTGACGGCCATCGCCTCCATGGCCGTGGTCGACGACTACACCCTCGAAATCACGCTGAAGAACCCCTACGGCCCCTTCCTGCAGACCCTGGCCACCGACGGCGCGTCCATCATCAACCCCAAGGTCGCGCAAAAGGCCGTGAACGACGACAAGGCCCAGGCCTTCCTGGCCGAGAACGTCGACGGCAGCGGCCCCTTCAAGATCGTGGAATGGACGCGCGGCCAGCGCTGCGTGCTCGAAGCCAAGCCGAACTACTGGGGCGGCGCGCCCAAGCTGAAGAAGGTCATCATCCGCTTCATGGCCGAGTCCGCCGACCGCCGCATGGCCCTGGAGCAGGGCGACGTGGACATCGCCGAGAACATTCTCATCGACCAGATCCCGGCCCTGGAAAAGAACAAGGACGTCGTCGTCAACCGCTTTCCCTCGCAGATGGTCGAGTACGTCTACGTCAACTGCCAGAACGAGAAGCTGAAGAACCCGGCCGTGCGCCAGGCCCTGTCCTACGCGGTGGACTATCAGGGCATCATCGACCATGTCCTGCAGGGCAACGGCGTGCAGATGCGCGGCCCCATCCCCGACGGCATGTGGGGGCACCGCAAGGATGTCTTCCAGTACAAGCGCGACACGGCCAAGGCCAAGGAACTGCTCAAGGCCGCCGGCGCCGAGAACCTGGAACTGACGCTCATCTACTCCGAACGCCGCGCCACCTGGGAGCAGATCGCCCTGGTCATGCAGGCCAACCTGGCCGAGATCGGCGTGAAGCTGAACCTGGAACTCATGGCCAACCCGACCCTGCGCGACAAGATCGACAAGGGAGACTTCGAGCTGTGCCTGGGCGCCTGGAGCCCGGACTTCGCCGACCCCTACATGTTCATGAACTTCTGGTTCGATTCGGCCAAAGCCGGCCTGCCCGGCAACCGCAGCTTCTACAAGAACGACAAGGTTGACGAACTGGTCCGCAAGGCCGAAGTGTCTTCCGTGGTCGAGGAACGCAAGAAGCTCTACGGCGAGGCCCAGGACATCATCATGCAGGACGCTCCCTACATCTTCCTTTACCAGATCCAGACCATCGTGCCCCTGCGGGCCAATGTGCAGGGCTACGTGTTCAACCCCATGCTCGAATCCATGTACAACTTCGAGGCCATCTCGAAGAAATAACTCCCTGTCCCGGCCGGGCGCGATGCACGGCCGGGATTCCCTGGAACGAATGCGGATACTCGCCTACATCATCAAGCGCGTCCTGGCAGCCATCCCGGTGCTCATCGGGGTGAGCATCCTGACGTTCCTGATCTCCCACGCCATCCCCGGCGACCCGGCCCGCATCATCGTCGGGCCCAAGGCAAGCAAGGAGGCCGTCGAGGCCATCCGCAGGGAGCACGGCCTGGATAGGCCCCTGCCCGTGCAGTACGTGCGCTACATGACGGGCCTCATGCAGGGCGACCTGGGCCAGTCCATCCGCAACCACAGGCCCGTGACCAAGGACCTGGCCGACTTCTTCCCGGCCACCCTGGAACTGACCCTGGCCAGCCTCGTCCTCTGCCTGGCCGTGGGCATTCCGCTGGGAATTCTGGCAGCAGTGCAACGCAACCGCCTGGCCGACCATGTCGCGCGGGTCTTCTCGGTCATCGGCGTATCCACCCCGGTCTTCTGGCTGGGGCTCATGCTGCTGCTGCTCTTCTACCGCAACCTGGGCTGGCTGCCGGGTTCGGGCCGCCTGGACATCACCAGCTCGCCGCCGGCAGCCGTGACCGGGCTCTACGTCATCGACGCCGTCCTGGCGCGGGACTGGGCCCTGCTGAAGGAGGTGCTGAGCCACCTGATCCTGCCGGCCTTCTGCCTGTCCTACGTGTATCTGGCGGTCATCACGCGCATCGTGCGTTCTTCGATGATCGCGGTCCTGGGCCAGGACTACATCACCACCGCGAAGGCCAATGGCCTGTCCACGGCCCGGGTCGTCTTCAAGCACGCCTTCAAGAATTCGCTCATCCCCACGGTGACCATCGCCGGCCTGTCCCTGGGCGAACTCCTCGGCGGGGCCATCCTGACGGAGACCATCTTCGCCTGGCCCGGCATGGGCAAATACGTGGTGGACTCCATCAACTCCCTCGATTTCCCGGCCATCATGGGCTTCACCCTGCTGGCCAGCACGGCCTACGTGGTCATCAACCTCGGGGTGGACGTGCTCTACGCATTCCTCAACCCGCGCATCCGCTACTAGGGGACGACCGTGGCCGCACACCCGTTTTTGCGCGAACTGCAGCTCACTCTGAAGATCCTGTCGCGCAACCCCTCGGCCGTCATGGGCGGCGTCGTCATCGCGGCCATGGTGCTGCTGGCCGTGGGCGCTCCGCTCCTGGCACCGCACGACCCGGTCAGGCTATCCCTGGGCGAGCGCCTCATGGCACCCGGCGCGGCCCACCTTTTCGGCACCGACGAGCTCGGCCGCGACATCTTCTCGCGCGTGCTCTTCGGAGCGCGCATCTCCCTGTCCATCGGCCTTCTGGTCATCACCGTGGCCGGGGTCACGGGGGCGCTCATCGGCGCGACGTCGGGCTATTTCGGGGGAAAGATCGACAACGTCATCATGCGGCTCATGGACGTCATCCTGTCCTTCCCGTCGCTGATCCTGGCCCTGGCCCTGGCCGCGGCCATGGGGCCGAGCCTGGTCAACGCCATCCTGGCCACGGCCTTCGTCATGATCCCCAAGTTCGCGCGCCTGGTCCGCGGCGAGGCCCTGGTCGTGCGCGAGCTGCCGTTCGTGGCCGCCAGCCGCGTGGCCGGGGCCGGGCACGGCTTCATCATCCGCCGCCACATCCTGCCCAACTGCCTGAATTCCGCCATCGTCCTGGCCACCCTGACGCTGGGCGACGCCATCCTCATCGCCGCGTCCCTGTCGTTCATCGGCCTGGGCGCCCAGCCGCCGACCCCGGAATGGGGGGCCATGATCGCCTCAGGCCGCAAGTTTCTCATGGACCAGTGGTGGTACGCGACCTTCCCGGGCCTGTTCATCCTCGTGACCGTCATCGGCTTCAACATCTTCGGCGACGCCCTGCGCGACGTCCTGGACCCGAGGATCAGGCGATGAGCGCCCCGCTCCTCGACATCCGCGACCTCTCGGTCAGCTTCGACACCTACCAGGGCCGGGCGCGCGTCCTGGACAGGGCGTCCCTGACCGTGAACCAGGGCGAGATCATGGGTCTGGTGGGCGAATCCGGCTGCGGCAAGTCCGTGCTCTCGCGCTCGGTCCTGCGCATCATTCCCACCCCTCCCGGAAGCGTCGACGGCGGCCAAATCCTCTTCGAGGGCCGCGACCTGCTGCGGCTGCCGCAGAGCGAGATGCGCAGGCTGCGCGGCGAACGCATCTCCATGATCTTTCAGGAGCCCATGAACAGCCTCAATCCCGTCTTCACCGTGGGCAACCAGATGCGCGAGGTGGTCCGCGCCCACCGCAAGGCCGGCCGGGCCGAAGCCACGGACGCCTGCCTGGAGATGCTCGACGCCGTGCGACTGCCCGAACCCCGGTCCGTGCTGCGGGCCTTCCCCCACGAACTCTCGGGCGGCATGCGCCAACGCGTCATGATCGCCATGGCGCTGATCTGCAACCCCGCCCTGCTCCTGGCCGACGAGCCGACCACGGCCCTGGACGTGACGGTGCAGGGCCAGATCCTGGCCATCCTGGCCGAACTGGCGGGGCGCCAGGGCCTCTCGATCCTCTTCGTCACCCACGACATGGGCGTAGTCGCCCAGCTCTGTCACCGCGTGGCCGTCATGTACGCCGGGCAGGTGGTCGAGATCGCCGATGTGGGCAGCATCTTCGCCCGTCCGGCCCACCCGTACACCCAGGGCCTCATCGCCTCCATCCCGGGCAGGTCCTCGGGCGGCGAACTCTACGCCATCCCAGGCAGCGTACCCAGCCCCATCGGCCCGCCGCCGGGCTGCCGCTTCCGCCCGCGCTGCCCGCACGCCAAGAGCGGCGGGTGCAGCGACGTGGCCCCGGAGATGGTCCGCGTGGCCCCGGACCACAGCGTGGCCTGCCATCTTTTCACGTCGGGGGGGCTGCCATGAGCGACGAACTGCTCCGCGTGCAGGACCTGTGCAAGGCCTTCCCCATGGGCGGCGGGTTCCTGGAAGGCAGGAAGCGCTGGCTCAAGGCCGTGGACAGGGTGTCCCTCCATCTGGACCGGGGCGAGACCCTCGGGCTGGTGGGCGAGTCTGGCAGCGGCAAGAGCACCGTGGGCAACCTCATCCTGCGCCTGCTGGACCCTGACAGCGGCTCCATCCATTTCGAGGGCGTCGACGTAACGCGTCTCACGGGCGCGGAACTGACCCGGGCCAGGGCGCGCATGCAGGTCGTCTTCCAGGACCCGCAGAGCTCCCTGGACCCGCGCATGACCGTGGGGACCATCGTCTCCCTGCCGCTCAAAATCCTCGGGCTGGCCAGGGGCGGCGAACTGCGCGAGCGCGCCGCGGCCAGCCTGGCCGAGGTCGGCATGGGGCCCGAATGCCTGGACCGCTACCCCCACGAGTTCTCGGGCGGCCAGCGCCAGCGCATCGGCCTGGCCCGCGCCCTGGTGGCCGACCCGGCCTTCGTGGTCATGGACGAGCCCACCAGCGCCCTGGACGTCTCGGTCCAGGCCCAGATCCTGAATCTCATGGGCGACCTGCAGGCCAGGCGCGGCCACGCCTACCTGTTCATCTCCCACGACCTGACCGTGGTCCGGCACGTCAGCCGGCGCATCGCGGTCATGTACCTGGGCGCCATCGTCGAGACCGCGCCCACGGAAGCGCTTTTCGAGACCCCGGCCCATCCCTACACGCGGGCCCTGCTGGCCTCGGTCCCCGTGCCCGACCCGGCGCAGCGCCGCGACCTGGCCCGCCTGACGGGCGACGTGCCGAGCCCCGTGGACCTGCCGCCGGGCTGCCGCTTCCACCCCCGCTGCCCCGAGGCCATGCCGCACTGCGCGAGCATGGAGCCGCCGCGGGTCGTCCTCGGTCCAGGGCACGAGGTCGTCTGTCATCTTCACAACCGAACATAGGAACGAACCATGAAAATCTACATCAGCGCAGATATTGAAGGCGTCGGCGGCGTGGCCCGCCCCGAACACTCCCGCGTGGACGGCCGGGAATACCCCCTGGCCCGGCGCCTGATGACAAGCGAGGTCAACGCGGCCATCCGCGGGGTCTTCGCGGCCGGGGCCACGGAGGTCACCGTGTCCGACTCCCACAACGTGGGCCTCAATCTCCTGCCCGAGGAACTCGACGAGCGCGCCCGCCTGGTCATGGGCTCGCCGCGGCCCCTGTCCATGATGCACGGCATCGACGAGACCTTCGCCGCGGCCATGTTCGTGGGCTACCACGCCATGGGCGGGACCATGAACGCGAGCATCGTGCACACCTTCACGGGTCGCCTGCAGGAGGTGCGCCTGAACGGGGTCAAGATCGGGGAGATCGGGCTGAACGCCGCTCTGGCCGGACACTTCGGCGTGCCCGTGACCTTCGTGGCCGGCGACCTGGCCGCCTGCCGCGAGGCCGAAGCGCTGCTGCCCGGCGTGCGCACCCTGGCCGTCAAGGAAGCCATCGGCGCCTACGCCGCGGTCTGCGAACACCCGGCCCGGACCTGCCGAGCCATCGAGGCCGCGGCCAGGGAGGCCCTGGAGAGCCCGCCCAAGGTCGAGCCGTTCGTTCTGAAGGGGGACGTGGAGCTGACCGTGCGCTGCACCACGGCCTCGGGCGCCGACCGCGCCGGCATGATCCCGCGCACCAGGCGCCTGGACGACCTCACGGTCAGCTACGTCGGCAGCGACGTGGTCGAAGCCTTCCAGGCCTTCAACACCATGAGCTGCCTGGTGGAGCTGGTGCCGTTCATCTGAAAACCGCGGCCCGATAATCACGCTTGACGTTAATCATGCGACACGTCATTGTCGGGTCGTGATCATATCCTTCAAATGCGACCTCACCGAAAGGCTGTCACACGGCCTCAACTGCCGTCGATTCTCGAATATCGCTGCGGTCGCACGGCGCAAGATTCGCCAGCTTGAAATCGCGGGCCGCCTGGAGGATCTGCGGATACCGCCCGGCAATCGCTGGAGGCCCTCAAAGGCGACCGAGCAGGACAGCACAGCATCCGCATCAACGGCCAGTGGCGGATCTGCTTCCGTTGGACCGATGCGGGAGCGGAAGACGTGGAAATAGTGGATTACCACTAATGGAGCGAAAAATGACCCAGTTAGCACCCATCACTCCCGGCGAAATCCTCCTGGAAGAATTCCTGAAGCCCATGGGCGTGAGCCAGTACCGTCTGGCAAAAGAGATCAACGTGCCCGCGCAACGCATCAGCGAGATCGTGGCTGGTCGGCGCGCCATCACGGCGGACACCGACCTGCGCATGTGCCGTTTCTTCGGCCTTTCCAAGGGCTATTGGCTCCGCGCCCAGGCCGCGCATGACACCGAAGTCGCGGAACGCGCCCTCAAGGCCGAACTGCAGAAAATCAAGCCCTGGTCAGGCGCGGCGGCCTGATTCCAGGGCGCTGCATCAGTTTTTCCCCACAGCGCCCTCAATCGCCGATTCCGGCAGTCCGAACGGCAGATACCCCTCCGCCATTCTGTCCTTGAGCCCCACGCCGCTAAGCCCCAGCCTGAAAGCCTCTTCCACAAGATAGCAGAGCTTGCGCACGCCCTCCGCGATGCTCAGTCCGCCCTCGCGCACGTTGGAGATGCAGTTGCGCGCCTCGTCCGTGACGCCCACGCGCGGGTTCATGGTCAGATAGACGCCCATGGAGTTGGGCGAAGACAAGCCCGGCCGTTCACCGATGAGGATGACCGCCAGCCGGGCCCGCAGGATCTCCCCGATCTCGTCGGCCACGGCCACCCGCGCGTTCTCCACCAAGCAGACCGGCGAGACCTTCAGTCCGGCCCGCCCGAACATGGACGCGCAGGCCAGGACAAAGGCTTCGGCGTTCTCGTGGATGGCCCGGGCCGAAAGGCCGTCGCCCACGACCAGGCAGATGTCGAAACCTCCCGCCATGTCCTTCAGCACGGCGAGGGACCGTTCGCTCAGGCGTCGCCCCTTGTCCGGGCGGGTCAGGTATTCCTCCCGGCCGGCCACGGAGGATTCCATCTCGACGCAGGTGAGGCCACCCGCGCGCAGGCGGCCGGCCAGCTCGGCCCGGCGGAACGGCGCGTGCACGGCATCCCGCGCCCGGGCGTGATCCAGCCTGAAGGCCAGGCTTTCCGCCAGGGGCAGGCTCGACCCGCTGCGGCCGACGGCGATGCGGGCCGCGGTGAAGCGCCGCAGTTCGCCCCAGGGGTCCCGGCTGACCGTGACGGGCGCATCGTTCCCTTTCTTCATGATTCCCCCCTGACGCCATCCGGCAGGCCCAGCAACCTGTTGCCTTTTTCGATGGGCTTGAGCCGCCCGCTCCCGTCCATCACGCCCGACGACTCCAGCCAGACCGCGAACTCCGGGGCGGGTCTTCGCCCCAGGAGCCTGCGCAGGTAGGCCGCGTCGTGAAAGGACGTGGACTGGTAGTTGAGCATGATGTCGTCGGCACCGGGCACGCCCATGACGAAGGTGCAGCCTGCCGCGCCCAGGAGCGTCAACAGCGCGTCCATGTCGTCCTGGTCGGCCTCGGCGTGGTTGGTGTGGCAGACGTCGACGCCCATGGGCAGGCCCAGGAGCTTGCCGCAGAAATGGTCCTCCAGCCCGGCGCGGGTGATCTGCTTGCCGTTCAGCAGATACTCGGGCCCGATGAACCCGACCACCGTGTTGACCAGCAGCGGCTCGAACCTGCGGGCCACGGCGTAGGCCCTGGCCTCCAGGGTCTGCTGGTCCACGCCGTGGTGCGCCCCGGCCGAGAGGGCGCTGCCCTGGCCGGTCTCGAAATACATGGCGTTGTCGCCCACCGTGCCGCGCGACAGGGACCGGGTCGCTTCGAGAGCCTCCTGCAGCAGGGACAGGGACACGCCGAAGCTCGCGTTGGCGGCCTGCGTGCCGGCGATGGACTGGAAGCACAGGTCCACGGGCGCGCCGGCCTCAACGGCCTCCATGGTCGTGGTCACGTGGGTCAGCACGCAGCTCTGGGTCGGGATGGCGTACCTGGAGATGATCCCGTCCAGCATGTCCAGGATGCGGCGGATGTTGTCCAGGCTGTCCGTGGCCGGGTTGACGCCGATGACCGCGTCGCCGCAGCCGTAGCACAGCCCGTCCAGGGTCGAGGCGGCGATGCCCCGCAGGTCGTCGGTCGGGTGGTTGGGCTGCAGGCGGACCGAGAAGGTGCCGGGCAGCCCGATGGTGTTGCGGAAGCAGGTCGTGACCCGGCACTTGGAGGCCACCAGCACGAGGTCCTGCAGGCGCATGAGCTTGGACACGGCCGCGGCCATCTCCGGGGTCACGCCAGGGGCCAGGCGGGCCAGGGCGTCTCCGTCGGCGGCGTCGGTCAGCAGCCAGTCGCGGAACTCGCCCACGGTCAGGCCGCGGACCGGGGCGAAGGCGTCCCTGTCATGCGTATCGATGATGAGCCGGGTGACCTCGTCGTCCTCGTAGGGGACGACGTGCTCCTCCAGGAAGCGCGCCAGCGGCACGCCGGCCAGCTCCATCTGCGCCAGCACGCGCTCCTCCTCAGTGGCGGCCGCCACCCCGGCCAGGACATCGCCCGAACGCAGGGGCGACGCCTTGGCCAGCAGTTCCTTCAGGGTCCGATGCGCGCGGCTCATGACCGGTCTCCCGCGGCTTCACGCATCGCCCCCGACGGCGCCGCAAGCAGCGCCTTGGCCTTGCGGATCCTGTCGAAGGAGGCCTCGATGCGCTGGCGCGACAGGCGCCCGCTGTCCACGCCTCGGACCAGAATGTCGACGGCCTTGGGCACGATGTCCGGGTCGTAGTCCAGGTTGTTGCCGAAAACCAGGATGTCCACCCCGGCCTCCACGGCCCGCAGCACGGCCTCCTCCAGCCCGTAGTGCGCCGTGATGGCCCGCATCTGCATGTCGTCGGAGACGATGACGCCCGTGAAGCCCAGCCGCTCGCGCAGGAGCCCCGTCAGCACGGCGGGCGACAGCGTGGCCGGGTGGTCCGCATCGAAGCGCTCCAGGAAGAGATGGCCGCACATGATGAGGGGGCTGACCCCAAGCGGGATCAGTCGCTCGTAGGGGATCAGTTCCGCGGGGCTCCAGGTCCGCGAAATGTCCGTCAGTCCGAGGTGGGAGTCCGCCATGGCGCTGCCGTGCCCCGGGAAATGCTTGAGGCAGGGCAGGACGCCCCGGGACAGCAGGCCCCGGCTGAACGCCCCGGCATGGGCCGCGACGGTTTCCGGGTCCGCGGAAAAGCTGCGCTCCAGGGCCCCGATGGCCGGGCTGGCCGGGTTCACGTCCACGTCGGCCACGGGCGCGAAATCTAGG
Source organism: Desulfomicrobium aestuarii (assembly GCF_055385525.1). Lineage (NCBI taxonomy): Bacteria > Pseudomonadati > Thermodesulfobacteriota > Desulfovibrionia > Desulfovibrionales > Desulfomicrobiaceae > Desulfomicrobium > Desulfomicrobium aestuarii. Next base: position 3,121,995 of record NZ_AP042427.1, read on the forward strand.
TTGATGCCCAGACCCGCCAGCAGCCGCCCGGTGCGCTCGCCCTCCTGCCACGTCGCATCCGGCGAACTCTGCCCCATAGCCCTAGCCGACGGGCTGAACGGGAAGCCCGCGTCCTCGCGCAGACGGCGCGCCCTGCCGCCTTCCTGATCCACGGCGATGAAGAGCGGGGTCCGTGCCGCGGCCTGCAGCCGTGCGGACAGGGCGCGGACCTGTGCGGGGCTCTGGATGTTACGCCCGACCGTCCTCAGCTGCACGTCGCGGTCGAAGAGGATGACCCCGCCCAGGTCATGCTCACGGATGTCCCGCAGGATGGAGGCGTCGTCGGACAACTCCGCGCCCCGGAAACCGACCAGCAGCATCTGGCCGAGCATGGCACGGAGCTCGGGACGCCCCCCGCCGGCTGCGAAGGCGGAGACCTGCAGAACAAAGACGACGACTGCGCAAAGGACAATCCTGATCATGAGTCTCCCCGGGTTGGGCTGTTCGGAAGGGGCGAGAAAGCCCCCGCCGTTTCCCTCCGTTACGTGCCCGAACCCTTACCATGCAAGGGGTGGCTCCGGAGTCATCGGGGACGGCCGGATTTTCCATTTAGGTCATCTCCCGGCACAGCATTTTCACAAATTGAGTCAAGCATCAGGCCATCTTAGCCCTGCCCCGCTTCGTCAAGCGCTCCTGCTTCACCGCCGGGGAGCTCCGGCCGCCAATGAACGCAATGCCAATATCCTTTTTTTATGGACAAAATTGGTCCGATTGGGCATCAGCCTTATGACGCAAAGCCCGGTCCGTCATCCGGAAGGGCCGCGAACTCCGCCCGCCGCGACTGCCGGCATCTCCTGGCACGCTTGCTGCTGTTTCAGGCCCGGCCCATTGTATCAACCATGAAACGAGAGGACTCCATGAAACGCACCCTGCTTCTGGTCATGCTCGGCGTGACCCTTCTCCTCGGCTCCACGGCCATGGCCGCCAAGATCAAGGTCGCCGGCATCTACACCCAGCCCATCCAGCAGAAATGGGACGCCACCCTGCACAAGGCGCTCCTGAAGGCCCAGGAAACCGGCGAGATCGAGTACGTCTGGAGCGAAAAGGTGTCCAACACCGACTACATCCGCGTCCTGCGCGAATACTCCGAGGCCGGCGTGCAGCTCGTCGTCGGCGAGGCCTTCGGCATCTCCCGCGACGTGCGCAAGGTGGCCAAGGACTACCCGAACGTGGCCTACCTCATGGGCGACACCTTCGGCCCCGACGGCAAGAACCTGGCCGTGTTCGACAACTACATCCACGAGCCCTGCTACCTCATGGGCATGATCGCCGGGGCCATGACCAAATCGAACAAGATCGGCATGGTCGGCGGCTACCCCATCGGCGAGGTCAACCGCCTCTTCAACGCTTTCATGGCCGGCGCCAAGGCGACCAACCCGGCCGTGGAGTTCAAGGTCTCCTTCATCGGCTCCTGGTACGATCCGCCCAAGGCCAAGGAATTCGCCTACGCCCAGGTCGAGGCCGGCGTGGACGTGCTCTACGCCGAGCGCTCCGGAGTGGTCGACGCGGCCCGCGAGAAGGGCATCATCGCCTTCGGCAACGTCAACGACATGAACAAGCAGGAAAATGGCCAGGACGTGGTCGTGACATCGGCCCTGTGGCACATGGAAGCGGCCCTGAACCACGCCATCGAGCGGGTCAAGGCCGGCACCTTCGCCGCCGAGGACTACCGCGAGTGGACCATGATGGCCAAGGGCGGCGCGTCCCTGGCCCCGTACTACGAGTTCGACGACAAGATCCCGGCCGACGTCAAGGCCAAGGTCGCCGAGGCCGAAGCCGCCATCAAGGCCGGCAAGTTGGTCGTCGAGATCAACGACAACGAACCCAAATCCACCTTCTGATCCCAAGGGGCCGGCACATCCCGGCCCCTTTTTTCACCATGTCCAACACACCCGTGCTGCGGCTTCGCGGCATCACCAAACATTTCGGCCCCCTTGCGGCCAACGACGACATCTCCCTGACCCTGAACGCCGGCGAGATGCTGGCCCTGCTGGGCGAAAACGGGGCGGGCAAGACCACGCTCATGTCCATCCTCTTCGGCCACTACGTCGCAGACCGCGGAACCGTGGAAGTGCAGGGCCGCCCCCTGCCGCCTGGTTCGCCCAGGGCCGCCCTCGCGGCCGGAGTGGGCATGGTCCACCAGCATTTCACCCTGGCCGGGAACATGACCGTGCTCGAGAACATCATGCTCGGCACCGAGCCCCTGTGGGGCTTCCGCCGCAACTCCGCCCGCGCCCTGGCCAAGCTGGGCTCGCTCATGGAACGCTTCCGGCTGCACGTGAACCCGCACGCGATGGTGCGCGGCCTGTCCGTAGGCGAACGGCAGCGTGTCGAAATCCTGAAGGTCCTGTACCGCGACGCCCGCATCCTCATCCTCGACGAGCCCACGGCCGTGCTCACCCCCCAGGAGAGCGACCACCTCTTCGCCACCCTGCGCGAACTGGTCAGCCAGGGCCTGTCCGTCATCTTCATCACCCACAAGCTGCGCGAGGTCATGGCCGCCAGCGACCGCTGCGTGGTCCTGCGCCACGGGCGCGTGGTGCTGGAGACATCGACCAAAACCACCTCTGCTGAGGACCTGGCCAGGGCCATGGTCGGCGCCAACATCCCCCAGGCCACGCGCACTCCGCACGAGCCCGGCGAGGAAGTCCTCTTTCTGGACCATGTCCGCGCCAGCGCTCCGGACCGTGGGCCGGACCTCGACGAATCGACCCTCTCGGTACGTTCCCACGAAATCCTCGGCATCGCCGGCGTGTCCGGCAACGGCCAGGCCCTGCTGGCGGACCTCCTGTCCGGCATCGTCGCCCCGAGCGGAGGCAGCGTCATCCTGCGCGGACAGACCGTGAGCCGCCCCACCCCTGCGGCCATGATCAGCGCAGGCGTCGGCCGCGTGCCCGACGACCGCACCGGAACGGGGCTCGTGGCGGACATGACGGTCATGGAGAACCTGTCAACGGAGATCTACCGCCTGCCGGGATTTTCCAAACGCGGCATGCTCAACTTCAAGGCCCTGGCCTCCCGCGCCGCGCAGCTCATGGATGTCTTCGACATCCGCTGTGCGGGCCTGGGCGCGCCGGTGCGCAAACTCTCGGGCGGCAACATGCAGAAGCTCATCCTGGCCCGCGTCCTGTCCCAGGGCCCGCACCTCATCCTGGCCAACCAGCCCACCTGGGGCCTCGACGTCGGGGCCACGGCCGCCGTGCACCAGCACCTCCTCGACGCGGCCCGGCGCGGGGCCGGCGTGATCCTCATCTCCGAGGATCTGGACGAGCTCTTCCAGCTTTCGGACCGCATCCAGGTCATGTACCAGGGCCGCCTGTCCGCGCCCGAGGACACGGCCACCGTGGACCGCGCCCGGCTTGGGCTCATGATGAGCGGCCAGACCTTCGACCACCGGGGGGCAGCATGAGGCTCGAACCCCGCGAATCCGTGGCCTTCGGCTGGCAGATCGGCGCGCCGCTCCTGGCCGTCGTCGCCGCCATGGCCATCTGCTCCGGGCTCATCCTCTGGGCCGGCGCCTCGCCCCTGGCGGCCTGGGGCCTGCTCCTCAAGGGCGCCCTGGGCTCGACCTTCGCCCTGACCGAAACCCTGACCCGAGCCACCCCCCTCATCTTCACCGGCCTTGCCGCGGCCGTGGCCTTCCGGGCAAAGCTCTGGAACATCGGCGGCGAAGGCCAGTTCTACGTCGGGGCCTGCATGGCCACGTGGCTCGGCACCGGCATGATCGACCTGCAAGCGTGGCTCATGATCCCCTTCCTCTTCCTGTCCGGCGCCCTGGCCGGCGGGCTCTTCCTGCTGATCCCGACCTGGCTCAAGACCCGGCTCAAGGCCGACGAGGTGGTCACCACCCTGCTCCTCAACTTCGTGGTCCTGCTGGTCGTCAATTGGCTGGTCTTCGGCCCCTGGAAAGACCCCATGGCCATGGGCTGGCCCCAGGCCGCGCCCGTGGTCGACAGCGCCATGCTACCCGTGCTCGTGCCCAAGTCGAGCCTGCACCTGGGCTTCGTCCTGGCCCTGGCCTGCTCGCTTCTTGTCTGGTGGATGATGCGCTTCACGGTCTGGGGCTTCGAAATCCGCGCAGTCGGCGCAAGCCTGAAAGCCAGCACCTTCGCCGGGATGCCCGTAGGGGCCACCATCATCCGCACCGCGCTCCTGAGCGGCGGCCTCGCTGCCATGGCCGGGGTCAGCGAACTGTGCGGCGTCAAAGGCTACCTGACCCTCGATCTGTCGCCCGGCTTCGGCTATTCCGGCATCGTCGTGGCCATGCTCGCCGCCCTGCACCCCCTGGGCGTGGTCCTCTCGGCCGTGTTCATCGCGATCATCTACATCGGGGCCGACTCCATGAGCCGCGCCATCACCATCTCCAACTACATCGCCGACGTGACCACGGCCGTGAGCCTGCTCACGGTCCTTTTGGCCATGTTCCTGACCCGCTACCGCATCCGCTGGAAATAACATGGACATCCTCTCCCTCGTCTTCGAAACCGGATTCTGGCTGGCCACCGTGCGCATGGCCACCCCGCTCATCTTCGGCACCATGGGCGAGCTGATCTGCGAACGGGCCGGCGTCCTGAACCTTGGCATCGAGGGCATCATGGCCGCGGGCTGCATGTCCGGCTGGACCTGGGTCTACCTCGGCGGCACCCTCTGGGGCGGCGTGCTCTTCGCGGCCTGCGTCGGCGCGGCCCTCGGGCTCCTGCACGCCGTCTTCACCGTGCATCTGGGCCTGTCCCAGCACGTCACGGGCCTGGGCATCACCATGCTCGGCGCGAGCCTCAGCTCCTTCGCCTTCCGCATGATCCTGCCCCAGGTCACCACCCCACCCAAGATCGTCCCCTTCGCGCCGCTGGACATCCCCGTGCTCTCCACCCTGCCCTTCATCGGCCCGGTCCTCTTCAGCCAGACAGCCCTCACGCTCACGGCCTTCATCCTCGTCGCCGTCACCGCCTACGTCCTGCTGCGCACGCCCCTGGGCCTGGCCCTGCGCATGGTCGGCGAAAACCCGCTGGCCGCCGAAGCCCAGGGCCTCTCCGTCCTGGGCCTGCGCACCGGCGCGGTCATGGCCGGCTCCGCCCTCATGGCCGTGGGCGGCGCATTCCTGACGCTGGCCGCCTTCGACGCCTTCTACATCGGCATGGTCAACGGACGCGGCTGGATCTGCATCGCGCTTGTCGTCTTCTCGTCCTGGAAACCGGGCAAGGCGCTCATCGGCACGCTCCTCTTCGCCGCCTTCGACGCCATCCAGATGCGCGTCCAACAACAATCCGTCTCCGCCATCCCCTACCAATTCTACCTCATGCTCCCCTATATCTGCTCCATCCTCGCCCTCATCACCATGTCCCGCAAAGCCGCCTACCCCAAGGCCTTGCTGGTTCCCTTCCGCAAAGGGGAGCGGTAGTGGAGGAAGAGACGCGGGGCGCTGCCCCGCACCCCGCAAGGGGCGCGCCCCTTGACCCAATTATTGGGGTGCAGGGGATCATCCCCTGCCCGCCGGAGGCTTCTTTTCTTGAAATATCGCGCCGGTTGAATGCGGGGCTCCGCCCCGCGCCCCGCAAGGGGCTCGCCCCTTGACCCTATCAGGGGTGCAGGGGGATTATCCCCCTGCCCGCCGGAGGCACTCTTAAAACGAGGTGATTATCATGCTGGATCTGCTTGTCATCAACGCGGCCCTGCCTGGGCAGGAGGCGCTGACTGAGATCGGGTGCAAGGATGGGCGCATTGTGATGGTTGAGCCGGATATTGAGGTCGAGGCTGCGCAGGTCATTGACGCCGAAGGGTTTCTTGTCACGCCGCCGTTCGTGGACAGTCATTTTCATATGGATGCTACGCTGTCGGCGGGGATGCCGAGGCGCAACGAGAGCGGCACGCTGCTGGAGGGCATCAGGATCTGGGGCGAGCTGAAGCCGGATCTGACGCCGCAGGGGCTCAAGGAACGGGCGCTAAAGCTGCTGCGCTGGAGCGTGGCCAAGGGCAACCTGGCCATCCGCACGCATGTGGACACCACGGACCCGAGCCTCATGGCCGTGGACGTGCTGCTGGAAGTGCGCGAGGAGATGAAGGATTTCGTGGACATCCAACTCGTGGCCTTTCCCCAGGACGGGGTGCTGCGGGCGCCGAAGGGGGTGGAGTTGCTTGAGCGCGCCCTGGACAAGGGCGTGGACGTGGTCGGGGGGATTCCGCACTTCGAGCGGACCATGGACCAGGGGCGGGAGTCGGTGCGGGTGCTGTGCGAGATCGCGGCCAGGCGCGGGCTCATGGTCGACATGCACTGCGACGAGTCCGACGATCCGCATTCACGGCACGTGGAGAGCCTGGCCTTCGAGACGCAGCGGCTGGGGCTGCAGGGCCGGGTCACGGGCTCGCACCTGACGAGCATGCACTCCATGGACAATTACTACGTGTCGAAGCTCCTGCCGCTCATGGCCGAGGCGGGGATGCACTGCGTGTGCAACCCGCTGGTGAACATGAACCTGCAGGGGCGGCACGACACGTACCCGAAGAGGCGGGGGCTCATGCGCGTGCCGGAGCTGATGGGTATGGGCATCAACGTGGCCTTCGGGCACGACGACGTCATGGACCCCTGGTACCCCATGGGCTCGCACGACATGCTCGAAGTGGCGCACATGGGGGCACACGCCCTGCACATGACCGGCATGGACGGGCTGCGGAAGATGTTCAGGGCCGTGACGGAGAACGGGGCGCGGGTGCTGGGGCTCGAGGGTTACGGCCTTGCGCCCGGCTGCAACGCTGACTTCGTGATCCTGCAGGCCTCGGACGAGATCGAGGCCCTGCGCCTGCGGCCGGCAAGGCTGTGGGTCGTGCGCCGGGGCAGGGTCGTCAGCCGCACGCCGAAGGTCGAAGCGCGGGTGGATATGGGGAACGGAGAGGAACTGGTCGATTTCACGTAAGGCGTGGCGGGATTCGCCACCCTTCGCAGGGCGGTCTCAATCGTCCTGCAACCGGTCCGGAACGTCGCGCCGTGCGTGCAGGATGCGCCAGACGTCGATATGGGCCTCACGGACGACGTAGAAGACCAGATATGGGAAGCGCTTGAGGGGCCAGAAACGCAGGCCCGGCAGGTCAAGCTCTTGCGCGAGGCGGATCGAACCGCTTTGCGGGTGCCTGCCGATCTGCGTGAAGGCCCGTTCGAGCGCGTCGATGAAGCCAAGGGCGGCTTCATCCGCCCCTTCTCCCACATAGTGCGCGACGGCCTCCTCGATGTCCCGGTGGGCGCGTTCGCGGGGGACAACGGGGAGCGCCTTCACGCGCGGGTTCAACGCCGGACCCGGTCCCGCAGCGCTTCGAAATACGCGGCATCCGCCGGTTCACGCTCGGGGGAAGACGCCCCGGCAAGAAGCAGCGCGCGCATACGCTGGCGGTCCTGATCCTTACGGATCAATTCCCGCACATACTCGCTGCTGGTCCCGTAGCCCCGGGTCGAAACCTGCTCGTCGACGAAATTCTTCAGCGTGTCGGGTAGGGAAATGTTCATGGTGCTCATGGGCTGCGAGTACCATCTTTGGCAAAATTTGGCAAGAAACCCCGCGAGACGACAGTCGAACACAAAAGCGAACGCCCCGGTTCCGAGGAGCCGGGGCGTTCGCTTTTGGAGGTTGAGCGCTTAGCCGAGGATGGCCTTCAAGTCCGCATCGGGGGTGGTGATGGGCTTGATGTCGAAGTTTTCGACCAGCACGTTCAGCACGTTGGGGGTGATGAAGGCCGGCAGGCTGGGGCCGAGACGGATACCCTTGATGCCCAGGTGCAGGAGCGTCAGCAGGATGGCCACGGCCTTCTGCTCGTACCAGGACAGGACCATGGACAGGGGCAGGTCGTTCACGCCGCAGCCGAAGGCGTTCGCCAGGGCCGATGCGATCTGGATGGCCGAGTAGGCGTCGTTGCACTGGCCGATGTCCAGCAGGCGCGGGATGCCGCCGATGTCGCCGAGCTTCTTGTCGAAGAAGCGGAACTTGCCGCAGGCCAGGGTCAGGACCACGCAATCGCTGGGCACTTTCTCGACGAACTCGGTGTAGTAGTTGCGGCCGGGCTTGGCGCCGTCGCAGCCGGCCACCAGGAAGAAGTGGCGGATGTCGCCGCCCTTGACCGCCGCGATGACCTTGTCGGCCACGCCCAGGACCGCGTTGCGAGCGAACCCGGTCAGGACGCTGCCCTTGTCCTCGTCGGCCGCGAAGCCGGGCATGGCCAGGGCCTTCTCGATGACCTTGCTGAAGTCCTTGTCGACGTGGGTCACGCCGGGCCAGCCGACCAGGCCGGTGGTGAAGATGTTGCCCTTGTAGGACTCGACCGGCTTCTGGATGCAGTTGGTGGTCATGAGGATGGCGCCGGGGAACTCGGCGAATTCCTTCTGCTGGTTCTGCCAGGCCGTGCCGTAGTGGCCGTGGAAATGAGCGTGTTTCTTGAGTTCCGGGTAGCCGTGGCAGGGCAGCATCTCGCCGTGGGTGTAGATGTTGATGCCCTTGCCGGCGGTCTGCTCCAGGAGCAGGCCCAAGTCCTTCAGGTCATGGCCGGAGACGAGGATGGCCTTGCCCTTCTTTGCGCCCAGGGGGACTTCCGTCGGGACCGGATGGCCGTAGGAGCCGGTGTTGGCGGCGTCCAGAAGCTCCATGGCCTTCAGGTTGGCCTTGCCGCAGCCCAGGCACAGCCCGATGAGTTCGTTGAGCCCCAGGCTCTGGTCCAGGGTGGCGGCCATGGCTTCGTGGATGAAGGCGTAGACCTCGTCGGACTCCTTGCCCAGAATGGCCGCGTGGTCGGCGTAGGCGGCCACGCCGCGCAGGCCGTAGGTCAGGATCTGGCGCAGGGATTCGAGGTCCGCGTTGGCGTCGGGCTTCGGCGCGAAGCCGACCTTCTCGCCCATGGGCACCAGCTGGTTCCGGTTCGCGGCGGTGAAGGAAATTTCGGGGTGTTTGGTGAAATCGGGCTGTTCGCCGCCCAGGAACATGCGGGCCACCTTGGTCAGGAAGCCGGGCTCGGGTTCGCTTCCGAAGGAGACCTGTCCGCCGGCGGCCTTGACCTTCTCCTTGAGACGGGTCTTGAGGGCGTCACAGCGCTCGATCATGGCCACGAAGCGGGCCGGATCGAAATCGACGTTGGTCAGGGTGGAAAAGATGGCTTCGCAGGTGAAGCGGTTCACTTCGCTGTCGACCACGCCCACCTTGCGGCCGGCATGGGCGTAAAGGGACAGGCCCTTGACGGAATGGGTCAGCAGGTCCTGCAGGGCGGCCACTTCGGGAGTCTTCCCGCACACGCCCATCTTGTCGCATCCCTGGCCCTTGGCAGTCTGTTCACACTGATTGCAAAACATGGTTCATCCTCCATGAGAATTTCGTTGTCGTTGAGAACTCTCTAGGCAGGTTGCGGAAAGGCATCTTTGACCTGAATCAAAAATGCCGTTTTCCCGATGAGTTCCGCTCAGGCCATGGCACCGGCAGAATGCCGGCGCACGCCTCCCGCTCACTCCCCGTACTTGGCCAGCTTGGCGTGCATGGTCTTCCTGGTGATGCCGAGCCGGCGTGCGGCCTCGCTCTTGTTGCCGCCGGCCGCCTCCAGGGCGTCGAGGATGGCCGCGCGCTCGAGTTCCTCCAGAGTCAGGTTGGCGAAGCCGCCGGGCCGGGGCTCGTCCGATCCGCCGGACAGGGCGGGCGGAAGCTCGCGCTCGCCGATGTATTCGCCCAGGGCCAGGACCACGGCCCGCTCCACGGCGTTCTCCAACTCCCGCACGTTGCCGGGCCAGGCATGCTTGAGCATCCTGTCCATGGCCTCGGGGGTGAAGCCCTTGATGTGCTTGCCGTTCTTTTCGGCGAACTTTCTCAGGAAATGCGCGGCCAAGAGCGGAACGTCCTCCTCGCGTTCCCGCAGAGGCGGCAGGGCCAGAGCGACCACGTTCAGGCGGTAGTAGAGATCCTGGCGGAAGCGCCCCGCCTCCACCTCGGCCAGCAGGTTCCGGTTGGTGGCGGCCACGATGCGCACATCGACCTTGAGGGTCTGGTCCCCGCCCACGCGCTGGATCTCGCGCTCCTGGATGGCCCGCAGCAGCTTGACCTGCATGGACAGAGGCATCTCGCCGATCTCGTCAAGGAAGATCGTTCCCTTGTCCGCGGCCAGGAAGCGTCCCTCCCTGCGCTTTTCGGCCCCGGTGAAGGCGCCCTTCTCATGACCGAACAGTTCGGACTCGAGCAGGGTCTCGGTCAGGGCGGCGCAGTTCACGGCGACGTACGGCCCCTTGCGGCGCGGGCTGTTGGCGTGGATGGCCCGTGCTATGAGCTCCTTGCCCGTGCCCGACTCGCCCGTGACCATGACCGTGGCCTCGGACGGCGCGATGGTGGCCAGCATCTCCATGAGCCGGCGCATGGGCGGACTCTGGCCGATGATCCCTCCCGAGTCGAAGGAAGCGGCCAGGGTCTGCCGCAGGGCCTTGTTTTCGTCGCGCAGGGCGGCGTGGTCGAGGGCGCGCTCCATGGTCAGACGCAGGTCGTCAAAATCCAGGGGCTTGGTCAGATAGTCGTAGGCACCGGCCTTGATGGCCTCCACCGCCGTCTCCACGTCGGAATAGGCCGTCATGATCAGGATGGGGATGGCCGGGTTGTAGGCCTTGATCTCCTTCAGGGCCTCGATGCCGGAGATGCCGGTCATGCGCACATCCATGAGGATGAGGTCGAAGGCCTGCTCCCGGCAGCGCGCCACGGCCGTCTCGCCGTCGGCGGCCGCCTCCACGCGGAAGCCCCAGTCCGCCAGCAGCGTCGTCAGCATGCCCCTGTGACCGGGATCGTCGTCGACCGTGAGAATGGTGATGCGGGAAGGCTTCATGCCGACCTCCTCGTCATGGGCAATTCGATGGTGAAGACCGTTCCCCGGCCCACGGCGCTCTCGACCTTGATGGCCGCGCCGTGCCCCTCGATGATGCGGTGCACGATGGCCAGGCCCAGACCCGTTCCCGAGGGCTTGGTGGTGAAATACGGGTTGAAGATGTCTCCCAGGACTTCGGGCGGCATGCCGTGCCCCGTATCCTCGATGCGCAGCGAGACGATGCCCGCCGCCTGGTTCGGGGTTGCCGAGATGTGCAGCGCTCCGCCCTGGTCCATGGCCTGGACGGCGTTGAGGAAAAGATTGAGCAGGGCCTGGGTCATGCGCTCCGGGTCAAGGGGGATGGGCGGCAGCATCCCGCCCGGCGTGAACTCGACCGCGACGCCTTTGGCCACAACGTCGGCCCTGACCAGGCGCAGGGCCCGCTCCACGACACCGTCCAAGTCCTCGTCACGCAGCTTCAGTTCGCCCGGCCGGGCGAATTCGAGCAGCTCGGAAACCACCCTGTTGAGGCGATCCGTCTCCTGAACCATGGCCCGGGCGGCCTCTCGGTCCTGCCCCTGCACCTTGCCGGCGAGGTATGTGGCGAATCCCTTGATGGAACTCAGCGGGTTCCTGATCTCGTGGGCCACGCCCGCCGCCAGGTTGCCCAGGGCCGAGAGGCGTTCGCTGCGTCGCAGCTGCTCCTGCAGCCGCCGCAGCTCCCCGAGGTCGCGCAGCAGGAAAAGATGGCCGAGGAAGCGGCCGTCGCTGTTGACGATGCGCGACGCGGCGATGTCCACGGGCAGACCGCGGGCGCCGGGGGCTTCCAGGACGGTTTCGCGCTCCAGAATTTTGTCCCGGCCTCGGAGTTCGGCCGAGAGTCCTGCCCAGTCCAGTCCCCCGAGGCTGGCCAGGAGTTTCCCCTCGATCTCCTCCTCCGGCTTCCCGATGAGCGCGGCAGCGGCCGCGTTTGCCAGAACGACCCGCCCTTCGGGATCGGTGGTCAGAAGTCCCAGCGGCAGGCCGGTCACCACCTCCGTGGCGAAGGCCTGCGTGTCCTGCAACTGGCGGCGCGAGCGCCGGTAGTGTTCGGCCCAGAACAGCGCCGCAAAACCGCCCGCGCCGAAGAGCACGGTCAACACGGCGATGATGACGCTGGTGCGGAGTTCGTCGGCCATGGCTTCCCGAAGAGGGTGCGCGTCCTGCCCGAGAAAGATGAGCGCGGGCTCATCCTTCCTCTCGCCGTGTTCGCCGCCGTCATGCCCGGACCCGGCCATGGGCCCGCACCACAGAGAGCGGTGCACGCCTGGAAGGGGGGAAAATTTCTTGTAGACCTCGAACACCTCAAGCCCGTCGCCCCCGGTCAGGAAACGCCCCGTGCGCCCGTCTTCGGAAGCGTTCAAAGCACCGAGCCCCTGCGGATGCAGGTCCGCACCGATGTGCGCCGGGTTGTTGTGGGCCAGAACCCTGCCCCGCACGTCAGTCACTGCCAGATAGACGATGCCGTGCTGCTTGGCCGTTTCCTCCACCAGAGACTGGAAATACCCGGGCCCGCCGTGCATGCCCATGCCGATGCGCGTCCCCGCCTCCAGCGCCCAGAACAGGGCGTCGGCATGATCCAGATAGTTCGCGATCATGTGCGCCCTGGTGCGCTGGAGGTTGCGGGCCGCGAACACCGCGACCGCGAGTCCCAGTATCGCCACGAACCCGGCCATCAGCCATGGCGCTGTGCGCTTTCGCTTCGAAAAGCCAGAAAACATGTTCATCGCTTACCTCGCTCCAACACCTGTAACCGTTTTACCCATATTGTCCAGCCAGGTGTCACATGTTTACCCGCAAGTTCTGACCTCGAAAACTGCGTCGCCCATCCAGAATCATAAATTCATCTTTTATATCGGGAGATTATTTTCGTCAAAGCATCCTGGCACGCCCCTTGCCTTACCCATATCGAAACGTGACGCGAATGATGCGGAGGATAGCATGATGTGGAATTGCGGAACACTGCCCTGGTCCGGCGGCTGGATGATCGGACACTCCCTGTGGGGGCTGCTCCTCGTCGTGGGCGTCGGGGCGCTGCTCTGGACCGCCTTCAAGCCACGCCGCCCCTCGGTCTCTTTAGCGGACAGGGCCGACTCCCTGGAAATACTGAAGCTCCGGCTGGCCCGGGGCGAGATCAGCATCGAGGAATACAACACGTTGAAGTCGATGCTCTGAAGCCCTGCGGGGCGGAGCGACGAACCAGAGGCAAAACCATGCCCTTTGCGGGCGAAAACTTCATACCAAACCATCAAGGAGAATAATCATGAAAACGAACCGTAACGTCATCGCCACCTTCCTGACCCTGGCCTTCATCACCGCCTTTGCCGGCCTCGCATCCGCGCAGGGCCACGGCATGATGGGCGGGATGGGCAACATGACCCCGGAGAAGCAGGCGACGATGCAGAAGCTCCACTCCGATTTCAACACGGCGACGGCCGACCTGCACAAGCAGCTCTTTGCCAAGGAGTCCGAACTCGATGCCGCGCTGTACGCGGACAAGCCCGACGAGAAGAAGATCGACGCCCTGACCAAGGAAATCAGCGATCTGAACGCCAAAATCTACGCTGAAAAGGTCAAGATGCACAAGGCCATGGCCAAGGAAGGCATCGTGCCCGGCAAGGGCCACGGCATGATGGGCGGCAAGGGCGGTTGCCAGATGATGGGCGGCGGAATGCAGCACGGCGCCATGGGCGGGCAGCATAACATGTCCGGCAACGGCACCGCCGGCCAGGCTCCCGCCGGCCACGCCGGACACGGCGCCCCGGCCCAGCAGTAACGCGACCGCGCCGGTAGCGGCGAACCAGCCTCTCGACAATTCCCCCGAGTTCGAACAGACTCGGGGGAATTCGTCGTTCTCGGCCCGTCCGCGCAATCTTTTTTCCCCTTTCCCCATGACCGACACCACACGCCTCCGCGGCGCCCTCTTCGCCCTGGGCGCGACCGTCATCTGGTCCGGCAACTTCATCGTCGCCCGCCTCCTGAACCAGAGCATCGAACCGGCCACCCTGTCCCTGCTGCGCTGGGGCGTGGCCTTCCTGGGCCTGCTGCCCTTCGCCTGGCGGTCAGCCTGGGCCGACAGGGCAGCCATCCGCCGGAGCCTGCCGACCATGATCCCCATGGCGCTCCTGGGCGTCACGGTCTTCAACGCCCTCCTGTACACGGGAGCCCGCACCACCTCGGCCCTGAACCTCTCGCTCATCGCCACGTCCACGCCGGTCTTCATCATCCTGCTGGCCCGCGTTTTCCTGCGCGAAAAGCTCACGACGCGGAAAGTCCTGGGCCTGGCCGCAGCCCTGGGCGGCGTGCTGCTCCTGATCACCGGCGGCGAGCCCGCTCGCCTGCTTGGGCTGCAGTTCTCGGCCGGCGACCTGTGGATGACCCTGGCCGCCGTCCTCTTCGCCGCGTACAGCATCATGGTGCGCAGATTCTCCGGGAAGCTCAGTCCGGCGGTTTTCCTGCTGACCCTCATCGGAACGGGTCTCGTCTTTCTCCTGCCCTGGGCCGGCTGGGAATACGCAGAGGCCGGAGCCCCGCAGCTCACCGCCGGCGCGGTCTGCGCCATCCTCTACGTCGGCCTCGGCGCGTCCCTGGCCGCCTACGCCATGTGGAACAGCGCCGTGGCGTCCATCGGCCCGTCCCTGGCGGGGCTCATCTACTACTGCCTGCCGTTCTTCAGCGGCGTGGCCGCGTTCCTTTTCCTGGGGGAACCTATGGGTATGGTGCATCTGGCCAGCGCGGGGTGCATCCTGGGAGGCATCGTGCTGGCCACGCGGGGATAATGCGGGTATGCAGGTTCTGCCCCTTGCCTTTGGCGGGCGGCAGGCCTAAGGACGGCTCGTCCCGGCATCCGGCCGGGACGAACACGCATAACCGCGCCCCCTGGCGCAGACGGATACAGCCATGATCACTCTTTTCGTCAGCCTGAGCATGAAGCTCTTCTTCCTGCTCACGCCCTTCTTCGTGCTGAGCGTCTTCCTGTCCATGACCGAGCACATGACCAAGACCGAGCAGCGCATGGTGGCCATCCGCACGACCATGGCCGTCATGGTCATCAGCCTCGTCCTCTATTTCGCCGGCAACCCGATCTTCTCGACCCTGGGCATCACCCTGGACGGGTTCCGCATCGGCGCGGGAAGCCTGCTCTTCCTCTCGGCCGTGTCCCTGGTCTCGGGCAAGCGTTCCAGCCAGGAGGCGGCCCCGGACGTGGACTTCGCCGTAGTGCCCCTGGCCATCCCCATCACCGTGGGCCCGGCCACCATCGGCACGCTCCTCATCCTCGGCGCGGAACTGGGCGGTGCCACGGAGCGGGCCGTGGGCGCGGGGGCGCTAATCTGCTCCTGCCTGTCCGTAGGCGTCCTGCTGCGCTCGGCCAGACCCCTGAAAAAGCTCCTCGGTTCCGTGGGCCTGTCCGTCATGACCAAGATCACGGGTCTGGTCCTCTCGGCCATGGCCGCCCAAATCGTCTTCACCGGTATCAGGAATTTCCTGCACTGAGCCGTGACGCACGCCGCACCGACAAAAGACCTGCACGAGCTGGCCCGCCGGATTTCCGAAGGCTGTACCGAATGCCGCTCCTGCCAGTTCCGCTGCGCGTTCCTGAACGAGCACGGCACGCCCAAGGCGCTGGCTGACCGTTTCCTGACCACGGGCACGGGACGGGTCGTGGCCTTCGAGTGCAGCCTCTGCGGCCTGTGCGCCGCGGTCTGCCCCATGGGGCTGCCCCTGACGTCCTTCTTCCTGGCCATGCGCAGGGCGGCCATGGACGCCGGCCGCGTCAGCCTGATCCCCTTCAGGCCGAGGCTGAACTACGAACGCTTCGGGGCGTCACGCGTCATGGAACTGTTTCAAATACCACCCGGCGCGGACACGGTCTTCTTTCCCGGCTGCACCTTCCCCGGAAACCACCCCGAGACGGCCAGGGCGCTCCTCGACCACCTGCGGGGGCATGTCCCGGGCCTCGGGCTGGTCCTGAGCTGCTGCTTCAAGACGTCCCACGATCTTGGACGGCGCGAGTTCTTCGAACGGCGCTTCGGCAGGCTGAACGCGAAGCTGAAGGCCATGGGCGTGAAGACGGTGCTGACCGCCTGCCCCAACTGTTTCGGGGTCTTCGCGGAATACGGCGACGGCCTGGCCGTCAGAACCGTCTACGACGTGCTGGCCGAAAATCCACCAAGCGTCGATGCGGCCCTGCGCGGAACGGCCATCGTGCACACCCCCTGCCCGTTCCGTGGGCACGGGCAGATTCAGGAGCGCATCCGGCTGATGGTCGCGGGCACCGGACTCGAACCGCAGAAAACGCGCCAGGACGGAGCCTTGAGCCCCTGTTGCGGGGAAGGCGGCGCCGCCGGCATGCTGCGGCCGGAACTCGCGGCGGCCTGGGGGGATAAGACGGCCAAAAAAGCTGCGGGGAACGTCGTGGTCACGTCCTGCGCGGGTTGCGTCAATTTCCTCTCGCAACACGTCCGCACCGTCCATCTGCTGGACCTCATCTTCCATCCGGCCCGGACCATGACCGGGTCGCTCCCACGGCCCAGGGGTCTGGCCACCTATCTGCACCGCCTGCTCTTCAAGTGGCGGACCGTGTTCAACCTCCGCTGACGGACTTTTCACCGCAACGACGCCACGTATCGCACAGGTTTCCCATGCTCGAAAAAATGACGCCACCCGTTCTCCAGCGGGTCATCCAGTCCACGTTCCTCGTCCTCTGCCTGCATACGGGCTGGCAATTCCACCGCTTCGTGCTCTGGGCCACGGGCGCAAGCGAGGTCTTCGTCCCCCGGCCGGCCTCGGTGGAGGCCTTCCTGCCCATCGCGGCCCTGATGGGGCTGCGCCGCCTGCTCCAGACCGGGGTATGGGACATGGTCCACCCGGCCGCCCTGGCCATCCTCCTGGCCGCCATGGTCACTGCCCTGGTCCTGCGCAAGGGCTTCTGCGGCTACGTCTGCCCGGTGGGCCTCATCTCGGGCCTGCTCAACACCCTTGGCCGCCGGCTGTCCCTGTCCCGGGTCCCCGGCCCATGGGCCGCCAGGCAGCTGAGCGTTCCCAAATACCTGGCCCTGGGTTTCTTCGTCTACACGGTGTTCATCGGCATGGACCTGGCCGCCATCGAAGAGTTCGCGGCCGGGCCCTACAACTACGTGGCCGATGCCCGCATGCTGCGCTTCTTCCAGAGCCCGTCCCGCACGACCCTGGTCGCCCTGGCCGCGCTTCTGGTCCTCGGCACGGTCCTGCGCAGCTTCTGGTGCCGCTATCTCTGCCCCTACGGCGCCCTGCTGGGTCTGCTGAGTTGGGCGAGCCCGACGAGCGTCCATCGCGACCCCGCAACCTGCGTGCAGTGCGGCCGCTGCACAAGGGCCTGCCCCGGCTGCATCCGCGTGCAGGACATGGAGCGGGTGCTCTCGCCGGAGTGCCTGGGCTGCATGCGCTGTCAGGAAGCCTGCCCTGTGGAGGGATGCATCACCATGCGCGCCGCCGGCCGGACCATCCCGGCCTGGGCGGCCGGCGCGGGCAGCGTGGGCATCATGCTCGGCGCATGGCTGCTGGCGCTCCAGGCCGGCCTCTGGGACCAGCGGGTACCCCCGGCCATGCTGCAGCGCTTCTACCGGATGTTTCTGGAATAGGAGAGTTCCCGGAGCAGGACGCCCAGGATTCTGGCCACGCGGGCCGGGGAAAAGCGCTCCGACACGGCCCGGGCCCGGGCGCACATGGCCGGATTCGGCCCCCGACGGACCAGGCGAAGCATCTCGCGCTCGAGGTGGCTCTCGTCCACCCGGGCCCAGAGCATGTCGGGCGTGAAGTGCGGCAGCAGACTTGCCATGCGGTTCCCGACCGGTTCCAGGGTGTAGTGCAGCGGAATCGAATTGCCCTCGTCCATGAAATCCATGTTCCCGGACCACCCCGTGGCCAGGACCGGGACGCCGTGGCTCATGGCCTCGCTCAGCCCCAGTCCCCAGGCCTCGCCGCAATGCGGGGCGACGTAGGCCAAAGCCCCGCGGTGCAGCGCCGCCAAACGGCCTTCGGACAGATCCCCCGACAGGCTGACGACTCCGGGCAGCCCCCCTAGAGACGCGTTCCCCCGGTACTGCTTGACCACCAGCCGGACCTCCCTGGCCACCCCGTGCACGCGTGCGAAGCCCCGTAGCAGGGCTTCCAGGTTCTTGCGCGGGTTGACGGCGTCCATGATGGAAAAGAAATAGCGCCCCTCGCCCACCACCCCCGCCGCCCAGCGGAGATCATCCGCCTCCGGCGTCGCGGCCTCCACCACGTGCGGCAGGACCCGCACCCGCGGGTGCCCCTGTTCCAGGGCGCGGGCCGAAAAGGACGAAGCCGTCCACACCTCGTCCACCAGGGCCAGGCCGGGCCGATAGACTTCGGGAAGTCGCTCCCCTTCCCACACCGCGTAACCGGCCACCGGCATCCGCCCGAGGGCGGGCCGGGCCGCAAAGATCTTCGGCCAGAAGACGGGGTCCTCGTGCACCACCGCCAGATCCGCCTCCTCGAGGCTTTCGGCCATGCAGGACCCGGCCAGGGGCAGGCATCGCCCGTAGGCCTCCCCGGCCCGCCGGTGGCTGATATAGCCCGAAAGATGCCACCAGACCTTCACCGCGCCCCCTTCGCCCGCCAGGGCACCGGAAAAAGCATGGGTGTGCCGCGCTGGTAGGCTCGGTACGCATCCCCGTGGACATGGACGAGCTTGCGCTCCTCCAGCCGCACCCCGATCAGTACATAGAGGGAAAGAACCAGGCTTGTGACCAGTTCCGCCGAGTCAAAGGCCCCCGTGCGGGTCCAGAGCAGCAGGAGTGCCCCGCCGTACCAGGGGTGCCGGACCCTCGCCAGGATTCCGGAGGTGCGCAGCTCCTCGGCATAGGGGCTGCCCGCGAAGGAACAGCCCGAGCGCAGCTGCGCCAGGCCGCCGACGACCTTCAGGTCGTACTCCCGCGCCCCGGCCCAGAACAGCCACACGGCCGCCCCGAGCAGGGCGAATCGGAACGCGGCCAGGGGGCCGCTCCAGGAGAGAAGCGACTCCCCGGCCAGGGAATTCTTGAAGAGGAGAAGGGGCAGGAGGGTCAGCACGGCCAGGCCGTTGTAGGCCAGCCGGTACCAGGGGCACAGCCGGGGGAGGCGGGCAGACACGAGGCGCATCCAGCCCGGACTGATGAGCAGGCTGTGCAGCGCCCCCCAGCACGCCCAGCCCACGGCCAGCAACGCGAGCTTCACCCCACGAGGGATTCACCGCCCTGCACGTCGCGGCCTATCTGGTCCTTCTCACGGTCATGGGAGTGGTCGCGGGCCACGAGCATGTAGATGGACGGGACCACGAAGAGCGTGAAGAGCGTGCCCACGGCCATGCCGCCCACCAGCACCAGACCGATGGAGTTGCGCGCCTCGGCCCCGGCGCCCGTGACCAGAGTCAGGGGGAAGTGGCCGGCGATGGTCGCCCCTGATGTCATGAGGATGGGCCGCAGGCGCGTCAGGGACGCCTCGCGCACGGCTTCGAGCTTGGAGCGCCCGGCCTTCTGCAGCTGGTTGGCGAACTCGACGATGAGGATGCCGTTCTTGGAGACCAGGCCCACCAGGGTCACCAGGCCCACCTGGGAATAGATGTTCAGGGTCGTGGTCCAGCCTTCGGTCCAGAAGGCCACGCTCGGGTCGGGCATCTTCAGGAAGGTGAAGATGAGCGCCCCGAACACGGCCAGGGGCACGGACCCGGCCAGGATGACGATGGGATCGCGAAAACTGTTGAACTGCGCGGCCAGGACCAGGAAAATGAGGATAACCGCCAGCCCGAAGGCCGTCAGGAACTTGTTGCCCTCTGTCCTGAGCTGCCGGGAGTCGCCGGTGTAGTCGATGACGTAGCCCTTGGGCAGGATCTGCGCCGCCTCGTCCTCCAGGAACCTGAGGGCCTCGTCCAGGGGGCGTACGGCCACGCCGCTGATCTTCACGGCGTTGAGCTGCTGGAAGCGGTTCAGGGAGCGGGCCACGGTCGTCTCCCTGAGGGTCGCCACCGTGGACAGGGGCACGAGCCGGCCGTCCGGGCCCGTGACGTGGATGTCCTTCAGTTGGTCCGGGGTCAGGCGGTCCACGCGCTGCACCTGGGGGATGACCTTGTAGCTGCGGCCGTCGATGTTGAAGCGGTTGACGTAGTTGCCGCCCATGACCGCGCCGACGTCGCCGCCCACGGAGGCCAGGCTCAGGCCCATGGCCGCGACCTTGTCGCGGTCGATGACCAGTTCGGTCTGGGGCTGGTCAATCTTCACGTCGATGAGCGGCGGAAAGGCGAACATGCCGCTCATCATGGCCTTCAGCTGCAGCTGCCGGGCGAAGTCGAGGATCTCCTCCTGGGGCGCGGTGGAGGCCAGGATGAACTCCACGGGGAAGTCGCCGCCGCCCGGCAAAGCCGGGGGCGTGACCGGGAACATCTGGATGCCGGGGATGGCCGCCAGGCCCGCCTGCACCTCGGGCAGGATCTCGCCCACTGTCCGCTCGCGCTGGTCCCAGGGCGCGACCACGAGGCCGGAGAACCCGCTGGAGGGAAAGGTGACCTGAAAGGTGAAGCGGGACTCGGGTACGTCGAGAAAGACCCGGTTGGCCGCGGCCGCGTAAACGCTGGTCTGGTCCAGGGTGGAGTCGGCCGAGGCGTCGAGGATGCCGAAGATGACGCCCTGGTCTTCCATGGGCGCCAGTTCCTTGGCGGACATGGTGAACATGGGCACGGCCAGGGCGCTGATGACGACCCAGACCAGGTAGACGGCCGGGCGGGCCCGCAGGGTGCCGTCCAAAAGCCGCCCGTAGAAGCGGCGCAGCTTGCCGAAGTCGCGGGCGATCCGGCCGGCCAGGCCGTGCTCTTCCATGCCGGGCTTGAGGAGCTTGGCCGACATGACCGGCGAGAGGGTCAGGGCCACGATGCCCGAGATGGTCACGGCACCGGCCAGGGTGAAGGCGAACTCGCGGAACAGGGCGCCCGTCAGACCGCCCTGCAGACCGATGGGCGCGTAGACCGCGGCCAGGGTCACGGTCATGGCGACGAGCGGTCCGACGAGCTCGCGCGCGCCGAGGATGGCCGCGTTCAGGGGCGATTCGCCCTGCGACAGGTGCCGCTCCACGTTCTCGACCACGACGATGGCGTCGTCGACCACGAGCCCCACGGACAGGACCACGGCCAGAAGGGTCAGCAGGTTCACGGTGAAGCCGAAGACCTGCATGAGAAAGACCGCGCCGATGAGGGACAGGGGGATGGCGATGACCGGGATGGCCACGGCCCGGAAGGACCCTATGAAAAGGAAGATGATGACGACGACGATGAGCAGCGTGTCGCCCAGGGTCTTCAGCACCTCGTGGATGGCGCTGTCGATGTACTCCGTGGCGTCGTAGGCCACCCTCCCCTCCATGCCCGTGGGCAGGGTCTGCTGGATGGCCTCCATTTCCTCGCGCACGAGCTTGATGACGTCGATGGAGTTGGCGTTGGGCAGGGGCCAGACGCCGATGAACACGGCCGTCTTGCCCGTGAAGCGCACCTCCGCCCCGTAGTCCTCGGCGCCCAGGGCCACGTCGGCGATGTCACCGAGTCGGATGACGGCGCCGTTTTCGGCGCGGATGGCCAGACGCTTGAATTCCTCGGGGGAGCGCAGGTCCGTGTCGGCGGTGAGGTTGATCTGGACCAGTTCGCCCTTGGTCTGCCCCAACGCCGAGAGATAATTGTTCGCGGCCAAGGCCTGGTGCACGGCGGCGGGGCTGACGTTCAGGGCTGCCATGCGGTCGGGCTTGAGCCAGACGCGCATGGAGAATGTCCGGGCGCCGAGAATGTCGGCGCGCTGCACGCCCGACAGGGCCGAGAGCCGCGGCTGCACCACGCGCATGAGGTAGTCCGTGATCTGGTTCTGCTCCAGGTCCGGCGTGGTGAAGCTCAGGTAGGCCGAGGCGAACTGGCTGTCGGCCGATTCGACGTTGATGATGGGAACTTCGGCCTCGGGCGGCAGGTCGCCGCGCACCTGGTCGACCTTGGAACTGATCTCGGACAGAGCCTTGATGGGGTCGTAGTTGAGCTTGAGGCGGACGCTGATGGTCGAGAGGTTCTGCGTGCTCTGGGACTGGATGTAGTCGATGCCGTCGGCGCCGGCGATGGCACGCTCCAGGGGCGTGGTGATGAACCCGCGGACCAGATCGGCGCTGGCGCCGACATAGGTCGTGGTCACGGTGACCATGGCGTTGTCGCTGCGCGGGTACTGGCGCACCGACAGGCTGAACACGGCCTGCAGCCCGGCGATGATGATCAGCAGATTGACGACCAGGGCCAGGATCGGGCGGCGGATGAAGATATCGGTGAATTTCATGGGGTGGGCCCGTGAAAGCGTTGATCGTTCTGGGTATGCGGCATCAGGAGTTTTCCGGCGTCGGCGCGAGCTTGAATTCCGGGGCCAGGGTGTTGTCCACGACCACTGACTGTCCGTTGCGGTACTTGAAGACGCCCGTGCTGACGACGGTCTGCCCCGGCTCGATCCCCTTGGTCACGGCCACGAAATCGCCGCGCCGCTCGCCAAGGGACACGAACTGCTGACGCAGCTTCAGGTCGCCCGTGCCGTTGCCTTCGGCCGGTTCGATCAGGAAGACCGAGTCGCTGTAGGCGGCGTAAAGCACCGCCGTGGCGGGCAAGAGCGTCACGTCCCGCCGTTCGGGCAGCGCCACCCCGACGTTCACGAACATGCCCGGACGCAGCGCCTGGCCGGGGTTGTCCAGCAGCGCCTGCATGCGCACCGTGCGCGTCGCGCTGTCGGCCAGAGGCTCGATGGCCGTGAGACGACCTTCCAGGGTTTTGCCGGGCACCGCGTCGGAGGTCACGCGGACCGTGACGCCCGGGCTGACCTGCGCCACCTGCTGCTGGGGCAGCACGAACTCGACGTGCACCGTGTCGAGATGCTGCAGGCTGGCGATGACGTCGCTGTCGCCCAGGTTCTGGCCGAGATTGACCTGGCGGATGCCCAAGGTCCCGGCGAAGGGCGCGCGGATGGTCTTCTTGGCGATGACGGCCCGCAGGGCGTCCATCTCGGCCAGGATCTGCCGGTGCGTGGCCAGGGCGGTGTCGTACTCGGCCTTGGCCGTGGTGCGCTGGGCCAGGAGGGTCTCCATGCGCTTCAGGTTGACGCGGGCCAGGTTCTCGCCGGCTTCCAGGGCGCGCAGCTGCGCGGTTTCCTGGGACACGTCGAGTTGCACGAGCACGTCCCCGGCGGCCACGCGGTCGCCCGAGTCGAAGGCGATGCGCACGACCTTGCCCGGCGTCTCCGCCGTCAGGGTCACGCCCTGCACGGCCGTGACGGAACCCACGGCCGTCAGCACCGTCTCCCACGAGGCCGACGTGGCGTTCACTGCCGAGACCACTGCGGGAGGCATGACCATGGACTTGCCCTGGTCGATCATTTTCTTGATCTGCAGGGCCTTGATGCCGGCGAGTCCGCCGGCCACGACTGCGACAAGGAGAAGGGCGAGAATGATTTTCTTGATCATGACGGTCCAAAGCTCGGGTTTCTGCAATCCGCCGAATGCGGCCAGTGCAAGCACGTACATGCAAACGTGTTCGCTCGTAAAGAACCCAGTGCGTGCCGCACCACAAAAGATGCACAACATGCATGAGGCTCTCGCCGGAGCAATGCGTGCCTTCGCTGCGGCCCAAGCGAAATCCGCATTGACTTTCCCGGCGCCAGCGGGGAACGTTCAGCCAGCATCGCCGAACCCGGCCCCCGCCGTGAACCAAACGCTCTCTTGGGGACAACGATGAAACATCTCCTCGCTCTTCTCGCCCTGCTGCTTGGCGGCTGTGTATCCCTGCCCGACAACGTGCGCCCTGTCGGCGATTTCAAGCTCGAACGCTACCTGGGAACCTGGTACGAGATCGCCAGGCTGGACCACTCCTTCGAGCGGGGGCTTAGCCGTGTCACGGCGGAGTACAGCCTGCGCGAAGACGGCGGGGTGCGGGTCGTCAACCGCGGGTATTCGGCCCGGGACGGAAAATGGAAACAGGCCGAAGGCAGGGCCTATTTCGTACGCGACCCGCAGACGGGTTTCCTCAAGGTCTCCTTTTTCGGCCCGTTTTACGGCTCCTACGTGATCTTCGAACTCGACCACGAAAACTACGGCCATGCCGTGGTCAGCGGGCCGGACACCTCCTACCTGTGGATCCTGGCCAGAAAGCCCGTCATGGACGAGAGTCTTAAGCGAGACCTCGTGGCCAGGGCCGCCGCGCGCGGATTCAAGACGGAAGGTCTCATCTTCGTGGACCACGATTGATTCTCGTGCGGTGCGCCGCAGCGCGCTCCCGATTGTGAAGCAACTTCCGGGCAAGCCTCCTGTCCGGACACTGCGGCACGGAAGCCCGCCGAGCACCTTTCCGTAAGCCGCGCCGGCGTCGTTGCATCGGACTAATTTCGTTGCCCGGTTTCCGCTCGCCCATCTCCGGCTGGCGGACTCGCAGCGCGGGTTCCAGCGCCGTTACGGCCCCCAAAATCCAGCGCGCAGCAAAAATCTCTGGCCCTCCGAGGGTCAAAACGCATATCGTTGCCCCAAGGGCAGCCCGCCCCGCACAACCGGCCCGCCGGGAATCAGGAGCGCGGAACATGAACGGATCTTGCTTCGAAGACGCCAATCTGCTGAACATCTGCCGGGAAAGCATCGACTATCAAGGCATCGTCAGGCACATCAACGACGGCGTGCTCATCCTGCGCGAAGGCAACATCGTCTTCACCAACGGCGCCTTCTGCGAAATCGTGGGCACAGACCTCTCTGGCCTCATGGGAAAACCCCTCGCCGACCTCGTCATCCCCGAGGACCGGGAGCGGGTGGTCCGCCATTGCGTGGACAAGCTCTACACCCCGGAACTCTCGGACCGCATCGAGTTCTCCATTTCCAGGTCCGCAGAAGACGCCATCGTGGAGATGAAGCTGACAGTCATCGACTGCGGCGGCGCACCGGCCATCCTGGCCGCCATCACGGACATCACCGAACGCCGCAAGACCCGCATCGAACTGCAGCGCGTCAAGGACCGCCTGGAAAGCATCCTGCACGCCATGAACGACGTGGTGGTCTCCCTCTCGCCCACGGACCATTCCATCCTGGCCATCAACCCCGCGGCCGAAGCCCTCTACGGCATCCCGCGCCGCGCCTTCAACGCCGGAGCCACGCAGCTCATGCACTTCGTGCACCCCGAGGACAGGGAGCAGGTCCGCAACTTCTACAACTCCATGGAAGACGACGAGTTCGGCGAGATGCAATACCGCATCATCAGCTCCAACGGCCGCATCAAGTGGGTCCACGACGAGGCCCACCTGGTCTATTGCACGGCCCGATCCGTGCGGCGCATCGACCACGTCATCCGGGACATCACCGACCAGAAGGAAGCCCTCGACGCCCTCAAGCGCAGCGAGGAGAAATACCGGGACTTCTTCCAGAGCACCAAGGACATGGCCTATTCCGTGACGCCGGACGGCAGTTTTCTCGACATCAACGAGGCGGGCATCCAGATGCTCGGCTTCGCCACCCGCGAGGAGGCGCTGGCCGCGAACCTCAAGGACTTCTACGAGGACATGTCCGAGCGGGCCGGTCTCCTGGCCCAGATCAACGAACAGGGCTTCGTCGCGGACCGGCATGTCCGCTTCCGCCTGCGCGACGGTCGCGCCATCGAAGTGGCCATCACGGCCCGGGCCAAGACGGACGACTCCGGCTATCTGGTGTCCTACGAGGGGATCGTGCACAACATCACCCAGGCCATGGAGGACCAGCGCAACCGGGTGCTGCGCAACGCCGCCGGGGGCATGTGCCATTACCTGAACACCCACCTCATGCATATCGTCAACGCCAAGGAAGGCATCATGGAGGAAGTCGAATCCCTGGAAGCCATCGCGCGCGACACCCTGCCCGAAAGCGCCGCGCAGACGTGGGAAGCCGCCTGTTCGGCCCTGCGCTCCTATGGTCAGGGACTGGAGCAGGCTTACACCAAGATCACGGCCGTGACCAAGGCCTTCAACTCCGCCTTTCTGACCTATCGGGAAGAGGCGTACCTGGACAGGGCCATCCTCGACATCTTCAACTCCTGCCTGGGGGACCCGTCGGAATGCACCGCGCCGCCGGAGACCAAAAAAGGCACGGGAGCCGACTCCTGACGCCGGCAAACGGTCTCTGAACCCGATGAAGGCGGAAACCACATGGATGTGCTGAACTGGATCGGGATCGGGCTGCTGGCCGTCCTCGCCCTGGGCGCCGCCGGGCACGCCCTGCTGAACAAGAGCGACTCCCGTTCGGCCCTGGGCTGGGTCGGCGTCTGCCTGACCTTTCCCCTGGCCGGCCCCATCCTCTACATCCTGTTCGGGGTGAACCGCGTCCGCCGCAGCGCCTCGCGCATGCGCCGCGAGATCGACGCCATCTCGGGCGAAAAGCACCCCCCTGCGGCCCCGCTAAGCTTCGCCGTCATCAACCCGACCGTCCTGTTCCGGTCGTTTCAGCGCCTGGAACGCGTAGGCCGCAACATCCTGGAAACGGAACTGACCGGCGGCAACTGCGTGGAGCCCCTCGTCAACGGCGACGAGGCTTACCCGCTCATGCTGCAGGCCATCGAGACATCCCAAAAAAGCATCTACCTGACGACCTATATTTTCGACACGGACGCCACGGGGCGCGCGTTCATCGAAGCACTGGCGCGGGCCGAGGCGCGCGGCGTCGAGGTGCGCGTCCTCATCGACGGGGTGGGCGAAAAATACTCCTGGCCCCTGGCTTCGCGGCTGCTGCGACAGAAGGGCGTCTCCACGGCCCTGTTCATCCCCCCGGCCCTCTTCCCGCCGAATCTGCACATGAACATGCGCAACCACCGCAAAATCCTGGTGGTCGACGGCATTCTGGCCTTCACCGGCGGCATGAACATCAGCCAGAAGCACGTGCTGGACGCCAAGCCCCTCTGGCCGGTCACGGACATGCATTTCATCGTGCGCGGCCCCGTCGTCTCGCAACTGCAGGACACCTTCGTCGACGACTGGCTTTTCACCACCCGCGAACGCATCCACCCGCCCGTGACGGCGGCGGAACCCGCGGGCGACTGCCTCTGCCGGACGGTGATCGACGGGCCGAACCTGCACGAGGACAACCTGAAGACCCTCATCACGGGCATCGTTTCGGCGGCGCAGTCCTCGATCAAGATCATGACCCCCTACTTCCTCCCGCCGGGCACGTTCCTCAGCGCCCTGCAATCTGCCAGGCTCAGGGGCGTGAACGTCGAGGTCATCCTGCCGGCCCGCAACAACCTGCCCTTCGTGCACTGGGCCACGAACCACATCCTGGAGGAGATGCTGCGCTCCGGTATAACGGTGGCCTTCCAGCCGGCACCCTTCTGCCACACGAAGCTCATGCTCGTGGACGGCTGTTACGTGCACCTCGGTTCGGCCAACATGGACAACCGCAGCCTGCGCCTCAATTTCGAGCTGACCCTCGAAGTCCTGGACCGGCACCTGGCCGACCGCCTGACCCGGCACTTCGATACCGTCATGGCCGGAAGCCGCCCCGTGACGCGGCATGAACTGAAA
The DNA here is from genome assembly GCF_055385525.1 of Desulfomicrobium aestuarii. Taxonomy (NCBI): domain Bacteria; kingdom Pseudomonadati; phylum Thermodesulfobacteriota; class Desulfovibrionia; order Desulfovibrionales; family Desulfomicrobiaceae; genus Desulfomicrobium; species Desulfomicrobium aestuarii. The sequence continues at coordinate 3,149,429 of NZ_AP042427.1, forward strand.
TGCCGTTCGCTGCCCGCACGCCTGCGCGACGCGTTCTTCTGGCTCTTCTCGCCCTATCTCTGACCGGGACGGGCGACCTCGCGCCCTCAATAGATTTGACTTTGACGGGCCAGCACCGAAACCGTATGCACAAAGACACCCCACATCAGACCATGATCACAAGGAGGACCGCCGTGAGCAAGGAATTCACCGTTTCCGCGACCTGCCCCAGCTGCGGGCACCGCACCGAAGCGATCCACACCGAGGACGCCATGCGCGAGGCCTTCGGCAACGACGCGACCATCCGCGTGCTCTGCGCCCGCTGCCAGGCGAGCTTCGAAATGCCCATGGGGCTGGCCTGCGCCGAATGGGACGACTACTGCAGCGAAATCCCCCTGCCCGCCGACGTCTAGAACCCGAACCAGAGCTGAACCCGCATGATCTTCGTCGCCACACAATGCTCCCAATGCCCCTTCCTGACCTTCGTCGACGGAAGGCGCTCCTGCAACGTCGCATCGCCCAGACAGAGGCCCATCCCCGACGGGGACGACCGCCCGGCCTGGTGCGAGCTGCGCTCCGGCCAGAAAAACGTCCGGGACTTCGCCGGCGCCCAAACCTTCATGGTCGTGACGGCCTGCAACGAGTGCCCCTTCCTGAGCCTGGTGGAGGGGCGGCGCGTCTGCAATGTCGGCCCGCCGAGCCAGCGGCCCATCCCAGACGAGGATGACCGCCCGTCCTGGTGCAGGATGCGCAAGGAGCAGATCATTGTCAGGGATTTCAAATAGGAAGCATCCGGGCGGACCCGCGTCTTTCCTGTTGAAGTGTCGCCCCCTATCTGCTAGACAGAAAAACATTGTCGACTTGCAGGGTGAAGACGGTATGTCCAATTGACAAACCCACCCCTTCACCATAGGGAGAGCCTTTGCAAACTCTTTTTCCGGAAGGAAAAATTTTGAGGAACAACATCTAAGGAGGATTTGAGCATGGCAACAATTGAATTCCAGGGTAAATCTTTCGAAATCGACGAAGACGGTTTCCTGCTGAAGTTCGAAGACTGGTCCCCCGAGTGGGTCGAGTACGTCAAGGACAGCGAAGGCATCGCCGAGATCACCGAAGCTCATCAGCAGATCCTGGACTTCCTGCAGGACTACTACAAGAAGAACGGCATCGCCCCGATGGTCCGCATTCTTTCCAAGTCCACCGGCTACAAGCTGAAGCAGATCTACGAACTGTTCCCCTCCGGCCCCGGCAAAGGCGCCTGCAAGATGGCCGGCCTGCCCAAGCCCACCGGCTGCGTGTAGTTCGATCTTTTTCCGAAAAAAAACCCTGCTCATGGCAGGGTTTTTTTTTGCCTTCGGCACGCCCCCTTCAGTCGGGAGTCCGGCCGTAGATGCCGGCCAGCTCGCGCATCCGTCCGGCCAGGGATGCCGTCATCACCCCGTCCCGAGCCCTCCAGCCCCAGTTCCCTCCGGCCACCCCCGGCATGTTCATGCGCCCCTCCTCACCCAGGCCGAGATAGTCCTGCATGGGAATGACGCACAGCCTGGCCACGCTGCCCAGCGCCATGCGTATAAGGACGTCCGCCGCCTGATCCTCGCGCACCTCGCGCCCGGCATAGGCCGACAGACGCGCGCGCCCCGCGTCGTCCAGCTCCCGCGTGAACCAGCCGCGCGTGGTGTTGTTGTCGTGGGTGCCGGTGTAGACCGCGCAATTCGCCACGACGTTGTGGGGGATGTAGGCGTTCCTGCCCATGTCCGGGGAAAAGGCGAACTGCAGGATCTTCATGCCCGGGAAACCGAACTCCTCCATGACCGCCGTCACGTCCGCGGTGATGACGCCGAGGTCCTCGGCCAGCAGTGACAGGCCGGGAATGCTGCCTGCAAGCTCGTTGAAAAGCCGCCGGCCCGGCCCCGGGATCCACAGACCGTTCTCGGCCGTGGGTTCGCAGGCCGGGACCTGCCAGAAGCCGCAGAACCCCCGGAAATGGTCAAGCCGGACCATGTCGAACCTGCGGCTCTCATGCGCGAGCCTGCGGCGCCACCACCCGAACCCGTCCCTCTCGTGCCGCTCCCAGGCATAGATGGGATTGCCCCACATCTGGCCAGTCTCTGAGAAATAGTCCGGCGGGGCGCCCGCGCAGTAGATGGGCAGGCCCTGGTCGTCGAGCTCGAACAGTTCCCGGTTCGACCATACGTCGCAGCTGTCGAGGCTGACGTAGATGGGCGTGTCGCCGATGAGGGACACGCCCCGGGCCGCCGCGTACTCGTGCAGGTTCTCCCAGTGCAGGGCAAAGAGGAACTGCAGATACCTCTCCCGCAGAATGTCGTAGCCGAGCCGTTCACGGGCCTTCGCCAGTTCGACCGGACGGCGCAAACGCAAGCCCTCTGCCCAGCGATACCACGGCGCCCCGCCGTGCTCGCGCTTGAGGGCCGTGAACAGGCAGTAGTCGTCCAGCCAGAAGGACTCCGCCTGGCAGAAGCGCTCGAAGGCCGCGTCGGTCCGCAAACGGGGGAAGGAGTTGTCGAAGACGTGTTCGAGGAGCCTGCCCCGCCAGGACGCCGCCACCGCGTAGTCCACCCGGTCCTGGGGGAACGAGGGCGCCCGGTCCAGTTCCGCCTGGCGCAGCAGACCCTGCCGCACGAGCATGTCCGGACTGATGAAAAGCGTGTTGCCGGCGAAGGCCGAATAGCTGCTGTAAGGCGAATTGCCGGCGCCGGCGTTGATGGGCGTCAGGGGCAGCATCTGCCACAGGCTCTGGCCCGCGTCGGCCAGGAAGTCGATGAAGGCGTGGGCCTGGGGACCGAAATCCCCCAGGCCGTGGCGGCACGGCAGGGACGTCACGTGCATCAGCACGCCGCAACGGCGCTGCGTGTTCATGCCCCGCCTCCCTCGGGCAGGAGATAGAGAACACCCAGGGGCGGCAGCACCAGGTTGAGGGAGTACGGCAGGCCGTGCACCGGGATGGGCTCGGCGCGCACCCGGCCCATGTTGCCCATGCCGCTGCCCCCGTAGAGCTCGCTGTCCGAGTTCAGGGCCTCCCGCCACGGCCCGTCGACGCCCACTCCCACGGCGTAGTTTTCGCGCGGCACGGGCGTGAAGTTGCAGACCACAAGCACCGATCTGCCGGAACTGTCGCGGCGGAAGAAGCTGAGCACGCTCTGGTCGGAATCGTGGCAGTTTTCCCAGGCGAAACCGGCCGGGTCGAAATCCAGCTCGTGCAGGGCCGCGCATTCCCGGTAAAGCCGGTTCAGGTCCCGCACCCAGGCCCGGATGCCGTCATGGGCCGGGAAGCGCAGCAGATCCCAATCCAGGGCCTGGTCGTGATTCCACTCGCCCCACTGCCCGAACTCCGCGCCCATGAAGAGCAGCTTCTTGCCCGGCAGACCGTACATGTACCCGAAAAGCGTGCGCAACCCGGCCATCTGCTGCCAGTAGTCCCCAGGCATCTTGGAGATGAGGGACTTCTTCCCGTAGACCACCTCGTCATGGGAAAGGGGCAGGACGAAATTCTCGGCATAGGCGTACCACAGGGCAAACGTCAGCAGGTTGTGGTGGAATTTACGGTAGATGGGGTCGAGTTCCATGTAGGCCAGGGAATCGTTCATCCAGCCCATGTTCCACTTGAGGCCGAAGCCCAGCCCACCCAGATAGACGGGCTTGGAGACCATGGGCCAGGAGGTGGATTCCTCGGCGATGGTCTGCACGTCCGGGAACTCCTCGTAGACCGCCTTGTTCAGTTCGCGCAGGAGCTCAATGGCACCCAGGTTCTCCCGGCCGCCGTGACGGTTGGGGATCCACTCGCCGTGCTCGCGCGAATAGTCGAGGTAGAGCATGGAGGCCACGCCATCCACGCGCAGCCCGTCGAGGTGAAACTCGCGCACCCAGTACATGGCGTTGCAGATCAGGAAACCGGCCACCTCGTAGCGGTCGTAGTTGAAGATGGCGCTCTTCCACTCGGGATGGAAGCCCTGGCGCGGATCGGCGTGCTCGAACAGGGCCGTGCCGTCGAAATTGGCCAGGCCGTGGGCGTCCATGGGGAAATGCCCCGGCACCCAGTCGAGGATAACGCCGATGCCCTGGCGGTGCAGATGGTCCACGAGATAGCGGAAATCCTGGGGACAGCCGTAGCGGCTGGTCGGCGCGAAATACCCCGTGCTCTGGTAGCCCCAGGAGCCGTAGAAGGGGTGTTCGGCCACGGGCATGATCTCGACATGGGTGAAACCGGCGTCCCTGACGTAGTCCGCCAGCTCGTGGGCCATGCGGCGGTAGTTCATGAAGTTGCCGTGCTCGTCGCGACGCCAGGACCCCAGATGCACCTCGTACACGGACCAGGGGCTGTCCAGGGAGTTCTGCCGCCAGCGCGTGGCCATCCACTCCCCGTCCCCCCACTCGTACTGCAGGTCCCAGATGACGGAAGCCGTGGCCGGGGGCTCCTCGCTGAACAGGGCGAAGGGGTCGGCCCGCTCGGCCTCCCCGCCCGGCCAGGACAGGTAGTATTTGTAGCGCTGGCCGTGCGTTGCACCGGACACGAAACACTCCCACACGCCCGAACTGTCGGCGCGCAGGCTCATGGGCGCAGCGGTCCGGTCCCAGCCGTTGAAATCCCCTACCACCGAAACGAATGCGGCATTGGGCGCCCAGACCACGAACCGCGTGCCGGCCGAGTCCGGCCCCAGGGATTCCGGGTGGGCCCCGAAGTGCTCGTAGAGCCGGGTGTGCCGGCCCTGCTTGAAGAGATATATGTCCAGATCGCCGAGACTGCGCCGTGCATCCATAGAACACCTCCGGATATTCGAAGTTCACGATAGGGAAGAGACAGGCGCATTGGCAAGGAAAGAAGCTTTTCGACGCCGAAAAGGCGAAAAAAAAAGCGCGGTCGACGCCGCGCTTTCAGTCACCGACCGTAAGGATCGATCCTAGTGGTGGTGTTCGTTCATGCCTTCCTTGATGCGGTACAGCGCGGCGATGACGATGGCCGCGAGGTACGTGAAAATTCCGATGACTCCGATGAAGCCCTGCACCGTGCTGTGCATCATGTTCCCGAAAAGCTCTCCCAGCATGACATCCTCCTCGTAACGTGTCCCGGCAAGTCGTATGTGGAACTTTTCACAACCATATCTTGACCGAAAAAGTCAAGGAAAAAGGGCGGTGCGGCCTTCCCGGACCCGGCCGGAAAGGTCGCGTCATCCTCACGCCGACGCCACTTCCTCGAAAAAGGTGTCACGCTCGACCGGGGTGAAACCCGTGGCCGCGATGGTCTCCACCAGCTCGGACACCGTCAGCCCCTTGGGCGTGTCCGCGCCGGCGGCGTGGCCGATCTTCTCCTCCACGATGGTCCCGTCGAAATCGTCGGCCCCGGCCCACAGGGCCATCTGGGCGGCCTTGATGCCGGCGAAGGCCCAGTAGGCCTTGATGTGCGGGATGTTGTCCAGGAACAAGCGCGCCACGGAGATGGTCCGCAGGTACTCCTCGCCCGTTGGCCCCGGCACGCCCAGGGCGTTGTTGCGCGATTGGTAGGCCAGGGGGATGAAGACGATGAAACCAGGCTTCTCGTCCTCCAGGGCGCGCAGGCGCTCCATGTGGTAGATGCGATCCTCCCAGGACTCGATGTGCCCGAAGAGCATGGTCGAGTTGGTCTTCATGCCCATGTCGTGGGCCAGGCCGTGGATATGCAGCCAGCGGTCCGCCGTGACCTTCTCCGGGCAGAGCCTCTCGCGCATGGCCGGCGAGAAGACCTCGGCGCCGCCGCCGGGCAGGGCATCCAGGCCGACCGCCCGCATCTCCCGCAGCACCGTGGCCTCGTCCGTGCCCAGCGCGTCCGCGAAATGGGCGACCTCAACGGCGGTGAAGGCCTTGACCACGGCGTTCGGCCGCACTTCCTTACACAGGGCCAGCAGGTCCAGATAATATTGATAGGGGAGATCCGGGTTGAGGCCGCCGGTGATGTGGATCTCGCGGATGGGCTCGTCGATGCGGTCCATGAGGCGTTTGCGGGCCTCTTCCAGGGAATAGGTGTACCCGCCCTCCTCCCCGGCCTTCTTGAAGAAGGCGCAGAAGCGGCACTGGTTGCGGCACACGTTGGTGTAGTTCAGGTGCTGGTTGTAGACGTAGTAGGCCCGGTCGCCGTGCCTGGCCCTGCGCTGGCGCAGGGCCGCCTCGCCCAGCTCGTGGACCGAGGCCTTGCGCGCGATCTCCAGGGCGAACTGCGCGTCGATGCGCTCGCCGGGTTTCAACGTGGCCAGCCGCTTTCTCGCGGCGCTGTCGAGTCCGCTTTCCATCATACTTACCCCCCCAAAAAGAAATGAGGCCGCACCCGTTCGGATGCAGCCTCGTGTCATGTCCGTACCGGCGCGAAGCTGCCGTTACGCTTATTCTTCTTCGCTCTCGGCGTCGGCGTTCTCTTCCATCTTCTGACGGATCATGTCGCCCAGGTTGCTGCCGGTCATGGTGCCGCTCTGGGTGGTGCGGAACTCGCCGCCACCGGGACGCTTGCGCTCGTCCTGCTGCTTCAGGGACAGGCCCAGACGGCGCTCGTCGGCGCTGACGTGGATGACCTTGGCCTCGATGGCGTCGCCCTCGTTGAAGGCTTCCTTGGGGCTCTTGATCTTCTTCTTGCTCATCTCGCTGACGTGGACCAGGCCTTCGATGCCTTCCTCGACCTCAACGAACAGACCGAAGTCCGTGATGTTCGTGATGGTGCCGGTCAGCAGGGTGCCCACGGGGTAGCGGTTGGGCACGTCCAGCCACGGGTCGTCGGCCAGCTGCTTGATGCCCAGGGTGAACTTCTCGTTCTCCTTGTCCACGGTCAGAACCTTGGCGCGGACAACGTCGCCCACCTTGTAGAGCTCGTTGGGGTGGCGGATCTTCTTGGTCCAGGACAGGTCGGACACGTGGATCAGGCCGTCGATGCCGTCCTCGATGCCGATGAACAGGCCGAACTCGGTGATGTTCTTGACGCTGGCCTCAAGGATGGTGCCCTCGGGGTACTTCTCGGCCACCAGGTCCCACGGGTTCGGGGCGACCTGCTTCATGCCCAGGGAGATGCGCTTGCGGTCCACGTCCACGCCCAGGATGATGACATCCACCTCGTCGCCGGGGCGGACCATCTGGGAAGGATGGCGCAGCTTGCGGGTCCAGGACATCTCGGAGATGTGCACCAGGCCCTCGACGCCGGGCTCCAGCTCCACGAACGCGCCGTAGTCCACCAGGTTGGTGACCTTGCCGGCAAGCTTGTGGCCCTCGGGGTACTTCTCGGAGATGTTGGACCAGGGGTCCTGCACCAGCTGCTTCAGGCCCAGGGAGACCTTCTTGTCGTTCTTGTCGAAGGACAGGACCTTCAGGGTCAGTTCGTCGCCCAGCTGGACCATTTCCTTGGGGTGCTTGATGCGCTTCCAGGACATGTCGGTGATGTGCAGCAGGCCGTCGAGGCCGCCGAGGTCGATGAACACGCCGTATTCGGTGATGTTCTTGACCACGCCCTTGACGGTCTGGCCCTCTTCGAGGGTGGTCAGCAGCTCGCCGCGCTTGCGGTCGCGGTCTTCCTCGAGAAGCACGCGGCGGGAAACGATGACGTTGCTGCGGCGGCGGTTGATCTTCAGCACGCGGAATTCGAAGTCCTGGTTGACCAGGGCGTCCATGTCCGGAACGGGACGCAGATCGACATGGGAACCGGGCAGGAAGGCCTCGATGCCCTTGATTTCAACGACATACCCGCCCTTGATGCGGCGGACGATGCGGCCGACCACGACATCGCCGGTCTCGAGGAGCTTCTCCAGCTCGTCCAGGACCTGCATGCGCTTGGCCTTTTCACGGGAAAGAACGATGGAGCCTTCGCGCTCGTTCTTGCGGACGACATATACGTCTACGGTGTCGCCGACTTTGACCGCCACCTGGCCGTTTTCCATGAATTCCTCGATCGGAATCTGGCCTTCGGACTTGAAGTTGACGTCCACGAGAATGTAGGTTTCGTCGATCTTTACGACTTCGCCGGAAACGATCACGCCTTCTTCGATGTCGCCGAAGTCGGAGTTGAGATAGTTCTCGAGTTGGGACTCGAAATCCATCTCCATATCGAAATCGTTCATGGACTCGGTCGTGGTTTGAGTGTTGTTCATGTGTTTACCCCCTAACGAAAATAAATTTGGGCAGTCCTAGCAGAGTGACCCTACCTTGACAACCAGAATAATCTGCGGGAAAAAATAAGGTCTGGCCCTTTACCCTTTTGCATGCACGAACCTTTTCCTCATTTGATTCCGAAATATTACAGACGAAACACTCAGGCCAGGGCGACGAGGTCGTAGGTCTTGGTCTCCTCGATCACGGCCCGGACCATGCGGCCCGGCCGTACATTCTCCCCGCTGACGTAGGTAATTCCGTCCACCTCCGGGGCCTGGAACCAGGTTCTGCCTTCGTAGAGGCCGGGCCACTCCTCATGGGGCCTGTCCACCAACACCTCGAGTTCCGCTCCTTCGAATTCCGACAGCAGTTCCTCGCTGATTTCGGCCTGCAGGGTCATGATGCGGTCGCGCCGCTCCTCCTTGACCTCGTCGGGCAACTGGTCCGGCAGGACCGCGGCCTCGGAGCCGTCCTCGGGGTAATAGGGGAAGACGCCCAGGTGCATGAAGCGGGCTTCGCGCACGAAGGCCTCCAGGGCCGCGAACCGCTCCTCGGTCTCGCCGGGGTAGCCGACGATGAAGGTCGTGCGCAGGGCGGCATCGGGAAAGAACTCCCGCACCTGCGCGACCACGTCCCGCGGATCGCGCCGGAAGGGCCGGCCCATGGAGGCCAGGATGTCGGGATGGGCGTGCTGCAGGGGGATGTCGAAATAGGGGATGAAGGGCCGCCCCAGGTCACGCAGGAAGGACAGCAGGTCCCGGTCAAGGCCGGCCGGGTAGAGGTACATGAGCCGCATCCAGGCCAGACCCGGCAGGGGCGCGAGCTTCTCCAGCAGGCCGCGCAGGGCCCTTTCGCCCCTGTCCCGTCCGTAGGCAGTGACGTCCTGGGCGATGAGGACCAGCTCCTTGCGGCCCTGATCCAGGCAGCGCTTGGCGTCGTCGAGAATCGCGCTTTCCGGGCGGCTGACCAGGGGACCGCGGATGGAGGGGATGGTGCAGAACCGGCAGCGGTTGTCGCACCCCTCGGCGATCTTCAGGTAGGCGAAGCCGGGCGCCGTGGTCAGCAGGCGCGCCGGCTGAAAGTCCTGCAGGGGCGAACGCCCGTCCCTGGCGGCGAGGAGTTCCCTTACCCGCTGCTGCAGTTCGCCCTGGCGGCGGATTTCCAGGAAAAGGTCCACCTCCGGCAATTCGGCGCGCAGGTCCTGGCCGTAGCGCGAGACCAGGCAGCCTGTGACCACCAGGGGCGGTCTGGGGTCGAGGCCCGCCAGGGCCTGGGCCGTGTCGAGGATGACCTGCAGGGATTCGCTGACCGCGGGCTCGATGAAGCCGCAGGTGTTGACGAGGACCACGTCGGCGTCCTCGGGTCCGGCCGCGTTGACGAAGGCGGAGCCGAACCCGCCGAGCATCCACTCCGTGTCGACCTGGTTCTTGGGACACCCCAGGCTGATGGTATGCACTCGCACTTTTTCCATTATTCCTCCAATTCCGCCTCGAATTCCGGCTCAGGCCAAAATGTCACGCGGTCCTTGACGATGCCGAGTCCGGCCAGGGCCGGCGCGTTGGCGCGACCGTGCCCCCAGAACTCCCCGCTGAGCCGGGCCGGTACGGAAATGCGCACCAGCCGCCCGCCCGCGGAAAGCAGCCTCTGCTCCAAAAAAAGCCGCAGGGCAAGGCTGCGGGCCATGTTCCCGAAGGCCGGGTGCCAGGGACCGGCCACGAGCCGGGCGAGCATGTCCGGCTCCCCTGCCAGCCCAAGGCGGATGACGTGCACGCCCCGTTCCCAGAATCGCAACAATGCATGGCCGCATTCCGCCACAGCCTCATCCAAGCTCCAGGGGGCGTATGCGCCTACGGCGTGCATGTCCGCCAGACCCGTGCCGGCCATGACCACACAGGGGTAGATGCGCACCGCGTCCGGCCGCAGGGACAGGGCGCGCTCCACGTCCTCCCGCCACAGCGCGGCGTCATGGCCCGGCAGCCCCGGAAGGAGCTGGATGCCGAGTTCCAGCCCCGCCTCCCGGACCATTGCGCAGGCCCGCATGGCGACCTCACCCCCGTAGCCCCGCCCGCTGCGCTCCAGCACCCCGGAATCAAAGGTCTGGACCCCGAGCTCGACCATGTCCACGCCGTGCCCGCGGAGCCTGTTGAGCGTCTCCATGTCGACCCGGTCGGGCCTGGTGGAAACGCGCAGGTGCACGAGATCGCCCGCACGCCTGAATCGGGCGGCGGTTTCCAGGAAACGGTCCTGCCAGGGAACAGGCAAGCCGGTGAACGTTCCCCCGAAAAAGCCCAGCCCGAAGGGCCCCCCCGCGCCCGAGAGCCTGCTTTCGAGTTCCGGCAGCGCTGCGTCGGGGGCCGCCGCGGCCTGCCCCGTCTGAGCCCGCTGGTCGCAGAAAACGCACCTGCCGGGACAGCCCGCGAAGGGCAGAAAGAACGGCACGAGCCGCATCTTTTCAGCCCTCGGTTCGGGGTGCGGAAAACGCAGGGTCCGGGTTCTTGCCATATGCGTCAAAAAGAAAAAAAAACAACCTGTTATGCTTGAAAAAAAAACATACGTCGGATATTGCTCATCCAAGAATAGTCATCGAACGCGCCGACTTACGGCCTTTTCGCAAAAATCTTCTTTTATTGCGGAAAGATAGCATATCGTTGCCGGACAAATGTCCGGCAGGAGGACCCATGAGCAACAATACCCTCACCAAGGCTGAAATCGTCGACAACATCTATGAAAAGTCGGAGCGCAACAGGGCCGAGGTCAAGACGCAGGTCGAGACCATGCTCGACATCATGAAGGACGCCATCAAGAAGGACCACTCCCTCCTGATCAGCGGTTTCGGCAAGTTCGAAGCCTACGAAAAGGACGCGCGCAAGGGGCGCAACCCGCAGACCAGCGAATCCATCATCCTCTCGGAGCGCAAGGTCGTCGTGTTCCGCATTTCCCGCAAGCTGCGCGCCGAACTCAATCCGCAATAACGAAGCAGTCCGGGCTTTCCTTGGCCAGCCGCTGGCGGACCGATTCCGCATTGGTCAGGCTGGGGAAGGCCCCGACCTGCACTCGCCAGTACGTCGTTCCGTTCAGATCCCCCCTGGTCACCCTGGTGCCGGGAAATCCCCTGGCCACCAGCTTGTTCCTGAGGTTGCGGGCGTTGGCCTCGACCACGAAGGCCCCGTATTGCACGAAGAAGGGACCGACATACTGGATGCGCTCGCCCGGAATGGTTTCGAGATGGACCCTGGCCGTGCCCGGACCCACCACGCCCAAGGTGGTGGCAGCCGCGTAGGAGAGGTCGATGACCCGGTTGTTCACGAAGGGACCGCGGTCGTTGATACGCACTTCGGCCACCCGCCCGTTGTCCAGATTCCTGACCATGACCTTGGTGTGCATGGGCAGGATGCGGTGTGCAGCCGTCATCTGATGCATGTCGTACCATTCCCCGTTGGCCGTCTTCTTGCCGTGGAAATCCGGCCCGTACCAGGAGGCCACGCCAGTCTCCGCGTAACCTTCGGCCGAGCCAAGGGGATAGTACGTCTGCCCCATGACGGTGTAGGGCCGGTACGTGCCGCCCTTGCCCGCAGGAGCCTTCTTGCCCGGGGCGGGCGGCGCGCTTGCCCCGGGCACATATTTGGAGCCGCAGCCGGCCAGGCTCATCACAGCCAGGCACAGGAAGACCATCAGCACGCCTGCGCGGAAACCGCGCCCCGAGCCAAACGCCATCACACGTCCACCTCGGTCATCTTCAGCTCGAGCTCGCCCTCCGCGCCGGCCAGAAGTTCGCGAAGCCGGACGGAATCCACGGTCGCGCCGTTCCAGGAGCATTGACAGCCGTCCAGGGCGATGTCCGCGTCGTCCAGATACTCCAGCAGGGATTTGGCCGGCACGATGACGCCATTGCGCAGCACGGCCGGAAAGCAGTCCTGGGCCACGAAATTGAACATCTTGACCCTGGCCACGCCGCCCTTGCGCTCGTCCTTGTCGTGATGGCTGACAAGATCGGGGCGGAAGGCCCTGATGGGGCTCGAACGCCTCAGGGCGATGCCGCACAGGCCCGGCATGGTCCCGCTCATGCCGACCTCGTCACCGTCGCCGACGCGCTCCTCGCGCCAGTCGTCGACCGGGGCGCTGTTCAGGAAAAGCCCTGGCACGCTGTTGGTCGCGTAATGCGGATCCATCCCCAACACGTCCGTCATGAAGTCGCGAACGCTGACCGCCTTGTCCAAAAACACGCCCACGCCGCGGCGCAGCAGGCCGTGCCACGCCGATACGGAAATTTTCGGTACCGCCAGAAACAGCTGATTTGTAATCCGTCCGTTTATGCCCTGCATGACATAACCCCCTTTTCTTCTTGACTTTATGTGAAGAGTGTCTGCTATCATTCTGTAAAAAGCAAGACAACGCGCGATTTCGCGCTCAAACCCAAGGAGTCTACGATGAAGATTCTGCGCATCAATACCCGGACAAAGTCCTTCAAGTTCGAGGAACTCGGCGACTACGCCGGTCTCGGCGGTCGCGCCCTGACTTCACGCATTGTCAATAGGGAAGTGCCGGCGGACTGTCACGCCCTTTCCGCCGACAACAAGCTCATTTTCGCCGGCGGCGTCCTGGCCCCGACCAACGCCGCCAACTCCGGCCGCATCTCCGTGGGCGCCAAGTCCCCCCTGACCGGCGGCATCAAGGAAAGCAACTCCGGCGGCCAGTTCGCCCACACCCTGCCCAAACTGGGCCTGCAGGCCATCATCCTCGAGGACAAGCCCGAGGCCGGAAGCCCCATGCAGGAGATCTTCGTCTCCGCCGACAAGGTCGTCTTCAAGGATTCCACCGCGGCCGGCATGCGGACCTACGCCGCCCAGGAAAAGCTCCTGGCCGCCTACGGCGACAAGGCCGTGACCGCCCTGGTCGGCCCCGCCGGCGAGCAGTGCCTGGCCGCCGCCACCATCCAGTTCTCCGACCCCGAGGGCCTGCCCTCCCGTTCCGCCGGCCGCGGCGGCATGGGCGCGGTCATGGGCTCCAAGGGCGTCAAGGCCATCGTCCTCGACGGCGCCGCCAACGTGAAGACCGAATACGGCAACGAAGAACTGTTCAAGGAAGCCCGCAAGGAGTGGGTCGACATCCTGCGCGGCCACCCCGTCACCAGCCAGGGCCTGCCCGGCTTCGGCACGGCCGTCCTGGTCAACGTCATCAACGAGGCCGGCGCTTTGCCGACCAAGAACTTCCGCATGGGCAAGTTCGACGGCGCCGAGAAGATCTCCGGCGAGACCCTGGCCGCCAACATCGAGAAACGCGGCGGCAAGACCAAGCACGGCTGCCACACGGGCTGCATCATCCAGTGCTCGCAGGTCTACCATGACAAGGACGGCAAGTACCTGACCACGGGCTTCGAGTACGAGACCATCTGGGGCTTCGGCGCGGACCTGCTGGTCGACAACCTGGACGACATCGCGAACATGGACCGCACCTGCGACGAAGCGGGCATGGACACCATCGAGATGGCCAACACCATGGCAATGGCCATGGAAGCCGGGATCATCGCCTGGGGCGACGGCAAGGGCGTGCTGGCCGAACTGGCCAAGGTCGGGACCAAGGACCCGCTGGGCCGCATCTACGGCAACGGCACGGCGTACACGGCCCAGGCCTTCGGCGTGGACCGCGTGCCCGTGGTCAAGAACCAGGCCCTGCCCGCCTATGACCCGCGCGCCGTCAAGGGCGTCGGCGTGACCTACGCCACGACCCCCATGGGCGCCGACCACACCGCCGGCTACGGCGTGTGCCAGAACGTGCTCAAATGCGGCGGCGACGTGGACGGCCACAAGAAGGAAGGCAACATCGAGATCTCCAAGAACCTGCAGGTCGCCACGGCGGCCGTGGACTCCCTGGGCCTTTGCCTGTTCGTGGCCTTCGCGGTGCTTGACGACGCGCGCGGCGTGCCGTGCATGGCCAAGCTGGTTTCGGGCCTCATCGGCAAGGACTACAGCGTGGACGAACTGGTGGGCATGGGCGTGAACTGCCTGAAGGACGAGCTGGACTTCAACAAGCGCGCCGGCTTCACCGACGCCGACGACCAGCTGCCCCGCTTCTTCCAGACCGAACTCCTGCCGCCCCACAACGTCGGCTGGGACTACACCGCCGAGGAACTGCAGGCCGCCAAGGTCTAGACGTCACTCGATTCCTGATTCTGCAACGACGAATCCCCGTCCGGAATGTCCGGGCGGGGATTCGTTTTTTCGGCCACAGGCCCATGCGGGGGAGGCAGACGCCCCGGACAGTCCGTCAGGCCTGCGCCTTCATCGCCTTGAGCGTCCTGGCGTAGGCCGTGAAGACGTCCTCCCTGGCCAGCATCCCCAGGACCCTGGTCGGGTCCTCGCTGTCCACGACGGGCAACTGCGCCAGGTCGGATTCCACGAATTTGAGCAGCGCCGTGTACAGGTCCTCGTCGGGGCGCAACAGCACGGCCTTGCGCGCGACGTCACCGGCCACCAGAAGCTCGCACAGGCTCTCCTCGTACAGCACTTTGCGCAGGTCCTGCACCGCCAGGATGCCCGTTATCCTGTCGTCCGCCCCGCGCACCGGGAAGCAGAGTTCGCTCGCGTTGACGATGATGTCCGTCAGGGCCCCGAAGTGCGTGCCCTCCTCCACGATGCTGACCCGGCCGGGCTTGTAGTGGTCCCGGACCTGCTCCCGCTCCAGGATGTTGATGGTCGCGTCGCTGACGTGGGCCGGCGACTCGAACTTGTTGTCCACCTGATTCTCGTAGAGCGACACGTTGCGCCCCAGGACCAGGGTCACGGCCGAGGCCAGCATGAGGGGCGCCAGCAGCCCGTAGCCCTGAGTCAGCTCGCAGACCATGACCAGGGGCCCGATGGGCGCGTTGGCCACGCCGGAGAAGAAGGCGGCCATGCCCACCAGCACGTACCCGCCCGGTTCCGTGACCACGCCCGGAAAGAAGCGCTGCCCGAGGGCTCCGACCACGCCGCCGCTCATGCCGCCGACGAAGAGGGCCGGGGCGAACATGCCTCCACTCATGCCCGAGCCGATGACCACCGAGGTGGCCAGGGTCTTGCCGACGACCATCCCGATCATCATGGTCACGGAAAGCTTGCCGAGCATGGCCATCTCCAGCCAGCCGGAGCCCCCGCCCAGCAGCTCCGGGAAGGCGACGCCCAGGGCGGCCATGCCGAGCCCCCCCAGGGTCAGGGCCGGCATGAAGCCGAAGCGGTCCGTCAGGGGCCAGAACACCCTGTATTTGATGGCCCGGAAGGTGCTCACGTAGAACCAGCCCGATACAGCGCAAACAAGACCCAGCAAGGCGTAGACGGGCAGTTCGCGGATGTCGGAGAACTCGAATTTGGGGATCCCGAAGATGGGTTCGGATCCGAAGATCAGGGTGAAGATGGAATAGGAGACCACCGAGGACAGGATGGAAGGCAGCAGGGCTTCGGCCTCGAAGTCCTCGCGGTAGATGACCTCCACGGCCGTGAGCGCCCCGCCGAGGGGCGCGCGGAAGATGGCTCCTAGCCCGCCGGCGGCGCCGGCCAGGAGCAGGATGCGGCGCTCCTTGACCGAAAGCTTCAGTTTCCCGGCCAGCCAGGAGCCGCACCCGGCCCCGAGCAGGGAAATGGGCCCCTCGCGACCGGCGCTGCCGCCGGCGGCGATGGTCAGCACGGACGTGCCCACGCGGATGAGGGGAACCGCCGGTGCAAGATGCCCTTCCTGACGATGGAAGCACTTGATCATGGAGTCCGTGCCGTCGGTGCCGCCATGGCGGGTCTGGGGCACGAAACGGTGGACCAGCCACCCGGTCAGAAGCCCCACGCCGCCCAGAAAGAGGAAGAGCAGCCATGGCCTGTAGGGCCCGGGATCGCCGGACAGGAGCTGTTCGCCGGCGGGAACGGGCAGGGAGAAGCCCGCCAGGTGACGCAGCAGCAGATGCCCCAGGGCTTCCACGCCGACATAGAACGCCACGGCGCCCAGGCCCGTCATGGCCCCGACGACCACGCCCAGGGCCAGCCATTTGAAGCTCACGATGGAATGGTAGCTGCGGACCAGTTCCGTGTAGGGCCGGAAAAGAATGCGGAGAAAAGCGCGCATGAAAACCCTCAGACCAGGCGGGCTTCGGGCAGGGCCAGGATGGTCCTCCCCAGCGCGACGTCCTTGCCTATCTGGGATTTGAGTTCGTCGAGGCTGGAAAACTTGCGCTCCCCGCGCAGCCGCTGCACGAAATGGACCTTGAGGGTCTTGCCGTAGAGATCCCGGTCCAGGTCGAGGATGTGCACTTCGACCGAGAGCACGTCGTTGCCGAAGGTCGGGTTGTACCCGATATTGGCCACGGCCTGGTGGACCTGGCCTTCAAGCTCGGCCCAGCAGCAGTAGACGCCCGTCTTGGGGAAAAGCTCGTCCACGAGATGGACGTTGGCCGTGGAAAAGCCCAGCAGCCTGCCGCCACGGTTCTGGCCGTGCACGACGTCGCCCGAGACGCGGTAGAACCGGCCCAGCAGCGACTTGGCAGCCCAGACGTCGCCGGCCTCGACCAGATCGCGGATACGCGTCGAGCTGACGATGGCCTGGTCGACCATGACCGGCTCCAGCTGTTCCACGCCGAAACCCCACTGCTTCCCGAGCACCGTCAGCAGCCCGTAGTTGCCGGCGCGGCCCTTGCCGAAGGCGTAGTCGTAGCCGATGACCAGTTCCCTGACCTTGAGCCCATCCACCAGGATGCGGCGCACGAACTCCTCGGGGCTCATGCTCGCCAGTTCCTGGTTGAACTCCAGGCAGAGGAGGTGGTCGATGCCCAGAGCCTTGATCAGCTCGGCCCGCTGTTCATAGAGAGTAATGAACGGGGGCGTCTTCTTGCCCGTGAAGAAACGCAGGGGATGAGGCTCGAAGGTGATGACCACGGACGGAACCCCAAGGCCGGCGGCCAGGTCCCGCACGCGGGCAATGAGTCGCTGGTGTCCGATATGGACCCCGTCGAAATTGCCGATGGTGACGCAGGACCCCTTTTCCAGGCCGCCGATCTGGTCCGGCCATGTGACGCAATGCATGTAATGTCTCCCTCCCGAAAACAGGCTGCCTCGCCTCTATACCAAAAGACCCCGGGCTTCAACAAAGGCCGCCCCAACGGGAAATCTCGATGTCCATACGATAATAATCTGAAATAATTTATAAAATAATTTTATCAGAAAAATTTGAACAAAACGCTTGCCAAACCCAACCCTCTCACATAAACACGCTTCTCACGTCACGCCGAAGTGGTGGAATTGGTAGACACGCTAGGTTCAGGGTCTAGTCGGGGTTCCCCGGTGGAGGTTCGAGTCCTCTCTTCGGCACCAAAAGAATGCAACCGCTTGGATTTATTCTAAGCGGTTGTTTTTTTATGCGCTTCTGCTTCAAAGTGTTACACAAAGCTGGTACACAAGGGGCATGAACGCGATGTCATTGTGCAACCACCTCCAGCGGCGAGGAGCGGTCTACTACTTCCGGGTCCGCATCCCTGCCGATCTCCTCGAAGTCTACGCCCCCAAGCGGGAAATCGTCCACAGCCTGAAGACCAAGGACCCGAAAGAGGCCAAGGCCAAATGCCGAGTGCTGGCCGTCAAGGTCGATCAGGAATTCACGGCCCATCGAAGACGGCTTGAGGCCGAAAAGAAGCTGGCCACTCCCCAGGTGGCTCCGACCCAGCGCAACCTCACGGACCTCGACTCCGTTCAGGACTACGAACTTACCCGCCTCGCCCTGCTCTACCTGCATGAGGTCCTGTCCCATGACGAGATGGAGCGGACGGTAGCCAAGCCCAGCGAGAAGGAGCTCCGTGAATGGGAGGAGACGCAAGAGCATCTCCGCCAGCTCCACGAGCAGCGGGGCCTTGAGTTCACCCCGGAGCCATTCCCCCGCGTCGGCCTTTCGCCGGATACCGTCCGCCGCAAGCGTGAGCATGCCCGGCTGTTCATCCAGGGAGGAGGACTCTGCCTCGCCACCGGGGATACCTCGCTCATTCAGGACGAGGCTCTTGCTTTCCTCGATGCCCACGACTTCAAGGTGGCCGACCTGATGTCATCCAATTTCCAGAAGCTCTGCCTCTCCCTGATCCAGAAGAAGATCGAGGCCCAGGAGGCGATCCTCAAGCGCCTGGACGGAGAGTGGGTTCCTACCCCGTCCCCTGCCGCGCCCCAGGCCCAGATTATCGTGATCAACGGCGCACAGGCCAACCCAGTTTTGTCGTCCATCCCCGGCATCATCCAGCAGACCGTCAACGGCCAGGATCAGGACCAAAAGCTCGTCCCGTCCGCAGACAACCCCCTGCTGTCCGCCATCTGGGAAAGCTACCTGCGGGAGCGCAAGCCAGCGCCCATGACGGAGCGAGACTTCGAGGCCTCCGTGAACCGCTTCATTGAACTGGTCGGCAACCTCCCGGTCCAGGCTATCACCAAGTCCCACTTTCGGCAGTTCAAGGAAGCCCTGCTCAAGCTCCCCGCTCACCTCCCCAAGGAGATCCGCAGGCTCCCGCTCCCGAAGCTCCTGGCCAAGGTCGAACAGGATCAGAAGAACGGGACCGAGTACAAGCTACTGAACCCCACGACCGTGAACAACAAGTACCTGGGAGCGCTCAAGGCCGTCCTCAGCCATGCCGTTGACGGCGGGTTCATCGACACCAACCCGGCTGAACAGATCAGGGTTACCTTCCACGCGGACACGCAAGGCGAGGCGGAACCATCCGTCCTGCCCTACACGGACGAGGAACTCAGCATCATCTTCTCGTCCTCCTTCTTCGTCGCTGGCCAGCCGGACAAGTTCAAAGAGAAGATGACCAGAGACCAGATCCTCGACTACCAGTGGATCTCCATTCTTGGCCTGTTCACGGGAGCGAGGCTGGAAGAGATCGGCCAGCTAGATGTTGCGGACCTCATGGAGGAGGACGGCGTGAACTACCTGTACGTACACGGCGATCCGAACTCGACCCGAAGAATCAAGAACAGGTCCTCCCGACGCAAGATCCCCGTTCACCCCCGCCTCATCGAACTGGGCTTCCTCGACTTCGTGGCACTCCGGGCAAGCCAGGGCGAGAAGAAAATCTTCTCAACCCTTGCAGAGTTGGACGGCAGGAAGGGCAAAAGAACCAGCGCGTTTTCCAAATGGTGGGCACGATTCACAAAGGGGATTGGTGTGAAGAGTAGCGGACAGAAGGTCTTCCATTCCTTCCGCCACACATTCAAACGGGCCATGCGGAACGCACAGGTTGACGACAACTTGACAGACGCCATCCAAGGACACAGCAACAGAAGCGTCTCCGCCCACTACGGCAGGGACAAAGACGGCATGGGTTATGCGCTTCCCGTCCTGTTTGAGGCGATCAGCAAGGTAGGCGTAGATCAGGTGTTGATCCCCAAGCCAGAGGGGAAATAGCGAGACAACACTGGATCCAATTATAGCAGTCAGATGCAATCAGGACTCAGCCTCAAACCAAGAATCTTCAGCGCAAGCTGAGGCTTGAATAGTAATATCCTCTTTAACGCCACAACAGAAATTGTATTACACTTATTAATTATTTTTTTTAAACATTTATTGCGTCATACAATTTTTTATTTTATTTTTAGTTTCTATAACTTTTTATAGGAGGCTACTGTGAAATTTCGCATTTTAATTTTTTTTGGATTTTTTTTACTTTGCTCTGCTTGTTTTTCTAATGCCGGATGGTTCGGACCGAGTAATTTTGATGAGTGTCTTCTAGAGAAAATGAAAGGTCAAGATCAATCGATGTTAAAAATTTCTGCCCGAATGTGTGAAAAAGAATTTCCATACGAGCGAGAACTTGGATTCGGATATTTTAATCATATAAAATACAGATGGATGACAGATATTAATCAAATATCTGTTGAAATAGAGCAAAATAATGGAGACTATATTATTACAAAAATCAGAGCAAGTTTCTCGAAAAAACCATACGAAGAACAGCCAAAATACGGATTTGACAGTGATATAACAAAAGAAATTTCTATTATTGGAGACAAAATTGGAAGCTTTCAAGTTGATGATGGACTGTCTTACAAATCAATGCAAATTAATGCAATATATGGCAAATATCGGAAATAGTATTTTCTTATCACGGACCGAGCAAGCCCCAAAAAAATCACAGAGAAAATAGCACCCCTTCACCACCCGCAGTCATTACAGGCAACCACATCAGAATGGGCCTAGCGCTTGCGTCATACAGGCGAAATCTGTAGTGCTCCGTAAGCGCTCATTAGAGCCCATCTTCCAATAATTTCAAGCCATGAGATAAAGGACCTTCAATCCAAGGAGGTCCTCATGAAATCTCGCATCCGCCAGAACCGTGCTGCCCGATGGCTCGCTCATGTTGAACAGTGGCGGCAAAGCGGCATGGGCAAGACTGCGTATTGCACGGCGCACGGCCTGAATTTCAGCTCATTCCGGTACTGGCTGCGCAAATCGCGTTCGGCATCAGTGGATGTGCCTGCCTTGCCGCCCGCAATCGTCCCTCTCCCGTTCACCCTGGCCCTGAAGGCTCCGTCCATCGGACTGCTTGTCGGCAACTGTTACGCCCTGGATATTCCTGCCGACTTCGACGAAGCTATGCTGACCAGACTTCTGTCCGTCCTGGAACCCCGATGCTGAGGATGCCTGCGGCCAAGGTCTATCTTGCTCCCGGCACCACGGACATGCGGGCCGGTATCGACAGGCTGAGCATGACGGTCCAGGGCATCCTTGATCTGGACCCTTTCTCTGGGCACCTCTTCGTCTTCTGCAACCGCAGGCGCGACGCCATCAAGGTGCTGCACTGGGATCGCAACGGCTTCTGCCTCTGGCACAAGCGTCTGGAGAAGCATCGATTCTGTTGGCCCGAGCGAGTGTCTGAGGTCATGAACATCACCCCTCAACAGCTCGGCTGGCTCCTTGATGGACTCACCCTCACGCCGCAAGGAGCGCATCAAAGGCTGCATTACAAATCGGTTCTGTAGCAATAAAATCCTTGCTATTTCAATATATTATTGCTAAGTGCGCTTACATGGGAGACATCGAAAATCTTCCCGATGACGTCGGGCAACTCAAGCATTTGGTCTGGGATTACTACCAGCAAAACCGCCATCTTCAGGACCGCGTGGCCCTGTTGCAGGCCGCGCTGTATGCTCCCAAGTCCGAAAAATCCAAGGACCTCTTCCAGGGCATCCTGCCTCTGCCTTTGGCCAGGATCGCCGAGGTGAAGCCCAAGCCCGCGGAAGTGCCCGTCGTCGAAGTCCCGGCCCACACCAGGGCCAAGCGGGGACGTAAGCCCCTGCCGGACAGTCTGCCGCGCATCGAGATCACTCACGATTTGCCCGAGGACCAGAAAGTCTGCGCCTGCGGGGCCTGCCTGAAGCGCATCGGCGAAGAGGTCTCCGAGAAGCTCGACTACGTCCCGGCCGTCATGCAGGTGGAGCGCCATATCAGGCCCAAGTATGCCTGCCCGGCCTGTGACGGCGAGGAGGGCATGCCGGTGGTGCGTATCGCGCCCATGCCGCCGCAGATTATCCCCAAGGGCATCGCTACGCCGAACCTCCTGGCGCAGGTCATTACCGCCAAGTTCGTCGATGCCATGCCGTTCTACCGCCAGACCAAGCAGTTTGCCCGCCTGGGCGTGGACATCCCGCGCCATTCCATGTCCGGATGGGCCATGGCCGTGGCCAAGGCGCTGGAGCCATTCGGAGCACTGTTCCGGGCGGAGATCCGCTCCGGGCCGGTCATCAACATGGACGAAACCACCCTGCAAGTCCTCAAGGAACCGGGACGATCCGATACGTCCACGTCATACCTGTGGCTCTTCCGTGGCGGAAACCCCAAGCGGCCGACCGTGGTCTATCGCTACGACCCGACCAGGTCGGGCTCCGTCCCCAAGGAATATCTGGGCGATTACAAGGGCTACATCCAGACCGACGGCTACTCCGGATACCAGGCTCTCGGCGAGTCGGACGACATCATCCACGTCGGCTGCATGGCCCACATCCGTCGTAAGTTCGTCGACGTCCAGAAGGCGACCTCGAAGAAGATCATGCACGGGACAGCCAAGGAAATCCTGGATCTCATCGGCCTGCTCTACAAGGTCGAGCACAATATCAAAGAGCTGGAGCCGGAGGAAAAGGTCGCCAACCGCAGGGAGCAGGCCGTTCCCATCCTCGACGCGATACGGGCCATCCTTGATGAGCGTATCGACCACGTCCCGCCCAAGAGCCTGCTCGGGCAGGCCATGACCTACGCCCGCAACCAGTGGAGCCGGGCCGTGCGCTACGTGGACTGCGGATTGCTCACGCCCGACAACAACGCGGCCGAGAACGCCATCCGCCCCGTGGCCCTGGGCCGGAAGAACTGGCTCTTTGCCGGCGTCCCCAAGGGTGCAGACGCCAGCGCCATGCTCTTTTCCCTGGTGGAAACCGCCAAGGCCAACGAGATCGAGCCCCAAGCTTACCTGAAATTCCTCTTCGAACGCTTTCCCGCAGCGCAGTCCACGGCAGTCATAAAGGCGCTCATGCCGCAGCACGTGGACAGATCCCTTCTCCCAAGCCTCCCCAAGCCCAAGCCGCGCAAGAAATAGAACTCCTCCCTGTCCCTATCGCATATCAGATACACCCGTGAAAGATGCGGATGTCTGAGCGCTTACCAGGCGAAATCTGTAGTGCTCCGAGAAGTTTTGTCGAAAGGGACTAATCAGTTACACCACCCTTTCGGCCTTCTCGGAGCAACCAACTACCATCAGGATTCCGCCTCTCATGAACCAGCAATCCCTGTCCGCCTTCATCTGGTCCGTCGCCGACCTCCTGCGGGGCGACTACAAGCAGTCCGAATATGGCCGCGTCATCCTTCCCTTCACCGTTCTGCGACGTCTCGACTGCGTCCTGGCTCCCACGAAGCAAGCCGTCCTGGCAGAACTGGAGAACCGGCAGAAGCTGGGAATCAACCCGGAGCCGTTCCTGTTGAGGGCTTCAGGCCAGACCTTCTTCAACACCTCATCCCTCGACATGAAAAAGCTCATGGGGGATCAGGATCACATCCGCGAGAACCTCTTCAACTACGTCAGTTCGTTCTCGTCCTCTGTGAGGGATGTCTTCGAGCGCTTCGAGTTCCACGGGCAGGTTGACCGGCTCGCCAAATGCGGCCTGCTCTATCAGGTCACCGAGCGATTTACCCAGATCGACCTCCACCCGGATCAGGTCACCAACCACCAGATGGGCCTCGTCTTCGAGGAACTGATCAGGAAGTTCGCGGAGCTTTCCAACGAGACCGCCGGTGAGCACTTCACCCCGCGTGAGGTCATCCGGCTCATGGTCAACCTCATCTTCATCGAGGACGACGATGTCTTGTCCAAACCGGGCGTGGTCCGCACCATCTACGATCCGACGGCGGGGACCGGGGGCATGCTGTCCATTGCCGGTGAATACCTCGAAGAGCACAACCCCAAGGCTCGGCTCACGGTCTACGGCCAAGAGCTGAACCCGGAGTCCTTCGCCATCTGCAAGGCGGACATGCTCATCAAGGGCCAGGACGTTTCCAACATCGTCTTTGGCAACACGCTCTCGGATGACGGGCACGGCGGGAAGCATTTCGACTACATGCTATCCAATCCGCCCTTCGGCGTGGAGTGGAAAAAAGTGGAGAAGGAGGTCCGCAAGGAGCACGAAAGCCAGGGATTCAACGGTCGCTTCGGGCCGGGGCTGCCCAGGATCTCCGACGGGTCCATGCTGTTCCTGCTCCATCTCATCAGCAAGATGCGTCCAGTGGCTGACGGCGGGAGCCGCTTTGGCATCGTCCTCAACGGTTCACCCTTGTTCACTGGCGGAGCCGGGAGCGGGGAAAGCGAGATCCGCCGCTACGTGCTGGAGAACGATCTGCTTGAGGCCATCGTCGGTCTGCCTACGGACATGTTCTACAACACGGGCATCAGCACTTACGTGTGGATCGTGAGCAACAAGAAGCCGGAGCACCGCAAGGGCTTGGTCCAACTCATCGACGCTTCAGCCATGTGGCAGAAGATGAGGAAGAGCCTGGGGAGCAAGCGCAAGGAACTCTCCGACGAGCACATTGCCGAGATCACCCGTCTGTTCGGCCAGTTCGTGGAGGCCGAGGCCGACGGCAAGCCCATCAGCCGGATCTTCAAGAACACGGACTTCGGCTACCGGAGCATCACCGTGGAACGCCCGGAGCGGGACGAGAAAGGCAAAATCGTCCTGGGCCAGCGGGGCAAGATGAAGGGCAAGCCCATGGCGGACTCGAAGCTCCGGGACACCGAGAACGTGCCCCTGAACGAGGACGTGGAAGAGTACTTCAAGCGGGAGGTCCTGCCCCATGCCCCGGATGCCTGGATCGATCATGACAAAACCAAGGTGGGCTATGAGATCCCGTTCAACCGCCACTTCTACGTCTTCACCCCGCCACGTCCGTTGGCGGAGATTGATGCGGATCTGAAGCTAACCACGGATCGGATCAAGGCGATGATAGAGGGGCTGACGGCATGAGCTTTCCGAAGTATCCGGAGTACAGGGAAAGTGGGGTGGAATGGTTGGGAGAAGTGCCCAAGCACTGGGCATGTACTTCTTTGAAAAAGGGGTATGTCGTCACGCTTGGCAAGATGCTACAACCAGAACGCAAGGCCAATTCTGACGTATTGAAACCATACATTCGGGCTGCAAATATTCAGTGGGTAGGCATCGATGTTTCAGATGTTAAGGAGATGTGGTTTAGCCCTGCCGAAATTGAAAGCCTATCTCTGGAGCCGGGCGATCTCCTCGTGAGCGAAGGAGGCGATGTTGGCAGATCTGCATTATGGAGACGTGACATAGTAGATTGTTATTTTCAAAATTCTGTCAACAGGATAAGACCTTTTGGTGGAAACTCTACTGAGTATCTTTATTACTGGATGTCTGCATTAAAAGACAAGGGCTTCATTGACGTTGTTTGTAACAAGTCAACAATTGCCCATTTTACAGCCGAAAAGGTACAAGCAGTGCCGGTCTTGTTCCCTTCTCCACAAGAGCAATCCGCCATCGCCGCCTTCCTCAACCGCGAGACCGCCAAGATTGATGCTTTGGTTGCCGAGCAGGAAAAATTGATTGAGCTCCTGAAGGAGACAATTGTAACTCTGGCTTTATCAGCCTTTACCGACCCAACATCTCAAGAGACTCGCCTCGGAAATATCGTAGATGTGATCAGTCGCCCTGTAACACAAGCAGCGGGTGAGCATTATGAACCTCTAGGGATTTATAATCGAGGCAGAGGTTTATTTCATAAAGATCCACGTGAGATGGAAGAAATGGGAGATTCCATTTTTTTTTGGGTCAAAGAAGGAGATCTTATTATCAGTGGCCAGTTTGCTTGGGAAGGGGCTGTCGCATTAGCACAAGCAACCGAAGAGGGATGCGTTGTATCTCATAGATACCCAGTTCTTAGAGGCAGAAAAAGTGTTGCGCTTACTGAATATATTTATGCACTACTATTAACAAAACATGGAGATTTTCTTCTAAACGAAAATTCCAGGGGAGCAGCTGGAAGAAATAGGCCGCTAAATATCAACTTACTTCTCAAAGAAAAGGTACTTGTGCCTAATCTTAATGTCCAAAGGAAAATTTCAGAGGTAGTCCATTCAGAAATTTCAATCTCAAAAGAAGTCCAGAAGGCTATCATCCTCCTCAAAGAACGCCGAGCCGCCCTCATCTCCGCCGCCGTCACCGGCAAGATCGACGTGCGAGGACTGGCGGACGCCATGCAGTAACACCCCGGAGAAGCCATGAGCCTGCACAAGGAAATCGAGTTCGAGAACGACATCTGCTCCCATCTGGCCGCTCATGGCTGGCTGTACGATCCGACCGACTGCCAAACCTACGACCGGCAACGGGCGCTGTTCCCGGCTGATGTCCTTGCGTGGGTGAAGCAGACCCAGCCCAAGGCCTGGGACGGGCTGACCAAGAGTCATGGCGCGGCGGCGGAAGCCGTCCTTCTCGACCGCATCCGCAAGCAGTTGGACGACCGGGGAACCCTCGATGTCATCCGCTTCGGCGTTGAACTCCTGGGCCTGCGTCAGCCCTTGAGCCTCGCCCAGTTCAAGCCAGCCCTGGCCATGAACCCGGACCTTCAGGCCAAGTATGAAGCCAACCGGCTCCGGGTGGTGCGGCAGGTGCGCTACTCCGTCCACAACGAGAACTGCCTGGACCTCGTGCTGTTCCTGAACGGCATCCCCGTGGCCACTGTGGAACTGAAGACGGACTTCACCCAGTCGGTCTTCGATGCCGTGGACCAGTACCGCTTCGACCGCAACCCAAGGCCCAAGGGCCAAGGGACGCCGGAACCGCTTCTCGATTTCCCACGCGGCGCTCTGGTTCACTTCGCCGTGAGCAACTCCCTGGTCCGCATGACCACCAAACTCCAGGGCGCGGTCACGACCTTCCTGCCCTTCGACCGGGGGAACAACAAGGCAGCAGGGAACCCGGTCAACCCAGAAGGCCACTCCACGTCCTACCTGTGGGAAGAGGTCTGGGAGCGGGAAAGCTGGCTGGAGATCCTGGGTCGCTACATCGTGGCCATGCGTGACCCCAAGAAGCGGATCGAGAAGATCATCTTCCCCCGCTACCACCAACTCGGCGCCACGCGGAAACTGGTCCGCACCGTGCTGGAGGAAGGACCGGGACAGAAGTACCTGATCCAGCACTCGGCAGGATCGGGGAAGACCAACTCCATCGCATGGTCCGCCCACTTCCTGGCCGACCTCCACGACGCCAACCACAAGAAGATCTTCGACTCGGTCCTCGTTGTCAGTGACAGGACGGTCCTCGATGCCCAGCTTCAGGAGGCCATCTTCGCCTTCGAGCGAACCACGGGCGTAGTGGCCACCATCACTGGCGAACACCAGAGCAAGAGCGGCGAACTGGCCAATGCGCTGTCAGGCGGCAAGAAGATCGTGGTCTGCACCATCCAGACCTTCCCGTTCGCCATCAAGGCTGTGCAGGAACTGGCCGCGACCCAAGGCAAGACCTTTGCCGTCATCGCCGACGAGGCCCACAGCTCCCAGACAGGGGAAGCGGCGGCCAAGCTCAAGCAGGTGCTGTCTGCCGAGGAACTGAAGGAGCTTGCCGACGGCGGGGAGTTCAGCACCGAGGATCTGCTGGCCGCACAGATGGCCGCACGGGCACGGGAGGACGGCATCACCTACGTGGCATTCACGGCAACGCCCAAGGCCAAGACCCTGGAACTTTTCGGACGCCTTCCTGACCCTACCCGGCCAGCTTCGGACGACAACGCCCCGGAACCCTTCCACGTCTACAGCATGCGCCAAGCCATCGAGGAAGGCTTCATACTCGACGTGCTCAAGAACTACACCTCGTACAAGCTCGCCTTCCGCCTCTCCCACAACGGGAAGGACATGGACGAGAAGGAGGTGGACCGCAGCGAGGCCATGAAGGACATCATGCACTGGGTCCGGCTCCATCCCTACAACATCAGCCAGAAGGTCAAGATCGTCGTCGAGCACTTCCGAAAGAACGTCGCCCCACTGCTCGAAGGCAAGGCCAAGGCCATGGTTGTCACGGCCAGCCGTGCCGAGGTTGTGCGCTGGCAACTCGCCACCAACAAGTACATCAAGGAGCAGGGATACAAGATCGGGGCGCTGGTGGCCTTCTCCGGTGAGGTCAAGGACGACGAACTGGGACCGGATGGGTTCACCGAGACGAGCAAGACCTTGAATCCCACCCTGAACGGACGGGACATCAGGGAAGCCTTCGGGACCGAGGAGTACCAGCTTCTGCTCGTGGCCAACAAGTTTCAGACCGGCTTCGACCAGCCCCTCCTCTGCGGCATGTACGTGGATAAGCGCCTTGCCGGTATCCAGGCCGTGCAGACCCTATCGCGCCTCAACCGCCGCCACCGGGGCAAGGACACCACCTACATCCTCGACTTCGTGAACGAGCCGGAAGAGATCCTGGCCGCGTTCAAGACCTACTACGAGACGGCGGAGTTGGAGGGCGTGACCGACCCGAACCTCGTCTTCGACCTCCGGGCCAAGCTCGACGCTCAGGGCTTCTACGATGACAACGAGGTGAACCGGGTGGTCAACGTCGAGATGGACCCAAGGTCCACCCAGAAGGATCTCGCCGCCGCCATAGCCCCCGTGGCTGACCGTCTGCTCCGCCGCTACAAGGAGCTTCAGAAGGCCATGAAGGCGGCGCAAGCCATCAAGGACCACAAGGCTGAAAAGGACGCCCAGGACGAGAAGAACGCCCTGGAGCTTTTCAAGCGGAACATGGGAGCCTTCAAGCGGGTCTATTCCTTCCTGTCCCAGATCTTCAACTACGAGAACACGGACATCGAGAAGCGCTCCATCTTCTACCGGCGGCTCCTGCCCCTGCTGGAGTTCGGACGGGAGCGAGACGAGATTGATCTGTCAGGGGTCGCGCTCACCCACCACCAGCTCAAGAACAAGGGTACTCGGAATCCGAACTTGGATGGTGGTGAAGGTACGTCTGTCGGGCGAGCATTCGAGGAAACAGGCAGTGCCGAGGTTCGAGACAAGCAGAAGGCGCTCCTGGCCGAGATCATTTCCAAGGTGAACGACCTGTTCGAGGGCGAGCTGACGGACGACGACAAGCTGATCTACGTGAACAACGTCATCAAGGGGAAGCTCATGGAGTCGGAGATCCTTGCCGAGCAGGCGGCGAACAACACGAAGGAACAGTTCGCCAACTCACCGGATCTGGCCAACGAGATCCTCAATGCCATCATGAACGCCTTGGAGGCTCACACGACCATGAGCAAGCAGGCTCTGGAGTCGGAGAAGGTCCGCCATGGGTTGAGAGATATTTTGCTGGATCATGCGGGGTTGTATGAGGACTTGAGGAGCAAGGCAGGGGCTGTAATGTAATACTTGCAACATCTGACCAAGCAAACCATCAACTGTTTAAGGATCGACTATGTTTGGAGAATTTGGAGAGTTTGAAGGACTGTCAAGTCATGCTGCATTTATGCTCGCGTTTCTTTTTGTTACTCCACAGCTTTTGATCAAATTTTTCAAGATTGATCAGAAGTATACATACAAAGTATTCTGCCTATTTGTATTCTTTATTCTTACTTACGGCTGTTATCAGTTTTTTGTGGCAATATTCAGTTCAGAAACACCGATTGTAATGGCTATCGGCGCAGTTATTCTCTTCATGATGACAGGTTCAGTTGTAAAAAAATCGATACTTTCCAACACGGATTGAAAAAAAATAAAGAGAGTCATACTGACCTGATACGTTCAAGGAGATTCTTCACGCTGGACGCATGCCACTTCCCGCCCCTGGCAGTGGTGATGCTCCTCCGATTCAACTCCTCGGCAATCTCCCGCAAACTGGTCGCCCCGGCGTCCTGAATCTCCTTGACCACTCCAGCCAGCTTCGAGGCCCGTTCATCGGCTCCCCGCTTGATGGCCTCCACTCCCATCTCGTTCCCGTACTGACGGAGATGCGCAGCTCCACTCGGGCAGCCGAGCTTCACGCCCCGTTCCTTGGCGGCGGCAAGAGCGGCCTTGGTCCTGGCCGAGATGGCCTTCCGCTCTTCCTGGGCAACTAGCGCCATGATGCCCACGGTCAGTTCGTTGGCGGTCGGCATGTCCACGGCCACAAACTTCACACCAGCCTCCTGAAGGCCGAGCAGGAAGTGGGCATTGCGTGACAGGCGGTCCAGTTTGGCGATGACCAAGGTAGCGCCTGTGAGCTTGCAATGCTCCAAGGCCTTGGCCAGCTTGGGCCTGTCGTTCTTCTTGCCGCTCTCGGTCTCCATGTACTCGGCCAGGAGTTCCCAGTTCCCACCATTCAGGAACTCAAGGACTGCCCTTCTCTGGGCCTCGATTCCCAGCCCGGACTCCCCTTGCTTGGTCGTGGATACTCGCAGGTATGAGACGAACTTCCCGTTATGCTGAACCATGATCTTCCTCCTTCTTGGCGCTGTTCATATTCCGCTTACGACCGTTAGCAAATTTTGTACAAAAAAATTATCCGCTGTCAAGAGTGTTGATCGTCTGTCCTATCAGGCCGGATGGGGAAAAGATGAAGCCTCTTGCATCGCCCAGCTAGGCGCTGGCCGAGAAATACCCCACCCATACGAGATAGACGTGGCTTCCCAACACGGCCCATGCCACGGGGGGGCACTCACTCACTGTCTACGATATATGGGCTTTCAGATTTTTAGAGCAAAACATTCCGGACTCTCCTATCCTTCCTGATGCAATCCCCCACAGCTCCCCAGATCTGCAAACTCGACCAAACTTCTCCGAACTGCGTGAATTATCCGATGTTTTTTGAACTCCAAAATTTTTTCCGACCTACAGGCCTCGCTAACAGACAAGTGTTCAAAATCCCGCACCACCACGCCAGGAAGAACGCATGTGGTTGTTTTGTGGACTATGCGAGTCGGATTTCAAAAAAAAGGCCGCTACAAGGACGTCACCATGTGCAACGAGACGGAGCACGTGGGAGTCATAAACTTGTAGCGGCCTTGGAGGATTAGGGACTACGGCAAACGCTAAGCTGCCGTTCTCGTCGATCTGGGTTTAGTACTTGGTCGACGGCCCATCCTGAATGGGTACAGCGCACAATGAGTCAGAGGGCATTTTCTGATCTCGCCGTCGCTGCCGCCAGAGCAGTCAAGACACTTGGCCCGGATGGCAAGCAGGGCAGAGTTCTTTCGGACGGCTTCAGCGGCTTTCACCTTTGCTTTTTCGCATGAGTTATCCGGTGTTTTTTCAACGCCAGAGTTTTTTCCGACCTGTGGATCATGACGGTTTGCGCTCATGATTATTCCTCCTCTATCATGTACGTTTCCATCAGGATCTCCAGTCCGCGCTTAGTGATGCGCCCGTAGCAGTTCGGCATGCCGTCTATTGACCCATCTATCGGCACGGCAATCATCCATCCCCGCTTCATTGCATGCTGTGTCGGGATAACGCCCTTCTTCCGCTTGAACAGCCAGCCATACTGACGCAATTCCTTACCAAGGGCCTTGGCTGACATACCCAGTATTTTCCCGGCCTCGGTCAGGGTCAGTGTTCCCTCAGTGTTCATGTAGGTATCGAAGAGAGCGACCTTGGGAGCCATGAGGGCATTCTGCTTCTTAAGCCTCATGTTCTCCTTGACCTGTTGGGCAGCGAATTCCAACGCTTCAGACAGCGACTGCGGAATCTCGAACTGCTCCTGAACCACGGGATTGGACCGAAGATCCTGACGGAACCATGCGTCGAGAGCGAGGAAAGCCTCAGCACGATAGAGGTTCAGCTTGGCCTGGAGTTCAGGGCGGACCCTCTTGATCGTGAAGAGCCACCCGGAAAGGAACTCGATGGGGAGCATGAGGGTCTTCTGATTACCACCAGTGGAAGGTGTCACGATAATCGTGACGGCTGTGGAAAGTACCTGATCAGCCATGATCTTCACATGCTGTCCCTGCCAAGTGATACCCAAGGCATCACAAACATGACGGGGCGAGAAGTAGCACTTGTTGTCGGCGGTGACGGTGGCGAGGATGTTGGAGCCACAGACGTTGACTTCTTCATGACGGACGATGGACGGGGACACGACACTGTTCTCTTCGGTGCGGATGGAAATGATGTTGTTCATAACGATATGCTCCTGTTGGGCTGGGTTTGTTTGCTCCTTGGGGTTGAACGAAAAGAACCCCTCCCATCGTTCCCCACGTTGTCCGGCAATCCGCGAAAGCCGAGACGAATGACGAAACGAAGGAAGGGGTTCAACCAGCACGAGTAGGGAGCAGCTACATCGTTATGGCATGGCATCTATCCGAAAAGCACACGCCACAGGCTGCCGTGAATTGTTCATGGCAATATCCCGTGTGGATTGATGCTTTTTTGTGTATCTTGGAGGAGTACAGGCAGAGAGAGAAAATCTGCCTCCGCCTTGGATGGCGTGAGGGGAGACTATATGACGGACATGAGGTCCAGGTTTCTGTACATCGCAATAAAAAAGTCACGACCTCATGGGTATGATATGGGCCGACCTCATGTTTGCATTATGGCTTGGTGATAAGCATCGTTGATCATAGACCATCATGGAGGAGGTCGGCCCTATAGGTGAAACAAGAGGCTTCACCAAAGGAGCACATGAATATGAAGCAAGAAATGGTGGGCTTGAAGCCTGTAGTGTTCATTTGCTTCTTTGGCAAGACACTCTTGGGATAGTGAGTAGATTCTTCCATGTTCAGGTGTTCATCAATCATGGATCATCATTGAGGAGGTCGTCTCTATGTGTTCAACTACAGGAGTAGATAAAGGCTCTCCATATGATTCAACCCGAAGATGACTTACAGGGAGACATATGGTTTGTCTTTAGTTCGACCTGTAGGTTTACCTAGAGTTTTTATAACTTATTAAGAAAGACTATTAAACAAGATCACTTATAGTCAAAGCATTATGAGAACCTATGGCCATCTATTAGTAATAGCTATTGGTTTGACTTTGGCCCCCCCTACCCCCCAAAGCTGTCAAAGGGCCTCTGCGGCGTTTTATGACAGCACGTCAGGCGATCCATACAGCCCCCCCTATTCTGTATGGTCGTTGCTCCTGACGGGGCGTCCTAGGGCTTGGCCATTGTTCCGACGGCAGGAGGAACCTGCCTTGCAAGTGGCCATGCGGTGTGATCTTCAGGGATGGTAGGCTCCCTGAACCCAGGACGTAGGCAAGACCACCGGATGGCCTGCCTTGGTTTGTGTGTGGTCGTGGTTGTTGTTGATCGAGGCCACGCCCTCGCTGTTGTTGTCTTGGTTGTCGTCGTCGCTTCCTAAAGCCATGGTTAATTGAAAATCCTTGTTAGCCTTGAGTTTCCGGGCGGCGGGTCACCATGCCTCTTATCCGATAGTGAGGGGTAATTCCCTTTGCCTCTTTTCCGATAGTGGGTGGTAATTCTCCGGCACGTACCTCTAAAAGTGCAGGGTAATCCCCGGTGGCCCCGGCTCTAAAAGTGGCATGTTCTGGGAATCCTTGTCAGCCGTGGGTTTCCGAGCGCTTGTCCGTTGTTGGTCACAGTCGTCGTATTCATCAGTTTTCTCATTCGCATTCATGAGGTGCATAGAATAAAGAAAGGCTGGTGAGGGTCAATGTCCTCTACCAGCCTTTGGGGTCCTATCGCCTACGTGGTGATGAAATCGAATGTGTTATTGATTCTTTGAAATGATCACAAGATCAGTCATCTTTCGAACTTTCAATCGCAATCTTGCGGGATTCTGTCTCAATGGCCTTGTTACGCGGCATGGTTATTCTCAGTACTCCCTTGTTCAACTTGGCGTTTATGCGTTCTTTGTCTGCATCTTCAGGAACATTGAGTACCCGGCGGAATGAACCGTAAGATCGTTCGACGCGGTAGTAGCCTTTTTCTTCTGTTTTCTCTTCATGCCTCTTTTCGGCAGAGAGAATCAACACATCATCTTTCAGCTCAACAGACAAGTCTTTCTCTTCGATGCCGGGAAGTTCCGCTTCAACAACGTACTCTTTATCAGTGCCATAAATATCGACTTTCGGCTTGATGGCAGACTTGCCAAGCATCGGGCTTGCTGTGTCGAACCAGCGGCGGGGCGAAGGCATTCCAAAGCCAGAGAACATTGAATCAACCATGCGGTCAAATTCTGCGTGAAAATGGTCAATTGGAGAAGCGTATCCCCTTTCTTCCCGTTCCGCCTGCTTAACTGGAAGGGTCTTTTCCTGTTCGCTTTCCTTCTTAAACCAGTTCCATGGATTAAGCTTAGAGACCATCATAGCGTCCTCCTTGAAATGTTTGGTATTTATGGTTAGCATTGTTCGAATAAATCTGAAGAACGCCTTGTCAAGATAGGGTTGTGCATCGGACACGGTGGATCGAATATCCACTCCGTCCACCGCCCCATCGTTCCTGCGCTTCCTGCCATGCTTCATGGACGAACCCGTAGCGCGGCCAGGGATCGTTCTACCCCGCCGAACGCAAAACAGGTTCCCGACTTTCCAACGGGTGACGACAAGCACGGTTTCGAGATGGAGATCCTTGACAACTGACTGGGGAAAACACGATGGAAAAGGCAGGAGAGAGGGCCGGAAAAACACCACCAAAACTGTTACACAGCACGGGTCTCACAGAGAAGCAGAAGCGTTTAAAATCAAGCGGTTAAGGTGCAAAATTGTGACTCCTCTCTTCGGCACCAGAAAGTCAAAGGGTTGCAGCAGAAATGCCGCAACCCTTTTTCTTTTTCTTCGGCGCACGGCTGTGTTCGAGCCGTATGCAACCAAATGGGAATGAGCATACATGAACTCAAGCCCTCCTTCCTGAAATGGTTGCGAAAGGTGCCGAGAGTTTCGTACATGTTCACGACGAAACCGTCAGAGGCTGCCGGTGGCGGACAAAACCGATGATTCAAGGAGTCGAGAATGCGCGCAGGCCTTTGGAAAAACATCCTCCGGTTTCTCTCGGCCATGCTTCTGCTGCCATCCGTCTCCCCGGCGCAACCGCTGGAAGTCCTCTACTTTGAATACCCTCCGTATTACCATGCCCTGCCGGACGGGCGGGCGGCGGGACTGATTGTCGATCTGGCCGGCAAGGTGTTCGCCAAGGCGGGTGTCGAGGCCGAATTCCGCTTCGTCCCGGTCAAGCGAATCCTGCAGGACATACAGACCGGTCAGCCCGTCGCTTCCTTGGGCTGGTTCAAAACTCCGGAGCGCGAGGAATTTGCCCGATTTTCCCTGCCCGTTTACATAAACCGCCCGGTCGGAGTTTTCTTTTTGCGCGAAAAGGAGGAACTGTTCCGCCCCTACGAGACCCTCGAAGCGTTGATGGCGAGCGGAAAGTTACGCATGGGAAGGGTCGCGGGCCTTTCCGACGGGCCGCAGATCGACGCCATGCTGGCCAGATACCCCGACAGGATCGTCCAGGTCACAGCCGATTCGGTACGTCTGGTCAAGATGCTCAAAACCGACCGGTTTGACTTCTTTCTGCTGCCGCCGGAAGAGATCGATGTCCTTCTGCAGGAATCCCAGGTTCCGCCGGAAGACTTCGCGCTCAAAGCCATGAGCGACATCCCCCAGGGCAACAGCAGGCACATCATTTACTCCAAGACCGTCGACGAGGCCCTGATCCGCAGGGTTGACGACGCCATCCTCTCCGAGATCGGGGACCTCACGACGAAACAGTAACGCCGGGACAGTTGCGGCCGCCCCCCAATCCGGGCAGCGTGCCTGTGCAGCCCTCGCGGGTCCTGCCCGACATTGGTCCGCCCTTGCCGATTCTTCAAAACAGTGCTTTTATCCCCGCACGTCGCAGGATCGAACCATGCAGCCCTCGGCCCTGCTGCATCAGCATGGGGGAAACAATGCACAAGCTGCTTCTCATCGCCCTGGCCGGAGCCGCCGGCACCCTGTGCCGCTACTGGCTTTCGGGCGCGGTCTACGACGCCCTGGGACGCGACTTCCCTTGGGGCACGTGGGCCGTGAACATCCTCGGGTCCTTTCTCTTCGGCCTTGTCTGGGTGCTGTCCGAGGAACGCGGCCTCCTTTCCCCACAGGCCAGGATTCTCATCCTGACCGGCTTCATGGGCGCATTCACGACCTTCTCGACCTTCATCTTCGAAAGCGGCGAACTGCTGCGCGACGCGCAGTGGCTGCGGCTGGCCCTCAACATAGGCGGGCAGAACGCCGTGGGCTTCGCGGGCCTCGTCCTGGGCTCGAGCCTGGGCAGAATCCTGTAGGGAGACGACATGCGCAAAGCGATCGACGTGAAAATTCTCAGGGTGTTCGTGGGGGAAGCCGCGCGGCACAAGGGCAGGCCGCTGTATGAGACCATCGTCGAGGAAGCCCGCCAGCGCGGCATGGCCGGGGCTTCGGTCTGCCGGGGCTTCATGGGCTTCGGGGCGGGCAGTCTGCTGCACACGGCAAAGATTCTGCGTCTGGCCGAGGACCTGCCGGTCATCGTCGAGATCGTGGACACGCCGCCCCGCATCGAGGCCTTCCTGCCCGTGGTCGACGCCATGGTCGAGGAAGGCAGCATCGTGGTGCAGGACGGACAGGCCATCTTCCACCTGCCCCTGCGCATCCGCGACGTGATGACGGAGAATGTGGCCACCGTGGACGTCAGAACCCCTCTGACCGCGGTGGTGGACCTGCTGCTGCGCAGGGAGGTCAAGGCCGTGCCGGTCATGGAAGGCAGGCGCATCGCGGGGATCATCACCGGCGGAGACCTGCTCTCCCGCGCCCGGATGCCCCTGCGTCTGGACATGCAGGGCCAGCTGCCCTGCGAGCAGCGCTGCGAGCAGGACGCGGCCGCCGGATTCGCGGGCCTCGTCGCCCAAGACATCATGACATCCCCGGCCCGGACCCTGAACATCAAGACCGACGTGGTCGACGCCCTGAAGATCATGGCCGGCAAGAACATCAAGCGCCTGCCCGTCACGGCCGACGACGGCACGCTCCTGGGCATCGTCAGCCGCACCGACGTGCTGGCGGCCATCGCCAGGGCCTCGTCAGTGGCCGGGCATCTCGAAATCCTGCCCCCGGGGCTGAACTCCACGGCCCGGGACGCCCTGTTCACCGACGTACCCACGGCCCGGCCGGACACCCCGCTGAACGAAATCCTGGAGCAGCTCGTCCGCTCGCCCCTGCGGCGGGTGGTCATCGTGGACGCGGACCGCAAGATCATCGGCCTGGTCCACGACTGGGACCTGCTGCGCAGCTTCGTGCAAAAGGAGTCGCCGGGCCTTGTGGCCCGGCTGGTGCGCGCCCTGACCAGTCAGGAACAGGGGCTCCCCGCCCTGGAGGGCACGGCCCGGGACGTCATGACCACGAGCGTTATCACCGCTCGGCCCGACACCCCCCTGGCCGAAGTCATCGGGGTGCTGGTGGAGAAGAAGATCAAGCGCATCGTCGTGGCCGACGACGGCCGACTGCTCGGCATCGTGGACCGCGACGCCGTGCTCAAGGCCCTGGCCCGGCAGTAACGGGCCCTTACAGCGCCACCCCGATCTCCTCGGGAGTCGGCATAACCGGCATGTCCTCCACCCGGTCCTCTATCTGGAAGCGCTCCTTGATGCGCGCCAAAGACACGAGCTGGCCCTGCCGGGCGGCGGGAGTGAGGAAGGACTTCAGCTTCACTTCGAGCACCCTGGGGTTCAGCTCGCTCTGGATGGCGCGCACGCCCTCGACGATGATCTTCTGCAGCAGAAGCTCGTGGTCCGTGACCTCACGGATGCGCGCCGCCATGGGCAGGAAAACGAAGTTGGCCAGAAGCACGCCGTAGAGGGTCGAGGTCAGGGCGATGGGGATGGTCGAGAGGACGACGCTCGTGTCGTTCACGCCCGAGAGCATGCCGATGAGGCCGACCACGCTCCCGGCCAGGCCGATGGCCGGGCAGACCTCGGCCAGCACCCGCAGCACGCGTTCGGACTCGTCGCGGCGCTGCTTGAAGAAGAACATCTCCGTGTTCAGGATGTCCGCCGTCTGCTCCCGGGAGTAGTTGTCCACGACGAAACCCAGGGCGCGGCGCAGGAACATGACGGACGTCTCCCGCTCGTCCTCGGCCAGGGTGTGCAGGCCCCGGATGCGACTCTTGACCGAAAGGTCCACGAGAATCTCGACGATCTCCGCCGGCTCTTTCATCCGCGCACGGTACGAGTTGCGCAGCACCCTGGCGACATACAGCAGACGCTGCATGCGGAAGCTGGCGATGGCCACGCCGAGGGTTCCCCCGGCCACCACGAAGATGGCGGCCAGGTTGAAATACTGGGCCACGTTGCCGCTGATGGCGAAACCTGCGGCGAAAACCACGCCGCAGAGCACAAGACCAAAAAAGGATTTCCGATCCATCACTGCCCTCCTCCCGTCGACGCCACCCAACGCCTGAAACCGCCTTCATCACCGTCCTCCGCGGAGGGCAGCGAGTCCGTCGGGTTCTCGGTGCTGAGCACCAGCTCGACCCGCCGGCTACGCTGCGCAATGTCGCCCGCCTGTGCGGGACGCCGATCGCCGTAGGCGGTCACCCTCAGCCGTTCCGGAGGAAAGCCTGCCTCCGTGGCCAGAAACATCGCCACCTCCATGGCCCTGGCGGAAGAGAGACGCCACGGCGCGGCAAAGTCGCCGACGGCCTCCCCGGGCGCAGCATGGCCGACCACAGCCATGGCGTGCGGCGCACTGCGCAGGATGGCGGCGAGTTCGAGCAGCCCGCTTTTGACTTCAGGCCGCAGCGCCGCGCCTGCGGGGCCGAAGAGGAAATCCCCGGCCAGGGTCACGTGCAGGGACTTTTCGGGCACGAGCCGTACGGCAATGGCGTCATTCAGGCGGGAACGCTCGATCATGTCGCGAATGCGGTCATGGATGCGGCCCAGCATGGACTCGACCGGCGGCGCCGGCAGGGGCAGATCCCCGCTCCCTTCCACGCGGACGGCCAGGTCCGTCACCGATTTGAACTGAATCTTCGGCGTCTGGAAGGCGTAGAGCGCGGCGAACATGATGAACATGGTCATCATCAGGTCCGACCAGCAGACGACCCATGCGGCCGCCTTGGGCCGGGGCTCGCGGGCGAAGATGTCAAACTGTTGACCGGCAGGACCCCCGTCGCTCAGGCGCGGCTCCCAGCCTCCTGCGGGCTGCGGCCCCGTCTCCGGGCGCGCCAGCCGTGCCGAGACGTCTCGAATGCTTTCTGGTGTTGGTTCTCGCATGGATTCCTCCGCTAGGCGCTGAGCCAAATCCATGCCAAACACTTGTGCCGAGGAAGGCCGGCGAAATACGTTCCGGCTTGCGGGGACGGCTCAAAGCCTGTATGCGACAAAGTAAACGTCAACCCCAACCTGGAGGAAACATGGCTATTGTTCTCGATCACGATGAATGCATCGGCTGCGAAACCTGTGTCGAGCTTTGCCCGGAAGTCTTCGCCATGATTGACGGCGAGGAAAAGGCCATGGTCAAAGCCCCGGATTCCAACGCCGACTGCGTGCAGGACGCCATCGACGGTTGCCCTGTTTCGGCCATCAGCAAGGAATAACCCGAATCTTTCCTTCTCCACGCAAAGGGGAGCGCGGCTCCCCTTTTTCGTGCCCGCAACAAATGCTTGCGCTTTGGACGGGTTCTCCACAAAGTACGGGTCGTCCGGAATTCCGGCGAAATCGCCGACACGCACCGTCATGGAAACCCGCACCGAAAAAAAATACATCCTCGACGCGGCCCTCGCCAATCTGGCCCTGGCCGTCATCTCCGCGCACTGTTTGCCCGACCCCGACTTCGCGCGGGCCACGGTGCACAGCATCTATTTCGACACCCTGGACCTGCAGTTCCTTACGGAGAAGATCGACAGCACCTACCTCAAGGCCAAGGTGCGCCTACGCTGGTACGGAGACTGGGATTTCCGGCCGGACGACGGGCCGGCCTTTCTGGAAGCCAAGATCAAGGAAGGGGGACTGCAGCGCAAGGTCCGCATCCCCGTGCCAAGGTCCGGGAGCGAACTGGCCCTCATGTCCCTGAGCGATGCCGAACTTGCGGCCCTGCCTGCCCTGCTCCATACCCGCGGCGTGGGATTCTCCGCATCACCCAGGCCCGTCTTTGTGGTCAGCTATCGCAGAAGCCGTTTCGTGGACCCGCGGACCGGGGCGCGCATCGCCCTCGACCAGGACATCCACGCCCCGCGCCACGCCCTGTCCTGCCCCGGCGCCACCTGTTCCCGAACCCTGCCCTGGGCCGTCATCGAGACCAAGGGCAGCCTCGCGGTTCTGCCGCCCTTCCTGGCGCCTCTTGTGCCCATGGGACTGCGGCCCGACGCCTTCTCCAAATACCTGCACTGCTACCTGAGCCTGATGCAGCAACCTCTTTAAGGAGCCAACGTGAACGAGATCCTGCCCGTCGGCATCGACTTTCTGGCCAACATCTACGAAGCCCTGATCAAGGCCGGTACCTCAGGCCACGAGAAGATGGAGAACATCGGCCTGACGACGTTCTTCATCCTGCTGCTGGTCTCCTTCTTCGCATCCCTCTACATCTCGCGCCTCTACGTCCGCTTCTACCGCCCCCGCGGCACTGGAAGCCTCGCCTACCGCTCCTTCCCGCTGCTGGGAATCTCGGTCACGGCCATCTTCATCTGCGTCCAGTTCTCCCTTCCCCTCTCCCTGGGCCTCCTGGGCGCCCTGTCCATCGTCCGTTTCCGCACGCCCATCAAGGAACCGGAAGAGGTCGGCTTCATCATGCTGACCATCGCCACGGCCATCTCGTGCGCCACGTTCAACCTGCTCTTCCTCGTCATCCTGCTGGCCGTCTCCACCCTGGGCCTCTTTCTCATCAACTGGCAGGGCCTGCCCCTGGCGGCCAGCGAACAGGGTTCCATCCTCGTCAACCTGCCGGGCGGCGACGCCGGGACCACTGCCGCGGGCTTTCTGCCCCGCATCGGCGAAATCAAGGACATGCGCGTCATCTCCGTGGTCGAAACGGCCCAGGGCACGGCCGTAACCCTGCGTTTCTCCCGGGGCGGAACCGAACTTCTGACCCGCGTGCGCGACCTGGCCCTGGCCTGCGCGCCCGGCGCCACGGTCAGCATGTTCAACGATCAGGTCAGCATCTGATGCGCGGGGCCCTGCGCAGTCCTCTCACTCTTTTCCTGATCCTCTGCGGCCTCTGTCTGGCTTTTTTCGGACTGCGCCTGCACGAGTGGGGACAGGACCGCGCCGAGAGGGTCGCTGCGCTGCGCGACGACCTCGGCAGTCCCCGCAAGTCGTCCCTGCTCAAGAAGCTGGGTTTAGCCGAATCGGCCGAAACCCGAGTTCCCACGACCCTGATCGATGCGGCCAGGGAGGATCTGCGCCCGCTTCCTCCCATGCCCATGCGCGCCGTGGCCATCCGCATCGACGAGAAGGACCTCTACGACCCCGAAACGGGACTGCAGTCCAACAGCCAGCAACGGGGACGCGGGTGGGAGCGCCCCGCGGGAGTGGCCGTCCGGCAGGACGGACGGGAAATCCTCGCTGCGCCGTGCGGAGCTCGCCTGCAGGGCAATCGCGACACGCGCGACTTGCTGCACAGCTTCCGGCTCTATTTCCGCAACAGCTACGGCCGCCGGGACGTACCGGGCGCCGCGTTCCTCGACGGCTCGGACATGGACATCCGCAAGGTTCTGACGCGCACCGAGAAGAACCTCGTGCCCGGGTTCGTGAACATGCTGGCCTTTGACGCGGCGCGGCGCATCGGCGCAACCACCCCGGACTACGCACCCATTCGGCTGTTCCGCAACGGCGAGGACCTTGGACTCGGCCTGACCAGCGAGCACGTCAACCGCACGCACTGGGAGCGCAAGCTCGGACACAAGGATTTCGACTTCTACATGCTGGAATCCGAGAACTCGGTGCTCGACACGGCCCGGTACAAGGCCCTGCGGCTGCGACTGGAACCCTTCTTCAAGCCCTGGGACTACGACTACGTGGGGGGAATCCTCGACCTCGACGACTTCATGAAGGCCATGACGGCCTTCGCCTTCCTGCAATGGCAGGACTGGAACCAGGGAGCGTTCATCCTCGACCGCACCGAGGCGGCCCCGCGCTGGCGCAGCATCCTTTGGGACGCGGACCTGGCCTTCGCCGGGCTTCGCCCAGGCGGCATCCCGGCCAATCGCGCCGGCTGGAAGAACTTCCGCGACGCCCACGGAATGCGGGCCAACGTGTTCGAGGGGATGTGGGACGCGAGCCCGCGCTTCCGGGACGAAATGCTCCGGCGCCTGTCGTGGAGCGTCAACCACAGGCTGACGCGGCAGTGGATCGCCGAACGCGTCGGGCATTATGCGCGGCTGGAAAGGGAATCCGGGCTCGACTGTTTCGACGAAGACACGGCTCTGACCTATCTGCTGGACCGCCGTCTGGCCCTGCTGGCCGAAACCGTGGCCGAGCTCGGCGCCCCGCAGCTCGTCGCGTGCCGGGTGCAGAGCCCCGAACTCGTCCTCATCGACGGGGAACCCTGGAGCGGGCAATACGAGGGCATGTATTTCCGGGGCCAGAAAATCACCGCAACCCCCCGGGAGGGCAAGGCCTTCTCGCACTGGGAAGTCGACGGCCGAAACGTCGCCGGACCACGCCTTGAACTCGTCCTCGAAAGCGACACGCGCATCAGCGCGGTCTTCCTGCCTCAAGCCGGCTAGTGCACGCCTTCGGGCATGTGCCCGCCGTGGTCGGGACGCCGCAGGATCCACATGAAGACGGCCAGGCCGAAGAAGAGCATGGCCTGGACATGGAAGACGTCGACGTAGGCCATGTAGCCGGCCTGCTGCTGCATGGCACGGTAGATGAGGCCCGCGGCCTCGATGGGGTCGAGTCCCATGTAGTGCCGCAATGCGTCGCGGGCCTGGGTGAAGGAGGGGTCGTAGGGCGTGAGGTGCTCCACGAGGTGGTGCTGGTGGATCTGGGCCCGCCTGGCCAGGAGCGTGGTCACGAAGGCCGTGCCGAAGGAGCCGCCTAGGTTGCGCAGCAGGCTGAAGAGGGCCGAGGCGTTGTTCATGCTGGCCCGCGAAAGCGAGGACATGGTCAGGAAGGACAGGGGCACGAAGAAGAAGGCGATGCCCACGGCCTGGATGTTGCGCCCCAAAATGGCCGTGCCGATGTCGATCTGCAGTGTGAAGCGCGACATGAAGACCAGCGACAGCCCCGAGACCGTCAGGCCGAAGCACAACAAGAGCCGCGCATCCACCCTCTCCGTCAGCTTGCCCACCACCGGCAGGATGAGCAGCATGATGGCCCCGCTGGGGCCCAGCACCAGCCCCGCCAGATACGACGTGTAGCCCATGAGGTTCTGCAGGTACATGGGCAGCAGCACGATGGACCCGAAGAAGGCGAAGAACCCGAAGAACATGACCACGTTGCCGGCGGCGAAGTTTCGCTGGCGGAAGATACGCAGGTCGACGATGGGGTTCGGGTGCCGCAGTTCCCACCACACCAGGGTAACCAGGCAGACCGCGGCCACGACGCTCATGAGGACGATGTGGCCCGAGGCGAACCAGTCGTCGCCCTGCCCCTTGTCCAGCACCACCT
Source organism: Desulfomicrobium aestuarii (assembly GCF_055385525.1). NCBI lineage: Bacteria > Pseudomonadati > Thermodesulfobacteriota > Desulfovibrionia > Desulfovibrionales > Desulfomicrobiaceae > Desulfomicrobium > Desulfomicrobium aestuarii. The sequence goes on from NZ_AP042427.1 coordinate 3,192,533, forward strand.
GCAGGCAGCCCAGGCCCACGGACAGCAGGGCCAAACCCATGAAATCGACCTTTTCCCCCGACTCCCGGCGCTGCAGGTACGGCGGGTCGAAGATGAAGGCCCAGCACATCATCAGCGCGACGATGCCCAGGGGCACGTTGATGTAGAATATCCAGATCCAGGAATAGTTGTCGGTGATGTACCCGCCCAGAAGCGGCCCGAGGATGGGCCCCAGGACAGCGCCCATGGCGAAGATGGCCATGGCCAGGCCGCGCTGGTTGGGCGGGAAGGTTTCAAGCAGGATGGCCTGGGACATGGGCTGCAGCCCTCCGCCGCCCAGGCCCTGGACGATGCGGAAGAAGACCAGGGCCTCAAGGCTCCTGGCCAGGCCGCAGAGCATGGACGCCACGGTGAAGACCGTGACCGAGGCCATGAGGTAGTTCTTGCGCCCCATGACCCTGGACAGCCAGCCGCTCATGGGGATGACCACGGCGTTGGCCACGAGGTACGAGGTCAGAACCCACGTCACCTCGTCCTGCCCGGCGGACAGGGAGCCCTGGATGTGCCCCAGGGCCACGTTGGCGATGGACGTGTCGAGAATCTCCAGGAGCGTCGGGATCATGACGCTCAGGGTCACCAGCCACTTGCCCGTCGGGCGCCCGTCAGCCATGGTCTAGTCGAGGTGGATGGTCGGGACGACGCTCATGCCCAGTCGCAGCTGCTGCGTCCCGTTGACCGGGTCCAGGGCGATCTTGACCGGGATGCGCTGCACGACCTTGACGTAGTTGCCCATGGCGTTCTCGGGCGGGAACAGGGAGAAGACGGCGCCCGTGCCGGCCATGACCGACTCGACCCGGCCCGAGAACTCCCGCCCGGGGAAGGTGTCGACCTCCAGGTCGACCTTCTGTCCCGGACGCACCCTGGCCAGCTGTGTTTCCTTGAAGTTCGCCGTGACCCAGAGTTCGCCCGGGTCCAGGGGGACAAGGGCCATGAGGGGCTGACCGGCGTCCACCAGCTGGCCGGCCTGGATCTTCTTCTTGGTGACGTGCCCCTTGGCCGGGGCCAGGATGCGGGTGTAGCCCAGATCGAGCTCCGCCTTGCGAACCCTCTCCCGGGCCAGTTCCACGCGGGCCTCCTGGGCCGCCACTTCCAGATCCTTGATGTCGGCCACGTCGTGGCCCGTCCTGGCCAGGCCGATATTGGCCTGCATTCGGGCCACGTTCTCGCGCAGGGAGGCCAGGTTGCGTCCAGCGGCCTGGGCCCTGTCGCGGGCGGCCCCGGCCTGGGCGCGGGCTGCGTCGAGAGCCGTCTGCGCCTCGTCCAGGGCCGATTGGGCGATGATTCCGCCTGCCCGCAATTCGGAGAGGCGGGTAAAATTGAGTTCCGCGTTGCGCAGTTCGGCCTCGGCCTGCAGCACCAGCTGCCCGGCCGCGGCCTCCTCCAGCCTTGCCTGGTCCAGGCTCTTCATCAGGCTTTCCAGCTGGGCCGTTGCCCCGGCGACCTGAAAATCCGTCTGGTTCTTCTGCAGAGGCACGCTCTTGCGCAGGGAGGCGAGCTGCGCCTCGGCCGCGGCCAGGTCGGCCCGGGCCTGGGCCACGGCCACCTCGTAGCCGACGGGGTCGAGCATCAGGAGCGGCTGCCCATCCTCCACCAACTGGTTGTCCTCCACCAGGTCCTGCACGATGTAGCCGGCGACCCGCGGGGTGATCTGGTAGATGCGGCCGTCCACAAAGGCGTCGTCCGTGGACACCTTGCCCATGCCGCGCACGTACTGCACGAGCATGAACCCGGCCACGAGAGCCAGGACGGTCAGAAGGATCATTCTCTTGCGGCCCGGCCTGCCGTTGGCCCGGCCCGCGTCATTGGCGGTGGTCATGGATTATCCTCCCGAAATTTGGGGCACATGGGCGGTAAACCGTCCCGGCAGCCTTTGGCAAGCCCCCGCATCAACGGCCGGCAAGTCCGCCCCAGTCCACAGGCACGCGCACGATCTTCTCTGCCTTGTTGCGGAACAGCAGATGCCCATGGCGCAGCCCGTAGAGGAACAGGTCGCGCGTCACGGCCACGTCCTGGCGGCAGTAGGTGACGATGTCGCCGATACGCCCCTCCTTCCACCAGGTCAGGGCCTGGGTGCCGCTGGCGCTCTTGGCCGCGCCGAGGGTCTCGCGGGCGAGGTGGTCCAGGGACAGGCGGTAGCCGAGGGTGGCGTGGATGTCCCCCAGGATGTCCAGGGTGGGCAGGGAGGCGAAGTCGAAACGGCTCAAGCCCCGCAGGACCGCGTAGTCGAAGCGCATGATGTTGAAGCCGACCACGAGGTCGAACTCCACCAGATCGCCCACCAGCCGCGGCACGTCCTCCTGCAAATAATCCCGGAATGTCTCCGTACCGGAATCGTAGACGACCACGCAGCTCACGCCCATGAGGTCCGCCCGGTGCCACCCCCCGACCTCCTGCGCCGAACGCCGGGTCTCCAGATCCAGCACCGCGAACCGAAACCCCTCCGGCAGAATTTGAGCGCCCACGATCCGCCCATCCTCCCCACCAGCTCGCCCCACCCCCATTGGGGGGGTCCGGGGGGCATCATGCCCCCCGGCCGCCGGAGGCATCCCCCCCGCACCACCCTCAGGCGCCACCCCGGCCATCACCCCCTCCAGCACCCGCAAGGCCGCGCCCTTGGCGATGGGCCTGTTCCCGGAGCCGCATTTGGGGGAGTGGACGCAGGACGGGCAGCCGTTTTCGCACCCGCAGTCGCGGATGACCTGCATGGTCCTGTGCAGCAGGGTCTCGAAGGCGGCGTAGGCCTGGTCGGCCAGGCCGCACCCGCCGGGCAGCCCGTCGTAGATGAAAACGGCCGCGCTGCCGACCTGGGGGTGAAAGGGGATGGAGATTCCGCCGAGGTCGCTGCGGTCGGTCATGACCAGAAGCGGCATCATGCCGATGGCGGCGTGCTCAAGGGCGTGGATGCCGCCCATGAAGTGGGCCATCTCCGCCTCGACCTGCCGCCGAACTGTTTCAGGGATGGCGATCCATACGCCTCGCGTGACGAAGACGAGGGGGTCCATGTCCAAGGGCACGGTGCCGAGGTTGCGGCCGCCGCGCACGCTGATGCGGTCGTAGCCCGTGACCTGGTCCGTGACCCGGAGTTCGCCCAAGTGGACCATGGCCCCGAACACGGGGCGCGAGGCGTCGATGCGGATGATCTCCGTCGATTTCTCGTGCCGCACGCGGGTGTAGTAGGAAACCTTGGCCCGGCGGGCCCGGGCCATGCCGGTCTGCAGGTCCAGATCGGCGACGACGTAGGTCGCGCCGCGGTGCAGGTAGACGGCGCCGGGGTGGGTCTCGAACACGGCCCGGAAGCGATCCACCAGGCCGATGCGCTCGCCGCTGTCCATGTCCAGGATGGCCAGGGTCGAGCCCGTGCCGCGCAGGGCCACGCCGCGGTGGGGCTGTCTGGCCGCGGAGAAGTATTCCTGCCCGTCGCGGCTCTGCAGCAGTTCGCCGCTGCGGACGAGACCGGCGACCAGGGCCGGGTTCTCCAGAACCAGGGGATCGCCCTGGTGCAGGGACGCCTCGGCCGCGGCGCATTGGAGATGGCGGGCGGCGACGACGGGATTGCCGGGGTTGATGACGGCCCGTTCGGGCGTCATGGCGAAGAACTCGTCGGGGTGATGCATGAAATACTGGTCCAGGGCGTCCTCGTGGCCGATGAGGAAGGTCGCGGCCTCGCGCCCGCCGCGCCCCACCCGTCCCGAACGCTGCAGGGTGGCCATGACGGAGCCCGGGTAGCCGACCAGGATGCAGACGTCGAGGCCGCCGATGTCGATGCCGAGCTCCAGGGCGCTGGTCGAGACCACGGCCAGCAGGTCGCCCGAGGACAGGCGCGCCTCGATCTCGCGGCGTTCCTCGGGCAGGAACCCGGCACGGTAGGCGGAGATGCGCTCCTGCTCGGCGGCATCGCGCTGGGAGGCCCACAGGGCGATGAGTTCGGTCATGCGCCGCGACTTGCAGTAGACGATGGTCCGCAACCCCAGGCGCATGGCCTCCTGCAGAAGGCCGATGGCCTTGCGGGCGGCGCCGTCCACGCCGTTGATCAGGAGCATGTGCCTGGGCGGGGCGGCGGCCGTACCCTCCAGGACGGCGGTCATGGGCAGGCCCGTCAGGCTTGAAGCCAGCTCCTCGGGGTTGGCGATTGTGGCGGACGAACAGACGAAGGTCGGGGATGCGCCGTACAGACGGCAGATGCGCACCAGGCGGCGGAAGACCCAGGCCATGTGCGAACCCATTACGCCGCGGTAGGTATGCACCTCGTCCACGACCACGAAGCGGAGGTTCGCGAAGAACCCGGCCCAGCGCTCGTGGCTCGGCAGGATGCCCAGATGGAGCATGTCCGGGTTGGTGAAGAGGATGTTCGGCGGGTTCTGCCTGATGCGCGTGCGATGGGAGGACTGGGTGTCGCCGTCGTAGATGGCCGAGGTCGGCGTGGGGAAGAGGCTCGCGGCCAGGGCGTCCAGGGCCCGGCGCTGGTCCTGGGCCAGGGCCTTGAGGGGGAAGAGGTACAGGGCCCGCGCCGAGCGGTCGCCGTGGCAGGCCTCGAGCACGGGCAGGTTGTAGATCAGGGACTTGCCGCTGGCCGTGGGCGTGGCCACCACGGCGTGGCGGTCCGAGCGCACCAGGTCCGTGGCCCGGATCTGGTGCTCGTAGAGTTCGCCCACTCCCATGAGGTCGAGCCCCCGGCGCAGCGGGGCTGGCCAGGGACGCGCGGGCGTCCCGAAGCGCGGCTCCCGGCCCGGAAAGAAGCGCCGCCCGGCGATGTCAACGGACAGCCAGGGCGTCTGCTCCACCAGGGCCAGGAGATCCGCGACGGTGGCCTCGGTCACGTCAGTTCTTGGCCGCGATCTTGTACTTCTTGAGCTTGTACTGCAGCAGGCTCTTGGACACGTCGAGCATCTCCGCCGTCTTGACCTGCACGAATCCCGAATGGACCATGGCCCGGCGGATGAGGGCCGCCTCGATCTTCTCCAGGGTCTCGGACAGGTTGATCTTGAGCGGCAGGAGGTCCACGGCGCTCTTGAACTGCATCTCCTCGTCGCGCAGTTCCGGCGGCAGGTCCTCGACATTAATGACGTCGTGACTGGAGAGGACCACGCAGCGTTCGATGACGTTCTCCAGCTGGCGCACGTTGCCGGGCCATTCGTAGGCGGAAAGGTAGTCGATGGCCCCGGGCGTGAAGCCGTGCACCTCGCGGTTGTTCTCCAGGGAGAACTTGCGCAGGAAGTGGCTGGCCAGGATGGGGATGTCCTCGCGCCGCTCGCGCAAGGGGGGCAGGTGGATGTTGACCACGTTCAGACGGTAGAAGAGGTCCTCGCGGAAGCGGCCGGCCGCGATCTCGTCCTGCAGGCTCTTGTTGGTGGCGGCCACCAGCCGGAAATCCACGGCGATGGTTTCGGTGCCGCCGACGCGTTCGATGACGCGTTCCTGCAGCACGCGCAGCAGCTTGACCTGCATTTCAAGGGACAGCTCGCCGATTTCGTCCAGAAAGAGCGTGCCGCCCTGGGCCAGCTCGAAGCGGCCGCGCTTCAGGGCCATGGCCCCGGTGAAGGAGCCCTTCTCGTGGCCGAAGAGCTCGCTCTCGAGCACCCCGGGGTTCAGGGACATGCAGTTGACGGACACGAAAGGCATGTCCTTGCGGTCCGAGGCGATGTGGATGGCCCGGGCCACCAGCTCCTTGCCCGTGCCCGACTCGCCGGTGATGAGCACGGTGCTGCGCGTCGGCGCGACCTTTCCCGCCAGGGCCAGGACGTCCTGGATGCCCTTGGAGTTGCCGATGATGGTCTCCTTGCCGAACTTCTCTGCCAGGCTCTCGCGCAGCAGGCGGTTCTGCCGCTCGGCATGGGACAGCTTCAGGGCCTTGCGCACCGAAAGCAGGATCTCGTCGTTGGCGAAAGGCTTGGTGATGTAATCGAAGGCCCCGCTCTTCATGGCCTCCACGGCGCGGTCGATGGTGCCGAAGGCCGTCATGATCATGACCGGGATGTGCGGGTGGCGCCTGCGCACGGACTCCAGGACTTCCTGGCCTGTCATGCCCGGCATCTTCATGTCCGTGATGACCACGTCCACTTCGGACTCGTCGAGGTAGGTCATGGCCATGACCGGGTCGGCCAGGGCCGTGACGGTGTAGCCCTCCTCCTGCAGGATGGCCTCCAGGATGAGCAGGTAGTTCTTTTCGTCGTCGATGATGAGGATGTGATTGCCCATGGGGATGTTTCCTAGCACGGCTCGGAAAAGACCACGAGGGCCTCGGCTCCGCCGTTCTCGCCGTTTCGCAGGGTCAGTTCCGCGCCGTGAATCTGGAATATGGAGTTGGTAATGGCCAGGCCCAGACCCGTCCCCTTCTCCTTGGTCGTGAAGAAGGGTTCGACGTAGCGTTCGAGCTGCTTGGCGTCAAAGCCCGGTCCCGTGTCCCGGACCAATACGGCGGTTTGGCCGTCGCTGCAGACGGGGACGATGCTGACCTGCCCCCCGCCGTCGCAGGCCTGGATGGCGTTGCTGATGAGGTTGTAGAAGCCCCGGTACAGGAGGTCCCGGTCTCCCTGGACCATGTAGCCCGGCGGCAGCGTGCTCTCCACCTTCACGCCGTGCTCCTGCCCTTCCTGGGTCAGGAAGCCCACGGCGTGGCGGACGACCTTCTCCAGGTCCACGTCTTCCAGGGACGGCTGCCTGGGACGCGCGTAGTCGAGGAAGTCGTTGACCGTCTGGCTCAGGCGCTTGGACTCGTGGAAGATGGCCTCCAGGATGCCCGCGTTGCCGCCGCCCTGGGCCTTTTCGCGCTTGAGGAGCAGCTCCGCGCTGCTGCGGATGATGCCTAAGGGGTTGCGGATCTCGTGGGCGATGCTTGCGACCATGCGGCCCATGGAGGCGAGCTTTTCGTTCTGCTGCAGCTCCTTCTCCAGGCGCTCCTTGTCGCGCAGGCGCTCGTCGAGCACGCGGTCGGCCTTGCGGATGAGGAAGAAGATCAGCGCGTAGAGGGCCGCCGAACCGAGGAAGGTGGTCAGGATGATGAGACGCTGCAGGTGCAGGACGGTCTCGTAGTCGCTGGTGATGTCCTGGGTGAATTCGAGCACGCCCAGGAGCGGCCCGGGCTGGTCGCGGAAACGCAGGTCCCGTTCGGCGCGCAGGGGGTGGACCGTGCGCAGGACCACGTCCCCGGGCTGCAGGTCGAAGGCGAAAACGACATCCCACACGTTCAGGTTGTTCTGCAGCACGAAGCTGCGCTCGCCCTTCTCGATGGCCTCGCGCACCTCCGTGCCGCCCATGTCGGTATTGCCGATCTGGTTCACGTTGGTGCTGTAGGCCACCTCGCTCTGCTCGTCGAAGATGCGCAGTTCGCGGACGTGGAAGGAATGGATGGTCGACTCGATGACCTGCTCCAGCCGTTCGTACTGGTCCTTGCGCTTGAGTTCCACCCGGCCGAAGCCGAGCACCACCGGGAGGGTGAAACGGCGGTAGATCTGGTGGTTCAGGTTTTCGGCCAGGAGCTGGGCAAAGGCCGTGTTCTTCTTCAGAAGCGCCCTCTTGGCGTAGTTGGTCATGAAGACCGACATGAGGCTGCTCGAAGCCAGGATCAGCACCAGGGTGCTGATGGACAGGAACTTGACCAGCTGGAAGGGATGGGCCGGGTCGACGCGAAAGGGGTTGAGCTTCATGCTGTGGCCGGGTGCAAAATGTGGACGGGCGCGCTGCCCCGCACGGGGAGCGGGGCCGAAGCCCCGCGTGTTTCAGCGACGATAGGGCCTAGGCCCTGCGCCGGTCAAGGCAGTAGCGGATGAGGCCGCCGGTGGACGAATCGTGCGCTGCCGCGCCCTTGCCCTGCAGTTCCGGCAGGATGACCCCTGCCAGCTGCTTGCCGAGCTCGACGCCCATCTGGTCGTAGGAGTTGATGCCCCAGACGGCGCCCTGCACGAAGATCTTGTGCTCATACATGGCGATGAGACTGCCCAGGGCGCGCGGGGTCAGGCGGTCGTAGAGAATGGAGTTGGTCGGGCGGTTGCCGGGGAAGGTCTTGTGCGGGGCCAGGGCCGCCCGCTTGTCCGGCGGCAGGGAGGAAAGCTCCCTTTCGGCCTCCTCAAGGGTCCGCCCGCGCATGAGGGCCTCGGTCTGCGCCAGGAAGTTGGCCAGCAGGATGGTGTGGTGCTCGCCGATATCGTGCAGCGGGTTGACCGCGGCCAGGAAGTCGCAGGGAACCACGGTCGTGCCTTGGTGCAGGAGCTGGTAGAAGGCGTGCTGGCCGTTGGTGCCGGGCTCGCCCCAGAGGATGGGGCCCGTGGCGTGGGTCACGGGACGGCCGTCCAGGGCCACGCCCTTGCCGTTGCTCTCCATGTCGGCCTGCTGCAGGTAGGCGGGCAGCCTCGACAGGTACTGGTCGTAGGGCAGCACGGCGTGGGACTCGAAGCCCAGGAAGTTGCGGTGCCACACGCCGATGAGGGCCAGCAGGACCGGGATGTTTTTTTCAAAGGGCGCCGTGCGGAAGTGCTCGTCCATATCCCGGGCCCCGGCCAGCAGCTCGCGGAAATTGTCCATGCCCACGGCCAGGGCGATGGACAGGCCGATGCAGGACCACAGGGAGTAGCGCCCGCCGACCCAGTCCCAGAAAGCGAACATGTTGGCCGGGTCGATGCCGAAGGCCGTGACGGCCTTCTCGTTGGTCGACAGGGCCACGAAATGCCTGGCCACGTCGCCCTCCCCCGCCCCCTTGCCCAGGAACCAGGCGCGGGCCGTGTGGGCGTTGGTCAGGGTTTCCTGGGTGGTGAAGGTTTTGGAGGCGATGATGAAGAGGGTCGATTCCGGCCGCACCGACTCGAGCACGCGGGCGATGTGCGTGCCGTCGATGTTGGACACGAAATGGAAGCGCATGTCCCTCTGGCGGTAGAAGCCCAGGGCCTCGGTGACCATGCAGGGACCGAGGTCCGACCCGCCGATGCCGATGTTGACCACGTCGGTGATGCGCTCGCCCGTGTACCCCTTCCACTCCCCGGACCGCACGCGCCGCGTGAAGGCGTCCATCTGCCCGAGCACCGCGTGCACCTCGCCGACCACGTCGACGCCGTCCAGGATGAGGGGTTCGTCGGCCCGCCTGCGCAGGGCCGTGTGCAGCACGGCCCGGTCCTCGGTCGAGTTGATGCGCTCCCCGGCGAACATGGCCCGCATCCGCCCGTCCACGCCGGCCTCGCGGGCCAGGTCCAGCAGGAGCGAGAGGGTCTTCTCCGTGATGCGGTTCTTGGAATAGTCCAGGAAGATCCCGGCGCCCGAGACGGAAAACCGCTCGAAGCGCCCCGGGTCCCGATCAAAGAGCTCCCGCAGGCTCGGTACTTCGGACACATGGTCGGCAAGCGCTTTCCAGGGGGCGGTCTGATCGATCACGGGGCACCTCCGGTTATTTCTTCAGGTCGTGGAGCACCTGGCCGACCTTGTCCAGGCAGTCGGACAGGGTCTCGTCATCCAGGGCGTAGGAAATGCGGATGCAGCGGTCGTCGCCGAAGGCCGCGCCGGGGACCAGGGCCACGCCGGCCTTTTCCAGCAGCAGGCCGCACAGCGCGGTCGAATCCGGCACTTCGGGCGTGTAGTAGGCATCCACCTGCGGGAAGAGGTAGAAAGCGCCGGCCGGCTTGGGGCAGATCACTTCGCCCCAGGCCAGGACCTTGGCAAGGCCCAGGTCGCGGCGCCGCACGAAGGCCGCGAGCATGGGCTCGAGGCACTCCCAGCCGCCCGTCAGCGCGGCCAGGGCCGCCTTCTGGGCGATGGAGCAGATGTTGGAGGTGGATTGGCCCTGGATCTTGGTCATGGCCTTGATCAGGTCGGCGTGGGCCAGGGTGTAGCCCACGCGCCAGCCGGTCATGGCGAAGCTCTTGGCCAGGCCGTTGACCACGGCGAAATTCTCGGGGTGACGCCGCCACCACGGCGCCAGGGAGGCGGGCTTGGCGGGGGCGTAGACCAGCCGGTCGTAGATTTCATCGGCGATGACGAAGATGCCCTTGTCCACGGCCCAGGCCGCGATGGCGTCGAGCTGTTCCTGCGTGTAGTGGCAGCCCGTGGGGTTGGACGGCGTGTTCATGACCAAGCAGCGCGTGCGCGGCGTGCGGGCCGCCTCCAGCTGGTCCACGCTGACGAGGAAGTCGTTCTGCGGCTCCGTGGCGACGAAGACCGGCACGCCGTCGGCCAGCTGCACCAGAGCCGGGTAGCTGACCCAGTAGGGGGCGGGGACGATGACCTCGTCGCCCGGGTCAAGGAGGACCTGGAACAGGTTGTAGAGGCTCTGCTTGCCGCCGTTGGTCACGACCACGTTGTCCATGGCCGAGTCCACGCCGTAGAAGTCCCGGAAGTAGCCGCACACGGCCGTGCGCAGCTCGGGGATGCCCGGCACCGGGGTATAGCGGGTGAAGCCCTGCTCCATGGCCTGGCGCGCCGCTTCACAGACGTGCTCGGGAGTGCGGAAATCGGGCTCGCCGACGGCCAGGCTGACGATCTGCCGACCGGCGGCGCGCAACTCCTGGGCCTTGGTGTTGATGGTCAGGGTCGCGGAAGGCTTGATGCTGGTGATGCGTTGCGCCAGTTTCATGGTCGTCGGGTCTCCTCTTTGAGACGGATGAAGATTGGTTGTTAGATTTCCGCCTTGGCGACGTGGTCTTCCACGGCGATCTCAAGTTCGGCCAAAGTAATGTCGGTCAGGCCCAGCAGGCCGGCTTCGTTGCAGGTCACCAGGATCAGGTCGCGGTCCTGCCGCAGGCCGATGCCGAGCTTCATGCAGACGAGGTTGGCCAGCCGGACCAGGACGAGCAGGGTATTCGAAGTGTCGTAGTCCTTGCGGTGATGGTCGCGGCAGACCATGCAATACGGTTCCGGGAGATTCCATTTCTCGAGGAGCAGGCAACCGCATTCAGGGTGCATGGCGTCGACGAACTCGTCTGCCGCCGTCCTGGTGATGCGGGGGGCGCCCCGGTCCTTCTCCCCGACGGAGACCAGGGCCTTGAGCACCAGGAGCTTCCCCACGTCGTGAATGAGCCCGGCGATGAACGCTTCGGGCGCGAGGTCATCGTGCCCGCATCGCCTGGCCAGCCATTGGGCGCCGAAGGCGCAGGCCACGGAGTGCTTCCAGAGGGTGCTGGTGTACTGCTGCACGAAGGGGTTGCGCGAAGCGTAGTTCTTGCGCTGCGTGGCCATCATGACGCAGTTGACCACCTCCCGCAGGCCGATGCGGACCACCGCGTCCTGGATGCGGCTTATCTTCTTGATGCCGCGGAAGAACGAGGAATTGGCAACCTTCAGCACCTCGGCCACCAGCACCTGATCCTGGATGATGAGACTGACGACCTTGTCCGTGTCCGGATCAGGGCGCGCCGCCTCCTGGTGAACCAGCAGGGCCGTGCGGTCGAAAACCGGCAGGTCGCTCCCCGGCTCTTCCAGGAATTCCCGGACGCGGTCGTGGATGGAGGCTATTTCGAACATCTACGCTCCGAGTATGCGGCGCAGCTCGACCAGGGGACGAGGCTTGTGCACGCGCGGCAAGGTCCGCAGAATTTCATCCACGGTGGTGATTCCGAGGGCGGCCTTGGTGATCCCGTCTTCGAGCAGCGAGACCAGGCCGGCCTTCTCCAGACTGATCTCCCGGAGTTCGTGGGTCGTTTTGCGCTGCAGGACCGCATCGCGGATGAAAACTTCGGGGATGAGCATTTCGTAGACGGCGAGCCGGCCCTTGTAGCCGCTGTGCCGACATGCGGCGCACCCCCGGCCCTTGCGGAACTCCGCCCCGGCCAGGTCGCCATAGGTGCAGCCCATCCGTCTCAACTGGCTCAAATCGGGCTGGTAGGGCACGGCGCAGTGCGGACAGATCTTGCGCACAAGGCGCTGCGACAGGATGCAGGACAAGGTGGAGGATACCAGAAACGGCTCGATGTCCATATCGAGCAGACGCACCAGGGCCCCGATGCTGTCCTCGGTATGGAAGGTCGTCAGCACCTTGTGGCCTGTCAAGGCGGTCTGGATGCACATGACGGCCGAGAAATGGTCGCGAACCTCGCCGATGACCACGATATCCGGGTCCTGACGGACGATGTGCTTGAGGGTTTCCTCGAAGGTCAGGCCGATGGAGGGCATGATGGAGCACTGGCCGATGCCGCGCACCTTGTACTCCACCGGGTCCTCGGCCGTGATGATGCTCACGTCGGGGCGATTCAGGTAGTTGATGCAGCTGTAGACCGTCGTCGACTTGCCCGAACCCGTGGGGCCGGTGACCATGATCACGCCCGACGGCGCGTCGAGGGCCTCCTCCATGAAGCGGTTCAGCATGCCCGGCAGCATGCCCAGCTCGTGCATGGGCAGCAGCTCCTCCTGGCTCTTGAGCAGGCGCATGACGATCTGCTCGCCGTAGACCGTGACATAGAAGGACATGCGCAGGTCGATCTGCACGCCCATGTGGTTGAAGATGAGCCGGCCGTCCTGGTGCCGCCGCTTTTCGGCGATGTCGGCGCCGCACATGATCTTGAAGCGGCTGACCAGGGATGCGGCCACGCCGATGGGGTAATCACGGAAAAGGACCATGACCCCGTCGACGCGGAAGCGCACGCGCACGCGGTCCGACATGGGCTCGACGTGGATGTCGCTGGCTCCGCGCTTGAAGGCCGCCAGCACGATGGCGTTGGCGACTTCGACGACGTTGATGCGCCCCTGGTCCGAGGCCGCGCCCAGACGCAATTCCTCCTTGCGCTTGGCCAGTGTTTCGTCGAGTTGGCTGGCACGGGTGATGCAGACGACGATATTCTTGCCGAAATAGTCGCGCGCCGCGTCCAGGCTGCGCGGGTCCAGAGGGTCCACAAAGGCGATACGGACGGATCCGTCCGTCTGCATGTCGTAGGGTACGAAGCGGTACTGCTCGTAATACTCCACCGGCCCGCGCCCTATCAGACCGTGATCGGGCTCCTTGGCCGTCAGTTCCAGAACCGGCAGCCCGAGCTGCAGGGACAGGATTTCCGTCAGCTTGTCGTCGGCCAGGAATTTGTGCTGGATGAGAATGTCGCCGAGCTTCTGCTGCCGCCCCTCCTGGGCCTGCAGGGCCAAGGCGCGGTCCAGCTCTTCGTCGGTGAGATAGCCGAGCCCGCCCAGCAGATCGCCGATGCGCAGCTCGCCCTGGTTGCGGCGGATGGTCTGGCGCATCTGCTCGTCCGTCACGTAGCCGAGCTCGAGCACCACTTCGGACAAAGGCTTGGCCATGTGAAGCCTGGAGGCCACGCGTCTCGCGTAGTCCGCCTGCTGCTCGCTCAGGTACCCTTCGCGGACAAGAAGCGAGACGATGGGGTTGAAAGCCTGTCCGTTGCCGTTATCCAGATTCATGTCCGTGGTCCGTCACATTGCCGGCGTTTCAGCGTAAAAGGTAGAAGCCAAGTTCCTTGTCGTATTCGCTTTTGGAGAACCGCACTCCGACGGCGTTCTCCCGGATGTTGCGCACCTCCCCCCGCCTCTGGATCAGATCATGGGGAGGACGGTCCAGACGGAACTGCAGTGTCAGGATATCCCCGACTTCGAGCACAGGAGGCTCGGCGCCGGTGCCCGATTCAATGGCAAAGGAAAGACCGCTCATGGACAGGTCGTTGACCCGGATCTCAAGAAGATCCTCGGTCCTGTGCACATGACACCAGCCGGCCAGGGAAACCGGCCGCCGGTAATATTCACGGAATTCGATGAGAACGGGAACGCTTACGCCGCAGCGGCACTTGATCTTGATGCGGCTGTCCTTCTCCCGGTAGCCGGATGCGTCGAAAGCCGTTTTGAAACCGCATTCCGGACACTGGAACACAGCCTTCCCCTGCTTGTCGGCATATACTTTGTCCATGGCCTCCCCTTGTTTCCGTCTTTTCAGTCAACCCGGCCGCCCGGTCTAAATGCGGCATACGGACATGCTACGGTCTGAACAGCAGCGTGTAAAGCGCCGGAAGCAATGCGCACCATCGAAAAAAACCCCGACCTTTTTCAGGTCAGGGTTTGCGGGTGAGCAGGTGCCGGATATCCTCCAGCTCGCGCCGGATGGCCTCCAACGGGACATGAACCGCCTCCGCGCCCTCCAGCTTCTGCCGGGCGCCCTTGATGGTCAGCTTCTCGACGTAGAGCAGATGGCGGATCTTCTCCAGCAGGCGGACATGCTCCTCGGTGTAGTACCGTTGGCCCTTGGTCGTGCGGGCGGCCTGGAGCTGGGGGAACTCCTCCTCCCAGAAGCGCAGCACATAGGGCTCGACGCCAAGCTGTCTGGCGACCTGGCCGATGCGCAGGCGTTTTTCCGCGGCGGGCGTTACGGGTCTGAGCACGTTCCCTCCTGGCCGCAGGGCCTGTCAGGAAAAGCGGACAGGCAGCTTTGCGACCAGATGCTGGCCGATGCGTTGGTTGATCTTCTCCACTTCCTTGTCCTTCAGCGTCCGCTCCGGGTGGCGAAAGACGAAACGATAGGACAGGTTGCGCTCCTCGGTCCCCTCGGGAGTGAAGATGTCCACGAGGTAGACGTCCTCGAGGAGAGGCTCGTTCATTGCCTTGACCGTATCAACTACAGCGCCGATTGCAAGGCCCGGCGCCGCGACGAGGGTCATGTCCCGACGCACGACCGGGAAGCGCGGGATGGCCTGGAACTTGGCGCCGTGGCGCAGGCCCATGAGCAGGTCGAGGTCCAGGTCCGCGTACCAGACCTCGCCTCTGGCCTGGTAGGCGTCGGCCAGGTCCTCGCGTATGCGGCCGACCCGACCGACGGTCGTCTCACCCGCCCAAACCAGAACCTCCGGCGCCAGATAGGGGTGCTCGCCACCGCGCTCGAATGCGGCCGCGCCCACGCCAAGACTCATGAGCAGGTGCTCCACCAGCCCCTTCACGTCCTCATAACCCTGGCTTCCATCGGGATACGGGTAACGGGCCGGGAAGCGCCCTCCGTGCAGAAGGATGGCCAGGCGGTTGTTCTCGCGGGTCAGGGTGTCGCTGGTCGGGTCCTGGACGAACGTGTGGGCCACCTCGAAGATGCGGATGCGCGTGTTGTCCTGGCTCATGTTCTGGCGCAGGGAGCCCAGCAGCCCCGGGGCCAGTTCCGTGCGCAGGACGTTCATCTCCTCGCTCAGAGGGTTGAAGATGTGCACGCGCCCTTCGGCCGGCAGGCCGCAGCGGTCCAGGTCGGCGGTGCCGACGAAGCTGTAGTTGACGACCTCGGCCAGACCGATGCCGCGCCCCCACTCCTTGACCTGGTTCAGGAAGGCAAACGTCGGGTCGACCTTGTCCAGGTCCTGGAGGCTCTTCTTGACCGTGGGCAGCACGGCCTCGATGCGGTCCATGCCGTAGACGCGGGCCACCTCCTCGATGAGGTCCACCTCGCGCTCAAGGTCCAGGCGGAAGGACGGGGCCGTGACCTGCCACGGTTCGCCGTCGGCGATGACGCAGCCAAGGCTCGCCAGTGTTTCGCGGCAGAAGCCGGGGGCCATGTCCACGCCCAGGAGCTTCGTGGCCTTGGCCGGGGAGAAATTGATGACCCGCGCCGCATAGGGCCTGGGCTCGGCCTTGGCCACGCCCGGGGCCACGACGCCGCCCGAGACCGCGGCCATGAGCGCCGCCGCGCAGTTCATGGCGTGGGTGTTGCCGACCTGGTCCACGCCGCGCTCGAAACGGTAGGAGGCGTCGCTGGACAGGCCCAGCCTGCGGGCCGTCTTGCGGATGGAGGCCGGGTCGAAGACCGCGCTCTCCAGCAGGACCGTGGAACTGCCGTCGCCGATCTCGGAGTTGGCGCCGCCCATGACGCCGGCCAGGGCCACCGGGCGCTCGTCGTCCCAGATGAGCAGGTCGCGGCCCGTGAGCAGGCGCTCCTGCCCGTCGAGGGTGGTCAGGCGCATGCCGTCCTCGGCCAGGCCGACACGGATGCGGTCGCCGCGCAGCAGGTCGCGGTCGAAGGCGTGCAGGGGCTGCCCGCACTCCATCATGACGTAGTTGGTCACGTCGACGATGTTGTTGATGGGCCGCAGGCCCACGGCGATGAGCCGGTAGCGCAGCCAGGCCGGGCTCGGCCCGATCTTCGCGCCGCGGATGAGCCGGGCCTGGTACAGGGGGCAAAGGGCCGGGTCGGGCTCGATGCGGAAATTCTCGAAGGCTTCGCCGCCCTCGGTCAGTTCGGTCCGGGGCACGGTCAGGGGCAGGCCGAAGGCGGCCGCCACTTCGCGGGCCAGGCCCAGAACCGAGAGACAGTCGGCGCGGTTGGGCGTGATGCTCACGTCGAGGACGGTCCGGTCCAGGCCCAGGGCCTCGCAGATGGGCGTACCCACGGCCAGTCCCGCGTCCAGGACCATGATGCCGTCATGGTTGTCGCCCAGGCCCATCTCGCGCTCGGAGCAGATCATGCCGCACGACGTCTGGCCGCGCAGCTTGGCCTTCTTGATCTCCAGGCCGCCGGGCATGACCGTGCCCACGGGCGCAACGGGCACCTTCTGGCCGGCGGCAACGTTGGGCGCGCCGCAGACGATGTCGAGCAGTTCGCCCGTGCCGATGTCGACCCTGCAGACCGAGAGGTGGTCAGAGGAAGGATGCGCCGCGCACTCGGCTACGAAGCCGACCACTATCTTCTCCAGGGCGGCGAAGGGGCGGCCGATCTCCTCGACCTCGAGGCCGAGCATGGTCAGCCTGTCGGCCAGGGTCTGGGCATCGCCCGTGTAGGGCACGAATTCCCGCAACCAGTTGAGACTCAAAAGCATGGTGAAACCCTATGTCGCTCAGGCGAATTGCCGGAGGAAGCGCAGATCGTTCTCGAAAAACATGCGCAGGTCGCCGATGCCGTACTTGAGCATGGCGATGCGCTCCACACCCAGGCCGAAGGCGAAGCCGGTGTAGACTTCCGGGTCGTACCCGACCTTCTCGAACACGGCCGGATCGACCATGCCGCAGCCCAGGATCTCCACCCAGCCCGTCTCCTTGCACACGCGGCAGGGCTCGCCGTTCACGCGGCCCTTGCCGCCGCAGATGACGCAGCTGATGTCCACCTCGGCGCTGGGCTCCGTGAAGGGGAAGAAGCTCGGCCGGAAGCGGACCTTGGTCTCATGGCTGAACACGGTCTGCACAAAGGCCGTGAGAATGCCGCGCAGGTCGGCCATGGTCACGTTCGTGTCCACCAGAAGCCCCTCGACCTGATGGAACATGGGCGTGTGCGTGATGTCCGAGTCGCGGCGGTAGACCTTGCCCGGGGCGACCACGCCCAGGGGGGGCTTGCGGGCCAGCATGGTCCGCACCTGCAGGGGCGAGGTGTGCGTGCGCAGCAGGATGGAGTCGGAAATGTAGAGGGTGTCCTGCATGTCCCGGGCGGGGTGCTCGGGCGGGAGGTTCAGGGCCTCGAAGTTGTTGAAGTCGTTCTCGACCTCGGGGCCGGACACGACCTCGAAACCCAGGCTGGTGAAGACCGCGCAGATCTCGCGGGTCACGCGCGTCACGGGGTGCAGGGAACCCAGGTCCGGCTGCCAGGACGGGAACGAGGAGTCGAAGGCGCCCAGGGCCTTCTCCTGTTCGCGCGCCTTGAGAGCGGCCTGCCGGTCCTCCCACAGGGAGGTCATGGCGGTCTTGACCTGGTTGGCGGCCTTGCCTGCGGCCGGGCGTTCCTCGGGCGAAAGCGCCGTCAGCCCGGACATGAGGTCGGCCAGGAGGCCCTTGCGCCCCAGGTAGCGGACGCGCAGTTCCTCCAACTCTTCCAATGAAGAAGCCTGGCCCAGGGCTTCAGTCAGCTCCGGGACCAGGCTTTCCAGCTTTCGAATGATATCGTGAGCCACTAGTTCGCCTTGGATTTTACCATTTCACACAGCTTGGCGAAGGCGTCCTTTTCATAGACAGCCATGTCGGCCAGGGCCTTACGGTTGAGATTGATCTCGGCGAGCTTCAGGCCGTGCATGAAGCGGTTGTAGGTCAGGCCGTACTGGCGCACGCCGGCGTTGATGCGCACGATCCACAGCTTGCGGAAGGCTCTCTTCTTCTGCTTCCGGTCGCGGTAGGCGAAACACAAGGCGCGCTCGACGGTTTCGCGGGCGGTGCGGTACAGGACGCTGCGGCCTGCGCGGTAGCCCTTGGCAAGGTTCAGAAACTTCTTGTGCCTTCTGTGGGCTGTTTTTCCTCTTTTGACTCTCATGGTGTTCTCCTTTCGATGTCAGGCATAGTGGGAAACGACTATACGCTGAGCTGAGGCTCCGGCCCGATGCCGGAAACTAGAAAATGTACGGTACCAGGCGGCGAATGGCGGCGACACAGGACTGGGCAGCCGTGGTGGACTGACGCAGCTGTCTTTTGCGCTTCGCGGATTTCTTGGTCAGGATGTGGCGCATGTTGGCATGGCTTCTCTTCACCTTGCCGGTGCCCGTGACCTGAAAACGCTTGGCTGCACTTCTGTTGGTCTTGACCTTTGACATAGTTCCTCCTCGGACGACTCGTATGGCCGCGTGAGCGGCCGGCAATACTGCTCCCTCCCGCCAAAACGGCGGGAAATTTTTCTTTGGGGACGGGAAGGGAGCCTATTTCTTGGGAAGCCCTGCCAGCAGCAGGAACATGGTCCGGCCTTCGACGCGGGAAGTCTGCTCGACCTTGGCCACATCGGCGAGCATTTCCACCACCCGGTCCAGGATGACCTGTCCGCGATCCTTGTGCGCCATCTCGCGTCCACGGAAAAAGACCGTGACCTTGCAGCGGTCCCCGTCCTCGATGAAGCGACGGATGTGCTTGACCTTGGTCAAGAGGTCGTGGTCGTCGGTGTGCGGCCGGAATTTGATTTCCTTGACCTGGATCTGGGTCTGGCGCTTCTTGGCTTCCTGGGACTTCTTTTTTTCCTCGTAGAGATACTTGCCGTAGTCCATGATCTTGCAGACCGGCGGCTTGGCGTTGGGCGCCACCTCGACCAGGTCAAGACCCAATTGTTCGGCACGTTCCAGGGCCTCGGGCACGCTCATGATGCCCAACTGGTTCCCGTCATCTCCTACAACCCGGATTTCCTTGGCCCTGATTTGCTTGTTCCGGCGGGCCTTAGCAGCTGAAAGAATATCTCATTCCTCCATTTTTAAAGGGTTTCTCGCACTCTTCCCGCAGCAGGGCGGCGAAGGCATCGATGGACATGGCGCCCAGATTGGTGCCGCCGAGCATGCGCACGTTGACGCTGGCCTGCTCGACTTCCTGATCACCGATGACAAGCGCGTACGGAATCTTCTCCAGCTGGGCCTCGCGCACCTTGTACCCGAGCTTCTCGTTGCGCAGATCCAGTTCCACGCGCACCCCTTCGCGCCGCAACGCTTCCTGGCACGAACGGGCAAATTCGTTGTGGTTGTCGGTCACGGTCAGGATGCGGGCCTGCACTGGCGCGAGCCATGCCGGGAAGGCCCCGGCGAAATGTTCCGTGAGGATGCCGATGAACCGCTCGACCGAGCCCATGATGGCGCGGTGCACCATGACCGGCCGGTGCCGCTCGCCATCCTCGCCGACGTATACCAAGTCGAAACGGTCCGGCAAGGTGAAATCGACCTGGATGGTCGAACACTGCCACAGGCGGCCCAAACAGTCGCGCAGCTTGACGTCGATCTTGGGTCCGTAGAAGGCGCCGTCGCCCTCGTTGATGGCGTAGGGCAGGCCCATTTCGTTCATGGCGTCCATGAGGGCGCTGGTCGCCCGCTCCCAGTCCTCGTCGGATCCGATGGACTTCTCGGGACGGGTGCTGATCTCCATGGTGTATTCGAAGCCGAACACGCCCATGAGATCCTGGATCCAGGCCATGACACCCTTGATCTCGTCCTGGAGCTGATCCGGGCGGCAGATGATGTGGGCGTCGTCCTGGGTAAACTGGCGCACGCGCATGAGGCCGTGCAGCACGCCCGAGAGCTCGTGGCGATGCACCACGCCGAACTCGAAGAGGCGCACGGGCAGGTCGCGGTAGCTGCGCTGGCTCGTGTTGTAGATGAGCATGTGCGCCACGCAGTTCATGGGCTTCACGCCGTAGGGGACCTCGTCGATTTCCGTGAAATACATGTTCTCACGGTAGTTGGCGTAGTGCCCGGAGGTCTCCCACAGGTCGCGCTTCAAAATCTGGGGGGTGCGTACGATGCCGTAGCCGCGGCGGATCATTTCCTTGTTCACGAAATCTTCGAGGATGGTCCGCAGCAGGCCGCCCTTGGGGTGCCAGTAGGCCATGCCGGCGCCGCCGCGTTCGTGGAAGCTGAAAAGGTCGAGCTGGGGGCCGAGCTTGCGGTGGTCGCGCTTCTTGGCCTCCTCGATCATGGCCAGATGGGCCTTCAGGTCCTTGGGGGTGGCGAAGGCCGTGCCGTAGATGCGCTGCAGCATGGGGCGGGTGGAATCGCCGCGCCAGTAGGCGCCGGCCACGGAGGTCAGCTTCACGGCCTGCAGGAAGCCCGTGGAGGGCAGGTGCGGGCCGCGGCAGAGGTCGACGAAGTCGCCGTGGCGGTAAACGGACACCCGGTCCGCGCCCAGGTCGTCGATGATTTCGAGCTTGTAGGTCTCGCCCATGGAGGCGAAGAGGGCCTTGGCTTCGCCTGCGCTCATCTCCTCGCGGGAGAAGGGGCGGTTGGCGGCCACGGACGCGCGCATGCGCTCCTCGATCTGCTCCAGGTCCTCGGGGGTGAAGGGGCGCTCGTAATCGAAATCGTAGTAGAAGCCGTTTTCGATGTCCGGGCCGATGGTGACCTTGGCGGAAGGGAAAAGTTCCTTCACGGCCTCGGCCATGACGTGGGCGGCGCTGTGGCGCAGGACGGCCAGGCCCTTGGGGGTTTCGAGGAACACGGGCTCCAGGGTCGCGGTCCCGGCCGGCACGGTCTGCGCCAGATCGATGAGGCTGCCGTCGCATTCGCACGCGACAACGGATTTCATCTTCTTGCCGGAGAGCACGCCGCGCAGGGCGTCGGCGCAGGTCTGCCCCGCCTGAATCTCGATGTCCTGTCCCTGAATCTGAGCCATATGCCTTGCCTCACAAACACGATAGGGAGGCTTGAGCCTCCCTATGAGTTCTTTTTTGGTAGGCGCGAGGAGGGTCGAACTCCTGACCCCTTGCACGTCAAGCAAGTGCTCTCCCACTGAGCTACGCGCCTAAATGGAGAGCCGCATATATCCCCGCATTTGCGAGCATGTCAACACTCTTTTTTCGCATCTTGCGATTTTTTTTCGGAACTGCCATCGCAGGCCCACCGGTCAACATCCATGGAGCCGCAATGAACCCATATCTCGTCATCGTCCTCTCCTCCGTCATCCTGGGCGCGGGCTGGAGCCTCTTCCTCGAATGGCTCAACCTCAAGTCCCTCGCCCCGGCCGCCCCGCCGCTGCTCGCCGACGTCCACGACCCGCAGGCCTACCGCCGCTCCCAGGACTACGCCCGCGCCCGCGGGGCGTGGGACATGGCCGCGCAGACCGTCGGCACGGCGGCCACCCTGGCCTTCATCCTGGCGGGGGGCTTTCCACTGGCCGACCGTCTGGCCCGCATCGCCGACAACGACATTTTCACCGGGCTGGTCTTTTTCTCCCTGCTCTTCATCGGCTCGGAGCTGCTGGGGCTTCCGTTCTCAATATATAGAACATTTGTGCTCGAAGCCCGCTTCGGCTTCAACACCACCACGCCCGGCACCTTCGTCCTGGACAGGCTAAAGGGCTACCTCCTGGCCGCCGTCCTGGGCCTGCCCCTGCTGGCCGCAGTGCTCCTGCTCTTCACATCCTTCGGCCCATGGGCCTGGGCGCTGTGCTGGGCGGTCACGACGCTCTTCTCCGTGACCCTGACCTTCCTCGCCCCGTCCCTGATCATGCCCCTCTTCAACACCTTCACGCCCCTCGAAGACCGCAATCTGCTGGACAGGCTGCGGGACCTGGCCCGGCGCACCGGTTTCGGCCTCGGCGGCGTCTTCGTCATGGACGGATCAAAGCGGTCCACCAAGGCCAACGCCTTCTTCACGGGCCTGGGCCGCACCAAGCGCATCGCCCTCTACGACACGCTGCTGGCAGCCCACGAGACCGACGAGATCGAGGCCATCCTGGCCCACGAAATCGGGCACTACCGCCTGGGGCACATCACCAGGGGCCTCGTCCTGTCCATACTGCAGACGGGGCTGCTCCTCGCCCTGATGGGACAGGCGATCACCCTGCCGGGACTGTACGAGGCCTTCGGCATGACCTCCATGCCCGTGCACGCGGGCCTGGTCTTCTTCCTGCTTCTGTATTCCCCGGTGTCCCTGATGCTGACGCCCTTCTTCGCCGGGCTCTCGCGGCGCCGCGAATTCGAGGCCGACAGGTTCGCCGCCGCGCACCTCCCCTCGCCCGAGCCCCTGATCCGCGCCCTGAAGAAGATTTCCGGGCAGAGCCTGGCCAATCTCACCCCCCACCCCTGGTACGTCTTCTTTCATTACAGCCATCCCCCGCTGGGCGCGAGGATCGCGGCCCTGGCCGGCCTCGGCAAATCCGTTCGCAAATGACGGCCGTCTTTGCAATTCCGGCGATTTCAGCTATCCACGCTGCCATGCACTCCACCCCAAGCCAGGCGCGCACCGTGAACGACACGACACCCTGCATCCTGATCGTCGACGACGAACCGCTGAACATCAAGCTGCTCGACATCGTGCTCACCAAAGGCGGCTACCGCACCATTTCCGCGACCAGCGGACCGGCCGCGCGCGCCGCGGCCCTGGATCAGTCACCGGACCTCATCCTCCTCGACGTCCTCATGCCCGGCGAGGACGGCTACACCACCTGCGAACTGCTCAAGCACGACCCCCGGACCTCGGACATCCCCGTCATCTTCATCTCGGCCCTGACGGACACCTCCAGCAAGGTCCGCGGCCTGGAGGTCGGCGGCGTGGACTTCGTGTCCAAGCCCTTCGAAAAGGCCGAGGTCCTGGCGCGGGTCAAGGTGCACCTGAAGCTGCGGCTGACCTACAAGGCCCTGATCGAGGCCCAGGCCCAGCGCCTGGCCCAGGTCCAGGACGCCCAGCAGGCCCTCCTGGTACAGCCCGGCGACCTGCCCGAGGCGGGATTCGCCGTGCACTTCGAGCCCGTCCTGGAGGCGGGCGGTGATTTCTACGACGTCCTTCGCGTGGGCGGCTCGGCCTTCGACTACATCGTGGCCGACGTCAGCGGGCACGACCTGGGCACGTCCTACGTGACGTCCGCCCTCAAGGCCCTCTTCAGCCAGAACTGCAACGTGGTCACATCCCCGACGGAGAGTCTGACCATGATCAACAGCGTCCTCTGCCGCATTCTGACCGGCGGCACCCACATCACGGCGGGGTTCGCCCGCCTGAACCGCGAACAGCGCACCCTGCACTACGTCAACGCCGCCCACCCCGCCCCGGTCCTGCTGCGCGCCGGCGGCGGCGTGGAGATCCTCCAGGCCACAGGAGACCTGCTCGGCGTGTTCGACTCGGTCCTGTTCGAGCCCTTGTCCATTCCCGTGAACCCGGGCGACCGGCTCTTCATGTACACCGACGGCCTCATCGAGGGCTTCGGCGACGAAAAGATGACCCGGGAGGAAGGCTTGGAGCGCCTGACCGCGACCTGCGCCGCCCATCGCGGCCTGCCCATGGCGCAGGCCGTGGAGGCCATCCACGCCGCCCTCGTCCCTCCCGGCGCGCCGCGCGGGGACGACACCATCCTGCTGGCCCTGGAGGTCTGAACATGCTCGACTTCACGCCCCTGCACCACGGCTTCGCCCTGGAAATGGACACGGACCTGAGCAACGTTGACCTCTGCGTGGAGCGCATCCGGCTCTTCCTGGAGGAACGCGGGGAGCAGGGCCACCTCTTCGCCATTTCCCTCCTGGCGAGGGAGGCCCTGAACAACGCCATGATCCACGGCAACGGGCAGGACCCGGCCAAGCGGGTGTCCTTCAGGTTCACCGCCAGGGACGGCGGGTACGATCTGGAAGTGGAGGACCAGGGACCGGGTTTCGACTGGCGGGGACACATGCAGGCCAGCAGCGACGTCGAGGACGTCCGGGGGCGGGGGCACGAAATCTACCGCAACTATGCCCGCACCGTCAGCTACAACGATCGGGGCAACGCCTTGAGACTGGAATACCGGGGGGAATGATGCAAAGCTTTCAGGTGGAGACCGACGCCAGGGAGGCGATGATCGACATCACCGGCCGCCTGGAGGAACTGCTGCGGGAGGCCGGCGCGCAGTCCGGAATCATGACGGTCTACACCCCGCACACGACAACGGGTCTGACCATCAACGAGGGCGCCGACCCCGACGTCCGCCGGGACATCCTGGCCCATCTGCGGGTCATGGTGCCGAAGCACGCGGGCTTCCGCCACGCCGAAGGGAACTCCGACGCGCACATCAAGGCCACGCTCCTGGGCTCGTCGGTGCAGATCATCGTCGAGCGGGGACGGCTCGTGCTCGGGACCTGGCAGCGCGTCTTCCTCGGCGAGTTCGACGGCCCGCGCAGGCGCACCCTCCACGTCACGATCCTGTCCTGACCCTCACTCCTCGCGCAAAGGGCGCGTCATCAGCTCGCGCACGGCTTCGGCCGGGTTCTTGCCTTCGAAGAGCACCGCATGCACCTGGCCGGTGATGGGCAGCTCGATGCCGAGCTTGCGGCCCAGGGCGAACACGGCTTCCGTCGTCTTGACCCCTTCGGCCACGTTGTGCATGCCCCCCAGAATCTCGTCGAGGGTCTGCCCGCGGCCGATGGCCAGGCCGACGCGGCGGTTGCGGCTCAGGTCGCCCGTGCAGGTCAGGACCAGGTCGCCCATGCCCGAGAGGCCCATGAAGGTGGCGGGGTTGGCGCCCAGGGCCGCGCCCAGGCGCGACATCTCGGACAGGCCGCGGGTGATGAGGGCCGCGCGCGCGTTCTGCCCGAAGCCCAGACCGTCGGAGATGCCCGAGGCGATGGCCATGATGTTCTTGACCGCCCCGCCCAGCTCCACGCCCGTGACGTCGGCGTTGACGTAGACGCGGAAGGTCTCGGTGGAAAAGAGGGTCTGCACCCGGTCGGCCAGGTCCGCATCCGCGCAGCCCAGGGTCACGGCCGTGGGCAGGCCCGCCACCACCTCCGTGGCGAAGGACGGCCCCGAAAGCACCGCGTACCGGGGCTCACGGCCGGCAAGCTCGGCCGCGACCACCTGGCCCATGGTGCGAAACGTCCCCAGTTCCACGCCCTTGCTGGCGCAGACGAATCCCGCGCCGACGGGGAACAGCGCCCGGTTTTCGCGCAGGAAGGGGCCCAGGTTCTGGCACGGAACGGCCAGCACGACGCACCGGGCGTCCTTCAGCACGGCAGCCAGGTCCGCGCTGGCCCGCAGGTCCCGGCACAGGGCCTGCCCAGGGAGATAGCGGGAGTTGGTGCCGGACTCGACGATTTCCCGCGCCGCGTCTTCCCTGCGCGTCCACAGGCACGCGTCCTCCCCTTTCCGGGCCAGCACGTTGGCCAGGGCCGTGCCCCAGCTCCCCCCTCCAAGCACCGCGACGTTCACGCAACCCTCCAGGTTTCCTCGATGTCGGCAAGCCGTCACTATCGGGGATGCGCCCGTTTCTGTAAAGGGTCCTCTTGTCAGCATATGACGAAACGGGTAAGGAGCGACCTCGAACCACGACCGGGAGCCACCGGCGCAACACGAGGAATAGCCGTGCATTTCACCCAGACCGAACACGAAATCCTGCGCATCGTCCAGGACACCCTGCCCGACAGCGCCACCCCCTACGCGGACATCGCCCGCCAGGCCGGCAGCACCGAGGCGGAAGTCCTCGAACTGCTCAAGAAACTGAAGAAAGGCGGACAGATCCGCCGCTTCGGCGCCACCCTGCGCCATCAGCAGGCCGGGTACGGCTTCAACGCCATGGTCGCATGGTACATCGAGGAGGGCTTCGACCCCGACGAGGTGGGCCGCATCATGGCCCGGCGCCCCGAGATTTCCCACTGCTACCTGCGCCCCAACTGCATGGACTGGCCCTACGACATGTACACCATGATCCACGGCAAAAGCCGCGACGACTGCATGCAGGTCGTGCGCGAGCTCGTGGAGCAGACCGGCGTGACGCAGTACGAAATGCTCTTCAGCATCAAGGAGCTGAAGAAGACGTCCATGGAATATTTTTAGCCCCGCATTTGGAGAAAGCCCCATGACCAGATCCCAGGAACTCTTCGAGAAAGCCCAGACCCTCATCCCCGGCGGCGTGAACAGCCCCGTGCGCGCCTGCCGCAGCGTCAGCTGCGACCCGCTCTTTATCGCCAGGTCCATGGGCAGCAAACTCGTGACCGAGGACGGGCAGGAGCTGATCGACTACGTCATGTCCTGGGGCCCCATGCTCCTGGGTCACAACCATCCCGAGGTGGCCGCGGCCATCGCCGCCACGGCGGCCAACGGCACGAGCTTCGGCGCTCCGTGCCGCCTGGAGGTCGAGCTGGCCCAGGCCGTGATCGACGCGGTGCCGGGCATCGAAATGGTCCGCATGGTCAGCTCGGGCACCGAGGCGACCATGAGCGCCCTGCGCCTGGCCCGGGGCTATACCGGACGCAACGGCGTGATAAAATTTCACGGCGGCTACCACGGCCACGCCGACGCCTTCCTGGCCAGCGCCGGGTCGGGCGTGGCCACGCAGTCCATCCCCGGCACCCCCGGCGTGCCCGCCGACGTGGTCAAACACACCCTTCTGGCCCACTACAACGACCTGGACGCTGTCAAAACCCTGTTCGCGAACCACGGCCACGACATCGCGGCGGTCATCGTCGAGCCCGTGGCCGGCAACATGGGGCTGGTCCTGCCCAAGCCCGGATTCCTGGAGGGGCTGCGCGAACTGACCCGGGCCTACGGCGCGCTGCTGATCTTCGACGAGGTTATCACGGGCTTCCGAGTGGCCTTCGGCGGAGCCCAGCAGGCCTTCGGCATCGACCCCGACCTGACATGCCTGGGCAAGATCATCGGTGGCGGCCTGCCCGTGGGCGCCTACGGCGGCAAACGCTCGATCATGAGCCACATCGCTCCCAGCGGCAATGTCTACCAGGCCGGCACCCTCTCGGGGAACCCCCTGGCCATGGCCGCGGGCCTGGCCACCCTGAAGGCCCTGGCTGCCAGCGACTATGCGGCCCTGACCGCGCGGACCGAGGCCTTCTCCCGGGAACTCGAGAACATTTTGCACAGCAAGGGCGTCCCGGTCACGCGCAACCACATCGCCTCCATCTTCACCCTGTTCTTCACCGACAGGCCCGTGACGGACTTCCCCTCGGCCCAGACCGCCGACAGCGGGCTTTTCGTCTCCTACTACCAGCAGATGCGCGCGCAGGGCATCTATCTTGCACCGTCAGGTTACGAATGCGCCTTCACGTCCTTCGCCCACAGCGACGAAGACCTGGAGCGCACACTGGACGCAGCGAAAAGGGTTCGATTCTAAAATGAGGCCCAATTTCTCGGCATCCTTGACTGAAGACCAAGACCGTCGATATAAACGTCCCAGCTTGTGCTTTTTGTAACGTTTCTTTCTGGAGGTAGAAAGAGGATGAAAAAATCACTGTTGTTGAGCCTGATCTGTGCGGCTTTCCTGTCCCTGATCGCCGCCCCGGTCCTGTTCGCCGCCGACGCTCCTGGCGATGACTACGTCATCAAGGCCCCCGAAGGCATGAAGGTCAAGGAAAAGGACGGCAAGCCCGGCGCTCTGCAGAAAGCCGTTCCCTTCCCGCACACCAAGCACGCCACCGTGGAGTGCAAGGAATGTCACCACACCATGGAAGCCGACGGCGGCAAGATCAAGAAATGCACCGACGCCGGCTGCCACGATTCCCTGGAAGCCCGTGGCAAGGAAAACGCCAAGGACATCAAGCTGGTTGAGAACGCCTTCCACGCTCAGTGCATCGAGTGCCACAAGGCCCTGAAGAAGGAACAGAAGCCCACCGGCCCCACCGCCTGTGGCAAGTGTCACACCAAGTAGGGTAAGACCCGAAATTTCGATCAGCACAAGCAAAGGCCGGCCTTTGGTTCGCCCCTGCCGCAGACCCTGCGGCAGGGGCTTTTTTTTCGGCGGGAAATCGGGTAGCCCGCACCGTGCATTGCCCTTGCCGACGCTTCCTGCTAGGAAATGTCGATGCCTCAACGCCAAGAAAGGATCACGCCATGAACACACCGCACGACCCGACGGACGACATCCTGGAGCTCACGGACATCGTGGAGGAAGGAACGCCCGAGGCCCCGGACCTCGACTTCGCCATGGACAGGGCGGTGGACGCCAGAAGCCTTGACGAAGAGCTCGACAACCTCCTGCGCGACACGGACTCCACGCTGAAGGGTGTCCACACGGACGAGACGGGCACGGGCTTCGACACGCTCCTTGCCGGGAACCGCCAGGCTCCTCCGCGCCCGGCCGCTCAACCCGCGGCCCCGCAGGCGGACCTCTCCGACCTGGATGATCTTTTCGGCGCGGTCCAACTCGACGACGCCAACGATACGCAGGATTCCCTGGACATGCTCCTGGACGAGAAGTCGCAGGGACAGGCCGCCGCGGCCGACATCCCCGCGACTGAAGAGATCATCGATCTCGACCTCGAGGTCCCCGGACTCGACGCCGACGACTCGGCCCCGGACCTCCTGGAACTGACGGACGAACTGCTGGCCGACATCCCCGAGACCGTGCTGGTCCCGCCTGCGGAAAGCCTGGCTCCCAAGGCCGATGAGGCGCCCTTCTTTCCCTCTCCGGAAGGCCTTGAACTCGACATCGAGGCAGCCGCCCCGCTTTTCGTGAAGACCCCCGAACTCGAGCCCGAGCCCGAACAACCGCTTATGGTCGCGCCCGACCAGCCGGAGCCGTCCATTTCCCAGGCCGAACTCGAAATCCTGAGCGCTCGCCTGGACGCCCTTGAGGCCAGGCCCGCGCCGGATATCAAACCGGAACAGGTGCTCAGCGCACTGCCCGCTTTCCCCGACGACCTTCCTCTGACCCGCACCCTGCGTGACGACATCCTGCAGACCGTGGAGGAGCGTCTGATCGCGGCCGCCCCGGCCTCGGAACTCGTGCAGTTGCGGCAGCTCGCCTCGGAGCTTTCCACACGCATCGCGGCCGTCGAGGACAGACCCGAACCGCAGGCCGCCGTTCGTCCGGAACAGGTGCTGGCGGCGCTGCCCGACTCCCCCGATGATCTGCCCCTGGCTCGGAACCTGCGCGAAGACATCCTGCAGTCCGTCGAAGCCAGGCTCGCCGCAGCGGCTCCGATCTCGGAACTCGCGGGACTGCGGCAGACCGCCGAGGAACTCTCCGCACGCGTCGCGACCCTGGAGGCCCAGCCGACGCCGACCGTGGAAATCAGCCCGGAACAGGTGCTGGGCGCCCTGCCCGAAACCCCTGAGGCCCTGCCCCTGGCCCGGGCCCTGCGCGAAGAGATTCTCGCCACGGTGGAGGCGAAGTCCGCCCTCATGGTGCAGCCCGAAGATACGGCAAAGCTGCAGCAGGACATCCTCGCCATGCAGAACCAGATCGACGCCATGCCGGAAATCCTGGCCAAGCTGGCTTCGACGACCGCACCGGCGCTGCAGGAACTGGAAAGCGGGCTCGGCGCCCTGCGCATCATGGCGAAGGGCCTGGAACAGGGCCTTGCCGACGTGCAGGCGGCCATGACCCGGAAAGACGCCGACCTGGCCGAGCTGCGCGAAGGCGAGGAGCGGTTGCGGGAGGAAGTCGAGGCCCTGGCCGCCAGGCTGGACGCGATGCCCGCTCCCGAGGCTCTCAAGGCGGACCTTGAGGCGCACGTCCGGCAGCAGGTTCCCGCCGCCGTGGGGCGCATCATCCGCGAGGAGATCCAGGCCCTGCTCAAGGAGCTGGGAGGCTGACGCCGGGCCGGACGGGGCGACCCTTCGGCTCTCGACTCACGGCATGCGGCGTGCTAGGCATTTTGAAAACAATGAAGGGAGGGCTCCAGGGTTTTTCCTTCTTTTTTTGAACCGCCCGGTTTCCCCAAAGCAGGTCGACACCATTCCCCCCGGGCGGTTTTTTTTGTTCTCATGTTCAACCAGCGAGAAAGCCATGGACCAGATCCAGAAGCAGGCCCTGCAGGTCGCCAAGGAAATCGTCGTCAAGTTCATCGAGGTGGGACGCATCTCCCCCTCCAATTTTTCCGAATACTTCGAACCCATTTATGACGACGTGTACCGCACCGTGACCAAGACGGGCCCAGCACCGAGCACAGACAAGGACGCCTCCGTTGAATCCGAATGACCACGGGAAGCGGGTTTCCGGCCTCTTCGACAACATCGCGGCCTGGTACGATTTTCTCAACCACTTCCTGAGCGTCGGGCAGGACATCTACTGGCGCCGCCGTCTGGTCCGCTGCGTCCGCCCCGGGGCCACGCGCACGGTGCTGGACCTGGCCGCCGGAACCCTCGACGTGAGCCGGGAGGTCCGGCGGCAGTTCCCGGAGCTGCGGGTGCTGAGCCTGGACTTCTCGCGGGCCATGCTCTGCAAGGGCAAAGGCAAGATCGTCGGCGAACCGGCCATCCTGCCCGTCCAGGCCGACGGCCGCGCGCTGCCCCTGCCCGACGGGTGCGTGGACACCGTGACCATCGCCTTCGGCATCCGCAACATCCTGCCCAGGACCAACGCCTACCGGGAAATCCTGCGTGTGCTGGCCCCCGGCGGCCGCCTATGCATCCTGGAGTTCGGCACGGGCAAGGCCAGAATCTGGCAGGGCCTGTACAATTTTTACCTGGGCACGGCGCTCCCGCGAATCGGCCGTTTTTTCTCCAAGAACCCCGAAGCCTACCAATACCTGGCCGACACCATCCTGGCATTTCCCGACGCCCGGGCGCTGGCCGGCGAACTGGTTCATGCCGGCTTCGACCAGGTCGGCTACGAGGCGCTGAGCTCCGGGATCGTTTACATCCATGTGGCCCGAAAGCCGGAGTGAGCGCATCCGGCAGGCCTGTCCACCAACTTTGAAGACCCGCTGCACGCAGAAACGATCATGATCACCTTTGACGACATCGCATCCGGCGCAACCCCCGTTGCCGTTGTGGGGCTCGGCTATGTGGGCCTGCCCCTGGCCGTGGCCCTGGGCGACCATTTTCGGGTCATCGGCTTCGACATCTCCGGACGGCGCATCGCGGAGCTGCGCCAAGGCCAGGATTCCACCCGCGAGGTGGAACACTCCCGGCTGGCCGCAGCGCGGGTCGAGTACACCGACGACCCCGCGCGCCTGCGCGAGGCGGGCATCGTCGTCGTGGCCGTGCCCACGCCCATCGACGGCAACCGCAAGCCGGACCTGCGCCCCGTTGTCGGCGCCAGCTCCACGGTGGGCGAGAACCTGCGGCCCGGCAGCATCGTGGTCTACGAGTCCACGGTCTACCCCGGCCTGACCGAGGAGATCTGCGTTCCTCTGCTGGAACAGAAATCCGGCCTGAAATGCGGCCGGGACTTCACCGTGGGCTATTCCCCGGAACGCATCAATCCCGGCGACCGCGTGCACACCCTGGAAAGCATCGTCAAGGTCGTGGCCGGCCAGGACCAGCCCACGGCGGACCTCCTGGCCCGCTTCTACGGCACCGTGGTCACGGCAGGCGTGCACCGCGCGTCGAGCATCAAGGTGGCCGAGGCCGCCAAGGTCATCGAGAACACCCAGCGCGACCTGAACATCGCCCTCATGAACGAGCTGGCGCTCATCTTCGACCGCATGGACATCGACACGAAAGAGGTCCTGCAGGCCGCGGGCACCAAATGGAACTTTCTGCCCTTCCGGCCGGGCCTCGTGGGCGGGCACTGCATCGGCGTGGACCCGTACTACCTGACCTTCAAGGCCGAATCCATCGGCTTCCACCCCCAGGTCATCCTGGCCGGGCGCCGCATCAACGACGGCATGGGCAAGTTCGTGGCCGAGAAGGCCATCAAGGCCATGATCAACGCCGGGTGCCAGATCAAGGGGGCGCGCGTGGGCCTGCTTGGCCTGACCTTCAAGGAGGACGTGCCGGACCTGCGCAACAGCCGCGTTGAGGACATCGTCCACGAACTGTCCGACTACCACGTGGACGTCCTGGTCCACGACCCGCTGGCCGACGCCGCCGAGGCCAAGGACGAGTACGGCGTGGACCTGCTCGCCCTTGACGCCATGAAAGACCTCGACGCCGTCGTCCTGGCGGTCTCCCACGCCCAGTTCGCGGCGCTCGACGCCGATCGTCTGGCCGGCATGTTCCGGCGGCCCGAAGCCGGGATCGTCATCGATGTCAAAGGGTTCCTCGACAGGGATGCCCTGTCGCGCCGCTTCACGTACTGGCGGCTATAGAAGGGAGCGGCGACGATGATCATCCTGGCCTGTGCGACGGAGCTTGAATGCCGTCACGTCCTGACCCGCACGGGACGCAGACCGGACGGGGACACGCGGTTAGACTACGCGGGCCTCGAATTCCTGGCCTGCGTGACGGGCGTGGGCCCGGTGGCCGCCGCCCTGCGCGCGGGCGAACTCCTGGAGCGCCACCCCGCAGCGGCCGGCATCGTGAACCTGGGCATCTGCGGGAGCTTCGACCCTCACACGGCCCTGGGGGCTGTCTGCGTGGCCAGCGCCGAGGTCTGGCCCGAATACGGCGTGCACCGCTCGGACGGGACCGAGGAGCCCTTCGGTTTTCAGATGCTCCAGGACCTGCCGCTGTCCCCGGTCAACCGCCTGGAGCTCGACCCGTCGGCCGCGGCCCGCGGCATGGGCCTCGTTCTGCCCGATAGCTGGCCCTGCGGCACAAGCCTGACGGTGGCTGGCGCAACGGGAGACCCGCAACGCGCGGCGCTCCTCCTGGCCCGCCACGATGCGGCCACGGAGAACATGGAGGGCTTCGGCCTGGCCCTGGCCGCGCATCGCAAGGGCATTGCCTTCCTTGAGGTGCGGACCGTCTCCAACCCCGTCGGCGTGCGCGACAAGACGCGCTGGAACTTCCGCCTGGCCCTGGACTCCCTGGAGTCCGTCCTGCCGACCCTGACCGGAGCTGCCGCATGAACCCGCTTTCCGTGGCCATCTCGCCCTGCCCCAACGACACCTTCATTTTCGGGGCCTGGGTGCTGGGGCTTTCGCCCGCACCCGCCGGCAGGGACAGCCGCTTTTTCTGGCACGACGTGCAGGAGCTCAACCAGGGCGCGTTCAGCGGCGCGTGGGACGTGGTCAAGGTCAGCGCCGCTACGGCTCTGCGCCTGCGGGACACGTACGCCATCCTGCCCTGCGGCGGCGCCTTCGGCCTGGAGCACGGCCCCAAGCTCGTCACCCGCGGGGATTTCCGCGGCGAACCCCGTCGGATCGCAGTTCCCGGCATGGACACAACGGCCATGTGCGTCCTGAACGCGGCCCTGCGGGGAAACTTCACGCCCGTGCCCATGATCTTCCACGCCATCGTCGACTCCGTGCAGGCCGGCGAGGTCGACGCGGGCCTGCTGATCCACGAAACGGCCCTGGTCTACGACCGTTACGGCCTGGCCCTGCATACGGACCTCGGCCGGTGGTGGCGGGAGGAGACCGGGGGCCTGCCCCTGCCTCTGGGCTGCATCGTGGCGAAACGGGAGCTCGGCGACGGTGTCCACTCGGCCCTGGCCGAGGGCATCCGCGCGAGCATCCTGCACGCGCGTTCGGACAGGCCATCGGTCATGCCCTTCATCGCCGCCCTGGCCAGAGAGCTTGACGAGGCCACGCTCGCACAACATATTGCCGCCTACGTGAACGACTTCAGTCTGGACATGGGGCCAGACGGCCAGGCCGCCCTCAACTTGCTGCAAACATTCCGGGA
The DNA here is from genome assembly GCF_055385525.1 of Desulfomicrobium aestuarii. Taxonomy (NCBI): domain Bacteria; kingdom Pseudomonadati; phylum Thermodesulfobacteriota; class Desulfovibrionia; order Desulfovibrionales; family Desulfomicrobiaceae; genus Desulfomicrobium; species Desulfomicrobium aestuarii. The sequence goes on from NZ_AP042427.1 coordinate 3,226,258, forward strand.
TCTGTCATGAACGACGCCTTCGCCCAACTCAAGGTCGCCTTCCTCAAGGAACTTCCGGCCATCAACGCCGCCATCCAGAGGGAGATCGACGCCCTGCACCCGCTGGTCCGCCCCGTGGCCGCGCACGTCATGGACGCCGGAGGCAAGCGCCTGCGGCCCATGCTGACCATCCTCTTCGCCCGCGCCCTGAATTTCAGGGGGGACGACCTGTACACACTGGCCAGCTCCCTGGAATTCCTCCATTCGGCCACCCTGATGCACGACGACATCCTGGACAACGCCGACCTGCGCCGCGGCAGGCAGGCCGCCCACGTGCGCTTCGGCCTCACCCCGACCATCCTGGCCGGCGACGCCCTCCTGGCCCTGGCCAACGAAATCGTGGCCCGCACCGGCGACCCGGCACTGACATCCTGCATCTCCAAAGCCATCATGGAGACGGCCAGCGGCGAAATCATGGAGATCGCCGCCGTGAGCAACGCAAACCTCAGCAGGGCCGAATACCTCGAGATCATCACCGGCAAGACGGCCTACCTGATCCAGTCGGCCTGCGAGTTCGGCGCCATCTCCGCCGGGGCCTCGCAGCGCCAGTGCGCCGCGGCCAGGGAATTCGGCCTGAACCTCGGCATCGCCTTCCAGCTCGTGGACGACGCCCTGGACTACACCTCCGAGGCCGGCACCTCGGGCAAGCCCCTGGGCGGGGACCTGCGCGAGGGCAAGTTCACCCTGCCCCTGCTCCTGTACCTCGAATCCCTGCCCGCAGACGAGCGTAGCAACACGATCCGGGATCTGACCGAAGCGGACCTGCCCGCCGACAGGCAGGATCGGATCATCGCCGACATCGTGGCCGGAGGCTTCGCCGGACGGACCCGCGACGAGGCCAAAACCTACCTGGCACTAGCCAGCCGGGCCTTGGACGTGCTACCCGTGTGCCTGGAAAAAAACCTCCTCGGAGCCGTGATCGATTTCGTTCTGAAGCGGGACAAGTAGCATGACACAACAGGATCGCCTTCCTCCGCGCAATTTCACGACCTCTTTGCGTGCCAGCCTGAAAGCGACCTTCTCCCCCGCCACGGCCCAGCTGCTCCAGGAAGCGGTCAAGCCGGACCCGAATTTCGGGGTCATCGCCTCCATTCTCAAGGCGGACCCCGCCCTGGCCACGGCCATCCTCTCCCTGGTCAACTCCCCCTACTACGGCCAGACCAGCAAGATTTCGGATCTCCAGCGCGCGGCCATCATCCTCGGCAACAACGAGATCCTGCGCATCGCCCTGTCCCTCTCCCTGCAGAAGAACCTGAACAGCACCCTGGAGAAAAACGGCTTCGACACCTTCGCCAACTGGCGGGTCATCGTCTGGGCGGCCTTGGGCGCTGAACTCGTCGCCCGGCGCCTGTGCCCCAGGGAGGCGGAGACGGCGTACATCTGCGCCCTGGTCAAGGACCTGTCCCTCCTGCTCTACGCCGCCACCTACCCCGAAGAAGTGCGGCCTCTCCTCTCACGGCCGGACTTCGTCAACACGGGGCCGTCCTTCATGAGCTGGCAGGAGTGCCTGCCGGAGGACCACTGCTCCCTGACGGCCGAACTCCTCGCCGAATGGAATTTCCCGGAGCACATGGTCGCGGCCATCACCGCCCACCACGACCTCGAAAACCTGTTCGACTACCCGCCCCTGACCCAGGCCGTGATCTTCGGCACCCGCTGGGCCGAAGTGGAATTCCGCACCGACCCCGCCCCGGACGGTCTCGCGCAGCTGCACTTCCTGCTGAAGAAGGCCGGGGCGCTGCCCCCCGAGGGCGTCGAAGGGCTGCGTCAACGCTGCTCGTCGCTTTTCGCCGAGATGTGCTCGGCCATGAACATCACGGAGCTCCCACCGGAAAACCGCTACTACGAGCACTCCCTGCAGGCCATCCAGGACTTCCACTACCAGGCCAAGGAAATCGAGGGCCTGACCGGCGGCAATTCAGCCCTCGCGGCCTGCATCGGCCGGCACCTGCGCTGGAACTGGAACTGCCGCAAGGGTGAGATCATCCTCGACGCGCCGACCAACAAGCACTGGGAGCGCTTCGTCCTGGCCGAGGACGGCGTGAACGGCCCGACCGTGGCGCAGTCCCTCAAGGATTTCAAATCCCACGGCGACTTCACCGTCCGCCTGGAGACCGAGGACGGCGTGGCTGGCGAGCTGCGGCTGCCCGGCTTGCAGGACTCCGGGCAGGCCAGGGCCGAGGCGGCCCTCTACGCCAGGCTGCTGGCCCGCAGCCTGTGGCGACAGATCACCACCGTGGCGCAGCTCGAGATCAAGGCGGAACTGCTCGACATCCTGCCCACCGGAGTCGCCCTCCTCGACACGGACGGCCGCATACTGCGCGCCAACCCCACTTTCGCCCGATTCCTGGGCAGTTCCGCCCAGCTCGAAGACAGGCTGCGCAAGGACATGCCGCCTGAACAGTTCCAAAGCGCCCGGCACGGATGGCGGATGTTCCTCCTAGACCCCGCGCAAAGCGCCCACTGCGCCATTCACGCGCCCCTTGGCCCGTCGGACGCACCCACGTCGCCCTTCGCCCTTTCAAGCTACAAAATTCGCCAAGGCTCCCGGACCAATGTCCTGACCGTGGTCCAGGATCTGCGCGAAATCCGGATCCACGAAATAGAGGCCCTGCACCAGCGGGACTTCCTGAACAACCTGCTGTCCACCATGCAGGACCTGGTTATGACCACCGACAGCAAAGGGGTCATCACCTTCGCCTCGGGGCGTCACGGCGCGTTCCTGAAGGGCCGCAACCTCTTCCAGCTGACGCGACCCATCAACCTGCAGGAAGAGCCTTGGGACATGGAGTTCCTGGAACAGAGCCAGAGCGCCGTGGAGGTCCAGATCGTCCTCGACGACGAGCACCTGCAGCTGGAGCTGGTTTTTTCCCGGTTTGCCCACGGCGCGGAGTACGGCCTCGTGGTCGGCCGAAACATTTCCGCCATCCGCAGGCTGGAACGAAAAATCCGGGAGCAGGCCCTGTTCGACTCCCTGACCCAGGTCTTCAACCGCCACCACCTCGTGCCCCTGCTGGAACGCGAACTGTCCAGGTCCCGACGCACAGCGACGCCCCTGGGCCTCATCTTCTTCGACATCGACAAGTTCAAGGTCTTCAACGACACCTACGGACACCACGGCGGGGACAAGGCCCTGAAGGAACTCGGGCAGCTGCTGCGCGGCGTGCTGCGCAAGGGCCTCGACTTCCCCTGCCGCTTCGGCGGCGACGAGTTCGTCATCATTTCGAGCAATTCCAGCGTGGCGAGCCTGCTGACCGTGGCGGAACGAATCCAGAATGAATTCAAGACCCTGCACAACGGCTCCGTGACGCTGAGCATCGGCATGAGCCTGCTCGAACCCGAGGACACCGCCCATTCCCTGCTTGAACGCTGCGACAAAGCCAATTATCAGGCCAAGGCGCAAGGCGGAAACGCCATCGTGCACCTGCAGACGAACACACCAGTAAATTAAGCACCACCCAGGAGAACAGCATGCCGATCCGAGTCGAAGTGGCTCTGCGCAAGGCAGTCATCGATACCCAGGGCAACAAGACGGCCCACAAGATACACGGCGAACTGGGGCTTCACGTGGATCAGGTCCGGATCGTCCGGGTCTACACCGTCGAAGGGCTGACCGCGGCGCAGGCTGACCAGGCCATCGAGGCCGGCGCCCTGCACGACCCGGTCCTGCACACGGCCCAGACCACTCCCGCGGCCTCGGATTTCGACTGGATCATCGAGGTCGGCTTCCGACCCGGCGTGACGGACAACGAAGGGCGCACCGCCCGCGAGACCCTGCGCACCGTGCTCGGTCTGGGCAAGGACGCCAAACTCGCCGTCTACACCTCCACCCAGTACCTGATCTCGGGCAAGCTGGACCGAGGCCAGGTGGAACACATCGCCAAAGACCTTCTCGCCAACGAGCTCATCCAGCGCTTCCAGATCTCCGACCGCCAATCCTGGGCCGCAAACCCAGGATTCCCGGCCCGCACCGCGGCCGTAACCGGCGAAGCCTCGGACACCGTCGAGATCGTCGACCTCTCGGCTATGAACGACGAGACCCTCATGCGCCTGAGCCGGGAAAATACGCTGGCGCTGAGCCTCGAAGAGATGCGCTGCATCAGGGACTACTACGCCCGCCCCGAGGTCGTCGCCCACCGCAAGGCCAAGGGCCTGCCCGCCGCGCCCACGGACGCCGAACTCGAATGCCTGGCCCAGACCTGGTCCGAACACTGCAAACACAAGATTTTCAGCTCCCGCATCTCCTACGAGAACCGCGAAAACGGCACCACGGCCGAGATCAACAGCCTCTACAAGACCTTCATCCAGGGCAGCACGAAACAGCTCCGCGAACGCATGGGCAAGGACGACTTCTGCCTGTCCGTGTTCAAGGACAACGCCGGCGTCATCCGCTTCAGCGACGACATGAACGTCTGCATCAAGGTCGAGACCCACAACAGCCCCTCGGCCCTGGACCCGTACGGCGGAGCACTGACGGGCATCGTCGGCGTGAACCGCGACCCCATGGGCACGGGCATGGGCGCCAACCTCCTGTGCAACACCGACGTGTTCTGCTTCGCCTCCCCCTTCCATGAAGGCGAGCTGCCGCCGCGTCTCCTGCATCCGCGCCGCGTGTTCGAAGGCGTGCGCGAGGGCGTGGAGCACGGCGGCAACAAGTCGGGCATCCCCACGGTCAACGGCGCCATCGTCTTCCACGAGCGATTCCTGGGCAAACCCCTGGTCTTCTGCGGCACCGTCGGCACCATGCCGGCCACAGTCGCCGGGCGCCCCAGCCACGAGAAGCGGGCCCTCCCGGGCGACCGAATCATCATGACCGGCGGCCGCATCGGCAAGGACGGCATCCACGGCGCGACCTTCTCCTCCGAGGAACTGCACGAGGGCTCGCCGGCCACGGCCGTGCAGATCGGCGACCCCATCACCCAGCGCCGCATGTACGATTTCCTCATGCGCGCCCGGGACCTTGGCCTCTACAACGCCATCACCGACAACGGCGCCGGGGGCCTGAGCTCCTCCGTGGGCGAGATGGCCCAGGACTGCGGCGGCTGCGACATGGACCTGGCCAAGGCGCCCCTCAAGTACGACGGCCTGAGACCCTGGGAAATCCTCGTGTCCGAGGCCCAGGAGCGCATGACCCTGGCCGTTCCGCCCGCCAGCCTCCAGGCCTTCATGGACCTGGCCGCGGAGATGGGCGTGGAGGCCTCGGACCTGGGCTGCTTCACGGACTCGGGCTACCTGCACGTGCGCTACGGCGACAAGATCGTGGCCGACCTGGACATGGCCTTCCTGCATGACGGCGCCCCGCAGATGCGCCTCAAGGCTGCCTGGGAGCGCCCGCAGACATGCTGCTGCGGACAGGCCCCCGAAGCCCGGGTCGCGGACCACCAGGAGTTCCTGCAGGCCATGCTCGGACGCCTGAACATCTGCTCCCGCGAATACGTCATCCGCCAGTACGACCACGAGGTCCAGGGCGGCAGCGTCGTCAAGCCCCTCATCGGCGCCAAGAACGACGGCCCGGCCGACGCGGCCGTTGTCCGTCCCCAGCTCGGCAGCGACAAGGCCCTGGTCATCGCCAACGGCATCTGCCCCAAGCTCTCCGACCTGGACACCTACTGGATGATGGCGAACGCCATCGACGAGGGCGTGCGCAACGCCGTGGCCACGGGCGCGGACATCCGCCACATGGCCGGCGTGGACAACTTCTGCTGGTGCGACCCGGTCCAGTCCGAGAAGACCCCGGACGGCGAGTACAAGCTGGCCCAGCTGGTCCGCGCCAACCAGGCCCTGGCCCACTACTGCCTGGCCTACGGCGTGCCCTGCGTCTCCGGCAAGGACTCCATGAAGAACGACTACACGGGCGGCGGCACCAAGATCTCCATCCCGCCCACGGTCCTCTTCTCGGTCATGGGCGTCATCGACGACTGCACCAAGACCATGACCTCGGACTTCAAACGCCCCGGCGAAACGGTCTACGTCCTGGGCCTGACCAAGAACGAAATGGGCGGCTCCGAATACGCCGACCACCTCGGCGTGTGCGGCGCCGTGCCGCAGGTCGACGCCGTCTCGGCGCGCACCCGCTACGAGCGCATGCACCAGGCCATCACCTCGGGCCTGCTGACCGCGGCCCACGACGTCTCCGACGGCGGCCTGGCCGTGGCCGTGGCCGAAATGGCCCTGGCCGGCCGCACCGGCGCCGACATCGATGGCGACAAGGTCCCGGCCCTGAACTGCCCGCTGCCGGAACAGCGCCTCTACAGCGAATCCGCCAGCCGCTTCGTCGTCACCGTGGCCGACCAAAACCGCGCCGCCTTCGAAGCCCTCTTCGCCGGCGACTTCCTGGCACCCATCGGACAAACCACGGCCGACGGCAAACTCACCCTGCGCGCAGGCGCCACCACCCTGGCCAGCGCCGCAGTCGAGGATCTGGCCGTGGCTTGGAAGAAGACGCTGGATTTTTAAGCATGCCTCCGGCGGGCAGGGGACTCGTCCCCTGCACCCCTTGCATGGGGATGAACTTCAAACGCGAGACGGGCGACCCATTGGGCCGCCCGTCTCGCGTTTACAACCTGTTGAATGGGGTGCAGGGGGCGCGCCCCCTGCCCGCCGGAGGCCTTATTTGTAATAAACCTTGATCTCGTTGGTCATGACGGTCCCCATGCCCGGGGTGGCCTGGCCGCTGGCGATGATGACGTTTTCGCCTGGCTTGAAGCCTGCGTATTCCTGGACGAATTTCTCGGCGCGTTTCTGGTGGCTGCGCGGTTCCAGGGGGCTTTCGACGGGGTTGATGCTCCAGAAGAAGTTCATCCAGCGCAGGATGCGCGCATCGGTGGTCATGGCGTAGATGGGCTGGGCCGGGCGGCGGGAACTGATGTAGCGGGCCGTGGCGCCGGTGGTCGAGTGGCAGACCAGGGCGGCGCTGTCGGCGTTGTCGGCCATGAGGCAGGCCGAGTAGGCCAGAAACTTGGGCGGGTTCTTCTCGGCCTTGGGCATGAAGGGACCGCCGATGCGTTCCAGGTAGTAGGGCTCGGCGTACTGGGCGATCTCGTTGATGAAGCGCACGGCCTCCACGGGGTAGCTGCCGATGGCGGTCTCTTCGGAGAGCATGACGCAGTCGGCGCCGTCGAGCATGGCGTTGGCCACGTCCGTGGACTCGGCCCGCGTCGGGATGGGGTTCTTGACCATGGACAGGAGCATCTGGGTGGCGACGATGGCCGGCTTCTGGGCGTGGCGGCAGGAGCGCAGGATCTTCTTCTGGATGATGGGCAGCTCGGCCGGGCTGCATTCCAGGCCCAGGTCGCCGCGGGCGACCATGATGGCGTCGGCGACCTCGAGGATGGATTCGAGCTTCTCCACGGCGTTCTTGCGTTCGACCTTGGCCACGACGGGAATCCAGGTGCCGTGGCGGGCGATTTCGGTCTTGATGTCCTCGATGTCGTCCTTGCTCTGCACGAAGGACAGGGCCACGGCGTCGATGCCGATGTCGAGGCCCTGGTGCAGGTCGCGGCGGTCCTTGTCGGTCATGGCCGCGACGCGCAGGGTCTTGCCGGGGAAGGCGATGCCCTTGTTGGATGTCAGGATGCCGCCGTTCAGGGCCTCCATCATGACCAGCCGGTCGGGTTCGATGACCTTGACCACGGTGAACTGCAGCATGCCGTCGGACAGGGACACGGGCATGCCCTCGGCCAGGCCTTCGAGAAGTTCGGGTACGTCGAGGCTGATGAAGATGTCGCCCTCGCTCTTGGCCTCCATGTCGGGAGCGCCCAGGCAGACGTAGGCGCCCTTGCGGATCTGCAGGGGCGAGCCCTTGACCTCGCCGATGCGGATCTTGGGGCCGCAGAGGTCGCCCATGACGGTCAGGCGGATGCCGGTCTGCTTTTCGACCTCGCGGATCTTCTGGATGACCGGGCCGAAATAGGCAGCGTCGGCGTGGGAGAAGTTGAGGCGGAAGACCCGCACGCCGAGTTCCACCATCTCCTTCATGACGTTCTGGTCCATGGAGGCCGGGCCCAGCGTGGCCACTATTTTCGTGCGCATAAGCATATCCTCAGTTCTGTGTGTTGGATGACTAGAGGATTCCATACAGGGGTCCGCCGGGCAGGGCAAGGGCGTCCACCTTTTTCTCGATTTCCGTAACGTCCGCGAGCGGCGGGGCGTGATAGGTCTTGAGGCGCGCGTCCACGACCATGGACGAGCAACCCCAGTGCTTGCAGCGGGTGAAGGCGTTCACGCCGTAGGTGTCCGTGGCCGGGTCCGAGCGGGTGAAGGCCACCCAGAGGAAATTGTCCCAGTCTGCGGCCGTGAAGTCTGCGTCGTCGGCCACGACGACGAGGGGAAAGCCGTCCAGGCCGCCCTGGGTGGTCAGGGCCGCGGCCAGTTCTTCCATGGCCGGGTCGTGGGTGTCGCGGGGCCGGTCGTGGGCAGGGCCGGAGAGGACCAGGATGCCCGGGGCGAAGACGCGGGCTCCGTGAAAGCCGTCCGGCAGGTTCAGGGCAGGGGCGCTCGTGGCCAGGGTCCGCTTGGGGCCGCCGGCGGCGGTCCACAGGACCTTGGAGCCCTGGTTCAGGCTGATGCCGGAATAGTCCAGGGTGTCCATGGTCGTGCGGGTGATGAAGTGCAGGTCACGGGAGAGGTCCAGGCGCTCCAGCACGTGGCGGAAGAATTCGGGCACGTGGTGGCAGGACAGGGACGGCTCGTCCTCGCGGGCGGCGATGATGACGTACTTGGACAGGGAGGTCTGGGTCGTGCCGAGGAGCGAAAGGCCGTTGGTAATGAGCTCTTGGGGCTGGCGCTCACCCGCGTAGGGCACGTAGCGCTCGCTGCCCACGGCCAGCAGGAGCGGGTGCACGCCTGCGGCGTCCACGGCGTGGACCTCGTGCACGCCGCCGAAGACCTGGGGGACCAGTTCGGCCGTCAGCTCGTGGATGAAGGCCCCGAACATGGTGTCCTCCTGGGGCGGCCGACCCACGGTGGTGAAGGGCCAGATGGCGTCCTCGCGGTGCAGGACCTCCTCGACGCGCATGACGGGAAAGTCGTGGACCAGGCTGTAGTAGCCGAGGTGGTCGCCGAAGGGGCCTTCGGGCTTCTGGGCCGTGGGGTCGATGTGGCCGCGGATGCAGAAGTCCGCCTCGGCCAGGACGGGCAGGCGGCCGCGGCCCGTGACCATGGGGATGCGGTGGCCTCCGAGGGCGCCGGCGAAAAGGATCTCGGCGATGCCCTCGGGCAGGGGCATGATGGCGGCCAGGGTCATGGCCGGAGGCCCGCCGACGAAGACATTCACGGGCAGCTTCTGCCCGCGGGCGATGGCCTCGGCGTGGTGGTACCCGATGCCGCGGTGGATCTGGTAGTGCAGCCCCACTTCCCTGTCCTGCTCGAAGTCGTTGCCCGAGAGCTGGATGCGGTACATGCCGAGGTTCGAGCCCATGAAGCCGGGCTTGGACGGGCTCTCGGTGTAGACCAGGGGGAGCGTCACGTAGGCCCCGCCGTCCATGGGCCAGGACACGAGTTGGGGCAGCTTCGAGACGGACGTGGTGCGGGCCATGACCGGCCCGGTCTTCACGCTTCTGGGCATGGTGTGCCAGCCGCCCAGGGCCAGGCCGGGCCACAGCCACGGCTTCTTCATGACGGCCGCGGGGTCGGCCTTGGCCGAAAGCATGGCCTCGACGCGGCGCAAGGTGGAGCGGAAGATGAACCGGGTCCGCTCCAGAGTGCCGAAGATGTTCGCGGCCATGGGAAAGGCCGTCCCCTTGACGTTCGTGAACAGGAGCGCCGGCCCGCCGGCCTTGAAGACGCGTCGCTGGATGGCGCCGACTTCGAGATGGGGTTCGACGGGGGTGTCGATGCGGACGAGCTGCTTGGAGCGCTCCAGGTCATCGAGGCAGGACTTGAGGTTGCGGTAGATCATGGGGCGGGCTCCCGAACTGGGCTTGGTGGACGGTATGGACGAGATGGACTGTATGGACGGACACGGACGGGCACGACCAGACCCTGTTCGGGGTGCAGGGGGCGCGCCCCCTGCACCCCGGAGGCATGCTTTACCTGTAGAAGGTTATGTGCACGTTGGGGTTTTGGCGCCATTCGTCGAATTTTTTGCGCAGCCAGCGTTTGAAGATGTTGCGGGTGGCGGGCAGCAGGATCAGGAGGCCCATGATGTCGGTCAGGAAGCCCGGGGTCAGGAGCGTCATGCCGGCCAGGAAGATGAGCAGGCCGTCGAGGAGCTCCTCGGCGGGCATGAAGCCTTGGGCGAGGTTTTCGCGGATGCGCATCATGACGGCCAGGCCCTGCATGCGGGCCAGGTGCGCGCCGGCCAGGGCCGTCAGCAGGACCAGGGCGACGGTGGGCAGGACGCCGATAGCACCGCCCACAGAGACGAGGACGTAAATCTCGGCCACGGGGATGACGGCGAAGAGAAGGAAGAGTTTGCCGAGCATCAGACCTCCCTGCCGGCCAGCTGGTCCATGGTTTCACGGTCGCGCAGGCCCAGGAAGTAGAGGACGCCGTCGAGGCCGACGTTGGAGATGGCTTGGCCCGCGCCCTGCCGGACCACGGGCTTGGCGTGGAAGGCGATGCCCAGGCCCGCCACGTCGAGCATGGGCAGGTCGTTGGCGCCGTCGCCCACGGCGATGACCTGGGACAGGGAGATGTGCTCCTTGGCCGCGATCTCCTTGAGGAGCCGCGCCTTGCCGGGGCCGTCGACGATGTCGCCGACCAGACCGCCGGTCAGCTTGCCGTCGCGAATTTCGAGCTCGTTGGCGTGGACGTAGTCGATGCCCAGGCGCTCCTGCAGGCGGCGGCCGAAGTAGTTGAACCCGCCCGAGAGGATGGCGATGGTGTAGCCGAGGCTCTTCAGGGTGCGGATGAGGCGCTCGGCCCCCTCGGTCATGGGCAGGGTGGCGGCGACATCCTGCAGCACGGATTCGGGTAGGCCCTTCAGGAGGCTCACGCGCTTGCGCAGGCTTTGGGAGAAGTCCAGCTCGCCGCGCATGGCGGCCTCGGTGATGGCCGCGACCTGTTCGCCTGCGCCTGCGCGCTTGGCCAGTTCGTCGATGACCTCGGCCTGGATGAGGGTCGAGTCCATGTCGAAGCAGACCAGGCGGCGGATGCGGCGGAAGGCGTTGTCCTCCTGGAAGCCGATGTCGATGCCCTGCTCGCGGGACAGGTCCAGGAAGGCGGCGCGCATGGCCGAGATGTCTGCGGGCGTGCCGCGCACGGAAAATTCGAGACAGGAGCGCGGCATGGCCGGGGGCACGGCCAGGGACCGGCGGCCAGAGAGGCGCGTAATGCAGTCGATGCTCAGGCCGTTGCCGGTGATGACCTCGGCCATGGCCGCGAGGTTGGCGGCTGTGATGGTCCGGCCGAGCACGGTCACGATGTGGCGCTTGCGGCCCTGCATGCCGACCCACCGCTCGTAGTCGTCCTCGGTGACGGGCGTGAACTTGAGGTTGAGGCCCTGGTTGTGGGCCCAGAACAGGAGGTCCTTGAGGATCGGCGAGGACTCGCTCTCGCGGGGCACCTCGATGAGCACGCCCAGGGAGAGGTCGTCGTGGATGACGGACTGGCTGATGTCGAGGATGGTCACGCCCGAGGCAGCCAGCTGTCCCATGATGCCGGCCAGGAGGCCGTTCCGGTCCGTGCCGGAGATCTGGATGAGGATGATTTCGCGCATAGCTCTCTAGTGCAGAAGGTTCCACATGCGGATGGCGGCCCATTCCAGCACGACGGCAGGGTTGGCGCCGACTTCCAGGCTTTCCAGGGCGTTTTCGACGACGACGCCGACCTGGCGCACGGCGACCACGTCCAGGCGGGAGGCCAGCAGCCGGGCCAGGGCGGTTTCGGGGTTGCCGTAGCCGGCCTGGACCAGGCAGCGCTGCACCTCGCGCAGGACGCCGTCGGCAAGGCTCGCGTCCACGTTGCCCTTGCGGCCCGTCCATTCGAGCCAGGGGCCCCGGCCGGACTGGATGAACTCGGCCAAGGCCTGCAACCACTCGCGCAGATCCGTATTTTCACGGTCGCCGCGCGGCCAGCCCAGGGTCAGCACGAAGCTGCGAGAGACGAGGGTCGGCAGCAGGATCTCGCGGCTGGGGGCCAGGAGGACGAAGACGTTGCCGGGCATGGGCTCTTCCAGGGACTTGAGCAGGGCGTTGGCCGCGCCGTCGCCCAGGGCCTGGGCCTCGGCCAGGATGATTACCCGCGGTCCGCGCCCGGCCGGCGGGTCGCCCAGCACGGCGCGCACCTCGCGCACGGTCTCGATGCTGATGTTCCCCTCGGCGCCGTTCAGTAGGAACAGGTCGCGGCTGGCGTCCTCGGCGACCTGCTGGCAGATGCGGCACTGCCCGCACGGGGGAGATGATTCGCGGCACATGAGGCGCGCGGCCCAGAAGCGGGCCAGGGCCAGGCGTTCCTCGACTGTCCCGCCTTCGAGGAGCAGGGAACGGGGCGGGTTGCCGGCCAGCCGGTCCAGGAAGCCCGCGATGCGGGGCTGGGTGGTGAGGGCGTGCTGCCAGGGTGCGGACATGGGAAAAAAAGGGGAGGCGGACCTCCCCCGGTTTATCTGAGAATGGTTTGGTCGCGGTCCGGGCCCACGGAGACGATGGACACGGGAATGCCGAGGATCTCCTCGATGCGCCCGATGTAGTCGCGCGTGGCCTGCGGCAGGTCGGCGTAGGCGCGGCAGCCGGAGATGTCCTCGCTCCAGCCGGGCATGCTCTCGTAGATCGGCTCCACGTAGGCCATGCCGTTCTCCTCCTGGGGCGGGTAGGCCATGTCCTGTCCCCTGTAGCGGTAGGCGGTGCAGAGCTTGAGCTCGTCCAGACCGCCCAGGACGTCGAGCTTGGTCAGGGCGATCTCCGTGGGGCCGTTGAGGCGCTGGGCCTCGCGCAGGACCACGAGGTCCAGCCAGCCGCAGCGGCGCTTGCGGCCCGTGGTGGCGCCGAACTCCGCGCCCTTCTCCTGCATGTACGCTCCGGGGCCGTCGGGCAGCTCCGTGGGGAAGGGTCCCGCGCCGACGCGGGTGGTGTAGGCCTTGACGATGGCCACGATGCGGTCGAGCATGCGCGGCGAACAGCCGGAACCGGCCGCGGCGTTGCCGGACACGGTGTTGGACGAGGTCACGAAGGGGTAGGTGCCGTGGTCGATGTCCAGGTGCGTGCCCTGGGCGCCCTCGAAGAGGATGCCCTGGGCCGAGAGATCCTGGATGGCCGAGGACACGTCGCCCAGATAGGGCACGAGGCGCCGGGCCACGGGCAGCAGATCGTTGAAGATCTGTTCGGCCGAGAGGGGTTCTTGGCCATAGAGGCTCGTCAGGAGGGCGTTCTTCTCCACCAGGGCCTTCTCGATCTTGCGGCGCAGCAGGGGCTCGTCGGCCAGGTCCGCGGCGCGGATGCCGATGCGGGCGACCTTGTCCTCGTAAGAGGGGCCGATGCCGCGGCCCGTGGTGCCGATCTTGTCGGAGCCGCTCTTGAAATTTTCGCGCGCGCCGTCGATGGCGCGGTGGTATGGCATGATGAGCTGGGTCTTCTTGCTGATCATGAGCCGCGCAGGGCTGACGTCTATGCCGGAGGCGGCGAGCTTGTCCATCTCCTGGCAGAACACGAAGGGGTCCAGCACCACGCCGTTGCCGATGAGGCACTTCTTGCCCGGGTGCAGGATGCCGGAGGGGATGAGGTGCAGGATGGTCTGCTTCCCGTTCACCACCAGGGTGTGCCCCGCGTTGTTTCCGCCCTGGAAACGCACGATGGCGGCCACGTCCGTGGTCAGCAGATCGACGATCTTGCCCTTCCCTTCGTCGCCCCACTGGGCGCCCATGACTACGATATTCGCCATGAATCCGATCTCCTCGTCTTGATGTATTGGCCGTCAGCGCAATGGCAAATGGCTCCTTTCTTTACGGGGCGCAGGCCGTGAAGTCAATTTGTGTCGGATTTGATTTTCGCAAACGGCGTCGAAGGGGACAATCGGCAAAAACATTGCCGTACGCGTACACATGCAATATCTTCGGCCAATGATGAATCTTTAGGACAGTCCGTCACCTCAACCTCGAGCATCCCGGCAGCGCCCCGCACGACGCCTAACCCCGTCCGCGTCCCTGACGAAACGGGCGTACCGGACCGCAGGAGCCCCAATGAACAAAATCGTGGCGCGGTATGCAGACGGCCGCATGGTCAAAGGCACGACGGTGGACTTTTTTCCCACGAAGGACCTTTTTCACGTCAGCGTCGCGGAGAATGGCGGAACGCGCCTGGTGGAGGTCAGCCTCAAGGAGCTGAAGGCCCTCTTTTTCGTCCGCGACTTTTCCGGAAACCCCAAGCACGTCCAGTCCAACGAATTCGACTCGTCGAAGCCCGCGCCGGGGCGCAAGCTCAAGGTGGTCTTCAGCGACGGCGAGGTCCTGGTCGGCACCACCACGGGCTACCAGCCCGGCAGGCCGGGATTTTTCATCGTGCCGGCGGACACCGCCGCCAACACCGAGCGCTGCTACATCGTCACGGCGCATACGCGCGAAGTCACCTTCATCTGAACGGCTCCGGCCCGGACACCCCATGCGCAGAACATTTCTCCTGACCCTGATGGCCATTCTCCTGGGCACCTCCCTTCTGTCGGCCCAGGACGACATGCAGGCCTTCCCCCCGGCCGACGAGGGGATGACGCGCCATATGCTGCGGCTTCCGGCCGAACCAGACGAAACCCTGCTCAAGGTCGAACTGATCCTCGGCAAGGCGGTCCTGACGGACGCGGCCAACAGGTATTTCTTCGGCGGCGAGATCGCGGCGGAGACGATTCCCGGCTGGGGGTACACGCGCTACGTCCTGCCGAGACTGGGGCCCATGGCCGGGACCCTCATGGCCGTGGAACCGTCCGCGCCCAAGGTCGAGCGGTTCATCGCCCTGGCCGGGGAGCCGTACCTGATCCGCTACAACAGCCGCCTGCCCGTGGTGGTCTACGCACCGACGGGCGTGGAGGTGCGCTGGCGCGTCTGGCGCGCCGACGCGCAGCCGCAGACCATGCCGCAGGGCTGATCCCCTCTCGCTTGACGCCCTGGCACAGGATTTGCCGTCCAGGCGGGCCTGTGCTAGGGGCACGTGGATTCGCGCGGCATGACCGGCCGGAGCGATGCGACAATCCATTTTTCCGGAGAACTTTGATGAGCGATCTCAAGAAGATGTATCATACCCTGAACAGGGACTCCTTTCCCGCCGACCTGACCCTGACCATCGGCGACCAGACCATCCGCTACGCCAAGAAGACCTGGAACATCGGCGGCGAACAGAAGGGCCTGCGCTACGGCGAGAACCCGGACCAGCCCGCTGCCCTCTACGAGGTGGCCGAGAGCTCCTTCGCCATGGACGGCGTGGCCTTCCAGCAGGGCCAGCACAAGCTCGTCTCGGCCCTGACCGAGGAGAACCTGATCCAGTCGGGCAAGCACCCGGGCAAGATCAACCTGACGGACGTGGACAACGGCATCAACATGCTGCAGTACCTCACGGCCAAGCCCGCGGCCATCATTCTCAAGCACAACAACCCCTGCGGCGCGGCATGGGCGGCCGAGGGCCTGCTCACGGCCCTGAGCCGAGCCTTCGCCTCGGACCGCATCGCGGCCTTCGGCGGGACCATCGTCGTCAACCGCACCCTGGACAAGGCCTGCGCCGAGTTCATCAATTCGAGCTACTTCGAGGTCATCGCGGCCCCGGCTTTCGACGCCGACGCCCTGGAGGTGCTGACCTCCAAGAAGAACCTGCGCATCATCCGCATCCCGGCCCTGGCCGAACTGGAGAAGATCGTGGGCACGCCCTTCCTGGACATCAAGTCCCTGGTCGACGGCGGCCTCATCGTGCAGGCCTCCTTCCGCAACCGCATCCTGGCCGAGGACGATTTCCTGCCGGCCGAAACGGTCAAGGACGGCACCACGTACATCGCCCGCAAGCCCACGCCGGCCGAGGCCGACGACCTGCTCTTCGCCTGGGCCGTGGAGGCCGGCGTGACCTCCAACTCCATCATCTTCGCCCGCGACGGGGCCACGGTGTCCATCGGCACGGGCGAACAGGACCGCGTGGGCTGCGTGGAACTGACCATCCAGAAGGCCTACACCAAGTACGCCGACCGCCTTGCCTTCGTGCGCCACAACCTCTCCCTGTACGAGCTCAAGATGAAGGCCAAGGCCGATGCGGCGCTGGCCGCATCGCTGCAGGACATCCTGGCCAAGACCGAGGCGGACAGGGGCGGCCTGCCCGGCACGGTCCTGGTCTCGGACGGCTTCTTCCCCTTCCGCGACGGCGTGGACCTGGCCATCGCCCAGGGCGTGACGGCCATCGCCCAGCCCGGCGGGTCAATCCGCGACTGGGAGATCATCCAGGCCGTGAACGAGGCCTCCCCGCAGGTGGCCATGGTCTTCACGGGCCAGCGCTCCTTCAAACACTAAACCCGGCCTCCGGGCCGCCTTCACGGGCCGGCTCCGGCCGGCCCGCGCGCGACGCGCATAAGGTCTCACATGTCCACCTCCCCTTCCCTGCAGCCGGGCTGCATCATGGAGTTCCTGCAGGACAACCAGCCCGTCACGGCCTGGGTCCTCGACGTGCAGGGCCCGCGCCTGCGGGTCTTCACGGCCGGACAGCGGGAACTCAAGCTCCCGGTCTCGCGCGCCCTGCCGTGGACCGGGCCGCAATGCGCTGCCGGCTCCAGCCGCCAGGACATGCTGGACCTCCTGCGCACGCACAACGGCCGCCGGGAGCGCCTGGCCGAGGCCGTGGACGCCCTGGAGATCTGGGACCTGGCCCAGGGCGAGGTCGACGAGGCGGAGATCGGCTGGTTCGCGAGCCTCGTCTTCGAGGACCCGAACCCCGACCAGATGGCAGCCCTGGGACGCAAGCTCCTGCAGACCAAGACCCATTTCAAGTTTTCGCCCCCGGCCTTCGAGATCTACTCGCAGGAGACCGTGGAGCGACGCCAGGAGGAGCTGCGCAAGGCCCAGGAGCGCGAGCGCCTGGTGGGCTTCGGCCAGGTTT
The DNA here is from genome assembly GCF_055385525.1 of Desulfomicrobium aestuarii. Taxonomy (NCBI): domain Bacteria; kingdom Pseudomonadati; phylum Thermodesulfobacteriota; class Desulfovibrionia; order Desulfovibrionales; family Desulfomicrobiaceae; genus Desulfomicrobium; species Desulfomicrobium aestuarii. The sequence continues at coordinate 3,243,288 of NZ_AP042427.1, forward strand.
TCCTCAAGGGGCTGTGGGACGCCTTCTGCAAGCGCCGCAGCGCCCTGCCGGAGCCCGACGAGGAGCAGACCGCGCGCATCCGCGACCTGCTCATGACCCGCCTGTGCAACCCCGACGACCGGGACTCGGACGCCCTGTGGAAGACCATGACCCAGGGCCTGCCCGAGGAGCCCCATCTGGCCCTGTTCCTGGCCCAGGCCTGGGGCATCGTGCCGGCCCACTTCAATTTCCACCTCTGCCGCGCGCAGTACGACTGGGAGCCCGGCTGGGCGGAACCCTTCGCCGGGGCCGTGGAGGCCCAGAAGGAACGCGTCCTGCTGGGGCGGCAGGAGCCCATGGCCGAGATCGTGACCATCGACTCGGCCACGACCCAGGACATCGACGACGGCTTCGAACTCACGCGCGGCGAAGACGGCTTCCGACTGCGCCTGGCCCTGGCCTGCCCCTGCCTGGAATGGGAGTTCGGGAGCCCCCTGGACCGCGCCGTGCAGCACCGCTTCAGCTCCCTCTACCTGCCCGAGGGAACGAGCCACATGCTGCCCGAGGAACTGGGGACCCGCTTCTTCAGCCTCAACGCCGGGCAGGATCTGCCGGCCCTGGTCATCACCTTCGACCTCGACCCCGAGGGCGACCTGCGGGGCTTCGCGCCCGAAGTCGCCTGGGTGCGGGTCGCGGCCAACCTGACCTACACCGGCGTGGAAACGGACATCGCCGAGGGCGCGACCGGCATGCTCCGCGACGCCCGGGACCTGGCCCACCTGCTGCGTCAGGCGCGCATCTGCGAACACGCCGTGATCATGGACCAGCCCGACCCGCGGGTCGTGCTCGACGGCGACCCGGCCAACCCGCAGGTCGGAATCGCGCAGAGCCCGTCAACTCCCGAGGCGCAGACCATCGTCTCGGAATTCATGATCCTGGCCAACAAGGCCATGGGCGCCTGGGGCCTGGAGACGGGCACGGCCCTGCTCTACCGCACCCAGAACATCACCCTGCCCGCCGAGAGCGCCGGCGTGTGGAGCGAGCCCACGGACATCTACCGCATCATCAACAACATGGGCCCCTCCATCCTGGAGTGCGAGCCGCGGCGCCACGCCACCATCGGGGCCAAGGCCTACGCGCCCGTGACCTCGCCCCTGCGCCGCTACTCGGACTTCATCAACATGGCCCAAATCGCGGCCCGGCTCACGGGCCGGGGGCGGCTCCTGAGCCAGTCCGAGCTGGAAAGCCTGCTGCCGGTCCTCTCCAGCCGATCGGAACTGGTCGGCCAGGTCCAGCGCATGCGCCCGAGATACTGGAAATACGAGTATTTCAGGCAGAATTTCAAGAAGATGCGCTGGTCCGGCGTCATCGTGGACCCGGGGTCCGTACTGGTGACCATCGCCCTGCCGGAGCTGCAGCTCTTCCTCAAGGCGCCGCGCAAGATCTTCGGCGACAAGATCCGGCTTGGGCAGCGCTTCGCCATCCGCATCGGCAAGGTCGATCCCCTGAACAACGAGATCAAGATCGTCGAAGCCTGGGAAGAGGAATGAACTTGTCCGGCCAACGGTTTTGCCGTAGTGAAATGCGGCACATGGCATCCGCCAAATCCAAAGACCAAGGAGTGAGAACATGGTGACAATATTCTGGCTCGCGATCAGCTACCTTCTGGGAGCCATGCCCTTCGGCCTTCTGATTTCCCGCACCTGCTGCGGCATCGACCCCCGCGAAGAGGGCAGCGGGAACATCGGCGCCACCAATGTAGGCCGCCTGTGCGGCACGAAATACGGAGCCATGACCCTGGCCCTGGACGTGCTCAAGGGGTTCATCCCCGTGCTGCTGGCCACGAGCTTCTCGGATTCGTACTTCTTCCTGACCCTGGTCGCCACGGCCGCGGTCTGCGGCCACATGTTCTCGGTCTTCCTGCACGGCAAGGGCGGCAAGGGCGTGGCCACATGGGTCGGCGCCTTCCTGGCCATTTCGCCCTGGGCGGTGATCATCTGCGGCCTGGCCTTCCTGGCGGCCCTGTACTTCTACAATTTCGTGTCCCTGGCCTCCCTGGTCATGGTGGCGCTCATGCCCGTGATCCTGCTCTTCCAGGGCCTCTTCGGCGCCATCCCCATGGCCCTGGTCCTCATGGCCCTCATCTTCTGGAAGCACTCGGAGAACATCCAGCGCCTCACGGCCGGCACGGAGCACCCCTGGAAAAAGAAGGAATAACCGGATTTTTTGCGGATCGACGCCAAAGCGCGGAAGCCTCAGGGTTTCCGCGCTTTTTCGTTTTCAGGGCAAGGACTAGAGCAGCGCTTTGACGCGTTCGACAAGGGGGGCGAGGGAGGGCCGCTCTATGGCGGAGATGAAGACCGCGTCGGGATGGACGAAGGCCAGGGCCTCGCGGGTCTCCTCCGAGATGCGGTCAACCTTGTTCAGGGCCAGGACGCGGGGGATGGTGTCGATGGACAGGTCGCGCAGGATGGATTCCACGGCCTCGAGCTGGGCCTCCATCTCCGGGTGCGACGCGTCGGCCACGTGCACGAGCACGTCGGCGCCCTCCAGCTCCTCCAGGGTGGCCATGAAGGCCTCGCGCAGGTCGGCCGGCAGATGGCGGATGAAGCCCACGGTGTCGGTCAGGATGATCTCGCGGTCCTCTGGGAAGCGCAGGCGGCGGCTGGTGGGGTCCAGGGTGGCGAAAAGCTTGTTCTCGGCCAGGACGTCGCTCTGGGTCAGGGTATTGAGGAGCGTGGACTTGCCCGCGTTGGTGTAGCCCACCAGGGAGACCACGGGCAGGCCGGCCTTGTCGCGGCGGCTGCGCGTGGCCTTGCGGTGCTTGCGCACGCTGCCGAGCTCGGTCTTGATCTGGGCGATGCGGGCGCGGATCTTGCGACGGTCCATCTCAAGCCGCGTCTCGCCCGGCCCGCGGCCGCCGATGCCGCCCGTCAGGCGGCTCAGGGCGCGGTTCTGGCCCACCAGGCGGGGCATCATGTACTTGAGCTGGGCCATCTCGACCTGCAACTTGCCTTCGCGGGTCTGGGCGTGCTGGGCGAAGATGTCGAGGATGAGCTGAGTGCGGTCCAGGACCTTGCGCTCGGTGATCTGGCTGACATTGCGCTGCTGGGTCGGGGTCAGCTCCTGGTCGAAGACCAGGGTGGCCGCGTTCTTCTGCAGGGCCAGGACCTCCAGTTCGGCCAGCTTCCCCCGGCCCAGGATGAGCTTGGGGTTGACCTGGCTGACGCGCTGCACCACCGTGCCGACCACCTCCAGGCCGGCCGTGGCCGCCAGTTCGGCCAGCTCGGCCAGGGACCGCTCCTGCACGCCCTTGGGCTGGGAGCCGACGCTGACCAGGATGGCCGCGCCCTCGCGCGCCGAGGAAGCCACGGTCTGCCCTGTGCGGGCCAGTTCGTCTTCCAGGGCCTTAGCGCTGGCCCCGAAATCGAAATCCACCTCGTCCCAGATCACGGCCGGGTGCACCTGATAGGGCAGCTCGTCGGCGTTGGGCGGCAGCAGGTGCGCGAACTGACAGGTGCGCGGCGCGCCGTCGGGGCTCACGGTCAGCACGCAGACAGCGTCCAGGCGCAGGAAGGCCATGTCCATGAGGTCTTCCTGGGTCAGCAGGGACGAATCGAGGTGGGTGTGCAGCAGGCGCAGGCCCGACAGGCGCGACTCGGCCTGGCGGTGGCGGGACAGCTCGGGGATGAGGATGCCGTCCTGCTCGCCGACGATGACCATGACGGGCACGCCCTTGCGGTTGATGAGCACGCCCAGCTGGCGGCCGATGCCGCGGCTCAGGATGGCCAGTTCGCGGGCCTGGTCCGGGGTGAAGCCGCCCTGGTCTGGGAAACGGCGGTTGTAGAGGCGCGAGATGGCCGCGGTCTGGCTGGGCTTGAGGCCCGTGAGATTGCCGAGGGGTTTGGATGCTATGACGTGTCTCCGTCGCCGGTTCGGGCCGGCGGGGCCGCCCCTAGGGGCGGCTCAGGTACTCGGTGATCATGCGGTCGTATTCCGAGGTCAGCGCGAATGTGGCCACGGCCATGCGCTTGCGGAATTCGAGGGAGAGGCTGCCGCCGTTTGCCTTCATCTCCTGCATGCACTCGGCGTAATGGGCCGGGTCGGGGATGACGGCCACGGAGTGGAAGTTCTTGGCCGAGGCGCGCAGCATGGTCGGGCCGCCGATGTCGATCTGCTCCACGGCCTGCTTGTCTTCCAGGGTCTGGCGCACGGCTTCGGCGAAATTGTAGAGATTGACGCAGATGAGGTCGAAGGGCGCCAGGCGCAGATCCTTGAGGGTGCGCATGTGGGCGGGGTCGTCCTTGTCGGCCAGGATGCCGGCGTGGACGTGCGGGTGCAGGGTCTTGACGCGGCCGCCCAGGATTTCCGGGAAGCCCGTCACGTCGCTGACGGAACGGACCTTGAGGCCGGCCTGGACGAGCTTCTTGCGCGTGCCGCCCGTGGAAACGAGCTCGACGCCCTGTTCCTGCAGAAATCGCGCAAAGTCCTCGAGTCCGGATTTATCTGTGACGCTCAGGATGGCCCGGCGTATTGGCAGCATGTTCATGGTGTTCCCCCCTCTCGAAAAGAATGTTCGCCGTGCACTGCCAGCTTTGACCGCAATATGCAACAGCGCGGTCAGGCCCCCGAAAACCGGGACCTGACCGCACAGGGAGGGGAACCGACAGCGTTTTAGAGCTGAGCCAGAAGCTCGGCCGCCGGGCCGTAGGCCGGGTCCATCTCCAGCAGGCGCTCCAGCTGCGCCTTGGCATCGGCCGGACGGCCGCAGGTCGTCAGGCAGCCGCCCAGGGCGTAGCGGACCTCGCTCTTGCCGGGGTTGAGTTCGAGATAGTGCTCCAGAGGAGCGATGGCCTCGCCCGTGCGGCCCAGCATGTGGGACGTCTGGACGAGCCCGAAGAGGGCGATGATGTTTTCGGGGTTGGCCGTCAGGGCGCGGCCGTACAGGTCGAAGGCCTCCTCGTGCCGCCCCTGCTGGGCGCAGATGAGGGCCATGCCGGCCAGGGACTTGTCCGAGGACGAGATGCCGTCGGCCTTGCGGTACATGGCCATGGCCTGGTCCAGGTCGCCGCGCTGCACGGCGATGGTCGCCAGTCCCAGGTACGGGTCCGGATGGACGCCGTTGCTGCCCGCGGCCTTGTGGTAATAGCTCTCGGCCTTGTCCAGTTCACCCATGAAAAGATAGCACTCGCCAAGTTCCTTGTTGATTTCGTAATCCAGATGCGAACTCATGGTTCCTCCTCCTTGTCGTCAGATCGGGTATGCTTTGTCATCCACCCGGCAGCAAGCAACATTGATGCCAGCCAAGCAACCCTCCCCCGCCGCCAAGTCCCGTCGTTTCATTTCCATCGCCAATATACCGGATTGAAACGCGTATTCCCGGTTTTTCGTTTCTGGAATGGTCATTGCAAAACCGTCGTCGTCAACGACCCGGCTCCGCCACCGCGCGGCCAAGCACATGCCGGAATGACAAGGGGTTACCGATGAAAAGCCTGTTTCCCGATCACCTGGATCTGACGGCCAAGGTCATGGACTTCCAGCTCCAGCGTCAAAACATCGTCAGCGCCAACCTGGCCAACATCAACACGCCCGGCTACAAGGCGCGGCGCCTGGAGTTCGAAAAGGACCTGCAGGCCGCCCTGGGGCTGGCCGAAGGCGGAGCCATGGCCAAAACGCACCCGGACCATTTCCCGGCGGCCTTCTCGCCGGAACAGACCGAAGCCAGCGTGACCAAATCCCTGACGCCAAGGGTCATCCAGGGCGTGGACAACGTGGATCTGGACACGGAAATGGCGGCCATGGCCAAGAACAACCTGCTCTACAGCACTCTGACCACCGTCATGCAGAAGAATTTCGCCGGCATGAAGCAGATCATACAGGATGGAGGCAAATAATGGACTTCATGACATCCATCGACATCGGCGCGTCCGCCCTCAAGGCCGAACGCACCCATCTGAACGTCATCTCCATGAACCTGGCCAACGCCAAGACCACCAGGACCGTGGGCGGCGGCCCCTATCGTCGCAAGGAAGCCATCTTCAAGGAGACCGAGGTGGACAGCCCCTTCTCCAAGGCCATGAACTCGGCCCTGGACCAGGAGGTCAAGGGCGTGCGGGTCGAGTCCATCCAGAACGACCGCAGGCCCCTGAAGCAGGTTTACGAGCCCGGGCACCCGGACGCCGACGAGGAGGGCTACGTCAGCTACCCGGACATCAACGTGGTCGAGGAGATGACCAACATGCTTCAGGCCATGCGCGCCTACGAGGCCAACGTCTCGACCATCACGACATCCAAGAACATGTTCACCAAGGCCCTGGAAATCGGCCGCTAGGCCGCACATTGACGGATATCACGAAGGAGGAGTTCCATGGCGGTGTCACCGATGGCCATCAAGGCCTATTCCGCGGCCAGCGAGCTTTTGAACAATCCCAAGGGACTCGGCGCCAAGAAGAGCGCCACGGCCGAGGCGACCCAGTCCTTCGCCGAGACCATCGAGGAGTCCCTGGCCAAGGTCAACGACATGCAGACCGAAAAGGCGCGCATGATCCAGGATTTCGCCTCGGGCAAATCCCAGAACGTGCACGAGCTGATGATCTCCCTGCAGAAGGCGGGACTGGCCATGGACATGACCTCCGCCGTGCGCAACAAGGTCATGCAGGCCTACCAGGAACTCATGCGCATGCAGTTCTGATCCGTAATCACAACGAGGACTCACCATGCCCCCATTTCTGCAGAACACTCTGGCCAAGGCCACGGACTTCTGGACGAACAAATCCCTGGCCCAGCGCATCCTCCTCGGAGGGCTGCTGGCCTCGCTCATCCTCACGTTCTTCGGCATGATCTTCTGGATGAACAGAACCGACTACAGGGTCCTCTACAGCCAGCTCTACCAGGAAGACGCCGCCAGCGTGGTCAGCTACCTGCAGAAGGAGAAGATCCCCTACCAGATCTCCGAAGGTGGCTCGGCCATATTGGTGCCTGCCGACATGGTCTACGAGGCCCGGCTCAAGCTGGCCGGCGAAGGCTCCCTGCACGGCCAGGGCGTGGGTTTCGAACTCTTCGACGAGAACAACATCGGCCAGACCAATTTCGTCCAGGGCATCAACTACCAGCGCGCCCTGCAGGGCGAGCTGTCGCGCACCATCTCGGAACTGGCCGAGGTCGAGAGCGCCCGCGTGCACCTGGTGCTGCCCAACAAGAGCCTCTTCGTCGAGGAGCAGGCCCCGCCGTCGGCTGCCATCATGCTCAAGCTCAAAGGGGGACGTTCCCTCTCGGCCCAGCAGGTCCAGGCCATCGTCAACCTGGTGTCCACCAGCGTCGAAGGCATGACGGCCGAACACATCACCCTGGCCGACAGCCGGGGCAAGGTCCTGTACGAGCCCAAGTCCGAAACGGACATGACGGGCATGACCTCCACGCAGCTCGAATATCAGACGGGCCTGCAGCGAAGCCTCGAACAGCGCATCGAGCAGCTCCTGGTGCCCATCCTCGGCCCCGGCCGGGTCATCGCCAGGGTCAACGCAGACCTGGACTTCAACCGCACGACCATCCGCAAGGAAATCTTCGACCCCAAATCAGCGGTGGTCCGCAGCGAGGTCAAGAGCGAGGAGGAGAGCCGCGGCTCGGCCAATGTCGCCGGCGGCACGCCCGACCCCAACTACCAGGGCGAGAACGACCAGATGGCCTCGGGCACGGCCCAGTCCAGCACGCGCACCTCCGCCACGACCAATTTCGACATCAACCGCGAAGAGCAGCAGATCGTTTCCCAGGTCGGCAGCATCAAGCGCCTGAGCGTGGCCGTGCTGGTTGACGGGAAGTACACGCAGCAGCAAGATGGGACATTCGCCTTCGAAGCCCTGCCCGCCGACCAGCTCGCGCAGCTGCGCCAGCTGACGCAGCGCGCCGTGGGCTTCGACGAGAACCGCGGGGACGCCATCGAGGTTTCCTCCATCTCCTTCGGCGAACCGGCCGGAGCCGAGCAGGCCCCGCTGCTGGACGTGGCCTCCAGGTACTTCCAGCTCCTGGGCAAGCCGCTCCTGAACACGCTGGTCATCCTGCTCTTCCTGCTCTTCGTGGCCCGCCCCGTGGTCCTGGCCCTCATCCGGCCCAAGGTCGCGGAGCCCACCACCGTGCAGGAGGCCCAGGAGCTCGGCGCGGCCCAGGAGCTCATGGCCCTGACCGAGGGCATGAGCGAAGAGGATCTGGCCGCCGTGGACGCGGTCAAGCGCATCGAGAACGCCAAGCATCTGGCGCAGCAGCTGGTGGACCAGAACATGGACCAGGCGGTCATGATCATGCGCCAGTGGCTGACCCAGGGAGAAGCATAAATGGCACTACCCGTCGGAAAGCTGACCGGACCCCAGAAGACGGCCATCCTCATCCTGGCCCTGGGCGACTCCTTCGCCTCGGAGGTCTTCAAGAAATTCGACCGCTCCGAGATCACGGCCGTGTCCCGGGCCATGGCCAAGCTCGACAGCGTGGGCAAGGAGCAGGCCGAGGAAGTGCTGCGCGAGTTCAACCAGGCCATGACCATCGGCAAGGAGATGCTCTACGGCGGCCCCGAGCAGGTGCGCAAGATGATCTCCTCCAACCTGGATTCCGACACGGCCCGCTACATCCTGGACGAACTCGATTTCGAGTCGGGCCCCGTGCCCTTCAAGGAGCTCGGCAACGTCAGCCCCAAGATCCTGGCCCAGATCCTGCGCAACGAGCATCCGCAGACCCTGGCCCTCATCCTGGGCCACCTGCCGCCTGAGAGCGCCGGCAACCTGCTGCAGAACATGAGCCCGGGCGTGCGGGCCGAGGTGCTCATCCGCCTTGCCAAGCTGGAGGCCGTGGCCGAGGAGATGCTCGTGGAAGTGGACCGCGTGCTGCAGAGCCAACTCATCGCCATCGGCGGCAAGGAAGGCCGCAAGGTGGGCGGCGTGAGCTCCGTGGCCGAGATCCTGAACGCCATCGACCGGGCCACGGAAGAGGAGATCATGGCCGACATCGAGGAGGAGAGCGCGCAGCTGGCCGAGGAGATCAAGCAGCTCATGTTCGTCTTCGAGGACATCATGAAGATCGACGACCGCGGCATCCGCGAAATCCTCAAGGAGATCAGCAACGAGGACCTGACCATGTCCCTCAAGACCGCCCCCGAGGAGCTGCGCGAGAAGTTCTTCAAGAACCTGTCCGAGCGCGCCGGCAACATGATCCGCGAGGACCTCGAGATCATGGGCCCGGTCAAACTCTCGGAAGTCGAGGCCGCTCAGCAGAACATCGTCAAGCAGGTGCGCCGCCTGGAGGCCGAGGGCCGCATCGTCATCGCCGGCAGCGGAGGCGAAGTCCTTGTCTGAGCACCCTCCCCTCACCGGACGGCTCATCCACGGCCTGCGCCACGGCGACTTCAGCGCCATGAACCGCCCCGCGGCCGCAACCTGGAACGAGGAAACAGAGGCCAGATACATGGAACAGGTACGGGAACGCGCCCAGCAGATGGCCAGGGAGATCCTGGCCCAGGCCCTGGCCGAGGCCGAGCGGATCCGCCGCCAGGCCAGGGACGAAGGGCTGGCGGCCGCCCGGGACGAGGTCAATGCTCTCGCCACGGCCGAGGCAGCGAAGGTCTCCGGTTTCCTCGGCGACTTGCAGGCCGCGCTGAACGCCGAGAAGGAACGCGTCACCGCCGAACACCGGCAGACCCTTTTCAGGGTCTTGCAGCTCGCTTTCGAGAAGACTCTCGGCGTGATGCTCGACGAGGAGCGCGAACGCGTGCTGAACGCACTTTTCGAGGAGGCCATGGCCCAGCTGCAGACCACGGGCTGCATCACGGTCCACGTCTGCCCGGCCGATCTGGACCTGGCCAGAAGCCTCGTCGAGAAAACCCGCGAGCAGCGCCCCGATCTGCCGGAACTGCGCGTCTGCCAGTGCGCGGACCTCGAATTCGGCGGCGTGCGCATCGAGAGCGGGGACGGCCTGGTGGACAACTCCGTGGCCAGCCGCTTCGAACAGGTCCGGGCCATCCTCGACGGGTTCAAGGACAATTCATGACGGCCGACCTGGACGGCACGCTGCAGCTCCTCTCGGGCCTGCAGCCGGCCCAGGCCTACGGCAAGGTGACCAAGGTCGTGGGCCTGGTGGCCGAAGGCCGCGGCATCAAGGCCCCCCTGGGCTCCGTGTGCCAGCTGCTCCCCGGCGACCCGAACCGGCCCGTCATCAACGCCGAGGTCGTAGGCTTCCGCGACGACGTCATGCTGCTCATGCCCTACGGCGAGATGCGCGGCATCCGCCCCGGGAGCCTCATCCGCAACACGAGCACGCCGCCCCATTTCCCCGTGGGCCAGCGCTACCTCGGGCACGCCGTCGACGCCTTCGGCGCGAGCCTCGACCCCGGCGTGACCCTGCACCCGGCCCGCCACTACCCCCTGCACGCCGACCCGCCCAACCCGCTGACGCGGCCGCGCATCATCGACCCCCTGGACGTTGGAGTGCGCGCCGTCAACGGGCTGCTGACCCTGGGCAAGGGCCAGCGCGTCGGCATCATGGCCGGCTCGGGCGTGGGCAAGAGCACGCTGATGGGCATGTTCGCGCGATACACGTCGGCCGACGTCAACGTCATCGGGCTCATCGGCGAACGCGGCCGCGAGGTCGTGGATTTCATCGAGAAGGATCTGGGGCCCGAGGGGCTGGCGCGGTCGGTCCTGGTGGTGGCCACCTCGGACCAGGGGCCGCTGGTGCGCATGCGCGCGGCCTACGCGGCCACGGCCATGGCGGAATTCTTCCGCGACCAGGGCAAGGACGTGCTCTTCATGATGGACTCGGTCACGCGCTTCGCCATGGCCGCACGCGAGGTGGGCCTGGCCGCGGGCGAACCGCCGACCACGCGCGGCTACACGCCGACGGTCTTCTCCCACCTGCCCCGCCTGCTGGAGCGGGCCGGCAGGTCGGCCAAGGGCAGCATCACCGGCATCTACACCGTGCTGGTCGAGGGCGACGACTTCAACGAGCCCGTGGCCGACGCCGTGCGCTCCATCCTGGACGGCCACATCGTCCTGACCCGCGACCTGGCGGACCAGGGCCACTACCCTTCCATCGACGTCCTCAAGAGCGTCAGCCGCCTGGCTTCTGACGTGACTCCCGCCCCCGTGGTCGCCGCAGGGCGCAAGCTCATCCGGCATCTGTCAACCTTCCGGCGCGTCGAGGACATGGTCAACATCGGGGCCTACGCCCAGGGCACCAACGCCGAGATCGACCAGGCCCTGGAGATGATCTCGCCCATCAGAAACTTCCTGCAGCAGAGCATCGAGGAGCGCTCCTCCCTGGAGCAGTCCTTCGACGCCCTGCAAAAGCTCACGGGTCAGCCCGTCCACAAGTCCGTCAGGCCCCGCGCCTAATCGATGGACCCTCCGGCCACACGCAGCACCTCCTCATAGGTCGTCACGCCGCGGATGACACGCTCCATGCCGTCGTCCATGAGGGAGCGCACGCCCTTCCCGCGCACCAGCGACCGCAGGTCCGCCAGGTCCACGTTGCGGCGGATGGCCTCCTTGACCTCCGTGTCGTAGGGCAGGATCTCGAAGATGCCGGTGCGACCGTAATAACCCGTCTGGCGGCAGTGATCGCAACCGCGCCCCTTCCACAGCATCTGGTCCCTGGCGATGTAGCCGGCCAGCCCCAGGGCCGTGATCTCGTCGTAGTCCGGCCTGAACTGGGCCTTGCAGTTCGGACAGATGTTGCGCACCAGGCGCTGGGCCATGCAGCCGATGACGGCGGCGTTGATGAGGTAGGCGTCCAGGCCCAGGTCCAGCAGTCGGGTCAGGGCGGAGCTGGCGTCGTTGGTGTGCAGGGTCGAGAAGACGATGTGCCCGGTCAGGGCCGCCTGCACGGCCTGCTCCGCCGTCTCCAGGTCGCGCATCTCGCCTATCATGACGATGTCGGGGTCCTGGCGCAGGATGTGCCGCAGCATCTGGCCGAAGGTCACGCCGATGCGCGACTGGATGCCGATCTGGTTGAAATCGTCGACCACCATCTCGATGGGGTCTTCGAGGGTGACCACGTTGACCTGCGGGTTGGCCAGGACCTTCAGGGTCGAGTAGAGCGTCGTGGACTTGCCGCTGCCCGTGGGGCCCGTGACCAGGATGAGGCCGTAGGTGTGGCGCAGGAAGCGGCTGAAGGTCTCGAACTGCTCGGGCAGCATGCCCAGCTCCTGCAGGTTCTTGAGGGTGCTATCGCTGGAGAGCAGGCGCAGGACCATCTTCTCGCCGAAGGCCACTGGCACCGTGGACACGCGCACGTCCGTCGGCACCCCCGCCAGGACCAGCTGCACGCGCCCGTCCTGGGGCCGGCGCTTTTCGGAGATGTCGAGACGGCTCATGCCCTTGAGGCGGTTGATCATGGCCAGGTGCACGGTCATGGGCAGACGGTGCAGGTCGTGCAGGATGCCGTCGATGCGGAACCGGACCAGGGCGTGGTCGCGCTTGGGCTCGACGTGGATGTCGCTGGCCCGCTCGCGCAGGGCCGAGCGCAGCAGGTAGTCCACGGCCTTGATGATGTGCCGCTGGGAGTCCGGGTCGGACTTGTCGGCCACCTTGACCCGCGCCTCGAGGTTGCCGATCTCGTTGGAGGACATGAACTCGATCTCGGCGGCCTGGATGGCCGTGCGGAACTGGTAGTAGTCGTCGATGAGACGGTTGATGTCCTGGCGGGTGGAGAGAAAGACCTTGTAGGGCAGGTCGCTGACCCGCTCCATGTCGTGCCACAGCTCGGGCCGGAAAGGGTTGAAGGCCGCAAGCTCCAGCTCCCCGTCGCGGATCATGATCGGGACCAGGGTGTTCATGCGCGCGAAGCTCTCGGAGATGGTCTTGGTGGTCACCTCCAGGTCCAGATCGAAGGGGTCCACCCGCCTGAACTCAATCCCCTCGCGGCGCGCCACGGCCTTGAGGATGACGTCCTCGGTGATGCGCATCTCCGGGCCGCCGGGCTCCTTGGGCGCCTTGCGGATGTTGAAGCGGATGAGGCTGTCGATGCCCTCGCCGCAGTCCAGGTCAATGTCGTTCTTGCGCGCGTGCTCCGTGATGACGCCGGCCTGAGCCGCGCTGATCTCCCCTTCGCTCGTCAGGGTCTCCAGCAGATACCGCAGGGAATAGGTGATCCGCTTATTCTTCACGTTGTGCTGCATGGCTTTCCCCCGCGTTCATGGCGAGAATTCTGTCGATGATGGACGTGGTCGAATGGCCCGGAAGGAGCGGGATGGACAGCACCCGGCCACCGCGCGCCTCGACCAGGTCGCGGCCGACGATGCGGTCCACGCTCCAGTCGCCGCCCTTGACCAGGACGTCGGGGGCCACGACCCTGATCAGCTCGTACGGCGTATCCTCCTCGAAGACCACGACGTGGTCGACGCAGGCCAGGGCGGCCAGGACCATGGCACGGCTGGCCTCATCGTTGACGGGCCGGGTCGGCCCCTTGAGGCGGCGCACCGAGGCGTCGCTGTTGAGGCCGACCACGAGGCGCTCGCCCAGATCCCGCGCGCGCTGGAGGTAGTCAACATGGCCGGGGTGCAGGATGTCAAAGCAGCCGTTGGTGAAGACCACGCCGCCCCTGCCTGCAAGCGTATGCGCCTCGTGGCGCCCTAAAATCTTGTTCCTGGTGTTGTGCATGGGTTCATGGGGTTTGACGTGAGCAAGGCCGTGCCGTACATGACGCGGAAAATTCCGCCGGGTAACGCGATGTCCAAAAGCTGGCTAAAGACCAAACACGATTCCTTCGTCCGCGACGTGCTGCGCGATTTCTGCCAAATCGCCAGCGCCATGGAAACACATTTTTCCGAATACGACGCAAGCGGGTCCGTCAGCTTCCACTTCTTCGACGACATCCTCGGCCGGCAGAACAGCAAGGGCCTCCTGTGGCGCCTCAAGGACACGTCCCACCTGCTGTTCCGCAACGAGGAACCGTCGCACCTGTCGGTCCTTGGCGAATACCTGGACTGGGCCCTGGGCTACATCTTCCACGAGTGCATCAAGCTCAAGGAGGACGCCTACCAGCAGATGAACTACAAACCGCGCTTCAAGCAGCTGCAGCGCAGCACGTCCCTGACGCCGGAAGAGCAGCATATCGGCACAGAGCTCTACGCAGTCATCAGGCAGACGTCCGAAAGCATCGAGCGGGAGGTGCGCCGCGTGCGCTTCATCCTCTTCCACTGCAAGCGCATGTTCATCCTATATCTTCCCCTGCACCGTGAAAACCCCTTGCTGGCGCGTTTTCTGTACGCCCAGAACGACCTTGTGCGCAGCGTGTTCAAAGGGTACTCAGACGAATTGATCGAGTCCGTGTACGCCGACGGCATGCACCGCATGTACGAACTGGCTGCCCAATCCCTGGAGGAAGGCGGCTGGCTCGACGAAGCGGCCAAGGCCCGCGACGCGGCGGCCAAAGCTCAACGGCCGGAAAAAACACTTGAAATCGCCGCCGGCGATGCTAGGTTTTCAAACAATGGCTCGTGATATTTCCAAACCTTAACGAACGTGAAGGATGCCACCATGCGTTACATGAAATGTCTCGTCCTCGCCCTGCTGCTCGCCTCGTGGGGCTGCGCCGGATCGGACCTTATGGGATCCGATTCCCAGGACCCGGCCGCACCCAAAGCTCAGCAGAGCTTCTTCTATGATTACAATGATATACGCGTTCCGGAAGAAATGGAGATCCAGACCGACAAGTCCAACATCACCCCGACGGCGGACGGCAAGTTCGGCACCATGAAGTTCAAGGGCTGGGCCGAACCCATCTCCCTCTTCGACTTCTTCTTCCACAACATGCCCAAAGACGGCTGGACCATGGTCACCTACCAGAAGTATCAGCGCTTCTTCCTGGTCTTCACCAAGGACAACCGGGTCTGCATGATCACCATCGAGGAAACGCCCCTCTGGTACACCTGGCTCGAAATCAAGGTCAGCCCCAAGGTCGGGAACACCTACTCCCCGGCCTACTCCACCGGCGGCCAGCCCATGGACACCTATCCGTCCTCGGGTTCCACGGGCGCGCCCGCGGAAGGTGAAAGGACCCTCAGCCAGTGATCCCGGCCCACTACCTCTTCGACACGTTTCACGGGAAACGCGTCCATCTTGGAGTCACGGGCTCCATCGCAGCCTACAAGGCCCTGGATCTGACCAGGGCCTTTCTTCGTCTGAACATCCAGGTCGGCGCGACCCTCACCGAGTCCGCCCGCCGGTTCGTCACGGACCTGTCCTTCGGGGCCCTGGGCGCAGACCCCCTGTTCACGGACATGTTCACCTCCGGGGCGGACTTCGACCATCTCGAACCAGCTGTCGCCGACGCGTTCGTCGTGGCCCCGGCCACGGCCAACATCCTGGCCAAGATGGCCCACGGACTGGCCGATGACCTGCTGAGCTGCCAACTGCTGGCCTACCCCGGCCCCGTCCTCGCGGCGCCGGCCATGAACCCGCGCATGTGGTCGGCTCCGGCCACCAGGCACAACTGGGAAGTCCTGGGACAGCGAGGCGTGGTGCGCATCGAGCCCGAATGCGGCGACGTGGCCTGCGGCGACACGGGCCAGGGACGCCTGGCCCCCATCGAGGAAATTTTCATCCGCACCCTGGCCGCCCTCTCACCCCAGGATATGCGCGGCAAGAAGGTCATGCTGACTCTGGGACCCACCAGGGAATATTTCGACCGCGTCCGCTTCTGGTCCAACCCGTCCACCGGGACCATGGGCGCCTGCCTGGCCATCGCCGCCGCCCTGCGCGGGGCCGAGGTCACGGCCGTGACCGGGCCCGTGGACCTGCCCCTGCCGGCCATGATCCGCCGCATCCCGGTGACCTCGGCCCGGGAGATGTTCGAGGCTGCCGGCGCCGTGTTCCCTTCCCAGGACATCGGCTGCTTCACAGCGGCCGTTGCGGACTTCCGGCCGCCGGCCTGCGAACTGGGCAAGTTCAAGAAAGGCGGCGCGCCCTTGGCTTTGACCTTCGAGCCCAACCCGGACATCCTGGCCACCCTGAGCGGCAGCAAGAAACCCGGCCAGGTGACCATCGGCTTCGCGGCCGAGGCCCAGGATCTGGAGCGCAACGCCGCCGGCAAGCTCGAACACAAGAACCTCGACCTCATCGTGGCCAACCCCGTGGACGAGGCTGGCGCCGGTTTCGCCACGCCCACCAACCGCGTGCTCGTCATGGACCGCCACGGCAGGCGCGAATCCTGGCCGCAGCTGCCCAAGACAGAAATCGCCTGGAGGATCTGGGATTGGATCTTGATGAATACGCCCTGACCGAAACCCAGCGCACGCTGAAGCGTCTCGGCATCACCCACCTCTGGCGCAGGCCCGAAATCCCGCAGCAGGAACCCGCGCCGCAGGAACCCGGCCCGTTCGTCGAGGAAACCGCACAGGCGGTCGCCGAACCAGCCCGCAAGCCGGTCGCCCAAGGATTTCCGGACCAGGGCCCGAGCCGTGTCGAGGAGCCTGTGCCGCCGCTTCTGCGCTCCCTGTTTCACGGGAAACAATCGCCCGTCCGCACGCTGTGGACCTACGTCGGCCTGTTTGCCGACATGCAGCAGCCCACCCCGCCCCCGCGCCTGGACATGTTCAGGAAAATCCAGGCCAGCGTCCGCTCGCACCTGGGCTGGCCGGAGAACGATATCTGCGCGTGGCCTCTCGATGTTTCGCCGGGGCTCCTTGCCCAGGGCTTACGGTTCTTCGCTCCACGCATCATCATCTGCTTCGGACCGGCGTCGCCCGTTTCAGGTGACCCGAACTCCGGCAACGCGGCTGCCTTGTTTGGAAGCTCCGAACTTCGATTGCTACCGAACCTCGAAGACATGGCCGCAGGCGACAAGCAGCTCAAAAACGACGCCTGGCAGATTCTGCAGGGCATCCGCAACTGAATTTCCCTTCCGCCAAAACGATCCACCTGCATCATTTTTCACGCACACAATTCCGTATTGCCCAGAAATGCTCGTTGCGCTAGGTGAACTTCATTGTCACGTTTCACATGGAGCAACGCATGAAAATTCTCATCACGGGCGCCGCGGGGTTCATCGGTTTTCACCTCGCCAAGCGCTTCGCCGCCGCCGGAGCGGAAGTCTTCGGCATCGACAATCTCAACGATTACTACTCGGTAGAGTTGAAGAAGGACCGCTTGCGCCAGCTCGAAACAGAGCAGAATTTCCGTTTCGAAGCCGTTGACCTGGCCGACGGCGAATCCCTGAACGAACTCTTCAAGGCCTTCGGGTTCACCCATGTCGTCAACCTGGCGGCCCAGGCCGGAGTACGCTACTCGCTCATCAACCCCAAGTCCTACATAAACTCCAACATCGTCGGCTTCGCCAACCTGCTGGAATGCTGCCGCCACAACGAAGTGCAGCACTTGGTCTACGCCTCGTCGAGTTCCGTCTACGGGCTGAACACGTCCATGCCCTTCTCGGTCCACGACAACGTCGACCACCCCGTCAGTCTCTACGCCGCCAGCAAGAAGTCCAACGAACTCATGGCCCACACCTACAGCTACCTCTATAAACTGCCGACCACGGGCCTACGCTTCTTCACGGTCTACGGGCCGTGGGGCCGGCCCGACATGGCGCTGTACCTCTTCACCAAGGCCATCTGCGACGGCAAGCCCATCAACGTCTTCAATCACGGCAAGATGCGCCGGGACTTCACCTACATCGACGACATCGTCGAAGGGGTGTTTCGCGTCGTGCACCGCATCCCCGAGCCCAACCCCCTGTGGGACGGGAACGCGCCGGACCCGTCCTCCTCGCCCGCCCCGTACAGGCTCTACAACATCGGCAACAACAACACCGTCGAACTGGAGCGGTTCATCACCGTTCTGGAGGACGCGCTCGGCCGCAAGGCCGTGCGCAACTACATGGACCTGCAGCCGGGAGACGTGCCGGCCACGTACGCCAACGTCGACGACCTGATCAAGGATGTCGGGTTCAAGCCGTCAACGACGATAGAGGAAGGAATCGAGCGGTTTATCGCCTGGTACAAGGACTATTACCGCAACTAGTTTCCCGTGAAACAACCGGACCGGGAGGGCGAATCTTTGGCGCAGACAATCGTTTTGGCGAATCAGAAAGGCGGCGTGGGCAAGACGACGACCACCGTGAACCTGGCGGCCTCCCTGGCGGCCATGGAGCGGCGGGTGCTGGTCATCGACTGCGACCCCCAGGCCAACGCGTCGAGCGGGCTCGGGGTCGACGTGAGCGGCGTCAGAATTTCCGTATACCAGGCCCTCTTCGACCCGCGGGCGGCCTCACGGGCCATCATCGGCTCGGACATGGAGTTCCTGAAAATCCTGCCCTCGACGCCGGACCTCGTGGGCGCCGAGATCGAGCTGAGCGGGGAGCGGGACCGGGAGTTCATGCTGCGCGCCGTCGTGCAGAGCGTGGAGAAGGACTTCGACTACATCCTCATCGACTGCCCGCCGTCCCTGGGCCTCATCACCATCAACGCCCTGTGCGCGGCACGGTGGCTGCTCGTGCCCCTGCAGTGCGAGTACTACGCCATGGAAGGCATCGCGCAGCTCATGAAGACATACGGGCTGGTCAAGGAGCGGCTCAACCCGAAGCTGGACATCCTAGGGATTCTGCTGACCATGTTCGACAAACGCAACAAGCTCTCCTTCATGGTCGAACGCGAGGTGCGAGACCACTTCGGAGAGCTTGTCTTCAGCACGTCCATACCGCGGAACGTACGCCTTTCGGAAGCGCCGAGCCATGGCCTTCCGGCCATCCTCTATGACATCCGTTCCCTGGGCACCCAGTCGTACATTTCCCTGGCCCAGGAGATCATCGATTGCCCGAGGCTTCAGCCGCAGGTACAAGACGCGTGAGGCGCGCAGGTGACCGTGACCTTGTCCTTGAAGTGGCGCTTGGTGATGCGGGAACCGCACCCGGCGCACCTGAAGGCCAGCAGGCCGCCCATGTTGGCCGCGGCCAGGGTGAACTTGCGCGGCTCGTCGGCCTGCCAGTCCTCGGTCGAGGCGCCGCAGGTTTCGCAGGCCACGTCCGTGGGGAGGTCGTAGCGGAGGTCCCAGTATTTGACCAGCAGGTCATAGTCGGCCATTGGCTCGATCAGGGGTTTCTCCGAAGGGCAAAGCTTGTCGAGCACGGCGAGGACATGCTTGGATACATGCTGCCACATCTCCTCTTCCAGAAAGACGCCCTGGGGCTGGCCCTTGGCGTCGACGACATATCTGATGGCCGTTTCCTTGTTCACATGGGCTCCTGAGGTTGAAGTTACGAACAGCTTTTCTCTAAATACGAAACGCCCAGGGTCAACGGCCCTGAGGCAAACATCCGCGGGTGGATTATGACTCTCAAGAAACGCGGGCTCGGACGCGGGCTTGATGTACTCATCAAGAGCCGCAATGTCGAACCCGAACATGAAGCCGAAATCGTGAACCTGAACATCGAGGCCCTGAGCCCCAACGTTCACCAGCCCCGCCACCACTTCGACCAGACGGCGTTGGAGGAACTGGCCGCGTCCATCAAGGCCCAGGGCCTAATCCAGCCCATACTGGTGCGGCCGCTGACCGAAGGGAGATACGAGATCGTGGCCGGCGAACGCCGCTGGCGCGCCTGCCAGATGGCCGGCCTCAGGAGCATCGACTGCATCGTCCGCACCATGGACGACTACGAGAGCATGGCCATCGCGCTCATCGAGAACCTCCAGCGCGAGGATCTCAACCCCATGGAGGAAGCCCGGGCCCTGGGACAGATCAAGGAGCATTTCGAGATCACCCAGGAGGAACTGGCGGACAAGGTCGGCAAGAGCCGGCCGGCCGTGACCAACAGCCTGCGCCTCCTGCGTCTGCCGCAGACGGTGCAGACCATGCTGGAGGACGCGGCATTGTCTGCGGGGCACGCCCGCGCCCTGCTCGGCCTGACCGAGGACAAGGACATGGAGGACGTGGCCGCGCTCATCGTCGCCAAGGGGCTCAACGTCCGGGCGACGGAAGAGATGATCAAGAAGTTCAAACAGAAGAAAAGCAGAGGCGCGAACGCGGGGGCTCGCAGAAAGCCGGTCGCCGAGGACATCGCCCGAGTCCTGTCGGGGCTGAACCAGCGGTTTTCCATCAAGCATTCCGGTTCCATGAAAAAGGGAAAGATCGTCCTCTCCTACGCCAGCAGCGAGGAGCGGGAACGGATTGCCGCCTTGCTTGAACGCATGGCCGGGGAGGAGCACGCATGAATCTGGCCTTCAACGCTTCCCGCATGATCGGCGCCCGCGTGCTGATCATCGGGGACATCATGCTCGACCAGTACCAGAAAGGGGTCGTCGAACGCATCTCGCCCGAAGCGCCGGTGCCCATCGTCAAGGTCACGGATCAGAGCTTCAAGATCGGCGGCGCGGGCAACGTGGCGCAGAACGTCGCCACCCTGGGCGGCAAACCGACTCTCATCAGCCTGTGCGGCGAGGACGCCTACGGCCGCAACCTGCGTGAAATCTGCACGGAACTCGGGGTCGAGTGCAGCCTCATCACGTCGCAGTTCCGTGAGACGACCCTCAAGACGCGCATCATCGCCGCCCACCAGCAGATGCTGCGCGTTGACCGTGAAACGGACAGGCCCCTCGACAGCCTCGAATTTTCGAAGCTGACCGAAGCCGTTGACGCCAGGATCGACCAGTTCGACACGGTCATCCTCTCGGACTACGGCAAGGGTGTCATCTCGGAAAAATTCCTGGCCTGGTTCCACGGGCGCAAGAAAACCGGGCAGAAAGTCATCCTCGACCCCAAGACCTGCAACTTCCCGCACTACTCCGGACTGTACGGCATGACGCCCAACACCAAGGAGGCGTCCGAAGGGGCCGAGATGCCCATCAAAACACGCGCGGACATCATCGAGGCAGGAAAGAAGATCATCCGGGAACGCAGCCTGCAGACCCTGGTCATCACCTTGGGAGCAGACGGCATGGCCGTGTTCCTGCCCGGGCTTGGCGTCTTCCATCTGCCGACCATGGCCAAGAAGGTCTTCGACGTGACGGGCGCCGGCGACACGGTCATCGCCGTCATCGCCCTGGGCCTCAGCTCCGGGCTCGACCTGCTGAGCGCGAGCATCCTGGCCAACTGCGCCGCAGGCCTGGTCGTGGGCCAGGTGGGCGCCGTCGGGGTGAGCCAGGAGGAGCTGACCGAGGCCCTCGGGGCCTGGTCTTCGGTCCACCATGAAAAATGGTGCGACCTCGCGGCCGCACCATCTTCGGTGTAAATACCAACCGTGGGGCTACAGGCTGCACTCACCCCCGCAGCATGGCCCTCCCAGACCCGTGTAGGCCGTCAGAATCCGTCTCTCCTTGAGCAGGCGTTCTTCACCCAGGGGCGGGCACGGATGCTTCCCGGCCAGGACCGGCAGGTCACGCCACAAGGGGACGGCGTGAAAGCCGTCGGCAATACGGTCCCCGGTCCTCGACTCCACGAGAACGAGTTCCATGGAATCCGTCACGGCGACCAGAGGAAACGGCGAGGGAAGGTGTATGCGGGCCGCGGCCACGCTTTCGCGGACAAAGGTGCCAACCTCGCCCGGACAGAAGAAAAGGGCCAGCAGAGGCTCTCCGGCCGGGCCGAAAACCGCGAGATCGACAACGGCCGACTGGCTCTCGCCGGCGACCTCGTAAAGCAGCTCATATTTCGGCAGGATACTCTCGCGCGGGTATTTCCTGTCCTCGACCAGCATGCGCGCCAGGGCCTGACGCAGGTCCTCGTAGGTCGTGTCCATGATCTCCCTGCCCGTGAGGTAATCCGTGATGACTCGGTTCAGGCTGACTTCATGCATGCGCACCTCCGGTGTTGCATCTCACTTAATAAGCCTTTCGGCACGACGCGCAAGTCATCACGGCGCGGACGCGTTGACCCGTTTTCGGCCGTGAGGTAGTAACGCCGCAAACCCTGGAAGGTAGCCATGCAGGACCTGTTCTTCCTCAAATGCGTCGACCACATCCACGGAGGCCTGACCAACGGGCTGACGCGCTTTTCGGGTCCGAGCAGGGCGGCCCTCGTGTACGCCATGGACAAGGATGGCCCCGTGCATGTCTACGACCCGCACGAGCTGCTGCGGGGCCACGAACCGCGGCTGCGGGAGCTGTACCTCAAGGAAGGGTTCTGGAAGCAGTGCACGAAGGCCGATCCGTGCGAGGAGGCGATGCACTGCAGAGGCCTCGACCTGACCGGGCTGGTCTCCTACGGCGGCAACTACCGAAACATTTTCCATCAGATGTGGTTCACGGAGCAGCACCCGGACATGTGCTCCACCGGGCCGACGCAGTGCTGGCTGGAATACGCCTGTCGGCTGCTGTCCCAGGACCTGGGTACGCGCAGCATCCTCGACCTTGAGACATCCAGCTACGTCCTGCAGGACTTCGCCACCCACGCCGTACGCGACCACCTCGTCGACATCCGCAACCTGAGCGTCGGACCGGACACGAAGCTGCGCATCTACCCCCTTCTCGACGCGGTCCTGAGCATCTCCAAGACCCAGGAGGAAGGGAAATGGCCCCACGGGGACCTCATCTTCGTGGAGCCCAGCCACATCGACCGGGTGCACTACCTGGCCACTTTCGGGGAGTTCGAGCGGCCGGCCATGAAGGACATCAAGCACATCAGAAAGCTTCTGCAGGCGGTGGAAGGAAACAGGCACAAGCTCGTCAGCGACGGACAGCAGATCGTCGGCATCGGCACGGGCCGCATGCCCGACTTTTCCGTGCTGGCTGAATTCAGGGGGCGGCACGGGTTCATCCGGCTGCAGGACGAAACGGTGTGCAGCTTCGCCGACGGCGGCTACCACTCCTCCACCCGCAAGGCCAACCTGGTGCAGCTGGAAGAGGCGCTGCTCGAACTGAACCTCGACTCGAACAAGATGTACTCCATCATGAAGGCCGTCGGAGCGCTGGTCAGCAGCGCCCAGGAGCGAAAACACGGCTGCGCGCTGGTCTTGGACTACGGGAGCCCCCTGGCCAGCATTTCCGGCCAGCACCTGGAATCACCCCTGGACCTGAAACGGCACATGGACCTGGAGCTGGCCACGGCGCTGGCCAAGGTCGACGGCGCCCTGCACATCGACATGATGTACCTGAAGCTCCACGCCTTCGCCACGCTCCTCGACGGCCGGGCCGTGGCCGGGGAGAACAGGTCCCGCGGCGCGCGCTTCAACTCGGCCCTCAGGTTCACGGCCGACCACGATCAGGTCATCGTGGTCGTGGTCAGCTCCGACCGCCCCATCTCCGTCATCCAGCACGGCACGGAACTCAAGGCCGCCTGCGACTGGGTGCCCAGGTATCAGTGCCTGTCCGAGCCCCCCACTCTCGGGAAATGGATCGAGGACGCCATTTCCTGAAGCCGGTCACGCGTACAGACTGCAGATCAGCAGGCGCAGCGATCGCGCCAGGGCGTCGCATTCCGCGGCGGGAATTTTCTCGCCCCCCTCGCGGATGTGCAGGATGTCCATGGCCTTGTCCTTCTGCGTGGCGATCTTGGCGAAGATGAGGTCGATGCCGAGCCGATAGAGGGAAAGGGACACCGTGGCCAGAAGCCCGGGAACGTCCGGCGCCTGGATGGAAAGGACGGTGTGGAAGTCCGAGGCGTCGTTGTCGAGATGGACGTGCACGAGCTCCGAATCCAGGGCGAAAACCTTCTTTAGACGCGGCGTGACCTGCACGGGCAGCCGGTCGAGTTCGGCTTCGTCGCGGAAAAGGCGTTCGAGGGTGGAATGGCAGGCCCGCACGGTCTCATCGGCGTAGAGCGGATCAAGGGGTTCCGTGACCCAGAACACGTCGACGACGGTCCTGTCGTCCCAGACGCAGAGTTCGGCTGCGAGGACAGACAGCCCGTGCCGGGCGAGGGCGGAACAGACGCGGGCGAAAAGCCCGGGCTTGTCCGTGGAGATGAGGGTCAGGCGAAGGGATTTCGTGTTCGCCTTGTATTCCCATGCCAGATCAAACGGCGCGCTATCCTGACGCTGGGCAAACCTTCGCACGTGATCGATGTGTTCGACGATGCGCCTGGGACTCGTCTGCATCAGATAGCGCGGCGGCATGAGGCCGAGAAAGTGCTCGAACTCGGACACGGAAAGGTGGGCCGGCCGCTGGGCGCGCAGGGAGTCGCGCAGGCGGCTCAGACGGTGGACGCGGTTGTCCTCGGACAGGAAACCGTATTCGAGCACGCGGCGTGTCTTGAAATACGTCTCGCGCAGCAAATTTTCGATCCAGGGGTTCCAGGCCTTGGGTCCCGTGGCCATGGAGTCGGCCCAGGTCAGCAGGGTCAGCAGGCGCAGGCGGCGTAGGTCGCCGAGAATGGCCGCCAGGCCGTGGATGACCGACTCCTCTCCCAGGTCGCGACGCGTGGCCGTATGCACGAGCAGGAGATGGTTTTTGACGAGGAAGGCGCACTCTTCGGCGAAAGGGGCGTCAAAGCCCAGGCGGGCCAGGATGTCACGGGTCACTTCCGCACCCTTGCGGGAGTGGTCGTCCTCGCCCTTGGCGATGTCATGAAGGAAGGCCGCCCAGCGCAGGCACGGCTCTTGGACCAAGGCGGCCAGTTCGTCGCCAAGAAACTCGTGCGCGGCGTCGAAGTAAGCGAGCTGCCTGACTGTTTCGACCAGATGGGGACCGGCCGGCAGCCGGTGATAGGCGTCGAACTGGACGAGATTCTCGATGTCGCCGAACTCGGGCAGGAAGCGGCGCAGGAAGCCCACGTCGAGCATCTGCTCCAGGGCGTGGGGCGCCAACGGTCCGCACAGGATTTCCCCGAACCGGCCGGCGATGCCCCGCGGCCAGTCGCTCTCCGGGGACAGCTCGGCGAGACGGTCCTGGATGATGCGCCGGGTCTGCCAGCCGATGGGCACGCCCGTCTGCGCGCTGTGCCGGAAGAGCTCCAGGATGTTGGCCGGGTCGGACACCAGAACGGAAAAATCAAGCCCCACGTCGGCACCGGCTTCCGCGCTTCCATCGCACAGGGATTGGGCCTTGCCCAGACAGAGGCGGCACAGGAGGCTGATTTCGGACATGACCCTGTGCAGGTCCGACAAGAAGCGCTCCACCCCTCCCCTTCCGTTCGTCGGCCCATATCCGAGAACACTTGCCAGTTCGGGCTGGATTTCGAGGTGCAAGGCGTCGTTCTTTCGCCTGGACAGGCGGTGCAGGGTCGTTCTGACGCGTGAAAGGAAAGCGGCGTCCTGCACCAGAGCATGGCTCTCGGACTCGGACAGGAAGGGCGGATGATCCCCGTTACCGCGCCAGACGGCTTCGAGCCAGTGCATGGTCTGCAGGTCCCGCTGACCTCCCCTGCCTTCTTTCAGGTTCGGGGACAGGAGGTGGGAGGTGTCGCCGAAGCGCAGGTGGCGCGCCTCGTGCCGCCCGGCCAACCAGCGGACCAGCGCAGGGCGAACCGGCAGCACCAGGGCGTCCTGAACGCGCTCCCGGAACCGTTCAAACTCCTCCGCAGTTCCGTAAAGCAGCCTCGCGTCAAGAAGCGAGCACAGGACCTCGTAGTCCGACCCGGCCAGGGCGATGGTTTCGGACACCGTCCTGACCCCATGGCCCACGTCGAAGCCGCTGTCCCAAAGGGGGAGGAACAAGGCGGAGGCCAGGGCCTCCGAATCGGCAGAGGCTGCGCCCTTCTCGCTGGGTTCAGGCAGGCAGAAGAGCAGGTCTATGTCCGAAAAGGGGTAGAGTTCCCCGCGGCCATACCCCCCCAGAGCCAGAAGGAAGAAAGGGCCGACGTCGGGCGCGATGTTCTCGCAGGCCCTGCGGACCCAGGCGTCGACCTGGAGGGAAAACCACGCAGGGGAATGGACCGGGTCCGATTCCCCTGCGCGGTAGGCATCGCGGGCCTGTCGCAATGATTCGATGGTCATGGAGTGAAGGGGCGGGAAAACGTCCCGCCCCGGTGGTTAGAGGGCCGAAACGCCGGACTCGCCGGTGCGGATGCGGATGGCGTTGTCGATGGTCGAGACGAAGATCTTGCCATCGCCGATCTTGCCGGTCTTGGCAGCAGCCTGGATGACGTCGAGGGCCTGGTCGAGGATCTCGTCGTCGATGACGATCTCGATCTTGACCTTGGATACGAAGTCGACCTGATACTCGGCCCCGCGGTACACTTCCTTGTGGCCTCGCTGGCGGCCGAAGCCCTTGACCTCCGTCACGGTCATGCCCTGGATGCCCATGCCCGTCAGGGCTTCCTTGATCTCGTCCAGCTTGTAGGGCCTGGTGATTATTTCCACACGTTTCATGATTCCTCCAAAAGGTTGCCCGTTAGGCCTGATAGGCTGATTCGCTGTGCTGAGAAACGTCCAGACCGGCTTCTTCCTCTTCCTCGGTCACGCGCAGGGGGGTGATGGCTCCGACGATCTTCAGCAGAGCATAGGTCACGATGAAAGAAAAGGCCAAGGTCGCCACCACGGACACGAACTGAATCCAGAGCTGGCCGGGGTTGCCGTAGAAGAGGCCGTCGGCGCCGGCGGCGTTGACCGCCTTGGTGGCGAAGAGGCCCGTGGCCAGCGCACCCCAGATCCCGCCGATGCCGTGGATGCCGACCACGTCGAGACTGTCGTCGTAACCGAAGCGGGATTTGAGGCTCACGCCGAAGTAGCAGAAGATGCCTGCGCCCAGGCCGATGAGCACCGAGGGGATGATGCCGACGAAACCGGCCGCCGGGGTGATGGCCACCAGGCCGGCCACGGCGCCCGAGGCTGCGCCCAGGGTCGTGGGCTTGCCGTGGAGCTTCCATTCCACGAACAGCCAGGCGAGCATGGCCGTAGCCGCCGCCATGTGCGTGGTGACGAAGGCGCTGCCGGCCAGTTCGTTGGCGGCCAAGGCGCTGCCGGCGTTGAAGCCGAACCAGCCGAACCACAGCAGGGCCGTGCCGATCATGGTCATGGGCAGGTTGTGCGGCAGGAAGGAGCGCTTGCCCCAGCCCTTGCGCTTGCCGATGACCAGGGCCGCGGCAAGGGCTGCGCTGGCCGAACTCATGTGCACGACGGCTCCGCCTGCGAAGTCCAGGGCGCCCATCTTGAACATCCAGCCACCGCCCCAGACCCAGTGGCACAGCGGGGCGTACACGAACGTGCACCACAGGACGATGAAGATGAGGAAGGCCGAGAAGCGCATGCGCTCGGCAAAGGCGCCGGTGATGAGTGCCGGGGTGATGATGGCGAACATGCACTGGAAGATCATGAACACCATGTGCGGCAGGTTCGTGGCGATGGACTCGTGGGGCTGCATGCCCACGCCGGACAGGGCCAGGAAGTCCAGCCCGCCGATGAGCCCGTTCAGATCCGAGCCGAAGGACAGTGAATAGCCCCAGAACATCCAGACCAGGGAGATGACGCCGATGGCGGCGAAACTCTGCATCATGGTGCCGAGGGCGTTTTTGGAGCGGGTCATGCCCGCATAGAACAGGGCCAGCCCGGGGGTCATGAACATGACCAGGGCGGCGCAGACGATGATAAAAGCGGTATCTGTCGGATTCACAAAGCACCTCCATTTTTGTCGCAATTGAGCAAGGACGGTGCCAACGAAATAAGTTCTTTTATTCCGGACAAATACAGCGAAGCGAAGACGCTGCGCCGAACCGCGCAGATACAATTTCGTGCAGTCCGCAGGGCCAGATTCCTTTTTTTGTCAAACGGACTTTTGAATATCCAGCTTCAAAATGTAGAAATACACATTTTCGTCGTCGAAGGTAACCCGAAGCGCGACCTGCTCCATGTCCAAACGCAACATGGAAGAAAGAGGCGGCCGAAAATCCGGAAAACCAAAAGACGGGATCGGAAAATTTCCACCACCCGAGCCGGAAATCAATAAAAACCGGGAATGATCCTCGCCGGAGTGAACAATTATGTAATACAAAAATGGAAAATAATATAATGACTCGAAATAATAGCACTAAATTCGCTAACAGCAAACAGATTCCCCGAAAATAGTCTCGTCCGGGTCAATAATTCTATATTTATACATTAATGTGAATTAACTCCCAAATGCCGGGAGAAAACTTGAGAAAAAATTACAAATACCGAATGTCGATTTCGCCCCCAGCAAGGCAAAACCCATAAAACCAGACAGTTAGCCAACATGGCATCCCCCATGCTGTGTGTGGGTATCAACACTCACCCCTCACGGAGGACATCATGTACGAGACAACCACGCAGACATCGCAACTGCTCAGACCGAAAGTCTGGGCTCTGACCCTACTCCTGGCGACCTTTACCCCGACCATGGCTTTCGCCGAAGGCGAGGCCCTTTCCCAGTCCAACGCCAACCTGCTGTGGACCCTGGTCGCGGCCATCCTGGTCATGTTCATGCAGGCCGGTTTCGCTCTGGTAGAAATGGGCTTTGCCCGCGCCAAGAACGCCGGCAACATCCTGATGAAGAACCTGCTCGATTTCGCGGCCGGACAGCCCGCATTTTTCCTGTTGGGCTTTGGCCTCATGTTCGGCCAGGACATTGGCGGCTTCATCGGATCAAGCGGATTCCTCCTCGCCGGGAACGATCCCGCCAGCGATGCGGGCATGTGGAACCTGACGTTCTGGTTCTTCCAATCCGTCTTCGCAGCCACCGCCGCAACCATCATCTCCGGCGGCGTTGCCGAACGGACCAAATTTTCAGCCTATATCATTGTCAGTGTAGTGGTCTCCGCCGTGATCTACCCCATCTCCGGCCACTGGGCCTGGGGCTCCCTCTGGGGCGCGGGGGATCTCGGCAAGGGCTGGCTTGAGACCATGGGCTTCATTGATTTCGCCGGCTCCACCGTGGTCCACTCCGTAGGCGGCTGGATGGCACTGGCTGGCGCACTGGTGATCGGACCGCGCATTGGCAAGTACAGCCCCGACGGAAAGGCCAAGGCCATCCCCGGTCACAACATCCCGATGGCCGGCCTTGGCGTCTTCATCCTCTGGTTCGCATGGTTTGGATTCAACTCAGGCAGCACCACCGCCGTCAACGGCACCATCGGCTACATCGCCGTCAACACCAGCCTGGCCGCCTGCATGGGGGTGCTTGGCGCCATGATCTACGCCTGGATCAAGCACGGCAAGCCGGATACTTCCATGGCCTTGAACGGCGCCCTCGCCGGCCTGGTGGCCGTCACCGCCGGATGTTACGAAGTTTCACCCGTGGGCTCTCTGGCCATCGGTTTCATGGCCGGCATCCTGGTCGTGGTCTCTCTTGAATTCATCGACCAGGTCCTCAAGATCGACGATCCGGTTGGCGCATCCTCCGTGCACGGTGTCTGCGGCATGTTCGGCACCATCATGGTCGGCTTCTTCGCGGCCCCCGGTTACGGTTCGAACATCGGCCTGCTCTACGGCGGCGGCACCGACCTGCTGGTGACCCAGATCATCGGCGCGGCCGCTGTCTTTGCATGGGCCTTCGGCAGCGGCCTTGCTCTCTTCTACATCCTCAAGGTGACCATCGGCATCCGCGTCACTCCAGAAGAAGAGCTCAAGGGTCTCGACATCACCGAACACGGCATGGAGTCCTATAACGGCTTCCAGATCTTCACCAACGAATAAGGGGGAACACCATGAAACTCGTCATCGCATATATCCGGCCCGAGAGCCTGAACGCGGTCAAGCAAGAACTGTACACCAAGAAGATCTACAACATGTCCGTCACCAACGTGCTCGGCAGCGGACGCCAGAAAGGATTTACCGAAACCTACCGCGGCGTGGTCATGGAAGTGAACCTGCTCAAGAAGGTCCGCCTGGAGATTGGAGTCAACGACGATTACGTCGAGCAGGCCGTGGAAGCCATCAGCGCCGGAGCGCGGACAGGCAAGGAAGGGGACGGCGTCATCTTTGTCCTGGAATGCGCGGCCGCAATCCGCATCCGCACCCAGGAGACCGGACCGGCCGCCATGGGCTAGACAACTAACCGGAATGCCGATGAAAAAGGGGAGGTCTGAGGCTTCCCCTTTTTCATTGCAGACAGGCGAAGCCCCCGCCGGACCAGGGGCAGATGCCGCAGGGCACGGTCTGCCCGTAGCAGTCCTTCTCGAAAGTCCCCGGAAAGCCCTGCACGTGGTCGCACGGGGCCACGCTGCAGTCACCGCAGCGAGCGAACTCCTCTTTGCGGGCCTCGTCGCGAAAACGCGTAAAGGGCTCCCCATTCCAGACCGCAACGGGGTCGTCCTGCGGGACCGATCCGAAACGGCGCTGGCGCACGCGTATCTCCTGCCCCGCGGGCCAGGCCGAATAGCTGTGCCAGAGGAAATAGCACGGCGCCAGGGCCCCGTCGCAGGCCACGAACAGGCTCGGCTCGCCGACGAAGGGGCACTCGCGCGGCTCGCGGGCCGAAATCTCCGGCAGGTCCAGGCGCACGCCCCTCTGCCGGGCCATCTCGGCGGCGCGGGCAAAGGACTCGCGCACCCGCTCCATCCTGTCGAAATCAACGCGCATGACGTTGGGCAGGCTGAACTGCAGACCCCGGCGCTGGGCCTCCTCCTTCATGGCCAGGATGATGTCCACCTGGCGTTGCTGCTGCGGTGTGCGGAACACGGCGTAGAAGGCCTGGTACGAGTGCGAGACGTCCAGCCCTTCGGCATCGAAGACCTTTTCCCACTCGTGATAGAAATCCAGGCAGCGCCGGGACACGGACACGTAGAGGCTCTGGTCCGCATCGGCCGGGTTGTAGGGCAGGACGTGGGAAACGATGACAAATTCGGCATCACGGTCCGCGCACCAGGCCACCATGTCCGGCAGCGCGGCATGGGTCTGGGCGTTGACCACGGTCTGGGCGCCCAGGGACAGGGGGCGGGACCCCGGACGTGCGGCGGCTTCGCGCATCATGGCGAAAGCGCGGGCCACGCGGCCGAGCTCCGAGCCCGCCCTGAACCGCCCGAGCTCGTCCGGGTCCGGCGAGTCCACGGAAAAGCAGATGCGGTCGAGGCCTGCGCCCATGAGCCGGTCGGCCAGAAGCGGCGTCAGCAGCATCCCGTTGGACTGGAATCCGATGGAACAGTCCTGCGGAACCCTGGCCCTGGCGAAGGCGATGAACGACGCCAACTCCGGGTGGAGCATGGATTCACCCACACCATTCATGTTCAGGGTGTCGAGGTGGGGAAAAACCGGGTCCAGGGCCTCGAAGGTCCGGCGGTCAATGAGGGCGTCGGCGCACTCCCAGCCGGTCGAGTGCTTGACGCACATGGCGCAGCGCAGGTTGCACAGGGTTGCGAGCTCCACGTAGAGCTTGCGGGGGGCGGATAACGTCGGTTGCATGGGAGCTTCATTGAACACCGTCGGGGCAGCGTCAATAGCCCAAAATGACACAGGTGCTCACGCGTCTCCGGACACCATCCCATGCACCAAGGCCCCCAGCCGTTCGATGCCCCGGGCCACCTCGTCGGACCACGGGTTGCCGCAGTTGAGGCGCACATGGCCCGAAAATCGGTCCTGAGTGGAAAAGATGGTGCCGGGTGCGATACTGATGCCCTCCTCCCGGGCCCGGTACATGAGTTCCACCGAGTCGACCCCCCGCGGCAGCTCGACCCACAGCACGCCCCCCCCTTCGGGCCGGCTGACGCGAGTGCCTTCGGGAAAGGTGCGGCTGACTTGAAGCTGCATGGCCTGGGTCTGCTCGCGCAGGGTGCGGCGCAGGGCGCGCAGGTGGCGGTCGTAGCGCCCCTCGCGCAGGTAGGCAGCCACGGTCTCCTGGGTCAGGGTGGCCGAGCAGACGTTGGTCGTGGCCTTGACCTCGTAGGCCTCTCGGTAGAAGCGGCCGGGCATGATCCAGCCGATGCGGTAGCCCGGGCACAGCGTCTTGGAGAAGGACGAGCACAGAACCACGAGCCCGGCCTGGTCGTGCATCTTGAACACCGAGGGGCGTGTCGGCCCGAAGTGCAGGTCCCCGGCCACGTCGTCCTCGATGAGGGGGATGCCGCGGGCCGCCAGGAGCCTGACGATCTCGGCCTTGGCCTCGTCGGGGGTCAGGGAGCCGTCGGGGTTGTTGAAATTGGGCGTGAAGATGCAGGCCCGGATGTCGAAGCGCCCCAGTGCCCGCTCCACGTCGGCGGGCTGCACGCCGTGGCGCGGGTGCGACGGGATCTCGATGGAGCGCACGCCCTGGTTCTCCAGGAGCTGCTGGAAGCAGAAATAGGACGGGGCCTGGATGAGCACGTTGTCGCCGGGCCGGACCAGGCTGCGCACGGCCACGTGCAGGGCCTCCAGGGCGCCGCAGGTGATGATGATCTCCTCGGGCCGAACGTCCAGGCCGGCCTGGGCAGCGCGCAGGGACAGCTGACGCCGCAGCTCCGGACTTCCCTCCACGGGCAGGTACGCCACCTGCCGCTTGGGGTCCTCCCGCGACAGCCGGGCCGCGACCTTGGCCAGCTCGCGGTACGGCAGCAGCTCCTCGGACGGGCAGTTGATGCCCAGGGGCAGAAGCTCGCGGTCGCCCACGGTCTCGAGCACCGAGGAAATGAGCTCGCTGCGGTTGATGGTGTGGGGGCGCAGCACGGGCCGCGGCGCACGCGGAGTGGGCGGCAGCTCCTGCACGTCGCGGCGCACGAAGAACCCGGACCGCGGCCGCGACTCGATGACCCCTTTGCGCTCCAGCTCGGCGTAGGCCTGCAGCACCGTACTGACGGCCACTCGGCTGCGCAGGCTGACATGGCGCAGGGAAGGCAGCCGCGCCCCCGGCCCGAGAGTGCCCGAGGCGATCTGCTGCATGAGGTTCTGCTCGATCTGACGGTATCTGAAATCTTCCATGGCCGTGTCCTCGCAAGTGACTCGCGTTCTGCCTCCGACGAGGCTGTCTTTCAGCGCAGTGTCCGAATCTCCTGAAGCTGCGCTAGATACAATCAAAGGCATGGATTCCCGCCTTCGCGGGAATGACACCGATTCAGTGCCTTAAGCCCCCCCCTTGAGCGGAAAAAAACAACATCAGCGCCCTGCTGGACGTCATTCCCGCGAAGGCGGGAATCCATGCCTTTCCATCTTCCCTTCCACCCACCCTGCCGCAGGGTTTGGCGGGTGTCGGGGGCGGCGGCCCGTCGGCTGTCCGACCGAGCCAGGCATCGTTTGACGAACCATTGCCCGCCGGACGAAGCTCCGGCGCGTGGACGTGCACGCAATGGTTCGTCTCTACGAGGCCGGCGAGGAAGTTCCGGCGGGGCGCCGCCCCCGACACCCGCCGAATCCCCGGTCGAAGCACCTCTTCTCTTCATCTCTCCGTTTCTTCGCTTCCCTGCACACCTCTCAGCCGATCAGCCCCCAATCTGTTATGGTCGAAATTTATGCAAACTGTATCTGTACCGCAAACAGTTTTTGGCTAGGTTGGTCTCACGAGGATAATCGATTATGAACAGCGCCACCCTTTCCACCACCGACCCCGCCGAATCCCCCCTGGCTTCGGCCTTCCGGCAGGCCTTGCCCATCATCCTGGGCTACGTGCCCGTGGGCTTCGCCTACGGCGTCCTGGCCCAGAAATCCGGCCTGTCGGGCCTGAACACCATTCTCATGAGCGTCCTGGTCTTCGCCGGCTCGGCCCAGCTCATCGCCGTGGGCCTCTTCGCCTCGGGCGCAGCACCCCTGGCCGTGGTGGCCACGACCTTCGTCGTCAACCTGCGCCACCTGCTCATGTCCGCGGCCCTGGCCCCGTTCCTGCGCGCCTGGAGCAAGACCCGGCTGGCCCTCTTCGCCTACCAGATGACGGACGAGACCTTCGCCCTGCACGCGAACCGCTTCGCCAAGGGCGAGACCGGGCCGACCGAAACGTACGGCATCAACGTCATCGCCCAGAGCGCCTGGGTCGGAGGCACGGTCCTGGGGCTGGCGGCCAGCACCCTCATCACCGACATCCGGCCCATCGGCCTGGACTACGCCCTGCCGGCCATGTTCATCGCCCTGCTGCTTGGGCAGCTCAAATCCCGGCAGCACCTCCTCGTGGCCGTGGCCGCCGGCCTCCTGTCCACGGCACTCATGTTCGCGGGCCTCGGCCAGAGCCACGTCCTGGCCGCAACCATCATCGCCGCCACCATCGGCCTCGGAGTGCACGCATGGACCAGCAGACGATCTTCCTGACCATCCTCGGCATGATGGCCGTGACCTACATCCCCCGCGCCCTGCCGGTCCTGGCCCTGGCGCGGCGGACCCTGCCGGAGCCCGTCATCCGCTGGCTGGGGTTCATCCCCGTGGCGGTCCTTTCGGCCATGTTGCTGCCTTCGCTGGTGGCCCCGGAAAAAATCCTTGATTTTTCCTTCCAGAACATCTTCCTGTGGGCGGCGCTCCCGACCTTCCTCGTCTGCTGGAAAACGAGGAGCTTCGTCGGAGCCGTGGTCACAGGCATGGGCTGCGTGGCCCTGGGCCGACTCTTTTTTACCTGAACCCCGCAAGGAGCCCTCATGAGCTTCCGTTTCACCAACCGCATCCAGAACACGCCGAAATCGTTCATCCGCGAGATCCTGAAAGTCACCCAGGACCCGAGCATCATCTCGTTCGCCGGCGGCCTGCCGAACCCGAGCCTCTTCCCCATCGAGGCCCTGCAGGAGGCCGCCCGCGAAACCCTGGCCACGGCCGGCGCCCGCGCCCTGCAGTACTCCACCACCGAAGGCCACGCCGAGCTGCGCGCCTGGATCGCGGCCCGCTACGAGCGCAGGGGCGTGAGCGTGCACCCGGACCAGGTGCTCATCACCACCGGTTCCCAGCAGTGCCTTGACCTCCTGGGCAAGCTCTTCATCGAGAACGGCGACGAGGTCATCCTGGAGCGGCCGAGCTACCTGGGCACCATCCAGGCCTTCACCATGTTCGAGCCGCGCTTTGTGACCGTGGACCTGGAGGAGGACGGCCCAAACCTGGAACAGGCCGAAAGGCTGCTGGCCACGGGCCGTCCCAAGCTCTTCTACGCCGTGCCCAACTTCCAGAATCCCTCGGGGCTGACCTATTCCAAAGCCAAGCGCGAGGCCCTGGGCGCGCTGCTGCGCAAATACCCCGAGACCGTCTTCATCGAGGACGACCCCTACGGCGAACTGCGCTTCTCGGGCGAACACCACAAGCCGCTCTTCGCCTACACCAAAGGCCGCAGCATCATGCTCGGCTCCTTCTCCAAGATCACGGTGCCGGGCTTCCGTCTGGGCTGGATGGTCGCGCCGCCCGAAA
Source organism: Desulfomicrobium aestuarii (assembly GCF_055385525.1). Classification (NCBI taxonomy): domain Bacteria; kingdom Pseudomonadati; phylum Thermodesulfobacteriota; class Desulfovibrionia; order Desulfovibrionales; family Desulfomicrobiaceae; genus Desulfomicrobium; species Desulfomicrobium aestuarii. Next base: position 3,278,340 of record NZ_AP042427.1, read on the forward strand.
TCATCCGCCTGGCGGTCAAGGCCAAGCAGGCCGCGGACCTGCACTCCTCGACCTTCAACCAGTTCATCATCAGCGAATACCTCAAGCGCCACTCCATCGACGACCATATCGCCAAGATCACGGAGCGCTACGGCGCCCAGGCCAAGGCCATGGTCGCGGCCCTGGAGCGCGAGGCTCCGGCCGGAGTGTCCTTCACCCGGCCCGAAGGCGGCATGTTCTCCTGGGTCACCCTGCCGGCGGGCAAGGGTTCGTGCATGGACCTATTCAACCTGGCCATCGAGCAGAAGGTGGCCTTCGTGCCCGGCATGCCCTTCTACACCGACGGCACGGGTCAGGACACCCTGCGCCTGAACTTCTCCAACGCTTCCGAGGCGACCATCGACGCAGGCATCGCCCGCCTTTGCCGGTGCATGAAGGATTTCCTGAACGCCTCCTAGGACGCCTGCCCTGCCACGCAAAACAGGCCCCGGACCAGAACGTGGACCGGGGCCTGTATTTTTCCCTTAGCTCCTCAGGCTTCAAGGCGGTTACGAGCTTTCGTCAATACTGATGACGCAACCTCCTCGTTTCCAAGGCACACGACACGCTGCGTCCACTATGCAAATTCTGAATTTTCCTGCGTCACGCATTGCCGCATGAATTCATCGGCCATTTCCAGCGTCCTCTTCGATTCCGCCTCGCATGCTGCCTGAAGGTATCCGGAGGACAGCCCCTCTTTCATCTCCAGCAGCCTTGAAACATCCAGCGGGGTCTCAATCCGCCGGGCCCTGCGGACTTCGTTCTCTCTCGTCTCAACGTCCTTCTCCTGTCGGGCCATTTCGTTCAGTCGGCCCGTGTCGCGACAGAACCTTGCGATTTCATCCTCCAGAGCCCGCCGGGGGACGAGTTCCGAAACATGCCGGTCCAGCAGCTCGGCCATGGTTACGGGCCGCATGTAGACCAGCAGCTCCTGGTTGAATTCGTCATTCCGGTCCAGCTTGTGGGCAGGGATGTAACGTGACAGCAGGAGGCCTCCTGAACGGGCGTATTCGTAACGCTGCCGCAGTTCCTGCTGGAGAAAGGGGACGTATTTCCCGGCCATGGAATGAAAACGGATGCCGGCCAGATCGATGAGACCGCTCAGTGGTCTGAGAGTTCTTCGCATCTCTTTCTCGAATACTTCGGGGAAGCCGTTTTCCGTGGTCTCGTATCCCGTCATCTCCGCCGGTCCCCACGGGGCGTTGTCGCCCGTGTAACGGCGCCTTCGGTCAATGACGCTTTCGATCTGATGCAACCCGTAATCGCCTATCCACGGGTATGCTTCCGACTGGTATTTCACGAGGCTCATCTGCCGCAGATGCCCGAAATGGCGGAAGCCCAGGGCCGCCGGAGGGACGGCGGGGATGATGTCGTTGCGGAACACATGGCGCAGGTGCGGCAACAGGTGGTTCCAGCGATTGGCGAATTCGGTGTCGCCGACGCGGGGGCTGGCAAAGGTGTAGAGGGTGACCGGGCTGTCCTTGAATTCAAAGCAAAGAGCACAGGCTAACAGTGTGGCCACGGCACCGCCGAGGCTGTGGCCGGTCAGAAAGATTCTTTTGATCTCGTCCCCAGAATTTTTACGGTGTTTTTTGCAATATTCCTCAATGACTGGCCACAGATACTCGAAGGATTGCAAAAAACCATGGTGCGCCGAGCCAGTGCTCGCAAGCGTTCCCGGACAGGGTTGCATGAAGAATTTGCTGTTCAGAATCATGTCGTGACTGATCGGCCCCTCGGTTCCGCGCACGGCAATGAGGATGGTGTCCCTATTTGTGGCCATAACGGCCTGACTTTCAGTAGGGTTTTTACTTCTGGATTTTGGGCCGATGAGTTGCATGTCATGATAGTGCCAGGAATAAGGCATCTCATGCAGCACCATGTCCATCCAATCCGCGGCGACCCTGTACGGCCTGACGCGTTGGGTGCGGAGATTGTCCAAGGTGTACAGAACGGTTTGGTCATATGGAGCCCTCTCGCCGTCCGGCAGTCCGGATTTGCTCCTAGTGTCTGGGTCCGCGTAGGCAAGGGCGGAAAACGCCGCCAGATTGTTCGCGGTGATGCTGTCCCAGTCATCGGCGGCGGCGCCGACCCGGGACGAGACCAGAGCGGGTATCCAGCAAAAAAGCGGAGCAAGCTCGAGCAGATAAGCTGTCTGGAGGTTGCGGCATTTCGGACAGCGACGCTCCTGTTCCGCCAAAAGAAAGCGAAAGGCACAGCGCTGCTTGGGCCGGGTTTCCTCCGTCCTGTCCTCGATCCGGTCCACTCTCCGGGGCAGGTTGAGAGCGCCGTGGCTGACGCGTTGGTAGGTCCAGTCGGCACGAAGATCCTCGGGCAGCGCCTGTTGGTTAGGACGCTGGCCGTTGACGGCCGAGGCCTTGAGGGCCTTGTGAGCGATGATGTCCGCGGCCAGGGTCAGCTGGTCCCATTCCTCGTCTCCAGGGTAGTCGTGGGGCCTGGCCCGCGGAAGGGGCTTGAATTCCAGATAGGCCCACCCCCGGTCCATCCGACACAGGTCGATGGCTTGAGAACCCTTGGCATAGACATGCTCGCCAAGAGGCTCGCCTGCAGCGTTGTAAGCCACGATCTGCAGATCCCCAACCTCTTCACCGGGCTCGGGGTGGACCAGGTCGGTGATGGGCGTGTTTTCGAAATCAACAATCCTGAGCCGCAGGCAGCGTCTTTCAAAACATCGAATTGGGGCAATCTGCATGATGCATCCTCCTCATCTATTCACTGTTGAAGAAAATCCGGCAACGCCCACACGTCGTCAGAGGCAAGATAGCTGAGTTGTTCTGGAGTTATTGTGACCGATGTTTGATTTTTTTCCTTTAACCCAGTATTAACCAAGATTAATACGTATGAATCATGCACTTTCTTTATCTTCCAAAAGATATTTTCTGTTAATGATGTATCAATATAAATTATTTCATTATCTTTGAAATTAATATTCTTATTATAAGAATAAATAAATGATTTATTATTTTCATAGTAATTCCTTGTAATGTATAAAATTTTATTTCTCGAAAAATTAATATTAATTTTCCCAGAATCTCTTAAATATAGAGCAACATATGGAGTTGCAGACATATGAGTTTGGCCTTGAGCTTTTGGATTGTTGCATTCATATGATCGCCTTTGTTCGACATAATTTTTGTCCGGAAATATCTTTTCAGAATCGAACTCGGAAATATCACAAACAAGAAACGCCTCGTTTTGACCATCTTGAAAGTCTTTCTGCTTGGCTGGATTTTCGAAATCTGACTTTGTTTCCTCAAGAAGATAGGCATACGCCAAATCATAAAATCGTGTCCTCTCTTCATTGGCATCCATACCGATAGTCAACTGCCCGAATTCCCAGGTACAGAAGGGATGCCATACCTTGGTAGGAATGTGAGAAACCCACTCCCCTGGTGTCTGCTCCACGTTATCGAATGCGTCTCCGTATTCAGTGCCTTCGAGCCTTCCCGAACCGAAGCTCAGGTGCCGACACATGAAGGAGTCACTGTACCACGACGCCCCCGCATACATTTTGCCCCTCATCTCGTCGGGCACATTGTAGTGCAGGGTGAACATGCCGTCGTCGCGCAGCACGATCAGTTGGGTGTCGAACAGGAAGGCCAGGAGAAGGAGCCCAAGCACCGTCAGGCAGATCCTGGTTCGCGTGATCATCGTGACTCCCCCTTCAACTGAACCAGCATGCGGAGTTGATCGAGGGCCGAGACGGGATCCTGCGAGGCGTCCAGCATGGCGTCCCTGACAACGCTGTCGTTCTGGGCGCCGAAGGGCATGGTCAGGCACAGACGCAGGAAGATGAATATGTGCGTTTCATCGGCAAAACCGTATCTCATGGCCGCATCCACATATTCACCGACAGCCGCGTCCAGCGAGCCGTAATGCTCCGCAGTCAGCGCTGCCGTAACGGGCGAGTTTTCCTTGAGATCCTGGGAAAGGTTGTAGACGAGAGCCGCCCGGTTTTCCTGCGACAGGCCCCCCAGATGCTCCTCCCGCACCTCCCACCAGGGCCTGCCCTTCGCCAGCCGGTGTAAGTCCGCCAACTCGCGCTCCGTGCGCCCGGACAGGACCGGGCTCGGGACATCCAGCCACGCCCGCTCCCCGTCATGATTGCGGATGGGGATGAACAGGCGCGCGGCAGGCCCGAGAAACCAGCCCAGTTCCTGGTCGCTGAAGGTCGGCAGCATCTTTTCCAACGCACCGGGGTCCTGGAACCTGAAGAACGATTTCTTGCCCGAAGGCAGAAGGACTTCGCACAGGCTCCGCCAGTGGCCGCAATGCGTCTGCTCGCTTGCCGCCGTGACGGCAAAAAATCCCCAGGCAGAATGCTCGGCAAGGAGATGGGTTTCGAGTCTGGAACCCGCCCCAATTCGACTCAGGTAAGGCATCGAAGCCCAAAGCGATGCGTACGGCGTATCTTGCAGCACGGGATGAAAGGCATCGGCACCCTTCCAAGAAAAATAGTCCTCAAGCATCTGCGGGGTCGCATCGACGGCGACAATGGCGTCAATGTGCAGACCGCGATGCCGGGCGTCGGTGAACGCGGCGGTAAGGTCGGACGACGCGAGTTTGCGGAAATTGCGGATGGCGCTGTTGTCCGGCATGTTCATTCCTCCTTCGGGGATGTCGCGCATGAGATACACAAAGGCATGCAGGTTCGGTTGGATAGCGTGAGCGCAGATCTCTTCCCGGCCTTTCTTGTCCTCGATGCGCAGCTCGTTGAATCCGCGCAGCTCGCCTTCCCTTCCCGGCGTGGACATGGACTTGAAGACCGTTCTCGTCTTGTGTTCCGGAAGAGGGTACGGGACCGGGTTGCGGGAATTGAAGACTCGGCCCGTGATGACGGGCCGGTCCGGGGCGCCCTCCAGGAAGGTGACCAGCACCTCCTGGCCGAGGCGGGGGATGGCCATGGTACCGAACTGCCCTCCGGCCCAGCCCTGGGAGGCGCGGATCCAGCAGGTGGTGTTCTCTTCGCGCCCCCCAGTCGGTCCCTGTGGAATTGTACCTTGTTGTCCAGATCGTGGACGAGTTCGATCTCGAACTCGTAGGCGCGATGCGCTTCCTCAAAGCCGGAGAAGGCATAGACCCTGAAGCCGCTTGCGGCCGCAGTCTCGAACGTGAACCACGGGCTCTCTGCTGCCGGATGCCTCATTGAACCTCCCTGTGCCGTGCGCGGCACAAGTTTTCAGCCCATTGTGCCAGCATCGCGACGTTAGGGATATTCGGGGACATGCGCACGCTGTGCGGGAGGAATCTGGAGACAAGGAATCAGCGACAGGCCGGAACATTTACGGCATAGGCGCCCGGAGGGCGCGTTCGTCACACGTGCGCATGGCCAGGACGCGAACAGGTGCGGGGCAATTTCCGATAAGCGCGGTCGAGATGGGAATGCCGGCGAAACGTGTTTGAATTCCGCGTCCTGCAGGGTATACATGCAGGACGACACATTTTCGTCCTGGGGAGCCCGTCATGCATCCTTACGTCCGTCCACTTCTGGTCCTGGCCACCCTGCTGCTCGCCGCCTGCAGCCAGGAAGCCCCAAAGCAGCCCGAACTCCGCGACATCAAGGCCGGCACCCTGCGCCTGGCCCTGACCGATGCCCGGGAGTGCGTCAGCCTCCCCGGCCAGGTCCAGTCGCGCAACAGCGTGACCCTGGCCAGCAAACTAAGCGGCACCGTGGTCGAGGTCCTGGCCCGGGAAGGCGACGCCCTGCAGGCGGGACAGCCCATCCTGCGCATCGACGACGCGGAGCTGCGCCAGCGGGAGCAGAGCGTTCGTTCCTCGGCCGGCCAGGCCGGTCTGGAGTCCAAGGCCCTGGCCGCGCGCAAGGCCCAGGCCAAGGTAAGCCTGGACCGCATGCAGAAGCTTCTGGACCAGAATGCCGTGAGCCGCGACGACGTGGACCGCGCCCGGGCCGAGTACGAAGCGCTGGCCAGCCAGGAGAAGGCCATGGCCGCCCAGTCTTCGGCAGCCGGTTTCCAGGGCGCGGAGATTCGGGCCCTCATGCAGTACAGCACCGTGACCTCACCCCTGACCGGAGTGCTGAGCCGGCGTCACGTGGACTTGGGCGCCTTCGTACAGGCAGGCTCCCCCCTGGCCGAGGTCGATGACCTGACGAGCGGCTTCGAGCTGGTGGCCCAAGCCGACGAAACACTCCTGGGCCGCGTCGAGACGGGCATGACCGTGGTCGCACTCATCCCGGCCCTGTCTCCGGCCCCCTTCCTGACCAGACTGTCGGCCGTGATCGGCCAGGTGGACCCCGCGAGCCGCTCCTTCCGCGTCAAGGCGGCCCTTGACGAGACGCCGCGACCCGGCATGTTCGGCAAGATCTGCGTGCCCGTGGCCGAAGGGCCCAAGCTCCTGGTGCCGGAGTCCTGCATCCGACGTCGCGGCGAGCTGACCACGGCCCTCATCGTGGATGAGGATTCCGTGCTGCGCCTGCGCCTGGTCAAGACCGGCGGGGTCTACCAGAAGGCCGACATCGAGGGCCAGACCTTCATTCTGCAGACCGGGACGGACCGGCCCGAAGCGATGCCGGCAGGGGGTCTGGTGGAGGTGCTCTCGGGCCTGGCACCCGGAGACGAGGTGGTCACGGACGCGCCGGACGTGGCGCGCGAAGGCGACCGTCTGGTGCGGGGCTGACCATGTCCCACAACCACGACTTCCTGACGCGTCTCACGGCCGGCTTCGTCGACTCCAAGCTCGTGCCGCTCATCGTCGCCTTCTCCATCTTCCTGGGCGTCTTCGCCGTGCTGCGCACCCCGAGCGAGGAGGAGCCGCAGATCATCGTGCCCATGATCGACATCATGGTGCGGATGCCCGGCGCCATGCCCGAGGAGATCGAAAAACGCGTCGTGGGGCCCATGGAAAAGCTCCTGTGGGAGATTCCCGGCGTGGAGTACGTCTATTCGACCTGCATGGACGGCGAGGCCCTGACGATCGTGCGCTTTCTGGTCGGCGAGGATGTGGAGAAGAGCCTCATAAAGGCCTACAGCAAGCTGTACCAGCACCTGGACTGGATTCCGCCGGGCTGTTCCCAGCCGATTTTAAAGCCCCGCTCCATCGACGACGTGCCCGTCCTGGCCGTGGCCTTCATCGGCGAGGCCCACGACGGCCGCACCCTGCGCATGGTCGCGGCCGAGGCGGCCGAAAGCCTGCGGGCCCTGCCGGGCGTGTCGGAGGTGGCGGTCACGGGCGGGCGCAGACGCGCCCTGACCGTGGACGTCAGCCCCGAGCGCCTGCGCGCCCTGAACCTGGACAGCGTGGACGTGGCCGGGGCCATCGCGGGCCAGAATCAGGCCGACCAGAGCGGGCTCATGACCCGCGCCGGGGCGTCGAGGCAGGTGCGCCTGGACAACGCCCTGCGCACGGCGGCCGACGTTTCCGCCACGGTCGTGGCCGTGCGCGACGGCCGGCCCGTGACCCTGGGCAGCGTGGCCGAGGTGCGCGACGCCACGGCCGAACCCGAGGACTACGTGCTCTTCGCGCCGGGCCCGCGGGCCGACGCCAAGGGCGTCCGGGCGGAAGCGGGCCGGCTCCAGCCCGCCGTGACCCTGACCGTGGCCAAGCGGCCCGGCATCAACGCCACGGACCTCTGCCGCAAGGCCATGCAGACCATCGAGAGCCTGCGCGGAACCGTCATCCCGGACGACATCCAGGCCGTCATCGTGCGCGACTACGGCGAGACGGCCAAGCACAAGTCCGACGAACTGCTCCTGCACCTGGCCATAGCGGCCCTGTCCGTAGGCGCCATCGTGGCCTATTTCCTGGGGCACAGGGCCAGCGCCGTGGTCATGGTCGCCGTGCCCGTGACCCTGGCCGTGACGCTCGCCACCTACTGGCTCATGGGCTACACCCTGAACCGGGTCACCCTCTTCGCCCTCATCTTCTGCATCGGCATCCTCGTAGACGACCCCATCGTCGACGTGGAAAACATCGTGCGCCACGTACGCCTGCCAGGCTCGGCCGGCCGCCCCTTCACCCAGGTCATCATCGAGGCCGTGAGCGAGGTGCGCGCGCCCCTGGTCCTGGCCACCTTCACGGTCATCGCGGCCATCATGCCCATGGCCTTCGTCGGCGGGCTCATGGGGCCGTACATGCGGCCCATGCCGGTCGGCGCGAGCATGGCCATGCTCCTGTCCATGGCCGTGGCCTTCGTCATCACGCCCTGGCTGGCCCGGCGGGTGCTGAAACCCTCGGACGGGCACGAGCCCGAAACCCACGACGACCCCTTCACCCGCGGTTACGTCTGGCTCATGCGCCACCTCATCGAGCGCCCGGCCTTCCGCTGGACCTTCCTGGCCGCCGTGGCCGGGCTGCTGGCCCTGGCCGTGTCCCTCTTCCCGCTGAAGGCCGTGCTCGTGAAGATGCTGCCCTTCGACAACAAGAGCGAGTTCGAGATCGTCGTGGACATGCCCGACGGCACGAGCCTCGAATCAACGGCCGCGGCGGCCGAGGCCCTGTCGCGCCGCGTCCTGGAGCAGCCCGAGGTCACGGACGTGCAGCTCTACGTCGGCACGGCCGCGCCCTTCTCCTTCAACGGCCTGGTCCGCCACTACTACCTGCGGCGAGGGCCGAACGTGGCCCAGATCCAGGTCAACCTGGTGGGCCGCGGCGACCGGGTCGCGTCGAGCCACGAGATCGCCGGAAGGGTACGCGAACTCGTGGCCCCTGCGGCCAAGGCGCACGGGGCGAGGATCAAGGTGGTGGAGGTGCCGCCCGGGCCGCCCGTGCTGCAGACCCTGGTGGCCGAGATTTACGGGCCCACGCCCGAGAGCAGGCTGGCCGTGGCCCGACAGGTCAAGGACATATTCTCGGAAACGCCGAGCGTGGTGGACGTGGACTGGTTCGTGAACGACCCGCGGCCCGAGACGCGCGTGCGCCTGGACCCGGACAAGGCCCTGCAGAGCGGCGTCAGCCCCGACCGGGCGCGGCAGGTCCTGGCCGCTTCGGTGGCTGGCGTGCAGGCCGGCATCCTACACGACCCGACGGCCCGCGAGGACGTGCCCATCGTGGTCCGTCTGCCCCTGGCCAGGCGCTCGGCCCCGGCCGACCTGGAAACCCTTCCCGTGCGAGGCGAGAGCGGCATGGTTTCTCTGGGACAGGTCGCGGCCTTGAGCGAAGCCGTAACGCCCGGCTTCATCTACCACAAGAACATGCTGCCCGTGGTCTACGTCACGGCCGACATGGCCGGCAACGAGGAAAGCCCGGTCTACGGCATGGCCCGCGTGGACAAGGCACTGGACGAACTGGCGGCGACGGGCCGGGGTGCGTGGCAGGCCGGCGACACGCGGGTGCTCAGGCGCCTCTATACCGCCGGGCCCGAAACGACCCACGACATCGCCATGAAATGGGACGGGGAATGGCAGATCACTTACGAGGTCTTCCGGGACATGGGCGTGGCCTTCGCCGTGGTCCTGGTGCTCATCGCCATCCTGGTGGTGGGCTGGTTCGGGTCCTACACCACCCCGCTGGCCATCATGATCCCCATCCCGCTCTCGCTCATCGGCATCATCCCGGCCCACGCCGTTACCGGCGCCTTCTTCACGGCCACGTCCATGATCGGCTTCATCGCCGGGGCGGGTATCGTGGTGCGCAACTCCATCATCCTGGTGGACTTCATCGTCATGCGCCGCGAGCAGGGCGCGACCCTGGAGGACGCCGTGGTCGAGGCCGGGGCCGTGCGCTTCCGGCCCATGGTCCTGACGGCCCTGTCCGTGGTGGCCGGGGCCTTCGTCATCCTTTTCGACCCCATCTTCCAGGGCCTGGCCATCTCGCTCCTGGCCGGGGAAGTGGCGGCGACGCTCTTTTCGAGGATGGTCGTGCCCGTGATGTATTATCTGGATCAGCGGCGGTAACGCGACCCTGACTCCCGGTTGTGAGGCGATCGTGTTGCGATGGGGATGCCAAGGAGCATGCCCGCGCTTGTGCTTTGCGCCGGTCCTGGGCTACGTTTCGAGCAAATGCCAGCCATCGGGAGGAACGAGACATGGGGAACTCATCGAGCTTGCCGCTGGCGGCCACTACCAGCCGGCTTCATGGCAAATATCCCTCCACTCCCCGAATTCCGGGCGTAAATCGATCCATGGCGAAATGCTTTGCGCTGCTCTGCCTCTGTTTTTTGCTCCTTTCCCCCGCAATGGCCTTATCCCAAAACGACAACGCGACATCCCGGGCGGTGCGCGTGGGCGTCATCAACCTCGCGCCCCTCTCCATGAAAACCGCCGACGGCCGGTGGGAGGGATACAGCGTCGAGCTTTGGCAGGATGTGGCCGCGCGCATGGGAGTCACCTTTGAATTTCAGGAATTCCACACTCTGGAACCGATGCTGGAGGCTCTGAAACAACGGACAATCGACGCCATCCCATCGCTGCCTGTACGCGAAGGGCTCGAGACCGTGATGGACTTCAGCCAGTCGTATCTCAAGTCGGGGCTCGCCATCGCCGTACCGGCGGAAGAGGTGGAATACGCCTGGCGACGCATTTTCGAGGCCATCTTTTCCTTCCACTCCCTGAAGGCGATCGCCTTCCTGATGGCGTTGTCGACCGTTGCCGGGGTCATCGTCTGGCGCCTGGAGAACGTCAGGAACAGCGAGATGTTCGGGGGCGGGCATGTCAAGGGAATCGGCCACGGCATCTGGTGGGCCATGGTCACGATGAGCACCGTGGGCTATGGGGATCTGGCCCCCAAAACCCTTGGCGGACGAATCGTGGCCCTTGTCTGGATGATCTTCTCGATCGTTTTCATCGCAGTCTTCACGGCCAGCATAACGACAACGCTGACCATCAGCGAACTGAAAGGAAAAGTCCGCGGCTTTGGGGACCTCTACAAGGTGCGGACAGGGTCCATACCAGGCTCGGAAGGGTTTGATTATCTGACCCGGCAAGGAGTGGCCGTCGTCTCCTGCGCAAGCGTTCCGGAAGGCATGGAGGCCTTGACGAGCGGCAGGATCGACGCGTTCGTCCTGAACGAACAGATCCTCAAGCATCTGGCCAAAAGGGATTATCCCGGTCGAATTCAGGTTCTGCCGGGAACCTACGACGAATATTTCGTGAGCATCGCGCTGCAGCAAAACAGCACGCTCAGGAAACCGATCAACAAGGCGCTGCTGTCGCTGATGAAAACGCAACGGTGGACCGAGCTTGGCAACCGCTACATCCAGTGACTCGCATTTTCAGGAATTATTGCCGCGGGTGAAGCGCTTCAGGCAGTTCAAGCACGAAATGTCGGGACAACCCGCAGCCAGGGCTGCTCGGAAGGCTGCAAAGGGCTCAGAGTTCCAGACGGCCATCGGGTCGCCCGTCAGGCAGGAGCCGAAAACCCGGCGGCGCGGGTCGTCCAGGGTGGTCGGCAGGTTGAGATGGACGCAGGGGGCCATGTTGCCTTCAGCGTCGATGAACACGTTGCGTTCGGCGTCTTCGAAACAGCTCCCCGTGGGCGCGGGTTCCGGCAGGGAAAAGTGAAAATCGAGGCCGAGGCTCCGCGCCTGTGCGGCGGCGGCTTCGAGCGCACCGCGCGCTTCGACAACCTTATCCCGCTCTTCCGGGTCGAAGCACTCTCCGCGCCAGCCCGGAACGAGGCTACCGTCCAGGATGCTGACCACCGTGGCGTGGACGCCCAGTTCCTGCATCAGGCCCGGCAGGCGGCCGATGTCGCCGATACGGCTGGCCAGGAGCAGGTAGGCGATGTGGATTTCCAGATGCACGCCGCCCCTCCCTCGCCGCACCTCCTGCAGGACCCGGATTGATTCCAGCACCCTCTCGAAAGGCGTCCCGGCGCGGAGGCTGTCGTTGGTCCCGCCAGTTGTTCCGGCCAGGGAGAAGGCGATGACATCGAGCCCGCTTTCGACCAGCGCTTCGGCCAGGTCCCGAGTCATGCGCCGGCCCGACGTGGTGGTAGAGACGCTGCAGCCCGCCTCGCGCGCCTCGGCGACCATGTCCAGAAAATCCGGATGCTCCAACGGCTCCCCCCACCCTTGCAGGTGCACCCGCCCGGACTCACGGAACAGGGGCCGGAGCCGGGAGAAGGTGCCGGGCTGCATATGGCGGGACTTCCAGTGTTCCCCCTGGGCCGTGCGCGGGCAATAACCGCACCTGTTCGGGCAGACAGACGTCACCTCGACCTGCGCCACGCCCACAAGCCGCCTGCGCAGGCCCAGGGCGTCCTTCAGCCCGGCCCAGAACCCGACCCGGTCGGCCGGGGCCGCTGCGGCCGTGCCGCCTTCCGGGCCGCCCGCCCTCTGCATTCCGATGATTTCCTTCCTGGATACCGCCATACGCCCCCTTCACTCCGCCGCCGCGGCAATCGGAACCTTACAGCCCCCGATAGCGCTGCATGCCCATGACCCGGTGGAAATCCTCGAACCGCGGGGTCTGCACGGCGCCCTTCTTTTCGGCCCAGCCCAGCTCACTGAAACGCGAGCCCTGGATCTGGACGAGGACCCGCGTGCCGCCGGGACCCAGGACCAGGGTTTCGTAGGCGCGGACCACTTCCCCCAGCGTCGCCGTTCCCACGGCGGCCGTAAGCCGCTGCAGCCCGTCGAAAGCGGCGTTGCCCAGGCGCAGGTCCGTCTCGTACCAGCCGAATTCCTCGTCCAGGGTGTCCGGGGTCTTGGTCAGGGAAGCCAGCACGCCCTGGCGCACGCTCTCGAACTCGCTCTCGCTCACACCGCGCAGCTGCGTCAGGGCCTTGAAGTAGAAGGACTCGAAGCGGTCCGCCAGGTCGGCGGTGCCGGCCACGGGGCTCTGCACGCCGAAGCCGATGCCCGCCCCGTGGGCGAACATGACCGGGAAGCTCGTGGCCACGTAGCCGAGCTGCTCCTCGGTGCGCAGCCTGCTGTAGAACCGCGTGGACAGCAGGCCCTCGAGCAGGAGCAAGCGCGACCTGGACTCGGGGCCCACGGCCGGGTCGAGGAACATTTCGACCAGGGCGCTGTCCTCCAGCACGCTGTCCCGCCGGTAGTCGGCCACGACGCCCTGCGCGGGCAGGATGCGCGCGGCCTCGGCCGGCTTGCCGGCTTCCGGCCCGATGAAGGGCGCGACGGAGTCCGCCATGGCCAGCACATCACCCTGCGTGACGTTGCCGAAGCCGAAGACCGTGAAGCGCAGGTCGCGGCGCACGGCGGCCATGTAGGTCTTCAGATCGTCAAGGGTCACGCCCCTGACCGCCCCCTCCACTGCCCTGTGGTCCCAGGACGGGACCTTGAGGAGCCCGCGCATGGCGCCCATGGCCTGGCCGAAGGGCCCCTGCTTCTCCATGTTGGCCAGGCTTCTGAGCTGTTCGGCCCTGGCCAGTTCGAAATCTTCGGCCGTGACCTCCTGGTTCAGGAAACCGAGCACGCGGGGCAGCAGGTCGGCCTGATGCTGGCTGAAGCCTTCGATGCGGATGACGATGCCCTCGTCGCCGGAAAGCGAAAGTCCCAGCCCCGCCTCCTGGGCCTGGTAGCGCAGGCCGGCCTGCTTCTGGCCCCAGAGTTCCAGGAGCACGCCCTGCATGGCCGTCTGCTCCAGGGTACTGGCGATGTGCGCCGACTGCAGCCTGGCCATGAGGATGGCCCGGGGCTCGCGCCGGAACTGCGACAGGCCCTGCCAAACCGTCAGCCCGGGCCTGTCGGCCAGCTTGCGGGGGCCCTTGCCGCCGTCGCGCAGCACCAGGGAGAAATCGTCGGGAACGAAGGGGTTGAGGTCCGGCAGGGCCAGTTTCACGCCGTGCCCAAGCTCCGCCCAACGCGCCGTGTCGGCCGCGGCGACGGGGCGCACGCTGTAGGGCGTCTGATAAAAGAAGGCCTCCCGGTCCGTCGGCTGGTCCGGTCCCACATGAAAGATGCGGGAGTTGGCCGGCGTGAGCATCCCCACCAGTTCCCCGACCGCCGCGGCGTCATAGGAGTCCAGCCTGTAGGGCCCGTAATTGACGTCCTCCACCGGGTGGCGGAGCATGACTCCCGCGGCCTCGGCCACGTAGTCGAAGCCGCTGGTCAGGGGCGCGAAGCGGAACTCCATGGACATCATGTTCCCCAGCTGTTCGACGTACTCCTGCCCGATGCCCCTGGACCGCAGCATGTCGAGATAGGCGAAGACCGTGGCCAGAATCTCGTCGCGCCGCCGGTCGCCTTCCTCCGTCAGCTGCAGGAAGAGGGACATTGTCACGCCGTTGCGCAGGGACGTCGAGTCCCCGCCGGCGGAAAGCCCCAGGACGAGACCTCGGCCGCGCAGGTTCGCCACCAGGGAATTGTCCGTCTCGGTGCCGAGCACCGCGGCCGCGACCTGCAGGGGCTTGGTGGACGGGTCGTCGAACTTTTTGGGAAGCACGAACTCGATGGTCATGCTGCGGGTTTCGCGCACGGGACGCACGCCGAAGATCACGCCGCGCTCGCCGTCCGTGACCGGCGGGACCGAGGGCTCGCGCACCTGCGCCCCCCGGTCGGGGATGACGGCCAGCTCGGCCCGGGCCAGACGCTCCAGTTCGTCCAGGCTCTGGGGCCCGTAAAGCACGCCCTTCATCAGGTTGGCCGAGTACCAGGTGTGGTGGAAGCGCACCAGTTCGTCGTGCAGGCGGCTGCCCGGCTTGTCGGACAGGGTTTCGAGGTTGCCGCCTGTGAAGCGCGTGGCCGGGTGGGCCGGGTTGAGAGTCGAAAGGGTCAGCATGGCCAGCCTGCGGCCGTCGCTGTGCTTCTTGGACTCCATCTCGGCGTTGACGGCGTTTCGTTCCTTGTCGGCGTAGACCGGGTCGAGCCTGGGCCTGGCCAGGGTGTCGGCCATGCGGCGCAGGGCCTCGGGGAAGGCTGGGGTGTCGACCTCCATCATGTAAGTCGTGGAGGTGTAGCCCGTGGCCGCGTTGGTCTGTCCGCCGTTTCTGGTGATGAAGGACTGGTACTCCTCGGCCCCGGGATAGGACTCGGAGCCCAGGAAGAGCATGTGTTCCAGGTAATGGGCCAGGCCCGGCTGGGAGTCGGGGTCGTCGAGGCTGCCCACGGGCAGGGCCAGGGCGGCGGCGGCCTTGGAGGCCCGTTCGTCGTGCACCAGCAGGACCGTGAGGCCCGTGTCCAGGGTCAGGGCCCTGTAGGCGCGGTAATCGGTGTCGGAGACGCGCACCTGGGCCGCCAGGGCCTGGGTCGCGACGAGCAGAAAGAGAATGACAAAGCGGATTATGGGCATGGCTGCACCTCGGGTGGTCGTGTGTAGAATGGGCGTCGCCGCCTCGCGCGACGAGCCCGGGCGGCGAAAGGTTACGGTAAAACCGTTCGGGAGCGCGTCAAGGCCTAGTCCGAAAAGGCAAGGCGCGCTCCGAGCCCGGCCAGGAGGCCTCCACCCAGTCGTTTGAGCCAGGCCGCGGCCCGGCCGGTTCCGGCCAGGCGGCGGTGCACGGCTCCGGCAGCGACGGCCACGAACAGGCACCACAGGGTGCCCGTGGCGACGAAGGTCAGGCCGAGAACCAGGAAGGCCAGTCCCGGATGGGCGGCGCCGGGGGCGATGAATTGCGGTATGAGGGCCAGGAAGAAGAGGGCCACCTTGGGGTTCAGGACGTTGGTCACCACGCCTTGGAGATAGACCCGGCCCAGGGTCTGGCTCGCGGCGGGGATCCTGCCGGGCCCTTCGGGCCTGGACAGCAGCATGGCCAGGCCGAGCCAGACCAGATAGACGGCTCCGGCCCATTTGACGAGCTGGTAGGCCGTGGCCGAGGCTGCGACGATGGCCGTCAGCCCCGCGGCGCCGAGCAGGGTGTGGACGACGGCCCCGCTGCCGATCCCCAGGGCCGAGACGATGCCCGCCCCGCGCCCCTGGGAGACGCTGCGGCCGAGGATGTAGAGGGTGTCCGGACCGGGGTAGAGGTTCAGCGTCACGGCCGTGAGCAGGAAGAGCGGATAGTGGATGATGTCGAACATGGTTTCCCCCTGCCGAAGAAGGCTTGCCCCGGGGCGGGCCTGCGTGTAGCCCGTGCCCATGAACGCCTTCCTCAAGCTCCTGAAAGATTCCCCCAGCGGCCCGGTCTTCAACCCCTGGCACCAGTGCGACCCGCAGCACGACGCCTCGAACCGGTCGCCCGCCATCCGTCGAGAGCAACTCGCGTCCTATCTCGGAGAGCGCCGAAAGGCCACCATCATTCTCCTGGCCGAGGCCCTGGGCTACCAGGGCGGCCACTTCACGGGCATCGCCATGACCTCCGAGCGCCTGCTGCTGGGCCATCTGCGCCACAAGGGACTGGGCCCGGAGATGGTCTTCGAGGCCGCGCCGCGCCGCACCAGCCGCGAGGACGTCCGCCCGGACGGCTTCACGGAACCCACCGCCACCATCGTCTGGGGAGCCATGCACGAACTGGGCGTGGACCCGCGGGAGGTCATCCTGTGGAACGCCTTCCCCTGGCACCCCTACAAGCCGGGCATGGGGCTCCTGAGCAACCGCACGCCTTCGGAAGACGAGGTGCTGCTGGGCAGGCCCGTGCTCCTGGCCCTGAAGTCCTTCGTCCCCCAGGCCGAAATCCTGGCCGTGGGACAGAAGTCGGCGGCGCTGCTGGCGAACATGGGCATCATTGCCCCGGCCTTGCGGCACCCGGCCAACGGCGGGGCCGGCCAGTTCCGGGAGCAGTTCGCCCGCATCGTGAAAAAAAGGCGCCGCTGAACGCCGCGCGTTGACACGGCCCCTCGTCCTCGGGATATGTTGCGGAAAAGATCAACCCGGAGGCGAACATGAAATACCAAAGCCCATACTCTCCCGACTTCAGCAAACGCGACCCCCTGCCCGGCGTGGCCGACGAATTCCCCGGCCGCTGGTCCCCGCGCTCCTTCGTCAAGACCGCCATCCCGGCCGAGGATTTGGCCGTCATCTTCGACGCGGCCCGCTGGGCGCCCTCGGCATACAACGAACAGCCCTGGCGCATCCTGACCTCCACCCCCGAGACCTTCGACACGTTCCTGGGCCTTCTGGTCGACGCCAACCAGAAATGGGCGAAAAACGTCTCCCTCATCGGGTTCATGGTGGCCAGGAAGAACTTCACCCACAACGGCAAGCCCAGCTCCACGGCCGTGTTCGACTGCGGCTCGGCCTGGATGTCCCTGACCATGCAGGCCCGCAAACTCGGCCTCTACACCCACGGCATGGCCGGCATCAGAAAGGACGCCATTTACGAGACCTTCGGCATCGACCGCGAGGAATACGAGGTCGTGGCCGGCTTCACCATCGGCATCCTGGATCTGAAGGAGAAACTCGACAAGCCCTACGTCGACTGGGAAGGGCCGTCGCCGCGCAAACCCCTGTCGGAGGTCTGGAAGCAGGGAGCCTGGTAAAAGGACGGGCCGCGCTCCACGAGGAACGCGGCCCTTTTCGCGTGCAGGGACGGCCGTCAGGCCCCGAAGATCTTCTTGCGGAACATGAAGAAGGCCGCGCCCAGGATGCACAGGCCGGCCCAGACGTAGTCCATGCTGGGCTTCTCCTTCATGTAGATGATGGAAAAGGGGATGAAGACCGACAGGGCGATGCACTCCTGCAGGATCTTGAGCTGGCCGACGTTCATGACCTGGTGCCCGATGCGGTTGGCCGGGACCTGCAGCAGGTACTCCAGCAGCGCGATGCCCCAGCTGGCGAAGGCCGCGATGACCCACGGCGTGTGGGACAGGTTGCGCAGGTGCCCGTACCAGGCGAAGGTCATGAAGATGTTGCTCAGGGACAGCAGAATGATGGTGGTCAGATAGAAACGCATGGCGCCCGCCTCGGCCCGGACCGGGCCGTAATCGTGGAAGAAATGGATGCGGCTGGATGTAGCAGGGCCCCGGGAAAAAACAAGGCGTCCGCCCAAAAAATAAACTCTTTTATTCCGAGAAGCTACATCAACCCTTCGGCCATTCTGTACGCCGTCTCACGACCTCCGCAGAAAAATGGACTCGTCGAGCCTCCCGAACGGATCGAAGGCAGCCTTGCGTGCGAAGTGAACGGCCAGGAAGGCCGAGACCGTGGCCGCCGTGAAGATCGCGATCATGATCATGATCTGGTAGCCGATGGCCACTGCCGGGGACGAACCGCCCAGGATCTGGCCGGTCATCATGCCCGGCAGGGAGACGATGCCCATGGTCGCCACGGTGCCCAGCTGCGGACCCACGGCCGCGCGCAGGGCGCTGCGCAGGAAGGGCCGCACGGCCTCGGCCTCGCTGGCCCCCAGGGTCAGGTACTGGATGTGCATGTCGCTGTTCGCCCGTAGGTCCGAGAAGAAGCGGTCCAGAGCCACCACGTTGCTGCGCAGGATGTTGCCGAGCACCATGCCCATGAGCGGCACGAGATAGCGGGCCGAACCCAGGGTGGCGGGGTCGAAGACCAGCAGAAACCCGGCCAGGGTCAGGGCTGACGTCAGCAGGTGGGCCGGCAGGACCGCCCGCAGGCACCTGCGCCACGACAGGCCGCTCTGGCGCAGGATGGAGCCCGTGGCCATGACGATCATGACCAGCACCCAGGCCACGTTGAGGGCCAGCATGTCCAGGCGGAAGACCCATTCCAGGTACACGGCCACCAGCCCGAGCTGCACGGCCATGCGCAGCATGGACACGATCAGGTCGCGGGTCAGCCTGAGCTGCAGGTGGCGGAAGATGGCCACCGGAAAAACGAGCATGACGGAGAAGATGATCAGGGCCGGAATGGAAATGGCCATGGTTTCGCTCATGGGAGCCTCCGGAGCTTTCCGGCCTCGAGGGCGATCTCGGCGAAGCCGAAATCGAGCCACTGCCGGTTGTGGGTCACGGCCAGGACGGTGCGCGCAGTGTCGGCGGCGAAATAGCGGACCACGGCCTCCAGGGACTCCTGGTCCAGGCTGGAGGTGACCTCGTCCAGCAGGCAGAAGGACCGCTCCAGCTGCAGGCCCTGGATGATGGTCAGACGCTGCTGCTCACCTCCCGACAACCGCCCGTAGGGGATCGTGCGCAGGGCGGGGTCCAGGCCCATGGCCTCCATGAGGCGGTCCTGCATGGCCCGGTCCGCGCGGCGGGCGCGGTGGGCGGCGAAGGTGAAGGGAAGGTCCAGGTACTGCCCGGCCGACCCGTCGAAGGGCAGCGGCTTCTGCCCGATGTATAGAAAGCGGGCGCGATGGGCGGCCTGGTCCGCGGCGGTCACCGTGCGGCCGTCCCAGAGCACCTCGCCCTCGTCCGCGGGCTCGAACAGCAGGGCGACCTTGAGGATGGTCGATTTTCCCGCCCCGGACGGTCCCGTCAGCACCAGATGTTCCCCCGGGGCCACGGCCAGGCCGACCCGGTCCAGGATGACCCGCCCGCCCCGGCGCACGGTCACATCGCGAAGTTCCAGCATGTTCTCTCCATGAAATGACGAATCGATGACCCAACATTGCAGGCACGCTGCGGAATATCAAGGCCGGGATCTCCCGCCCTGCCACAGCGTCATGCCCGCCTGCGACATACCCCCTACGCCTTCCCCTCCAGCAATTCCAGCAGCACCGAGCCCAGCGTGGGACCGTCGTGATCGGCGTGGCCGTAGCGCACCCGGGCCACGGGCTTGCCTATGCGCAGCACGCGCGAGATGTCGATGGGCGTGCCCGAGACCACGGCGTCGCAGGGCACGGCGGCGATGGTCGCCTCCAGGTCGCGGATCTGCCCCGGGCCGTATCCCATGGCCGGCAGCACGGGGCCGATGCCCGGATGCGCGGCGAAGGTCGCGCCCAGACTGCCGGCGAGCCAGGGCCTGGGGTCCACCAGCTCGGCCGCCCCGCATTGCCGCGCGGCCAGGAAGCCCGCCCCGTGAGGCATGCCGCCGTGGGTCAGGGTCGGGCCGTCCTCGACCACCAGGACGCGACGCCCCCGGATGAGCTCCGGGCGGTCCACGGTCAGGGGCGAACTGGCCAGGACGATGCGCGCCCCCGGGTTGCAGGCCCGGATGTTCGCGCGCACGGCCTCGACCTGGTCCGGCCGGGCCGTGTCGACCTTGTTGATGACGGCCACGTCGCACATGCGCATGTTCGTCTCGCCGGGGTGGTAGAGTAGTTCGTGCCCGGCGCGGTGCGGGTCGAAGACCGTGACGTGCAGGGCGGGCCTGTAGAACGGCGTGTCGTTGTTGCCGCCGTCCCAGACGAGGACGTCCGCCTCGGCCTCGGCCTGCGCCAGAATCCTGGCGTAATCCACCCCGGCGTAGACCACCACGCCCATGTCCAGGATGGGTTCGTACTCCTCCCGCTCCTCGATGGTGCAGCGATGAAGGTCCAGATCGGCGTGGGAGGCGAAACGCTGCACGGTCTGGGCCCGCAGGTCGCCGTAGGGCATGGGGTGGCGCACGATGACCACCCGGCGCCCATCCGCCTGGAGCACGCGGGCGATCTCGCGGCTGACCTGCGACTTGCCGCAGCCCGTGCGCACGGCGCACACGGCCACCACCGGTTTGGCCGTCGGCAGCATGGTGTAGGTGGCCCCGGCGATCATGAAGTCCGCACCCGCTGCCGTGACCAGGGAGGCCTTGTGCATGACCTCGTTGTGGGTGATGTCGGAATAGGAAAAGACCACGAGGTCGACGGCGAGCGCCCTGATGAGGCGCGCGAGTTCCGTGTCGGCGAAGACCGGGATGCCCTCGGGGTACATGTCCCCGGCCAGCTCCGGTGGGTAGACGCGGCCGTCGATGTCCGGAATCTGCGTGGCCGTGAAGCAGACCACGCGGTAGCGCGGGTTGCCGCGGAAATAGATGTTGAAGTTGTGGAAATCACGGCCGGCCGCGCCCATGATGATGACCTTTTCGACCATGGCAACCTCCATGCCCAGCTCTGTCCGACAAAATGGAAATTAAATATGAATACTGGAAATATAACGTTCCAAATAGGGTATCGCGTCGGCACCCTCTATTTTCAAGCCATTATCATCAAAATGGAAATAAATAATTCCAGACGGACGCAGGGTCGAGTATCACGCCGCGGTCGGTTCCGACGGGAAAGCGACCACGCCCCCCCGCAAACCCTTGCCGTTTCTGCATTGACCGTTTTTCCGTCCGGCTTTGCCTGCTTCCTCGCGTTGTGGTAAGCTTTTTGCCATGAGTCCCGCATCGTTCCCTTCAACCCAGGCACAAGACGCAGCGCAAGGAGCTCGAACATGATCGTCGGCGTTCTCAAGGAAATCAAGACGCAGGAAAACCGGGTCTGCATGACCCCGGCCGGTGTGGAAGTCATGACGCAGCACGGGCACACCGTGCTCGTGGAAAAGGCGGCCGGCGTCGGCAGCGGATTCGGCGACGCGGACTACGAGGCCGCAGGGGCGAAAATCGTCGCCGCCCCGGCGGACATCTACGGCCAGTCCGACATGGTCATGCACGTCAAGGAGCCCCAGCCCTCCGAATACGGCCTGGTCCGCCCCGGCCAGATCGTCTTCACCTATTTCCACTTTGCGGCCGACGAGCAGCTGACCCGCGAGTTCATGAAGACCGGCTCCGTGGCCATCGCCTACGAGACCGTCACCGGCCCCCAGGGCGGCCTGCCGCTGCTGACCCCCATGAGCGAGGTGGCAGGACGCATGGCCGCCCAGGAAGCCGCCAAGTACAACGAACGCGTCCACGGCGGACGCGGCATCCTGCTCGGCGGCGTGACCGGCGTGGCCCCGGCCAAGGTCCTGGTCCTCGGCGGCGGCATCGTCGGCACCAACGCGGCCATGATGGCCGCGGGCCTGGGCGCGCGCGTCTACATCCTGGACATGAATCTCGACCGCCTGCGCTACCTCTCGGAGATCATGCCCAAAAACGTCACGCCACTCATGAGTTCGCCCGCCAAAATCCGCGAGCTGGCCAAGGAGGCCGACGCCATCATCGGCGCGGTGCTGGTGGTCGGCGCCAAGGCGCCCAAGCTCGTCACCCGCGAGATGTTCAAGGACATGAAGCCCGGCTGCGTGCTCGTGGACGTGGCCATCGACCAGGGCGGCTGCTTCGAGACCTCCAGACCCACCACGCACACGGACCCCATCTACGAGGTGGACGGCATCATCCATTACTGCGTGGCCAACATGCCCGGCGCCGTGCCGATCACCTCGACCATGGCCCTGACCAACGCCACCCTGCCCTACGCCCTGCAGATCGCGAACAAGGGCTGGCAGGCCGCCTGCAAGGAAAACCCGGGGCTCAAGAACGGCCTGAACATGGTCGGCGACAGGATCACCTTCAAGGGCGTGGCCGACGCCTTCGGCCTGCCCTACACGCCGGCCGACTCCTGCCTCTAGCCACGGAAGAAACCCACGTTTCGAAAGGCCGCTCCTCACCGGGGGCGGCCTTTTTCCTTGCGCGCGCCGCGCTTGTCCCTCGACGAAGCCCCGCCGTTGGCGGTATGGACGGGACACGGACGCCGCCGAACCCTTTGCTCCCGGCAGTCCCAAACCATGACAAGGAGGCTCCCATGCGCCTCGCCCTGCTTTGCGTCATTCTCCTGCTCTCCATGCCGGTCCTGGCCGCGCAGGAGGTGGAGATCATCGAACTCCGCCACCGCACGGTCGAGGACGTCCTGCCCGTCCTGGAACCCCTCGTCGAGCCGGGCGGGGCGCTGTCGGGCATGAACGGGCATCTCATCGTGCGCACCTCGCCCGGCAACCTGCAGGAGCTGCGGAAGGTGCTGTCCGTCATCGACCGGCCCGCCCGTCAGCTGCTCATCCGCGTCAGCCAGACCCGGGAGACGAGCGGCGCGACGAGGTCCCTGGGCGTGGCCGGCGCTGTCGAGGTCGGCGACGACGTCCGCGTCGTCGCGCCGGGAGGACGCATGCCCGGCGGAACCGGGGTGGAGGTGCGCAGCGGCGGATCGGCTGCCGGGGTGTACGGGCAGGACGTCCGGCGCAGCGCGTCGAGCGGCGCGGACCAGTTCGTGCGGGTCATGGATGGGGGCGAAGCCTTCATCAGGGTCGGCCGGTACCTGGCCGTGCCCTTCCGCCGCGTAGAGATGCGGCCGGGCGGCGTCAGGGCCAGCCAGGGCGTGGTCTACGTCGACATCGGGCAGGGCTTCTCCGCCGTGCCCCGCCTGTCTGGCGACCGCGTGACCATCGAGATCAGCCCTCAATTCGACAGCCTTACAGGCCGCGGCCGCGACGTGGAGACCCAGAGCCTGTCGACGACGGTCACGGGGCGGCTGGGAGAATGGATCGAGCTCGGCGGCGGAGCCAGCCGGACGGACGAGAGCACTGGAAGCGCCACGGGCACCGCGACGCAGGAAACGCGCGACACCCGCAGCGTCTGGCTGCTGGTCGAGGAGGTACGCTGAACCGGGGGCTTCTCACCCCTGCAGCGGAATCTGCAGTTCGACCTGATTGTCCGCACTGCCCTCGTCGATCCACTCCAGATAAACCTCGCGGCCGATGGGCTGCAGCGCCTCGCCCCTCTGCAGGGCCAGAGGCGTGAACGCGCTCCAGGCCGGCCCGATCCCCTTCATGGCCCCGCGGTACACGGTGCTCAGGCATTCGTGGGCGGCGACCTCCGCGCACGCGAAGGCCCCCTGGCCGCGGCAGGCGTCCACAGGGAAACCGACCTTCATGGTGAACGCCCTGTCGGGAGAGCCGTCGCACCCCTCGTAGGTGAAGACGCAGGGGCCGGTCACGGCCATGCCCCGGCTCTCGGCCTCGGCCAGGAGCATGGGGATGATCTTTTCGGCGTAGGCCGGGACATCGGGGATAGTCAGGGTCGTGACGGCCTCGATGGCCGTGGATGCCGGGATGCGCTTGCGCTCGATCTGCATGAGACCTCCTTGGGGGTCGGTGGTTCCGGGTTCAGTCAAAGGCGGCCACGATGGCGTCGAGCTGCCCCGCGATGCGCGCGGCGACGTCCGCGGTCTGGTCCGGCCGCAACGGCAGCAGG
Source organism: Desulfomicrobium aestuarii (assembly GCF_055385525.1). NCBI lineage: Bacteria > Pseudomonadati > Thermodesulfobacteriota > Desulfovibrionia > Desulfovibrionales > Desulfomicrobiaceae > Desulfomicrobium > Desulfomicrobium aestuarii. Next base: position 3,302,159 of record NZ_AP042427.1, read on the forward strand.
GCGGCAAAACCGGGCCTCATGGGCGGCGGGCCGCACTCGCCGCTGCAGCCCAGACCCATGGCGTGGACGACGAGGTCCGCCAGATGCAGGACGCCGGGCAGCATGGGATTCGCCGCCTTGAGGGGGTCGTGGTGAAAGCCTGCGGCCTGGCTCAGGGACCTGGGCATGTCCCAGCCTTCCAGAAGATGTCGGCCCATGGTTCCGTGATCCACGCCGAAGAAGAGGACTTCCTCGTCCAGGAGCGGGCGGCCATGCCTGAGCCCGCTGTTGATGCAGTACCGGGAGCGCTCCGGGAAGGCCGTGAAGAAGTACAGCCGCCCGATGTCGTGAAGCAGGCCCGCGACAAAGGCCTGCTCCGGCTCCACCGCCTGCGTGACTTCGGCCAGGGCCTTGCTGGCCAGGGCGCAGGCCAGGCAGTGTTCGAGGAAGGTGCGCATGTCGACCACGGACGCAGGGATGACGCCGAACTGCTCGACCATCAACAGGCTCGAAGCCAGCATGCCCACCTCTTTCAGGCCGACGATGGTCACGGCCCTGGAGACGGTCTCGACCTTGCCGTGGCTGCCGTAAAGCGGGGAATTGACCAGACGCAGCAGGCGCGCCGTGAGCCCCGGACTCTGCCCGATGACGGACACGATTTTCTGGCTGGAGGGCTCGGGGGCGCCAAGCTCCCTGTTCAGCTGGAAGGCCACGGCCGAGAGCTGCGGCGGTTCGAAGCTGTCCAGGCAGAAGGTCGGCAGTTCCTCGGAGGACGGGGAGTCCGCCACGGGCTTCCTGCATTCGCGCAGCAGCGCCGGCAGCCCCTTCTCCATGCGCTGCGCCTCGGCCTCGACGCGCAGCCCGAGCAGGACGGGCCCGGGGGGAATGGTCATGTCGTGGCCGGCATAGTACTTGCGCGCCCGCTCCGTGGCCTTGGCCAGCAGCGCGGGATTGAGGGGCGTCTCCTCCCCGACGACGGTCACGGCCGAGACGCCGCGCTGACGCAAGGCCGCGATGGCGCTCCCCGTCAGGATCGAGCCCCGCGGGTAAAGGACTCGTCCCGTACCGTCCGTGATATCCGCCGCCAGAGTCTCGCCAGGCGCGGCGCGATCGATGGGCTTCTTCATGCCGTCCCCTCCATGCCGAAACAACGAATCTCCGACCATCTCCTCATGTATGCGGCGGGGCAAAAAAACGCAACCGCAGGGCGTTCGAGACCACGAAGACCGAGCTCATGGCCATGGCCGTGCCGGCCAGCATGGGGCTCATGGTCGGCCCGCCGAAAAGGTGCAGAAGGCCGGCCGCCACCGGGATGCCGATGGTATTGAAGGCGAATGCCCAGAACAGGTTCTGGCGGATGTTGCGCATGACCGCACGGCTTAAGGAGAGCGCCGTGAGCACGCCCGAGAGGTCCTCGCGCATGAGCACCACGTCGCCCGACTCCATGGCCACGTCCATGCCCGAGCCCATGGCCACGCCCAGGTCGGCCCGGGCCAGGGCCGGGGCGTCGTTGATGCCGTCGCCGACCATGCCGACCACCCGACCTTCCTTCTGCAAGGCCTCGATCTCCTCGGCCTTGCGGTCGGGCAGCACCCCCGCCACGACCCGCTCGATGCCGAGCTGGCCGGCCACGGCGCGGGCCGCGCGCTCGGAGTCGCCCGTCAGGAGCACGACCTCCATGCCCAGCTCCCGCAGCCGTTTGACCGCCGAGGCGGACTCGGGCCGGATCTGGTCGCTGATGGCCAGCAGGCCGGCCAGGCGTCCGTCCACGGCCACATGCACCACCGTGGCCCCCTGCCCTTCCATACGCGCGCGGTCAGCGGCCGCCGCGGCCGGGTCGATGCCGAGGGCGCGCATCATCAGCTCGTTGCCGATGGCGACCCGCCGGCCGTCGGCCTCGGCGCTCACACCCTGTCCGGGCACGGCCGAAAAGCCCGAGGCCTTGGGCACGGCTCCCGGAGCCGCGGCCACCACGGCCCGGGCCAGGGGGTGCTCGGACTGGGCTTCCACGGCCGCGGCCAGCCGCACCAGGCCGTCCCTTTCAAAGCCCTCGCCCGGCGCAGTCCAGACCTCGGCCAGCACGGGCTTGCCCACGGTCAGGGTCCCGGTCTTGTCGAAGACCAGGGTGTCGAGTTCCCCGGCCCGCTGCAGGGCGCGGCCGGACTTGATGAGCACGCCCAGCTGCGCGCCGCGCCCCGTGCCGACCATGATGGACGTCGGCGTGGCCAGGCCCATGGCGCAGGGGCAGGCGATGACCAGCACCGAAATGGCGATGCGCAGGGCGAAGACGAAGGGTTCGTCGCTGAAGAAATGCCAGGCCAACCCCGAAACCAGGGCCAGGGCCATGACCACGGGCACGAAATAGTAGCTGATGGTGTCGGCCAGGCTGGCGATGGGAGCCTTGGAGCCCTGGGCGTCGCGCACCAGGCGCACGATGCGGGCCAGCATGGTGTCCTCGCCCACCAGGGAGGCGCGCATGACGAAGGAACCCGTGGTGTTCAGGGTGCCGCCGAAGACCGTGTCGCCGGGGGCGCGGCGCACGGGCAGGGGTTCGCCCGTGAGCATGGACTCGTCCACGTGGCTCTCCCCCTCGGCCACCTCGCCGTCCACGGGCAGGCGTCCTCCGGGGCGGATGCGCAGCAGGTCGCCGGGTTCGATCTCCTCCACCGGGATCTCGCGCTCGGACTCGCCGTCCACCAGGAAGGCCGTGTCCGGGGCCAGGGCCATGAGGGCGCGCACCGCTCCCGTGGTGCGGGACACGGAGCGGGCCTCGAAATACTTGCCCAGCGATATCATGGCGATGAGCACGGCCGCGGACTCGTAGTAGAGGTCCATGGCCCGGGCCATGGCGTCCACCCCGAGCCAGATCTCCACCGTGTTCCACAGGGAGTAGACCAGGGCCGCGCCCGTGCCCACGGCCACCAGGGAGTCCATGTTCGGGGCGCGGCGAACCAGGGCCGGAAATCCGATCAGGTAGAAGCTGCGCCCGCTCCAGACCACGGGCAGGGTCAGCAGGAGCTGGGCCAGGGCGAAGACGCCGGGTGCGTGCATGGGGTCGAGCCAGTGCGGCAGGGGCAGGCCCCACATGTGGCCCATGGACAGGACCAAGAGCGGCATGGCGAAGGCCATGGCCCATACCACGCCGCGCCTCTTCTCGGCCAGGCGGGCGGCGATGCGCGCCTCCTCCTCCCCGGCCTTCTCCCGGCGCGGCAGGTCCGTGGTGAACCCCGCGTCGTGGATGGCCTGGCGCAGGGCGCGCTGGGACACCTTCGACGGGTCGAAGACGAACCGCCCGCTCTCGGCCCCAAGGTTGACCGCGGCCTCCTTCACGCCGTCCATGCCGGCCGCGATGCGCTCGATGCGCGACGAGCAGGCCGCGCAGTGCATGCCGCCGATGCGCAGTTCGAGCACCGTCTCGGCGGCCGGCTCCTCCACGCTGAAGCCCATGTCGCGCACGCGCCCCAGAATTTCGTCCAGCTTCGCGCCGCCCGCATCGTAGCGCAGGTCCATCTCGCCCGTGGCCAGGTTGACGGAGACTGCCTCCACGCCGGGCATGCCCCCGACCACCTTCTCGATGCGCGACGAGCAGGACGCACAGTGCATCCCCCCGACGGTCAGACGTTTCGCTTCGCTACCCATGCGCACCTCCCAGCCTTTATTCCAATTTTTTCAAGATGTTTTCGATTCTGCTGCGCAGACGACACGTACCCGCCCTACGTACATGATTGACTGATCAATCCCGATGGACTAGCAACTCTTTCTACAAAAATCCATGTCCGAAATTCTTCGGAGCATCATTGCGTTGAGACAAACGAATTGGTTGTTCAACCAGGAGCCTGTACTGCATCGGCTCCGCAACTTCGGAGGAAGTATGTCCGTTGATGCCACCATGCATGTCGCGCGCCCGAGCCGCCGGGATGCATACCTCGACTGGATCCAGATGCTCACGGGCGTCGGTCTGGTCCTGTTCATGGCCTTCCACACCCTGCTCACCTCGTCCATCATCTTCGGGGCGGGGGCCCTGGACGGCGTCGCCGGCTTCCTGGAGACCCTGCACCTCGACACCCTGGCCCACATCTTCGTGCCCGTGCTCTTCTTCACCCACTTCGTCGTGGCCGCCCGCAAGATCCCCTTCAGAAGCGACGAACAGCTCGCCATCTGGCGCGACGCGAAGCTCCTGCGCCACCGCGACACGTGGCTGTGGGTCGTGCAGGCCGTCTCGGCCATGATCATCCTCGTCCTGGGCGCCGTCCACATGTGGACCAACATCAACGACGACGCCATCCTGGCGGCCACCTCCACGGCCCGCGTGCAGAGCGGCGGCTGGACGCTCTTCTACCTGCTCCTGGTGCCGCTCGTGCAGCTGCACGTCTTCATCGGCGTGTACCGCATCGGCGTGAAGTGGGGTTTCATCACCGACGCCCTGCGCCCCAAGGCCGTGAAGATCCTGACCATCGTCTTCGGCTGCGTCACCGCCCTGGCCCTCATCGCCCTGGCCCGCTACGCCACCATGACCGTCTAATCTCAGGGAGCTGCCATGTACACCCATACTTCTGATCTGTTGGTCATCGGCGCCGGACTCTCGGGCGAGCGCGTGGCCGTGGAGTCGGCCCTGGCGGGGTTCGACGTCGTCTGCCTGTCCATCGTGCCGGCCAGGCGCTCCCACTCCTCCGCGGCCCAGGGCGGCATGCAGGCCGCCATCGGCAACTGCGCCATGGGCGAGGGGGATAATCCAGATGTGCACTTCCTGGACACGGTCAAGGGCTCGGACTGGGGCTGCGACCAGGAAGTGGCCCGCATGTTCGCCGACACCGCGCCCATCGAGATGCGCCGTCTGGCCCACTGGGGCGTGCCGTGGAACCGCGTCGTGCCGGGCAAGTCCTTCTATTTCAAGGGCGGCGAGAAATTCGATAAATTCGAGAAGCCCGAGAAGGAGGGCCTCATCACGGCCCGCTCCTTCGGCGGCACGGCCAAGTGGCGCACCTGCTACACTTCCGACGGCACCGGCCACGCCGTCATGTGCACCATGGACAACAAGTGCGCGGAACTCGGCATCACGGTCCTGGACCGCAAGGAGGCCATCTCCCTCATCCACGACGGCGAGAAGTGCATGGGCGCGGTGGTCCGCTGCCTGCGCACGGGCAAGCTCGAGGTCTTCCTGGCCAAGGCCACGGTCGTCTGCACCGGCGGCTACGGACGCCTCTACACGGCCACGACCAACGCCGTCATCTGCGACGGCGCGGGCAACGCCATCGCCCAGGAGACGGGCCTGGTGCCCATCGGCAACCCCGAGTCCATCCAGTTCCACCCCACGGGCATCGTGCCCACGGACATCCTCGTGACCGAAGGCTGCCGCGGCGACGGCGGCACGCTCCTCGATGTGAACGAGGAGCGCTTCATGCACATCTACGAGCCCGAGAAGGCCGAACTGGCCTCCCGCGACGTGGTCGCCCGGCGCATGACCGAACACATGCGCGCAGGACATGGCGTGCAGTCGCCCTACGGCGAGCACCTCTGGCTCGACATCCGCCACCTCGGCGACAAGCACATCTCAACCAAGCTCCGTGAAGTGGACGAGATCTGCAAAAACTTCCTCGGCGTGGACGCCCGCACCCAGCTCATCCCGGTCCGCCCGACCCAGCACTACACCATGTCCGGCATCCGCACGGACAAGACCGGCGCGGCCTATGGCCTGAAAGGCCTCTTCTCGGCCGGCGAGGCGGCCTGCTGGGACATGCACGGCTTCAACCGCCTGGGCGGCAACTCCCTGGCCGAGACCGTGGTCGCCGGCGGCATCATCGGCAAATGCATCGTCGAATACCTGAGGGGCTGCGAGACGACCTACAGCACGGCCGCCATCAATGCCGAGGTCAAACGCCAGCAGCAGCGCATCGACGACCTCATCGCCGGACGTCTGGGAAGGGAGAACGTCTACAAGGTCCGCTCCGAGATGCAGGAAGCCCTCATGAAGGGCTGCTTCGTCTTCCGCAACGAGAAGGACCTGCAGGCCTGCATCGAGACCCTGCAGGGCGTGTACGAGCGCGCCGGCAAGATAGGTCTGGTCTCCAACGGCCTGGGCGCCAACCACGAACTGGCCGCGGCCCTCAAGCTGCGCGGCCAGGTGCGACTGGCCCTGTGCATCGCCGCCGGGGCCCTGGCCCGCAAGGAAAGCCGCGGCAGCCACAACCGCGAGGACTTCCCCGCCCGCGACGACCAGAACTGGCTCAACAGGACCCTGGCCTACTGGCCCGAAGGAGCCGACATGCCCGTGCTCAAGTACGAGGACGCCACCCCGTACTTCGAGATCCCCCCGGGCGAACGCGGCTACGGCGGAGGCAAGATCATCCAGGCCGACCCAGCACTGATCGCGGCCAAGACCATCAAGGGCAAATAAGGAGCACGCCATGGGCAGAATGCTGACCTTCGAGATATTCCGCTACAATCCAGAGGAAAAAGGAACCGAGCCGCGCATGCAGACCTACCGGCTGGAGGAGACGGCGAACATGACCCTGTTCATCGTCCTCAACCGCCTGCGCGAGGAACAGGACCCGAGCCTCATCTTCGACTTCTGCTGCCGGGCCGGCATCTGCGGGTCCTGCGGCATGGTCGTCAACGGCCGCCCGCGCCTGGCCTGCCAGACCAAGACCAAGGACCTGCCGGACCACATCGTCCTGCTGCCCCTGCCGGTCTTCAAGCTCGTGGGAGACCTGTCCGTGGACACGGGCGTCTGGTTCCGCGAAATGTACCAGAAGACCGAGTCCTGGGTGCACACCAAAAAGGTCTTCGACCCCGCCAAGGAAGAGGAGCGCATGGACAACGCCGTGGCCGAGCAGATCTACGAGCTCGAACGCTGCGTGGAGTGCGGCTGCTGCATCGCGGCCTGCGGCACGGCCCGCATGCGCGACGACTTCCTCGGCGCCGCGGCCCTGAACCGCGTGGCCCGTTTCGTCATCGACCCGCGCGACGAGCGCACCGACAAGGAGTACTTCGAGATCATCGGCAACGATTACGGCATCTTCGGCTGCATGGGCCTCTTGGCCTGCGAGGACATCTGCCCCAAGCACCTGCCCCTGCAGAACCAGCTCGGCTTCCTGCGGCGCAAGATGGGCATCACCGCCATCAGGAACCTCTTCGGGAAATAGCCATGCGCACCATAGACGCATCTCAGATCATCGACACCGTGGCCCGGATGTGCATCGACTCCAACCGCTACCTGCCCACGGACGTGCGCGACAGTTTCGCCCGCAGCGCGGCCCGTGAGGAATCCCCGGCGGCCAGGGAAGTCTTCCGCCAGCTGACGGAAAACTACGAACTGGCCGAGCAGACCGGCCTGCCCCTGTGCCAGGACACGGGCCTGGCCGTGTTCTTCGTCGATGTCGGCGAGGACCTGCGCGTTGCGGGCATGAACATCCGCGAGGCCATCAACGAGGGCGTGCGCAAGGGCTACGCCGAAGGTTACTTACGCAAGTCCGCCTGCGACCCGCTGACCCGCGCCAACACCAAGGACAACACGCCCGCCGTCATCCACTTCGACATCGTGCCCGGCGACAAACTGAAAATCGCCTTCATGGCCAAGGGCGGCGGCAGCGAGAACATGTCCCGCGTGACCATGCTCGCCCCGGCCCAGGGCTGGCCCGGCATCAGGAAATTCGTCCTTGAGCGCGTGGCCGAAGCCGGCCCCAACCCCTGCCCGCCGACGGTCGTCGGCATCGGCATCGGCGGCACCTTCGACTACGCGCCCATCCTGGCTAAGAAGGCGCTGCTGCGGAAACTGGACGACGTGAACCCGGACCCCAAGCTGGCGGCCATGGAAACCGAACTCCTCGAAGCCCTGAACAAGCTCGGCATCGGCCCCATGGGCCTGGGCGGCAAGACCACGTGCCTCGGCGTCAAGATCGCCATGAGCCCCTGCCACATCGCAAGCCTCCCCCTGGCCGTGAACATCCAATGCCACTCCTCCAGGCACCGGGAGGTGGAACTCTGATGGCCGAACACGCATTGCAGACCCCACTGAACGACGCGGACATCCTCAAACTCCGGGCCGGCGACGTGGTCCGGCTGACGGGCACCATCTACACGGCCCGCGACGCCGCCCACAAGCGCCTGTGCGACCTGCTCGACAAGGGCGAACCCCTGCCCTTCGACCTGCAGGGCTCCGTCATCTACTACGTGGGCCCCAGTCCCGCGCCCCCCGGCCGCCCCATCGGCGCGGCCGGACCCACCACCAGCTACCGCATGGACACCTACGCCCCGCGCCTGCACGCCTTGGGCTGCAAGGCCTCCGTCGGCAAGGGCAAGAGAGGCGACGCCGTCAAGCAGGCCCTCGCGGACCACAAGGCCGTCTACTTCGGCGCCACGGGCGGGGCCGGGGCCCTGCTGTCCAAATGCATCACGGCGGCCAAAGTCATCGCCTTCGACGACCTGGGCCCCGAGGCCATCCGCGAACTGACCGTGGTTGATTTCCCGCTGTTGGTCATCAATGACTGCCTCGGGGGTGAATTGTACGTGCAGCCTGATCGCGCGGCGGCCGGGCTGGAATAGGAGGGGGGATGCAGGGTGACACACCGTAGGGGCGAAAAATTTTTCGCCCCTACCGCCATCCGCAAAACCCCGGGCGTGACGTTTATTATTTTTATTCGTGTTAGGCGCAAAACGTGACGTGCACGCACGTCCTGTGCGAATATGTGCAACCGTTGTAGCACCGTAGGGGCGAAAAATTTTTCGCCCCTACGGTGCGGGGCACACGCGGCCGGCCCCGCGGCCCGATCACCGAAATTGTCAACGCCGCCCATGCGGCATCACATGGAGGACAACATGGCCCTTTTCACACCCCAGGAAGCGCTGGATTACCATTCCGAAGTCCGTCCCGGCAAAATCGAGGTCGTGCCGGTCAAACCCTACTCCACCCAGAAGCACCTGACCATGGCCTACAGCCCGGGCGTGGCCGAGTCCTGCCTGGCCATCGCCAAGGACCCGGACCTGACCTACAAGTACACCGGCCGCGGCAACCTCGTGGCCGTGGTCTCCAACGGAACCGCCGTCCTGGGCCTGGGCAACATCGGCGCCCACGCTGGCAAGCCCGTCATGGAAGGCAAGGGGCTCCTGTTCAAGATTTTCGCCGATGTCGACGTCTACGACATCAACCTCGACGTGACCGACCCGGACAAGCTCTGCGAGATCGTCAAGGCCCTGGAACCGACCTTCGGCGGCATCAACCTCGAAGACATCAAGGCCCCGGAATGCTTCTACATAGAGGACAAGCTCAAGAAGGAAATGGGCATCCCTGTCTTCCATGACGACCAGCACGGCACGGCCATCATCTCCGCCGCCGGACTGCTCAACGCACTCGAGATCACCGGCAAGAAGATCGAGGACCTGCGCATGGTCGTTTCCGGAGCCGGAGCCGCCGCGATCTCCTGCACCCGACTGTACGTGGCGCTGGGCATGAAGCTCGAAAACATTGCCATGTTCGACTCCCGCGGCCACATGCACCTGGGCCGCACGGACCTGAACGAGCAGAAGCGCGAATTCGCCACCAAGAAGGCCTACGGCTCCCTGGCCGAAGCCATGGCCGGCGCCGACGTGTTCCTGGGCCTGTCCAAGGCTGGCGTGGTCAGCAAGGACATGGTCAAAGGCATGGCCAAGGACCCCATCATCTTCGCCTGCGCCAACCCGGTCCCGGAAATCTCCTACACCGACGCCAAGGAAGCCCGCCCCGACGCCATCATGGCCACGGGCCGCTCGGACTACCCCAACCAGATCAACAACGTCCTGGGCTTCCCTTTCATCTTCCGCGGGGCCCTGGACGTCATGGCCACGAACATCAACGAGGAAATGAAGCTGGCCGCGGCCAAGGCCCTGGCCGACCTGGCCAAGCAGCCGGTGCCGGACTACGTGCTGAAGGCCTACGGGGTGGAGAAGCTGGAATTCGGCATCGACTACATCATCCCCAAACCCGTCGACCTTCGCCTCATCGAGTTCGAATCCGCCGCCGTTGCCCAGGCCGCCATGGACACGGGCGTGGCCCGCAAGCCCATCGCCGACATGGACGCCTACCGCGTCTCCCTGCGGGAAAGAATCACCAAGTCCCGCGAACGCCTCGACGCCTTCGTGAAGAGCTACCCGCAGATCTTCTAGACAGGCCCGGAAACCCAAAACGAACCGCCCCGTCAGCGCAAGCCGGCGGGGCGGTGTTGTCTAGGGGAATGGCGGCCGCAATGATGGCGCATGAAACGCACGATCTTCACTGCGAATATCGATGAACTTTCACCGCAGCTTGAAATGCACCGGCAGGATGGCCTGGCAGGCCACGGGCACGCCTCGGGCCGTGGCCGGACGGAATCGGGAGCGCATCACGGCCTCGCGGGCGGACTCGTCCAGGCCGTAGCCCGGCGTCTGAAGGACATCGACGGCCGCGACCTCGCCGGCCGCATCGAGGGAGATCCTCAGCACCACGGTCCCTTCCTTGCCCAGCCGCCGGGCTTCGCGCGGGTACTCGGGCATGACCATGCGCGCGATCGCAGGCCCGCCCGGAGTCCCGAAACTGAGCAGGCCGCCCTCGCCCCCTCCGGGGCCGCGACCCGGGCCGCCAGGCCCCCCGCCTGCACCGGTTCCGCTGCCTTTGGCTGGTACGCCGTCGCCTCCCGCACCGGCTGCGCCGACGCCGCTGCCCGTGGAGTCGCCAGTCCCTGCGCCCGGAACGGTTCCGGCCGGAACGGCTGCAGGTGCTCCCGAAAATTCCTGGGCGTCATGTCCCGGGAGTGATTCATTTTCAAGGCGAGAGGATTCCGAAGGCTCGGAGCGAACGGGTTCCGGCTGGGGGGGCGCTGTTTCCTTGGGGGCAAGCGCGGCGGGTGCGACGGGCTTTGGCTTGGGGGGGGATGAGGCGGCGGGGCGGATATCAGGCTGTCTGGGTGCGACGTGCCGCGCGGGTTGCGCCTCGGACGACTCCTCCGGCTTATCGGCGCCAAGCAGGGGCAGCAGATCGGACATGCGGCCCGCGAGCGCGTCCGTTTCGCCATGACCGGGCGCAACGCCGGCTTTTTCCCCAGTCCCGGCTCCCCGGCCGTCCCGGGCGCCGCCCCCGCCGGAAATTCCGGCAAGCTCCAGGGACAGCAGCCGAGGCCCTGTCATGCCCCACCAGGGCACAAACCACAGCCTGACCGCGCCGAAGACTGCGACGTGCACCAGCAGGGCGCAGGAGACGGCCAAAAGGAAATGCCCAGCAGAAACCCGTCGCCAGAAATTGGCGGGTCCAGCGGCGCCAGTGGCGCCATTTTTCCCGTGGACGCCCCCCGGGGCTTGACCTATGTTTTCGGTCGCCTGCCCGTCCATGGCGCGCAGGAACTCACACTGCGGGGGTTCCCCCTGCGCATCAAGGACATCATCGTGGACCAACAGCTCATCATCGCCGCGGGCCGGGAAAAATCGCTGTTCCGGCGTCATCCGTGGATCTTTTCCGGTGCGGTGGCCTCTGTCAAGGGCCGCCCCAAATCAGGGCAGACCGTCGACGTTCTGGGGCAAAACGGGCAGTGGCTGGCCAGGGCCGCCTTCTCGCCCAAATCCCAGATCCAGGGCCGGGTCTGGACCTTTGATGCGGACGAACGGGTCGATGCCGAATTCTTCCTGCGCCGCATCGGCGAGTCCGCAGCCAGACGCCGGAGGCTCGAAACCGAAAGCGACGCCCTGCGCCTCGTGCAATCGGAATCCGACGGCCTGCCGGGCCTCATCCTGGACCGCTACGCCGGAGTTCTCGTTTTCCAGCTCCTGACGGCCGGCGCCGAATTCTGGCGGGCTGAGATCATCGAGGCGCTGCGCACGCTGTTTCCGGACGACGCGATTCTGGAGCGCTCCGACGTGGATGTGCGGGCCAAGGAGGGGCTGGCCGAGCGAATCGAAGCCGTGCACGGCGAAATCCCGGAACTGGTCGAAATCCGCGAGAACGGCTTGCGCCTCCTGGTCGACGTCAGAAGCGGCCACAAGACCGGCTTCTACCTCGACCAGCGCGACAGCCGCCTGGCCGTGGGCCAGGCCGCGGCCGGGGCCGAAGTCCTGAACTGCTTCTCCTACACCGGCGGCTTCGGCCTGGCCGCACTTCGGGGCGGGGCAAAAAGCGTCACCCAGCTCGACGCCTCGGCCCCGGCCCTGGACCTGGCCGTCCGCAACCGCGACCTGAACGGCTTCGCCCCCGAATCCATGACCACGGTCTGCGGCGACGCGTTCCAAATTCTTCGCGCCTGGCGCAAGGAAGGCCGCACCTTCGACCTCATCGTCCTGGACCCGCCCAAATTCGTCGACTCCAAGGCCAGCCTCACCCGCGCGGCCCGCGGCTACAAGGACGTCAACCTCTGCGCCTTCCACCTCCTGCGCCCCGGAGGCCGCCTCTTCACCTTCTCCTGCTCGGGCTTGATGGAGGACGCCCTGTTCCAAAAAATCGTGGCTGACGCCGCCTTGGACGCAGGGCGCACAGGACGGATCGTGCGCAGACTGACGCAGGCCTCGGACCACCCGGTGGAACTGGCCTTTCCGGAAGGGGCTTATCTGAAAGGATTGGAAATCGAGGTCGAATGAACCAAAAACTAACGATCCGTTAAGAGCCGCGCACTGGTTTGAACACGGAGGGGAACCGGCATCTGGCTTGGTAAAACACGTTGGACGGGTTGGCTCACACCCATGAGATTTGTGACAACCCTTTGGACATGGCGTGGGATCGAAGATTATCTGGCCGTCGCAGGACGGTGGGGCTGCTCCGGCGGCCTAGATCCTGATGGGTGACTGGTGCGGCGAAATACGCCGACACGCAATATTGATAATTCGAGAAAGGCAGAAAGCAAAGAAATCCTGGGTGTTATCCAGTGGTTTTTCCCGAGGCGAGAAAACCTGATTTTCTGGCCCGAAGGAACACTTTCTCATGACCTCGATCCTTTTGATGGATGGCCCCTTTGCCTTTCAAAAGAGTAAGCCTTGGGATTTTTCCAAGGCTTACCGAATACACCAATCGACAATAAAAATCAATTTAGTCCAAAGAACAGTTAGCCGTATTATTAACAATCGCTACATTGATAGTATACCCGCTATACACCGCCGTATCAGCTGGACCTGTCACATTTCCAGAATCTTCATCAAGAGTAATTACATACCCATTAAGCTTCGAGCTGGAGTTAACACAGTCGGAAACTGTGAGTGCAGAATTATTAGCAAATTCTGAAGCAAGCAAGCTGATACAATTTTTCAAATCAGCATTGCATGCTTGAATAGCCGCATTCTTCTTATACTTCACAAACTGCGGAATCGCGATCGCCGCCAAGATGCCGATGATGGCCACGACGATCAGAAGTTCGACCAGGGTGAAACCTTTTTCATTCTTTCTGAACCGGTTCATACAATCCTCCACAAAAATTGGGTTGAGGTATCCATGCTTGTGGTGGGCCTCTATCATGTTCCGTGCCAGGTTGTCATTCCCTTTTTTTTCCGTTGGTTAGTCCAAACCGGCATTGTTTTGGGGAGATGTGTTGACAAAATTTGTCAGTTCGTGGCGAATTTGGGCCGAATCCTGCCAATCCTTGACTTGCGCTCCAGATGACCTAAACCAAAAGTGCTGAAAACGTCGTGTCCGCCTCGCCGGGGGTGCATCGGTGCACAGCGCATCAGGTGCCCGCAGCAAATGGGCCTGGGCCAAACTCGGGCACGCTTCGTTTCAGTACGCGATTCAGCATAAAAGACACCGACCGAATAAGGAGGAGCAATGAATTTCCAGACCGTTTCCCGGACCCGGACCGATGTGCAGGCCACCAACCTGTTCCTGCGCGGGGTCTACAACTGGATGAGCCTGGGGCTCGGGCTCACGGCCCTCGTGGCCTACGCCGTGGCCACCACGCCGGCTCTGGCGCAGGCCATCTTCACGAACCCCATCCTGTTCTGGGGCCTGATCCTGGCCCAGTTCGGCATGGTCATGGGACTGTCCGGAGCCGTGCACCGCATGTCGGCCGGCATGGCCACGGGGCTCTTTCTGCTGTACAGCGCCCTGAACGGCGCGACCCTGTCCGTCATTCTGCTCGTGTACACGGCGGCCTCCATCTTCAAGGCCTTCATCGTCTGCACGGGCATGTTCGCGGCCATGAGCGTCTACGGCGCGACGACCAAGAAGGACCTGACCGGATGGGGCAGCTTCCTGTTCATGGGCCTCATCGGTATCATCATCGCGTCCGTCGTCAACATTTTCATGGCCAGTTCGGCCCTGGACTTCGTCATCAGCGGCATCGGCGTTCTGATCTTCACCGGCCTGACCGCCTACGACACCCAGAAACTCAAGGTCATGGGAGAATACGCCCCCATGGACGACGCCCTGGCCATCCGCCGCGGCACCATCCTCGGCGCCCTGACCCTGTACCTGGACTTCATCAACCTGTTCCTCTTCCTGCTCAGGTTCTTCGGATCCTCCCGAGATTGACAACCGGGCGGCGCAAGCCGCCCTTTTCCTTCGTGGCGCACCCATGACCCCTGACCGCATCCTCCGCCTTCAAGAAAAATTCGCGCACATCCTGGGCCCACTCAGCAAGGCCTACGCCCGGCTCATGCGCCTGCGCGCCCAATTCTACCTGTCCGGCAAATGGGCCTCATGGCGGCCGCCGGCGGCCTGCATCAGCGTCGGCAACATCTCCTGGGGCGGCACGGGCAAGACGCCCGTGGTCTCGTGGCTCCTGGACTGGGCCCGCGGCGAGGGCATCGACGCCACGGTCCTGACCCGCGGCTACGGCGGACGCCCGCCGCACCTGCCCTACGAGGTCCAGCTCCTGAGCCCCCCCCGTGAGGCCGGGGACGAACCCCTGCTCCTCAAGCGCACCCATCCCCAGGCCCGCATCCTGGTGGACCCCAAGCGCGTGCGGGCCGGAAAGACCGCGGGCCGGAACCGCACGGACCTCTTCATCCTCGACGACGGGTACCAGCACCTGCGCATCCAGCGCGACCTGAACCTTTGCCTGCTCTCGCCGCGCGACCTGGACGAGGAATGGAACCGCGTCATCCCGGCCGGTTCCTGGCGCGAGGACGTCTCGGCGCTGAAGCGGGCCGACGCCTTCCTGGTCAACACCATGTTCGACAGCGACGACGGCTGCATCGAAACCGTGGCCCGCATCAAGCTGACCCACCTGGGCAAGCCCATCTTTTTCTTCCGCGTCACGGCCCGCGGCGTGGCCAATGCCCTGACCGGCGAGGTCATGGACACCCTGGACGGCACGCGCTTCGTCCTGGTCACGGCCATCGCCAACCCGGACAAGGTCTGTCAGACCTGCAAGGGCGATCTGGGCGAAAAGCCCGTACGGCACCTGGTCTACCCGGACCATCACCCTTTCAGCGTCTCGGACTGGCAGGCCATCGTCGCCTCGGCCGAGCGCAACGCCTGCACGCACATCGTCTGTACACCCAAAGACGCGGTCAAGCTGGCCCCCTTCGCCGACGAGCGGCTGTGGACCCCGCAGCTGACCACGACCTTCTCGGCCGCCGGCTCGCAGGCCTTCCGCGCCTGGCTCGACGAGCGCGTCCACATTTTACCCCGGAAACCACATGCCCCCGAAGAAACGAGCAACGAATAAATTTTCCCGCAAAGCCCTCCTGGACGCCCTGCGCCAGGCCGGCGCGCCCCTGCGCAGCAAGAATATCTACGGCCTCTTCGACGCCGACGCGTCCCTGAAGAAGGTCATCAAATCCACCCTGGCCCAGATGGTCGAGAGCGGCGAAATCGCCCAGATGGGCAAGAGCTACGGCCTGCTGGACAGCCTGCCGCGCATGACCGGCACCCTGGACGTGCGCCGCTCGGGCGTGGGCTACCTCGTCCCCGACGACCGCCGCCAGAAGGACCTCTTCATCCACCCCAGCAACTTCGGCGGGGCCTGGCCCGGCGACCGGGTCACGGCCGTGGTCGACACGGGCCGCAAGAAGGACGCCCCGGAAGGGCGCATCGTCGAAATCCTGGAGCGCGGTGTCGCTGAACTGATGGTCCGCGTCAGCCGCCGCATCTCGGACGACAGGCACTTCTGCCACCCCACGGACTCGCGCATGCCCTTCTACGCCGTGGTCGACACGAGCGGCATTCCGACCCCCGAAAAGGGCGACATCCTGAGCGTGCGGCCCGAAGAGGAGCAGGAAAAGGGCCTGTGGCGCTGCACGGCCCTGCGACGTCTGGGAGAGGAGCGCGATCTGGCCACCCAGGAACTCTTGGTCAAAACCAGCTACTCCATCCCCGAGGAGTTCCCGACGCCCGTCCTGCGCCAGGCCGAAGCCCTGCCGGGCGAACCGTCGCCCGCGGACTGGGCCGGCCGCACGGACCTGCGCGGTGTGGCCCTGGTGACCATCGACGGCGAGACGGCCAAGGACTTCGACGACGCGGTCTACGTTGAGCGCCAGGAGAACGGCTACCGCCTCGTCGTGGCCATCGCCGACGTGGCCCATTACGTGCCGGAGAACTCGGCCCTGGACGTTGAGGCCCGGGCCCGCGGCAACTCCTACTATTTCCCCCTGTCGGTGGAACCCATGTTCCCCGAAGCCCTGTCCAACGGCCTGTGCAGCCTGCGGCCCCGCGTGCCGCGCCTGGCCATGGTCGTGGACACGCCCTACTCCCTGGACGGCGAGCCCGGAAAGCCCAGGCTCTACAACGCCGTCATCGAGAGCCAGGCCCGCCTGACCTACAACCAGGTGCAGGCCGCCCTGGACGGCTCGCCCGACTCGGACACCGCCCCCCTCCTGCCCATGCTGCGCGACGCCGAGGCCCTGGCGCAGCTCTTTCTGAAGCGCCGCACGGAACGCGGCTGCCTGGACTTCGACATCCCCGAGGCCCAGATCCGGATGGTCGAAGACATCGTCAGCGTTCACGCCGGCACCCGCCTTTTCAGCCACCGCCTCATCGAGGAGTTCATGATCGCGGCCAACGAGCGCGTGGCCGAATACCTCGGGGCGCGGGAACGCGTCTTCCCCTACCGCATCCACCCGCAGCCCGACGAGCGCAAGCTTGAGACCCTGCGCAACCTGCTGGCCCACACCAGCCTGGTGGACCGCCTGCCGAAAGACCTGGACCAGAAGGGCCTGCAGCGCCTGACCCACGCCGCCGACGGCACGGACATGGAGTTCCTGGTCAACCGCCTGGTCCTGCGGACCATGATGCAGGCCCAGTACTCGCCGGACAACGGCGGCCACTACGGCCTGGCCTCGGAAGCCTACTGCCACTTCACCTCGCCCATCCGCCGCTACGCGGACCTGCTGGTGCACCGCAGCCTCAAGCGTCTGTTGGCCGGGGAGACGGAAAGCATGGAGATGGATGAGGTGCAGGGCATCTGCGAGGGCCTGAACTCACTTGAGCGCAAGGCCATGGAGGCGGAGAGGGAGATCCAGAAACGCGCGTCCATCCTGGCCCTGGAGGACAGGGTCGGGGAGACCATGCGCGGCGTGATCTCGGGCGTGGCGGACTTCGGCTTCTGGGTGGAACTGCTGGACATGCCCGTGGACGGCCTCGTGCGCCTGGCCACCCTGGACGACTACTACGTCTACGACCCCGAACGTCAGGACCTCCTGGGCCAGCGCACGGGCAAGACCTTTTCCATGGGGCAGACCCTGGACGTGGTGCTCGTTGTCGTGAGCCTGGAGCGGGTGGAGATCAACTTCACCCTGCCCTGACTCACTTCCCGATGCAGAACCCGTCGAAAACGGCGTTCAGCACTTCCTGCGAGGTGATCTCGCCCGTGATCTCGCCCAGGAGGGCGCAGGCCGTGTCCAGGTGGACCGAGAGGATGTCGTAGGGCAGGCCTGCGGCCAGGTCGTGCAGGAGGCGGTCCAGTTCGCCCATGGCGGCGACCAGGGCCGTGTGCTGGCGCAGGTTGGGGACCAGGGCGCCGGGTTCGGGGGTGCCGGCGCCGGCGACCAGGCCGCGCACGGCGGCCAGAAGGTCGGGCAGGCCCTGGCCGTGCTTGGCCGAGAGGGGGCAGATCGTCCTTTCATCCCAGGGCTGTTTCGCGAACCATGCGGGGGCGCCGGACACGAGATCCATCTTGTTGGCCACGACCAGCAGATTCTTCACCGCCTCCGCCAGGTCGAGATCCTCGGCGCCGGGGCCCAGGTCCGCGTCGATGACCAGCAGCACAAGGTCGGCCCGGGACATAAGTTCCCGGCTGCGCTCGATGCCGAGCATCTCCACGCTGTCCAGGGAGGCGCGCAGGCCCGCCGTGTCCACCAGGCGCACGGGCAGTCCGTCCAGCTGCACGGACTCTTCCAGATAATCGCGGGTCGTACCGGGGATGTCCGTGACGATGGCGCGGCTCACGCCGAGGATTGCGTTCATGAGGCTCGACTTGCCCGCGTTGACCTGCCCGGCCAGGACCACCAGGGCGCCCTCGCGCCAGCAGCGGCCGCGGTCGTAATTGCCGGCCAGTTCGGCCATGGCCGCCCGCGCCTCGGACACGCCGCGCTCCAGCTCCTCAGGGGCCAGGCACTCCACTTCGTCCTCGGGAAAATCCACCGCCACACAGAGCTGCACGCGCAGCGTCTCAAGGCTCGCGCGGAGTTCGGCGACGCGCCGCGCCAGAAGCCCTTCGAGCTTGGTCCCGGCCAGGCCCACGGCCACGCCCGTGGGCGCGGCAACAAGCTCCATGATGGCCTCGGCCTGGGTCAGGTCCATGCGGCCGTTCAGGAAGGCGCGCTTGGAGAACTCCCCCGCTTCGGCCAGCCGCGCCCCGCGGGCCAGGCAGGCCTCCACCACCAGACGCAGGACGGCCGCGCCGCCGTGGCACTGGAACTCGAGCACGTCCTCGCCGGTGAAGGAGCGCGGGCCCGGCATCCAGGCGGTCAGGACCTCGTCGATGAAGTTTCCCGCCGCGTCACGCAATTGGCCATGGTGCAGGCGGTACGCCCCGAAACCGGAAAAATCCGGGCGCGAGGACTGGAAGAGCCCGAGCCCGATGTCCCGGGCCGCGGGACCGCTCAGGCGGACGATGCCGATGGCGCCCTGTCCGAGCGGGGTGGCGATGGCGACGATGGTATCGGTGTGTGTTGGCATGGCGTAAAAAAAGGGCGGACCGTGCAGGCCCGCCCTGGTTGTTAGGATTGACGCGCCTGCGGCGGCTCCTGCCGCCTGGGCGGCCGGCCTGCGTGTTTGCCGCGCTTGACCGGCAGGATGAGGACCCGCTTCATGTGCCCTTCCCCCTTGCTGCGCGTCTGCACGCCCCGGTCATCCTGCAGGGCCATGTGCACCACCCGGCGGTGGAACGAGCTCAAAGGCCTGGTGCTCTGCACCCGGCCGGACTTCTTGGCCTTTTCCGACAGGAACTGGGCGATGCTCAGGAGCTGTTCCTCCTGCTTCTGCCGGTAGTCGCCGGCGTCGAGCTGGATGCGCGGGCTCTTGGGCCAGGTCTTGGAAACGATGCGGTTGGCCAGGTACTGCAGGGCGGTGATGGTCTGGCCGTCGCGGCCGATGATGAGCCCCGAGCTCTCCTCGCCTTCGATGTGGACCGTGACGGGGCTCGACGCGACGTCGACGGTCAGGGTCACGTTCTCGGCGATGGGCCGCAGAAGGGCGGTCATGATGGTGCGGATGTCGGCCTCCAGCCGGGCCTTTTCCTCGTCGGAAAGCTGGACCGCGGGAGCCCCTTCGTCCTCGTCGTCAAACTCTTCGGCCAGATCGGGGCCGGTTTCGCCGTCAGCCTCGACGGTCTCGGTCTCTTCATCCGGACGTGCTGCGGCGGGTGCCGCAGGCTGCGAAACGACCGGTTCCTTCTTCTGTGGCGCGGCCGTTTCCTCCGGCACGGAGGAAATACGCCGGCGGACGGCCCTGATGGCGGCCTTCTTGGCGCCCAGACCGAAAATGCCCGAGGACCCGCCGCTGAGGATCTCGATCTCCAGGGCGTCCCGCTCCACGGCAAAGAAACGGCACGCGTCCTCGATGGCCTGGTCCACGGTCTTGGCCCGGAATTCCTTGTATGCGCTCATGCAATTCTCCTTCGCGTCCCGGAAGTTCAACAACGCGCCCACTGCAGGCGCGGCACCGTTGCCGGAACCGCGCCGAGGGGCACTACTTCGACTTTCTGATCATCAGCCACTGCTGGCCGATGGAAAGCACGTTGTTGACCAGCCAGTACACGACCAGGCCGGACGGGAAGTTCAGGAACAGGAAGGTGAAGATCACGGGCATGAACATCATGATCTTGGCCTGCATGGGGTCGCCCATGGGCGGGGACATGCGCTGCTGCAGGAACATGGTGGCGCCCATGACCAGCGGCGTGATGTAGTACGGGTCCTTGGCCGAGAGGTCGGCCAGCCAGACCATGTCCGTGAATGGCAGCTGCGGGATGAAGGCTGCGTGCCGCAGCTCGATGGCGCCGAGCAGGGCCTGGTACAGGGCGAAGAACACGGGGATCTGCAGCAGCATGGGCAGACAGCCGCCGGCCGGGTTGACCTTGTAGGTCTTGTAGAGCTGCATGATCTCGGTGTTCATCTTCTCGCGGTCGTCGGCGTACTTCTCGCGGATCTTGGCCATCATGGGCTGAAGCTTCTTCATCTGCTCCATGGACTTGTAGCTCTTGTGCGAGAGGGGCCAGAACAGGATCTTGATGATCACGGTCAGAATGATGATGGCCACGCCGTAGTTGCCCACGTAGCTGTGGAGGAAATGCAGGAACTGGTTCAGGGGCTTGGCGATGATGTCGAAGAAGCCGTAGTTGATGCTGGCGCTCAGGTTCTTGGGCATGGCGGCCAGATCCTGGGCGGTCTTGGGTCCGAGATAGTAGGAAGTCGTACGAAGTTGGGTGACGCCCGGATCAAGGAGCATCTGGTCGGCAACGGTCAGGCGGTAGACGTTGTCCTCGAGCTTGGCGCGCACGGGCATGTCCGCGGACGTGGGCACCAGGGCCAGCAGGAAGTAGTTGCTCTCGATGCCGCCCCACTGGGCCGGAGCCGAGGACTCGACGCCCAGCTGCAGGTCCTTGTGGCTGTCCTCCTGCTGGAGGGAGCCGGCGGCCATGTAGGCGATCTTGGTCAGGTTGTACTTGTCGCTCTCGTCGGTGAGGCTTGCGCTGGACAAGGAAAAGGCCAGGTTGCCCTGGATCTGGGCGGGAGAGGTGTTGATGATCTTGACCTCTTCCTTGATCTCGTAGGTGCCGCCGGTGAAGATCAGAGTGCGCTCGATCTTCACGCCGCCGATGGTGCCCAGCAGCTGGATGGCGCCCGTCTGGCCGTCGGCCAGGCCCATGTCGCCGCCCTGCACCGTCCATTCACCCTGGGCCCAGGTGGGCTGGGAGTTCCAGATCAGGCCCATGGGGGCCTTGGTGAGGGACTGGGCCGACACCAGATCGATATTCTTGGAGCCCTCGACGATGGTTTCCTTGTACTTCTTGAGCACGAAGCTCTCGAGCACGCCGCCGGAGGTGTTGATCACGGCGTGGTACAGGGGGGTGTCCACGTTCAGCTTCTGCCCGCCGGCAGGCGAGAACTGTACCGTCGGGGCGGACGATGCCGCGGGCGCGGTCTGGGCTCCGGACTCGGGCGCCTGGGCCACGGTCTGGTTGGGGGCAGTCACGTTCTGGGTCTCCGTCTCCAGGGGGGTGATGGGCGGAAAGAAGTAATTCCAGCCCAGAAGCACCATCAGGGACAGGGAAACGGCAAGGATGACGCGCTTGTTGCTATCCATCGATTTCAATCTCTCTTTGAGAAGTTAGGGGAGGGAACCGGGTCGTAGCCGCCGGCGCACAGGGGATGACAACGCATGATCCGCATGAAGGCGAGGCCCATCCCCCGGAAGATGCCATGAGTCATGACGGCCTGCCGGGCGTACTCGGAACACGAAGGAGTGAAGCGGCAACACGGGGAATACAGCGGGGATATCAGGTACTGATACAGGGAAAGGAAAGATACGAATGCTCGTCTCATGCAATCTCCGGTCAGCCTACCCGGCGGTGGCCCGGGACACGATCTTCGCCATCAGGGGGCCGAGTTCCGAGGATACCTGCGCCAGGCTCAGGCTGTCCGCGCAGATGCCTCGCTTGGGCACGACGACAATGTCCGCGCGCAGGGAAAAATCGTGCTGATGGAGCCGGAAAAACTCCCGGACCAGACGTTTGATCCGGTTGCGCCGCACGGATTTGCCGACTTTTCTGCTCACCGTCAGTCCAAGACGCCAGGTCCCCCCGGCGTCTTCCCGCTCGAGAACAAAGAGGCTGAAACTCTTTGAGAAAAAACGACGGCCCCGATCAAAACAGCTCGTGAACTGGGGCCGTCTCTTCAGGCGGTACGAGGAAGGGGAGACTAGACGGCTAATCTTTTTCTTCCCTTGGCTCTTCTGCGGCGCAGGACTGCCTGGCCGTTCTTGGTCCGGGAGCGCACCAGGAACCCGTGGCTTCTTTTGCGCTTGGTGGTGCTGGGCTGATATGTTCTCTTGCTCATTTCTGTTCTCCTTCGAAAAAAGTAAACTGGGAAAATAGCCGCAAGAAAGCGACTCGTCAAGCACTCTCGTGCATGTCAACTCTGGACAATTTCATCCGCTTCACCCAAACTAGGCGGATAAAGGAGGGACCATGCATTTTCACACCCCGGACTGGGAGCTGGCGCTCTTCGCCTGGATGAATCAGGACATGCAAAATGGCCTGTTCGACGCGGTCATGCCGCTCTTCTCGAACGAGGCCGTCCTGTGGGTACTGTGCATCGCCCTGGCCGCCATGGGCCTGTGGAGCAGGCGCGTGACCCTGGCCGTGGTCGTGGGCATGGCCCTGTGCATCGCCGTTTCGGACCTGACCTGCTACCAGATCAAGGAGATCGCGGGGCGTGTGCGGCCCCACCACCGCCTGCCCGGGACCCGCTACCAGGACTCGGGCGTCTGGAAAGCGCGGCCCGCCGACTTCACGACGGACAAACGCTCCGGCTCGTCCTTCCCCTCGTCCCATGCGTCAAACGCAGCCGCGGCCACGCTCTTCCTGTACGCAGGATGGCGCAGAAAGGCCCTGTGGCTGGTGCCGCTGGCCATCGGCTTTTCGCGCGTGTACGTCGGCAAGCACTTCCCCACGGACGTCCTGGCCGGCTGGGCCGTCGGGCTCGCCGTGGGCGGCATCGTCCTGGTGGTCTACCCCTCCCTCTGCGACCGCATCCGCTCGCGGTGGATGAGGTACAGGTTGCGCAAGTAGATGACGGAACCCGTGGACTGGCCGACGATGAAGACGATGTCGCGGCGCAGGATGGCGTAGGTCAGCAGAAAAAAACTCCCCAGCAGGCTGAAATACCAGAAGCTTATGGGGATGACGCTGCGCTTCTCCTTTTCGGAGACCACCCACTGCCAGAAAAAGCGCATGAAGAAAAAGGCCTGTCCCAGAAAGCCGATGGCCAGCAGCCACCACTCGGTCGAAAAGTCCATATCCCACCCATGACGCATTGGCGCCGGATTCAGGCAAGCCCCGGCAACGCCCCTTCCGCGCTGGAGCGCGGCCGGAGGCCTTGCCCGGACGGGCCGGGGTTCATTTCAGGTTCGTGTCGGCGACATCGTAGCCGATGTGGCGCTTCTGCATCCAGCGCACGGCCAGGAGGTCGTACGCCGAGGCCCAGGCCCGGTCCCAGATCCCGTACTTCGATACGCCTTTGCTCCTGGGACGGTGATTGACGGGCACCTCCGCCACCCTGGCACCCTCCAGCTTCATGAGCGTCGGCAGAAAGCGGTGCATGCCGGTGAACATGGGAATGGAGCGGACCATTTCCGTACGCATGACCTTGAGGGAGCAGCCCGTGTCGCGCACGGTTTCCCGGCTGACCCTGTTGCGCACCCAGTTGGCGAAGCGGGAGGCGCAGCGTTTGACGAAGGAATCCCGGCGCCTGATCCGCCAGCCGATGACCATGTCCGCCCCCTGCTCGTACACATCGAGCATGGCCGGGATGTCGGCCGGGTCGTTCTGCAGGTCCGCGTCGAGGGTCACGACCGCATCGCCGCCGGCAAAACGGAAACCCGCGGCAAAGGCGGCGGACTGCCCGCAGTTCCTAGCGAAAGAGATATATCGCACACGGGGGTCGGCGGCGGCCAGCTCGCGGATGACGGACAGGCTTCCGTCGGAACTGCCGTCGTCGACCAGCACCATTTCCCACCCGCAGGTCAGCCCGGAAAGGCTCCGCGTGATCTCCAGATACAGATCCCGAAGATTTTCTTCTTCGTTATATACCGGAATTATCAGTGAAATTTTGTCGATTTTGTTCTGCATACGAAAAAAAGTGACTATAGCATTTGACAAGCCTTGTAAACCTGCATAGAAAGCTCTTCTCACATGACGCGGGGTGGAGCAGCATGGTAGCTCGTCGGGCTCATAACCCGAAGGCCGTAGGTTCAAATCCTGCCCCCGCTACCAAAGAGATCAAGGGCTTGGATGGAAACATTCAAGCCCTTTCCGTTTTGCCCAGCCCGACATATCCGCCGACATCCGGTCCAACATGGGCGGCCCTTCCTTGTCCGGCCTGCCCGCAACGATTATTTCCATGAACATGACCACAGAATCATTCGACGCACTGTCCCTCTTTTCCGGAGGCCTGGACAGCATCCTGGCCACCAAGCTCCTGCAGAGCCACGGGCACAGGGTCCTGGGCCTGCACTTCGTCAGCCCCTTTTTCGGCAAGCCCGAGAAAAAGGACTTCTGGGAGAGCGAGTACGGCATCCCGGTGGAGGTCATCGACGTCGGCCAGGAGTTCGTCGACCTCATGGCCGCCTTCCCGCCCCACGGCTTCGGCAAGGTTCTGAACCCCTGCGTGGACTGCAAGATCCTCATGCTGCGCAGGGCCAAGGAACTGCTGCCGGCATACGGCGCGAAGTTCATCATTTCTGGCGAGGTCCTCGGGCAGCGCCCCATGTCGCAGCGCGCCGACACACTGAACATCATCCGCAACGACGCCGACGTGCGCGACGTGCTGCTGCGCCCCCTGAGCGCGGGCGTGCTCCAGCCCACGCCCATGGAGGAGTCGGGCCTCGTCGACCGCTCGAAGCTCCCGTCCCTGGTGGGCCGCGGGCGGAAAGGGCAGTACGACCTGGCCAGGGCACTGGGCGTGACGACCATCCCCACCCAGGCCGGAGGCTGCCGCCTGGGCGAGCGGGAATCGGCCAGGCGCTACTGGCCCATCCTGCGCGCCTTTCCCCGGCCCCTGGCCCATTATTTCGACCTGGCCAACGTCGGCCGCCAGCTTTGGCGCGACGGCGGCCACTGGCTGGCCATGGGCCGGGAGCACAAGGACAACGAGAAGCTCCTGAAGCTGGTGCGGCCCGAGCATTACGTCTTCGTGCTCAAGAACTTCCCCGGCCCCCACGCCGTGGGCTGCCCCGTCCCCGACCGGGACTGGCCCGAGGACATCCTGGCCGAGGCAGCGGCATGCCTGGCCTCCTTCTCGCCCAAGGCCCGCAGGAGCGGAGGCGAGGTGGAGGTTGCCGTCACCCGGTTCGGACAGGAGCGGATCGTCGCCGTCCGCCCCGACGCCCCGCACGGGTTCACGGACAACGCCACCTGGCCCGCGACCAGGGCACAGCAGAAGGAATGGGAAAAAAGCCTGGGACGATGACGGCCGCCGCACGGGTCGCCTTTGGGGCCGTCCAGTCCCGACGGCCGGTCCGGCATTTTCGCGGGCGTCCTTGACGACGACCCGATAGGCCCTATCTTTTGGGGTTTACGACAACACCCACCCCTGGCCGCATCGGCCAAACAAGGAGAACGCCATGAAGATGCTCATCGTCTATCACTCCGCATACGGACACATCCGGACCATGGCCAAGGCAGCGGCCGAAGCCGCTTCCGCAATCCCCGGCGTGGAAGTGGCCCTGCGCCGCGTCCCCGAAACCCTGAACGACGAGGTGCTGGCCAAGATGGGCGCCCTCGACGAGGCCCGGGCCCAGGCCGACGTTCCCGTGGTCACGGTGGAGGAACTGGGCCAGGCCGACGCCGTGCTCTTCGGCACGCCCACCCGCTTCGGCAACATGACCGGCCAGATGCGCCAGTTTCTGGACGCCACGGGCGGACTGTGGGCGAACGGCGCCATGGTCGGGAAACCGGGCGGCGTCTTCACCTCCAGCGCCACCCAGCACGGCGGGCAGGAGTCGACCATCCTGTCCTTCCACACCTTCCTGCTGCACCAGGGCATGGTCGTGGTCGGCCTGCCTTACGCCTTCCAGGGCCAGATGCGCATGGACGAGATCACCGGCGGCTCGCCCTACGGGGCCAGCACCATCGCCGGCGGCGACGGCTCGCGCCAGCCGTCGCAAAACGACCTGGACGGCGTGCGCTACCAGGCCGCCCACCTGGCGAAAATCGGACTCAAGCTCAAAGGCTGACGGTCTGCACCAAGAGATGAACGAAGCCCCGCGGTCTGGCGATCGCGGGGCTTTTCGTTTTTCAAGGGGTTCCCGGGAGCATCGCCTCCCTAGGCCACGGCCTTTGCTCCGAAAGCCCGCCGCACGAAACGACCGGCCTTGTCCAGGTACATGTAGTAGACCGGCGTGATGTAGAGGGTCAGGAGCTGCGAGGTGATCAGGCCGCCGACCACGCACAGGCCCAGGGGCTGACGCGCGTCGCCGCCGGCGCCGTAGCCTACGGCGATGGGCATGGTGCCCATGATGGCGGCCATGGTGGTCATCATGATGGGTCGAAAGCGCACCAGACAGCCCTCGAAGATGGCCTCGGCCGGGGTCTTGCTCCCCTCCCGCTGGGCCTCCAGGGCGAAGTCGATCATCATGATGGCGTTCTTCTTGACGATGCCGATGAGCATGATGATGCCCACGAACCCGTACAGGTTGAGATCCATGCCGAAGAGCTTGAGCGTCAGGAGCGCCCCGAAGCCGGCCGAGGGCAGGCCTGACAGGATGGTCAGGGGGTGGATGAAGGACTCGTACAGGATGCCCAGCACGATGTAGATGACCAGCACCGCCAGAACGAGCAGCAGGCTCATGTTCTTCAGGGAACTCTGGAAGGCCTGGGCCGTGCCCTGGAAGCTCGCGCTGAAGGTGTCGGGCAGGGTCTGCGCCGACAGGGCCTCCACGGCGGCCGTCGCCTCGCCCAGGGACACCCCGGGGCGCAGGTTGAAGGACAGGGTCACCGACGGCAGCTGGCCCGAATGGTTCACGGACAGTGGGCCGACGCCTGTGGTCGTGTCCACGAGGGTGTCCAGGGGCGCGAGCCTGCCGTCTCCGGTGCGGACGTAGATGAGCGACAGGGCCGATGGGTCGCGCCGGTACTCGGGCAGCAGTTCCATGATGACCGAGTAGCTGTCCGTGGGCGCGTAGATGGTCGAAACCTCGCGCGAACCGAAGGCCGACTGCAGGGCCAGCTCCACCTCCCTGGGCGAAACGCCCAGGCTCGCGGCCTTGTCGCGGTTGATGAGGAGGCGCACCTCCGGGTTCTTGAGCTGCAGGTCGCTCGTCACGTCCTGCAGCTGGGGCAGCCCTTTGAGCTTCTCCTCCATGATCACGGCGTAGCGGTAGAGCTCGTCGGTGTCCGGGCTCTGCAAGGTGTATTGGTACAGGCTCTTGGAACTGCGGCCGCCGATATTGATGGCCGGCGGGTTGACCAGGAAGGTCTGGATGCCCGGCTGGGTGTTCAGCTTGGGGCGCAGCTTGGCGATGAGCTCGTCGGCGGTCTCGTTGCGCTCGGCGTGGTTCTTGAGGCGGATCATGAAGCGGCCGGAGTTGCCCGCGGCGTTGGGGCCGCCGCCGCCGACCACGGACATGAAAGTCTCCACCGCCGGTTCTCCCTGCAGCACCTCGTGCAGGGCCAGCTGGTTGCGGACCATGTTCTCGTAGCTGATGCCCTGCACGGCCTCGGTCACGCCGTTGATCTGCCCCGTGTCCTGACTGGGCAGGAAGCCCTTGGGCATGTCGCGGAACAGGACCACGCTGCCGGCCAGCACCGCCAGAGACACGAGGAAGGTCAGCACGTGATGCCGCAGGCAGGCCGCCAGGCTCCAGCGGTACAGGGCCAGCAGGCCGTCGAAGACCTTCTCCGAGGCCCTGAAGACCACCCCGTGCCGGACCTCGTGCGAGCCTTTGAGGAAGCGGGAGCACAGCATGGGCGTCAGGCTCAGGGACACGAAGCCGGAGATGAGGATGGCCACGGAGATGACCACCGCGAACTCGCGGAAAAGCCGGCCCACGATCCCGCCCATGAACAGGACCGGGATGAACACGGCGGCCAGGGATATGGTCATGGACAGGATGGTGAAGGAAATCTCCCTGGAACCGTCGAACGCGGCCTGGAGCACGGGCTTGCCCATCTCCAGGTGGCGCACGATGTTCTCGAGCATGACGATGGCGTCGTCGACAACGAAGCCCACGGCCAGGATGAGCGCCATGAGGGACAGATTGTCCAGGGAGTACCCGCACAGGTGCATGACGGCGAAGGTGCCGACCACGGACATGGGCAGGGCCATGCTCGGGATGAGCGTGGCGCGCACGTTGCGCAGGAAGATGAAGATGACGCCGACGACCAGGCCCATGGTCAGCAGCAGGGTGAACTTCACGTCGTCCACGGATTCGCGGATGGACTCGGAGCGGTCGTAAAGGACCTTGAGCTCGATGGAGGCCGGGATCTGCTCGGAAAAGGCGGGCAGCAGCTTGCGGATGTTGTCCACGACCTCGACGGTGTTGGTGCCGGGCTGCCGCTGCACGGCCAGGACGATGGCCCGCGTGTCCCCGCGCCAGCTGGCGATCTTGTCGTTCTCCACGCTGTCGACGACCTCTCCCAGGTCGTGCAGGCGCACGGGAGCGCCGTTGCGCCAGGCCACGATCAGGGGCCGGAAGGCCGCCGCGTCCATGAGCTTGCCGCTGGCCTGCACGTTCATGGCCGTGAACTCGCCGTACAGGGTGCCCGTGGGAAGGCTAACGTTGGAACGGTCGATGGCGTCGGCGACCTCCTCGAGGCCCACGTCGCGGCCGGCCAGGGCCTTGGGGTCGAGCTGCACGCGGACCGCGTACTTCTTGGCGCCGTAGACCGAGACCTGGGCCACGCCGCCGATCATGGAGATGCGCGGGGCGATGACGTTGTCGGCGTACTCGTTGACCACGGACATGGGCTGCGTGGCCGAGGACATGGTCAGGTAGAAGACGGGCGAGTCGGCCGGGTTGACCTTCTGGTACGACGGCGGGCTGGTCATGTCCGGCGGCAGCTGGCGCTGGACCTTGGCGATGGCCGACTGCACGTCCTGGGCCGCGGCGTCGATGGAGCGCTCCAGGGCGAACTGCAGGGTCACGCGCGTGGAGCCCAGGGTGTTGGTCGAACTGATGGAATCGATGCCCGCGATGGTCGCGAACTGGCGTTCCAGAGGGGTGGCCACGGTGGAGGCCATGGTCTCGGCGCTGGCGCCGGGAAGGTTGGCCGAGACTGAAATGGTCGGGAAGTCCACGTTGGGCAGGTCGCTGACCGGGAGGATGCGGTAGCTCATGACCCCGAAGACCAGGATGGCCAGCATGACCAGGGTCGTGGTCACGGGCCGGCGGATGAAGAGGTCGGCGATGTTCATTGGCCGGCCCCCGGCGCACCTTCGGCCGGGCCGCCGCCCTCGCTGCGGATGGTCACCGCCGCGCCGGGCGTGAGGCGCAGGTGCCCGTCGAGGACGATCCGCTCCCCGCCGTTCAGACCCGACTCGACGACGACCCGGTCGCCGTGGCGAAGCCCGGTCCTGACCGTGCGGTACTCCACGGTATTGTCGTTCAGGATGACGAACACGTACTCGCCCTCGGCCCCCGGGGCCACGGCCCGCTCGGGCACGAGGACGGCGTCCTGCATGGTCCCGACTTCCAGGTTCACGTCGGCGAACTGGCCGGGCCAGAGCTGCCGCCCGCCGTTGGCGAAGCGGGCCTTCAGGGTGATGGTGCCCGTCCCGGAATCCACGGCGCTGTCGATGAAAAACAGGCTGCCGGAAACGGCTTCGCTCACGCCGGCGGGCCTGGCCGTGACCCTGAGGGGCGCCTGGGCCTGGGCGGCCATGATGGCCGAAAGATGGGCCTCGGGCACGGCGAAACGCACATTGACCGGCTCGACGCGCGAGATGACGACCATGGGCGAGTCGGCGTTGGCCTTGACCATGTTGCCGGCGTTCAGCTGGAGAACGCCAGTGCGGCCGTTCAGGGGCGAGCGGATCTCGGCGTGGGACAGATCAACGGCGGCCGCCTCCACGGCGGCTTCGGCCTCGCGCAGCTCGGCCTGGAGGGCGGCCAGGGCCGTGTCCGTGGTCTCCTGCTGATCGCGGCTGATGAGGCCCTGACGCAGGAGGTCGTCGTTGCGGCGCTTGTCCTCGCCGGCCTTCTTCAGCTGGGCCCTGATGCGGTCAAGGCCCGCCCGCGCCGAGCGCAGCTTCGCCTCGAGATCGCGGGAATCGAGGGAAAAAAGCGGATCCCCCTGGCGCACGTCGCTGCCCTCCTCGAAGTGCACCTGGCGCAGGAGGCCGTTGATGCGGGCCTTGATCTCCACCACCTCGCTGGCCTCGACGGTGCCCACGGCGGTCAGGGTAACGGGAATGGAGCCGCGCACCGCCTCGCCGGCCAGGACCGGGGCGGCCTTGGCCCTGGGCTTTTCCTGGGCGGAAGCGGCGCCCGAAGCCAGGCAGCTCAGGACAAGAAGAAAAAATATGAATACGCGTCTCTTCGTCATGGGCATCTCGGGTGTTGCGGGGGAAGGGGATTGTCCGGAATGTTTTTCGACACGAAATACGGACGAAGACATGAGGGCGTCAACGCAAAGCCCCGCGGATCACCCAAAAAGTTGCGCAGTTCCTCACCTCGAATCGGCATAACTGCTGCCTATGGCCGAAAAGGGCAGGTCGAGGCCGAGCTCCGGCACCTGCCGCCCGATCCAGGCCACGAAGGTGTTGCTGTTGGGGCCGGGGAAGGCCTTGTATTCCGTGACCCACGGGTAGGACTTGGCGGCGCGGTCCACGGCATCGATCAGCTCGTCCACACCCGGCCCCCGGTGCTCCTTGAGCAGGCGGGGCGGGGCGCCGTACCAGTGGCGGTCCGGCGCGTCCCGGGCGATGCGCACCACGGGCACACCGCGGGAGGCCCGCCAGCCGACCACGTCGTAGACCGTGTACGCGTCCTCGCCGGTGCGCTTGGCCGCGACCCAGGTGTGGATGGCGAACCAGCCGCGCCAGCCCCAGGCGTCGGCGCCGTAGACATGCAGCACGGCCTCTTTGGTCGTGGCCGGGTCCGGGGCGATGCCGGCCGGCTCACGACTGGCCGTGCGCCAATCCTGGCCCGAGGAACACGAAACCAGGAGCGCCGCGACACACAACAGCACAAAACGCATCTTCATTCTTCTCCCGTCTCCTGTCCTTCAGGTTTGGCGGCCTCGAAGCCGCCGAGCAGAACCCGCACCACCTCGCTGGCCACGTACAGGCCGAACATGCCCGTCAGGTACGAAATGGACCCGATGGGCGCCCTCGGCCGGCCGCTCACGCCCTGCTCCGGCGCCTCCTCGATGACGGGCTCGTTCTTGTTGCGCGCCGCCTCGGTCGAAAAGACGCAGCGCACGCCGGACGTCACGCCCCTGCGCCGCAACCTCTTGCGGATGATCTGGGCCAGGGGGCACATGAAGGACTTGGAGATGTCGGCGGCCCTGATCTTCGATGGGTCGAGCTTGGCCGCCGCGCCCATGCTGGCCACCACTTCCAGCCCTTTTTCACGGGCCGCGACGATGAGGTTGACCTTGGAGTTGACCCCGTCGATGGCGTCCACCACCACGTCGAACCTCCCCTCCATCAGCCCGGCGACATTGTCTCCGTCCACAAACTGAATCCGCGCCTCCACGGCGCAGTCCGGGTTGATGTCCAATACCCGCGCCCGCGCCACCTCGGCCTTGGGCCTGCCGACGGTCGAGTGCAGGGCGAAGAGCTGGCGGTTGATGTTGGACGGGCTCACGACATCGTGATCGAAGAGCACGAGGCTCCCCACCCCGGCCCGCGCCAGGGCCTCCACAACATAGGACCCCACGGCCCCCAAACCGAACACGGCCACGGTAGCCCCCCGCAGACGGGCCAACCCGTCCTCGCCGATGAGCTGCATGGTCCGGGCGAATCGCATCATAACGCAAACCTCTTTTCATCTTTACGTAACATCGTGCCCAGGCCCGAGGCCTGCCGGTCCGCTTGGGCCGGGTCGCATCGACTGTCTGACTGAGCCTGGCATCGTTTGGTCAATCGTCGCCAGCCGCCCGAAGCGCAGGCTCGCGTTCGAAGGGGCGACGATTGGCCTCTACGAGGCCGGCGAAGGAGTTTCGAGGCGATCCGGCCCAAGCGGACCGGCTGGCCGCCGCGCTGCCACATCGGGGCGGGCCATGCGCCTCCCGTGGCCGTTCTGTATTCTTGGTCCGGTGTAGGGCAGGCGCGCAGGCCAGGGCAGGCACGCAGGCCTGCCCCTACGATTCATTCCGCGGCCACGACCGCGCCCTCGCAGCACCGGAAAAACATTCGCGCGTTGGCCGCCGTCCGCGCTGCCACCGCTTCCGGCTCCTCGCCCCGCAACTCCGCCAGCGCCTCCACCACCATGGGCAGATAGGCCGGCTCGTTGCGCTCGAAATCCACGCCCGCGGGCGCGATGGCCGGGCTGTCGGACTCCACCAGCAGCCTGTCGGCCGAAACCCGCACGCAGGCAGTGCGCGCCTTGCGATTGGCCGTGCGGGTGATGGAGGCGCAGATGGAGATGTGGAACCCCAGTTTCTCGAACACGGGCACCATCTCGTGAGACCCGGCATAGGCGTGGAGCATCATGGACGGCGGCCTCTGGTCCATGGCCGCGACCAGATCGGCCAGCCTCCCGAAGGCCTTGCGGCAATGGATGGTCACGGGCCGGCCATAGCGCGCGGCCAGCCCCATCTGGGCCAGGAAGACCTCTTCCTGCTCGCCGTCGTTGCGCTCGGGCAGGGCGTTGTCCAGCCCTATCTCGCCCACGCCCACGGGATTGGCGGCCACCAGTTCCTCCAGCCGTTGGAGCCACGCGGGGCCGCGCTGGCCCACGTACCAGGGGTGCAGGCCCAGGGACACGCAGATGTCCGGGTGGCTGCGGCCCAGGCCCAGGACATAGGCCCAGTCGCCCTCGTGGGTGCCGTTGCAGCACATCATGCGCACCCCGGCGGCCCGGGCCCGGACAAGGGCCGGTTCCAGGGCGTGGCGCAGGAACCCGTCCTGCAAGTGGCAGTGGGCGTCCACGAGATCAACGTTGGCGGACACGTTCCAATCAGTCACGGAAAAACCCCTGTTTTGCCTTTGCGCACCGCCTGTGCTAGCCATCGTCCATGGGGTTCTTCCCGGCACCCGAAGGAGCGGACATGCACAGGCGGCACATCGTGGTTCTGACCGGCGCGGGCATCAGCGCCGAGAGCGGCATCCCCACCTTTCGGGGTTCGGGAGGCCTGTGGTTCAAATACCGCATCGAGGACGTGGCCACGCCCGAAGCCTTCGCCCGCGACCCCGCAATGGTGCTGGACTTCTACAACCAGCGCCGGGCCCAGCTTGAAAGCGTGCAGCCCAATGAGGCACATAAGGCCCTTGCCCGCCTGGAGCAAGGGCACAAAGTCAGCGTCGTGACCCAGAACGTGGACGACCTGCACGAACGGGCCGGCTCCACGCGCGTGCTGCACCTGCACGGACAGCTCCGGCGCGCGCGCAGCTCCTTGGACCCGGACTGGACCATGGACATCGGCTACGGGCCCATCCGCATGGGCGACACCTGCCCCCTGGGCAGCCAGCTGCGGCCCGACGTGGTCTGGTTCGGCGAGCCCGTGCCGGCCATGGACGCGGCCCGCGACGTGGTCGCCTCGGCCGACGTGCTGCTCATCGTCGGCACGTCCCTGGGCGTGTACCCGGCCGCGTACCTGGCCCACGACGCCCCGGCCCGGGCCGAGATCATCGTCGTGGACCCCGAGGCCCTGGAGGGGAGAGTCCCCGGGGCCAGAATCTACCGGGAAAAAGCCGCCGGGCGCGTACCGCTCCTGGTGGATGAACTGCTCGGATAATACCGCCTGATCACGGCGGAAGGAGGACCGCATGCAGGAACTGCTGTACCTGCTCCTCATCTTCGGCGTCTGGCTCGTGCTGGTCAGATTCGTCTTTCCGAAGATAGGCATCCACGGCTGAGGCTCCATGCCCACCGGCTGCAGTTGGCAGCCAAAAGACAAGGACAAGGATAAGGACAAATCATGACTCGCGAAGCTCGGTCATGATGAGTCCCACGAAACCTCCGACCGAGCCGCGATATTCCCAGCCCAGATGCGTCCCGCAGCTGCGGCACATGGCGTAGCGCCATGCGTAGCCCGGAAACCAGGTGAATTCCGGGGTGAACCCGCCCTCGAAGCGGCACCCCGGAGCCGCGGCGAAGCACCCGACCTCGAAGAGGATGCCCGACGGGTTGAACAGGGCGTGGCCGTGCTTTCCGTTCACATCGACCCGGTCGCGCACGCGGGCCACGGTCTGGCCGCAGGTCCGGCACAGCAAAACCCTTTCCCCGGGCTCATCGGGGAATTCCTGATCCTGGTCAGCCAGGACCGGGCTGTGTCCTGGACTGTCGGCGCTTCGAAAACAAAGGGGCAGCGGCGCGAACATGCCGGGAAAGTACCCCAGACACCCTTGAAAGCAAAGAGGTTCGCATGAACATGCTCGCCGTGCGCACGGCCCAGGCCAGCCTGGCCGCGCGCATTTTCGAATCCCTCGCGAACGCTGTCGGCGCGGACCAGGCCCGAGCCGTCCTGGCCGACGCCATCCAAAAGGACGCCCATTGCGCAGGCGCAGCCTTCGCGCGCCTCGCCCCGCAGGCCCCGAGCCTCGCGCACTTCGCCACGGTTCTGGAGCGCTGGCGCGAAGGCGGGGCCCTAGCCATCGAAGACGTGGCCCTGGCCGGGAACACCCTGTCCTTCGCCGTCAAGGACTGCGCCTACGCCCGGGCTTACGCGGACATGGGCCTCGATCTAGAACTCGGCTTCATCCTGTCCTGCTCCCGGGACGAACCCTTCGCCCACGGGTACAGCCCGCGGCTGTCCATGGAGCGCTCCCGCACCATCATACAGGGCGCGCCCGCCTGCCTCTTCACCTTCTCCTGGGCCGGGTGACCCGCTCTCCCGGCCGATCTCCCTTCCCGCCCGCGCCCCTCCGCCTTCGTCCGTCCTCAGACGCCAGGCCGAACTGACGGCGGCGCCATGACTGCGAACAGCGCCGTGTCTATAAAAAATTCCATAAAAATAGATAAATACTTGAGTTTCGAACAACTCGACACGCTCATTCCCCCTGACTCGACCGAGCACGCCGATCTCAGGCGCATTTCAGGTCGGATGTGCGGAACCTTGTGCCCAAAAATGTTCGCAACTTGTTCCTTGCCCAAATCCATCAAAGCTCCCTGACCCGGTCCCCTGAAAATGCGCCCGCCCCTTCTCCCGGACGCGAGCTCGAAACAGGGAACAGCGATGAAAACATCACATAATCTTTAATTTCGCAATGTTATCCTGTTTACGCACAAAATGCACAGCCCATTCGCATCTCTTCCAAATCTGTTCACGAGGGTGTTCACCGAATGTTCCTAACGTGTTCCAAGACACGGCGGTCGTGTTCCGAAAACACCGCCCGGGCGCCCCTTCCGTTTCCGCACACGATCCGCACAACTCCGGAACCGCGCGCACGAAAAAGGCCGCCCCCCGGACAGGAGGCGGCCTGCTCGACCACGCTGGGGCGGGAGGGTCAGTCCCCGCTCTTGACCCGCAGCACCCCGTCCCCGGAGCGCACGTGCACGTCCATCTGCGGGAAGGGCATCTCCACGCCGTGCTCACGGAACCTGGCGTCGATGGCCTCCCGGATTTCGGAACAGGTCGACAGCCCAAGGTCCACATGCCGCACCCAGAAACGCACGATGAAATCCAGGGAGCTGGGCCCGAAATTGTTGAAGACGACCCAGGGGGCCGGACTCGAAAGCACGGCCGGGTGCTCCTCGGCCACTTCCTGCATGATCTTTTTGACCAGCTGCACGTCGGACCCGTAGGCCACGCCCACCGGCACGTCGCGGCGGATGCGCACGTCGTTGCGGTGGGTCCAGTTGGTGACCTGGTTGGCGATGAGGGTCGAGTTGGGCAGGAAGATCTTGGCGTTCTCGAAGGTCTGGACCTCGGTGTTGCGGATGTTCACGCTCATGACCTTGGCCCACACGCCGTTCACCTCGATGACGTCGCCGGGCTGGATGGCGCGGTCGAAGAGGAGGATGAGGCCGCTGATGAAGTTGCTGATGATGGTCTGCATGCCGAAGCCGATGCCCACGGACAGGCCGCCGGCGATGACCGCGAAGTTGTTCAGGCTGATGCCCAGGAGGTTCAGGCTGACCAGGCCGTAGAGCATCCACAGGCAGTAGATGCCGATGCGCTGCAGGGAGGCGGCAGCGCCGTGGTCGATGTTCTTGCCGCGCAGGCTCTCGCTGTCGAGGATCGTCTTCCAGGCCATGGCCAGGGAGCGGACCACCTGGAAGAGCAGCAGCACCACGCCCAGCCGCATGAAGTTGAAGGAGAAGTCGCCCCAGTTGAGCTCCAGGGACGACAGCTTGTCCACAAGGGCGCTGGTGCCCAGGTTGACGTTGACCCAGGTCATGATGCCAATGATCACCGCCAGCCAGACCAGCAGCGTCAGGAAGGTCATGGCCAAGTCCGCTACCAGGGCGCGCCACCCGCGCTTGTCGAGCTTCTCGACCACCACCCGCACCACGCTCGTCGCGCCGATGGCCAGCTGTACCGCCAGGGCCAGCACGCCCCACATGGTGCTGGCCAGCACGGCCAGGTTGCCCCAGCCGAGCACGGCCACGGCCACGAGGACGGCGAGCACGTAGGGGTGCGCCCGGCGGATGAAGCGCTCGTACCTGAGTTCCGGCCTGATCATGCCGAAGAAGAGGCTGCTGAGAACCAGGAGCCCGACCCAGGTCAGCCGCTCCATCCACTGCGGCAGGCGCAGGAGGTCCAGCACCGCCACGCTGAGGGACAGGAAGACCAGGGGCAGCAGGGGCTGAATGGTGTCCTTCTGGAGAATGCCCCGCACGTTGCGGAAGACCCAGGCCAGGGCCTGTACCCCCAGAAGCATGAGCACATGGGTAAAGACCAGGAGCAGGGACGTCTGCTTGACCTTGCCGGAGAAAAAGGCGGCCAGCAGGGAAAAGGCCAGGGAAAGACAGAGAATGGCCATGGCCGAGGTCACGCGGCCGCCCGCGTGAGCGTTCTCGAACACGCCCGACAGGAAGCGATACGAGATGACGCCGATGAAGACGAAGGGCAGCCAGAAGAGGACGAAAGTCCCGGCCCAGTCGCCCGCATCGCCGGCCAGGGAATACTGGCTGAGGAAAAAGGACTTCAGGTTCGTGAACCAGTCGGACAGCTCCTGGCCGACATCGGCTCCGGGCTGCGGAAGCATGCGGAACTCCGTGCCGTCCAGAAATTCCGCCCGCCAGATGAGAGGCAGCTGCGTTTCAAAGTTGGTGATCCATTCCGTGGTGGCGGTCAGGATTTCGTTCGCCTGCGCGTTGATCTTGTCGATCTGGCTCTGAACGCCCTTGAGCTTCTGCCCGACGGCGGTCACGCTCTTGCGGATGGCCTGCACGTCCTGGCGCACGTCCTTGTCCAGGCCGGTGGACCATTTGCGCTCCAGGTCTTCCTCCAGAGCCTGGATGGTGACGGTCTTGAGCCCGAGCTCCTTGGACAGGGCCTCCAGGGGCTGCATGTCCTTGGTCAGGGTCAGCTGCAGGTACTTGGCCTCGGCCAGGGCCACTCGCATGTCGTAGGGGTTGGTCTTGACCATGCGGGCCATGACCTCGAGCATCTGCAACCTGCCGCGCGCGGTGTCCAGGGCGGCCGCGAAATCCGGCTCGCGTCCGGCCAGCTGCTCCTGCAGCCCCTCGACGTCCTTCTGCAAGACGTCCACTTCCTGGGCCTTGGATTGGAAAAAGGAGGACAGAGCCGAGCTCTCGGGAGCGGGCTGGGGCTCGGCCGCCGGGCCCGGCCCGGCGATGCAGAGGAGAAGTGCCGTGAGGATGAGAATCTTCTTCATATGCGTCCTTGAAGCAACGAAAGGGCCACCCGTTTCCGAATGGCCCTTACGGATTGTCGTTTCCGGGCTTACAGGTAGCCCCAGGTCTTGAGCCTGGAGTAGGCGTGCTGGGCCATCTCGCCCTGCCGCACGACCTTCAGGTAGCGGTGATATTCCTGGGCCGCGTTCTGCTTGTCCTTCATGCCTTCGTAGGAAAAGCCCTTGAAAAAGACCGTGGTCGGGTTTCCGGGGAGCATGCGCTCGTAGGCAGTGAAGTCGGCCAGGGCCGCGGAGTAGTTCTTGGCCATGATGGAGGCCACGCCATGCACGTGCTGGGCCTGGGCCTCGGTCGGGTAGACCCGGCGCGCCCTGTCGGCGTAGTCCGCGGCCTTGGCGGGATTCTTCCGGGCAACCTGGCACTTGGCCATCATGACCAGCCCCGCGTAGTCGTTGGGGGAAATCCTGAGCCCTTCGGCATACCTGCCCTCGGCCGCGTCGTAGGACTTGGCGGCCATGGCCTTGTCGCCTTCCTGGAAAAGCTTGAACATGGGGGCGAGCTTGCGCAGCCCGGCCGTGGAGGCCATGTAGCGCTCCTTGCTCAGGGGCAGGCTCAGCCGGTCCCCAAAAGTGGTCCGGGCGCGGTTCACGGCCGTCTGATAGCGTTCCTCGCTCATGGGGTGGGAGGAGAACATGGCCTCGATGGCGCTCGGCTGGCGCTTGCCCATGGAACGCAGGACGTCCATGAGGCCGACCATGCCTTGGGGGGAATACCCTGCGCCGACCATGTACTCCATGCCCAGTTCGTCGGCCTGGCGCTCGTCCTCGCGGCTGTACTTGGCCAGCAGGAGGCTCGCGCCGAGTCCCCCTACTGAGCCGGTCAGGTTGCCCAGGGTCTGGCTGGCGGCCCCGGCGATGAGGGAGGCCCCGCCCACCAGGGCGCCCAGAATCTTGCTCGTGGACATGCGCGCCGCCGTGTGCCTGGCGTTGACGTGCCCGAGTTCGTGGCCGATGAGCCCGGCCAGCTCGGCCTCGTTGTCCAGTTCGGCCAGGATGCCGCGCGTGATGGCGATGCTCCCGCCGGGGAAGGCGTAGGCGTTGGCGTAGGTCGCGTTGACCACGCTGAACCTGTAGGGCATCTGCGTCCGGTGCGTGACCCGGGCCAGGGAGGCGCCTATGCCGGCCACGTAGGCGTTCAGGCCCGCGTCCTGGGACACGCCGTAATCGGATGAGAACTGGTGGGGGGAGTTGACCTTGTCGACCTGGATTTCCTCGCCTTCGCCCACGAGCATGAGCTGGCTCTGCCCGGTCACGGGGTTGGCCGCGCAGCCCGCGGCCGTGGATACGGCGGCCAGGGCGGCGAGCTTCATGAAATCGCGGCGGGTCAGGGTGCCCCGATAGGCACGATCGTCGAAAATCGAGGTCATGGTCTGCTCCTGCGGATAACGGTTGAGCCCACCTTCTACACCACCCCCCCGCAGCCTGACAACCCGCCCCGCAGTCCCCAAGGGCGCGATGCGCCCTGACACGCGCCGCTTGACGCGACCGCGGGAAAGTTTCAAACGTTCGATTGAAACAAGCATTTAATTCCGGAGAACCGATGCCCAGCAAGAAATCCGCCCGGACCAGGGAAAGGCTGCTGTCAGCCGCCGGCGACGTATTCGTGGAAAAGGGGTTCCGCGACGCCACCGTGGCGGAGATATGCGCCCGCGCCGGCGCCAACATCGCCGCGGTGAACTATTACTTCGGCGGCAAGGAGGCCCTGTACCAGGAGGCCTGGCGGCACTGCCTGGCCGAGTCCCTCCGCGCCCACCCGCCGGACGGCGGCGCCGACCCCGGCGCCCCGCCCGAAGAGCGGCTGCGGGAACGCCTGAGGGCCCTCATGGGGCGCATCGCGGACCCCGAAACCAAGGACTTCTTCATTTCCCAGATGGAGATCGCCAACCCCACGGGGCTGCTGGAGGAGGTCATGATGCGGGAGCTCATCCCCATGCGCGAGAAAACCCTGGCTATGGTCCGCGAACTGCTCGGACCGGATGCCGACGAGCGGCAGGTCGTTTTCTGCGAGGCGTGCATCATCAGCATGTGCGTCCACCCCCTGATCATGCGCCGCCTCGGACAGAAGACGCCCAACGCGCGGATGCCCGTGATCGTGGACGACCTCGACGCCTTCGCCGACCACGTGGTGCGCTTCGCCCTGGCCGGCATCCACGCCAGCCGCACGCCCGCAAAGGCATCGTGAGGTTCCGGCCATGAACGTTTGCAAAGCCTGCACCCTGATCCTGCTTGCCCTCACGGGCCTCACGGCCTGCGTCTCCGTAGGCCCGGATTACATTCCTCCGATTCCGGAAACGCCGGTCGCGTGGAGCCGGCTGGACAGCCCGGCCGACAACGCCACGGCCGTAGACCTCGGCAGCTGGTGGGACAATCTGGGCGACCCGCTGCTGTCGGAACTCGTGCACGAAGCCCTGGACGCCAACCTCGACGTGCGCAGCACCCGGGCCAGGCTCAAGGAGGCCCGCGCACGCCGTGCGGTCGCCTTGGCGGGGTTCTTCCCCACCGTGAGCGCCTCGGGCAGCGGCAGCCGCAGCCAGTCGAGCCGCGAAACGGGCAGCGGGCTGACCCGCGAGCTCTACAGCGGAAGCCTGGACGCCGGCTGGGAACTGGACGTGTTCGGCGGCACCCGGCGGGGCTACGAGGCGGCCGAGGCGGATTTCGAATCGTCCCGGGCCGAACTGCACGCCGCCCGGGTCTCCATCGCGGCCGAGGCCGCCCTGAGCTACGTGGAGATGCGGACCCTGCAGGAGCGCCTGCGCATCGCCCGCGACAATCTCGCCAGCCAGACCGAAACCCTGCAGCTGACGCAGTGGCGCGCCCAGGCCGGCCTGGTCGACAGCCAGGACGTGGCGCAGGCGCGCAGCAACCGGGAACAGACGCGGTCGCAGATTCCGGTCCTCGAAACCAGCCTGGCCGAAACGCAGCACAGCCTGGAGATTCTCCTGGGCAAGGCGCCCGGCTCCCTGCGGGCGCGCCTGGATGTCGAGGCAGAGCTGCCGGCCGTGCCCGAACGCATCGCCGTCGGCATCCCGGCCGACACCTTGCGCCAGCGCCCGGACATCCGCGCGACCGAGCGCACACTGGCGGCGGAAACGGCCCGCGTGGGCGTGGCCGAAGCCGCGCGCTACCCGTCGTTCAACATCTCGGGCTCCATCGGCCTGGAGGCCCTGACCTTCAAGGCCCTCGGCGGAGGCGACGCCGGCACGTCGTCGCTTCTGGCCGGCATCACGGTGCCCATCTTCGAAGCCGGCCGGCTGAAGAGCCAGGTCGACATCCAGGACGCGGTCCGCGAACAGGCCCTGGTCGCCTACGAAAAGGCGGTGCTTGCGGCCCTGCAGGAGGTCGAGAACGCCCTGGTCTCCCTGGCCCGCTCCCGGGAGCGCGCCCGAGCCCTGGGAGACGCAGCAGACGCCGCCCGCAGCGCGGCGGACATGGCCCGACTGCGGTACGGCTCCGGGCTCATCGATTTCCAGTCGGTGCTCGACACCGAGCGCAGCGTGCGCACCATCGAGGACAGCCTGGCCAGCGCCCGCGCCGACGGCGTGCTGGCCCTCATCCGATTGTACAAGGCCATGGGCGGCGGCTGGTCTGCGCAGGCAGAAGCCGCTCCGGCCGTCAAGGACACGCCATGAACGAATCCACTCCGCAACGCGGGACCGGGGAAGCGTCCCTCAAGCACCTCATCGAAACCCGCTCCCCCGCCCGAAGAGGTCGGCGCTGGCTCTGGCTTCTCGCCGCCCTGGCCGTCCTGGCCGCTGGCGGCTTTCTCTTCCTGCGCGACGGCCAGGAAGCGGCAGGGCCCAGCTACAAAACCGAGGCGGCCGTCGTCGACACCCTCGTGGTCAAGGTCTCTGCCACGGGCAACCTGCAGCCCACGAACCAGGTGGATGTAGGCAGCGAACTTTCGGGCATCATCGACCAGGTGCTGGTGGACGTGAACGACCGGGTCGAAAAGGGGCAGGTCCTGGCCCGCCTCGACCTCTCCAAGCTGGAGGACGCCGTGGCCAAGTCGCGGGCCAACCTGGCCTCGGCCCAGGCCCAGGTGCTGCAGGCCCGGGCCACCGTGGCCCAGGCACGGGCCGAACTGAGCCGGATGCGGCAGGTGGCCGCGCTCTCCGGCGGCAAGGTGCCGTCGGCGAGCGAAATGGACACCGCCGATGCGGACCTCAAGCGCGCCGAGGCCGACGAAGCCAAGGCCCTGGCCGTCGTCCGCCAAGCCCAGGCCGACCTGCAGTCGGACGAGACCAACCTGCGCAAGGCCAGCATCCGCTCGCCCATCGACGGGGTGGTCCTGGCCCGGGAGGTGGACCCGGGGCAGACCGTGGCCGCGTCCTTCCAGGCGCCGGTACTCTTCACCCTGGCCGAGGACCTGGCCAAGATGGAGCTGCAGGTGGACGTGGACGAGGCCGACGTCGGCCAGGTCCGCGAAGGGCAGAACGCCACCTTCGCCGTCGACGCCTGGCCCGGGCGCAGGTTCGACGCCGTCATCACCAGGGTCAGCTACGGGTCGCAGGAAAAGGACGGCGTGATCTCCTACCTGACGGAACTGCAGGTGGACAACGCGGACCTGTCCCTGCGGCCCGGCATGACGGGCACGGCCGAAATCACCACCCTGGTCAGGGAAGGCGCCCTGCTGGTGCCCAATGCGGCCCTGCGCTTCTCGCCGCCGGAAACGGACGCGGCGCCGAAGAAAACAGGCGTCAGCCTGGTGGGGGCCATCATGCCCCGCCCGCCGCGGCAGACTGCACCGCAGGCCAAGGCTGCAACCGGCGCGGCCCCGAGGGTGTGGACGCTGCAGGACGGACGGCCCATCCCTGTCGAGGTCGTGACCGGAGCCACCAACGGCCGCATGACGGAAATCCTGGACGGCGCCCTCGCCGCGGGCGCGGAAGTGGTCACCGAGACGCTGGAGAGCGCCAGATGAGCGACCCCGCCCTGATCCGGCTCTCGGGCGTGACCAAGACCTACGGTCAGGGACCGTCGGCCTTCCAGGCCCTCAAGGGCATCGACCTGGCCATCGGCCAGGGGGAGTTCGTGGCCATCATGGGTCCCAGCGGCTCGGGCAAATCCACGGCCATGAACATCCTCGGCTGCCTCGACGTGCCCACGGACGGGAGCTACGAATTCCAGGGAGTGCATGTGGAGCGCCTGCAGCGAGACGAACGGGCGCTGCTGCGCCGGCACTTCCTCGGCTTCGTCTTCCAGGGCTTCAACCTCCTGGCGCGGACCACGGCCCTGGAGAACGTCGAGCTGCCCCTCATCTACCGCGGGCACGACGCAGGGGCGCGCCACGCCGCGGCCCGCGAAGCCCTGCGGCAGGTCGGCCTCGAAGGCTGGGAGCACCACACCCCGGCCGAGCTGTCGGGCGGCCAGCAGCAGCGCGTGGCCATCGCCCGGGCCATGGTCACCTCCCCCCTGGTGCTCCTGGCCGACGAGCCCACTGGCAACCTGGACACGAAGACCAGCCGGGAGATCATGGACCTCATCACGAGTTTCAACCGCGACCGCGGCATCACCGTGCTCATGGTCACCCACGAGCCCGACATCGCGGCCTGCGCGAGGCGCGTGGTGCGCTTCGTGGACGGCCGGGTGGACAGCGACCGCCGCCACGGGGAGGCCGCCTGATGCTCTGGAACACACTGCTTCTGGCCCTGCGCGCCATCCGGCGCAACCTAATGCGCTCGTTCCTGACGATCCTGGGCATCGTCATCGGCGTTGCCGCGGTCATCACCATGGTCACCCTCGGCAACG
This sequence comes from Desulfomicrobium aestuarii, assembly GCF_055385525.1. NCBI lineage: Bacteria > Pseudomonadati > Thermodesulfobacteriota > Desulfovibrionia > Desulfovibrionales > Desulfomicrobiaceae > Desulfomicrobium > Desulfomicrobium aestuarii. The sequence continues at coordinate 3,345,950 of NZ_AP042427.1, forward strand.
GCGCGACCAAATCCGTGTCGGACCAGATCGCGAGCATGGGCAGCAACCTGGTCATGGTCGTGCCCGGCCAGCGTTTCGGCCCCGGTTCGGGCGGCGCGCCCAACTTCAAGAGCGCCGACGTGGAGGCCGTGCGCAGCCAGATCTCCGCCGCGGAATGGGTCGCGCCCGTGGTCAGCAAATCCGTGACCGCCGTGTACCAGGCGAGCAACTGGGCCACGGTCGTCACCGGCAGCAACAACGACTTCTTCAGGGCGGGCAACTGGGAACTGGCGCACGGCCGCACCTTCAGCGAAACCGAGGAACGGGCCGGCAAGGCCGTGTGCGTCATCGGCGCGACGGTGCGCGAGAAGCTTTTCGGAGGGCAGAACCCGGTGGGCAGCGAGATCCGCATCAAGCAGTTCTCCTGCGAGGTGGTCGGGATGCTGAAACCCAAGGGGCAGTCGGCCATGGGCTCTGACCAGGACGACATCGTGGTCATGCCCCTGCGCACGGTGCAGCGCCGCCTGAGCGGCAGCCAGGACATCAACCGCCTGAGCGTGTCCGTACGCGACGGGGCCTCCATCGACGCCGCCAAGAGGCAGCTGACCCTGCTGCTGCGGGAGCGCCGCAACATCGCCGAAAACGAGGAGGACGACTTCCGGGTCATGGACACCCGGCAGATCGCCGAAACCCTGACCGGCACGACGAAGATCCTCACCATGCTCCTGGGCGCCGTGGCCGCCGTGAGCCTGCTGGTGGGCGGCATCGGCATCATGAACATCATGCTCGTCTCGGTCACGGAACGCACCCGGGAGATCGGCATCCGCCTGGCCATCGGCGCCCTGGAGCGCGAGGTGCTCCTGCAGTTCCTCATCGAGGCCGTGGTCCTGTCGAGCCTCGGCGGCCTCGTCGGCATCGCCCTGGCCACGGGCGCATCCATGGGGCTTGCCCGCGTCATGGGCGTGCCCTATATTTTCGACCCGGCCATCAACATCGCCTCGTTCCTGTTCTCCGCGGCCATCGGCGTCATCTTCGGCTACTTCCCGGCCCGGCGGGCGGCCGGGCTCAACCCCATCGACGCCCTGCGCCACGAGTGACGCCGGCCGGGGAACCGGCGGCAAACCCCTTCAGACCATCCAAACGGAGCCCATTCTTGTTCAACCACGTTCCGAGCCTGCTGCGGCTCGCCCTGCCTCTCATCCTGTCCTCCTCGACGATCACCATGATGCAGATCGTCGACGCCTTCGTCCTGTCGCTGCATTCCAGCGCAGCCGTGGCGGCCATGGGGCCGTCCAGCCTGGCCGTGATCCTGTTCCAGGGTTTCCTGTTCGGAACGGCGGGCTATGCCGGGACCTTCGTGGCCCACAGCCACGGACGCGGCGACGAGGGGGGCATCCGCCAGGCGGCCTGGCTCGGCGTACATGCGTCCCTGGTCTCGGGCCTGGCGGCCCTGGCCCTGGCCTGGCCCCTGGGCAGCCTTTTCCTCTTCGCCGGCCACGAGCCGCAGGTGGCCCGGGACGAGCAGGTGTATTTCGCCATCTGCATGGCCGGCTCCCTCTTCCCGGTCCTGGGCGGGGCGCTGGGCGGGTGGCTGGCGGGCATCGGCCGGGCCGTGACCGTGACCTGGGTGACGCTGGTTTCCTTCGCCGTCAACGCCGTCCTCGACTGGGGGCTGGTGCTCGGGGAATGGGGATTTCCGCGCATGGGCATCGCCGGGGCGGCGCTGGGCACCGTGGCGGCCCAACTGGTGGCGGCCGGGCTGTACGCGACGCTCTTCGCCATGTCGGGCGGGTTCGCCGACCGGCTGGCCCGGCGCTTCCGGTGGGCCGAGTTCCGCCGTTTCCTGTCCCTGGCCACGCCGATGGGATTTCGAATCAGCATCGAGCTCGCGGCCTGGACCTTCTTCCTGCTGATCCTGGGACGCCTCGGCACCGTCGAGCTGGCCGCATCGAGCATCGCCTTCCGCATCAACGGCACGGCCTTCTTCCCGGCCCTGGGCCTGGCCCAGGCCGCGGGCATCCTGGTCGGCCAGGCCCGCGGGGCCGGGCGGGACGAGGACGTCCTGCCCATCGCCTGGCAGTCCCTGATCGTGTGCGAGCTGTGGCTGGCGGTCATGGCCGTGCTCTTCGCCACGGCCTCGGAGCCGCTGGTGGCCATTTTCGCCGGGGACGGGCCCGAAAGCGCGGCCATCGTCGCCGCCGGATCCGTGATCATGAAATTCGTGGCCGCCTACTGCCTCATCGACGCGGCCAACATCGTCTTCGGGGGCGTGCTCTCGGCGGCGGGCGACACCCGCTGGATCGCCCGCGCCTTCCTCGCCGCCACGAGCCTCTTCCTGGCCGCCCTGTGGATGATCGACCTCTTCATGCCGAGCCTCGTGGCCGAATGGACCGCGGCCACGGTCTTCGTGGCCGGCACGGCCGTGGCATGGACGCACCGGGTCAAGGCCGGAGCCTGGAAAAAGGCCCGGGTGCTCCATGACGAGGCTGCGTAAGGGATTACTCCCGGCCTTGCCTGTCCAGTCCGCGGTAGTTGATGGCTTCGGCCAGGTGCACGACGGTCAGGGTCTCGTCCCCGGCCAGGTCGGCGATGGTGCGGGAGATGCGCAGCACGCGGGTGAAGGCCCGGGCCGACATGCCCAGGCGCTGCACTGCGCCTTCCAGAAAGTCGTGCTCGCGTGCGGTCAGGGGGCAGAAGCGCTCCAGCCACCTGCCCGAGAGCTCGGAATTGGATGAGAAGTGCAGGCCGTCGTAGCGCCTGCGCTGAACCTCGCGGGCCGCGTCGATGCGCTCCCGCATGACGGCCGAGCTGATACTGCCCTGCTCCTGTTTCAAATCCCTGTACGGCACGGCCGGCACCTCGACGTGCAGGTCGATGCGATCCAGCAGAGGCCCCGAGAGGCGCGAGCGGTACCGCTGAACCTGCAGCGGCGTGCACGAGCAGTGGTGCTTCTCGTCGCCCAGATACCCGCAGGGACAGGGGTTCATGGCCGCCACCAGCATGACGTCGCCGGGATACTCCAGGGACACGGCGGCCCGCGAGATGGTCACGCGGCCTTCTTCGAGGGGCTGGCGCAGCACTTCCAGCACATGCTTCTTGAACTCCGGCAGCTCGTCCAGGAAGAGGACGCCCCGGTGGGCCAGGGACAGCTCGCCTGGCCGCGGGTACTGGCCGCCGCCGATGAGGCCGGCGTCGGAGATGGTGTGGTGCGGCGAGCGGAAGGGGCGGGTGACCACCAGCGGCTGCTCGGCGGGCAGCTTGCCGGCCACGGAGTAGACCTTGGTCACCTCCAGGGCCTCGTCGAAGGTCAGGGACGGCAGAACCGTGGGGATGCGGCTCGACAGCATGGTCTTGCCGCTGCCGGGAGGGCCGATGAACAGGAGATTGTGGTTTCCGGCGCAGGCGATCTCGATGGCCCGCTTGGCCCGCTCCTGGCCCTTCACTTCGGCGAAGTCCAGGTGATGCCGCTCCCGCTGCTCCCACAGGCTCTGCACGTCGCAGGCCAGGGGGGCGACATCCTCCTCGCCGAGGACGAAGCGCACGACCTGGGACAGAGTGCGGCAGGCGAACACGGGCAGGCCCTGGACCACGGCCGCCTCGGGACCGTTGGCCTCGGGCACGACCATGCCCCTCGCCCCGGCCTCGCGGGCGCGCAGGGCCAGGGGCAGGGCGCCGGAAACGGGCTTCAGCTCCCCGGAAAGAGAAAGCTCCCCGGCCAGATACAGACCGGAGAGCTTTTCCTGCGGAATGACCTCGGCCCCGGCCAGAAGGCCCAGGGCCAGGGGGAGGTCGTAGGCCGAACCCTCCTTGCGGATGTCGGCCGGCGCGATGTTCACGGTGATGCGGCTCGGCGGCAGCTTGAAGCCGGTGTTCTTGAGGGCCGAGAAGACCCGTTCCTTGGCTTCGCGCACCGCCCCCTCGGCCAGGCCGACCATGATGAAGGCCGGCATGCCCGAACGCGCAAGGTCCACCTCCAGTTCCATGGTGAATCCGTCGATTCCCAGGAGCGCGGCGGTGGAGACCTTGGCGATCATGACCTCACTCCACCATCTGCCCGATGCGTTCCCAGCGTATGTCCGTCAGGCTCGCCCATGACCAGTAGAGGATGAGGGCCTTGCCGGCGATGGTGTTTCGCTCCACGAACCCCCAGAAACGCGAGTCGTAGGATTCGTCGCGGTTGTCGCCCATGACGAAGTACTTGTTCTCGGGCACCATGACGGGCCCGAAATTGTCGCGCCTGGGCACGGAGCTGGCGGAGTCGACATGCTGCACGTACGGCTCGGTCAGCTGCACGCCGTTGCGGAAGACCTGCTTGTCGCGGATCTCGATGACGTCGCCGGGCAGGCCGATGACGCGCTTGATGAAGTCCTTGGAGGGGTCCTCGGGGAAGTCGAAGACGATGACGTCCCCGTGCTTGGGCCCTTCGCGCTCGATGACCATGATGTTCGTGAAGGGGACTTTCACGCCGTAGGCGAACTTGGTGACCAGCAGGTGGTCGCCGATCTGCAGGGTCTGCAGCATGGAGCCCGACGGGATCTTGAAGGCCTGGACCACGAAGGAACGGATGAAAAACGCCAGAATGAGCGCCACGATGAGCGCTTCGGCATATTCTTTGAGCATTGTCTGCCAACGAGGGTTCATATCTGCCTGCCTGATACCTGATCCGCGCGGGGCGGAGAGTTGTCTGGACTATTCGTCCGGTTGGAGGGCGGCCAGGAACGCTTCCTGGGGAATTTCCACGCTGCCCATGCGCTTCATGCGCTTCTTGCCTTCCTTCTGTTTTTCCAAAAGCTTGCGCTTGCGGGTGATGTCGCCGCCGTAGCACTTGGCGGTGACGTTCTTGCGCATGGGGGAGACCCGCTCACGCGCGATGATCTTGCTGCCGATGGCCGCCTGGATGATGATCTCGAAGAGCTGGCGGTGGATGACGCGCTTGAGCTTCAGGGCCAGGGCCCGGCCCCTGTAGGCCGCGTTGGAGCGGTGCACGATGACGGCCATGGCGTCAACGGGCTCGGAGTTGATGAGCACGTCGAGCTTGACCAGGTCGGCCTGGCGGTAGTCGATGACTTCGTAGTCAAGCGACGCGAAGCCCTTGGTCACGGATTTCAAACGGTCGAAGAAGTCGTAGACGATCTCCGAGAAGGGCAACTCGTAGCTGATGACCACGCGGGTGGAGGTCATGTAGCGCATGTCCTTCTGGATGCCGCGCTTCTCCTCGCACAGCCCCAGCACGTTGCCCACGTAGTCGTTGGGGACGTGGATCTCCATGCGCACGAAGGGTTCGGCGATGGAGGCGATCTTCTCCTGCGGGGGAAGGTTGCTGGGGTTGTCGATGTCGAAGGTCTCGCCGTCGGTGCGGGTCACCCGGTAGATGACCGAAGGGGCTGTGGCGATGAGCTTGGCCTGGAACTCGCGCTCCAGACGCTCCTGGATGACCTCCATGTGCAAGAGGCCCAGGAACCCGCAGCGGAAGCCGAAGCCCAGGGCCTGGGACGTCTCGGGCTCGTAGTGGAGGGCCGCGTCGTTCAGTTGCAGCTTCTCCAGGGAGGACTTCAGCGTGTCGTACTCGGCCGGCTCCACGGGGTAGAGCCCGCAGAAGACCATGGGCTTGATGGTCTTGAAGCCGGGGAAGGGCGAATCCGTGGGACGGTCCGGGTCCGTGACGGTGTCGCCGACCTGGGCGTCCTTGAGTTCCTTGATGGCCGCGCAGAGGAAACCCACCTCACCGGGCCCCAGTTCCTTGATGTCCATGGCCTCGGGAGAGAAGACGCCGAGCCTGGTCACTTCGAATTTCTTGCCCGTTGCGCACATCTGCACGCGCTGGCCGTTTCTGATCGTGCCGTCGATGACGCGGAAGAGCACGACCACGCCCTGGTAGGAATCGTACCAGGAGTCGAAGATCAGGGCCTTGAGCGGCGCGTCGGTGTCGCCCTTGGGCGCGGGGACGCGCTCCACCAGGCGCTCCAGCAGATCCTCCACGCCCAGGCCCGTCTTGGCCGAGACCTTGGCGACATCCGTGCAGTCGAGGCCGATGACCTCCTCGATCTCCTCGGCCACGCGGTCGGGCTCGGCGCTCGGGAGGTCGATCTTGTTCAGGACCGGCAGGACCTCGAGGTCGTTGTCCAAGGCCATGTACACGTTGGCCAGGGTCTGGGCCTCGACGCCCTGGGTGGCGTCGACCACCAGCAGCGCGCCGTCGCAGGCCGCCAGGCTGCGGGACACCTCGTAGGAGAAGTCCACGTGCCCGGGCGTGTCGATGAGGTTCAGGATGTACTCGCGCCCACTCTTGGACTTGTAGGGGATGCGCACGCTCTGGGCCTTGATGGTGATGCCGCGCTCCTGCTCCAGTTCCATGCGGTCCAGGTACTGGTCCTTCTTCTGGCGATCCGAGATGAGGCCGGTCTTCTCCATGATCCTGTCGGCCAGGGTGGACTTGCCGTGGTCGATGTGAGCGATGATGCTGAAATTTCTGATGTGTTCTTGCTTGGCCATATGTCCTTGCGGGGAGGTCGAAGCTCCCGTTCATTACGGATATAAACGTTTTTCAATATGTGATTTCGCGAGCGTTGTCCAACGGCCCCGGAGCTGGGAAAATTTCGGGACAGGGCCGAAAAAACCTTCTGGTTCCAGCTGGTTGGGGAACAATTCCGCCGGGATTGAGGAAAAGGGGAAGAGGCCGGGGCGCCTCGCAAGCTGGGAACTTGAGCTCGTTGGAAATCAAGGATATATGATCGGTTGCCCCATTACCCGCGACCAGGCTGGCATCATGCCCAAACTCAAAGCTCTGCTGCTGCACCCGGACCCGCAAGTCCGGTCCCAATTGCGGGACATGCTCGATCCTGTCAAGGAGATCACCGTGCTCGGGGAAGCGGTGACCTCCTTCGAGGCCCTGGAGATGCTGTCGTTCATCCCCTACGACGTCTTCTTCATGGGCACGGAGCTGCCCCACGGCGTCAGCGGCATGGAGCTGGCCGCGCACCTGGCCCAGGGCGACGACCCTCCGGCGCTCATCTTCCTGGCCACGGAAGAGGATCACGCCTTCACCGCCTTCGAGCTCGGCGCGGCCGACTACATGCTCTGGCCCGTGAACGCCAATCGCTTCGCCCGGGCCATCGAGCGCCTGCGGCCCCTGCTGCCGCGCAAGAAGGCCGCCCCGCCGACGCAGCCCCTGCGCACGCGCGAGCAGATCCCCGAAGAGACCCTGCAGCTGTCCATGGGCGAGGACGAGGAAGAGGTCTTCGTCAACGCCCTGCGCCAGGCCTGGGACATGAGCCGCGAGCGGCCGCCCGAGATCGAGAAGCTCCCCGTCAACCAAGAGGGCCGCCACATCCTCGTCCCCTACACGCAGATCGTCTACGTGGAGGCCTACGAGGACTACAGCTTCGTGCACACTGCCCAGGACCGTTTCCTGACCTCCTACCGCCTGAAGAACCTGGAGGCGCGCCTGCGGCCCCACCGCTTCTGCCGCGTGCACCGCAAGTACCTGGTCAACCTGGACATGGTCACGGAGATCGCGTCCATGCCCGGCGGCAATTTCATGCTGCGTACGGCCGGCCGCAAGAAGATCGAGCTGCCCGTCAGCCGCCGCCGCATCGGCGAACTGAAGAAAATATTGCAACTCTAGGGCGCTCACCTGCCCCACACGGCCGCTAGCCGAGAACAGGCTTGGCCCGCAACGCAAATCGAGTAGAGCATCATGGAAAGACGCATCGGCATGAATCGCGGCCTGCCGCGCAAGGAGAAGGCCATGAAAGAATCCGACATGGCATACAGCGAGGAGCTCGTCTTCCGCCCCCTGCCCCAACTGGTCATCGAGGCCAACGTCAACCCGCAGGAGTTCGCCACGGCCCAGGCCTCGGCCCGCGCCGACCATCTCGGCTACTGGGAGGACGCGGCCCAGGAGCTGGACTGGTTCCGCAAGTGGGACAAGGTCCTCGACGACTCCGACGCCCCGCGTTACCGCTGGTTCAAGGGCGCCCAGTGCAACATCGTCTACAACGCCCTGGACCGCCACATCGAGACGGCCAACAAGAACAAGCTCGCCCTCATCTGGGAAGGCGAGGCCGGCGACACCAAGAAATACACCTACTACGAACTCTACCGCGAGGTGAACAAGCTGGCCAACGCCATGCGCTCCCTGGGCGTGGCCAAGGGCGACCGCGTGGTCCTGTACATGCCGCTCATCCCCCAGACCATGATGGCCATGCTGGCCTGCGCCAAGATCGGGGCCGTGCACTGCGCGGTCTTCGCCGGCTTCTCGGCCAAGGCCCTGCGCCAGCGCGTCACCGAGGTCGAGGCCAAGCTGGTGGTCACGGCCGACGGCTTCTACCGCAACGGCCGCATCATCAACCTGAAGGCCACCGTGGACGAGGCCCTGGTGGGCGGCTGCGACTGCGTGGAGACCGTGGTCGTGGTCAACCGCGCCAAGCTCGACGTCGAGATGAGCGAAGCCCGCGACATCTGGTACGACGCCCTGGTCCGCCAGGAACGCTCCGACGCGGCCACGGAGATCATGGAGGCCGACGACCCGCTCTTCATCCTGCACACCTCGGGCACCACGGGCGAACCCAAGGGCATCGTCCACGGCCACGGCGGGTACATGGTCGGCCTGCACCGCTCCCTGGACTGGGTCTTCGACATCAAGCCCACGGACATCTTCTGGTGCACGGGCGACATGGGCTGGATCACGGGGCACAGCTACGTGGTCTACGGCCCCCTCATCGCCGGCACGACCACGGTCATGTACGAAGGCCACCCTCTCTACCCCCAGGCCGACCGCATGTGGGACATCGTGGCCCGCTACGGGGTGACCATCCTCTACACCGCGCCCACGGTCATCCGCATGCTCATGCGCTACGGGCACCAATACCCGCGCATGCACGACCTCTCGACCCTGCGCCTTCTGGGCAGCGTCGGCGAGCCCATCGCGCCGGACACGTGGCTGTGGTTCTACAAGCACATCGGCCACTCCCAGTGCCCCATCCTGGACACCTGGTGGCAGACAGAGACGGGCGGGTGCATGATCACGCCCTTCCCGGTCTCGGTCCTCAAGCCCGGCTCCGTGCACCGGCCCATGCCGGGCGTGGAGGTGGACATCGTCGACGACGACGGCCAGCCCGTGGAGAACGGCATGGCCGGCAACCTCGTGGTGACGAAGCCCTGGCCCGCCATGCTGCTCGACGTCTACCGCAAGCCCGAACTCTTCGAGACCGCCTACTGGCCCCTGGGCCCCGGCAAGTACTGGGCCGGCGACATCGCCACCCGCGACGAGGACGGGCTCGTCTGGATTCACGGCCGTTCCGACGACATCATGAACATCGCCGGCCACCGCATCGGCAACGTCGAGGTGGAGAACGCCTTCCTGTCCCACAAGGCCGTGGCCGACGCGGCCGTCATCGGCATCCCGGACAAGATCAAGGGCGAGGTTGCCAAGGCCTTCGTGGTCCTGCAGCCCGAGTTCGCGGCCCTGGACGACCGCAACGAGATCATCCGCATGCTCAAGACCCACCTGCGCAAGGAGGTGGGTCCCGTGGCCGTGATCCGCTCCGTGGAGTTCGTGGACGCCCTGCCGCGGACCCGTAGCGGCAAGATCGCGCGACGCGTCCTCAAGGCCCGCGAGGCCGGCGTCGACATCGACATGACGGCCATCGCCGAGGACTGATCCCGCCAAGGACGCCAGGAACGTGCACCAAGCCGACGTGATCATCGCCGGGGCCGGGCCCGCGGGCAGCACCGCGGCCCTGGTCCTGGCCCGGCGGGGCTTCGACGTCCTGCTGCTGGACAAGGCCGCGTTCCCGCGCCCCAAGCTCTGCGGCGGCCTGCTGACCTGGAAGAGCATGCGCCTGCTGGAGAGCCTGCACGGCCGCACCGCTGATGACCTCATCCGCGAAGGCGTCGTGGACACCGTGGCCGGCGGTTTCGCGCTCCATCTCGACGGGCATCCGCTGATCCGGGACCGGCTGGCCTACCCGTTCCACCTCGTGCGCCGCGCCCGCTTCGACGCGTTCCTGCTGGACCAGGCCCTGACGGCCGGGGCGCGAATCCTCCACCGTCACGAAATCACCGGCTGTTCCCCCCAAGGGAACGTGCGCACGAAACAGGGCGAGTTCCGCGGCCGCTTCGTGCTCGGCGCCGACGGGGTCAACTCCGTGGCCCGCAAGTGCTTCGGCCTGGCCCGGGAGCGCTGGCAGAGGAACCTCGCCGCGGCCATCGAGATCACCGTGCCGCGCGAAGCCGCGCCGAGAATCACCGACGTCCCGGAACTGCACGCAGGCTTCCTGCCCACGGGATACGGCTGGGTCTTCCCGAACAGCGCCGGGATGGTCATGGGCGTCTGCGGCCTGCGCCGGAACGGCGAAAATTTCCGCGAAACCTTCAAGGCGTTCCTGCGCCACCTCCATGTCGAGACCCCCGACGCGTTTCTGCGGCGACACGCCCTCGAAGGCCACCCCATCCCCTACGGCAACGCCCTCCAGGACCCGGTCCACGGCAACGTCCTGCTTGCCGGGGACGCCGGCGGCTACGCCGACCCACTTCTGGCCGAGGGCATCTTCTACGCCCTGCTGACAGGCTGGTACGCCGGCGAGGCCCTGGCCGACGCCCTGGAAAAGGGCCTCCACCCAGGGCCGGCCTACCGCGAGCGCATCAGGCGCCACGTCATGCCCGAAATGCGCGGGGCCAACCGCCTGCGCTGGATCCTCTACGGCCTGAACAGGATCAACCCGCGGAACCTGGGGCGGTATTTCCGGCTGCGCGGCGGAGCGTTGGCCGAGATGGTGCACGGCATGCGTTCGTATGATTGGGGCAGGAAAAAACAGTGGGACTTCTGAGATGCAGGAGGCGCTCCTCCCGAAGCACGGCGGCTACCGGAGCCTGAAAAGCTTCCGGGTGGCGCAGTTGGCTTACGACGTGACGGTTCTTGTTCTGTGAACGCTTCGTGGACAGACGCAGCCGCACCCATGACCAGATGGTCCAGGCAGCGCGCTCGGGCGTGCAGAACATCGCCGAGGGCAGCCAGGCTTCGGGCACGTCGAGGAAGATGGAGCTGAAGCTGACCAACGTGGCCAGGGCCAGCCTGGAAGAGCTGCGCCTGGATTATGAGGATTTTCTGCGGCAGCGCGGTTTGCCAGAACTGGAGCCGGGGCACCCGGCGCTGGTGCGGTTCAGGGAGAGGCGCTGCGCGACGCTTGATGAGGTGCGGCAGTGGGTCAGGGAAGAAATGGACAGGCAAAAGGCAATGGACGGGCACGGACTTTCACGGACCGGCACGGACAAAAACCAAGACGCCCAGGCAGTTCCGGGGTCCGTGCCCGTCCGTGTTCGTCCGTGTCAGTCCACAACGTCCATCCCTCCTGTCCCCCCAGAAGCCCTTGCTGCCAACGCCGCTCTGTCCCTCCTCAATCTGGCCTGCCACCTCCTGGACCGCCAGCTATCCGCCCAGGCCGACACCTTCCTTCAGGAGGGCGGGTTCACCGAGCGGCTGCACCGCCTCCGCTCAAATCGCCGCCCATAAGCTTCAACCCAATCCGCCCCGCAGCAGGTCGGCGTAGAGCCTCGCCTGGATGTACTGCGCCAGGGCGGCCACGGCCCGGTCGCAGACCGGGAAGACCGGCACGCCGCCGGCCATGAGCGCGTCGCGCAGGGGGTCGTAGAGGCGGCCGCCGTCGATGACGCCGATGACGGGCTTGTCGCTCAGCCTGGCAACCTCCGGCAGAAGCTGCGCGATGCCCCCTTCGGCCCCCAGGTCGAAGGCCGGCACGCCCGTGTCCGCCAGGGTGTGCATGACCGGCGAGAGCGGGTCCAGACCCAGGATGACCGCGTCCACGCCCGGGTCTTCGGCCAGGATGGCGGCCACGCGGGCATGGGCCTCGTCGTCGGCCGAGGGGTTGATGTCCAGGGGGTTGGCCACGCTGACCAACTTGTCCAGCCGCTTCTCCCGCAGCAGTTCCCCGATCCTCTCGACCGTGTCCGGCGCAAAGGGGGCCAGCTGCATGGCGTAGTCGTCGCTCTGGATGGAGTCGGCCATGCCCACGGCCTCGAAGCCCGCGCCGCTGACGGCGGCCAGGCGGTTGCCGCGGATCTTCTTGCCGTGCAGGGTCTCGGCCAGGAGGAAGAGGTCCTGGAACTGGTTGAAGTTCTGGGCCACGATGGCCCCGGCCTGGCGCACGCAGCTCTCGCAGACCATGTAGTCCCCGGCCAGGGAGGCCGTGTGGCCGCTGGTGGCGGACTTGCCCTCGGGGGTGCGGCCGGCCTTGTAGAAGACCACTTCCTTGCCCTTAAGCACCGCCTCGCGCACGGCCCGGCAGAAGGCCAGGCCGTCGAGGTCGTTGAAGCCTTCGGCGTAGACGGCGATGACGTCCACCTCGTCCGAGTCCTTGAAATAGCTGACCATGTCGCCCAGGGTCAGGTCCGTCTGGTTGCCCATGGAGATCATGTAGGCCGGGGCCAGTTCCGGGCACTGGCTGCTGCGGTGCAGCATGAAGGCTCCGCTCTGGCTGACCAGGGCCGCCCGGCGGTAGGGCTTGCCGCGCTCCCGCGGCAGCTTCTCCTCGGGGATGAACCACGTGTCGTAGCGGCCGGGCCGCGAAACAACACCCATGCAGTTGGCGCCAAGAAACACGGGCCCGCCGTCGCCCTGACCGTGGGCCGCATCGATGCGGGCCATGACCTGCGCGGCCCGCTCGCGGCTGTCCTCGGTCTCGCCCATGCCGCCGGGGATGAGCATGACGGCCCTGGCCGCATCCCGCGCGATGACCTCCTCCACCAGATCCGGCACCTGGGCCGCGTTCACGGCCACCACCAGCAGATCGAGCTTATGCGGCAGGCTGGCCAGGCCGGGCACGCAGGCCACGCCGCTTTCATCGGGCCCGCCCTCGCGCAGGATGGTCACGTTTTCGGGCGCGAAACCCTGGGCCAGGACGTTGTCGAGGATGATGCGCCCGAAATTGCGGCGCGTGGCCGAGACGCCGACGATGCCGATGCGTTCCGGGTGCAGGAGGTTGCCGATCTTGCCCACGGGCCGCGCCACGGGCCGGCTGCCGGGCAGGGAGAAGCGGCACATGCCGTCCAGGGGCACCATGAGGTAGTCCGTGAAGGCGAAGGGGTTGATTTCGAGCTCTTCGATGACGAAAGGCGCGTCGGGGTTTTCGGGGGAATAGAAGTTGGCCATGGAGATGAAGCTCTCGAAGCACTCGATGAGCTGGTCGTCGCCGACGATGCGGCGCTGGCCGCGGGTCAGGCCGGCCAGCTTCTTGTAGGAGATGGTCTGGCGGAAGAGTTCGAAGAAGGCCTCGCCGTCGGTCAGGGCCGTGGACGCGGCCACGATGGCCTGGCCCTTGCGGAAGCGCTGGGCGTAGAGTTCCGTGTCCGTGCCGCCCAGGCCAGCCGAAAGCACCATGCCGAACTCGCGCGTGCGGCGCAGGCCGACGATGAGCTCGTTGCCGAAGGCGTCGGAGTCGGGCGGCATGAACTGGACCTGCAGCACGCCCTTCAGGTCCCGGCTGATGGCCGCCACCAGTCCCTGGCCGGACAGGCCGCGGTAAGACGGCGGCGCCGCGTCGGGGTGGCGCTCGATCCAGGCGGCGTAGTTCTCGGGCACCTCGTAGAGCATGCGCCGCAGGGCCGAGCGCACGCCGTCGGGCGTCTTGGGCACGATGCGCACGCCGCCGACCTCGGTCTTGTGCACGATGGTCGGGGAGACGATCTTGAGCACCGCCCTGTCGCCGGGCATGGCGGCCAGTTCCTCGTCCGACGGTCGCGCGCCGCGCACCAGCAGGTTGGCCCTGGGCGGGGTCTCGGCCCCTGACCTGGCAAGCAGGGTGTAGACCTCGTATTCGTACAGAAAGTCCCGCCCTTCCAGCTGCGCTTCGCGGAACAGGGCGGTGATGGCTTCGAAATCGATATAGTCGGGGGTATGCATGGCGTATCCCAGCTCGCGGCAAGAGGTTGCGGACGACGGCCCGTTATGCCCCGTGCGAACCACGGGATCAAGATCGGCGGAGAAGCCCGGCCACGAAAAAAGCGGGCCGAAGCCCGCTTACGATGAGACACAAGGGTGCAGGGACCGCGTCCCTGCCCGCCGGAGGCATTCCCCCCTACTTCCCCCCCAACTCCCGCCCGGCCAGGAAGGCGGCGTAGTTGGCCTGCCAGACGGCCGGCTTGGGGCTGACGTTCTTGAGGGCCTGCAGCCAGTACTCCGTGGGGAAGGAGTCGAAGGGCGGCAGGGTGCTCAAAACGCCGATCATGACCACGTTGGCGCAGCGGCCCGTGGGGTCGCCCAGGCCCAGGGCGGTGCCCAGGACGTCGACGTCGATGACCTTGTACCCGTCCAGGGCCTGGCGCACGGCCTCGACCGAGGGGTAGTTCTCGGCCTTGAAGAGCGGGGGCATGATGGCCGTGTCGGCCAGGATGACCGTGCCGCCGGGCCGGAGCATGTCCAGGAAGCCGGGACGGAAGACTTCGCTGCGCTCCATGCTGACCAGGCACTGGGTGGTGCCGGGCATGAGCACTGGCGAATGGACGCTGCCGCAGGCGAAGGTGCTGATGACGGGCCCGCCCATCTGGGCCATGCCGTGGGTTTCGCCCTTGACGATGTTCTGCCTGTCGTAGCCCAGGAGGTAGGCCAGCTGGGTCAGGACGCGGCCGAAGAAGAGGTTGCCCTGGCCGCCCACGCCGCGGATGGCCACGGACAGGAAGGGCGGCAGGCCACCGGTCACGGCCGGGAGGTCTATTGACTCGGGCGGCGCGGGCAGCTCCGGGCAGGTCGTCAGGCCGCAGGCGCTCTGGTCGCGGGCCGGGGCGATGGCGCCCTTGGGGCACATCTGGGCGCAGGCCGGGTTCTGGCTGACGCAGCCCGTGCAGATGTTGTTGAAGAAGGGCAGGCCTTCGGCGTCGGCCTCGATGCCGGAGCAGATCTGGCACATGCCGCAGCGAATGCACAGCTCGGGGTCCACGGCCATTTTCACGCCGTAGGACTCCTTGGGCATCTTGCGGATGCAGGTGCCCGTGACCACGAGGGTGGTGAAGGTGCCGGCCTCGGCGTCGGACAGGGCCTTTTTCAGAGCCTTTTCGAGATCCTTCTTCTCGTAGCCGCTGACCTCGACGACGTTGGCGCCATGGGCTTTGAGGCTGCCGTTCAGGTCGAAGACGTTGGGGTCGCCGGCCAGGTTGGCCGGGGAGGTCGGCGAGGGCTGGCCGCCGGTCATGGCCGTCCATTCGTTGTTGAGGATGACCTTCACGCCCGGGATGTTGCGGAAGATGGTGTTGCGCGTGGCGTCCATGCCGCTGTGGCACTCGGTGCCGTCGCCCAGCACGGCCAGGCACTTGCTCGCCGCCTCGGGCCGCGACAGGACGTAGCCCAGACGCTTGGCTTCGCTGGCGCCCATGGCCAGGGCCGTGTCCATGGCGTTCAGGAAGTGCAGGAGCGTGTTGCAGCCGATGTCGCCGAACACTGCTTCGAGCTTGCCCTTCTTGCGCATCTTGCCGACGATCTGGCCGAACAGGCGGTACGGACAGCCCGCGCAGATCATGGGCGGGCGCGGCAGGCTGGCCACCTTGGACGCACCGGCGGGCGAGGCCAGGCCCAGGCGGGCGGCGATGAGGGCCGGGGACCACTCGGTGACGGTCTCGTCCTGGCCCTTGCCCTCAACGGCGATGCCTTCGGCCAGGATGCTCTCCTGGATGAAGCGGTAGCCGTCCTCGATGACGAAGACGGGGCCCGAGACGCTCTCGCAAAAGCGGCGGATGAGGTCCATGGGCAGGGGGTAGGTGAAGCCCAGGGACAGGACGTCGATGTTCTTGCCCGTGGCGGCCTTGACCTCCTCGACGAAGAGGCCGTTCACGCCGTGGGTGATGATGCCGACGCTGCCGTCGCCCTTGGTCCACGTGTTCAGCGCGCTTTCCTCGACCATCTTGCGCAGGGCCGGGATGCGCGTAGTGCGGACCTGGTCGTGGAACATGCGCGCCCGGTTGGGCAGGGTGATGAAATCGCTCATCTTTTCGGGCAGGGGCGCTTTTTCGCGCACGGCCGTGTCCATGAGCCGCACCAGCCCTTCGCTGTGGCAGAGCACGCCCGAGGCGATGACGGCCACGGGGGTGTTGAACTGTCGTCCAAGATCGGCGGCGATGCGCGCGGCCTCGTGCATTTCCTGATGGCTGCGCGGCTCGAAGACCGGCACGCAGCAGCTCTTGAGCACATAGCGGGGGTCCACCAGATGCTGGGTGGAGCTGGGCGTGTAGTCGCTGGCGATGTAGTAGACGAGGCTGCCGCGCCGGCCGGTGTAGAAGGCGGCGCTGGTGATGACGTCGGCGGCCTGGAACAGGCCGGGGATCTTCATGGTCACGACGCAATCGCTGCCGGCCAGGGTATGGCCGAAGCCCACGCCCGCGGCCACGGCCTCGTTCACGGACCAGCCCACGGTGATCATGTCCTGGACCTGGGACAGGCCCTTGTCGATGACCTCGGTGCTGGGCGTGCCCGGATAGCCGTCCGCGGCATGGATTCCCGCCCGCACGCACCCCACGGCGAAGGCCATGTTGCCCTGGATGACCACACCCTTGCCCGCCTTGTCCGTACACATCGCCTTCACTGCACTCATGAATCCTCCAAAGTATGAAAAGACATCGAATAGTCGTACCTGTACGCATGGGCCGCGCCGGCCTGACGGAGGGAGCCGGAACCGCCGGCCGCATCGCGCGCCCCCCGTCGTCTGCCGGTACGCGAAGCTTCGGCCTTTCTCAAGCCCCCGAAAGCACGCGCCGCTTTCTCGACATGGCCTCGAAAACACCACGAATCCGGTTAAAAAACAGAAGGATATCCTATATTATCGATTATCCGAAACACGTTATCCACAGGCTTGCATCTTCACCAAGAATCTGTTTGAAGAAACCTCATATGGGAACCATCTACGCAAACATCACGCTCAAAGGTCCGCAGGCGCAGGATATTCTGCAGGAACTCGGCAACCAGGGGAAGTCGGCCTTCGTCTCGCCGACCGAGGACGGACTGACCACCGTCTACGAGATGGACAGCGACGAAGGTGAGCCCTCCATCCTGACCGATCTGGCCGAAGACCTGTCGGGTTACTTCGGGTGCCCGGCTCTTGCCGTCAAAACAGTAGACGAAGAGCGGTTCTGCTACTGGCTGTACTCGGACGGTGAACTTGTGGATACCTACAAATCCGCAGCCCCGTCCCTGGACCACGACGGCAGGGGCAAAAGCCTGGGCGGCAAGCCCGAGCTCCTGGCGCAGCTGTTCAACACCGACGTCACGAGCGAGGAGATCAGCGAGATCCTGCATTGCCCCGATCAGGACTGCGGTTTCTCCCTGGCCGTGGACCGTCACCTGAGCCTGGTGGAACTCCTTGGGCTGCCCATGTGCTCCGTGGGCTTCGGCTTCTGCGACCTTGATTCCGGGGAATACCCCGAAGACCTGGAAGACGAGGATCTGCTGCGGGTCGACGCCGAATAGGCACCCTCGTCCCGCACCGCCCAGACGAGGCGCGAACCGGCCTCGAGAGTCAATACAGGGATCGCAATGCCCTGCACCCCTCCGTGAACGCCCCCTTGCTCCTGCACCACAGCGTGGCGTGCCCGACCTTGCGGCCAGGCCGCTCCGACTTGCCGTAGAGGTGCACGTGCAGACCGCGCAGGGCCAGCAGCTTCGCGAGGTCAGGCTTCCTGCCGATGAAATTGACCATGGCCGAATGGCCGGTCACTGCGGTCTTCCCCAGCGGGAGCCCCGCGATGGCACGCAAATGGTTCTCGAACTGGCTCGTCTCGGACCCTTCGATGGTCCAATGCCCTGAATTGTGCACCCGGGGGGCCATCTCATTGGCCAGCAGCGTCTCTCCCACCTGAAAGAGCTCCAGGGCGAGAACCCCGACATAATCCAGACGCCGCAGCAGCTTTCCCGCCATCTCCTCCGCGAGGCCCTGGAACGGATCGTCCGGGCAGCTCCTCGAAAAACGCAGTACCCCTGCCTGGTGCACGTTCTCGCTGAGGGGATAGAAGGCCATGTCTCCACAAGCACGCCTGACCGCGAGGATGGAGATTTCGCGATCGAACTCCACCAGCCGCTCCAGGACAAGGGAAAATCCCCCCAGAAGCTGCCAGGCCTTGGCGACATCGTCGGGACCGCGCAGGACGTGCTGCCCCTTGCCGTCGTACCCGAGGGTGCGGGTCTTGAGCACTGCGGGCAGCCCGATCTCCATGACCGCCGCTTCGAGTGCTTCCAGAGAATCCACGCCCCGCACGACAGGGGCTTGAATGCCGAGTTCACGGAAGAGCTGTTTCTCGAGCAGCCTGTCCTGGGACAAGGCCAGGGCCCCGGGGCCAGGGTGCACGACCGTTCGTGCCGAGAGAAACTCGATGCATTCCAGGGGGATGTTCTCGAATTCGAAGGTCACGACGTCCACTCGGCGGGCAAAAAGCTCGAGCTTGAACCGATCGGTGAACTCGCCCTGCATGTGCTCTCCGAGCGGCGCCGCGCAGGGATTTGTCGCGGGATCGAAGAACACGAACCGGAAGCCGAGCGGCAACCCGGCGAGGGCGAGCATGCGGGCCAGTTGTCCGCCGCCGAGAACCCCGATGATCATGCTTCCGTCCCGGGGACGGGATTGGCAAGGACCGCTTCGGTCTGACCCCGCCGGTATCCGGCCAGGGCCTCGCGCAGCCGGGGATGCCTGGCGCAGAGGATGCTGGCGGCCAAAAGAGCCGCATTGACCGCGCCGGCCCGGCCGATGGCCAGGGTCCCCACGGGCACACCGGCCGGCATCTGGACTATGGATAGCAGGGAGTCCAGGCCGTTCAGCGCCTTGGAACGGATCGGGACGCCCAGAACGGGGAGCAGCGTTTTCGCCGACACCATGCCGGGCAGGTGCGCCGCGCCCCCGGCGCCGGCGATGATGACCTCGAGGCCCCGCCCCTCGGCTCCT
Organism: Desulfomicrobium aestuarii; assembly: GCF_055385525.1. Lineage (NCBI taxonomy): Bacteria > Pseudomonadati > Thermodesulfobacteriota > Desulfovibrionia > Desulfovibrionales > Desulfomicrobiaceae > Desulfomicrobium > Desulfomicrobium aestuarii. Next base: position 3,364,861 of record NZ_AP042427.1, read on the forward strand.
GACGCGTATTCGAAAAGGAGATCAGGCGTCCTGTGCGCCGAAACCACGCGCACCTCGTGCGCAATCGTCAACAATTCAAGCGTCTGCGCGCAATGCCGCATGGTTTCCCAATCGGACGAGGACCCCATGATCACGCCAACTATCGGAGTCATTCCGCTCCCTCCTTGGATCATGTTTCCGGCCCGGCGAAACCTCTCTGCGGCCTGAAGCCGTCATCGAGCCTGCCAGCCCGCAACCCAGCTCTTGCGCCTATCATTTTTTTGCATCAAGTAAATTCGTATTTACTTGATGAATTGTTCGGCAAAAATTGACAAAACGAGTCCCAAACATGCTCAACTACAAGCAGCTCTATTATTTCTGGAACGTGGCCATGGCGGGGGGCATCCGACGCGCCGCCGTCCGGATGCACCTGACTCCCCAGACCTTGAGCGGGCAGATCGGCGAACTGGAAAAGGACCTGGGCATCTCTCTGTTCCGCAGGTCGGGGAAGCGGCTTGAAATCACCGAAGCCGGCAAACTGGTCCTGTCCCGCGCCGACGAGATATTCCAGATCGGCAAGGAACTGTCCGACATCCTGAAAAACTCTCCGCCTGAAGAGGCGTTGCCGTTTCGCGTAGGTCTGGCTGAGCCGGTGCCGAAGTCCATCGCCTTCCGGCTCCTGGCCCCTGCGTTGCGCCTGGACAGGCCCGTGCGTCTCTTTTGCCACAGGGACAGGCTGGAAAACCTCTTCGCCGAGCTGGCCATACACAAGCTCGACCTCGTCATCGCGGACCGCAAGCTCCCTCCGGAGCTGGGGGTGAAGGGCTACAACCATCTTCTGGGCCGCTGCGCAGTCACCTTCTTCGGCACCGAAGCCCTGGCGCGCCGCTTCGGCCCCGGATTTCCGCAATCGCTGGATGGGGCGCCCCTGCTCATCCCGTCGGGCAGCGCCGCGCCGCACGGCATTCTCGGCAGGTGGTTCGACGAGCACGCCATACAACCGCAGGTGGTGGGGGAATTCGACGACACGGCACTGATGAAGACCTTCGGCCAGGCCGGCCTCGGGCTGTTTCCCGCACCGAGCGTGATGGACGAAGAGGTGCCGCGCCTGTACGGCGTGGAGGCCGTTGGCAAGGCCCATGACATTGACGTGAGATATTACGCCATTTCGGCGGAACGACGCCTGAAGCATCCGGCCGTCATGGCCGTGAGCGAGCACGCCCGGCTTGATCTGTTCGTCGAAGACCCGCGGGAGTCAAAGCCCGCCGAAACCCTCAAACCTTCGTGAGCAGTTCCTGCCAGCGGCGGGCCTTTTGCGGCGAGTACCCGCCCGGAACACAGGGCCAGATGGAATTGTTCTGGCAAACCGGCTCCGTGCGCAGGGGCCAGGGCGAAACCTCGCATGCCCGGTCGAAGAGGGGGCTCGACGGGATCGGCGTGAAATGGGCCAGTTCCGGCCGCACGCCCCAGGCCCTGGCCAGGGCGATGGTCCGCTCCACCTCGCCCGGGTCCTGATCCGGCAGGCCGAAGAGGATGTAGGCCGCCACCTCCCCGGGGCCGAATCCGGCCCCGCTCAGGGCCGCGACGCCCGCCTCCCACTGCTCCCGCGAGAGCTTGACGTCCCGACGATGCTCGAAATCCTCGGTTTCGAGCCCCAGCCGTATCGTTCTGAACCCGGCCCTCCTCAACCGCGCGCAGACCTCGGGCGTGAGGTACCGCACGTGCATGGCGTTGGGCGTGTGCAGGCGCGCGCCCTTTCCCTCGAACCAGTCCAGCAGCGGCCACAGCCACGTCTGCGGCGACACGAGCAGCGCGTCGTCGTAGAAGGCGAAATCGCGCACGCCGCGCGCATACTCGCGGCGTGCGGCGGCCAGCACATCTTCGGCCCGGGCCTGCCGGAATCCGGGGTGGAGGCTCCCGCTGGCGCAGTACGCGCACCGGAAAGGGCAGCCTCGGGAACCGAGAATGATGGAAAATGCCGGACTCTCGTACAGGTCCAGGGCCAGCTCCAGGCCCGCAGCCTCGGGTAGGGATGGAACCCCGCCGCCCAGAAGCCCCCAGAGCCGCTCCCAGACATGCGGCTCCTCCATGCGGCCGGGCAGAACCAGGTCAGCCCCCAGGCCTGCGGCGTGCTCCGGGCACAACGTGGCGTAGACGCCGCCCAGGACCACGGGGACGCGCGGCCAGATTTCGCGGACCATGCGTAGGGCCTCGGCTGCGCCGGGGTACCAATAGGTCATGACCGTGGTCACGAGGACGAGATCGGGGACAGGGGAGAGGCTCCGCAGGGCGTCACGCACCGTGTCGGGATGGTGCCCGTAGCGGCTGTACCGGCGCGGCACACCATGCAGGGCGGCGGGCGTGGGCAGCGGGGTCTTGGGGTAGGGGCCCTGGCCCGTGAGACGGGCCTTGGGCCAGGAGTCCGGGGACCAGGCGCGGTCCAGGCAGTCCATGAGGGCGACGCGCGCGCCGGCGGCCCGCAGCATGTGCAGGCCGGCCAGCAGCCCGGCCGGGCGGGACCAGAGCCCGTAGGCCGCGAAGTCGTGGATCCAGGGGTTCAGGCCGAGGACGCGCGGGCCGTCCCCGGAGCCGTCACTGCAGGAGGTCCAGGTAATCCCGGGCCGCTCTGGCTTCACCGGACTTGGGGTACTGGGTGGCGATGCGCTCAAAGAGCTCCTTGGCTTCCAGCGTCTTGCCGATGCGGACCTGGTGTTCGGCCAGGGCCAGCATGGTCGAGGTGCTGCTCATGTCGGCCTCCAGCCCGCTCTTGAGGACCGACTCTGCATCGTCCATGCGGTTCTGGGCGATGAATGCGTCCGAGAGCAGCTTGTAGGCCGGGATGTACCGCCAGTTGCGGGCCAGGGCCTTGCGGCCGAAGTCCTCGGCCTCCTTGGCCCGCCCCGTGCGCAGCAGGAGGCTGCCGAGATTGTAGGCCGCGAATTCGGGCGTGACGTAGGTCAGGATGCCGAAGGCCTTGCGATAGGCGGCCTCGGCCTCTGCATCCTTGCCCTGGGCCTCCAGCACCTTGCCCAGGTTGTTCCAGGCCTCGGCGAAGTCCTCGTCGATTTCCACCGCCTTGGCGAAGCCCTCGCGGGACTTATCCAGCTCGTCCAGGCCCAGGTAGATGAGGCCGGCGTCGAAATGGTATCGCGACAGGTGGTCGGCCGAACTCTCGACCTTGATGAGCTCCTGCAGGGCGATCTGGTACTGGCGGCCGCTGATGTGCGACTCGACCAGGTTGAGCCGCAGGTCCACTTCCTTGGGAGTGATGCTGCCTGAGGACATCCCCCTGGAACCGGCCTTGGCCCCGCACCCGGCAAGGGCCAGACAGAGAAGACAAACCAGCGCGAACTTCTTCATGGACGTCTCCTGGGCGGCCCCCGGATCGGGGGCCCCGGATTAGATGACCTTGTTCAGGGAGTACTCGATGATGGCCTGGGCCCCGACGGACTGCAGCCTCGGGATCAGGTCGCGGACCTGGCAGGTCTCGACCACGGTCTCGATGGACAGCCAGTCGGAATTGTGCAGGTGCGCCACGGTCGGGGAATTCATGCTCGGCAGCAGCTCCATGACCTTGTCCACGGCTTCGGACGGAGCGTTCATCTTCAGGGCCACGAGCTTGTCGGCCCGCAGCGCCCCCTGCAGCAGGGTGTTCATGTTCTCGATCTTGGCCCGCTTCCAGGGATCGTTCCAGGCGTTCTTGTTGGCGATGAGCTGGGTGTTGGTCTGCAGCAGCTCGGCGATGATGCGCAGGCCGTGGGCCTTGATGGTCGTGCCCGTCTCGGTGATCTCGACGATGGCGTCGACCAGCCCCTCAACCACCTTGGCCTCGGTGGCGCCCCAGGAGTACTCGACCTCCACGGGGATGCCGGCGTCCTGGAAATAGCGACGGGTGAAGCCCACGAACTCCGTGGCGATCTTCTTGCCGGCCAGATCCTCGGGACGGCGGTAGGGGGAGTCGCCGGCCACGGCCAGGACCCACTTGGCCGGGCGGTTGCTGGCCTTGGAGTAGATCAGGTCGTCGACGATGACCACGTCGGACTGATTCTCCAGGATCCAGTCCTTGCCGGTCAGGCCGGCGTCAAGCAGGCCGCTTTCCACGTAGCGGGCCATCTCCTGGGCGCGGCACAGGGAGCAGGTCAGTTCCGGGTCGTTTATTTCAGGGAAGTAGTTCCGGTGGTGGGAGGTCACCTTCCAGCCAGCCTTGGCGAAAAGCTTGACCGTGGCCTCTTCCAGGGAACCCTTGGGAATCCCGATGCGCATCTGTTTTCCTTCAGCCATTATTTGTAAACCTCCTTGGGGTCGAACACCATTGGGGAGCAGTCGGACCACTGCCCCTCTGCATCCCGTTCACGATAAAAACAGCTTCTGCGGCCCGTGTGGCAGGCCGCGCCGCCGATCTGCTCCACCTTCACCAGCACCGTGTCCCGGTCGCAGTCCATGCGGATGGACCGCACCTTCTGCACGTGGCCCGAGGTCCCGCCCTTGTGCCACAGGCATTTGCGGCTGCGGCTGTAGTAATGGACCTCGCCGGTGCGCAAGGTCTCGTTCCAGGCGTCCTCGTTCATGTAGGCGAGCATGAGCACCTCATTGCTGGCCGCGTCCTGGGCGATGACCGGGACGAGGCCACCGCACTTCTCGAAATCAGGCTGTTCCATTCCTATTGTCCTTGTTCATGCGTCGAATTCATGCGGCGTTCGGCCTCGGTCTTGAGCTGGCCGCAGGCCGCCGCGATATCCTGCCCCTTGCTCTTGCGCAAGGTCACGGTGAAGCCCTTCTTGCGCAGAAGCTCCTCGAAGGCCAGCACATCCTCGGGCGCGGGCGCGGCAAACCCGATGCCCGGGCCGGGGTTGTAGGCGATGAGGTTGATCTTGCACTTCAGATGCGACAGCAGGCGCACCAGCTGCCGGGCGTGCTGCAGGCTGTCGTTCACGCCCTTGATGAGGATGTACTCGATGGTCACCCTCTCCCTGGGCTTGAGCTCCATCTCCTGCAGGGTCTTGATCAGGTCGTCGATGTGCCAGCGCGCGGCGCCGGGCATGAGCTGCTCGCGGATCTCCTGGGTCGGGGCGTGCAGGGAGATGGCCGGCAGGGCCAGGCCTTCCGTGTCGAAGACGCCGAGCTTCCCCTTGATGGCGCAGGTCGAGAGGGTGATGCGCCGCCGCGAGAACTCGAGGCCCTCGGGGTGGGACAGGATCTGCAGGCTGCGCCGCACCTCCTCCCAGTTGGTCAGGGGTTCGCCCATGCCCATGTACACGAGGTTCTTGACCTCGTCGGCCAGGCCGTGGGCGCGCAGATGCTCCCGCGCCACCAGCACCTGGGACGCGATCTCCCCGCCCGACATGTTCCGCACGAAGCCCATGAGCCCCGTGCTGCAGAAGGTGCAGCCCATGGGGCAGCCGATCTGGCAGGACAGGCACTGGGTGTAGCGGTCCTTGTCCGGGATGAGCACGGTCTCGACCAGGGCCCCGTCGGTCAGGCGCAGCAGGAGCTTGACCGTGCCGTCGGAACTTTGCTGGGTTTCGACCACCTCGGGCCAGCCGAGGGACCACTCGCGCGCGAGCTGCTCCCGGAAATCCCTGGCGATGTTGGTCATGTCCGAAAAGTCGCGCACGCCCTTGCGCCACAGCCACTGCCACAGCTGCCGGGCGCGGAAGGCCTGGTGGCCCATGGCGCGGACGGCCTCTTCGAGTTCAGGGTAGGTCAGTTCGAGAATGTTGCGCATGCTGCCGCGTTGTCCGGAATCGCAAAGGCACAAGGAACGCGAACCGCGCGCCCCTCGTGCCTTCGGCAAACGAAAAGATTGTTACGAAACAAAGAGTTAGAGCTGCTCTTTTTCCCTGTACGCCAGAACGAAACGTTCGGCCTCCTCGATGGTGTTCACGTCGCCCGCGATCTGGGCCTGGAGCAGGTTGTCGCGGATGAGGCCCACGGCCGGACCGGGCTTGATACCGGCCAGATCCATGATCTGCTTGCCGTTCAGGAGCGGTTCGAGGAGTTCCTCGCGGATGTCGGCACGCTCCAGCATCTTCATGTTGTGATTGAATTCCGTGTAGTTGGCATTCCTGGCCTTGATGTCCGCCCGGGCCATCTCGATGAGGCGCGGGTAGTCGTCCACGGCCTTGAAACGCCGGATGCCCTTGTCCGTGAGCATGAAGTGGAAGCGCATGTGGTTGCGCACCAGATTGACGATCATGTCCACTTCCTCGGTGTTCAGACGCAGGCGCTTCAAAATCTTGCGCGCGATCTTGGCTCCGATGCGGTGGTGCTGGTAGAACGTGGTCCGCCCGTCGTAGACCTCGCCGGCGTAGAGCTTGCCGCAATTGAGGAAGAGGCAGCCCAGGGTGCCGTACCAGTCGTAGGGCAGTTCTTCGGGATAGTGGCTCATGACCTTGAGGGTGTGCTCCCAGATGGACACGGGGCCGGCCTCCTCGTCGAAGGTCTGGAAGATGCGGCTCAGGGCGGCGAGCTCCGGCACCAGGCCGTGCAGGATCATGGAGTCAAAGAGCAGTTCGGCGAAACGCCACATGTTCTCGGCCTCGACCTTGCGCCACTCGTCCATGATGTCCGTGACCGAGACGTAGTCGAGGACGCGGCGGGAGGCGCGGATGATGGACATCCACGAATTCTCCTCGATGGGCAGGTGGTAGTTGGCCGAGAAGCGCAGGGCGCGGATGGCGCGCAGGTAGTCGTGCTTGAGGGTTTCGTCGGGGATGCCCTGGAACCTGATCTGACCGCCGGAAATGTTCTCGAAGCCGTCGTACACGTCGCGGGAGCGGGGGATGAACGGGCAGGCGTAGTTGACCGGAAAGGCGTCGTCCTTCTCCAGCTTTTTGAGCATGGTGCCCGTGACCTGCGCCACGCAGGCCTCGGGGTGGGACGCGTCGGCCATGTCGGCCGGGTGGAAGAGGAACGTCGCCCGGCCCTGGTTCATGCGGGCCACGATGCCGCCTTCGCCGGCGGTCACTTCGGGAAAAAGGCTTTTGAGGCCCTTCAGGTCCATGTCCGTGCAGATCTCCACCTCGGCGTCCTTGGACGTGGCGAGAATCTTGCGCTGCAGGGCGGCGTTGCTGACATAGGCGTCATAGCCGTTGCGCATGATGGTTTTGCAGATGGAGGCCGCTTCTTTTATCGGCTGAGGCATCAATGTCTCCTTGAAAGTCGTGTTGGCGGTCGTCGTGGTTCGGAGACCGTTCAAATATCTTCGTCTTTTTCCCCCGCCTTGGTCAAGCGGTAGCGGAACTGCCGGAAATTGAGGCCCACCATCTCGGCGGCACGGCCCTTGTGGCCGCCGCAGCGGCGCAGGGCTTCGGCGATGACCCGGTGTTCGTGCTCGGCCAGGTACTCGTCAAGGGTCATCTGGCCCGAAAGGACTTTGTGGACCCCGCCGTCCTGCTCCGCCGCGGCGATCTTCTCGTAGATGACGAGGGACTGGGACGAGACTGCGTCGCCGAGTTCCAGGGCCACGGCCCGCTCCACGATGTTCTCCAGCTCCCGCACGTTGCCGGGGTAGCCGTAGGCCAGGAGCTTCTTGCGGGCCTCGGGCGTGAACCCTTTCAGCTGGCGCTTCTGGGCCCGGCAGGCCTTGTCTAGAAAGTGGTCGGCCAGGTCCAGCACGTCCTCGCCGCGCTCGCGCAGGGGGGGCAGATGCACCTTGACCCCGCTCAGGCGGTAGTAAAGATCCTCGCGAAAATCCCCGTCGGCCACGCACTGCTCGACGTTGCGGTTGGTGGCCGCGATGATGCGCACGTCCGAGCGCAGTTCCTCGGTCCCGCCCAAGGGGATGAAGCAGCGCTCCTGGATGTAGCGCAGGAGCCGGACCTGGGTCGAGGGGGCCAGCTCGCCCACCTCGTCCAGAAAGAGGGTCCCGCCCTCGGCCATCTCCAGAAGGCCCTTCTTGTTGCGGTCCGCACCGGTGAAGGCCCCCTTGCGGTAGCCGAACAGTTCGCTCTCGACCAGGTTCTCCGGCAGGCCGCCGCAGTTGATTGCCAGGAACGGCTGCCCGCGGCGCCGGCTCTCGTCATGGATGCAGCGGGCGAAGAGCTCCTTGCCCGTGCCCGACTCGCCGGTCAGCAGCACGCTGATGTTGGTCGGCGCGATGCGCCGCACCAGATCGAAGACGGCCTGCATCTGGCGGCTGTGGCCGATGATCTCGCCGTAGTGCCGGCTGATCTGGCCCTTGAGCCAGGCGTTCTCCTCCTTGAGGCGCGCCGTCTCCAGGGTCCGCTCCACGGTGTAGAGCAGGTCGTCCAGTTCGAAGGGCTTGGAGATGTAGTCCTTGGCCCCGTGCTTCATGGCCGTGATGGCGCTCTTGGCGTCGGCGTAGGCCGTGACCATGAGCACCGGCACGTCCGCCCACGTCTCGCGGATGCGCACCAGCAGGTCGATGCCGCTCTCCCGGCCCAGGCGCAGGTCCAGGAGGATGAGCGCGATGGACTGCTTCTGGAGCACGGACAGGGCCGTGGCCGAGTCGGGCGCGGTCCAGACCGCGTGCCCCTTCTTGAGCAGCGCGATCTCCAGGACCTCGCGCAGGCTTAGGTCGTCGTCGACGATGAGTATGTTGGCCATGTCGTCACCCGGGCTGAAGTCCCTTCCAAAAGAAACGGCTAGCCCAAATCCCGCCGCGGCTCAAGGCGGCGGCGCAAAACCTACCTGGAAAACACCTTTTGCCCGCCGAGATAGTGCGCCATGACCCGGCCCGGCACCTCCTTGTCCAGGCAGGGCGTGTTCTTGCCCTTGGACAGCAGCGCCTCGGCCGAGACCACCCAGGCCAGATCCGGGTCGAAGAGGACGAAATCCGCCGGGTCGCCGGGCTGCATGCGGTTGGCGGGCAGGCCGAAGATCTCGGCCGTGCGCCAGCACCACAGGCGCGCGATGTCGGTGAAGTCCAGTTCGCCGCTGCGGACCAGCTCGTATGTCAGGGACAGGGCCGTATCGAGCCCGGAGATGCCGTTTGGCGCGTCGGCGAAGGTCACTTCCTTCTCGTGGGCCGCGTGGGGCGCGTGGTCCGTGACCAGGATGTCGATGACCCCGGTCCGCACGGCCTGGCGCAGGGCCAGCACGTCGTCGCGGGTGCGCAGTGGCGGGTTGACGCGCACGCTCGTGTCGTAATTGCCGACTCTGGTCTCGTCCCACAGCAGGTAGTGGGGGCAGGTCTCGGCCGTGACGGGCACGCCGCGTTCCTTGGCCCTGGCGATGAGCTCCACGGACTCGCGGCAGCTGATGTGGGCCAGGTGGATGGGCAGCTTCAGGTAGGAAGCCAGGAGAATGTCACGGGCCACCTGCATGGCCTCGGACACGGCCGGCACCCCCTTGAGGCCCAGGCGGCCCGAGACCTCGCCCTCGTTCATGACCCCGCCGCGGCCAAGCCACGGGTCCTCGCAGTGGTCGATGACCTTGAGGCCGAAGTCCGCGGCGTATTCCATGGAGCGCCGGAAAAGCTCAGTGTTCTCGATGGGCACGCCGTCGTTGGACAGGGCCACGCACCCGGCCCGGGCCAGTTCCCCGGCCGGGGCCAGCTCCTTGCCGGCGAGGCCCACGGTCAGGGCGCCCACGGGCCGCACCCAGGGCCCCCCCGGAAACGCCTGGGCCGCCTTCTGCAGCATGAGGCGCGTGACCGAGGCGTTGTCGTTGACGGGGCTCGTGTTGGCCATGGCCATGACCTGGCCGAAGCCGCCGCCGGCCGCGGCCGACAGGCCCGAGGCGATGTCTTCCTTGTACTCCTGCCCCGGTTCGCGCAGGTGCACGTGGGCATCGATGAGGCTCGGCAGGAGCATGAGGCCCCCGCCGTCCACGACCCGGGCCCCGGGCGCCTGGACCGCTCCCGCGTCCGCGAGTTCCACCACCTTCCCGTCGCCGACGAGCAGGTCGCAGTCGCGGTCCTGCCAGGAAACGTTTCGAATCAGCAGATCGACATGTGCCATTTTTCCGCCTCCGCTCAGGCCGAGACCCGGGAGCGGGTCAGATAGAGGTGCAGGAGGGTCATGCGCACGGCCACGCCCGCGGCGACCTGGTCCAGGATGAGGCTCGCGCCGCAGTCGGCCAGCTCCGAGGCGATCTCCAGGCCGCGGTTCATGGGGCCGGGGTGCATGATCTTCACGCCGGGGTTGGCCTTCTCCAGATGCCTGGGCGCCAGGCCGTAGGTACCGGCGTACTCGCGCAGGTCCGGCAGAAGCCCGGCCTGCTGGCGTTCGAGCTGCAGGCGCAGGCAGATGACCGCGTCCACGCCCGCGCAGGCCCTGCCCACGTCGGAGAAGACCTCCACGGGCCAGGTCGAGACGGCGGCAGGGAGCAGGGTGCGCGGGGCGCAGACCCGCACGCGCGCGCCGAGCATGGTCAGGAGTTCCACGTCGGAGCGGGCCACCCGGCTGTGGGCCACGTCGCCCAGGATGCAGACGGTCTTGCCCTCGAAGGAGTCCCAGACCCGGCTCAGGGTGAACCCGTCCAGCAGGGCCTGGGTCGGGTGGGCGTGCCAGCCGTCGCCGGCGTTGATGACCGAGCACTCCAGCCGCTCGGCCAGGAAGCGTGCTGCCCCGCTGTCCCAGTGCCGGATGACGATGGCGTCGGGGTTCATGGCCTGCAGGGTCAGGGCCGTGTCCTTGAGGCTCTCGCCCTTCTGCAGGGAGCTGCCCGACTTGGCCAGACTGAAGGTGTCGGCCGAGAGCCGCTTGCCGGCCATGTCGAAGGAGGTCTTGGTCCGCGTGGAGGCCTCGGCGAAAAAGAGGACCACGCTCTTGCCCTTCAGGATGGGCACCTTCTTGATGGGCCGCTGGTTCACCTCGGCGAACCTGGCCGCCGTCTCGAAGACATGGCCGATCTCGCCCGGACTGAGCTGCGAAATTTCCAGAAGATCCTTGTGGCGCCAGTTCATATCACTTCCCGTCCCGCCCTGGGGGCCATGGTTGGCGTGCGGCCAAAAAAAAGGGACCCGCCTTCCGGCCTGTCCCCTGTTGCTGCATGACGCACGGTCTTTCGTACACGTTTCATGGCATGGGCCCTTACACCACCGGGGGCCGAGCGTCCAGTACCGCATTGCCCCCCGCGATCCGCGCAAAAAAGGCGCGCCCCGTGCGGAACGCGCCTTTTCATCTTTTGGTGCGATGCCCTATTCCTCGCCGTCCTCGGGCCCGTCGTCATCCGGCAGGTCCGTATCCAGCAGATCCTCGGGATCGTCCAAGTCGACCGGGTCCGTCGACGCCGGCTTGGGCCTGGGCGCCCCGGCGGTCTCGACGGTATCCGTGGGCACGTGGTCGAAGCAGACCACGGTCTGTTCGTCCTCGAGGCGCACCAGGCGCACGCCCTGTGTGGCGCGGCCCACCAGGCTGATGTCGGAGATGCCGATGCGAATGATCTTGCTGCCCGAAGTCAGCAGAATGAGCTCGTCCGTGGGGTGGACCATCATGGCGCCGACGACCTTGCCGGTCTTGGGCGTGATGCGCATGTTGATGATGCCCTTGCCGCCGCGCGACTGGGCCCGGAAGTGCTCTACCTGGGTGCGCTTGCCGTAGCCGTTCTCGGCGATGGTCAAAAGCTCCTGCCTGGAGTCCTTGCCGACGACCACGCCGGCCACGACCTGATCGCCCTTGCGCAGGGCCAGGCCCTTGACGCCCGTGGCCGAGCGGCCCATGGCCCGAACCTCGGAGCAGGCGAAGCGGATGGAGTAGCCGTCGGCCGTGACCAGGACCATCTCGTCGTCGGCCTCCACCTCGCACACGCCGATGAGCTCGTCGTCCTCGCGCATGCCCAGGGCGATGAGGCCCACGGCCCGGACGTTGCGGTAGAGGCTCGCGACGCTGCGTTTGACCACGCCCTGGCGGGTGTAGAAGAAGTAGTACTTTTCCTGATCCAGGTCGCGACAGGTCATGGCCGTGGCGATGTACTCGTTGCTGTCCAGGGGCAGCAGGTTGGCCACGTGCTTGCCGCGCGCCGTACGCCCGCCCTCGGGGATCTGGTGCACCTTGATCTGGTACATCTTCCCCTTGTTGCTGAACAGGTTCATGTACTGGTGATTGGAGGTGGTCAGGATGGAGGTGATGAAATCCTCGTCGGCCACCTGCACGCCGGTGATGCCCGTGCCGCCGCGGCGCTGCTGGCGGTAGTTGTCGAGGCTCGTGCGCTTCAGGTACCCGTTGCGGGACAGGGTGATGACCACGGGCTCGTCGGGGATGATGTCCTCGATGTCGATGGAGTCGGGGTCATGGGCCAGGATCTCGGACTTGCGCGGCGTGGCGAAGGTGTCGCGCAGCTCCTGGAGCTCCTGCCGGATGACGGATTTGAGGACCTCGGGGTTCTCGATGACGCTGGTCAGGTACTCGATCTGCTTGAGGAGCTCCGCGTATTCCTCCAGGAGCTTCTCGCGCTCGAGGTTGGTCAGGCGCTGCAGTCGCATGTCGAGGATGGCCTGGGCCTGGATCTCGGACAGGCCGAAGCGCTCGCGCAGGCGCTCCTTGGCCTCCTGCGGCGTGCGGGAGGCGCGGATGAGGCTGACCACCTCGTCGATGTGGTCCAGGGCGATGCGCAGGCCTTCGAGGATGTGGGCCCGGTGCTGGGCCTTCTTCAGGTCGAAGCGCGAACGCCGGATGATGACCTCGCGGCGGTAATCGAGGAAATACTCGAGCACCTGCTTGAGGTTCAGGAGCTGCGGCCGGTTGTTGACCACGGCCATCATGTTGATGCCGAAGCTCGTCTCCAGGGACGTGTACTTGAAGAGCTGATTGATGATGACGTCGGAGAACACGCCCTTCTTCAGGTCCATGACGATGCGGATGCCCTTCATGTCCGACTCGTCGCGCAGGTCCGAGATGCCCTCGATCTTGCGCTCGTTGACGAGCAGGGCGATCTTCTCCACCAGGGTGGACTTGTTCAGGGCGTAGGGGATCTCCCGGACCACGATGGATTCGAGGTCCCCTTTTCGCTTCTCGATCTCGACGCGGGAGCGGATGCGCACGGAGCCGCGGCCCGTGTGGTAGGCCTCGCGGATGCCGGCCCGGCCGTAGAGCAGGGCGGCCGTGGGGAAGTCCGGGGCCTTGATGTAGCGCATGAGCTCATCGATGGAGGCCTGCGGGTTGTCCAGCAGGTGCAGGGTGCCGTCCACCACCTCGCCCAGGTTGTGGGGCGGGATGTTGGTGGCCATTCCCACGGCGATGCCCGAGGAGCCGTTGATGAGCAGGTTGGGCACCTTGGTCGGCAGGACCGAGGGCTCCTGCAGGGAGTTGTCGTAGTTGGGGCGGAACTCCACCGTGTCCTTCTCGATGTCGGCCAGGAAGGAGCCGGCCAGCCGCGACATGCGCGCCTCGGTGTAACGCATGGCCGCCGCGGCATCGCCGTCGATGGAGCCGAAGTTGCCCTGCCCGTCGACCAGGGGGTCGCGCATGTTGAAGTCCTGGGCCATGCGCACCAGGGCGTCGTACACGGCCGAGTCGCCGTGGGGGTGGAATTTGCCGATGACGTCGCCGACCACGCGGGCGGACTTCTTGTAGGGCCGGTTGTACGTGTTGCCCAGCTCGTGCATGGCGAAGAGGATTCGCCGGTGCACGGGCTTGAGGCCGTCGCGCACGTCCGGGATGGCCCGGCCGATGATGACGCTCAGCGAATATTCCAGGTAGGATTTCTGCAGTTCTTTCTCGATGCTGATGTTCGACACATCCACCTCAGTTCATTGTAAAATCGTATTGATTCGCGCTAGATGTCGAGGTCCGTGACCAGGAGCGCGTTGCGTTCGATGAATTCGCGACGGGGCTCTACCTTGTCGCCCATGAGCTTGCTGAACAGTTCGTCGGCCTCCACCGCGTCCTCGATGCGGACCTGCAGCAGGGTGCGGACCTCGGGGTTCATGGTCGTGCCCCAGAGCTGCTCGGGGTTCATCTCGCCCAAGCCCTTGTAGCGCTGCACATTGACGCCCTTCTGGGCCAGATCCAGGACCTGGCGCAGCAGGTCGAAGGGCCCGGCGGCCTCGAATTCCGCGTCCTTGTGGCGGATGGTCCAGGTCCCGCCGGGGCAGACTTCCCGGATTCTGGACTGCAGCTCCAGGGCGCGGCGGTAGCGCTTGGAGTGGAAGAACTCCACGCCCAGGCGGATGACGTGGTTGTTGGAGTCGACGAAGCGCAGGTAGTGGCGCGCCTCGCTGTCCAGGGCCTCGCCGTTGCCTGACTCGTCGTGCTCGCTGATCAGCTCCAGGGCGTACCCACCCCCGGCCATGTGCGCGACGAAGGCCGCGTCGGGGCCGCTCTCGCGCAGGGCGTCGGGCTCAAGGGGGGCCGGCGCGTTCACTACCCGCATGAACAGGCCCTCGGGGATGCCCATGTTGGCCACGTCCTCGGCCAGGTCGCGCAGGGCCAGGGCGGTGTTGAGCAGAGTGGTCAGCTCCTGGCCGGCCACGGGCTCGCGCCCTTCCACCGCAAGGCTGACCTCCTCGGCCACGCGCTGGACCAGGAACTGGCTCATCTCGGCCTCGTCCTTGATGTATCGCTCGAAGGAGCCCTTGTGCACTCGGTACAGGGGCGGCTGGGCGATGTAGAGGTAGCCCTGGCGGATGAGCTCCTCGTAGTGGCGGAAGAAGAAGGTCAGGATCAGGGTGCGGATGTGCGCCCCGTCCACATCGGCGTCGGTCATGATGATGATCTTGTGGTAGCGCAGTCGCGCGAGGTCCACGTCGTCCTCGCCGATGCCGGCGCCCATGGCCGTGATGAGGGCCTTGATCTCCTTGTTCTGGAGCATCTTGTCGAAGCGGGTCTTCTCCACGTTCAGGATCTTGCCGCGCAGGGGCAGGATGGCCTGGAACTTGGGGTTGCGTCCCTGCTTGGCCGAACCGCCGGCCGAGTCGCCCTCGACGATGAAGACTTCACTCTCGGCCGGGTCCTTGCTCTGGCAGTCGGCCAGCTTGCCCGGCAGGGAGTTGTCGGACAGGGCGCCCTTGCGGCGGACCAGCTCCTTGGCGCGGCGGGCCGCGTCGCGGGCGCGGGCCGCGTCGATGACCTTCTCGATGATCAGGCGCACGTCCTTGGGGTTCTCGCCGAAGAATTCGTTCAATTTCTCGTAGACGATGGTCGCCACGTAACCGGCCACCTCGGAGTTGCCGAGCTTGGTCTTGGTCTGGCCCTCGAACTGCGGGTTGGGGATCTTGACGCTGATGATGGCGGTCAGGCCCTCGCGCACGTCGTCGCCCGAGACCTTCTGCTTGAGCTTCTTGGGCAGATCGGCACTGTTGCCGATGTAGGTGTTGATGGCGCGGGTCAGGGCCGTCTTGAAGCCCTGCAGGTGGGTGCCGCCTTCGCGGGTGCGGATGTTGTTGGCGAAGGTGTAGACGTTCTCCTTGTACCCGGCCGTGTACTGCAGGGCGAAGTCGATGCTCACTCCCTCCATCTCCCCGGAGCCGCTGACGATGCGGTGGATGCCGTTGTCCAGGTTCTTGTTCTTGACGAAGAGGGGCAGACCGCCGTCGTACTTGTACACGTCGCGGTTCTGGGACTTCTCGTCGAAGAACTCGATCTTGATGCCGGGATTGAGGTAGGCGAGCTCCTCAAAGCGCTTGGCCAGCACGTCGTACTGGAAGTCGAGCTCCTCGAAGATCTCCTCGTCGGGCCGGAAGCGCACCAGGGTGCCGGTCTTGTCGGTCTCGCCGACCACGGCCAGGGGCGCCTGGGGCACGCCGCGCACGTAGCGCTGGTAATGGCGCTGGCCGCCGCGGCTGACCGTGACCTCCAGGTACTCGGACAGGGCGTTGACCACGGACACGCCCACGCCGTGCAGGCCGCCCGACACCTTGTAGGTGTCGTTGTCGAACTTGCCGCCGGCGTGGAGCACGGTCATGACGACTTCCAGAGCCGGCTTCTTCTCCTTGGGGTGCATGTCCACGGGGATGCCGCGGCCGTTGTCGACGATGGACACGGAGTTGTCCATGTGCACGGTGACCTTGATGTGGTCGCAGTACCCGGCCATGGCCTCGTCGATGGAGTTGTCGATGACCTCGTAGACGAGGTGGTGCAGGCCGTTGATGTTAGTCGAGCCGATGTACATGGCCGGCCGCATGCGGACGGCGGACAGGCCTTCGAGGACGGTGATGTTGTCCGCGGTGTATGTCGATGTTTTTGTCATGTTTTGTTCTTGTGTCATGGAGCGTTATTGTCCGGCGGAACTAGAGTTCCTCTTCGCTGTAATACGTGTCTTCGGTGATCTCCACGGGCATGGTGATGATCATGTAGTTGGCGTCGTCCTTGCCCGTGATGCGGCAGGGCTCCGAAGAGCCGACGAAGGAGAAGGTCAGGGAGTCGGACACGAAGTGGCCCAGGATCTCCAGGATGACCTTGGTCGGCAGGGCGATCTTGGCCAGCTCGCCCTGGTACTGGCAGCCGATGAGCTCCGTGCCTTCGCCGATGTCCTGTCCCTGGCAGTAGAGGGACAGCTCCTCGGGGCCGAAGGCGAAGAACGTGGCCTTGTTGGCCTCGGTGTTGAAGACGAAGATGCGGTCCAGGGCGTCGGTCAGCTCGTGCCGGTCCACCGTGAGGTTGGAGGCGAAGCGGTCCTTGTACTGGTTGATGAAATTGCGGTAGTCGGCGAACACGTAGGCCTTGAGCGGCAGGCTGAAGGCCTCCTTGCGGTTGCCCGTGCGCAGGAAGAGGCGCTTGTCCGAGAGGCTGATCTCGATCTCGTCGTTGGTCAGCCACTTGCGGATTTCAAGCAGATACTTCTTGGAGATGAGGAAGCCGTCCCGGCCGAGCAGGCCCCGGATGTCGGCGTTGGTGAAGCGCAGCAGGCCGAACTGGTGGCCGTTCAGGCCGCAGATCTCCACGTCGTCGCCTTCCACGGGCGCGAACTTGATGCAGTTCATGCTCGTCAGGTCCTCGTCGTCGGCGATGCAGAAGGCGATGCGGTCGATGATCTCCTTGAAGAAGTCGCCGGACCACAGCACGGCGTTCTCGGCCGGGAACGGGTTGAAATCCTGGAACCAGGAGGACTCGTTGGCCGGCAGCTTGTATTTGCGGCGGCCCTGCTCGACGTGCAGATGCTTGGAGGTCGCGTCGAGCTTCATGGTGATCTCGCCGGGAGGCAGGCGGCGCATCAGTTCGCAGAACTTCTTGCCCTGCACGCCGACCAGGCCGCCGTCGCTGATGACGGCAGGATAGACGCCCACGAACTCGATGCTCGAATCCGTGGCCAGGATGGACAGGGTGTCACCCTCGGCCTTGAGCCAGACCGTGCGCAGATAGGCGGCTCCGGTCTTGGACGGGATGATGTTCGAGGCCTTGAGCAGCCCGTCGATGACGTCTTCCTTTCGCACTTTCAAAAACATCGCCGTCTCCTTGTGTCCTGATCAGGCAGGTGATTTTTCGTTCATGGCCAGACATTTTTCGGTCAGGGCCTGTAACATGGATTTTATGTTTTTATCATCTCTCTGTAATTGCTGAATTTTCCGGCAACTATAGAGGACAGTGGAATGATCGCGCCCGCCGAAGGCCCGGCCCAGCTCGGGAAAGGACAGGCCGAGGTGCTTGCGGCAGAGAAACATGGCCACCTGACGGGCGAAGACGAGCTCGTGCCTGCGCCCGGCCGAGAGGATTTCCTCGGCGGTGAGGTCGAACTGGGCGCAGACCGCGTCGATGATCTGCTCCACGCTGAGGGAGGTCACGGAGCGGTCGTCGAGGTAGTTGAGGATGTTGTCGAACTCCTCGTCGGAAATCTGGTCGTGCACCAGCTCGCGGTACGCCCAGAGCTTGAGCAGGCATCCTTCGAGGTTGCGCAGGTCCGGAAAGCGCTGGGCCAGCAGGAGGATGCGGTCCTTGGGCAGGTCCAGGCGGCGCTCCCGGCAGCGGGACTGGACGTACTGGGTGCGGATGTCCAGGTCCGGAATCTTGAGGGTCACGGTCAGCCCCCACTCAAGCCTTGACTTGAGTTTGGGCGTCAGGAACGCGAGCCCGGCCACCTTGCCGGAACACGCGAAGACCATCTGCTTGCGGTGCAGGTGGAAATGGTCGAACAGCGCCAGCAGCTCCCCCTGCAGATACGGGTAGCGCTCGATCTCCTGCAGGTCGTCCACGGCCAGGAAGTGCATGGACATCAGAAACTTGCGCGCGTCCGGCCGGGAGGAAAAGAGTTCGTGCAGGTCGTTGACTCCGGCCACGTGGATCCCGTCCCGGCCGTTCTCGCTCTTGGCGTTGGCGATGGCGCGCAGCAGGAAGGACTTGCCCGAACCGCTCTCGCCGCAGAGCACGAAGGGGTTGTAGGGCGCGTGGCTGCTCTGGGCCACCTCCTGGGCCGAAGCCAGGGGGAAGTAGTTCTTGGTGTTGACCAGAAAGTTGTCGAAAATGAACTCCGACCCGAAGGGTAGCTCCTCGGAGGCCGGACGCGCCTCGCGCACGATGCGGGAGCGGCTGCCGTCGCGGCACTCGTAGGCCAGGGCCAGGCCCGTGCCTTTCAGCGCGCTTTCAAAACGCTCCCGGGCGTGGCTCTCGAACCAGTCGGCGAAATACATGTGCGGGAAGCGCACCGTGAGAACGCCGCCTTCCACGCTCATGCCAAGAGACGAGCGCCACCTGCCCAGCTCTTCGGAGGAAAAGGCCCGCTCCAGGGCCGCATCGACCTGATCCCTGCTCAATTCAACTCCCAATTATCTTCGATCCGCCATGGCGGCCGGTTTACTCCGGCGTGCAATTCGGGCACAGTCACGCCCTGCGGACCGGCATCGGCCCGATATCATCTTCGGAGGACAAGCATGAGCGCCCAGCATACAGTCAGAACCATCGCCGAGATCAACGAGAAGATCCGGCAAGGAAAAGCCGTCGTCCTCAACGCCAGCGAAATGACCAGCCTAGTTCGCAAGGAAGGCAAGGTCAAGGCCGCCCGCAAGGTCGATGTCGTCACTACCGGCACCTTCTCCCCCATGTGCTCGTCGGGCCTTCTGTTCAACATCGGCCAGCAACCCCCGACCATCAAGACCGCCAAGGTCTGGCTCAACGGCGTGCCCTGCTACGCCGGCCTGGCCGCGGTGGACAGCTACGTCGGCGTCACCGAGCCCACCGAAGAGGACCCGCTGAACAAGGTCTACCCCGGACAGTTCAAGTACGGCGGCGGCCACGTCATCGAGGACCTGGTCAAGGGCAAGCGCGTGCATCTCAAGGCCGAGGCCTACGGCACGGACTGCTACCCGCGCAAGGCCATCGAGAAGAAGATCTCCCTGGCCGAGCTGCGCAACGCCATCCTGCTCAACCCCCGCAACTGCTACCAGAACTACAACTGTGCAATCAACCGCACGGGCAAGCTCAAATACACCTACATGGGCCCCCTCAAGTCCAACCTCGGCAATGCCAACTACGCCACAGCCGGAGAGCTGAGCCCGCTGCTGAACGACCCGTATTTCCGGACCATCGGCCTGGGTACGCGCATCTTCCTCGGCGGCGGCATCGGCTACGTCATCGGGGAGGGCACCCAGCACGTGGCCGAGCCCAAGCGGAACGAGCGCGGCGTCCCCATGAGCGCCTCGGGCACCCTCATGGTCAAGGGCGACCTCAAGGGCATGAACGCGCGCTACCTGCGCGGGGTGAGCATCGTCGGCTACGGCTGCTCCCTGGCCGTGGGCATGGGCATCCCCATCCCCATCCTGGACGAGGAAATGGCCTGGTTCACGGGCGTGGCCGACGAGGACATCCACGTGCCCGTGGTCGACTACGGCGAGGACTACCCCAACGGATACCCGTCCAAGTACGGGCACGTCACCTTCGCCGAACTGAAGAGCGGCGTCATCAGCGTGGAGGGCAAGGACGTGCCGACCACGCCCCTGACCAGCTACACCCTGTCCCTGGAGGTGGCCGAGGAGCTCAAGCGCTGGATCCTGGAAGGGCGCTTCCTGCTGACCGAGGCCCAGGAACCCATCCCTTCGAGGTAAGCCATGGCCGAGGCCGTCTATTTCTGGAACCTGCGCGCCTCGCGCAAGGCCCCCTTCGAGGCCAAGGTCAAGCGCATGCTCAAGCTCGCCGGCCTGGGGGCGGAGCTGCGTTCCGGGGATCTGACGGCCGTCAAGCTGCACTTCGGCGAAGGCGGGGGCACGGCCCATATCCGGCCCCTGCAGCTCACGCCCCTGCTGGCCTTCATCCGCAAGTGCGGGGCCAAACCCTTTCTGACGGACACCAACACCCTCTACGTGGGCCAGCGCGGCGAGTCCGTGTCCCACTGCCTGCAGGCCGCGGCCCACGGCTTCGACCCCAACGTCCTCGGCGCGCCGGTCGTCATCGCCGACGGGCTGAAAAGCGGCAACGAACGGGCCGTTCCCTGCCCGGGCAGACATTTCGACGCGGCCTACCTGGGTGGCGACATCGTGGACGCGGACATGCTGGTCACGGTCAGCCATTTCAAGGGCCACGAACTGGCCGGGTTCGGCGGGGCCATCAAGAACGTCGGCATGGGCTGCGCCACGCGCAGGGGCAAGATGCAGCAGCACTGCGGCCTGGGCCCCTCGGTCAAGCCAGACCACTGCACGGGCTGCGGCCAGTGCGTGGAGGTCTGCAGCCACGGCGCCCTGCGCCTGGACCTGAACGGCAAAATCTCCATCGACCGCGACAAGTGCGCGGGCTGCGCGGCCTGCTTCCTGGTCTGCCGCAGCGGCGGCCTGGAAGTGGACTGGCGGGTGGACGTGAACACGTTCCTGGAGCGCATGGCCGAGTACGCCGCCGCGGCCCTGCTCTCCCGCTCCCGCAGGACCTTCCACCTGAGCTTCATCCAGCAGGTCAGCCCGGGCTGCGACTGCATGGGCTTTTCCGACGCGCCCGTCTGCCCGGACCTGGGCCTGCTGGGGTCGTGGGACCCGGTGGCCCTGGACCAGGCCTGCCTGGACCTGGTCAACCAGGCCCAGCCCCTGCACCCGAGCGCCCTGCCCTCCGGCATCGCGCCCGGTGAGGACAAGTTCGCGGCCATCCACGGCCATGTGCGCGGGCAGTACCTGCTCGAGTACGCCCAGAGCCTTGGCCTCGGATCGCGGGAGTACGCGCTGCAGCCGGTATGAACCGTGAAATCGGGCTCGAAAGAGGCTGGACAAATGCGGCAAGGCTATTATATGTGCCCTTGCTTCGCGCCAGAAGAAATTTCACCCCATTGGAGGATTGCATAATGGCCCACAAGAAAATCGAACGCATGAAAGAGATCGCCCGCCGCCGCAAGCGCCGCGCCGAGCGCATCAAGGAACGCATCAAGGAAGCCAAGGCCGCTGCTGCCAAGAAGTAGGCTCTGTCGTCTTTGAGGAGGTAACCATGCCCATCTACGAATACTGCTGTGAAGACTGTCGCCAGATTTTCGAGGAATGGCAGAAGGATTTCCAGGACAGGGAAAAAATCTGTCCGGTCTGCGGGGGCACTGCCCAGAGGCTTATCTCCAACACCTCCTTCGTCCTGAAGGGAGGCGGCTGGTACGCGTCCGGATACAGCAAGGAGTCCGGCGGGAACGGGAGCAAAAGCTCCACGCCCTCAACATCCGCGGACACATCCTCTTCGGCGTCCTGATCAAGGCAGCTTAGGCTGCCTTTTTCATTTTCGGCCCCGTCCACGGCGGGGCCCGAACATCAACCACACCCCACCATCATGATCGATCGCTATACACGGAAGGAAATGGGCGAGATCTGGACCCTGGAACGCAAATTCCGGGTCTGGCTCGAAGTCGAGCTGGCCATCTGCGAAGGCTGGCACGCCATGGGCGTCATCCCGGCCGAGGACATGGCCGTCATCCGCGAGAAGGCCGACTTCGAGCTGGACCGCATCCTGGAGTTGGAGGAGACGACCAAGCACGACGTCATCGCCTTCCTCACGGCCGTGGAGGAGAAGGTCGGGCCCTCGTCGCGCTACATCCACCTCGGCTGCACGTCCTCGGACATCGTGGACACGGCCAACGCCGTGCTCCTGACCCGCGCCGGCCGGATCATCCTGGCCGACCTGGACCGGCTCCTGGGCACCATCGCGAAGATGGCCGAGACCCACAAGGGGCAGCTGTGCATGGGCCGCACCCACGGCATCCACGCCGAGCCCACCAGCTTCGGCCTGAAGATGGCCGTGTACCACGCCGAGTTCCAGCGCCATCGCGAACGCTGGGAAGCCGCCCTGGAGAACATCCGCTACGGCAAGATCTCCGGCGCCGTGGGCACCTACGCCCAGCTGGAGCCAGAGCTCGAAAGGCGCGCTCTGGACATCCTGGGCCTGAATGTGGATCCCATCTCGACCCAGGTCATCCAGCGCGACCGCTACGCCCAGTACTTCACGGCCCTGGCGCTCATCGCCGGCGGCGTCGAACGCCTGTGCGTGGAACTGCGGCACCTGCAGCGCACCGAGGTGCTGGAGGTAGAGGAGGGCTTCGGCAAGGGCCAGAAGGGTTCCTCGGCCATGCCCCACAAGAAGAACCCCATCTCGGCCGAGAACCTGACGGGCCTCTCGCGCCTGGTGCGCACCAACGCCCTGGCCGCCATGGAGAACATGGCCCTGTGGCACGAACGCGACATCAGCCATTCGTCGGTGGAGCGCGTCATCATGCCCGACTCGACCATCATGGTGAATTATATGCTGAACCGCCTAAGCGGCGTTCTGGCCAACCTGCGCATCATCCCCGAGAACATGCAGCGCAACCTCATGGGCTCCTACGGCCTCTTCTTCTCCCAGCGCGTGCTCCTGGCCCTGGTGGAGACGGGCCTGGAACGCCAGAAGGCCTACGAGATGGTGCAGGCCGTGGCCATGCGCTGCTGGCAGGAGCGGACCTCCTTCGAGGAGGCTGTGCGCGGAAACGCCGACATCACGGCCCGTCTCGACGCCGCGCGACTGGACCAGGCCTTCGATCTGAACTACTATCTGCGGCACGAACAGACCGTGTTCGACCGCGTCTTCAAATAGGTGATACACCATGCTTGAATTGAAAAAACGACTGGCCCGCCTGCTCATCGAGAAGTCCTACCTCGAGGGCGACTTCACCCTGACCTCGGGCCAGAAGAGCGACTACTACTTCGACTGCAAGCACACGGCCCTGCACCCCGAGGGCGCGTGGCTCATCGG
The DNA here is from genome assembly GCF_055385525.1 of Desulfomicrobium aestuarii. Taxonomy (NCBI): domain Bacteria; kingdom Pseudomonadati; phylum Thermodesulfobacteriota; class Desulfovibrionia; order Desulfovibrionales; family Desulfomicrobiaceae; genus Desulfomicrobium; species Desulfomicrobium aestuarii. The sequence continues at coordinate 3,387,852 of NZ_AP042427.1, forward strand.
CAAGTTCTTCCTGGACATGATCCGCGCCAAGGGCGGCGTCCAGGGCGTGGGCGGCATGACGCTGGGCGCCGACCCGCTGGTCTCGGCCGTGACCGTGGTCTCGCACCTGGAAGGCTACCCCCTGCCCGGGTTCATAATCCGCAAGCAGCCCAAGGGCCACGGCACCAACCAGTATCTTGAGGGCCTCAAGAACTTCACGCCGGGCATGAACGTCTGCCTGCTGGAGGACGTCATCACCACCGGCGGGACGCTCCTGAAGGCCGTGGACCGCGTGCGCGAGCAGGGCCTCAATATCGTGGCCATCATGGGCGTCCTGGACCGCGAACAGGGCGGCCGGGAGAACATCGAGAAGGCCGGGTTCCAGCTGCAGACCATCTTCACCCGCCGGGAACTCGTCGAAACCGCGAAACTGTAGGGAGGCCCCGGCCTCCCTTTTTCCTGCCATGGTCACCCGCTTCCTTCAGCTCACGGTCCTGGTCCTCGCACTGGCCGCCACCTGCGCCTTCGCCGAAGGCTGGGTGCCGACCCTCGCCCCGCGCACGAACCTGCCGCCCCAGTTCATGGCCGTGGACATGGGCCGCCAGCGCGCCTTTCTGCTGCAGAGCCAGGGCGGGGCCCTGCGCACGCTGCAAAGCATGTCCTGCACCACGGGCATGCGCGGCGGGGGCAAGCTTCTCGAGGGCGACCGCAAGACGCCCGAAGGCGTCTACTTCCTGCAGGGCAAGGCCACCGGCGGGCTCGATTTCGACCGCTTCGGCAACACCGCCTACCCCCTCAACTACCCCAACCCCGCGGACCGGGTCCTCGGCAAGACAGGCGACGGGATCATGATCCACGGCCGGGGCCGAACCTTCGGCCCGCGCCAGACCCTCGGGTGCGTGGTCCTGGAAAACGACGTCGTGGACCGGCTGGACCGGCACGTACGCATCAACGCCAGCCCCGTGGTCATCGCCGACGGGGTGAAGTGGGGCGAGACGGCAAAATTCGGCCCCCCGCCCGAGATCGTCATGGGCACCAAGGGCTGGGTCAAGGCCAGGGAGCGGCGCGAAGGGGCGTTTTTCGAGATCTACGATCCCGAGCGCTTCGAAAAGTCCGCAGGCATGAGCTTCGACCAGTTCAAGCGCAAAACCCTGCAGGAATTCTCCCGCTCCCCCTGGGTCGACATCCGCATGCAGGATCTGCAGGTGCTGGAAGGGCCGGGCTACATGGTCTCGGCCTTCGCCCAGCGCACCTATCCCCAGGGCGAGGAGGGCTGGCGGCGGCTGTACTGGATGCGCAAGGTCGAGCTGTGGAAGATCGTCGGCGAGGAGTGGGTGCCCCAGAACCTGGGCCCGCGGCCGGATTACGCCTCTCTGGCCGGCCGCGAGATCCGCGAGCGCCTGCGTGAATGCGCCGACGCCTGGGACAGGGGGGATCTGAAATCCCTCGTCCAAGCCTACGACCGCACGGCCAGCCGCGACAGGGACCAGGGACGCGACGCCATCGCCACGGCCCTGGACAAGGAACGCGGCAAACCGAACCCCTTCCGCGCCGAACCTTCCGTGCGCGTCACGAAGGACGGCGTCGAGGCGGTCCTGCGGCCGGCGGGCGGACAGCCACGGACCTTCCTCTTCCTTCCCGGCAACTTCGAGTCCTGGGTCATCGCCAGGGAACACACCGCTTCCTGACATGGCCTTCGTCAACCTGCCCCTGCGCTACCTGGACGAGCACCCCGCCTATCTGGAACTCTTCCTCTCGCGGCGCCTGAACCCCGAACTCGGCTTCGACGCCCGTGCCCTGGACTCCACGAGCCCGGCCCGGCATGCCGAAAACGCCCGGATGTTCCACGACGCAGGCCTGACCTGCGCCGTACACCTGCCCTTCTTCGACCTGCATCCCGGCAGCCTCGACCCGCTGGTGCGGCGGGCCGCCACCGAACGCCTGCTGCACGCTCTCGACGCGGCGCAGGTCTACGAGCCAGCCCACCTCATCGCCCACCTGGACTACAATCACCTGACGTACGCCGCGTTCCAGGAGCAGTGGCTGGAGAACTCCCTGTCCACCTGGACGACGGTCCTGGAACATGCCTGCGCGCCCCTTTTCCTGGAGAACGTGTTCGAGGCGGACCCGCAGTGGCATGTCCGGGTGCTCTCGGCCCTGCCGGGTGTCGTCCGGGCCTGCCTGGACCTGGGACACTGGCACAGCTTCGCCCGCGGCGGCGAGCGCGGCAACTTGGACGAATGGCTCACGGCCCTGGACCCGTTTCTCGGCCACCTGCACCTGCACGACAACGACGGCAGCGCGGACCAGCACCTGGGCCTGGGACAGGGCGCCGTTCCATGGGACAGGCTCTGGGATTTCCTGGCAAAACGAAAGGCCCCGGTCACCGTCACCTTCGAACCGCATACGAAGGATGATTTCCTGGCGACCGAGGCCTACCTGGCCCGAAATCCCGGACGCTGCCCGGCCTAGAAGTTTCCGCCCTCCTGGGCCGGCCAGACGCCCTTGTATCCGCGGCACAGGAAAAGCGTGAAGGTCTGGCCGAGACGGCTGCCCTGGGCGGTGGTCACCACCCTGGGCTCGTCCACGCTCTCGAAGAGTTCGAGGACCCGCTCCGCAACCTTCCCCTTTTCCCCCTTGACCACGAAAACAGCATTCTGGGCAGCCGGGTCCGGAGCCGGCCAGAAATCGTACTGGTTCATCTTGCGGCCGCCGGCCAGGCAAAAGGCCCGCCTCTGTCCCGGCACGTAGAAGGACAGCTCAGCCGTGACTCCGTATTCGCTGCCGAAGACGAACGCCGCATCGGACCCGCCCAGTTCCTGCCGCGCCTCGTCGACCTTCTGCCCCAGTTCCTGCCAGCCGCGCAGCCGGTGCACGGGGTTCTTCTCCCCGTCAAAGGGGATTAATGCCTGCATGTGAAGGACGGCGAAAACGACAACGCCGAGCGCGGGCCAGGCGAAACGCCACCTGGGCCGCGGCTCGCGGTGGACAAAGCGCTCCAGGGCCATGGCCGCCAGCAGGATGCCGGCAGGGTAGGCCGTGGCCGACCAGTTGGCCTCGACCTTGGCGTGTAGGCTCCAGAAGAGGAAAAAGAGCCACACGGGCCAGAAGAAGACCGTCAGGATGATGGCCATGGGACGCGGCAGCCAGGGGAAAACCGGCTCGGCCTGCCTCCGCAGGAGCTGGCGGCCGACCAGCCAGGCCCCGATGAAGAGAAAGGCGAACCACCACGGCGTGACCACGCCCAGCTGGCTGCCCAGGTATTCGGGAAAATTCTTCAGCTCGAAAAAGACCTTGGCCTTTTCCCCGGCCATGGCTCCCCGGTAGAGGACATGCTTGATCCCGGCCCAGTCGTGGGTGGCGTTCCAGACCAGGATGGGCAGCAGCCCGGCCGCGCCGCCGATGCCGAGGGACTTCAGCAGCCGCGGCCAGAACAGGGCCGGCAGGTCCTGTCCCCGGCCGATCCAGAAGGACGCAGCCATTGCCAACGGAATGAAAAGCAGCATGGTGTACTTGGCCGCGATGCCCAACGCCAGGAAAAGCCCCATGAGAATGAAAAGGGGGAGGCTCCCTTTGTCCACGGCCAGGCTCAGGCAGATCATGCCCAGAATCCAGCAGGCCAGCAGCGGGTTGTCCGTGGTCATGAGCAGCCCCCCGGCCATGAAGAGCAGGGTCGTGTTCAAGACCACGAGGGTCCAGAAGGCCGTACGGATGCGCCGCAGCCATATCCCGATCCAGCCCAGCACGGCCAGCTGCATGAGGACCGCGCCGACCATGGCCCCGGCGCGAACGCCCAGTTCCGTGGCACCGAGAAAAAACGTACTCAGGGCGTTTATGAAGGCGATGAGCGGCCCCTTGGAGTAGTAGGACCACTGCAGGGTCCGGCTCCAGTCCCAGTACTGGGCCTCGTCGGGCGAGAGGCCCAGCTGTCCCGAGGTTACGAACCAGTACCTGACCCAGGTGGTCAGGGCGATGAGGGCGAGGCTTGCGCCCCAGTACAGGGCGCTTGATTGGCGTTCGTTCATGAAGCCCCCTCCTTGGCGGGAGCGGTGGTGATGATGTCGTTGATCGTTCCGGCCAAGGCAGGGGAAACCTGAAAATCCCCGGTCCAGGGCGGAAGGGCGAAATAGGCGTGTCCCGGCCAGGACAGGAAGGCGGCATGGAGCATGAGCCCCCCGCCGCGGCCGTATTTGGGGTCGCCGACGATGGCGTGGCCACGGTCGGACAGATGCACCCTGATCTGGTGGGTGCGGCCGGTGCCGAGCACCACCAGCACCAGACTGCGGCCCGCTGCGAGGCTGACGGGATGGACATGGGACACGGCCCGCCGCCCCTGCCCGGAAACGACTTTCTCGCCCCCGGCGGTGGCGGCCTTGGCCAGGTCCGAGACGATGGTCGTCCAGCCCCGGTCCGGCCAGGCCCCTTCGACCCAGCACAGGTAGGCCTTGGTCGTGCCGGGCCAGGCCTCGTGCATGGCGCGCAGGAAATCGTGGGTCTTGGCGCAGAGCAGCAACCCCGAGGTGTCGCGGTCCAGGCGGTGGACTGGGACCGGGGTGAAGATCTGTCCGGGAAAGCGGACCTTGAGCCGGTCGTGGACCGAGTCCGTCCAGCCCGTGCCGGCGTGGACCGGCAGGTTTGATGGTTTGTTGACCACGAGCATGTCCGCGCCCTCGTGCACGATGTCGAGGTCCGTGCGGGCCGGACCGGCCTCCTCGCGCAGTTCGACGGTAACGGGCGGGATGCGCACCTTCTGCCCCGCGGACACCCGGTCGAAGGGCTTGCAGCGGCGGCCGTCGATGCGCACCTGGCCGGTGCGCACAAGGCGCATGACGAGACCGGCCGGGAGATGCCCCAGCCGCGCCTGCAGGAAGGTCGTGAGCTTGCGGCCGTTCTCCTCCGCCCCGACCTCCACAATCTGAACCGCCGTCCTGACCGGTTGCATGGGCCCTCCGCTTTGACAGGCCCTTTCTTGATGGCTACACGGGCTCTTGTCAAATGGCCCAGGCACAACCCCTATGAAAAACACCACCCGCTCCTTCCGTCTGGCATGCGCCGAGGATCAGATCCCGGACGTCGAAGCCCTGCTTCGGGCCGAAGGGTTCGGCTTCGAACCCGAGCCGTTCTTTTCCCTGGCCCGGACCCTGACCGCCGAGCCCATGCCCCTGGGCCGCAGCATCGCGGCGCGCTTCGGCTACATCTACATCCAGGACAAGTCCTCCATGCTCCCGCCCCTGGCCCTGGCGCCCCGCCCCGGCGACCGGGTGCTGGACATGTGCGCGAGCCCCGGCAGCAAGACCGGCATCCTGTCCCGCATGGTGGGGCCGACCGGGCTCGTCCTGGCCAACGAGCCCAGCCCCGACCGCCTGGCCACCCTGCGCGTGAACATGCGCCACCTGGGATGCCTGAACGTGGTCACCTGCAAATACGAGGGACAGGACCTGCCGCTCGTTCCCGGCTCCTGGCCCCTCATCCTGCTCGACGCCCCGTGCAGCGGCTGGGGCACGGTCGAAAAGAACCCCAAGGCCGCGCAGATGTGGGCCGGAGAGAAGACCGCGCCCCTGGAGGAACTCCAGCGCGAACTGCTGACCAAGGCGGCCGAGCTGCTGGCCCCGGGCGGAAGGCTCCTCTACTCGACCTGCACCACCAACGTCCGCGAGAACGAGGACCAGGTCCGCTTCGCCACGGAACATCTGGGGCTCGCACCGTCTCCGCTGCCCGAATTTGCGTCCTTCAGCTTCGCCCCGTCCCTGCCGGGCTGCCTGCTCGTGGACGGCGAGGGCAGCGCCGCCCAGGGCTTCTTCCTGGCCGGACTGACCAAACCGGGCACGCAAGGGGATATGGAGAAGTCGGAAGGCCGGGAGCTTCCGGGCGACACGATCACGAGACAGCAATTTTTCGCGCGCACCGGGCTGGACACGAGCTGGCTACCGGAGCACAGTTTCCTTTGCGTCGGCGGCCGCGTCTACCTCATTTTCGAACAGGCCAGGAAGCTGCCCGGCGAACTGCGCTGGCAGGGATTCGCCGTGGGCAAGACGGCCGGGGATTCCGTCCTGGCCGACGCCACGCTGCGCATGTTCGTTCCGCCCGTGCCCGACGGAAACAGCCTGGTGCTGGAAAACGTGCGGGACATCGGCGCCCTGCTTTCCGGGCAGAGCCTGGCCTGGAAGGGCGAGGCCCGACGCAGGGCCTTCTATTACCGGGGCCTGCCCCTGGGGTTTCTGACGGTCAAGGGCAATCGGTGCCTGTGGTCGGATCGCTAACGCATGAGGAGAACGACATGATCGGATACCTGCGCAAGGCCGCGCGGCTCTTCCACCCCGAATCCAAGAGGACCATCATCCTGCCGCTGGACCACGGCCTGTCCGAAGGCAACATCCCGGGCCTGGAAGACCTCGGCAGCCTCCTGCGCGGTCTGCAGCATCTGCCCCTGCAGGGGGTGGTCCTGCACAAGGGCATGGTCATGGCCACGGCCGGGGAGATCCGCCTGGATCAGTCCCTCATCGTGCACCTTTCGGCCGGCACGCGGCACGGCCTGCCGTCCTACAACAAGGCCCTGGTCTGTTCCGTGCCCGAGGCTCTGCGCCTTGGCGCGGACATGGTCTCCATGCACATCAACATCGGCAACGACCTCGAGGACCGCATGCTCTCGGACCTCGGCGCCTGCGTGGAGGAGGCCCACCAGCTGGGCCTGCCCCTTCTGGCCATGATCTACGCCCGCGGCGGCCAGATCGTGAACGAGAACGACCCGACCCTGGTGGCCCACAGCATCCGCATCGGCGCCGAGCTCGGGGCCGACGTCATCAAGGTGCCGTCCTGCGGCAGCCACCCGAGCTTCGCCCGGGCCGTGGCCACCTGCCCCGTTCCCGTGGTCATCAGCGGCGGCCCGCGCAACGGCGATTTCCGCCATTTCCTGCGCAACGTGCGCGAGGCCCTTGACTCCGGCGTGTCCGGCGTGTGCATCGGCCGCAACATATTCCAGCAGGAAAACCCGGCCAAGGCCCTCGAAGAGGTCTGCACCCTGGTTCACGGAAAATAACTACCCGAAAAAAATGACAAATGGCCGGGCTGCACGCATGCAGTCCGGCCATTTCGTTTGCGGGCTCTTTCTTCAGACCGTCGGTTCCGTTTCCCAGGCCATGAGGGGGGTCTGGGCCGGCGGCGCGGTCAGGTCGATGCGCACGGCCGTGACCGCGCCCATCCAGGGGAAGACGGAGACGCTGTTCAGGAGCCTGATGACGGGCAGAGCATTCCAGGTGCAGGACGGCCCCAGCAGGATGGATCTGGCCTCCATGGCTCCGGGGGAGATACTCTGCTGGATCAGGGCCCGCATTTCCGGCCAGGTGAACCAGCGCGCCCTGGCCAGAGTCGAATGCCGCTTTCCCAGACGCACCGAACACCCGTAGAGCGACCATTTGTTCAGGAACGTGACGAGGATGCCCTTGCGGGCCACTCGCGCAGCCTCCTGCAGGACGAGAACGGGGTCGTCCACGAATTCGAGCACGGTCATGACCGAGGCGTAGTCGAACTCGCGGTCCTCGAAGGGCAGATGCTCCGCGCTGCCCAGGTGCAGGTCTGCCCTGTTCCCGATCTTTTGCCTCGCGCTGGCCAGCATGTCCGGGCTCAGGTCGATGGCCGTCAGGTCGAACCCGCAGGACCAGAAGAACTCGAGGAACGTGCCGGTGCCGCAGCCGATGTCCAGCAGCTTCTGCTTGCGCCGGGGCCAGTGGGCGATGACGCCCTGCAGCAGCCTTTGCTCCTGCCGCAGGGCGAAGCTCCCGCAGGGACTCTTTGCCCACTGGTCATAGCGGGCCGCGGTCTGGGCGTCCCAACCCATCAGATCTTCGTCACCGCGCCCTTGGCAGCCGACGAGGCCATGCGGCTGTAACGGCGCAGGATGGATGACGTGATTTCCTTGGGGTAGGGCTTCCAGTCCTTGCGGCGCCGCTCGAGTTCGGCCTCGTCCACGAGGAGTTCGAGCTTGCGGGCCGGGATGTCGATGCTGATGCGGTCCCCTTCCCTGACCAGGCCGATGACGCCGCCCTCGGCCGCCTCGGGGCTGATGTGCCCGATGGCCGCGCCGCGCGTACCGCCGCTGAAGCGGCCGTCGGTCAGCAGGGCCACCTCGCCGCCAAGGCCCAAGCCGGAAATGGCCGAGGTGGGGGTGAGCATCTCGCGCATGCCCGGGCCGCCCACGGGGCCCTCGTTGCGGATGACGACCACGTCGCCGGCCACGATCCTGCCGCCCAGGATGGCCTCCACTGCCTCCTCCTCGCCCTCGAAGACCCTGGCCGTACCCGTGCGGCGCATCATCTCGGGAGCCACGGCCGACTGCTTGACCACGGCCCCGTCCATGGCCAGGTTGCCCTTCAGGATGGCGATGCCGCCTTCCACGGAATACGGGTCGGCCACGGTGCGGACCACTTCGGGCCGAGAAATGCGGGGCTTCAGGGCTTCCAGGTTTTCACCCAGAGTCCGTCCGGTCACGGTCATGACGTCAAGCGCCAGGCGACCGCTGCCGGCCAGCTCGTTCATGACCGCGGGGATGCCGCCGGCCTCGTGCAGGTCGGCGATATGGTGCGGTCCGGCCGGGGACAGGCGGCAGAGGTTCGGGGTGCTGCGGCTGATGCGGTCGAAAATGTCCAGCGTCAGGTCCAGCTCGGCCTCGCGGAAGATGGCGGGCAGGTGCAGGACAGTGTTGGTCGAGCAGCCCAGGGCCATGTCCACGGTCACGCCGTTGGCCACGCTCTTCTCGGTCACGATGTCACGCGGCCGGATATTCTTCTCGACCAGCGTCATGACCTGCATGCCGGCGTCCTTGGCCAGGCGGATGCGCGCGCTGGTCGGGGCCGGGATGGTGCCGTTGCCTGGCAGGGCCAGGCCCAGGGCCTCGGACAGACAGTTCATGGAGTTGGCCGTGAACATGCCGGCGCAGGAACCGCAGCCGGGACAGGCGCACTCTTCCATGCGCTCCAGATCCTCCTCGGTCATGCCGCCGCTTCTGACCTTGCCCACGCCCTCGAAGACCGTGATGAGATCAACTGTTTTCCCCTCGAATTTGCCGGGCAGCATGGGCCCGCCGCTGATCATGATGGACGGGATGTTCAGGCGCAGCATGGCCATGAGCATGCCGGGCACGATCTTGTCGCAGTTGGGGATGAAAACCAGGCCGTCGAAGGGCACGGCCGTGGCCGATATCTCGATGGAATCGGCGATGAGCTCGCGGCTGGGCAGGCTCATCTTCATGCCCTCGTGGTTCATGGCCAGACCGTCGCACACGCCGATGGTCGGGAACTCCATGGGCGTGCCGCCGGCCATGCGCACGCCGTCTTTGACCGCTCGGGCGATGATGTCCAGGTGCATGTGGCCGGGCACGATCTCGTTGGCCGAGTTGACCACGCCGATGAGGGGACGGCGCATCTCCTCGCGGGTCATGCCCAGGGCGAAGAGCAGGGAGCGATGGGGGGCCTTTTCCAATCCTTTCGTCATCTTATGGCTACGATTCATATGATCCTCGATTGTCTAGTTGCGAAGGGCGACGAGGGAGCTCAGGACTCCGACGGTCGCCAGGGTTGCGACGATGACCAGGCAGTGCAGGGGGGGCAGGAAGGAAATGGTCATCCACAGGGGCGGGACGTTGAACATCTCCTCGATGCCGTTGTGCAGAAGTTTGAGCAGTCCCAGGGCCAGGCCGGCTCCGAGAAACCCCTGGAAAGCCCCGCCCACCAGCAGCGGAAACTGGATGTACGCGCGGCTTGCGCCCACGAAGCGCAGGATCTCCAGTTCCTCGCGCCGGGCCAGCAGGGCCAGCTTGATGGTGTTGCCGACCACTAATGCGACCACGACCAGCAGAAAGCCCGTCACCGGCCAGAAGGCCATCCGCGTCAGCCCCACCCACGAGGTCAGCAAATCCACCTGCAGGGGGTTGAAGGAGACCTTCTCCACCTTGGGAAGGGCCCGAAGCCGCTCGACCATGGCCGCGGCCCACTTCTTGCCGTCCTCGGCGGGAAGCTCGCATTCCACCAGGGCCGTGGGCGGCAGGGGGCTTCTGCCCTTCATCCACTCCATGTCGGCGCTGTTCTGGAAGGATTCGGCCAGCACGCCCAGGGCCTGGTCCGGCGTGAAGGTGCGCACGTTGACGACGCCCTCCATGGACGAAAGGCCCGCCCACACCTCACGGACCTCCTCGGTCGTGGTCTGGGGCTGCCAGTAGACCTGAAACTGGACGTTTCCTTGCCTGGCGCCGATCTGCAGGTCGAGATTGTGCACGAGCATGAGAAAGGCCCCGCCCAGAAAGGACACCAGGGTAATGGCCGCGATGGTCATGCACAGGGACCAGGGCGCACGGAACAGATCCCGGACGCCCTGGCCCAGCAAGTGGAAAAAGACGCTCATAGGCCGCCTCCCGTTTCCACGCAGCCCTCGTGCATGACGCCGTCGTGCAGGGTCACGACGCGCGCGCCGGACATGCGCTCCATGATCTCGCGGTTGTGGGTGGCGATCATGATCGAGGTGCCGAATTTGTGGAACTGCTGGAAAATGTCCATCATGCGCATGGACAGCTCGTAATCGAGGTTGCCCGTGGGTTCGTCGGCCAGAAGGAGCTTGGGTTTGACGACCACGGCCCGGGCCACGGCCACGCGCTGCTGCTCTCCGCCCGAGAGCTCCTCGCACGGGGACATGGCCTTGTGGTCGAGATGAAGGCTCCTGAGTACCGCGCGCACGCGCTTCTCGATGATGTGCCGGGGAATGCCTCGGACCTTCAGGGGCAGGGCCACGTTGGCGAAGACCGTCTGGTTGGTCAGGATCTTGAAATCCTGGAAGACAACGCTCACGTCGCGGCGCAGCAGGTGCTTGCGCCGTTCGGGCAGGGTATTGAGGTCATACCCGGCCACGTCGACCTTGCCGCGCTGCACGGGCAGGGCGCCGTGCAGGATGCGCATGAACGTCGTCTTGCCCGCGCCCGAAGGCCCGCACAGGAAAACGAATTCCCCCTGCTTCATGCAGAAATTGACATCCTTCAGGGCCAGCTGCTTGCCGAAGGTGTAGGACAGCTTGGATATGGTGATCATAACCCCCTCTTCGGGCCGATGGTCTCAGTCGGCCTCGCGAGTGTGCGCTTTGTTGATCTGCTCGTAAAGGAGTCTGGCCTTCTCGAACCCCGGATCGTTGCCCAGGGCGCGGGCCAACAGCTCCTTGGCCTTGGCGAGCTGCTTGCGGTTCACATAGGCCACGGCCGCGTTGTAGAGAATTTTCGGGTTGTCGGGTTCCTTGGCCAGGGCCGTGCGGTAGATCTCCACCGCCCGGGCCAGTTCCCCCTTGCGCCGATAGGCCACGGCCATGTTGTTCAGGGTATCGCAGGTCAGGGATGAAAAGATGTACGCCCCGAAATCGCGCTGGACCTCGTCGACCATGTCCAGATCCACGTAGGCGTTCCAGATGTCCTGTTTGATCTGGTCGTTCTTGCGGTCGATGTTCAGGGCCGTCATGAAGCTTTTCCTGGCCTCGTGGAGATCTTCGCGACGCAGATGGATGGTCCCACGCAGCACGTGGTTTCCGGCATTGTTGGGGCTGATGGAGATGGCCCGCTCCGCCGCTCCCAAAGCCTGGTCCCATTTCCCCATCCTGGACTGCAGGATGACGAGGGTTTCCCAGGCCTTGGTGAAAAGGGGGTTGGAGGACAGGATTGCACATGCTTCCTTCTCGGCAGCTTCGAACTCCGAAATGTTCATCAGCAGATGAACCCGTTCCAGACGGATTCGCGGGTAATTGTCGGGATGCAGGCTTTCGAAGCGGCGCAGAAGGTCGTCGGCCTGGTCGCATTTCCCGGATGCGCACAAGGTTTTCACTTCCGCCTTGAGCAGCTCGAAATCCCGCTCGAAGGTGCTTCCGAACACCGCTTCGAGGGCCTCAGACAGGGCCTTGATGGTCACCGGCTTGACCAGATAGGCCGAAGCCCCTCCCTCGGAGGCCAGGGCGATGTCCTGCATCTCGTACTTGGAGGTCAGGAATATGAAGGGAACGTGCCTGGCCCCCTCCATGGAACGCACGGCCTGCAGCAGCGAAATCCCGTTCATCTTGGGCATGTTCCAGTCCGAGATGATCAGTCCGGGAATCTCCCTCGAGACGTGTTCGAGGGCCGCCGCACCGTTCTCGGCCTCCAGGAATCTGGAAAAGCCCAGGGCCCGCAAGATATGGATCACCGTCTCGCGCGCGGAAAGAATGTCCTCCGCCACCAGCACGGTCATGTTCTTATCCATGTTCGTTTCCGTCCGGACCATCCGGAATGAAGAGAATGACGCAGAATCTGCTGCCCTTGGGCAAGGCGTCCTCGACCCAGATCCTGCCCTGAAACATGTTCACGATCTTGCGGCAGACGAAGAGCCCGATCCCCGTGCCCTTGATGCCGCTCTCCACGGATCTCTCCGTGCGCACGAACTTTTCGAACACGGCTTCCTTGTAGCGGTCCTCGATGCCATCGCCGTTGTCCTCAACCCAGAATTTGAGGACCGTGCGGGTCGGGTCCTCGGTGCGGCGCGATTCCCAGCTGTCCATGCCGAGGCGGATCCGGCCGTTCTCCGGGGTGTACTTGACGGCGTTGGAGACGAGATTCTGCACCAGATGTCCCAGAAGCATCCTGTCGCCTAGAACCCGCACGTCGAGGGCGCATTCGTTCTCGATGACAATGCCCTTGTCCCTGGCCAGGGGGGCTATCTCATCGAGCTGGCTTGCGACCAGGGGGAGAAAGGACACCGGCGCGGGGCTGAAACCCCGCTCGTGCAGCTCGTCGACGCGGGCCACATGCAGAAACTCGTCGATCATCTCCAGAAGCTTTGAGGCGCCCTTGAAGGCCGTCTCGATGATGGGCTTCTGGGACTCGCTGGGGCCCAGATAGGTCAGCAGGTCCATGTTGGAGATGACGGCCGAGAGGGGGCTCTTGAAGTCGTGCACCACCATCTGGACCAGCTCGGCCCGCTCGGTGGATGCCATGATCAGCTCCCGCTGCTTGATCTCCAGCTCCTGGGCCAGATCCCGGTACCGCTCCTTCTCCTTTTCGAGCCTGTCCAGAGCGATGAGGTAGTCGATGAGCGGCGTGACCCAGCCGGCGTATTCCAGAAGCAGTCCAAGGTCGGCCTGTGAAAAGGCGCCGCCACCTTCCTTGTCGGAGACGTTGATGACCCCGATGACGCTCCCCTGCTCCGACAGGAGAGGCACGGACATGAGGGAGGCCGTGCGGTAGGCGGCGCTGCGGCAGCAGAAGCGCCCGTCCGCCGCGATGTCCGTGATGAGCAGGGGCTCCTTGAAGGTGCAGACGTAGCCGGAGACGCAGCGGGGAGACAGGGGCTGGCAGAGCCCCACGATCTCCTGCCTGGTCGCGGCCACGACCCTGAGCTCCTGCCTGTCCTCGTCGAACAGCATGACCGAGGCCTGGGAACTGCCGAGGCGCTCCTGGATGAGCACGCCCCCAAGGCGCAGTTTCTCGGCCGGACTCTTGGACCTGCAGGCCAGGATGCCCATCATCCGGCGCAGGAACAGGCCAAGGTCCGGCTCGATCCCGTTAGTCAGAGGCATGACCCGTCAACCGCACTTGGTGAACCCGCAGGAGGGACAGACGAAGCACCCTTCCTGGAACACGAGCTCCGTCGAACACTCCGGGCACTCGGTCTTGGACAGGGAATTGCCGAAGCTCCTGCCCGCACCGCTCTGCATGTATCTGTTTTCCAGCACCCAGGACACCGCGTCGGGGATGGAAAGGAGCATGCCCTTTTTCTGGAAGACCGGGTGTTCGCCGCCGATGCCCTTGAGCTGCTTGACGATCTCGCTGACGTGCACGCCCGAGCGCAGGGCCAGGGACACGAGGCGGCCGATGGCCTCAGCCTTGGCCGTGATGGACCGCCCGGACCGGCCGATGGTGGCGAAGACCTCGAAGGGCTTGCCGTCGATCTCGTTGACCGTCAGGTAGAGCTCCCCGAGACCCGTGCGGACCTTCTGGGTGAATCCGAAGACGATATCCGGCCGGTCCATGGGCCGCGTCTCTTCCTCGGCCTTCTTGCCGTCCTTGCCCCCCTCGCCCGTACACAGCACCTGCACGCTCTTGCACCCGTCCCGGTAGACGGTCACGCCCTTGCAGCCCTCCTCGTAGGCCATCCAGTAGATCTTGTAGATGTCCTCCTGGGTGGCGGAGTTGGGCAGGTTGACGGTCTTGGACACGGCGTTGTCCGTGTGCTTCTGGAAGGCGGCCTGCATCTTCAGGTGCCAGACGGGGTCGATGTCCATGGCCGTGACGAAGACCTTGCGCAGGTCGTCGGGCAGAAATTCCATGCCGCGCACCGTGCCCTTCTCGACGACTTCGGCCATGACCTTTTCGGAATAGCAGCCGGCGTCGTGCAGGGCCTGCACGAAAAAGCCGTTGGCCTCTGTCAGCTTCTCGCCGTCCATGACCTGGCGAACGAAGCACAGGGCGAAAAGCGGTTCGACGCCCGAGGAACACCCGGCGATGATGGACAGCGTGCCCGTGGGCGCGATGGTCGTGGTCGTGGCGTTGCGGTAGGGCCCGAGATTCTGGTCGCTGTAGACCGACGTCTCGAATGCCGGGAAGGGGCCGCGCTCCTTGGCCAGCTGGGTCGAGGCGGACTTGGATTCACGCTGCAGAAACTCCATGAGCTTCTCGGCCAGGACGATGGCCCGGCGACTGCTGTAGGGCAGGCGCAGCTGGTAGAGCATGTCGGCCCAGCCCATGACGCCCAGTCCGATCTTGCGGTTGCGGCGCACGGTCTGGGTGATGCGCTCCAGAGGGTACTCCGAGGCGTCGATGACGTTGTCCAGGAACCGCACGCTCAGGTGGATGACCTCGCGCAGCCTGTCCCAATCGACCTCCTTGACGCCGTCCTTGTCCACCACGAAGCGGGCCAGGTTGATGGAGCCCAGGTTGCAGGCCTCGTAGGGCAGCAGGGGCTGCTCGCCGCAGGGGTTGGTGCTCTCGATCTCGCCCTGGTCGGGGTTGGGGTTGTCGCGGTTGATGCGGTCGATGAAGATGATGCCGGGGTCCCCGCTCTCCCAGGCCTTGCGCACCAGAAGCTCGAAGACCTCGCGGGCCTTGAGGCGCTCGATGACCTCCTGCGTGTGCGGGGCGACGAGGGCGTACTCCTCGTCCTTTTCCACGGCCTGCATGAACTTCTCGGTCAGGGCCACGGACAGGTTGAAGTTGTTGAGGTCGCCCTCGCGCTCCTTGGCCCGGATGAACTCGAGTATGTCTGGGTGGTCGACGCGCAGGATGCCCATGTTGGCGCCGCGCCGCGTGCCGCCCTGTTTGACCTGTTCCGTGGCCGTGTTGAAGATCTTCAGAAACGAGATGGGCCCCGAGGCCACGCCGCCCGTGGAGCCGACGCGGCTGTCCTTGGGACGCAGGCGGCTGAAGGAAAACCCCGTGCCGCCGCCGGACTTGTGGATCAGGGCGGCGTGCTTCACCGCGTCGAAGATCTCGTCCATGGAGTCGCCGACCGGAAGCACGAAGCAGGCGGCCAGCTGCCCGAGATCCGTGCCGGCGTTCATGAGCGTGGGGGAATTGGGCAGGAAGTCGTAGTCGGTCATGAGCCTGTAGAAGGTCCGAGCGAGATCCTCGACCTTCCACGTGGAGTCCGCATACGCTGATTCCATGGACGCGATGCTGGCGGCAACCCTCCAGAACATCTGCTTGGGGGTTTCGATGGGACTGCCGTCCAGGCCCTTTTTCTGGTAGCGCTTCCTGAGCACCAGTTCGGAGTTGGCGTTGAGGGTCACCTCGGGCAGATCCGCCGGCATTTTCATAAGGTCCATGGATACCTCACTTTCCTTGAAATTGTATGAGACATATTGAAATTATTGGCTCTTCTTGATCCGTGTCTCTGTACTGGAGATGGCCGAAGACTTCAACGTTGTGAAAAGGGGGACGGCTCGGCCTTCCTCTCTTCCTCTAAAAAAATGAGAAAAGAATTTGTTGGTATTATTAGGCGGCGTCGAATGTGAATAATTAACTCAATATTATGAAATAATGATTGTTTTTTGAAGCCCCAACGGTTCCGAACAAAGTTCCCCGCCGTGTTCGAGTCAGACTTCACACTGGCGAAGGAACAAGGGAAAATGTTTGGAACAATCTTTTCCACAAGTGTTCCTTCGCCATCTTACATTCTGAAATAATTGAGTTTACTCGTCCTCTTCAACCAGTTCATCGAGGTATCGGCCGTAGTCGTTCTTGGAGAACTTCTCGGCCAGGGCCTTCAGGTGTGCGCTATCGATGAAGCCTTTCCTGAAGGCTATCTCCTCGATGCAGGCGATCTTGAAGCCCTGACGTTCCTGGATGGCCTGCACGAAGCTGCCAGCCTGCTGCAGGGATTCGTGGGTCCCGGCGTCGAGCCAGGCGTAGCCGCGTCCGAGGAGCTCCACCTGCAGGGTGCCGCGGCGCAGGTACTCGAGGTTGACGTCCGTGATCTCGAGCTCGCCGCGTGGCGAGGGACGCAGGGCCTTGGCGATGGCCACGACGTCGTTGTCGTAGAAATAGATGCCCGGTACGGCGAACTTGGATTTGGGTCTGGCCGGCTTTTCCTCGATGCTGACGACCTTGCCGGCGTCGTCGAATTCCACCACCCCGTAGCGCTGGGGATCCCTGACCGGATAGCCGAAGACGATGCCGCCCTTGTCCAGGCCCACGCAGTTTTCGAGCACCGTCGACAGGCCTTCGCCGTGGATGATGTTGTCGCCCAGGACGAGGCAGACGCTGTCCTGGCCGATGAATTCCTCGCCGAGGATGAAGGCTTGGGCCAGGCCGTCGGGCGAGGGCTGCACGATGTAGGTGAAGCGCACGCCGATCTGGCTGCCGTCGCCGAGCAGGTCGCGGAAGCGCGGCAGGTCGTGGGGGGTGGAGATGATCAGGATATCCCTGATGCCCGCCAGCAGCAGGATGGAGAGGGGATAGTAGATCATGGGCTTGTCGTAGACGGGCAAAAGCTGCTTGCTGGTGCCCAGCGTCAGTGGGTAGAGGCGCGTGCCGGATCCTCCGGCCAGAATGATTCCTTTCATGGGGTATCCTTTCCTGTTGATTTCAGGGACAAACTGTACGCGGGAAGAGGTTTGCGGACAAGTGGCTGAGGCTTTGCGGTAATGACAATGGCGCTTGCCTTTGGTAGCGATAGGCGTCGACTCTGAAAGAAACAAAGGGGATGGGATGCGCATAACCTGGAAGAACGCTTGGCAGTCGGGACCCGTGGTCATCACCGTGGGCATGGACCATGGCCTGGCCCACGGCTTTATCGATGCGGTGCAGGAATTGCGCGCCGGGGATGTTTTGGATGACGGGGCCAGCCGGGTGCAGGTGGAGAGCAGGATCCGCCTTTGCCGCGAGGACGGCCTGTGCCTTGAGGCCTGGACCGGGCAAGTCGCGGGAACCGTCACGGCGGGGGAAAGGGAATGCGTCCTTTCCCGCAGCGGCTTTTCCCTGGCCTGGATCACCCTGAGCGACAAGGGGTCGCGCGGCGAGCGCGTGGACGCGAGCGGCCCCTGCATCCGCGACACCGTCGCCGGGGCGATGGAGCTGAGCCTGGCCAGGGGGGTGATCATCCCGGACGAGCCGCTCATGCTCAAGGCCGCCCTGGTCGACTGCTGCCTGAACCACGGCTTCGATCTCGTCTTCACCACGGGCGGCACCGGTGTGGGGCCGCGCGACATCACGCCCGAGGCGACCCTGCCCCTTCTGGACAAGAGACTGCCGGGCTTCGAGCGGGCCATGACCCTGGCTTCCCTGGCCAAGACCCCGCACGCCGTCATTTCCCGGGCAGTGGCCGGGACCATGGGGAAATCCCTGGTGGTCAATCTTCCGGGCAGCCCCAAGGCCGTGCGGGAAAATCTGGCGGCCATTCTTCCGGCCCTCAGGCACACGGTGGAAAAACTCCAGGGAGACCCAAGGGATTGTGGACAATAACCCCGAGCTGACACCCTCCGCCGAACTCAAAAGCTTCTTCGTCAAATTTTCCGTGATTCGTCTCGGAATCATGGTCTTTCTCCTCATGCTGGCCGTTTCCGAGATCCTGAACCTTTCGGACCGGGGCATGCGGCTGGAAGTCGACAGGGACGTCCAGTACATCCTCTTCTTCGCCTCGGGTTTCGCCCTGAGCGCCGTCTATCTCCTGGCGTCGAAGCGGTTTATCGGTTCCATGGGCCTGTTCCGCTTCCAGCTCATCGCAGACCTCTTCCTGACGACGTGGTGGATCGTGCTGACCGGCGGGTCGTTCAGCGCTTTCATGATCCTCTACATCCTGTGCCTTTTCTTTTACGGACGCATCGTCGGTTTCCAGACTATTGTCTTCTCCTCCATCGCCGTCTGGGCACTCCTGTTCCTTATTTCGTGCGTGCAGTTCTATTTTCCCGGTGCGTGGGGCCAGGTGCATATCCGTGGTTCCGATCTGGCCTACAACTACAGCCTGTTCACCCTGGCGCTCATTCTTGTGGCCTCCCTGGTCAAGCTGAGCCGCACGGCGGAAAACAGGCTGCTGCAGCGCCTCATCGAACAGGAAGGGGCTCTGCGCAGGTCCGAGGAAATCAAGTACCGCGTTTTCGACTGGCTCGACGCGGGCCTGCTGGTGGTCGACGACCACAGGCGCGTCACCAGCATCAACCAGCGGGCCCTGGACTGGCTTCCGGGCTACGACCGCAGCCGCACCATCGGCGCGCGGCTCGATTCCCTCTTCCCGGAGTTCGTTCCCTTCTGGGCGGACCGTCGCAAATCCACCCGCCGTCACATGGTCGTGAGCACGGGCCGCGACCTCGTCTTCGGCTTCAAGATGACGGAACTGCCCGAGAACCAGGGGTGGATGATCCTCTTCTCGGACATCACCGAAGTGCAGAAGATGGAACGGCAGATCAAGGAAATGGAGAAGTTGGCCAGCGTGGGCGAGCTGGCCGCCGGCCTGGCCCACGAGATGAAGAACCCTCTGGCCGGCATCAAGACGAGCCTGCAGCTTCTGCTGTCCGACGATCTGGAGAAGGACTTCTCCGAGCGACTCTCAAGGGTCATCCTGCGCGACATCGACCGCCTCGACTTCCTGCTCAAGGATTTTCTCATCTTCGCCCGCCCCCAGGCCCCAAGCCCCGACCATCTGGTTCTGGCCGAAGAGATCGAGCATGTGCTCATGCCCCTGCGCCTGCAGCATCCCCGGGTCAGGATTCGCGTCGATGTCGATGACGCCCCATGCCGCTTCGACCGCAACCAGTTTCATCAGATTCTCGTCAATCTGCTGGTCAACGCCATGCAGGCCCTGGAAGACGCGGAGGATCCCGAGATAGTCATCTCATCTTCCCGCGAAAACGGAAAAATGGTCCTCTCCATTGTCGACAATGGTCCAGGGCTGAGCCAGGAAGTCGAAGAGAAGTGCTTCGATCCCTTCGTCACCACCAAACCCGTCGGATCGGGGCTGGGTCTGGCCATCGCGCGCCGGCTCGCGGCCCAGAACGGGACCTTCATCGATCTGCAGAACAATCCCACCGGAGGGGCCAGGGCCGTCCTGGTCCAGGACGAATCATTTTTCCGCACGCGAGCGGATCAGGATGCACCGTGAACACCTACATCGCAGACCTCCACATCCATTCCCGGTTCTCGAGGGCAACGAGCAAGAACCTGACGCCGAGAAACCTGGTGGCCTGGGCCGCGGTCAAGGGCATCGACGTGCTGGCCACGGGCGACTTCACGCATCCGGGCTGGATGGAGATGATCCAGTCCCAGCTCGAACCGGGGGAGGACGGCCTCTTCCGCCTGCGCGACACCAAGGGCCTTGCGGCGGAACTGCCGTGGTATTCCGGCAACCTCGATGCGGACGGAGTGCGTTTCGTGCTCTGCACGGAGATCAGCTCCATCTACAAGCGGGGCGGCAAGGTGCGCAAAGTCCACAACCTGGTCTTCATGCCCGGCTTGGACGCGGCCCTGAGGTTCAACACCCGCCTGGCGCAGGTCGGCAACCTGGCCTCGGACGGGCGGCCCATCCTGGGGCTTGATTCGCGCGACCTCCTGGAGATGGTCCTTGAGACGGACCCGCAGGCCTTTCTCATTCCGGCCCACATCTGGACGCCCTGGTTTTCCGTCTTCGGTTCCAAATCCGGCTTCGACCGCATCGAGGACTGCTTCGGTGACCTGAGCGGCGAAATTTTCGCCTTGGAGACTGGCCTGTCGTCGGACCCCGAGATGAACTGGCTGTGGAGCGCCCTGGACCGCTTCTCCCTGGTCTCCAACTCCGATGCCCATTCGGGGGAAAAGCTCGGCCGCGAGAGTAACATCTTTTCCGGCGAGATGTCCTTTTCCGGCATGCGCCGCGCCCTGCGCCGCGAGGAGGGTGGCACGCGCTTCGAAGGCACCCTCGAATTCTATCCCGAGGAGGGGAAATACCACCTCGACGGCCACCGCAAGTGCGGGGTCATGCTGGAGCCCGCGGAGTCCGCGCGGCACAAGGGCCTGTGTCCGGTCTGCGGTAAACCCCTGACCATCGGCGTGCTGAACCGGGTCTTCGCCCTGGCGGACCGGGCCGCGCCCGTGCGGCCGGCCCACCAGCCGTCCTTCACGTCCCTGGTTCCCCTGCCGGAAATCCTCTCGGAGATCCTCGGGGCCGGGCCCGCGACCAAGAAGGTCCAGGGCATGTACAACCAGCTCATCCGGGACTTCGGCTCGGAGTTCGCCATTCTGCGCGCCGCACCCGTGGAGGACCTGCAGCGTTCCTCCAAGATGCTGGCCGAGGCCCTGCGCCGGATGCGCCAGGGGGTGGTGCACCGCCACAGCGGGTATGACGGCGAGTTCGGACGCATTTCCATGTTTTCCCCCCAGGAGCTGCTCGAATTCCGGCACGGTCGCATGCTGTCCATGGCCGCCCCGGTCGCGGAGCCCGAGGAGGTCGGGCAGCGCTGGCGCAGGACCCAGGCCCAGGCGGCGCCGAGGCGCGAGGAACCGCTGCAGGAACCGAACGAGATGCAGCTCGCGGCCATCCTGGCCGGACCCGGCCCTGTCCTGGTCCTGGCGGGGCCCGGCACGGGCAAGACCCAGACCCTCATGGGCCGGGTGCGGCACCTGCTGGACCAGGGCGCGGACCCGGCGCGCATCCTGGTCCTGACCTTCACCCGCAAAGCCGCGCGGGAGCTCAAGGACCGCCTGCAGCGCGCCTGTCCGGCCGGGGCGGCGCTGCCCAAGGCCGACACCCTGCACGCCCTGGCCCTCGAATACTGGGCCCGGGTCATGGGCGAGGCGCCCATACTGCTCTCGGAGGAATCGAGCCGCCGCCTCTTTGCCGCCGCCAACCCCGAACTGCAGGGCAAGGCCCTGAAGACGGCCTGGAACGAGCAGTCCCTGGCCCGGGAGAACGGCGTGCGCATCCCCGGCGAGCAGACCCGCCGCTACCTGGACCACAAGGCGCGCTTCAATCTGGTGGACTACACCGACCTGCTGGAATTCTGGCTCGAACACCTCCAGCTCGGACACCATGTCCCGGACTGGGACCACGTGCTGGTGGACGAGGTACAGGACCTCTCGCCCCTGCAGATCGCCCTGGTCACGGGCCTGAGCGGAAAGAGGGGGCAGGGGTTTTTCGCCATCGGCGACCCCAACCAGGCCATCTACGGCTTCCGGGGGGCCGTGCGCGACATCGAGGCGAGGCTGCGCGGCATCTGGCCCGACACGCGCAAGGTCAGGCTGGTGCGCAACTACCGCTCGTCACAGCAGATCCTCGACCTGGCCGCGAGCCTCTTTCCCGAACGCGAGTCCCTCGTGGCGCAGCTCGGGCACGGCGCGTCCATGACCCTTTTCGAGGCCCAGAGCGCCGACCAGGAGGCGGGCTGGATCGCCTCGCGCATGCGCGAACTCCTGGGGGGAACGGGCCACTGGCATGCCGACGCACACGGCGGGGCCGGGCTCTCGCCGGGCGACATCGCCGTGCTCGTGCGCCTCAAGGCCCTCATCCCGCCCATCGTCAAGGCCCTGGAGGGCGCCGGCATCCCCGTGTCCGTGCCCGAGCAGGAGCCTTTCTTCACGGACCAGCGGGTGGAGGTGGTCATGGGCATCGCCGGCAACGTGCTGGGCATGCCCGAGGCCGTGCAGCAGGAATTGCCGCCCTGTCCCGAGGCCATCGTCGAGAAGGGCCCCCTGGCCATGGCCGTGCACCTTTCGCAGACGCCCCCCTTCGACGAACTGTTCTGGAAGAGCCGGGCCTTTCTGGATCTGGTCAAGGCCCACCAGAGCTTCGGCGGTTGGCGGGGCCTGCTGAACATGGTCCGCCTGGAGACGGAGCTGTGCGCCATCAGGTCCAGAGCCCAGAAGGTCCAGGTCATGACCCTGCACGGCGCCAAGGGCCTGGAGTTCGAGGCCGTCTTCCTGCCGGGCCTGGAGGAGGGCATCCTGCCCTTTGCCGGCATGGACATGCTGCTGGGCAAGACCGTGGAGGACGGGGTGGACCTGGACGAGGAGCGGCGCCTCTTCTACGTCGGCCTGACCAGGGCCAGGTCGTCGCTCTTCATGAGCCACTGCGCCAGCCGCCGCATGTTCGGCAAGACCTTCAAGCTCGGCCTGTCCTCCCTGGTGCGCCGCCTGCCGCAGGACATGCTGCGCAAGAGCGCCATCCGCCGCCACGTCAGGAAGAGCGAGCGGCAGCTGAGCCTCTTTCCGGCCCCATGAGCTTCCGTCTGGCCGCGCCGTCATGCGTCATCCCCGACAGGGTCGGGCCCAACTGCCGCGCCCTGGCGCCCCTGGTGCGGGAGGTCGGACTCATGCTCCTCGAAACGCGGGGATGTCAGGATTACGACGACCGCGACCTGCCCCCGGACCTGCCCGATCTGGGTTTGTCCTACCATGCCCATCTGCCCGTGGACCTGCCCTGGGACTTCGGCCAGGACGCGGTCTGCGGGTCCCTGGGGGCCATCGAGCAAAAAATTGCCTTTCTGCATCCCTGCGGGTATGTGCTCCATCCTCCGCCTCCCGGGGAGCTGACCCGGCTCGTGCGCCGGCGGCCCGACCTGGCGTCGTCCCTTCGCATGGAAAACACGAGGGAGGGCGACCTGCGGGACATCTGGCCGGAAATCGAAAGCCTGGATCTGGGCGTGTGCCTGGATGTGGGGCACCTGGTCAGCTACGGCCAGGAACGCATTTTGCAAATTCCCGGATTCCTTGAGCGCGTGCGCATGCTGCACGTCTACGGCGGGGAGTCGGGCCGAGGTCACGCCGGCCTCGAAGACCTGCCCGACCCAGGCCTGCTGCGCGCCATCCTGGGTTCGGTGCGCCGGGACTGCGTGCTGGTGGCGGAGCTTTTCCGGCTGGACGCGCTGACAAGGTCCCTGGACCTGCTGCGGGCCTGGCTCGACGCATGGGGGATGGATCATGATTGAGCTGGTGCTGGGCGGCAACAAGTCCGGCAAGTCCGATTTCGGCCTGGAACTCCTGCGGGCCGCTCCGAAGCCCTGGACCCTCGTGGCCACGGGCAAGTCCCGGGATCTGGCCTTCCGGGAGCAGATCCGGGCCCATCGCCTTGACCGCGAGCCGGACATCGCGGTGCGCGAGGCCGACACGGACCTGGCCGGCGTCCTGCGCGAACTCTCGACCCTGGGTGGCGGGGTCCTGGTGGACAGCCTCGATTTCTGGATGTTCGCCCTCACGTGCCTCGACGCCGCGTCCGGCAAGGGCCGGCGCGAGGAACTGCTGGCGGCGCTTTCTTCCTGGCAGGGGGGGAAACTGGTCCTCGTCTCCACGGAGATGGGACTCGGCCCTCTGGCCTTCGACGGGACCGTGCGGGCATTTGCGCGGGACCTCGGGCAGCTCAACCGTGAAATTGCCAGCATCAGTGCAAGTGTGTATCTGGTGGTTGCCGGTCTGGCCCAAAAACTCAAGTGAGAAGGTCATGGCATATTTCAGAAAGCTGGATCCGAAGCTCGCCAAGCTTCAGGAATTGCTGAACAAGAACGAGCGCTGGCTGATCCTCATCAATGCCGACCCCGACGCCCTGGCCTCTGCACTGGCCCTGAAGCGCATCCTGGCCGGCCGCGTCGAGCAGGTGGCCATCGCCCATGTCAACGAGATCACCCGTCCGGACAACCTGGCCATGATCCGGCTCCTGCGCATCCCCACCAAGAAGCTGACGCCTCTCCTGGCCGCCCAGTACGACCGCTTCGCCCTGGTGGACTCCCAGCCCCATCACCACCCCGATTTCGCGAACATCAAGTTTTCCGTGGTCATCGACCACCACCCCAAGGTGGCCGGCACTCCCGTCGATGCCGACTACGTCGAGATCGTGTCCGAGTACGGCTCCAACTCGACCATCATGACCGAATACCTCTACAACCTGGACCTGCGGCCCGGGAAACTCCTGGCCACGGCCCTGCTCTACGGCATAAAGACCGACACCCAGAGCTTCGAGCGCGAGTTTCACGACAACGACATGAAGGCCTTCCGCTACCTGTCGAAGTTCTACAGCAGGCCGCTGCTGCACAAGATCATCCGCTCGGAGTTCCGCCTGGAGTGGCTCAAGTACTTCACCCAGGCCTTCCGCAAGATGCGGCTCATGGGCAACACAATCACCATCTTCATGGGCAAGGTCGACTCGGCCGACATCCTGGTCATCCTGGCCGACTTCTTCCTGCGCGTGCACGGCCTGTCCACGACCATGATCAGCGGCATCAGCGAGGACAAGCTGGTCGTTGTCTTCCGGGGCGACGGCCTGCGCCGCGACATGGGCAAGTTCGCCAAGCGCCTGTTCGGCGACGTGGGCTCGGCCGGCGGGCACAAGTCCATGGCCCGGGCCGAGATCCCCATGGAGAAGCTGGGCTGCCAGCACGCCAGCCAGTTCATCTGGGAGCGCCTGCACAGCAGTTCCGAGACAAAGAAAAAGAAAAAGGATCCGGAGAACGGCCAAAACGGCTCCGCCTGACGGGCCGACCTTCCCCGGACCGGAGGGCGCATGACTTTGCAGACACGGCTCGGCCTGAAGACCGAGCCCCTTTTTTTGATCGACGGCCACGCCTTCATCTACCGCGGCTTCTACGCATACCCTGATTTCAAGCGCTCGGACGGGTTCCCGACCAGCGCCATGTACATCATCTTCAAGCTCGTGCTGAAGCTCTTGCGCGAGGAGAAGCCCACGCACCTGGTCTTCGTCACCGACGGGCGAGGGCCCACCTTCCGCAACGAACTCTACCCCGACTACAAGGCCAACCGCCCGCGCATGCCCGAAGGCCTGGCCGCACAGCTGGAGCCCCTCAAGAACGGCCTGCGCCTTCTGGGCGTCCCCGTGCTGGAGGCCCAGGGCTGCGAGGCCGACGACTGCATCGCCTCCCTGGCCGAACGCTTCAAGGACCGGCGCAGCATCGTCATCGTCGGCGCGGACAAGGACCTGCGCCAGTGCCTGGACGAGGATGTGGTCATGTGGGACCCGGCCCAGGGCAAGGAGAAGATCATCACCCTCGGCGACTTCACGCAGGAGACGGGCCTCACCCCCGGCCAGTGGCCCGACTTCCAGGCCATGACCGGCGACTCCGCCGACAACATCCCGGGCATCCCCAAGGTCGGTCCCAAGACGGCCATGGGCTTCCTGCGCCGCTTCCCGAGCCTGAACCTGCTGAAGGACAATTTCGACCGCCTCACGGCCAAGGAGCAGACCCTGCTCGGCCCGCACATGGATCAGGCCTTCGTCTACCGGCAGCTGACCACGTTACGCACGGACGTGTGTACGGAGTACGGCCTGGAAGACCTGGCCGTAGGGCGGGTGGACGACGCGGCCCTGGAGTTCTTCAGGGAATACGAGTTCCGCTCCCTGCTGTCCGATTTTCAGTCGCTGACCGGAACGAAGGCCAAGCCTGCGGCGGCAGGCGGAGGTTCGTCCGAGGCTCCGGAGCCCGAGGCCCCCTCCCGGACGCCGCGGGTCGAACCCCGCGTGGTTTCGGAACTGGGACCCATGGCCGGCCGCGAGGTGGGTCTTTTCGGCGAGTCCGGCCGCTGGATCCTGGGCACGGACGTCAGCGAACTGCTTTTCATGGGGCGGGACGCGGAGCTGGGCCGGGCCCTGACCGGGGCGCGCGTGCACGTGACGTCCTACAAGACCCTGCTGGAGTTGGGTCGCCCCGACCTCTCGGGCTGCGCCGAAGTCTTCGACATCGAGCTGGCCGCCTACCTGCTGAGCCCCGAGGAACGGAACTATTCCCTTGAGCGCATTCGTGACGGCCTGGGCGAGGAGATCGAGGTCCACCCCGAGAATCTGGGGCAGACCGCGCTGGCCGTGGGCAGGGTGCTGCGGTCGCGCCTGGCCGGGTCGGAGCTGCTCGGGCTTCTCAAGGGCCTGGAGCAGCCCCTGACCGAGGTCCTGGTGCGCATGCAGCGTCGCGGCATCCGCATCGAACAGGCCAAGTTCCGCGATTTCCTGGACATGGTGCAGGCCGAGCTGGACCGGCTGACCCTGCGGATCCACGACCAGGCCGGCGGGGAGTTCAACATCCGCTCCAGCCAGCAGCTGGCCGACGTCCTGTTTTCGAAGCTGGGCCTCAAAAGCAAACAGAAGACCCCGGGCGGCGCCCAGTCCACCTCCAGCGCCGTGCTGGATGGCCTGGTCGGTCAGCACCCCATCGTCGACGACATCCAGGAGTACCGGATGTACGAGAAGCTGCGTTCGACGTACCTTGAGCCCCTGCCGCAGCTGGCCGACGCCGAGGGGCGAATCCACACGACCTTCAACCAGCTGGCCACGGCCACGGGCCGTCTTTCCAGCAGCAATCCCAATCTGCAGAACATCCCCATCCGCGGCAGCCTCGGGCCGCGCATGCGGTCCTGCTTCGTGGCCGCGCCGGGCAAGATGCTCGTGGCCGCGGACTACTCACAGATCGAGCTAAGGGTTCTGGCGCACATGTCCGGCGACCCGACCCTCCTGGACGCCTTTGCCGCGGGCGACGACATCCATGCCCGCACGGCCAAGATCCTGTTCGACAAGGCCGAGGTCACGCCCGACGAGCGGCGCAAGGCCAAGACCATCAACTTCGGCCTGCTGTACGGCATGGGGCCGCAGAAACTCGGCCGGGAGCTCGGCATCAGCCTCAAGGAGGCCAAGGAGTTCATCGAGGTCTACTTCAGCAAGCTGTCCCGCGTGCGGCAGTTCTACGAGGAGATCGAGGAGGGCGCCAGGGCGCTCGGCTACGTGACCACCCTGGCCGGGCGGCGGCGCATGCTGCCCGACATCAACTCGCGCAACGTCAACCTGGCCCAGCAGGCCAGGCGCATGGCCATCAACACCGTGGTCCAGGGATCGGCCGCCGACATCATCAAAAAGGCCATGCTCGAAGTGGACAAGAGCAGGGTTATTGGCGAATTAGGCGCGAGCCTGATCCTGCAGATCCACGACGAACTTTTGCTGGAAGCCCCGCAGGACGCGGCCCGTGAGGTCGGCCAGGCCGTGGCCGCCGTAATGGGCTCGGTCTACGACCTGTCCGTGCCGCTGGCCGTGGACTGGGGCGTCGGCGCGGACTGGAGCGAGGCGCACAAGTAACCATTAATTTTCATTGGAAATACGGACATGCTGAACAAACTTCGATTGCTGACGCCCGGGCCGACACCCTTGCCCGAAGAGGTCCGCCTGGCCCTGGCCAAGGACATGATCCATCACCGCAAGCAGGACTTCGTGCGCGTCATGGAGCGCATCCAGCCCGGCCTGCAGTACCTCTTCGGCACCACGCAGCAGGTCCTGCCCCTGTCCTGCTCGGGCACCGGGGCCATGCACGCGGCCGTGACCAATCTCTTCGCCCCGGGCGAGAAGGTGCTTGTGGTCGAGGGCGGCAAGTTCGGGGAGCGCTGGCGCGAGATCGCCGAGTCCCAGGGGCTGGCGGTCACCTCCCTGGTGACGGAGAACGGACACGCCATCACGGATGCGGCCGTGCGGGAGGCCCTGGACGCCGACCCGTCCATCGCCGCCGTGCTGGTGCAGGCTTCGGAGACCTCCACGGGCGTGCTGCACCCCGTGCGTGAACTGGGGGCCGTGACCAGGGACAGAAACGTCCTCCTGGTGGTGGACGGCATCTCGGCCGTGGGCATCTCGCCCTGCCCCATGGACGCCTGGGGCGTGGACTGCCTGCTCACGGGCTCCCAGAAGGGGCTCATGCTGCCTCCGGGCCTGGCCCTGCTGTCCCTGAGCGCGCGGGCCTGGGACAAGGTGCGCGCCGTGGGGCCCAAGAACTTCTATTTCAACCTGCTGGCCGAGCGCGACAAGAGCCTGGCCAACCAGACGCTGTTCACCTCTGCCGTGAACCTGCTGCAGGGCCTGGCCGTGAGCCTGGACCTGTTCCGCGAGCAGACCCTGGAGGGCGTGTTCCGCAAGCAGTGGGCCATGACGGCCATGGTCCGGGCCGGTGCGGCGAGCATGGGCCTGGAGCTGCTGGCCAAAACGCATTTTACCTGGGGCCTGACGTCCATCCGGATGCCCGCCGGCATCGACAGCTCCCTGGTGCTGAAGGCCGCGGCAGAGCGCTGCGGCGTGGTCATGGCCGGTGGCCAGGGCGAGTTGAAGAAGTGCGTGGTCCGCCTGGGCCACATGGGGCACGTGGACTGGGCCGACGCCCTGGCCGGCCTGCACGCCCTGAAGGTCGGGCTCGCCGCGGCCGGCGGCTACAGCGCCGCCAGGTCGTACATGGAAGATGCCATGGCCGCCTACGACGAGGCCCTGGAAGAGGGATACCCCGGAATGAAGGCCTGAAGGAGACGTTATGAGCGAAGAGAAGAAAACTGAATACGAAGACCTGACCTGCGGCTGCCCGGAGCTGCCGCAGCTGGATTTCGCCACGTTCGTGCTGTCCATGAGCTCGTCGGCCCTGGTGCATCTGGGCGAGGTGCCGGAGCCCGAGACGGGCCATATGATGGAGAACCTGCTGGCGGCCAAGCAGACCATCGACATCCTGTGCATGCTCCAGGACAAGACCAGGGGCAACCTGACGGACCAGGAAGCCCGACTGCTCAAGGACATGCTTTTCGAACTGAGAATGAAATACGTGCAGAAGGCGAAATAGGAGAACGGGCATGGCAAAGCGCGTCGGACTGGTCGGGGTGACCGGCTACACGGGAATGGAACTGACCCGCATCCTGCTGGATCACCCGGGGCTGCAGCTGACCCAGGTCACCTCCCGCAAGGAGGCCGGTCAGCCCCTGCGGAAGATTTATCCCTTCCTGCAGGGCACGGAATTGGGGGACCTGCAGATCACAGCGCCGGACAGCTCGTACCTGGCCGAGAACTGCGACCTGGTCTTCCTGGCCGTCCCCCACGGCACGGCCATGGAGATGGCCGCCGAGCTGCGGGAGAAGGGGGCCAGGGTCGTGGATCTTAGCGCCGATTTCCGCCTGCGCGACCGCGAGGTCTACGAGAGCTGGTACGGCGTGACGCATACCCGCGAGGCCCTGCTGCCCGAGGCCGTCTACGGCCTGCCGGAACTCTACGCCGAAAAGATCGCCGGCGCCTCCCTGGTGGCCAACCCGGGATGCTACCCGACCTCGGCCATCCTGGCCCTGTACCCGGCCCTGCAGGCCGGCCTCGTCTCGGCCGAGGACCTGGTCATCGACTCCAAGTCCGGAACCACCGGCGCCGGGCGAAAGGCGGCCGTGGGCACGCTCTTCTGCGAGGTCTCGGACACCTTCCGGGCCTACAACCTGACCAAGCACCGCCACACCCCGGAGATCGAGCAGGAGCTGGGTCTGGCCGCGGGTCGGGACATCCGCCTGTCCTTCAACACGCACCTTCTGCCCATCAACCGCGGCATCCTGACCACGGCCTACGCCAAGCTCTCGCCGGGCGCGGGGCCTGAAGAGATTCGCGCCTGCTACGAGCGCTTCTATGCCGGGAAGAAGTGGGTCCGCCTGCTGCCCGCCGGGACCCTGCCCGAGACCAGATGGGTGCGCGGCACCAACTTCTGCGACATCGGCCTGGTCACGGACCCGCGCACGGACCGTCTCATCGCGCTCTCGGCCATCGACAATCTCTGCCGCGGGGCGTCGGGCCAGGCCGTGGCCAACGCGAACCTCATGCTCGGACTGGCCGAGGATGCGGGATTGCCCAGGGCCGCCCTCATGCCGTAGGCACGGACATGACCGAAAGCGAACCCGAAAAGCTCTACGACCGGATCTTCGTCGCCCGCCAGCCCATCTTCGGCGCGGACATGAAGGTCTGGGGCTACGAACTCCTCTTCCGGCACGGCGACACGCAGGCGGCCGCCATCACCGACGGCGACCAGGCCACGACCCAGGTCATCGCCGACGGGTTCACCCTGGCCTCGCGCGGCATGCGCAAGGGGGCAAGGGCATTGGTCAATTTCCCGCGCAACGTGCTCGTCGGCGCGGCGGCCTTCGTGCTCCCTCCCGAGCGCTGCGTGGTGGAGATACTGGAGACGGTGGAGCCCGAGGCCGAGGTCATGGAGGCCTGTCGGGAGCTCAAGAGGCGCGGCTACACCCTGGCCCTGGACGACTTCGTCGGGCAGCCCGGGTTCGAGCCCCTGTGCGAGGTCGCGGACATCGTCAAGGTCGACATCCTGCACAAGAAGCCGGCCGAGGTCATGGACATCGTCAAGGGTCTGCGCCCCTACAAGGCGCGGCTCCTGGCCGAGAAGGTCGAGAACCTCGACATGTTCACGGTCTGCAAGCGCCTCGGGTTCACCTATTTCCAGGGGTATTTCTTCAGCAGGCCCGAGATCATTCCCGGCCGCAAGCTCTCCGCCAGCCAGACGACGAAGATCAAGATCCTGAAGGAACTGAACCAGGCGGACACGGAGCAGGACAGGCTGGTCGAGATCATCCAGACGGACCTCTCCATCTCCTACCGCCTCCTGCAGTACATAAACTCGGCCCGCTTCGGCCTCAGGGGCAAGATCGAGTCCATCCAGCGGGCCGTGAACATGCTCGGCCGGCAGAATCTGCGCCAGTGGCTGCAGGTCATCATCCTGTCCGACATGAACAGCACGGACAAAGCCCAGGAACTGGTGCGCATCTCCGTGCGGCGAGGTCGGTTCCTGCAGCTCCTGGCGGCCGACCGGCCGACCCCCTTCGGCTCCGACAGCATGTTCCTGCTGGGCTTTTTCTCCGTCCTGGACGCCATCCTCGACCAGTACATGGACCAGCTGCTGGAGGAGATTTCCCTCGATGCCGACATCAAGGCCGCCCTGACCGACCCCAAGAACCCGGCCGCGGTCTGGCTCGGGCTCCTCGACGAACTCGACCGCGGCAACTGGGGGCGGCTCGAAGCCAGGGCCGCTGCCATGGGCATCCCCATGGACCTGGTGGACCGGGCTTCCATCGACGCGGCGGCCTGGACCGACGAGGTCATGGGCGGGGCGTTTTAAGGGCCGCGGCTTGAAAATGATCCCGGGCAACTGTAAGGACAACTCTGGAACCCCATGATGGAAGAGCAGTACCCGGAACAACTCTACGACAAGATCTGTGTCGCCAGGCACCCCATCTTCACCGCGGACATGCAGGTGTGGGGGTACGAGCTGCTTTTCCGCCACCAGGAGGACATCCAGTCGGCCGTCTTCACGGACGGCGACCAGGCCACCAGCCAGATCATCGCCGACGGCTTCAGCCTGGCCGCTCCGGGGCTGCGCAAGGGCTCCAAGGCGCTCATCAATTTTCCGCGCAACGTCCTTGTGGGCGCGGCCCCCTACGTGCTCCCGCCCGAACGCTGCGTGGTGGAGATTCTGGAGTCGGTCCGGCCCGAGCCCGAGGTCATCCAGGCCTGCCACGAGCTGAAGAAGCGGGGCTACGTCCTGGCCCTGGACGACTACGAGGGCGCCCCGGGCCTCGAACCCCTGTGCGAGCTGGTGGACATCATCAAGGTCGACATCCTGCACAAGTCACCGAAAGAGGTCCGGACCATCGTCGAGGGGGCCTCGCGATACAAGGCGGCCCTCCTGGCCGAGAAGGTCGAGACCCACGACATCTTCAAGGTCTGCAAGAATCTCGGCTTCACCTATTTCCAGGGTTTCTTCTTCAACCGCCCCGAGATCATTCCCGGCCGCAAGCTCTCGGCCAGCCAGGTCACGAAGCTCAAGCTCCTGAAGGAGCTGGGCGCCCTGGACACGAACCCCGACCGTCTGGTGGAGATCATCCAGACGGACCTGTCCATCTCCTACCGCCTGCTCAAATACATCAACTCGGCCTTCTTCGGCCTGCAGGTCGAGGTCACGTCCATCCCCCGCGCCGTGGCAATGCTCGGCTGCCAGAACATGCGCCAGTGGCTGCAGGTGGTCATCCTCTCGGACATGAACACCACGGACAAGGCCCAGGAACTGGTCCGCATTTCCGTGCAGCGGGCCCGCTTCCTGCAGCTGCTGTCCATGCGCCACCCCACCCCCTTCGACCAGGACAGCATGTTCCTGATGGGCTTTTTCTCGCTGCTGGACGCCATCCTGGACCAGTCCATGTCGACGGTGCTGGAGGAGATCCCGCTGGATCCCGCCCTGAAGAAGGCGTTGGTCGACCCGGCCAGCGCCGACTCGAAGTGGATCGGGCTGCTCGACGAAATCGACCGCTGCAACTGGGCCAGGCTGAACGGCAAGGCCGCGCAGATGGGGCTGTCCATGGCGCTCATCAGCAGGCTGTCCGCCGAGGCCACGGCCTGGGCCAACGAGGTGCTGACCTGAAACGCAGCACCCCCAACCCGACACGGCCCGGCCACGTGCCGTCCCACCGGAAACCCCATGCCTGAGATGCAGTTCCCGCCAGTCCTCTTCCATGCCGCGGCCCTCATCCTGGGCCTGTGCCTGGGCAGCTTCTACAACGTCTGCGTCCACCGCTACCTCACGGGGCAGTCCGTGATCAGCCCCGGCTCACACTGTCCGGCCTGCGGGCACGTCCTGTCCTGGTGGGAGAACATCCCGGTCCTGTCCTACGTGCTGCTGGGCGCCAAATGCCGGTCCTGCAAGGGGGGCATCCACTGGCGCTACCCGGCCGTGGAGCTCCTGTCCGGCGTGCTCTCCCTGCTGTTCGCCCTGAAATTCGGCCCCTCCCTGCAGTGGGCCGTGTACATGGTCTTTCTGGGCATCTTCCTGGTGGCCAGCTTCATCGATCTCGACTCCTTCATCCTGCCGGACATCCTGACCTGGCCGGCGGCCGCCCTGGCCCTGACAACCCCGCTCTACCTGCCCGTGGACTGGCTGGAAACGGCGCTGGGGAGCCTCTTCGGGGCGGGCGTCTTCCTGCTGCTGCAGCAGGCCTACCTGCGCCTGCGCGGCCTCGACGCCCTGGGCACGGGGGACATCAAGCTGATGCTCAGCCTCGGCGCCTTGACCGGCCTGTCCCGCCTCCCCCTCATGATCCTGCTCGCCGCGGTCTCGGCCCTGCTCGTGGCCGTGGTCTACATGCGCAGGCCCGATGCGCAGGGCATGCGCACGGCCGTGCCGTTCGGCCCCTTCCTCTGCCTCGGGGCGGTGCTGACGCTGCTCTGGGGCGACGCGATCCTGGACTGGATTCTCTTCCTGTAACGACTGCATGTGCGGTTTGCGGCGCTGTTGCGGTCCTGGCGCGTCCTCAAGTGAGTTGATCAATCAATGTATTGGTTGGTTGATTAATGTATGTGCGGACGAAAAGAAGATTGCTCGGTTGATCAAATAAGCGCTTTTATATTGACCTTTTGCCCCTCTTTTGGATAGCCAAACCTGTTGCAAAAATCCCAAGGATTTTTGTTCACATTCTCCTTGTTACTGCTCTTTCCGTGGGAAGTAGTCAGCCGGTTCAGCCGGCTGAACTTATACTGGCGTCTATGGTGACTGGACAAAATTGCAAGGAGGTTTTTTGCCTATGCTAGCCCCGCAACTGATAGGGATTAGCATCGCCCTGCCGTTCATCGCGGCAGTGTTGTGTCTGATCAATGTCAAACCCCTGAGGTCCGCGCTGGTTATCGGAACCGGCGTGGTCGTCTCCGTCGCATCGCTTGCGCTGGTGCAGTCGGGGGCGATTTCCTTCACGCCCGAGAGTTTTCTCGGGATCAACCCCGACGGCCTGATCGCCATCCTCGATTTCGCGCTCCTGTTCGTCATCCTCGGCATAGCCTACCGGATGAAGAACAAGCTCATCGCCGTCCTGACCCTGCTGCAGATCGTGCCCCTGGCCTTTCTCGAGCTGTTCATGAACCCCGGCGAGAACATGGGGCCCGCGATCTACGTGGACCAGTTCTCCATGATCATGTGCATGGTCATCTCCATCGTCGGGTCGCTCATCTGCGTGTACGGCCTGGCCTACATGAAGGAGCACGAGCACCATCTGAAGCTGGCCACGTCCCGGCAGGGGCGCTTCTTTTTCTTCATGGTCCTGTTCCTGGGCGCCATGAACGGGCTGGTCTTCTCCAACAACCTGCTGTGGCTGTATTTCTTCTGGGAAGTGACGACGTTCTGCTCGTTCATGCTCATCAAGCATGACGACACCGAGATCGCGGTCAAGAACGCCACCCGCGCCCTGTGGATGAACATGCTGGGCGGCGTGGCCTTCGTCCTGGCGCTGGTCATCTTCCGCTCCCAGGGCCTGCCCCTGTCCCTGCAGGAGATCATCACCGCGGAATCCGCCTCCAAGCTGATCCTGCTTCCCGTGGGCCTTTTGTGCTTCGCCGGCTTCACCAAGGCCGCCCAGCTTCCCTTCCAGAGCTGGCTGTGCGGCGCCATGGTCGCACCGACGCCCATCTCCGCGCTGCTGCACTCGAGCACCATGGTCAAGGCGGGCGTGTACCTGGTCATCCGCCTGGCCCCGGCCTTCGCCGGCACCGTCTTCAGCAACTACGTGGCCCTGTTCGGCGCCGTGACCTTCCTGGGCGCCGCCGTCCTGGCCCTGTCCCAGAGCAACGGCAAGAAGATCCTGGCCTACTCGACCATCAGCAACCTCGGCATGATCGTGGCCTGCGCGGGCATCAACACGCCTGCGGCCATGGCCGCGGCCGTGCTCCTGATCGTCTTCCACGCCATCTCCAAGGCCCTCATGTTCCTGTGCGTCGGCACCATCGAGCAGCACATCGGCAGCCGCGACATCGAGGACATGCGCGGCCTGATCAATGTCATGCCCCGCACGACCATGGTCGCCGTCATCGGCATCGTGACCATGTTCCTGCCGCCCTTCGGCGCCCTGCTGTCCAAGTGGATGGCCGTCGAAGCCTCGGCCCACCTGCCGCTGGTCGTGCTCATGCTGGCCGTCGGGTCGGCCCTGACCATGGTCTTCTGGGGCCGCTGGCTTGGCCTGCTCATGACCTCCGTGGTGCCGGACAAGGCGCCCCTGGCCGAAAGCCAGCCCTGCCTGACCCGCCTGCCGCTCCTGACTCTGGCCGTGGCCGCGGTCCTGATCAGCTTCGTGGCCCCGGGCCTCTACACCTCCATGGTGCTGCCGGTCCTGGAGCGCTTCTACGACACCGACCTCTACATCGCGGCCCGCGGCGTTATCTCCAACAACATCGGCATGTTCGCACTGTACCCGGTGTTCGTGGTCATGACCCTGGGCGTCATCTACGCGGTGCGCGCCTCATCCTCCAAGCGCCTCATCAAGCGCGGCAACTACGTCACGCCGTACGTGTGCGGCCTGCAGGACCCCGGCGATTCGCGCAAACTCGGCTTCAAGGGCCCCCTTGGCGTATGGGCCGACTTCAAGACCACGAACTGGTACATGGAAAGCCTCATTGGCGAATCCCGGATCACCGGTTGGATCAACCTGGTCGCCATCGGCATTCTGATCATCTTGCTGGCGGGGGTGTTCTAAATGGACTTCAAGACAATTAGCTTCGTCATCCTGGCAATCATCCTGGCACCTCTCGCCGGCGGCCTGCTGGCCGGCATCGACCGCCGCCTCACCGCCTGGTTCCAGGGCCGTTTCGGGCCGCCGATCCTGCAGCCCTTCTACGACGTCATCAAGCTGCTGGGCAAAGAGCCCCAGGTGGTCAACTACTGGCAGATCTTCTGCGTGCACATCTACCTGATCGCCTCGATCCTCTGCGTGGCCCTCTTCGCCATGCAGGCCGACCTGCTCATGATCTTCTTCGTCATGACCATCGGCGCGGTGTTCATGGTCGTGGGCGCCCTGGCCGTGCCGTCGCCCTATTC
Source organism: Desulfomicrobium aestuarii (assembly GCF_055385525.1). Classification (NCBI taxonomy): domain Bacteria; kingdom Pseudomonadati; phylum Thermodesulfobacteriota; class Desulfovibrionia; order Desulfovibrionales; family Desulfomicrobiaceae; genus Desulfomicrobium; species Desulfomicrobium aestuarii. The sequence goes on from NZ_AP042427.1 coordinate 3,423,903, forward strand.
CCAGCTCGGCGCCCAGCGCGAGCTGATCCAGATGCTGACCTACGAACCGCTTCTGATCATCGTCTTCGTCGGCATCTACTTCGTCACCGACAGCTTCAAGATCGCCGACATCCTGGCCTACGATCGTCCGATCTTCCTCGCGCTCCCGCTTCTGTACCTCGTGCTGACCTTCGCGCTGACCATCAAGCTGCGCAAGTCGCCCTTCGACATCTCGGCCAGCCACCATGCCCACCAGGAACTGGTGCGCGGCGTGCTGACCGAATACTCCGGGCCCTATCTGGCCATTCTGGAAATCGCCCACTGGTACGACATCGTGCTCATCCTGGCCATCTGCAGCCTGTTCTGGAGCACGAGCTGGATCGGCCTGGTGATCCTGCTGGCCGTGACCTACATGGCCGAGATCATCATCGACAACGTGACGCCCAGAATGACGTGGAAATGGATGCTGACCTACGTGTGGGCAGTGGGCATCAGCTTGTCCTTCTTCAACATGGCGCTTCTGTACGCCAAGTCCTTCTAAGTACCAACGGAGTTCAGATATGGGCTTTTTTCAAGATCTGCTGCACACATCCCGGGTGAAGTCCCCGTGGCTCATCCATTTCGATTGCGGGAGCTGCAACGGGTGCGACATCGAGGTGCTGGCCTGCCTCACCCCGGTGTACGATGTCGAACGCTTCGGCATCCTGAACATCGGCAACCCCAAGCACGCCGACATCCTTGTCGTCTCCGGAACGGTCAACCCCAGAAACGCCAAGGCACTGAAAAACATCTACGACCAGATGCCCGACCCCAAGGCCGTCATCGCCATCGGCGCGTGCGGCACCTCGGGCGGCGTGTTCCGCGAGGCGTACAACGTCGTGGGCGGCGTGGACAAGGTCATCCCGGTGGATGTCTACGTCCCCGGCTGTCCCTCCAAGCCCGAGGCCATCATCGACGGCGTGGTCCTGGCCCTGGAGAAGCTCAAGAAGCGCCGGCCCGAGAAGGATACGGAGCCTCTGGTGGCCGACCTCAAGAAGGCCAGGGAGTTTTACGAAAACCGCGAAGATCGTCAGGTCACGAGGTAAGATATGGCATTTGAAACGATGAATCTGGTGAAGGGGCAGCTCTCTTCCGAGGTGCTGGCTCTCAAGAACAAGGGGTACCGCTTCGTGACCATGACCTGCGTCGATCTGGGCGACAGCTTCGACCTGCTGTACCACTTCGACCTGGACCTGAAGCTGACGCACCTGCGCCTGAACGTGGCCAAGGCGGACAGGGTGGTGCCGAGCATTTCCGGCATCTATTTCGCCGCCCTGGTCATCGAGAACGAGACCCAGGACCATTTCGGCATCACGTTCGACGGCCTGGCCCTCGATTTCGGCGGGCATTTCTACCTGGAGGAGGAAGTGAAGAAGTTCCCCTTCTGCAAGTTCACGGTCAACAAGGCCGAATCAGCCGGGGAGGGAGCATAGCATGGCGACCATAGTACCTTTCGGCCCCCAGCACCCGGTTCTGCCCGAACCGCTGCATCTGAAGCTCGTCCTCGAGGACGAGATCGTCAAGGAAGCCCTGCCGACCCTGGGCTACGTGCACCGCGGCCTGGAGACCCTGGCCTCAATCCGTGACATGGACCAGATGGTCCAGATCGTCGAGCGCGTGTGCGGCATCTGCAGCTGCATCCACGCCCACACCTACTGCATGTGCATCGAGGGCCTGATGGGCATCGAGGTCCCGCAGCGCGCGGACTTCCTGCGCGTCGTCTGGTCCGAGCTGCACCGCATGCATTCGCACCTGCTGTGGCTGGGCCTGCTGGCCGACGCCTTCGGCATGGAGAGCATGTTCATGCACGCCTGGCGCATCCGCGAGCGCGTCATGGACGTCATGGAGGCCACGGCCGGCAACCGCGTCATCATCTCCGTCAACAAGATCGGCGGCGTGCGCCGCGACATGAGCCCCGAGCAGCTGCGCTGGGTCCTGCAGGTCGTCGACGAGCTGGAGACGGAACTGGACAAGATCAAGGCCGTCCTGACCAACGACTACACCGTCAAGAAGCGCACCGTGGGCGTCGGCGTGTTGACGTACCAGCAGGCCTACGAGCTGGGGGCGGCCGGCCCGCAGCTGCGCGGCTCGGGCGTGGCCCAGGACATGCGCATGACGGGCTACGGAGCCTACAAATACATCGACTTCGCCCCGGTGGTGGAGAAGGACGGCGACAGCTGGGCACGGACCATGGTCCGCTTCCGCGAGCTGTACCAGTCCATCGACATCGTGCGCCAGCTCATCTCCAAGATCCCGGACGGCGAGATCGCCGCCAAGGTCAAGGGCAAGCCCACGGGCGAGATCGTCTGCCGTTCCGAACAGCCCCGCGGCGAACTGATGTACTACGTCAGGGCGACCGGGGACAAGTATCTGGACCGCGTCCGCATCCGTACCCCCACATTCGCCAACGTGCCGCCGCTCTTGGCGATGCTCCCCGGCTGCGAAATGGCCGACGTGCCGATTATCGCTCTGTCCATCGATCCCTGCATCAGCTGTACGGAACGTTAAGGAGGCCCCATGTTCGATATGACAGCGACCGTGCTCAGGAACTTCCTGAGCAAGACACATACGCGGCTCTACCCGTTTCAGGTCCGCGAGACCTTCGAGAATGTGCGCGGCAACCTCGACATCAGGATCGAGGAATGCATCATGTGCGGCATGTGCCAGAAGAAGTGCCCGTCCCAGTGCATCACCGTGAACAAGGAGGCCAAGACCTGGGAGGTCGACCCCTATTCCTGCGTGTACTGCGGCATCTGCGTGGACCACTGCCCCACGGACTGCCTCTTCATGCACTCGGAGCACCGCAAGCCGGCCAGGGTCAAGGAAAACAACCAGCAGATCCAGCTTAAGGGACCGGAAAAGAAGAAGAAAGCCCAGGAGTGATTCCGGGGTGTTTCATGCATCGATGCAAGGCCGCTCCCGCGAGGGGGCGGCCTTTTTTCACGGCAGGTAGGCCTTGGCGACGAGGTAGAGGTCGGCGAAGGGCACGCCGGACTTGATGGCCGACATCATGTACATGGACAGGTCCATCTTCAGCTCCGTGGCTTCCAGGATCTCCTTCTTGACCAGGTTCAGGCGGAACTTGACGAAGTCGTAGTCGAACCCGTCGCAGATGAGCGTCAGCCCGTCCTTGAAGTACTGGGAGGAGATGAACTCCTGGTAGTCCAGCAGGGACTCGACCCCGCTGCGCCTGGCCAGCATGCAGTAGAAGATGAGATTGATGATCAGGGCCTCGATCTTGAGCTTGTGGTCGATGTTCAGGAACTTGGCCTTGTTGAGCTCGGAGTTGTCCAGGTTCTTGAGCATGACCTGGGCCACGTCGAAGACCTGCTTCTCGAAGATGGGCGCGATGTGGAACTTGGACAGGAAGCGGATCATGACCTTCTGCGGGTTCTCCTTGGACACGATGCCCAGGAGCCCGATGGCCATGAGGACGTACTTGCGATGCAGCTCGGCCAGGATGTTGCGCTTGCGCACCTGGGCCAGCTCCTCGCAGCGGGAGGCGGGGAAGGACGAGGCGGCCAGCTCCAGCAGGAATCGCACGTGGGGCTCGCGCGTGTGACGGGCCTCCTCCAGCAGGAAGCCGTCGTCCTTTTTTTTGGCGTCGAGGGTCTTTTTCACGGACAGCCAGAAGGCGGCCACGCCCTCGACGGGCATCTCCATGAGGTCGAACTCCTTGGGCGCGTCGATGGAGCGGGCGCTGGCCCCCAGCAGGAGCTGCGAGACCTGGTCGTTGATGTTCCCCGCGCCGTTCATGGGGCTAGTCGAAGCAGAATTCGAGGGTGAAGGTCCCGGCTTCGCAGGAGAATGGGATGGCGATGGCCAGGGCCGAGGTCATGTGGGCGATGGTGTGGTTGTCGCCCATGATGACCGAAGGGGTGGAGCCCTGGAGCTTCAGGCCCATGTCCACCAGGCCGACGCGGGCCTGGCCGGAGATCATGTTGGTGATCTCGCCAACGGCGTCCTGCACGTCCTGCAGGATGTCCTCGATGGCGTCGCCGAGCATCTGCTTGACGATGTGCACGGCGGTCTTGCGGTCGAAGGATATGGAAAAGGTGCCGTGCTTGTCGCCCGTGATGCCGATCACGGCCGAGACGTCGCCGCGGGCCATCTTGTCCTTCTTGATGTAGGGCGTCCCCGCGACGACGTCGAGGGCGGCCATGGCGGCGAGCACGTCCTTGGTGGCTTTGATGAAGGGCTTGGCCAATGCTGGGTCCATTTGGGTCTCCTTGGGGCGCGTGAACTGTGAAGACTTCACACCGTGGAATCTCATAAGGACAATTCGCGCCCCGGGTCAACTCCCGGCGCAGACGCGGCGCGGATGCGCCGGACACCCCCGCTCTGCGGGGAGTTGACCGGGACGATCCCTGGGCGCAATGATCCTTCGGGACGGCATTTCACCAAAAAAGGAGTACGACGTGGAGAATAGTCTGGAGCGGAGGGTGCTGGATCACCTGTGCCGGGTCTACGGCCTCGGGCTCGAAGAGGTTCGGGAACTGTACGCCATCGGGCGCGACACGGTCGGCGGAACGCTGGGCAGCCTCGAAGAGGCCCAGGCCCGTGAAGACTGGTCCGGAATGGCCGACGCGGCGCACATGCTGAAAGGGACCTTGTTCAACATGGGGCTGCAGGAACTGGGCGAAGCGGCCCGGAACCTGGAGATGGCCGCCAAGGAGGCGCGCACCGCCGAGGCCCGGCGGCTCCATGCCGAGCTAGGCCTCCAGCTGAAGGAATTTCGCGTTCCTGCCGCAGGCGCCTAGTCGTGGTGATGGTGCGGCTCGTCCCCCAGGGGATGGGCGTGCACGTGGCGGTGCGGCAGGTGGGGAATGTCGGTCAGGAGGCGGCCGTCCTTGATGGTCATGAACCGCGTCGTGGTCTGCGCCAGGAAGTCCCAGTCGTGGGAGATGATGATGCGCGCCGTGGGCAGGGCGTCCAGGATTTCGATGATGCGCTCCCGGGTCTGCGGGTCCAGGCCGTTGGTCGGCTCGTCCAGGAGCAGGGCGCTCGGCCGCATGGACAGGATCGTGGCCAGGGAGACGAGCTTCTTCTCGCCGCCCGAAAGGCGGTGGGTCAGGCGGCTTCCGAAGCCCGCAAGTCCCAGTTCCCGAAGGGTTTCCTCCGCCCGCTCCCTCGCCTCCTCGGCCGACAGCCCGAGGTTCAGGGGGCCGAAGGCCACGTCGTCGAGGACCGTGGGGTTGAAGAGCTGGTCCTCTGCGTTCTGCATGACGAGGCCGACTTCGCGGCGCAGGGCGCGGAACTGCTTTTCGCCGCTGATGGGGGCGCCGTGGAACAGCACCCGTCCCGCCGAAGGCGCCACGAGACCCATGATGACATGGAAGAGGGTCGTTTTACCGCTGCCGTTGGTCCCGTAGAGGCCGATCTTGCGGCCGGGGTCAAAGGCGAAGCTCACGTCGCGCAAAACCTCGCGCCCCGAAGGGTAGGCGAAGGACACGTTTTCCAGGGCGAAAAGGGACGGTTCAGACACCAAGAACCTCCGGGTACAGATCCATCACGGTGAGCGCGGCCGTGGCCGCCAGCCAGAACAGGGCGAAGACGGCGTCACGTGCCCGGGCCCGGAAGCGGACCACGGAGGCGAAGCGCCCGGAGAAGCCGCGCAGGATCATGGCCTGGTAGACGCGCCCCGAGCGGTCGAAGCTGTTGACCAGGACCATGGCCAGCAGATGGGCGATGGTCCGGTAGCTGTGCATGCCGGTCCGGGGTACGAAGCCGCGCAGCCTGGCCGCCGTGATCAGCCGCCGCCATTCGTCGGCGATGACGTGCAGGTAGCGGTAGGTGAAGAGAAACAGAAAGACCAGCTTGGGCGGCACGCCGAGTCGGTCCAGGGCATGCCCCATGGTCGGGGCGTTCATGGTCGCGACCATGGCCAGGAAGGCCAGCAGGATGGCGTTGGACTTGAGGGTCACGAGCCAGGCCATGGCCACCCCCTCCCGGCTGAAGGAGATCGGCCCCACGGCCAGCAGCTCCTGGCCGGGCATGGTCGCGGGAACGGTGGCCCACAGGAAGAGGATGAAGACATTGACCGCGGCCAGACGCCTGATCAGCAGGCATGCGGGCGGCAGGCTGGCTGCCAGCGCCGCGGCGGCCAGAGCCAGGGCCGCCGCAGCGGCCGCGGGGTCGCGCAGCAGGGCCACGCATAGGGAAAAGAAGGCAGCCGAGGCCAGGCGCACCCTGGGGTCGAGCCTGTGCATGGGCGAGTCGCCCTGGGCGAAGGGTTCGTCAAACACGTGACCGGCTCTTGAAGTAGGCGGCCACGCCGACAAGGCCGAAAATCCATCCGATGCCGCCGATGATTTCCCGCACTCCGGGTCCATCCTCCGTCCGTTCCAGCACGGCGCGCCTGATGGGCGCGAGCTTGGCGTCGAGGGCGGCGTTCACGATTTCCTCCACGTCGCCGCGCGACAGCGCTCCAGGCGCTGGAACGGCCGCAGGTGCTGGCGGCACCTTTGCGCCGACCGTCTGCGTCGCGTCAGATGCGATGGCTGGTCCCGATTCTGCGTCCATGAATTCCGCGGCATCGACAACCCACTCGTTCTGATGACCCTCGCCGGCCTTCAGCACGATGCGCAGTCCGGAACCCGTTTCTCTGGCCGTTTCGGGCACGGGAAAACGGAAACGGCCGGCCTCGTCCGTCTCCCCGGCCAGCAGGGTCTCCCCGCTTTGCAGGCTCAGTACCTCGATGGTGCCGCGGTTGACCCGCTTGGACTTGCTGTAGCTGCACTCGACCACCACCTCTCCAACCTCGACATAGGCGAAAACGTTGACCCTGTGGGCCAGGGCCGCGTTATGGGTCAGCAGGGCGAGGACAAGGGGCAGCAGAATGCGGGACATAACGCTTCTCCTCATGCGGTTCAGGCGAAGTTCAGAATTTCCGGCCGCACCCGGGCCAGAAAGGACACGGCCAGCACGGTGACGATCCCTTCGGCGATCATGACCGGGATGTGGGCCGCGAACAGGACCTGCGCGGCCCGGAGAAAGCCTTCGCTGGTGAAGGACAGGGACAGGGCGGTCAGCAGTCCGGCTCCGGCTACGGACATGGCGCCGCAACAGAACGCGCCGACGGTGCGCAGGCGCCCGGGTTGAGCCAGCAGGGGGCGCAGCAGGTAGAAGCACAGCACGGCCGGGAAGGCCATGTTGAAGGCGTTGACACCCAGGACCGTGAACCCTCCGTACTGGAAGAGCACGGACTGCAGCACCAGGGCCACGAGGATGGCCGGGAAGGCGGCCCAGCCAAGAATCACGCCCACGAGGCCGTTCAGGATCAGGTGGGCGCTGGCCGGGCCGATAGGCACGTGGATGAGGGAGCCGACGAAAAAGGCCGCGGCCAGGATGGCCACGGTCATGAGGCGGTCGTAGTCCAGGCGGCGCAGGCCCACGGCCGTTCCGGCGGCGGCCAGGGCCGCACCGGCGCCCAGGATGGCGGGGGAGAGGACCCCTTCGGAAATGTGCACGATCAGCTCCCGTATGTTCCGGCCTGCCCCGGCCGCATGTCCGGCGCTCCGGGAGGCTGCCCGGAGCGCCGTCTCGAAAGAATGTCTCGAGGCAGTCGTGTAGCCCTACTTGCGCACGGGTTCAAGAAATTCCGTCCACAGCACCGCGCCGAGCTCCACATCCTTGGGCTTGCCCTCGTGGTCCATCTTCTCGTCCGCCGTGTTCAGGGCGGCGAAGCCCCACCAGCCCGCAAAGGGCACGCCGTAGGTGAACACGCCGCCCTCGTCGGCCTTGACGACCTGGGTGATCATGTAATCGTTGGGGGCTTCGTGCCTGCCGTCACGGTTGTAGAACTCCACCTCGACCATGGCTCCGGGCACGGGCTTGCCGTCAAGGAGCACCTGGCCCTGGAAGACGTTGCCCGCATAGTTGCCGAAGGGACGGGTCAGGGGCACGATCTCGGTCTTGAGGCCCAGCGGCGCGTCCCACCCCTCCTCCTCTCCGAAGGCCGGTACGACGGTCTTGGTGTAGTGGACGATGAAGCAGTCCTCGGCCGGCTCCCAGTAGGGCTTGGGCTCCATGACGAACTGGTACACGCCGGGCTTTTTGACGGCGTACGCGGCGCTCCAGGCCTCGTGCTCCATGACCTTGGCGGGCTTCAGGGCCGGCAGCAGGTCCTCGGCCGCTCCATCGACAAAGACCTTGAAGGATGCGGGGGAGGCCAGCGGCATGCCGACCATTTCCATGGGGTGGGAAAAGGACAGGGTCAGGGTTAACGATGCGTCCTTCTTGTCCGCGACGCTGCCCGCGGAGGGAATGAGCATGCCGAAATGCGCCAGGGCCGAGTTGGCGGCGCAGAAAACCAGGGTGAAACAGAGCAGTAGGATTCTCGTCATCGCGGCGCACCTCCTGTCCCGGACCCGCGCGTGGAGTACGGCTGGCTCCGGAAATTGCGTTAAAAGAATATTGAACTGAAGAAAATGCCGAAAAAGTAACACTCAAAATAAAATCATAATACTCGGAGATGAATTACAGCCGAGACGTGATCGTTGTCAATCATGATTTTGGGGGGTTGCGTGAGAAAGAGGTGAAAACGCAGACCGCCCGGATGTGGTGGCTCATCCGGGCGGCTTGCGCAAGCTTCATGCGGGTTTTTTGGGCTTGGAACGCCGTGCGGGAGGAGCGGTCGCTGCCCTGTCGCCGTGTGCTTGCTTGCGGCGGGGTGGGGCCTCCGTCCTGTCGTGTTCCGACCGCCTTGCTGCCGGCTCGGCATGTGCGCCGGATTTCCTGCCCGGGCTTCGAGGCTTCTTGTCGGCAGCTTCCCCGTGCCGGGTTTCCGGGCGGCGCGGCTCCTTTTCAGGCTTCTGGGCCGCCGGGGTCGTCTTGCCTGTCCTGCGCGGTGAGCCGGGGGCGGCCAGGCCGCGTTTGCGCGGGGCCGGGGCCAGGGGCTGTGCGCCGGACCCGTCGGACGGGACCAGGGCGCCGCGCACCATGCGCACGGGCTCCATGGAGATGTCGAGTTCTTCGGAATAACGTCTGGCCAGTCTGGCTTCCGCCTCGGTCAGCAGGGACAGGACGAGCCCGGCGGCCCCGGCCCGGCCGGTCCGTCCGGCGCGGTGCAGGTAGTCCCGGCTCTGGCTCGGGGCGTCGACGTTGACCACCAGTTCCACGTCCGCGATGTCCAGGCCGCGGGCCGCGATGTCCGAGGCGATGAGCACCCGGGCCCGGCCCTTTCGGAAGCTGTCCAGGGCGGACTGGCGCTCGAACTTGTCCCTGGCCCCGTGCAGGTCGGCCACGGCCAGTTGGTGGTAGTCGAGGCGCTCGGAGATGCGTTCGGCGCTGGCCCCGCGGTGTACGAAGACGAGGGCGCGGCTGGGTTCGAGGCCTCGCAGGGCCTTGCGCAGCCACTCGATCTTGTCCCGCTCCTCGCACACGAGGTAACAGTGGCGGATGGAGGGGCTGATGCCCGCCTGCACGCGCACGAACTTGAGGTCGGGGGCCAGGCCCTTGGCGATGCGGGTCGTGGCCGGGCCTTCGGTGGCCGAGACGAAGACGAAGCGCGTATGCGGCCCCAGTTCGCCGGTAATGCGCCGCACGTGTTCGAGCCCTTCCTCGATGAGCAGGCGGTCCGCCTCGTCGAGAACCAGCCAGGTCGTGTCGCGCAGCTTCAGCTTGCCCAGGTCCAGGAGATGGGTGATGCGGCCGGCCGAGCCGACGACGATGTGCGGCTTTTTCTTCAGCCCCTCGATCTGCCGGCTGGCGGCCGCGCCGCCGATGAGGGACTGGACCCTGATCCCGAGGCCGGCCTCCGCCGAAAGCTCCTTGGCCACGCGGTTGATCTGCATGGCCAGCTCGTGTGTCGGGGCCAGGATCACGGCCTGCACGTGCGGGCTCTGCGGGTCGATGCCCGCCAGGATGGGCAGGAGATAGGCCAGGGTCTTGCCTGACCCGGTCCGGGAGATGAGCATGGCCGATTCGCGGGCGGCGAGCGTGGGCAGGGCGGCCTCCTGCACGGGCAGGGGTTCGCGCAATCCACGTACGGCCAGGGCCTGAACGAGCGGTATGGGTAATCCGAGTGATTCGAATGACATAGAGTTCCTTTGAGTGCGGCTTTCGGCCGGCGGTGAAGGCTGCGGGTCCGGGCCCGCAGCCGGCGGGGGACGATCCGGCGTGCGGGCTAGTCGGTCTTGAACAGTTCGGGCTTCCAGGCCAGGACCCGGTTGCGTCCGGCTTTCTTGGCCTGGTACAGGGCCTGGTCGGCTTGTTCAAGGAGCATGTCCATGCCACCGTCCCCTTCCTCGGGCGAGGGGATCGTGGTCACGACGCCGATGCTCAGGGTCACGTAGGGCGCGGCGTCGGACCCGCAGTGGTCGATGCGCAGATCCCGAACGGCCTGCCCCAGCACTTCGGCCATGTGTCGGGCCCCTTCGGCGTCTGTGCCCGGCAGGATGGCGGCGAACTCCTCCCCGCCGTACCGGGTCAGCAGGTCGGCCGGACGCTGCATGTGCAGCTGCATGACCGCGGCCACGCCGATGAGGCACATGTCGCCCTGCTGGTGGCCGTAGGTGTCGTTGTACTTCTTGAAGTGGTCCACGTCGGCCAGCATGATGGACAGCGGGGTCTGCTCGCGCATGGCCCGCCGCCATTCCTGCTTGAGGTAGGCGTCGAACATGCGTCGGTTGGCGATGCCGGTCAGGGCGTCGTTCAGGGAGAGCTGCGTGAGCTGTTCGTTGGCCCGCTGGAGCTCCACGGTGCGGTCGTTGATGGTCTGGACCAGGGAATCGAGGCTCTTGGCCAGGACTCCGATCTCGTCCTTGCGGTCGAGGTCGAGGCGCAGGGAATAGTCGCCCTCCGCCTGCAGCTTGACGGCATGGTCGGTCAGGCGCTGCAGAGGCCTCAGAACCACGGCCTGCATCATCAGGTTCAGGATCACGAGCACGGTCACGCCGGAGCCGATGACCAGGAAGACGGCGTAGCGGATGCTGTCGATGCCCTTGCGCGTCGTTTCGCGGGGAAAGAGGTACTGGACTCCGAAGAGGGTCTCGCCGGCTTCGTTCTGGAATCCGGCACAGGACACCATTTTGTCGCCGTCGTCCTTGGTGTAGTAGGTCAGGTTGCCGGTCTGCATGGGCTTCATGCCCGACGTGCGGCAGAGGAAACGGGCGTTGTCGAAGGGGTCGACGATCTCGAAGGACAGGCGGGTCTGCTCCTTCAGGGTTTCGAGCATGGTTTCGTTCAGGAAGCGTCCCATGATCAGGAAGCCGTTGGCGGGACCGGACCCGTCGGAGCGCAGCACTTCGCGGGTGGCGAAGAGCATGGGCCCGGCTTCGGTGTTGAATATGCCCCTTTTTCCCCTGCCGCCCTCGGGGGAGGGGTGCAAGGCGAGCGTCGTGTGCGCCGGGTCGATGCGCCCCTCGGCCATGAAGCCGAGCTGCAGGGTGGTCTTATCCTCCAAGTCGCGGACCCGGCTCCAGACGATGTTGCCCCTGGTGTCGCAGAAGACAAGCAGATTGAGGGAGATGTTGTCCAGGGAGTCGTCGCTCAGGTTGCTCTCGATGAACCCTTCGTAGCCCGTGGCCATGAAGTTGTGGGAGTCGTTCCACGTGGCCCAGTCGCGGCACAGGCGCTCCACGTGGTAGGTTTCGCGGTCGATGGCGTGGAAGATGCGTTGCAGGTTCTCGCCTGCCTCGCGATGCTCCAGTTCCAGGAAGCTCGGGTAGATGACGAAGCGCTGGACGATGAAATCCGCTATCCCGAGGGCGGCGAAAAGAACGAAGATGATGAGGAAGACCTTGGTTCTGATGGACATCGGGACTCCTTGAACCTATTTGAGCGCTGCGTTTTCCTCGCTATCCGAGTTCTCCCCGAGGGACAAGCGGCAAGAAGCAAAGGCTTGCGTTTCCTGCGCAACACGGCGTAAGGCCCATGCGTCCGTCCGGGCTTTGCGCCCGGGGCGCAACACTTCTGCGGATGGGAAAGATGCTCGAACTCGTCACCGTCGCCACCATCACCATTCTGGCCGTCATCAGCCCCGGCGCGGACTTCGCCATGGTCACCCGCAACAGCATGGTCATCTCCAGGCGTGCCGGGGTGCTGACCGCCGTCGGCATCTCCATGGGCGTGCTGGTCCATGTTGCCTACAGCCTTCTGGGGGTGGGCCTCGTCATCTCCCGGTCGGAGATGCTTTTCGGCCTGATCAAGTATCTGGGTGCGGCCTATCTCGTCTGGCTCGGCGTCGGCATGCTGCGGGCCCGGCCCGCGGAACCCGGCGCGGCGACACTTCCCCCCCTGTCCGACTTCGGCGCCTTGCGCCGCGGTTTTCTGACCAACGCCACCAACCCCAAGACCACCCTCTTCGTGGTCAGCCTGTTCACCCAAGTGGTCAGCCCCCGGACCCCCCTGCCGGTCCAGCTCGGCTACGGGGCGTTCATGTCTCTGGCGCACCTGGCGTGGTTCGTCCTGGTGGCACTGGCCTTTTCCTCGGTCCCGGCCCAGCGGGTCGTCGCCTCGGCCCGGCACCATGTGGAGCGGGGCATCGGGGGCGTCCTGGTCTGCCTGGGCCTGACCCTGGCTTTGGCCTCGCTGCGGCAGGCGTGAGGACCGACCTTTCGCACAAGGAGAATGCATGGCTGCGGAACTGAAACCAGAGGTGAGCTTTGAAGAGTCCTTCGGTCTCCTGGATATCCGTCTCGGGCGCATCATCGAGGCCGAACCCTGCGCCGAGACCCCCAAACCGACGTACAGGATGGTCATCGACTTCGGCAAATACGGCCGCCGCACGAGCTACGGACGTTTCACCTCCCATCCCGTGGACGAGGTCGTGGGGCGGCTGGTGCTCGGGGTGCTCAACTTTCCGCCGCGACAGATGGGGCCGGTAGTCTCGGAAGCCCTGGTGCTCGGCGTGCAGTACCCAGGCAGGGACAGCGGCGAGGCGACCTTCGTCTCTCCGGCCGTGAACGCCAAGCTCGGCAGCAAGCTCTTCTAGGCCGCGCCCATGAAACCCTACCTCTACGCCATGGGCGCGGTGCTCTGCTGGGCCAGCCTGCCGGCGGCCACGGGCAGCGGCCTGGACGGCCTCTCGGTGCCGGAACTGCTCTTCTTCAGCTTTGTGCCGGCCGCGCTGTACCTGGCCGCGCAGGAAATGGTCATCTCGAAGCGCGCGGCCATCCCCTGGCCCTCGCCGCCCATGGCCGCCCTGGGCCTCGCCGGCATCTTCGGCTACCACGCGGTCTACTACCTGGCCCTGGACCGCGCCCCCCTGGTGGAGGGGGCCATTCTGACGACGACCTGGTCCTTCTGGATCGTGGTCTTTTCGTCGGTTCTGGCCAAGCGCCGCCTGTCCCTGCCCGTGCTGGCCGTGGCCCTGGCCGGGCTCCTGGGGGCGGGGCTGGTCGTGTCCGGCGGCAGGAGTCTGCAGTTCGACCCGGCACACCTCCCGGGCTATGCCCTGGCCCTGTGCTGCGGCCTCATCTGGAGCAGCTTCTCCGTTGCCCTGTCGCGGCTGCGGCCCGCCAGGGACTACATGCCCGCCTTCACCGTCCTGGCCGCGGCCTGCTCGACCGCGGTCTACGCCGCCGGCGCCCCCCAGGGGCTGCCGCCCACCGGCGCGCTGCTCTCGGCCCTGTATCTGGGACTCGTACCCCTGGGCCTGTCCTTCACCCTCTGGAACCGGGCCGTGACCACGGGCAACATGACCGTCATCGGCTACCTCTCCTACCTCACCCCTCCCCTGGCCGTGCTGCTGGCGGCACTGGCCCGCGGCGCCGCCGTGACGCCCCACGCCGTGATCGGCATGGCGGTCATTCTCGTCGCCGCCTTCGTCGGGCGGCGCATCGCCTGAAGGCGAGCGCGGGGCATCGAACGCGACCGGCGTCCCCGGGGGAAAACCGGCTCGGCGTGGGCATATTGTCGGACCGGGGGGCGGCGCCGGGCACCGGTTTCCCGGCATTGTCTTCCATACCCTTATTTGCTACGAGCGCTTGTTTCTCTGTTTTCGCCGAACCCCAACTTTCATGGAGCATCTCATGGCCCGACCAAAAACCGCATCCCCCGAAGACGCGCGCCGCGAAGCGCTGGAAACCGCGCTGGCCACCATCGAGCGCCGCTACGGCCAGGGCTCGGTCATGCGCCTTTCCGACACGTCCCATCAGGTCGTCCCGGTCATCCCCACGGGATCCATCGGACTGGACCTGGCCCTGGGCGTCGGCGGCATCCCGCGCGGCCGTGTGACGGAGATTTTCGGGCCGGAATCCTCGGGCAAGACCACCCAGGCCCTGCACATCATCGCCGAGGCCCAGAAGCGCGGCGGCGTGGCGGCCTTCATCGACGCCGAGCACGCCCTGGACATCAATTACGCCCGCAGGCTCGGGGTCAAGACCGAGGAACTGCTCATCTCCCAGCCCGACTACGGCGAGCAGGCCCTGGAGATCGCGGACATGCTGGTCCGTTCCGGCGCCGTGGACGTGGTCGTGGTGGACTCCGTGGCCGCCCTCATCCCCCAGGCCGAGCTGGAGGGGAGCATGGGCGAGACCCAGGTCGGCAGTCAGGCCCGCCTCATGTCCCACGCCATGCGCAAGCTGACGGGCACCATCCACAAGTCCCGCACCTCCATCATCTTCATCAACCAGCTGCGCATGAAGATCGGCATGACCGGCTACGGCAGCCCCGAGACGACCACGGGCGGCAACGCCCTCAAGTTCTACGCCTCCGTGCGCATGGATCTGCGCCGCATCCAGACCCTGAAGGACAAGGAGGAGTCGTACGGCAACCGCGTGCGGGTCAAGGTGGTCAAGAACAAGATGGCCCCGCCCTTCCGCGAGGCCGAGTACGACGTGCTCTTCGGCACCGGCATCTCCCGCGTGGGCGAACTGCTCGACCTGGGTGTGGAGCAGGGCATCGTCGAGAAGAGCGGCGCCTGGTACGCCTTCGGCTCCGAGCGCCTGGGCCAGGGCAAGGAGAACGTGCGCGCCTTCCTGCAGGACAACGACGAGCTGCGTATGCAGATCGAACGCGCCCTGCTCGAACACCTGGGCATGCCCGTGCCCGAGGAAGCGTCCGCGGCGGCGCCTGCCGAGTAGTTTCGGCTGATTTTCAGCAATATCAAAGGTATGGATTTACCCTGCTGGGCACACGCCCGTCTTCGCGGGAATGACATCGTGCTATGACGGCAATGTTGCGTCATTCCCGCGAAGGCGGGAATCCATGCCTTTCACCATATCATGCCCTGACGAAAACGGGGATCAACGAGGTAAAGAACGTGATCAGCGCCGGTGAAATCCGCAAACGGTTTTTGGAATATTTCGAGAAGCACGGCCACAGCGTGCAGCCCAGCTCATCCCTGGTCCCCCAGGACGACCCGACCCTGCTTTTCACCAACGCCGGCATGGTCCAGTTCAAAAAGATCTTCCTGGGCCAGGAGAAGCGCGACTACACCCGGGCCGCCACCTCCCAGAAGTGCCTGCGCGTGGGCGGCAAGCACAACGACCTGGAGAACGTCGGACGCACGGCGCGCCACCACACCTTCTTCGAGATGCTCGGCAACTTCTCCTTCGGCGACTACTTCAAGGCGGACGCCATCCGTTTCGCCTGGGACTTCGTGACCGTGGAGCTGGGCTTGGACAAGGAGCGCCTCTACGTCTCCATCTTCCGCGACGACGACGAGGCCGGTGAGCTGTGGCAGAAGGTGGCGGGCGTTCCGGCCGAGCGCATCTTCCGCCTGGGCGAGAAGGACAATTTCTGGGCCATGGGCGACACCGGCCCCTGCGGCCCCTGCTCCGAGATCTACGTGGACCAGGGCGCGGACATGGCCTGCGGCCCCGACTGCGGCATCGGCAAGTGCGACTGCGACCGGTTCCTGGAAATCTGGAACCTCGTGTTCATGCAGTTCAACCGCTCGGCCGACGGGACCATGACGCCCCTGCCCAAACCGAGCATCGACACGGGCATGGGCCTGGAGCGCATCACGGCCATCTGCCAGGGCAAGCGCTCGAATTTCGACACCGACCTCTTCCAGGGCCTGATCCAGGCCATGGCCAAGAAGGCCGGCGTGGCCTACCGCCAGCATGCCGACTCGGATACGGCGCTTCGCGTCATCGCCGACCACAGCCGCTCCATCGCCTTCCTGCTGGCCGACGGCATGCTGCCCTCCAACGAAGGCCGCGGCTACGTCCTGCGCCGCCTGATCCGCCGCGCCTACCGCTTCGGCAAGCTGCTGGGCTTTGGCGAGCCCTTCCTGTGCGAGACCACGGCCCAGGTCGTGGCCGAGATGGGCGCCACCTTCCCCGAACTCGTGGCCGGCAAGGACTTCATGGTCCGCGTCGTGCGCCAGGAGGAGGAGCGGTTCGGCGAAACCCTGGACAAGGGCCTGCGCATCCTCGAGGACGAGATGGCGAGCCTTGCATCCGCCGGGAGCAGGACCATCTCGGGCGAGACGGCTTTCAAGCTCTACGACACCTACGGGTTCCCCCTCGATATCGTCAACGACATCGCCGAGAAGCAGGGCTTTGCCGTGGACGAGGCGGGCTTCCGCGAACACATGGCCGTGCAGAAGAAGAAATCCAAGGAAGCCTGGGCCGGCTCCGGTGACAAGGGCCTGGCCGGGCAGTTCGCGGCCCTCATGGGTTCGGGCCTTGAATCCGCCTTCATCGGCTACGACTGTCTGTCCGCCGTGAGCCGCATCGTGGCCCTGCTGGACGCCGAAGGCCAGCCCGTCGAGCGACTGACCGGCGGCACGGGCTTCATGGTCACGCTGAAGACCCCGTTCTACGGCGAGTCCGGCGGCCAGATGGGCGACACGGGCCGGGTGCAGGCCCCCACGGGCGCGGCCCGCGTGGTCGATACCCTGAAGCCCGCGCCGACGCTCCTCGTGCACAAGATTGAGGTTAGCGGCGGCGAGATCCTGGCCGACCAGGAAGTGGAGCTTTTCGTCGAGGAAGGCGAGCGCGTGGCCACGGCCCGCAACCATTCCTCCACCCACCTGCTGCACGCGGCCCTGCGCCGGGTGCTGGGCGAACACGTCAAGCAGGCCGGCTCCCTGGTGGGCCCGTCGCGCCTGCGCTTCGACTTCACCCACATCTCCGGGCTTTCGGCCGAGGAGCTGCAGCGGGTCGAGGACGAGGTCAACCGCGCCATCCTGGCCGACGCGCCCATCACCACGCAGGTCATGTCCTATGACGCGGCCGTGAACGAGAAGCAGGCCATGGCCCTGTTCGGCGAGAAGTACGAAGCCGACGTGCGCGTGGTCGAAATGGCCGGCGAATCCGTGGAGCTGTGCGGCGGCACGCACCTGGAGTCCACGGGCCAGGCCGGTTCCTTCGCCATTCTGTCCGAGGCCGGCATCGCAGCCGGCGTGCGCCGCATCGAGGCCCTGACGGGCTGGGACGCCCTGCGCCACTGGCAGGCCCAGCGCGAGGAGGTCCGCAACGCGGCCGCCCTGCTCAAGGCCGCACCGAACGAGGTGTCGAAGAAGATCGCGGCCCTGCAGGACCAGGCCAAGATCCTGTCCAAGGAGCTGCAGGCCCTGCAGGCCAGGGTCATGTCCGAGAGCGGCAAGGACCTGGCCTCCGAGGCCAAGGACATCGCCGGCATGAAGGTGCTGGCGAAGAAGGTCGCGGCCCCGGACATGAACGCGCTCAGAAACCTCATGGACGACCTGCGCTCCAAGATATCTAGCGGCATCATCGCCCTGGCCGCCGAGATCGACGGCAAGGCCATGCTGGTGCTGGCGGTCAGCAAGGACCTGCACGGGCGCTACACGGCCCCGGCGCTCATCAAGGAGGTCTCTGGAGAGATCAAGGGCGGCGGCGGCGGGCGTCCCGACCTGGCTCAGGCAGGAGGCTCCGAGCCGGCGGGCATCGACAGGGCTCTGGACAGGCTTGAGGCGTTTCTGGCGCAGTGACGGGGAAGGGCCGCCTCTTGGCGGCCCTTTCGTTTTCGGCTACGGACGGTCGGTAAGCGTCAATCGATAATCTTTTTAAGGACCCGTCTTGGTCCTAGACCACGACGCTGATCATCGGGGAGACGCTGCGCAGGTTGGCCTGTTGGCCGTAGGCCATGGCGCCCAGGCGCCGGGTGGTCGGGTTGGGGGCGTAGTCACCGGCCGGCTTGTAGGGCGAGACGTGCTGAGTCAGGTACTGGAGCTCAAGTTCCTGGGCGAAGTCCTTGAGGATCTTGGGTGCGGGCTCGTCGGCGAAGGAGATGTTCTGAGTGCTCAGGCTGACGCCGAGCTTGCCGAGCTGCACGCCCACGGTGCGTGTGGAGACGCGGGCCGAAAGCATCTGCCGTGACAACCCTGAATTCCACTGCGCGTCGGAGCCGATGCTCTGACTGGAATACGCGCTGATGGTGTCTGGGGTCATGGACATATCCTTCCTTTGAGGGTCATATTTCTTTACAATCGCCCAGGAAGTTTGACAAGCAGCGGTGAAGCGGCGGAATTCTGGGCCACTTGTTCAATAAGACGCCCCGGTTAGGGCATGGAGGAATTGGTGAGCACTACCATATTGAAAAAAAGAATTCTCATCCCCGGCCGGGTCACGGAGATGACCCTGGACGCACCCGAGATCGCGGCCAAGGCCAAGCCGGGCAATTTCGTCATCCTGCGCGTGGCGGAGGACGGCGAGCGATTTCCGCTGACCATCGCCGACGCCGATGCCGGGAAAGGGACCATCACCATCGTCTATCTCGTCCTGGGCAAGAGCACGGCCATTCTGGACAGTCTGGGCGAAGGCGATGCGGTTCTCGATCTGTGCGGGCCCCTGGGCCGGGCCACGGACATCCACAAGGTCGGCACCGTCATCTGCGTGGGCGGCGGCACGGGAATCGCGGCCATGCACCACATCGCCAAGGGCCATGCCCAGGCCGGGAACAAGGTGGTCTCCGTCATCGGCGCGCGTTCGGCCGATCTGCTGCTGTTCGAGGAGGAACTCTCGAAGTTCAGCCACGAGGTCCTGATCGCCACGGACGACGGCAGCAAGGGCCAGAAGGGCTTCGTGACCCAGGTTCTCAAGGAGCGCCTGGAGTCGGACCCGGAGGTCAAGGAGGTCGTGGCCGTGGGCCCGGTGCCCATGATGCGCGCCGTGGCCGAAGTGACCCGTCCCTTCGGCGTGAAGACGGTGGTCAGCCTCAATTCCATCATGGTCGACGGCATCGGCATGTGCGGCGCCTGCCGCGTGCGCGTGGACGACTCCATCCGCTTCGCTTGCGTGGACGGTCCGGAGTTCGACGCCCACAAGGTGGATTTCGGCGAGCTGATGATGCGGCTGGGGTCGTACGTTCCGCAGGAAAAACAGTCCTACAAGTGCTACTGTGAGTGCCATGGCAAAGAAAGCTAAACTCCTCCCCCGCGTTTCCATGCCCATGCAGGACCCCCATGTCCGCAGCGGCAACTTCAACGAGGTCGCCCTGGGGTATACCCTGGAGCAGGCGCAGGCCGAGGCCAGGCGCTGTCTGCAATGCAAGAACCCCACCTGCCAGGCCGGATGCCCGGTCGAGGTGGACTGCAAGGCCTTCATCCGCGAGGTGGCCGAAGGACGGCTCGACGAGGCCTACAAGGTCATCAAGGTCACCAACAGCCTGCCCGCGGTCTGCGGCCGGGTCTGTCCCCAGGAAAAGCAGTGCGAACTGCGGTGCAAGCTGAACCCCACGGGCCAACCCATCGCCATCGGACGCCTGGAGCGTTTCGTGGCCGATTCCTACTATGCCGTGAACCCCTGCGACGCCATCACCGGCGGGGATGACTGCAAACTCCTGCGCGAGGACCTGAAGGTCGCCTGCGTGGGCTCGGGCCCGAGCAGCCTGACTGCGGCCGGCTACCTGGCCGCCCTGGGCGTGTCCGTGACCGTCTTCGAGGCCCTGCACGAAGTCGGAGGCGTCCTGACTTACGGCATCCCCGAGTTCCGCCTGCCCAAGGCCATCGTGCACACGGAAGTGGAGTTCCTGAAACGCATGGGCGTGGTGTTCAAGACCAACTGGGTCGTGGGCAAGACCGTGTCCATCCAGGACTTCTTCGATCAGGGCTACAAGGCCGTGTTCATCGGCGTGGGCGCGGGCCTGCCCAAGTTCCTGAACATCCCCGGCGAGAGCCTGCTGGGCGTGTACAGCGCGAACGAGTACCTGACCCGCGTCAACCTCATGCGCGGCTACAAGTTCCCGGACGTGGACACGCCGGTGGCGGCCGGCCGGCAGGTCACGGTCCTGGGCGGCGGCAACGTGTCCATGGATGCCGCGCGCACGGCCCTGCGCCTGGGCGCCGAGAAGGTGACCATCGTCTACCGCCGCACTAAGGAGGAGATGCCGGCCCGTCTCGAAGAACTCGAGCACGCTCTGGAGGAGGGGGTTATCCTGGAGAACCTGGCCGCTCCCGTGGCCTTCAACGGCGACGAGAAGGGCCATCTGCGGAGCCTGACCGTGCAGCGCATGGAGCTGGGCGAACCCGACGCCTCGGGGCGGCGCAAGCCCGTTCCCGTGGAAGGGGCCTTCTTCGACATCCCCACGGACCTGGCCATCCTGGGCATCGGTACGGGGCCCAACCAGGTCCTGCTGCGCGAAACCCCGGAGCTGACGCTGAACAAGTGGGGCTACATCAAAGCCGACCCCGAAACCGGCGAAACGGACATCCCCATGGTCTTCGCCGGCGGCGACATCGTCACCGGCGCGGCCACGGTGGTCCTGGCCATGGGCGCGGGGCGCAAGTCTGCCCGGGAAATCGCGCGCAGGCTCGGCCTTCTCTAGCTTGTCACTTTCGGCTTCTCCCGCTACACAACCGGTTCCGGGCATCGGCCCGGAACCGGTTTTTTGCGCAGTGGCGCACGAACGTGAAACCGTCATCACCTCCCGCGCAACGCGACGGGATCATCCTTTGGAATATATATGGCTCAATACGTTGGTGTTTCTTTCAGACGCCAGGGACAGATATACTTTTTCCTGTCCACCCCCTTCGTGCTGTCCATGCACGACATGGTCCTGGTCAAGACCGAGGAGGGCATCGGCTTCGGCGAGATAGTGGCCCTGCGCGACGACCTGCCCGAAGGCGTGGACCCGGAAGCCGTCAAGCCCATCTACCGCCCGGCCACGGCCGAGGACACGGCCATCGACCGTGAAAACCGGGAGCTGGCCAGGGAGGCGCGCAAGTACTGCCAGCGCTCCATGGCCCGGCTGCACCTGGACATGAAGCTCGTGGACGTCGAGATCTACTTCGACAAGAGCAAGATGATCTTCTATTTCACGGCGCCGGGCCGCGTTGATTTCCGGGAGTTGGTCAAGGATCTGGTGCGCAACTACCGCACCCGCATCGAGCTGCGCCAGATCGGTGTGCGCCACGAGACCCAGATGATCGGGGCGCTCGGCAACTGCGGGCAGATGTGCTGCTGCCGCCGCTACCTGCGCCGATTCGAGCCCGTGACCATCAAGATGGCCAAGGACCAGAACCTCTTCCTGAACCCGGCCAAGATCTCGGGCGTGTGCGGGCGGCTGTTGTGCTGCCTGGCCTACGAGAAGGACAACTACGCCGATTTCCAGAGCCGGGCCCCCAAGCTCGGCCGCCGCTACATGACCACCCAGGGCCCCATGAAGACCATCCGGGCCAACATGTTCCGCGACTCCGTCAGCGTGGTGACCGAGAACGGCGAGGAGCTGGATTTTTCCCTGACGGACTGGGCGGCCATGGTCCTGCCGGATCAGCCGCGCGGAGCCGCGCAGGACGATTCCTCCGATGACGTACCCGCCGAGCTGGCGGCCCTCATGGATCCGGAGGTCAGGGGCCAGGCCGGGCGGCAGGACCGCCGGCCCAAGCCCATGCGCAAGGAGAACCGCCCGCGCCCGGGCGGCGACCGCCAGCCGCGTCCCGACCGCCAGGAACGGGCGGACCGACCGGACCGTCCGGATCGCGCCGAGCGCCAGGACCGCTCCGAAAGAGGGGAGCGTCCCGAGCGTCCGGATCGCCAGGATCGGGCCGACCGGCCCAGACCACGGCCCGAAGCCCAGCCCGGAGAGGGCGGCGAACGCAGGCCCGAAGGGTCAGGCCAGCCCCGTGACCGCAGGGACGGGCGCCCCAGGGACAAGCGGCGCAGGTCAGGCCCCCGAAAGGACCAGGCCCCCAAGCCCACAGAGCAGCAATAACCTCCGGCAGACAAGGAGCACAGCGTTGAAACCGTTTTTCATTTCAACTCCCATCTATTACGTGAACGCCCGGCCGCACCTCGGGCACGGATATACGACCATCGTCGCCGACAGCGTGAGCCGATTTCACCGCCTGAAAGGCGATGCCACGTTTTTCCTCACGGGCACCGACGAGCACGGCGACAAGATCGTGCAGGCAGCCGAGGCCAACGGCCAGGATCCCAAGACCTATTCCGACGCCGTCAGCCAGCTTTTCAAGGATCTGTGGCCCGAACTCGAGGTGTCCAACGACCAGTTCATCCGCACCACCGACGCCCGCCACAAGCTCTGCGTGCGCCACGTGCTGCAGCAGGTCTTCGACAACGGGGACATCTACTTCGACGAGTACGGCGGGCACTACTGCTTCGGCTGTGAGCGCTTCTACACCGAGAAGGAGCTGGTGGACGGCAAGTGCCCGGACCACCAGACCGTGCCGACCTTCATCAAGGAGAAGAACTACTTCTTCCGCATGAGCAAGTATCTGGAGCCGCTGCGCCAGCACATCGAAGCCAACCCGGACTTCATCCAGCCCGAGCGGTACCGCAACGAAGTCCTGTCCATGCTCAAGGAGGACCTGGGCGACCTGTGCATCTCGCGGCCCAAGACGCGCCTGACCTGGGGCATCGAGCTGCCCTTCGACAGCGATTTCGTGACCTATGTCTGGTTTGACGCCCTCATCAACTACATCTCGGCCCTGGGCTACCCCGATGGCGAGGATTTCCGCAAATACTGGGCCGGCGCCCACCACCTCGTGGCCAAGGACATCCTGAAACCCCACGCCGTGTTCTGGCCGACCATGCTCATGTCGGCCGGCATCCCCCTCTACAGGGGCCTGCGCGTGCACGGCTACTGGACCGTCAACGAGACCAAGATGTCCAAGAGCCTGGGCAACGTCGTTGCCCCCCTGGACATGGCCAAGAAGTACGGCCTGAGCGCCTTCCGCTACTTCCTGCTGTCGGAGATGAGCTTCGGCCAGGACTCGTCCTTCAGCGAGGACGCCCTGGTGGGCCGCTTCAACGCCGACCTGGCCAACGACCTGGGCAATCTTTTCTCGCGCAGCCTGTCCATGACGCACAAGTATTTCGGGGGCGTGGTGCCCGAATGCGGCGAACTGGCGGAACTGGACCGCGAAGTGCTGGAGATCGGACACAACGCCATGGCCAACTTCCAGACGCAGTTCGAGCACTTCCAGTTCTCCCGCGCCCTCAAGTCCCTGTGGGAACTGATCCGCCACCTCAACAAGTACATCGACTCGTCCGCTCCGTGGACCCTGTACAAGAACGGGGACATGAACCGGCTGGGCACGGTCATCTACGTGATCCTCGAAGGCATGCGCAAGGTCGCCCTGCACCTGTGGCCCGTCATGCCGTCCACCAGCGAGACCATGCTGACCCAGCTCGGGATCAAGTTCGCCCTGGAAGGCGTGGACCTGGAGGCCGAGACCTCGTCCTGGTTCGGCCTGGCCCCGGGCACGCCCGTGGCCGAGCGCTCCAACCTCTTCCCCCGCCAGGACCTGGAGCCCAAGGAGGACAAGCCCGCCGAGCCGAAGAAGGCCAAGGCCCCCAAGGAGGCCAAGGCCGGCCCCAAGATCGAGATGGCCTGCCCCGAGTGCATCGAGTTCGAGGATTTC
The DNA here is from genome assembly GCF_055385525.1 of Desulfomicrobium aestuarii. NCBI lineage: Bacteria > Pseudomonadati > Thermodesulfobacteriota > Desulfovibrionia > Desulfovibrionales > Desulfomicrobiaceae > Desulfomicrobium > Desulfomicrobium aestuarii. Next base: position 3,447,655 of record NZ_AP042427.1, read on the forward strand.
GCCAAGGTCGACCTGCGCGTCGGCACGGTCCTCGAAGCGGCCCCGCACCCTGAGGCCGACAGGCTGCTGGTGCTCAAGATCGATGCCGGGGAGGAGAGCCCCCGGCAGGTCGTGGCCGGCATCGCCGAGTTTTGGAAGCCCGAGGAACTGGTGGGCCGGCAGGTGGTCGTGGTCTTCAACCTCAAGCCCCGCAAGCTGCGCGGCATGGTCTCCCAGGGCATGGTCCTGGCGGTCAAGAAGGAAGGCGGCCTGGCCCTGCTGGGGCCGAGTTCCGGCGTGGTCAACGGGAGCAAGGTGTCCTGATTTTGTGACTGTATTCCTGAGCTGAAAGGCATGGATTCCCGCCTTCGCGGGAATGACGCATCGTTCCATGCGGCAGTTCGGTTTACGGTTAAAGTCCGGTTCCTTCACCCCGCCATGGCGTCATCCCCGCGAAGGCGGGGATTCATCTTCCATAGTAATGAAGCGAGCCCCTGCCATCGTCTGGCAGGGGCTCGTTTATTTGGGCAGGCAATCGGTCAGAACAGGCCGCTGATGACCCCGTTGGCGTCGATGTCGATCTTCTCCGCCGAGGGGATTTCCGGCAGGCCGGGCATGCGCATCATGTTGCCGGTGATGGGCACCAGGAAGCCCGCTCCGGCCGCGATCTCGACCTCGCGCACCGTTGCGACGAAGTCCCGCGGCCGGCCGCGCAGGCCGGGCTGGTCCGAGAGGGAGCTCTGGGTCTTGGCGATGCAGACGGGCAGGTGTTCGAGCCCCAGCCGCCTGATCTTGTCCAGGTCCAGCAGGGCGCCGGGGGCGTATTCCACCGAGGCCGCGCCGTAGACGCGGGTGGCGATGATCTCGATCTTCTCGCGCACGCTCTGCTTCCAGTCGTAGAGGGGCTTGTAGTGGGCCGTGCAGCGGTCGGCCGTGGCCGCGACCAGCTCGGCCAGTTCCTCGGCCCCGGCCCCGCCCTTCTCCCATCCTTCCATCACGGCCGCCTGCACGCCCATGAACTGGCAGTGGTCGAGGATGACCTGGTGCTCCTCGTCGGTGTCCGTTGCGAAGCGGTTGATGGCCACGATGGGCGTCAGCTGAAAGTGGCGCACGTTCTCGACCTGCTTCGACAGGTTCTCAAGGCCCCGGGCCAGGGCCTTGGCGTTGGGCACGGACAGGTGCGGCAGTTCCACGCCCCCGTGGTATTTGAGGGCCCGGACCGTGGCCACCAGGACCACGGCGCAGGGGTCGAAACCCGCGGACTGGCACTTGATGTCCAGGAACTTCTCGCCGCCCAGGTCAAAGCCGAAACCGGCCTCCGTGACCACGTAGTCGGCCAGGCACAGGCCCGTGCGCGTGGCGATGACCGTGTTGGTGCCCTGGGCGATGTTGGCGAAGGGGCCGCCGTGCATGATGGCCGGGTTGCCTTCCAGGGACTGGATCAGGTTGGGCTTGACGGCGTCCTTCAAGAGGGCCGCCATGGCGCCCTGGGCGTTCAGGTCGCGGGCGTGGATGGGTTCGCGGCCGTGGGTGAAGCCGATGAAGATGTCGCCCAGGCGTTTCTTCAGGTCCGGCAGGTCGTCGGCCAGGCAGAGGATGGCCATGATCTCCGAGGCCGCCGTGATGTCGAAGCCCGTCTCGCGCGGCACGCCGTGGGCCAGGCCGCCCAGGCCGCAGACCAGGCGCCTGAGCGACCGGTCGTTCATGTCCATGACCCGCTTCCAGGCCACGGTGCGGCCGTCGAGGTTGAGGGACCTGCCCTTGCTTTGCAGGTTGTTGTCGATGAGGGCGGCCAGGAGGTTGTTGGCCTTCTCGATGGCCGCGAAGTCGCCGGTGAAGTGGAGGTTGATGTCCTCCATGGGCAGAAGCTGCGAATACCCTCCGCCCGTGGCGCCGCCCTTGATGCCGAAGACCGGGCCCAGGGACGGTTCCCGCAGCACGACCATGGATTTTTTGCCGATGCGGTTCAGACCGTCGGAGAGTCCGATGGACACCGTGGTTTTGCCTTCGCCGGCGGGCGTGGGCGTTATGGCCGAGACCAGGATGAGCTTGCCGTACTTGCACTGGTCCTTTTCGGCCAGGTGCAGGGGCAGCTTGGCCTTGTGCTTGCCGTAGGGTTCGAGCTGGTCGTAGCTCAGGTCGAGCTTGGCCGCGATGTCGCGGATGTGCAGCATCTTGGCCTGCTGGGCGATGGAAATGTCGGTCTTGGCGGTTGCGGGCATGGCGCTCTCCTGTCTTATTCGTGATCGGGGCAGAAGGGGCAGAGGCATTGTTCGAGTTCGAGTTCGTAGCCGAAGCGTTCGCGCACGGTCCGGCGGCACAGTTCGACCAGTTCAAGGACGTCCTGGCACGTGGCGTCGCCGACGTTGACGATGAAGCCGGCGTGCTTCTCCGAAACCTGAGCCCCGCCCACGCGGGCTCCCTTGAGGCCGGCCCGGTCGATGAGCTCCGAGGCGTAGGCCCCCTCTGGGCGCTTGAAGACGCTGCCGGCCGACGGGAATTCCAGGGGCTGCTTTTCCTTGCGTCTGGCCAGGATTTCCTTGCGTTTGGCCAGCAGGGCTTCGGGGTCATTTTCGGGCAGGCACCATGTCCCGGCCAGGATGACGGTGTCGCGCAGGGCCAGGGCGCGCCTGTAGCCGAAGCCGCATTCGGCCTTGGGAATCTCGACCACGCGGCTGTCCCGGGTCAGGACCGTGACGCTGTGCAGGCGGTCGCAGATTTCCTGGCCGTAGGCCCCGGCGTTCATGAACAGCGCGCCGCCCAGGGTGCCAGGGATGCCCGAGAGGCATTCGACGCCACCCAGGCCTAGGCGCAGGTTCTCCAGGACCCAGGCGTCCATGACCTTGCCGGCCTCGGCGAAGACGGTGCCGCCGTGGCGCGAGGTGCCCGTCATCTCGCTCGTGGAAATGACGGGCATGCGGATTTCGCCGTCCGGAAAGAGGGTGTTGGCCCCGCCGCCGTGAATCCAGAACGGGCGTCCCTGGGCGCGGTGCAGGCGGACGATTTCGGCCATCTCGTCGATGCTTTCGGGGAAATAGAGGTCCCGGGCCACGCCGCCGATGCGGTAGGTGCAGTAATTTTTGAGGGGTATGTCGCGAAGGTGTTTCATGATTCCTCCCACGTACTCCCGCAGCCGGGAAGGTGCAATATTGCGGTGCGTGCGTCGAGAAGGTAGGGGATGGGCTGAAGCTGGCCGTGAAGGGCCGCGTGGCGCATGCCCAACGCGCAGCCGCGGAATCGAGAAGGCCGGCAGACGGATGGACGCCCGCGAAACATCAACCCGTATCACCAGAGAAAACATGAAACTTTCCGCAAAATCCAGATACGCGTCCCGCATCCTCCTTGATCTGGCCCTGCACAACGAAGGCGTCCCGCACCGCGTCAACGACATCTCCGAGCGTACGGGCATCACCGTTCCGTTCATCGAGCAGATCATAAAGCCCCTCAAGCACGCGGGCATGGTCGCGAGCAAGCGCGGCGCCGCGGGGGGGCATCAGCTGAACAGATCCGCCAAAGACATCACCCTGGGAGATATCGTGCGCGTCATGGAGGGCTCGGTGGAGCTTTCGGCCTGCCTGAGCGACCCGAAGCTTTGCGGAAGGACAGAGAACTGCCTGACCAGGGCGGCCTGGCAGCGGGCCACGGGCGCCATGCTGCGCGAGCTGGACACCATAACCCTGGCCGAGCTGGCCAAGGGGGCGCCCAACTGCTGTCAGCTGGCCGAAGATTATTTCGATCGCAACCAACCCCTTTGACAAAGGTTTTTTCCCCTGTCAGGGAGGAATCCCGTGCCCGGGCGCGGGATTTTTCGTATCTGGAGGAGTCATGAACATCCCGTCGGGTTTCCGCTTTTCCACCGCCCAGTGCGGTTTCAAACGTCCGGGCCGCGCGGATCTGGCCCTCGTGGTCAGCGATGCGCCGGCCGCGGCCGCAGGCGTCTTCACCACCAACCGCTTCCAGGCCGCCCCGGTCCTGGTGGCCCGGGAGATCCTGGCCGCTTCGCCGGCCGGCATCCGCGCCCTGGTCGTCAACTCCGGCCAGGCCAACGCCTGCACCGGCCAGGAAGGCATCGACAAGTGCCGGGCCACCCTTGAACTGCTGGGCGCCCTGGGGCTCAAGCCCGCAGAGATTCTGCCCGCCTCCACAGGCGTCATCGGCGACCAGCTGAAGATGGACCTCTGGGAGCTGGGCGTGCCGTCCCTGCGCGACAACCTCGGCCGCGTGGGTCTCGTGGATGTGGCCAGGGCCGTCATGACCACGGACACCTTCCCCAAGATCGCCGCCCGCGAGGTGGCCCTGGGCTCCGGCACCGTGCGCCTGGCCGGCTTCTGCAAGGGCGCCGGCATGATCTGCCCCAACATGGCCACCATGCTCGGCTTCATCCTCTGCGACGCGGGCGTTGACCCGGCCTGGTGGCAGGCGGCCCTGAAGCGCTGCGTGGACAGGAGCTTCAACGCCATCACCGTGGACGGGGACACGAGCACCAACGACTGCGTACTGGCCCTGGCCAACGGCGCGGCCGCGCCGGCCGCAGGGGCCGATCTGGAGATCCTTGAAGAGGCCCTGCTCGAAATCTGCCAGGATCTGGCCTACATGATCGTGCAGGACGCCGAGGGCGGCACCAGGGTCATGCGCGTCAACGTCAGCGGCGCAGCCAGCATGGCCGACGCCCAGCTGGCCGCCAGGGCCGTGGGCAACTCTCCCCTGGTCAAGACGGCCCTCTACGGTCGCGACCCCAACTGGGGCCGCATTGTGGCCGCCCTGGGCCGCAGCGGCGCCTCCTTCACGCCCGAGGCCGTGGTGGTGCGCATCGCGGGCCTGACCATTTTCCGCCAGGGCACGCCGGTCAAGGCAGACTGGGACAGCCTGCTGGCCTCGGCCCTGCGCCGCGACACCGTGGACATCGACATCGAGCTGGGCGCCGGTGGGGCGGAGCTGACGCTTCTGGCGTCCGATTTCACCGAGGAGTACATCAAGATCAATGCTGAATACCGAACCTGAGGCTGCCGTCGTGGCCGACCAGACCTGGAAACGCCTGGCCGATTTCGTCTTCGAGCTGGGCATGCTGCGTCGCACCCCGCGCACGGGCTACCAGTTTCTCGGCTCCGGCGCGGAGAACGTGGCCGAGCATTCCTTCCGCACGGCCATGATCGGCTACATCCTGGCCCGCAGGGCCGGGGCCGACGTGGCCCGCACCGTGTTCCTGTGCCTGTTCCACGACGTGCACGAGGCGCGCATCGGCGACTTCAACTACGTCAACCGCATCTACAACACGAGCGACCCTGTCCTGGCCTTCACCCACGCCCTGGAGGGCACGGGCCTGCGGGAGGAAGTGCTGGACATGTGGCGCGAGCTCGAAGCGGGGGAAACCCTGGAGGCAAAACTGGCCCAGGACGCGGACCAGCTCGACTTCATCGCCAACCTGAAGGAGGAGCAGGACCTGGGCAACCCCTACGCGGCCAAGTGGCTGGCTCACGCCCTGCCGCGGCTCAGGACCGACGCGGCCAGGGAGTTCGCCGCGGTCATCCGGGAGACCGACCAGTCCGAGTGGTGGTTCGCCCGGCCCGACGAATCCTGGTGGCGCAAGGGCAACGGGAAGCGACGGTCCTGAGGCATGGACAGGCCAGAGAGGAAGGCGCCCCGGCTCGGGTGGGCGGTGACGAGCGTCCTTCTCGCCCTCTGCCTGCACGCCGGCCCGGCCTGGTACCTTTTTTTCGGCCACCTCTACGGATTGCCGAGCGTTCTCGAACTCAACATCGACGCCATCAACTGGTATCGGCAGCGCATCTTCCGGGAACGCCCGCCTGACGGCACGGTCCAGCCCGCCGCCGTTCCGCCGCTGAATATCACCGTGTCCATGCAGGCCCGCCCCGAGACCGGGAAGCGGGTCTCGGGCCCGCGCAGCGAGGCGGAGCTCGTCAGGGCCCGAGCCGTGCAGCGCGCCATCCAGAGCCTGTGGGAGGGCATGTCGCCCGAGCGGCCGGGTTACGCCCTGGTCAGCCTGAACATCCGCGAGGACGGGAGCATCGGCGAGTTCGTCCTCAACCGCATCTCCGGCGGGGAGGAGTTCCAGGCCTTCCTCCTTTCGTTCCTGTCGACGCTCAAGGCCACCACGGGCGCCCTCGGCGGTGCCGGCGAGCCGCTGTGGATCGAATGCGAGTTCGTCATTCAACCGCGCAGAGGCAAAGGGGCATCATGATCGTCGCGGTCATTTCCGACACCCATCTCGAACGGCCGGGCCGGCTGCTGGCGGCCGTGTACGAGCGCTTCTGCCGGGACGCGGACGTTCTCCTGCACTTGGGGGACTGCGTGGGCGAGGAGACGTGGGCCTTTCTCAACGCCCACGAGCGCTTCTACGCGGTGCAGGGCAACTGCGACCTGCCTCCGCTACGGGGTGCGCTGCCGGCCCTGCGCGAGCTGGAGCTGGAAGGCTTCCGTCTGGGCATGGGCCATGGCTGGGGGCCGCGCTCCCGCGTGGGCGAGGCCGTGGCCGAGCAGTTTCCAGAAGCGGACATCGTCTGTTACGGGCACACGCACATCCGCGACTGGCGCAGGCTGGGCAGCGGCGTGCGGCTCCTCAACCCCGGCTCCCTTTTCTGGCCCAGGGGCGGGGAAGGCGGGCTGGCCAGGCTCACGCTCGAACGGGGCCGGGAACCGGAGGTGGAATGGGTGACGCTCTGAGGCGCGCGATCTCCTGATTCGACAAGTCCTTTTCAAAAAACGAAGGCCCGCCTCGGTAATCGAGGCGGGCCTTCGCGCGTGTCGTGTTCGGGAAGCGTCAGTTGTCGAGCAGGGCCGGGTTCGTCAGCCGAACGTCGGCCTTGGCCCGCAGCTCCGCCATGAAGGCCTGCATGGCCTGGTCTTCGGTGCGCTGATTGAGGGTCGAGACCCACAGGTCCTTCTCCGCGGCCCATTCCTCCGGCGAGGGAGGCGTGACCTTGACGGGCTTGGCCAGGACATATCCTGTGGCGAAGGCGAAGGCCTCGGGAATCCAGGCGCCTGCGGGGGACACAAAGGCCTTGTCCGAGAGCAGCTGGTTCGCGCCCAGGCCCGGGATAGAGCCCTGGCGGGCAAAGGGTTCCGTCTCCACGGCCGTGGCGGTGGACGCCGCGGACGGGGCTTCGCCCTTCATGAGCCGGGCCAGGTCGGCGTCGGCGTCGGCCTTTGCCATTTTCATGGATTCGTCCCGCACGATGGCCGCCACGATGTTCTCGCGGACGGTATCCAGCGGCTGCACCGAGGCCTCGATCTGCTCACGCTTGGCTGCGAGCAGGTAACCGTCCTCGAAGGGCAGGGGTGACTGGGTCGTCGCGTTCAGGGCCAGGTCGAAGAGGGCGGCGGTGTTCTCGGGAGACAGTGCGGCGAGTTCCACCGGGCCCTGTTCGCGGGTGAAGTAGCCGGTCGAGCGTACGCCGATGCCGAGGGCCTTGGCCACGGCGTCGAGAGGCTCGCCGACGAGGACCATCTCCAGCGCCTGGTCCAGGCGGTCCTGCAGCGTCTCCGCGGCGCGATCCTCGGCGATGGAACGGCGGATCTCGCCGGCGACGTTGTCGAATTCCTCGAAGCCGGCGGCCTTCTTGTCCTCCACCTTGATGAGGTGGAAGCCGAACTGGGTGCGGACCGGTTCGCTGACCGCGCCCTTTTCCAGGGCGAAGGCAGCGTCCTCGAAGGGCTTGACCATCCGGCCGCGGCCGAACCAGCCGAGCTCGCCGCCGGTCTGGGTTCCAGACGGGTCCTCGGTGAATTTCGCGGCCGTTTCCTCGAAGCTCTTGCCGGCCTTCAGGTCGGCCTGGGCCTTCCTGACGATGTCCATGGCCTTGGCGACGTCGGCTTCGGTGGCGTTTTCCTCGGCGCGCACCAAGATGTGGCGCGCCTGGACCTGTTCTTCGATCTTGAAGCTGTCCTTGCGCTGGTCGTAGTAGGCCCGGGCCTCCTGGTCCGTCACGGAGGCCGTGTCGGCCAGGGCTCCGGGGGTCAGGGCGAGGTAGTCGATCTTGGCCCTGGCCGGCACGGCGAAGGCGTCCTTGCGCGCGGCGTACTGCTCCGCGATCTGTTCCTCGGTGGCGTTGACCTGGTCAGCGTACTTTTCCCAGGGGTACTTCAGGTACGAGATCACGGCCGTGCTGCGGCCGTATTCGTAATAGTCGCGCGCCTGCTCCTCGCCCAGACGCCCCGTGAGGCCGACATAGGCCTGGAGCTTGTCCATGAGCATGCTGCGCATGTACTCGGACTCGAACTTGCCGGGGGTGAGGTTGTTGGCCCGCAGCACGCTCTGGTAGGTTTCGGGGTCGAAGAGCTTCCCGTCCTTCTGGAAGGCCGGGATCAGGTGGATCTGCTTGGCGAGTTCCTCCTTGGACACGGATATGCCAAGGGAGGCGGCCTGCTGCAGCATGAGTTCCTCCATCACCATCTGGTCGAGGATCTGCCGCTTGAAGCCCATCTGGGCGAGCATCTCGGACGTCACGTCCGGGTTCTGGCGGCGGATGAGCTCCAGGTTGCGCTGCAGGCGTTCCTGGTAGTGCTGGAAGAGGATGGGGGCGTCGTTGACCGTTGCCACGACCGTGGCCGTGTCGTTCTGCGTGCGGTTCATGCCGAAGGCCAGGACGAACACGGCGATGATGATGCCGAAGAGTATCTTGATTCCCCAACTTTGAGCGCCTTTGCGCAGTATATCGAGCATGGAATCTCCGACGGAGTGTCTGGGGTTAAATGATGCCGCCCGCAGGCCTTATTTCTGCCTGTCGTTGACGTAGTTGAGCAAACCGCCCGCCTTGATAATGGCTATTTCGTTACCCGTCAAATCATGGCCGAGGGCGATCCGCCTTCCTTCGGAGGTTGTCGCTTCCAGGGGCTTGCCTGCTTCCAGAGCCGTCAGGTCGAAGCGCAGGACCTCGCTCTGGGACAGGGCTTCGTAGTCCGCCGGGTCGGCCAGGACCAGGGGCAGGATGCCGAAGTTGATCAGGTTGGCCTTGTGGATGCGGGCGAAGGACTTGGCCAGGACGATGCGCACACCGAGGTGGCGCGGGGCCAGGGCCGCGTGTTCGCGGCTGGAGCCCTGGCCGTAGTTGTCGCCGCCCAGGATGAGGCCCTGGCCGGCGGACTCGGCACGGGTCACGAAGTCCTTGTCCACGCGCTCGAAGACGTGGCGGCTGATGGCCGGAATGTTGGAGCGCAGGGCCGTGATGGCCGCGCCGGCCGGCATGATGTGGTCCGTGGTGATGTTGTCGCCGACCTTGATCAGCACCGGCAGTTCCATGCTGTCGGGCAGTCTGTCGAAGGGCGAGAGGGCGACGATGTTGGGCCCGCGCACGATTTCCACCGCGGAGCCGTCCTCGGGCGGGAAGGCGAAGAGGTGCCGGATGGACGGGGCCGAGGACGGCAGGGACGGCTTGGAGACGGCCTTGGTCCAGCCCGCGGGGTTGGTAAACTTGCCGTTCAGGGCGCAGAAGGCCGCGGTCACGGGGCTGACCAGATAGACCTGGCCGTCCTGGGTGCCGCTGCGGCCCTCGAAATTGCGGTTGAAGGTCCGGGCGCTGACGCCGTGACTCGACGGAGAGCCACCCATGCCGATGCACGGGCCGCAGGAGCACTCCAGGAGCCGGCCGCCGGCGTCGAGGATCTTGTCCAGGAGCCCTTCGGCCATGAGCATCTTGAGCACCTGCTTGGAGCCCGGCGAGAGCAGCAGGTCCGTGTTTGGGGCGATGTGCTCGCCGTCCAGGACCTGGGCCACGGCCTGCAGGTCGGAGTAGGACGAGTTGGTGCAGGAGCCGATGGCCACCTGGTCCACGGTCAGGCCGTCGAGTTCGGCCACGGGCACGACCAGGTCGGGCATGTGCGGGCGGGCAGCCAGGGGGGCAAGCGCGCTCAGGTCGATGACGATCTCGCGGTCGTACTCGGCGCCTTCGTCGGCGGCCAGGGGCGAGAAATCCGCCTCGCGGCCCATGAGGGCCAGGAAGGCGCGGGTCTGCTCGTCGCTGGGGAAGACGGACGTCGTCGCGCCCAGCTCCGCGCCCATGTTGGTGATGGTGGCGCGCTCGGGCACGCTCAGGGTGGCCACGCCGGGGCCGCAGTACTCCATGACCGCGCCCACGCCACCCTTGACGGTCAGGACGCCCAGCAGGTGCAGGATGACGTCCTTGGCCGAGGCGTGCCCGGTCAGCTCGCCTTCGAGGCGGATCTTGAAGACCTTGGGCATGGTGATGGTATAGGGCTCGCCGGCCATGGCCAGGGCCACGGACAGCCCGCCGGCGCCCATGGCCAGGCTGCCGATGCCGCCGGCCGTGGGGGTGTGGGAGTCGGAGCCGATGAGGGTCTTGCCCGGGACGGCGAAGTTCTCCAGGTGCAACTGGTGGCAGATGCCCGTGCCGGGAGGCGAGAAGACGATGCCGTACTTGGCCGCGACGCTGCGCAGGTAGCGGTGGTCGTCGGGGTTGCGGAAGCCCATCTGCAGGGTGTTGTGGTCGACGTAGCTGACGGAGAGTTCGGTCTTGACCCGCGGCAGGCCGATGGCCTCCCACTGCAGGTAGGCCATGGTGCCGGTGGCGTCCTGGGTCAGGGTCTGGTCTATCCTGATGGCCACTTCCCTGCCGGGCGTCATGTCGCCTTCGACGAGGTGCGCCGCGATGATCTTCTGGGTCAGGTTCTGTTTCATGGATGCTCCTTCACGGGAAAGACGTGTATTTGAAAAAAGGCTCCCAGCCGAAGCCGGGAGCCTGTAGTGTCTGGTTCACCAGGTGGATGTGAGCCGTCGCAGCTTGACCTGCAGGAACTGGATTTCCGTGTCCATGCGCAGCTTATCCTGCTGCAGCCGGAAGATTTCGTCGTGAAAGACGACGCCGTTGGCCGGGTCCTCGCGCTGCAGCAGATCCCGAACCCGGGTCTGGATGGCGGCCTGCTCCGTCCGGATGCGGTCTATGTCCCGCTCGATGGCCTCAGTCTGTGGAGATTCTGATGCGTTTGCGCTTGGGCTTGTCATCGCGGGTTTCGTCTTCCTTTTCTTCGCTGCGCGGCGGGTTGATGAAGTTCTGGGGGTCCGGGAGGTTCATGAAGATCTTCCAGAACCAGGGCCATGCGGAGGTGATGTTGTCGGCGTTGCTCATGCACAGCCCGGGATGGGTAAAGGAGATGAGCGCGCCCGCGAGGGTCCAGTAGGGGCCGGGGCTCTGCCAGGGCGACTCGCCGCTTTTCTTGTTCGCCTGCGCCGCCGCCGGGATTCCGACCTGCAGGAGTCCGGGCTCGATGGAGTACCCTGCGCCGAGGTTCTCGAGCATGTCCTGGGCGTGCTCGACATCCTCGCGGGAGGTGTCCAGGGTGATGGCGCACTTGCCGCGAAGGCCCATGGCCATGGCCAGGACAAGGGGCAAGTACTCCTGGCAGTATGTAAGATCAATGGAAAGCTGCTTGGGCCTGTTGCCCATGCGCGAGGAGATCTGGTCTGCGCCGACGTTGATGCGCAGGCCGAACTCGTGAAGGATGTCCATGATGTCCTGCAGGTGCGGCACGTACTCCGGCCACTTGCCGTGCAGCACCACGTTGCCGTCCACGAAGAACGGCAGCGCGAGCAGGTGCAGGCTCATGAGCGGGTCCACCGGGATGTCGACGGAGGAGAGGTTGAGGTTCATCGGCGCGGGCGGGATGATGATGCCGGTCCCCTCGTATTGAAGTTCCGGGATGTACTGCTGCAGGAAGATGAGGCCTTTGCGCAGCAGCTTGCTGCCTGCATAGGACTCGTGCAGGCGGATGGTCAGGCCGGATTTGAAGGTGGTGGCGGCCACGGCCAGGGCGAGGATGAACTTTCTGGACATGCCTTCGGGAATGAAGATGCTGTCGGGCAGCTGGCCGCTGGATTCCACGCGCACGGGAACGCCGTTGCTGTGCGGCTCGACGATGGTCAGGCGGGCGCCGAGCTTGGGCAGCAGATCCTGGACGGGCCTGACGTCGTGAATCTTCAGCTTGGTCGAGCCGGTGAACTTGGCCCGGGTCACCTGGCCTAGCGCGAGGCAGAGCAACAGATAGAAATGGAACTTGCTCTGGCCGGCGTAGATGATCTTGTTGTCGAGGGACCAGGACGAAACCGGCTGCGTCGAGCACTCGCGGTTCTGGAAGGTCAGGTTGAAGCCGCAGAGGTTCAGGGCGTTGATGAGCTCGAGCGAGATGTCGTTGCCCTGGAACGGGGCCACCGTCAGGGGCGCGGGGTTCGTGGCGCCGAGAAAGAACATCATGCTGCGCAGGATCTGGTCGCGTGGGGCCGACAGGTCTATGTTGACGGGTTTGCGCCTGGGGTAGAGGCACAGGGGCTTGTCGTTGGAGGTGTTCTTCTCGACGCGGGCGTAGGAGAGGTTGTTGGTCAGGTGGAAGATCTTCTTGAGGATCTGGGGCTCGAGGTTGTCGCCCTTGGACGAATCCCTCCAGACCTGCCACAGGACCTTTTCCTGATTCGGGTCGGTGATGCCCAGGTTTTTTGCGCGGCGGGACGCCGCCGCCCGTGACAGCAGGTTGGTTCGCGCGGCGATGAGGGAGACGAGGCGCTCGTCGAGCTGCGCCAGTTCCTGGGTGAGAGAGAGGGTCGTGTGTTTTTCGGCCATTCGATTCGCTTCGGGGCTAGGGTGTTGCTGGTTCATTGCTAGATGAACGCTTCGATTACTCAGGGAACAATAGTGTTGTTTAACAATAAGAAAGTACGGATTGCAAGGGTTTGTTGACACAAAAGATCGTAATGTGCTGGAATAGATGGGTTTATGATTGATCGCTTCGAAGGGTGCGATGTTTCATGGCCGGTTGGAGGGAGGTTGATAAAAAAATCACAAAAAGGTTGACAAGTTTGCCGAGCCGAAGCAAATAGGGGTCTCCGACCTGTTATTTGTGAAGATAATAACAAACTATATTTAGGAGGATCCGCATTATGGCTCTCGTACCCCCGCATGGTGGAAAAGGTTTGGTTTGCTGTCTGCTTCAGGGCGCTGAACTCGCTGCCGAGCAGAAGAAGGCCGAAGGTCTGAAGAAGATCGACATCAGCCCCCGCGCCAAGGGCGACCTGATCATGATGGGCATCGGCGGGTTCAGCCCGCTGAACGGCTTCATGTCCAAGGCCGATTGGAAGTCCGTTTGTGAAAACTTCACGCTGGCCGACGGCACCTTCTGGCCCGTGCCCGTGACCCTGGACATGGACGAGGAAGTGAAGGTCGGTGAAGAGATCGCTCTGTTCGACCCCAAGAAGGGCGTGTACATGGCGACCATGAAGGTCACCGAAGTTTACGAAATGACCGACGCCGACAAGAAGTGGGAATGTGAAAAGGTCTACAAGGGCCAGGGCGAAGAGTCCGCTGACGAAAAGTTCTGGGAAATCGCCCCGAAGGATCACCCCGGCGTGCAGATGGTCATGGCTCAGAAGAAGTACAACGTAGCCGGCCCGGTCAAGGTCCTGTCCGAAGGCGACTACCGCGACAGATTCCCCGGCTGCTACATGACCCCGGCCGAAGCCCGCAAGACCTTCGAAGAAAAGGGCTGGAGCAAGGTCGCCGCTCTGCAGCTGCGCAACCCCATGCACCGCTCCCACGAGTTCCTGGCCAAGATCGCCGTTGAAGTGTGCGACGGCGTGTTCATCCACTCCCTGGTCGGCAACCTGAAGCCCGGCGACATCCCGGCCGAAGTGCGCATCAAGTGCATCGACACCCTCATCGACAAGTACTTCGTGAAGGCCAACGTCGTGCAGGGTGGCTACCCCCTCGACATGCGTTACGCCGGTCCCCGCGAAGGCCTGCTGCACGCCACCTTCCGCCAGAACTACGGCGTTTCCGACATGCTGATCGGCCGTGACCACGCCGGTGTCGGCGACTTCTACGGCCTGTTCGAAGCCCAGGAAATCTTCGACCGCATTCCCAAGAACCTGGGCGCCGGCAAGGACCTGGTCACCCAGCCCATGAAGATCGACTGGACCTTCTACTGCTACAAGTGTGACGGCATGGCCTCCCTGCGCACCTGCCCCCACGGCAAGGAAGACCGCGTTGTCCTGTCCGGCACCAAGCTGCGCAAGGCCCTGTCCGAAGGCGCCCCCGTCGCCGACCACTTCGGCCGCGACGAGGTCCTGGACATCCTGCGCGAATACTACTCCTCTCTGACCGAGAAGGTCGAGATCAAGATGCAGAGCCACGCTGCTGCGACCAAGATGTAGTTTCGATGATCATCGGGAGGTCGGGGAATTCCCCGCCTCCCGTTTTGCCATGTGGGGCACGGCTTGAGACGGCAATGATGTGCAGTCGGGCCGCTTGACACGGCATACGTGCTTTGATAAAAGATTCACAAGCGAAACGCTTGGGTATTTCTGTTCGGGCCTGTGGCTAAGTAGTTTTTAACTCTTTATTCGGAGGAATTATGCCAACCTTTGTTGATCCAGCAAAGTGTGATGGATGCAAGGGCGGTGAGAAGACTGCCTGCATGTACATCTGTCCTAACGACCTGATGATCCTGGACCCCGTCGAGATGAAGGCTTACAACCAGGAGCCGGCCGCTTGCTGGGAATGTTACTCCTGCGTCAAGATCTGCCCCCAGGGTGCGATCACTGCCCGCCCCTACGCCGACTTCGCTCCCATGGGTGGCACCTGTATCCCGCTCCGCGGCGCCGAAGACATCATGTGGACCGTCCAGTTCCGCAATGGCGAAGTGAAGCGCTTCAAGTTCCCCATCCGCACCACCGTTGAAGGCTCCATCAAGCCCTTCGATGGCAAGCCCGAGCCCGGCGATCTGGAAAGCGAACTGCTGTTCACCGAGACTGCCCTGGCCGCCCCGAAAGAGGCCCTTGGCAAGAAGATCGAAGTTGGTGAAGCCGACCTGAAGGTCACCTTCAAGTCCGCCGTCGCCTAATTCTGGGCTTTGTAACGCAAGAAATTTCAGGAGGAACACATGCCTCAGATTCCTGTTAAAGATACGATCAAGGGCCTGGCCCTTGCTGAGCCGGAAGTTGTTGAACTCGAGACCGACATTCTCATGGTCGGTGGTGGTATGGGTAACTGCGGCACGGCTTTCGAAGCCGTTCGCTGGGGCGACCCCCTCGGTGTGAAGATCCTGCTGGTCGACAAGGCCGCCATCGACCGCGGCGGCGCGGTTGCCCAGGGTCTGTCCGCCATCAACACCTACATCGGCGAAAACCAGTCCGACGACTACGTCCGCATGGTCCGCACCGACCTCATGGGCCTGGTCCGCGAAGACCTGATCTTCGACCTGGGCCGCCACGTCGACGATTCCGTCCATCTGTTCGAAGAGTGGGGCCTGCCCTGCTGGATCAAGAAGGACGGCAAGAACCTGGACGGCGCCCAGGCCAAGAAGGAAGGCCTGGCCCTGCGCAAGGGTGACGCCCCTGTCCGCTCCGGCCGCTGGCAGATCATGATCAACGGTGAGTCCTACAAGGTCATCGTTGCTGAAGCCGCCAAGAACGCCCTGGGTTCCGACCGCTACATCGAGCGCCTGTTCATCGTGAAGCTGCTCCTCGACGCCAAGGTTCCGAACCAGATCGCCGGCGCCGTGGGCTTCTCCGTCCGCGAGAACAAGGTCTACATCATCAAGGCCAAGACCATGTCCGTGGCCTGCGGCGGCGCCGTCAACGTGTACCGCCCCCGCTCCACCGGTGAAGGCCTCGGCCGCGCCTGGTACCCCGTTTGGAACGCCGGTTCCACCTACACCATGTGTGCTCAGGTCGGCGCCGAAATGACCATGATGGAAAACCGCTTCGTCCCCGCCCGCTTCAAGGACGGTTACGGCCCGGTCGGCGCTTGGTTCCTGCTGTTCAAGGCCAAAGCCACCAACGCCAAGGGTGAAGACTACTGCGTCACCAACCGCGCCATGCTGAAGCCCTACGAGGATCGCGGCTACGCCAAGGGTCACGTCATCCCGACCTGTCTGCGTAACCACATGATGCTGCGCGAAATGCGCGAAGGTCGCGGCCCCATCTACATGGACACCGCCACTGCCCTGCAGACCACCTTCGCCACCCTGTCCAAGTCCGAGCAGAAGCACCTTGAGTCCGAAGCTTGGGAAGACTTCCTCGACATGTGCGTCGGCCAGGCCAACCTGTGGGCCGCCATGAACATCAAGCCCGAAGAACGCGGCTCCGAGATCATGCCCACCGAACCCTACCTGCTCGGCTCCCACTCCGGCTGCTGCGGCATCTGGGTTTCCGGCCCGAACGAGCCTTGGGTTCCCGAGGAATACAAGGTCAAGGCCGCCAACGGCAAGGTCTACAACCGCATGACCACGGTCAACGGTCTGTTCACCTGCGCTGACGGCGTCGGCGCTTCCGGTCACAAGTTCTCCTCCGGTTCGCACGCTGAAGGCCGCATCGTCGGCAAGCAGATGGTGCGCTACTGCGTGGATCACAAGGACTTCACCCCCACGCTGAACGTCTCCGCCGACCAGCTGAAGAAGGAAATCTATCAGCCCTGGTACACCTACGAGCAGTTCAAGGGCGCGTCCACCGATCCGGTCGTCAACCCGAACTACATCACCCCGAACAACTTCATGATGCGCCTGATCAAGGCCACCGATGAGTACGGCGGCGGTGTTGCCACCCTGTACACCACTTCCGACAGACTGCTCGACACCGGCTTCGCCCTGCTCGACATGCTGGAAGAAGACTCCCAGAAGCTGGCCGCCCGTGACCTGCACGAGCTGCTCCGCTGCTGGGAACAGTACCACAGACTGTGGACCGTCCGTCTGCACATGCAGCACATCCGGTTCCGTCAGGAAAGCCGTTACCCCGGTTTCTACTATCGTGCCGACTTCATGGGTCTGGACGATGCCAAGTGGAAGTGCTTTGTTAACTCCAAGTTCAACCCGGCCACTGGTGAAACCGAGATCTTCAAGAGACACTACTACCAGATCATCCCTGACTAGTTTATGGGCCAAAAGGCTGCGGGTCCAACCCGCAGCCTTTTTTCTGTATCAGGATATAGAATGGTCTATGCATGATCTGTAACCTCTGGTAGTTATAGATCATGCTTGGGCCATTCTATTCATTTTTATGGCCTTCAACATGTGTGTTCTGGGAGGAATCTAATGGCTAGCAACAGCATACTTGTCATAGGTGGTGGTTTTGCAGGACTCACCGCCGCCCTTGAGGCCGCAGAGATCGGTCATGAGGTCTTCATCATAGAGAAGACCCCATTTCTGGGTGGACGCGTTATGCAGCTGAACAAGTATTTTCCGAAGTTGTGCCCACCGTCGTGCGGCCTGGAAATCCAGTATCAGCGAATCAAGAACAACCCCAAAGTGAAGTTTTTCACCTTGGCTGAAGTCACCAAGGTGGAAGGCGGGGTCGGCAACTACGATGTTACCGTCCGCATCAAGCCGCGCTACGCTGGCCCCAGCAGTCCCGATCTTTCCGATCTGTGCAGCTCGCTCGACTCGGAAGTGGTCAACGACTTCGAATTTGGACTTGCCACGCGCAAGCCGGTGTACATGGACGCCCCGTTCGCCTTCCCGCAGCGCTATGTCGTCGACAAGGCCGGGATGAGCGATTCCGACAAGGCCAAGGTCAAGAAGTGCGACTACTTCGACCTGAACGAAGACGAAAAGACGATCACGCTGAACGTAGGTTCCATCGTCATCGCCACGGGCTGGAAGCCGTACGACGTCACCAAGCTGACCAACCTCGGCGCCGGTCAGGTCAAGAACTGCATTTCCAACATGCAGATGGAGCGCCTGGCCTCGCCCTACGGTCCGACCAACGGCAAGATCGTGCGTCCCTCCGACGGCCGCAAGCCCAAGAAAATCGCCTTCGTGCAGTGCGCCGGTTCCCGCGACGAGAACCACCTGCACTACTGCTCCTACATCTGCTGCGCCGCATCCCTGAAGCAGGCGCAGTATGTCCGTGAGCAGTACCCAGACGCCGAAGTCACGATCTTCTACATCGATCTGCGTACTCCTGGCCGTTACGATAATTTTGCCAAGAAGGTGCTGGCCGACGAGAAGACCTTTGCCGTCAAGGGCAAAGTTGCTGCCGTCGAGCAGGACAAGGCGGGCGACGATGTGTGGGTGACCGTGGAAGACGCGGTGTCCGGCAACAAGTCCGTCGAACGTTTCGATCTCGTGGTTCTGGCCACAGGAATGCAGCCCAGCCTGGCCGGCGCTTCCCTGCCCATCGATGTCCCGGTTGACTCCGAAGGGTTCATCATCGGCGGGGAGGAAAAGGGAATTTTCGCCGCTGGCTGTGCCAAACAACCTCTGGACGTGATGAAGTCGGCCCAGTCTGCCACCGGGGCAGCGATGAAAGCGATCCAGACGGTGAGAGGGAGGTAGGACATGGCCGACAAGATTGGTGTATACTTTGACGAATCGAGCCTTGGCGGAGTGCTGGACATCCAGAAACTCTGCGAAGGCGTGCAGAAGAAATGGAGCGATCTCTGTCCGGTGGTCAAGACCCATCCCCGCCTGGCGAGCGACGACGGACGTGCGATGATCCAGAAGGACATCGACGCCGGGCTGATCGAAGCCGTCTGCATCTGCGGCACGTCGCCGCGCGTCGAGTGGGACTTCTACAAGTTCGGCGAGGGCGTCCTGGTCGAGCGCGTCAACCTGCGCGAGCAGTGCGTGCTCTGCTACGCCGACCCGAGCGGCGAGAAGGTCCAGCCCGGACAGACGCCTGAGCTGCTGCACAAGATGGCCAACGACTATGTGAACATGGGCGTGGTCAAGCTGCAGAAGGCCAACATCCCCGCCGGGGACTCGGTCGAGGTCGTCAAGCGCGTGCTGGTCATCGGCGGCGGCTGGGCCGGTCTGACCGCGGCCAAGAACGTGGCCGCCGTAGGCTACGACGTGACGCTGGTGGAAAAGAAGGATGTGTTGGGTGGCGCCGCCGCGACCATGTACAAGACCATCCCCCTTTCCTACCCCTACGACGCGGCTCATCCCACGGGAGTGGAGAAGAAGATCGCCGAAGTGACCGGCAACGACAAGATCGAAGTCCTGCTCTCGAGCGAAGTCGTGAGCATCGCCGGCGCCCCGGGCAACTACGAGGCGACGGTGTCCGTTGGCGGCGAAGAGCGCGTCATTCCGTGCGGTTCCGTGGTCCTGGCCACTGGCTGGGTCCCGCAGGATACGGCTGTGCTGAAGCCCCTGGGTTACGGCAAGCTGAAGAACGTCGTGACCTCGCGCGAGTTCGAGGCCATGGCCAAGGCCGGAGCCATCGTGCGCAAGAGCGACGGCGCCAAGCCCCAGAAGGTCATGTTCCTGCTCGGCGTGGGCGACAAGCTCGTCCCGCAGGAGGCCAAGGAAGCCGAAGCCAAGGCTGCGGCCCTGGCCGCGGCTGCCAACAAGGAAGCCGACGACGCGCCCAAGACCAACTTCAGCAAGCAGGACACCTGCAAGCACTTCTACTACAGCTCCGAGCTGACCTCCGTCACGGCCCTCAAGCAGGCCAACTACGTGCGTGAGTTCATCCCCGGCGGCGTGGCCATGGTCGTCTACGAGCACATGATGGTGCCCGGCATCAACGAACTCTACTACAAGGCCGCCCAGAACGACCCGAGCGTCATGATGACCAAGGGCGTCATCAACGACGTGCGCGACGGTGGCGACGGCGACATCGTCGTGGTCCTGGAGGACACGCTGCTGGGCTCCAAGATCGAGGTCGAGGTGGACATGCTCGTCCTGCCCACGGCCCTGGTGCCGACCACGGCCCTGGACCCGATCCTCAAGCTGAAATACCGCCAGGGTCCGGCCATGCCCGATCTGGAGCTCTTCAGCGGCTACGCCGACTCCAACTACATCTGCTTCCCGTACGAGACCCGCCGCACCGGCATCTATGCCGCCGGCACCGTGCGCCAGCCCATGACCCTGTCCACGACCGAGACCGACGCCGCCGGCGCGGCCCTCAAGGCCATCCAGTGCCTCGAGTCCGCCAACCGCGGCATGGCCGTCCATCCCCGCTCGGGCGACCTGTCCTACCCCAGGTTCAACCTCGTGCGCTGCACCCAGTGCAAGCGCTGCACCGAGGAATGCCCCTTCGGCGCCCTGGACGAGGACGAGAAGGGCAACCCGATGCCCAACACCTCGCGCTGCCGCCGCTGCGGCACGTGCATGGGCGCCTGCCCGGAACGCGTCATCTTCTTCGACAACTACAACGTCGACCAGATCGGTTCCGCCATCAAGCAGGTCGAAGTGCCTGACGACATGGCCGTGGGCGGTCCGCGCATGCTCATCCTGGCCTGCGAGAACGACGCCTACCCGGCCCTCGACATGGCCGCCCTGCGCGGCAAGAAGTGGAGCCCGTACGTCCGCATCGTCCCGGTCCGCTGTCTCGGCTCCGTGAACACCATCTGGATCGCCGACGCCATGTCCAAGGGAACGGACGGATGTCTGCTCCTTGGTTGCAAGTACGGCGAAGACTACCAGTGCCACTTCGTCAAGGGTTCCGAGCTGTGCAACCGCCGCATGGCCAACATCGGCGAGACCCTGGGCAAGCTCGGCATCGAAACCGAACGGGTGCAGCAGATGCAGGTGGCCATCGACGAATACGACAAGGTGCCCGGCATGATCGACGAGTTCGTAGATGCGATCACCAAGCTCGGCCCCAACCCGTTCAAGGGATACTAGGAGGAGCATGTATGTCCAAAACTGTGAAAATCGAGCCTAATCTGCAGTTCGTCAAGGAACTGCAGGAGGTGGGTGGTGCGGACCTCAAGAAGTGCTACCAGTGCGCGACCTGCTCTGTCACATGCCCCATGTCTCCCGCCGACAACCCGTATCCCCGCAAGGAGATGGTCTGGGCGCAGTGGGGTCTCAAGGACAAGCTCGTCAACGACATCGACATCTGGCTGTGCCACAACTGCGGCAACTGCTCCGAGCTTTGCCCCCGCGGCGCCAAGCCTGGCGATCTCATGTCGGCCTTGCGCAACATGGCGTACCGCAAGGTCGTCGCGCCGACCATCATCGGCACCTGGATGAGTTCGCCCAAGCACCTGCCCATCCTGGCAGGCATTCCGGCCGCCCTCTTCGCCATCATCTGGATGATCCGGGCCGCCATGCTCGGGACCTTCTTCCCGCTGACCGAAGACGGCAAGATCGTCTACGGGAACCTCTTCCCAGGTGACTTCACCATCGACCCGGTGTTCGTGCTCCTGTTCCTGTGCGTGTGTCTGTGCTTCGGCATGGGCATCAAGAACATGATCGACGGCTTCAAGGCGACGGTGGGGCAGACCTTTGTTCTCGGCTACAAGAAGCCGAGCCTGAAGGAAGCCATCATCGACACCGTCAAGTACGACATCCTGCAGCACTCCAGGTTCAAGAACTGCGTGGACAGCCCGGCCGACGAAGAGCGCGTCAAGGGCCACCAGATCCTGTTTTACGGCTTCGTGGCGTGCGCCATCGTAACCACCATCGTGGCGGTGAGCCACTGGGGCGGCAAGGTCGTGCACTTCATCGCGCCTCTCGGGCATACGCCCATGCCCCTGTGGAGCCCGGTCAAGATCCTGGCCAACGTGGGCGCCGTCCTGCTGGTGACCGGCCTGACCCTGCTGACCCGTCGCCGCCTCAACGCGGACACCGCGAAATCCCGGTCTAACTACTAT
This sequence comes from Desulfomicrobium aestuarii, assembly GCF_055385525.1. Taxonomy (NCBI): domain Bacteria; kingdom Pseudomonadati; phylum Thermodesulfobacteriota; class Desulfovibrionia; order Desulfovibrionales; family Desulfomicrobiaceae; genus Desulfomicrobium; species Desulfomicrobium aestuarii. The sequence continues at coordinate 3,469,191 of NZ_AP042427.1, forward strand.
GACTGGTATCTGCTCGGCGTGATCTGGGTCGTGACCCTGACCGGCATCGGTTCGGAAGTGTTCCGACTGGCCGGTGTGGCCCCCTTGGCCTTCTTCACCTATTACGTGCACCTGGTCAGCATCTTCATGCTCATCGGGTACCTGCCCTGGTCCAAGCTGGGGCACTTGGTGTACCGTACCACGGCGCTCATTTACGCCCGGTACGTAGGTCGTTTGCCCATCGGCGAAAAGCTCATCGAAGACGATAAAATCTTTGTTATTTAATTAAAGGAGGACACCATGTCTGAAGCTCGCAAGATTTTTCCCATGGATACGTTTGTGGCCTATCTGAAGGGTGATGGCAGCGCCAATGTGACCGAGATGCTCGGCTACCTGACCCAGAAGGATCTGGATGCCGATTCCGTGCCCTTCGCCGCCGCCCTGGCCAAGGCCTGGATTTACGAGCAGCACCCTGAGCTGACCAAGATGTCCAAGGGACAGGTGGTCGAACTGGGTCAGTCCGTCTCCGTGGCCCCCATGCCCGTCAAGGCCAAGACCGAAGTGGACGAAGTTTTCGCCAAGCTGGCCGACTACAAGGGCCAGATCAACGCCAAGGCCGCCAAGATCGATGAGCTGACCAAGGCTCTGGCCGCCAAGGACGCCGAAATCGCCGCCCTGGCCGCCAAGGTCAAGGAATTCGAAGGCCAGAAGAAGGGCGAAGCCGAAGCCCTGTTCGTGACCACCGAAGCCCGCATCGTCGAATTCACCGGCAAGCTCGAAGCCCTGCTGAAGGAAGTCGATGAAGTGAAGAAGACCGGTGTCGTGGTCGCCGGCGTGGCCGGTGTGGCCGCTGCCGCAGGCGCCGCCCCCGCCGCCGAAGGTGCTGCCGGCGCTCCCGCCGAAGTAGCTGCCGGAACCGATTTCGGCTTCTCCGGTGGTTCCCAGGACCCCTTCGCCGATTCCAACTGGTAGAATCGGACCTGATATGCGCCTCAAAGGCTTCTCCCGTTCGCGGGGGAAGCCTTTTTTGCATCTGCGACGCAAGGCGGGTTGTTGCCGACCTTGCGCGATTCTGGGACAGTGCGGGAAAATTTCAGTCGGGGAGGCGGTGATGAAGTATTGGCTCATGAAGACGGAACCAGGGTGCTTTTCCATCGACGATCTGGCGGCCCTGCCAGAAGGCACCACGAGCTGGGACGGGGTGCGCAACTACCAGGCGCGCAATTTCATGCGCGATGGAATGAGCGTGGGCGACCTGATCCTCTTTTACCACAGCGTGACGAACCCGTCGGTGGCCGGCATCGCCAGGGTGGCCAGGGAGGCATATCCGGATAACACGGCCTGGGATCCCGAGGACAGGCATTACGACCCCAAGTCTACGCCAGAGAAGCCCCTGTGGTTCATGGTCGATGTGCAGTTCGTGGAGAAGTTTGCGAACCCTGTCCCGCTGGCCGCGTTGCGCGGGGTCAAGGGGCTGGAGCGGATGGAGCTCCTGAAGAAGGGCTCGCGGCTGTCGGTCATGCCGGTCACGCAGGAGGAGTTCGAGATCGTTTGCCGCCTGGGCAGAGAGTGACGGCTCGCGCGCGCGTCGTGTGGAAATGAAAAAGCCACGTCGGCGGATCCGGCGTGGCTTTTCTTTTCTGCCATGCGGCTTAAGGGGTTAGTGGCCGCCGCCCAGGTAGGCCTTCTGGACCTGTTCGTTCTGAAGCAGGCTGGCGGCGGTGTCCGCCAGCACGATGTTGCCCACTTCCATGACGTAGCCGCGGTCGGCGAGCTTGAGGGCCGCCTTGGCGTTCTGCTCCACGAGAATGACCGTCACGCCGGATTTGTTGATCTCCCTGACCGTGTCGAAGATGGATTTGACCAGGATGGGAGCCAAGCCCAGGCTCGGCTCGTCCAGGAGCAGGATCTTGGGGTTGGCCATGAGGGCCCGGCCGATGGCCAGCATCTGCTGCTCGCCGCCGCTCAGGGTTCCGGCAAGCTGCCTGCGGCGCTCTTCCAGTCGGGGGAAGAGGGTGTAGATCCACTTCAGGCTCTTCTGGATGCGCTCGGTGTTGACCGAGGTGAAGGCCCCGAGCATCAGGTTCTCCTGCACCGTCAGGGTCGTGAAGACGCGCCGGCCTTCGGGGCTCTGGGTGATCTTGAGCTTGACGATCTCGTGGGCCGGGAGCTTGTGCAGGGCCGTGTCCTGGAAGAATATGCCTCCGCCGGTGATCTGCACCAGGCCGCTGATGGCGTTCAGGGTGGTGGACTTTCCGGCTCCGTTGGCGCCGAGGATGGTCACGATCTCGCCCTCGTTCACTTCGAGGTTGATGCCGTGCAGGGCTTCGACATTGCCGTAGTTGACGCGCAGATTTTCGATTTTGAGCAGCATGGCGGGTACCTTATTCGGAGTCGGCGCCGAGATAGGCTTCGATGACCCGTGGGTTGGACTGGATTTCGGCGGGGGTTCCGGAGGCGATCTTGGCCCCGTGCTCAAGCACCACCAGGGACGAGCAGACGCGCATGACCAGGCCCATGTCGTGTTCGATCAGGAGCACCGTGATGCCGCGGTCCTGGATGGCGCGGATGAGGGTGATGAGTTCCTGGGTCTCCTGATCGTTCATGCCGCCCGCGGGCTCGTCGAGCACGATGAGCTTGGGCTTGGTGGCCAGGGCCCGGGCGATCTCCAGCAGACGCTGGTTGCCGTAGGACAGGTTCTTGGCCTTGTTCTGCCATTCCTTGCCAAGACCCACGAACTCGAGCTCCCCCATGGCCTGGCGCATGGCCTCTTCTTCTTCCCGGCGCTGCGCGGGCGTGCGCAGCATGGCCGCGATGCACCCGGCGCGCATGCGGCAGTGGGCTCCGGCCAGGACGTTCTCCAGGACCGTCATGTTCTGGAACAGGCGGATGGTCTGGAACGTGCGGGCGATGCCCTTTTCAACGATGGTATGGGTGGGAAGCCCGACGAGGTTCTGCCCGTCGAAGAGCACCGTGCCCGTGTTGGGCTGGTAGTTGCCGGTAATGAGGTTGAAGACCGTGGTCTTGCCCGCCCCGTTGGGGCCGATGAGGCCGACGATGCTGCCTGACTCCACCTCGAATGTGACGTCGTTCACGGCCATGAGGCCGCCGAAGCTCTTGCTCAGGTTGTCGACGGAAAGGAGGGTCACTGCGCACCTCCCGCCTGGAGCCTGGCCGCGACGTCGTACCGTTTCGGGCCGGGGGGCAGCAGGCCCTGGTTGCGGAAGATCATCATGAGGACCATGGCCGCGCCGAAGACCAGCATGCGGTACTCGGCCAGGCCGCGGAACACTTCGGGCAGGCCAACGAGCAGGAAGGACCCGACGATGACGCCGGGGATGCTGCCCGATCCGCCCAGGATGACGATGGTGAAGAGGATGACGGACTCGGCGAAGGAAAAGGACTCCGGGGCGATGATGGTCATCTTGGCCGCGTAGATGGTGCCGCACATGCCGGCCCAGACCGCGCCGATGATGAAGGCCACGAGCTTGTGGTGGGCCACGTTGATGCCGCTGCCGCCGGCCGCGACCTCATCCTCCTTGATGTACAGGAGCGCCCGGCCGAAGCGGGAGTGCTCCAGGCGCATGAGCAGGAAGATGGTCAGGGCGGCGAACCCCCAGATGAGGTAGAAGAAGTGGTCTGGCTTGGAAATCTTGAAGCCGAAGACCGAAGGGCGGCTGATGCCGAAGATGCCGTTGGCCCCGCCGGTGATGTCGAAGACGTTGTTGATGAGGGCGATGCGCACGATCTCGACGATGCCGATGGTCACGATGAGGAGATAGTCTCCGCGCAGATGGATGATGGGCCGGGCCACGATCATGGCGAACAGCCCGGCCAGGATGCCGGCCAGGGGCATGAGCCAGAGCACGGGGACGCCGTACATGGTGTTCAGGATGGCCGCGGTGTACGCGCCGATGGCGTAGAACGCGGCGTGTCCCATGTGGAAGAGCCCGCAGTGGCCGAGGATGACGTTGAGGCTCAGGGCCAGGATGGCGTACAGGCCGACGTTGTTGAAGACGTCCGTCCAGTAGGCGTTGAGGAAGAACGGGCACGTGGCCATGGCCGCGGCGAAGACGAGATAGAGGATTTTGCTCGATTTCATACTTTTTCAGCCACCCTTTCTCCAAGCAGGCCCGTGGGCCTGACGATGAGGATGAGGATCAGGACGCAGAAGGCGATGGCGTCCTTCCAGGCGATGGAGATGTAGGCCGCGCCCAGGGCTTCGATGACGCCCAGCAGCAGCCCGCCGACCATGGCTCCGGGGATGTTGCCGATGCCGCCCAGGATGGCGGCGGTGAAGGCTTTGAGGCCGTACATCCAGCCCATACTGAAGTTGATCTGCCCGTAGTAGAGCCCGACCATGAGACCGGCCGCTCCGCCCAGGGCGGGGCCGATGCAGAAGACGAGCATGATCACGCGGTCCACGTTGATGCCCATGAGCTTGGCCGCGCCCTGGTCGATGGCCGCGGCGCGGATGGCCGTGCCGATCTTGGTCTTCTGGATGAAGAAGTAGAGGGCCAGCATGAGCACGAGGGACGTCATGAACAGGATGATGCGCATGATCGGGATGTCCAGGCCCAGAATGTTGACGGCGGCCTTGGGCAGGATGTCGTGGGGGTAGACCAGAAATTTGGGGCTGTAGATGGCCATGATCGCGTTCTGAAAGAAGATGGACGCGCCCAGGGCCGAGACCACGGCCGAAAGCCGCGGCGAATGCCGCAGGGGTTTGTAGGCCACCCGTTCAAGGATCGCGCCGATGATGGCCACCAGGATCATGACCATGACGGCCAGCAGGATCACCGCCGGGAGCGGCCCGATCTTGTCGAAGAGGCCGAAGGACACCAGCAGGGTCAGGCCGAGGTAGGCGCCGATGGTGAAAAGGTCTCCGTGGGCGAAGTTGATGAGCTTCATGACCCCGTAGACCATGGTGTAGCCCAGGGCGATGAGGGCGTAGATGCCTCCGACCGCCAGACCGTTGGTCAGCTGCTGAAAAAATTCTTCCATGATGAACGCCAGGGCAAGGTGTTGATGAAAAAGGGCTCCCCCGAGCGGGGGAGCCCTTGGCGTTTACGGCTGCAGGACGAAGGCGCCGGCGGCGTCGACCTTGTACACGCGGTACAGGTCGCCCACGCGGTCGCCCTTGTCGTTGAAGGAGATCTTGCCGGTCAGGCCGGAGAAGTCCTTCAGCTCGGTCTTGAGGTAGGCGGCGAGCTTTTCGCCGGAGGTTTCCTTGGACTTGGCGATGGCTTCGACGATGACGCGGTAGGCGTCGCCGGCCAGAACGGCCCAGACGGAGCCGGGGGCGGTGCCGTACTTGGCCTTGTAGGCGTCCATGAAGGCCTTGGCTTCGGGGGTGTCGAGGTCGGCCGGGACGGGCGGGCTCAGGAACATGAAACCTTCGGCGGCCTTGTTGCCGGCGATCTTGACCAGGTCGGGGTTGTTGGTGGCGTCACCGCCGAGCATGGGCACGTTCCAGCCCATTTCCATTTTCTGGCGCAGCAGCATGCCGGCTTCGGGGTAGTAGCCGGTGAAGAAGACGACGTCGGGGGCGGCGGATTTCAGCTTGGTCAGGATGGCGTTGTAGTCGCGCTCGCCGGGGGTCAGGGCGTCGAAGAAGGCGATGGTCTTGCCTTCCTTTTCGAGCAGGGACTTGGCTTCGTCGGCCAGGCCCTTGGCGTAGGAGGTGTTGTCATGCAGGATGGCGATCTTGGCGAAGCCCAGGGCGCTCAGGGTCTTGGCTGCGACCATGCCCTGCTCGTCGTCGCGGGGGCAGGTGCGGAAAAAGAGGGGCAGGTTCTTCTCGGACAGGCGGATGGCCGTGGAGCCCGTGGCGACCTGCAGGATGCCGGACTCGGCGTAGATGTTCTGGGAGGCCTCGGTCACGGAGGAACCGTAGGTGCCGATGACGGCGGAAATTTCCTTGGTGGTCAGGCGGGTGGCTGCCAGGGCGGCCTGGCGCGGGTCGCCGCCGTCGTCTTCGATGACGATCTCGACCTGGTCTCCGTTAATGCCGCCGGCCTTGTTGGTCTCGGCCGCGAGCAGCTCGACGATCTGCTTCATGTCCTGGCCTTCGCTGGCCCAGGAGCCCGTCAGGGGGCACATGAGGCCGATGCGGACGGTCTTCGCCCAGGCCGACCCCAGGGTCAGCGCCACGAGGGCCAGGGTCAGGAATCCAAGTGTGAACAGCTTTCTCTTCATGAAGTCCTCCTTCAGGTTGCAGAGCCCTTGGGTCCGCGGACGGCGGACCGGTTTGGGTGAGATATGGAACCGGAGAATCCGGATTACCCCCTTCGGGAAAAACAAGGGACGGAAGCGGTAACGACGGGACAATTATGCAAATTTTGTAAAAAACGACTACATGAGAACCGGTTAGAAATCAATTTCTTTCCAAAAAGAGAAAGGTGCTCACCCGCGGTGATTCTGCTTTGGTGAATATTCGGAAAAAGGGCGATATAGGAAATTTTGTTCAATTTCAATCGCTGGACACGGTCTCATTCCGGATGATTGCGGATTTCCGGACCCCGTGATGGGTGATTGTTCGGACCAAAGGTTTGTCGCGGCCTGAGGCGGGAATCGTGCGGACAAAAAAAAGGCTTGCCGGAGAGGTGTCCGGCAAGCCGCGAAGCGAATCGATGAAGCGCGTCAGATGATCCAGTCGTCGTCGGCCTCGATGGGGGCGAAGCCGCGGCGCATGGTGTTTTCGCAGACCACGCGCGGGTCCATGAACTGCAGGAGGTAGTCGGGGCCGCCGGCCTTGGAGCCGATGCCGGACATGTTGAAGCCGCCGAAGGGGTGGCGTTCGACCAGGGCGCCGGTGGAGCCGCGGTTCAGGTACAGGTTGCCGACGTTGAACTCGGCGCGGGCCCGGTCGAGGTGTCTGGGGCTGCGCGAGAACACGGCGCCGGTCAGGGAGTAGCGGGTGGAGTTGGCCCACTCGATGGCCTGGTCGAAGTTCTTGGCCTTCATGACCGACAGGACCGGGCCGAAGACCTCCTCCTGGGCGATGCGGTGTTCGGGCGTGATGCCCTCGACGATGGTCAGGGGCACGTAGTAGCCGCTCGACGGTGCGGAGCTGGATACCAGGAGCTTGCCCTCGCTCTTGGCGATTTCGATGTATTTGAGGACGTTGGCCTGGGCCTTGTCGTCGACCACCGGGCCCATGAAGTAGGTCGGGTCCTCGGCGGGGCCGACGGCCAGGGAGCGGGCGCCCTCCACCAGGCGCTCGATGAACTTGGCGTAGATGGGCTCGACCACGATGACGCGCGAGCAGGCCGAGCACTTCTGGCCCTGGAAGGCGAAGGCCGAGTGGAGCACTTCCCTGATGGCCTCGTCCAGGTCGGCGTCGTCGTCGATGATGATGGCGTTCTTGCCGCCCAGTTCGGCGATGACCTTCTTGATCTGCTTCTGGCCGGGGTGGACCACCGAGGCCTTGTTAATGATGCGGTGCCCGACCTCCATGGAGCCGGTGAAGGCGATCAGCGAGACGTCGGGGTGCTCGACGAGGTAGTCGCCCATGACCGAGCCGCGGCCCGGCACGTAGTTGAACACGCCGTCGGGCAGGCCGGCCTTGCGGAAGATCTCGGCCAGCGTGAAGCCGACCACCGAGGACGGGCCGGCCGGCTTGTACAGCACCGGGTTGCCGGTCACGATGGCCGCCGCGCTCATGCCGCAGCTGATGGCCAGGGGGAAGTTCCAGGGGGCGATGACGGCCGCGATGCCCTTGGGCTGGTAGATGAGCTGGCTCATCTCGCCCGGGGCGCGGCCCATGCGCTGGGGCTTGCCGAGGCGGATCATCTCGCGGGCGTAGTATTCCAGGAAGTCGATGGCCTCGGCCACGTCGGCCTGTGCCTGGTCGTACTGCTTGCCGACCTCGAGGGTCTGCCAGGCCGAGAGGGTGAAGATCTCCTTGCGGGCGACCTCGGCGGCCTTGACCAGGAAGCCGGCGCGCTCCTCGGGGGACAGGGCCTTCCAGGCCGGGGCGGCCTTTTTGGCGGCCTCGATGGCCAGGTCGATCTCCCTGGTGGACGCCTGGCAGATGGTGCCGATGACTTCGCTCGGGTTGGCCGGGTTGACCGAGGGCAGGGTGTCGGAGGTGCGCACTTCCTTGCCGCCGATGATGAGCGGGTATTCGCGGCCGAGCTGGGAGCGGACCTGGGCCACGGCGTCGATGAAGGCCTTGCGCACGGACTCCTTGGTGAAGTCGGCGAAGGGCTCGTTCTCGAAGCGGGGCAGGCCCTTGGCCTCGGCCTCCGCCTTGGGCACGCGGCAGGCCCTCTCGCGTTCGGCCGTCTGGACCGGGTTTTCCAGCAGGCGGTCGATCTCGGCCTCCTCGGCGAAGGACTGGCGCAGGAAGGACTCGTTGGCCGTGTTCTCCAGCAGTCGGCGCACCAGATAGGCCATGCCGGGCAGCAGGTCCCCGTAGGGGGCGTAGAGGCGCACGCGCTTGGCCACGTTCAGGAGGCCCTTGCGCACGGGTTCGGCCATGCCGTAGAGCACCTGGAACTCGTAGCGCTCGTCGGGCACGTTCAGCTCCTTGGCCGTCTCCATGACCGCGGCGATGGTGCGGATGTTGTGGGAGGCGCAGCCGAAGTGGCAGATGTCATGGTTTTCCAGGATGACCCTGGCCTGGCGCTCGAAGGCCGCGTCGCTCTCGGCCTTGACGGTCCAGACCGGGATGTCCCAGCCGTTCTGCTTGGCGATGACGGTCTCGTAGTCCCAGTAGGCGCCCTTGACCAGGCGGATGGAGATGGGGAGCTTCTCGGCCCGGGCCCAGGCCAGGAGCTCGGCCAGGTCCTGGTCCGTGTCCTTGAGGTAGGCCTGCAGGACGATGCCCAGGTGCGGGTAGTCGCGGAACTCCTCGCTCGAACGCAGGCGACGGTACACCTCAAGGGTGATGTCCTTGAACTTGTACTGCTCCATGTCGATGCGCATGAAGCCGTTCATCTCCTTCACCTTGCGCAGGATGGTGGCCAGACGGTCCTGGATGCCGCGCACGGAGCCTTCGAAGTCCTTGGGCGAGGCCTGGGAGAAGAGGGCCGTGGGCTTGACCGAGATGTTGACCTTGGGGGCGTGTCCCCAGTCCCGTTCGCCCACGCCCAGGGCCGGCCAGGAGGAGTGCTCCTTCTTGAGTGCGGCCAGGAGCTCCATGTACTCGTTCAGGTAGGCTTCGGACTCGATCTCGCTGACCGTGGCCTCGCCCAGGATGTCGACGGTGAAGGCGAAGCCGTCCTTGCGGATCTTCTTCAGGTTCTTCATGGCGTCGGAGGTGTTCTCTCCGATGATGAACTGCTTGGCCATGCCCTCGATGTTGGAGCGGATGGTCTTGGCCATGAGGCCGGCGGCCAGCTTCCCGCCCAGGCCCGAGCCCATGGCGCCCGCGCCCCATTTGAGGACCTTGGGCACGTCCTGGTCGTCGCCGGCGAAATACTCGTCGATGTGGCGGGTCAGGGAGTCGGAGGTGTTCAGGTAGGGCAGGACGTCGACGAAGCGGAAAAGCTGAACCTTGAAGTTTTCGTTCTTCATGGACCAGTCCATGACCTTGCCGGTCCACCAGCCCTTGTTGAAGATGGAAGGCGCCTCGCCGGAAATGCTGGCGAAGAACTCCTTGCCGCGCTCGCGGATCTTTTTGTCCAAAGCTGAACTGTCCATTCCTCGTCTCCTGTACTGGGTGTTATTTTGTCGTTTTCTTGGGTTGCCTGCACTCGATGAACTGCAGCGACAGGGCCTGCGTTTCCTTCAGGGTATCGAGGACCAGCGTGGTGCGGCTGTCGCGCACCCCGGGGATCTCGCCGAATTTCTTCATCAGGAGGGCCAGGGTCTCGGTGCTGCTGACCCGGGCCTTGACGAGATAGTTGTACTCGCCCGCGGTCCAGTGCACTTCCTGCACCTCGTCGATCCCGGCCAACTGGCGGCCTATCTCGGAACTGCCCACGGCGTCGGAGGTCTTGATCTGGATGAAGGTCGAGAGGGAAATCCCGAGGGCCTTGGGGTTCAGGCGGACCTCGTAGCCGGCGATGATGCCCTTCTGCTCCAGTTTTTTCACGCGTTCGAGGACGCCCGACGGTGCCATGCCGATCTGGCGGGCCAGTTCGGCGTTGGTGATTTTCCCGTTTTCTTGAAGGATGTTCAGGATCTGAATGTCTGTGCTGTCTAACATGGTTCGATCTCTCTCTTTTCAGGAATATAATTCTTTGAAGGATCTTCGTCAATGAAGATTGCCATTATTGGGAAACCGGGCGCGAACACGTCAGGCCGGCTCCGGGCGGGCGCTTGACGGGATGCCGACCGGACGGCGGGATATGAATATCATTCGGATGATTGGTCAAGAAAAAGAATGATTGTGCGGAAATGACAAAATCGTCTCGCCGGGGAAATAATTTTCGTCGCTTTCGTCATTTTGGGTCCGAAATTTGTCAATCGCCCGGGAACTACGGTGATGCCCGGAACCGGGGCGGGTGAGGCTCAGCGGGTTGGGCAGGATTTTGCATGAACGCAGTGTTTGACCTTCCCGTACTCAGTGTTTAGTGTACTGGGGCCTCATCGGTGCGGGCATGACGGCGGCAGCCCCGCCCGCGCTTGTGACGGGATTCCTTCACATATAACCCACCCACATACCATCCATGCCCAAGAGAACAGATCTCAAGAAGATAATGCTCATCGGCTCGGGCCCCATCGTCATCGGACAGGCCTGCGAGTTCGACTATTCCGGTACCCAGGCGCTCAAGGCCCTCAAGGAAGAGGGGTACGAGGTCGTCCTGGTCAACTCCAACCCGGCGACGATCATGACCGATCCGAACCTGGCCGACCGGACCTACATCGAACCCATCGAGCCCGAGACCGTGGCCCGCATCATTGAAAAGGAGCGACCCTGCGCCCTCCTGCCGACCCTTGGCGGCCAGACCGGCCTGAACACGGCGGTGGCCGTGGCCGAGAACGGGGTCCTGGAGAAGTACGGCGTGGAACTCATCGGCGCGTCCCTGCCGGCCATCAAGAAGGCCGAGAGCCGCCAGCTCTTCCGCAAGGCCATGGAGAAGATCGGCCTGAAGGTGCCCAAGAGCGGCATCGCCCGCTCCCTGGACGACGTGCGGGAGTGGGGCGAGAAGCTCAAGTTCCCCATCATCGTGCGCCCCGCCTTCACATTGGGCGGCACGGGCGGCGGCGTGGCCTACAACAAGGAAGACCTGGAGCGCATCGCCCAGCAGGGTCTGGCCGCCAGTCTGACCACGGAGGTCATGCTCGAGGAGTCGCTCCTGGGCTGGAAGGAATACGAGCTCGAAGTCGTCCGCGACAAGAAGGACAACTGCGTCATCATCTGCTCCATCGAGAACCTGGACCCCATGGGCGTGCACACCGGCGACTCCGTCACCGTGGCCCCGGCCCAGACCCTGACCGACGACGAGTACCAGAAGATGCGCGACGCCTCCCTGGCCATCATGCGCGAGATTGGCGTGGAGACGGGCGGCTCCAACGTGCAGTTTGCCCTCAACCCGGCCAACGGCGAGATGATGATCATCGAGATGAACCCGCGCGTGTCGCGGTCCTCGGCCCTGGCATCCAAGGCCACGGGTTTCCCCATCGCCAAGATCGCGGCCAAGCTGGCCATCGGCTACACCCTGGACGAGCTGCAGAACGACATCACCCGCGAGACCATCGCCGCCTTCGAGCCGACCATCGACTACGTGGTCATCAAGATCCCGCGCTTCACCTTCGAGAAGTTCCCCGGCGCCGAGGACTACCTGACCACGGCCATGAAGAGCGTGGGCGAGACCATGGCCATCGGCCGGACCTTCAAGGAGGCCCTGCAGAAGGGCCTGCGGTCCCTGGAGATCGGCTACCCCGGCCTGGGCAAGAATTTCGACGGCCGCCTCCCCGACACCGAGGAGATCCTGGCCGGGCTGCGCAAGCCCAACTCCCGCCGCCTGTTCCAGATCCGCCAGGCCCTGCTGGCCGGCCTGACCGAGGAGGACATCTTCGAGGCCTCGGCCATCGACCCCTGGTTCATCCGCCAGTTCAAGGACATCGTGGACTTCGAGGCCGTACTCAAAAACGTCGGCCTGCAGGGCAACCTGACCGTGGACAACCCCGAGTTCGTCAGCGTCCTGCGCCAGGCCAAGGCCATGGGCTTCTCGGACCGGCAGCTGGCCACCCTCTGGAAGCGTGGCGAGATCGACATCCGCAACATGCGCAAGGAGGCCGGCATCCTGCCGACCTACAAGCTCGTGGACACCTGCGCCGCGGAGTTCGAGGCCTACACCCCCTACTACTACTCCACCTACGAGACCGAGAACGAGGCCCGCGTCTCCGACAAGCGCAAGGTCGTCATCCTCGGCGGCGGCCCCAACCGCATCGGCCAGGGCATCGAGTTCGACTACTGCTGCGTGCATGCCTCCTACGCCCTGCGCGAGATGGGCATCGAGTCCATCATGGTCAACTCCAACCCCGAGACCGTTTCGACCGACTACGACACCTCCGATCGCCTCTATTTCGAACCCCTGACCCGCGAGGACGTGCTGGCCATCATCGAGCAGGAGAAACCCGAGGGCGTCATCGTCCAGTTCGGCGGTCAGACCCCGCTCAACCTGGCCGTGCCGCTCCTGCGCGAGGGCGTGCCGATCCTCGGCACCTCGCCCGACTCCATCGACCGCGCCGAGGACCGCGAGCGCTTCCAGGCCCTGCTGAAGAAGCTCGACCTGCTGCAGCCCGACAACGGCACGGCCATGAGCGTGGACGAGGCCCTGGTCGTGGCCGCGCGCATCGGGTACCCCGTGGTGGTGCGGCCCTCCTACGTCCTGGGCGGCCGGGCCATGGACATCGTCTACGACGACAAGTCCCTGCGCGAATATTTCGACAAGCACGTGACCGTGGCCCCCGAGCACCCCATTCTCATCGACAAGTTCCTGGAGAACGCCATCGAGATCGACGTCGATGCCTTAAGCGACGGCGAGGACACGTATGTGGCCGGCATCATGGAGCACATCGAGGAGGCCGGCATCCACTCCGGTGACTCGGCCTGCGTGCTGCCCCCGCACACCGTGGGCAAGATGTGGATCCAGGAGATCGAGCGCCAGACCAAGGCCCTGGCCAGGGAACTCGGCGTGGTCGGGCTCATGAACATCCAGTTCGCCCTCAAGGACGAACAGATCTACATCCTGGAAGTGAACCCCCGCGCCTCGCGCACCTCGCCCTTCGTCTCCAAGGCCACGGGCGTGCCCCTGGCCAAGCTGGCCACGCGGGTCATGATGGGCGAGAAGCTCCGGGACCTGAAGCCCTGGGACATGCGCAAGGGCGGCTACTACGCCGTCAAGGAGGCCGTGCTGCCCTTCAACCGCTTCCCCGGCGTGGACGCCCTGCTCGGGCCCGAGATGCGTTCCACGGGCGAGGTCATGGGCGTGGACCCGTCCTTCGGCCTGGCCTTCATGAAGTCCCAGGTGGCGGCGGGGCAGTTCCTGCCCGCCTCGGGGTGCGTCTTCATCTCGGTCAACGACCACGACAAGAACGGCATCGTCATCCCGGCCAAGACCTTCCAGAAGCTTGGCTTCACCATCCTGTCCACGCGCGGCACGGCCGCCTTCCTGGCCGGGCACGGGGTGGAGTGCCAGGTGGTCAACAAGGTCTACGAGGGCCGGCCCAACGTCATCGACCACATCAAGAACGGGGAGATCCAGCTGGTCATCAACACCTCGTCGGGCAAGCGCACCAAGGAGGACTCCTCCGAACTGCGGCGCACCACGGTCATGTACGGCCTGCCGTACACGACCAACCTGGCGGCGGCCAAGGCCCTGGCCATGGCCATCAAGGAACGCAGCTCCTCGGGTCTGGACGTGAAATGCCTGCAGGAATACTACCGGGAACCCGGTCGCGACTACTAGCCCCAGGTTGCCCGGGGCCACGGATTTTGGTGCAAAGCTCAGGACCTTCGGCGGTCCTGGGCTTTTACACATTCAGGAACACCTACACGGAACGTGAAACGATATGAAAAAGGAAGCTTGCGGATTATTTGGAATTTACGGCCACCCCGAGGCGGCGCGCATGACGTATTTCGGCCTCTACGCCCTGCAGCACCGCGGTCAGGAGAGCGCCGGCATCATCACCTGGGACGGCCAGACAATCCGTGAGCAGCGCGGCATGGGCCTGGTCGCGGACGTGTTCCAGGAGCGCCATCTGGGCCACCAGCTCAAGGGCAGCGTGGCCATGGGGCACATCCGCTACTCGACCACAGGCGCGTCGCTCATCCGCAACGCCCAGCCGTTCAAGGTCACCTACAAGGGCATGAACCTGGCCCTGGCCCACAACGGCAACCTGGTCAACACCATCAGCCTGCGCGAGGAGCTGGAGAACCAGGGTACCATCTTCCAGACCACCATGGACAGCGAGGTCATCATGCACCTCGTGGCCAAGTACATGAACGGCGGCACGCCCGAGGAGGCCATCGCCAAGGCCTGCAGCCGCATCAAGGGCTCCTACAGCCTGCTTTTCATGGTCAACCAGAAGCTCATCGCCGTGCGCGACCCGTGGGGCTTCCGCCCCCTGTCCCTCGGCCGGGTCGGCGACGCCTACGTGCTGGCCTCGGAAACCTGCGCCTTCGACCTGCTGGAGGCCGAGTACCTGCGCTGTCTCGACCCGGGCGAAATGCTCGTCATCGAGGACGGCCGCATGATCTCGCACCGCATCATGGAACCGGCCGACAGGCAGAGCTCCTGCATCTTCGAGCTCATCTACTTCGCCCGGCCCGACTCCCTGGTCTTCGATCAGGAAGTCTACAACGCGCGCAAGAACATGGGCAAGATCCTGGCTCAGGAGTGCCCGGTCGACGCCGATTTCGTAATGCCGTTCCCGGACTCGGGCGTGTACGCGGCCGTGGGCTACGCCCAGCAGTCGGGCCTGCCCTTCGAGGCCTGCATGATCCGCAACCACTACGTGGGCCGGACCTTCATCCAGCCCACCCAGGGCATGCGCGACTTTTCGGTCCGCGTGAAGCTCAACCCCGTCAAGACCATGATCAAGGGCAAGCGCGTGGTCATCGTCGAGGACTCCATCGTGCGCGGCACGACCATCCGCACCCGCGTCAAGCAGCTCCGGGAGCTGGGGGCCAAGGAGATCCACATGCGCGTCAGCTGCCCGCCCATCCGCTACCCCTGCTACTACGGCATCGACTTCTCCTCCAAGGGCGAGCTCATCGCGGCCAACCATTCCGTGGCCGACATCGGCCGCTATCTGGGCCTGGACAGCCTCCACTACATCACCATCGGCGGGCTCCTGAAAGCCGTGCGCGCCCCCGAGAACTTCTGCCTGGCCTGCTTCAACGGCGCCTACCCCGTGCTGCCCGACGAGGGCATGGGCAAGCTGTCCCTGGAGTGCTGCTAGATGGCGGGTGAAGGGATGGGCGGAGACTGGCTGGACAAGGCGCGGGAGGTCCTGGACATCGAGGCCCGGGGCCTGTGTGCCGTGCGCGACAGGCTGGACGGTTCCTTCGTGCGCGCCCTGGAACTCATGGCCGGTTGCGCGGGGCGCGTCGTGGTCACGGGTCTGGGCAAGTCCGGCCTGGTGGGCCGCAAGATCGCGGCGACGCTGAGCAGCACGGGCACCCCGTCCTTTTTCCTGCACCCTGTGGAGGGTGCCCACGGCGACCTGGGCATGATCCGGCGCGAGGACGTCATCGTGGCCATCTCCAATTCCGGCGAGACGGACGAGCTCAACAACATCCTGCCGAGCCTCAAGTCCCTGGCCGGCGCCGTCATTTCCCTGACGGGCGGCGTGAACTCGACCATGGCCGGCCTGTCCGACGTGGTCATCGACACGTCGGTGCCCTGCGAGGCCTGCCCCCTGGGAGTGGCGCCCACGGCCAGCACCACGGCCACCCTGGCCGTCGGGGACGCCCTGGCGGTCTGCCTCATCGAGTGGAAGTCCTTCGCCCTGGACGATTTCCGGCGCTTCCACCCCGGCGGCGCCTTGGGTCAGCGTCTGGCCCAGCGCGTGGAGGAGCTCATGCGTTCCTCGCAGCTGCCGGTCACGCCGAGCGGCGCGTCCCTGGGGCAGGCCCTGGAGGTCCTCAACGCCGGCAAGCTCGGCTGCGTCTGCGTGCTGGACCGCGAGGGGCGCCTCCTGGGGCTCCTGACCGATGGCGACGTGCGCCGCCTGGTCTGCGCCGGCCGCCTGGATCTGGACGTCGCCGTGGACTCGGTCATGACCGCCAGTCCCCTGCACGCCACCCCCGGGCAGAAGGCCGCCGAGGTCCTCGACATCATGGAATCCCGCGCCATCACGGTTCTGCCGGTGGTCGGCGCGGACCGGACCCTGGCCGGCATGGTGCACATGCACGATGTCCTCGGCAAGGGCCGGGTCAAGTTCTCCAGGTCCTGACCGTACCGGGCCGCATCACATTTTTTCCCGAGAGCCATGAACGATACATCAATCATACACCCGGATATCTGCCGCCGTTGCGCGGCAGTGGGGCGCACCTGCTGTGCGGTTTCCAGCGGGGACGAGGAATACTGTTTCCCCGTCTCCGCGGCCGAGATGACGGCCATCAGAGGCACGGGCGAAAGCGGGGAGTGCTTCGTGCTCGCCGCCAACACGGCCGGCTTCATCGAACAACTGGCCGTGCTCCTGCCGGATTGCGACATCGGGAAGGCCTTCCCGCTTCAGGGCTCCCACTGGAGGCTGGCCACCACCGCCGAGGGCCGATGCGTCTTTCTGGGCGAAGGCGGCTGCCGTCTGGACCGCAGCGTGCGGCCTTTCTATTGCCGCCTTTTCCCTCTGTGGTATTTCGAGGGCAGGCTGACCTGGTTCACGGCCGAGGAGTGCCTGGCCAACAGGGAATGTTCCTCTCTTTCTTCGATGCTCGGCGCCATGGGCACCGACAGCGCCGAAGCCAGGGCCCTGCACCGCGAGATGTGCGAGAAGCTGGGGCTTGAATGCAGTTCAAAGGTGAAATCATGAAAATTCTGAAGATATTTCTGGCTCTGTTCGTCCTGGGCGTCCTCCTGGCGGCCGGAGCGGGCGTGGGTCTCTACTATTGGGCCCAGGAGGATCTGCCCGGGTTCACGAAGCTGAGCGACTATTCCCCGGCGCTGGCCACCACGGTCAGGGCCAGGGACGGAAGGATCCTGGGTTATTTCTACCGCGAGAAGCGCTTTCTCATCCCCCTGTCCATGATGAGCCCCATCACGGTCAAAGCCTTCCTGGCGGCCGAGGACTCGGGCTTCTACCAGCACGAGGGCGTGGACCTGCCCGGAATCTTCCGCGCGGCGGTCAAGAACCTCGCGGCCGGAAGCATCGTCCAGGGCGGAAGCACCATCACCCAGCAGGTCATCAAGTCCATGCTGCTCACGCCGGAACGCAGCTACGAGCGCAAGATCAAGGAGATCATCCTGGCCTACCGCCTGGAGAAATACCTGACCAAGGACGAGATTCTGACCATCTACCTCAACCAGATCTACCTCGGGGCCAAGGCCTACGGTGTGGAAGCGGCGGCCAGGGAGTATTTCGGCGTGAACGCCTCACAGCTGACCCTGGCCCAGGCGGCCCTGCTGGCCGGCCTGCCCAAGGCCCCCTCGCGCTACTCGCCCTACGGCAACCCCGAGCGGGCCAGGGAACGGCAGCTCTACGTCCTGAGCCGGCTGCGGGAGCTGGGCTGGATCGGGCAGGCTGAATTCGAAGCCGCGGTCAACGAGCCGCTGGTCTACGGCGCCCAGGAGGACCCGTCCTGGAAGGTCGGACCGTACTATCTGGAGGAAGTCCGCCGGCAGCTCGTGGAGATGTACGGTGAGGACAAGGTCTACGCGGGCGGTCTGCAGGTGCGCACCGCCATCGACATGGACCATCAGGTCGTCGCCGACCAGGCCCTGCGCGATGGCCTGCGCGAAACCTCCAAGCGCCACGGCTGGCAGGGCCCTGTCACGACCCTCGAACCCGGCGGCTACGAGGAGTTTCTGCGCGGTCAGAACCTCGGCGACATCAAGGTCGGGGACCGGATTCAGGTCCTGGTGACCGGTGTGGAAAAGGCCGGGGCCAAGGCGCGTTTCGGCGCTCATACCGGCATCCTGCCCGTGTCTTCCATGTCGTGGGCCAGGCGCCCCAACCCCAAGCTCGCCCCCGAGGAGGCGGGCAAGGTGGGCGACGCGACCAGGGTGGTCAAGCCCGGCGACGTGGTCTGGGCCGCCGTGAACGCAACGGGCAAGGACAAGCCCTGGCAGCTTTCCCTGGAACAGGAGCCCAAGGTCGAGGGCGCCCTGGTGTCCATGGACCCGCGCTCCGGCGAGGTCCTGGCCCTTAGCGGCGGCTACGACTTCTTCCGCAGCCAGTTCAACCGCGCCACCCAGGCCCTGCGCCAGCCCGGTTCGGCCTTCAAGCCCATCGTCTACTCCGCGGCCCTGGACAACGGCTACACGGCGGCCAGCATCGTCCTCGACGCTCCCATCATCTTCGAGGACGGCAGCGGCGAGACATGGAAGCCCGAGAATTTCGAGGGCATCTTCTACGGCCCCACGCTCCTGCGCACGGCCTTGGTCAAGTCCCGCAACCTGGTGACCATCCGCGTGGCCCAGAGCATCGGCATCGGCAAGATCATCGAGCGCGGCAAGGCCATGGGCCTGACGGGCATCATGGAGCCCAACCTTTCCCTGGCCCTGGGCTCCGGGCAGTTCTCCCCCCTGAACATGTGCGAGGCGTACTCGGCCTTTGCCAGGGGGGGCACGTCCATCAAGCCCCGCTTCATCGAGAACGTGGTCTCGCCCTGGGGCGAACAGCTCTATTCCTCGACGCCGGAGACCAGGGAGGCCATGTCGCCGGAAACGGCGTACGTCGTGACCAGCCTGCTGCAGCAGGTCGTCCAGGAGGGCACCGGCGCCCGCGCCAAGTCCCTGGGGCGGCCCGTGGCCGGCAAGACCGGCACCACCAACGACGAGCAGGACGCTTGGTTCATGGGCTTCTCCCCGTACCTGCTGACCGGGGTCTGGGTCGGCTACGACCAGGTCAAGCCCATGGGCAAGTTCGAGACCGGCGCCCGGGCCGCGCTGCCCATCTGGATCGACTACCGCGCCAAGGTCGAGCCGAAATATCCCGTGGAGAACTTCACGGTGCCGCCGGGCATCGTCATGGCCCGGGTGGACGCCCGAACCGGCCGCCTGGCTGGACCGGACGCGGCCGAGGCCTACATGCTCCCCTTCGCCAACGGCACGGAGCCGACCCTGACCGCCATGCCGGATGAATTCGACGCGTCGCCCGGGTCCTCCAACGCCGGCGGGGAAAGCCTGCTCAAACAGATATTCTAGACGGTTCCGGCTCCGGTCCACTCGGGACCGGGGCCGCTGCCGCGATCTCCATTCAGACGGGAAGAGCATGAACCTCCTCGAAGAAGCCAAGGCCGTCCTGCGGCGGTCGGCCACCATCAGTCTTGAACTCTACAAGATCATGGTCCCCATCGTGATCGCGGTCAAAATCCTGCAGGAGCTGGGCCTTATCGCCTGGCTGGCCCTGCCGCTGGAGCCCGTGATGCGCTTGGTCGGGCTGCCCGGAGAGATGGGTCTGGTCTGGGCCACGGCCATGATCAACAACATCTACAGCGGCATGATCGTCTTCGTCTCCCTGGCCGGGCAGCACGAGCTGAGCGTGGCCCAGGTCACGGTGCTGTGCACCATGATCCTGGTGGCCCACTCCATGCCCGTGGAGCTGCAGATCGTGCGCAAGTCGGGCCCCAGGATGGGCTTCCAGGCGCTGCTGCGCATCGGCGGGGCACTGGTCCTCGGTTTCCTCCTGGCCCGCATTTACGAGTGGGGCGGATGGCTGCAGGAGCCGAACGTGCTCATGTGGCGGCCCGAGCCCGAGAGCGCGAGCCTCGTGGACTGGTCCGTGGACCAGGTCCGCAACCTGGCCATGGTCTTCGTCATCATCACCGCCCTCAATGCCTTCATGCGCGTGCTGACGGCCGTGGGCCTGACGGCCCTGTGCGTGCGCCTGCTCTCCCCGGTGCTGCGCCTGCTGGGCATCGGTCCCGAGGCCGGGACCCTGACCATCGTCGGCATGGTCATGGGCCTGTCCTACGGCGGGGGCATGATCATGCACGAGGCGCACTCGGGCAAGGTGCCGCCCAAGGACATCTTTTCCTCCCTGAGCCTCATGAGCCTGTCGCATTCGGTCTTCGAAGACACCTTTCTCATGGCCGTCCTCGGCGGGCATTCGTCGGGCCTGCTGGTGGGGAGGGTCGCCTTCACGCTGGTCGTGGTGGCCCTGCTCGTGCGCATGGTGAACCGGCTGGGGGACGAGTTTTTCTACCGGCGCCTGTTCAAGCCCGTGGAGGTCTACGCCCAGCCCGGGCCCTGCTGCCCGGGGGCGCCGACGGCGGACAGGCCGTGACGGGTATTTCGGGTTTTTCCAAAGGAGAGGACATGTCGCAACGCATCGACGCGCTCAAGGAGCTCATGCGGCGGCAGGGCGTCGGTGCCCTGCTCGTCATCCACCCGGCCAACCGGTTCTACCTGTCCGGCTTCGAGCTGCATGACGGGCAGTGCAACGAGAGTTCGGGCTGCCTGCTGCTGCGCACGGACGGCCCGGACTGGCTGCTGACCGACGCCCGCTTCACCGTGGAGGCTTGGCGGCACTGGCCCGAGGAGCATGTGCACGTCTACGGCTCGCCGCGGGTGGAGAAGATCGCGGAGTTCGTGAAGAGTCTCGGGGTGCGCGAGCTTTGGGTCGAGACCCACGCCATGTGCGCCGAGACGTATCTGGAGCTGGGGAAATCCCTGGAACTTCGCACCGCCCCGCGTCTGGTCGAGGAGCTGCGCACGATCAAGGACAAGGGGGAGCTGGCCGCGCTCAGGGCGTCCTGCGCCCTGAACCACCGCGTCTACGCAGCGCTTGAATCGGCTTTGGCGCCTGGCATGACCGAACGGGACGTGGCCTGGATGCTGGAGCGGCTTTTCCGGGATGGCGGGGCCGAGGCCCTGAGCTTCGCGCCCATCGTCGGTTTCGGCCCCAACGGGGCCCTGCCCCACGCCACGCCGGGCGAGGCCAGTCTGCGGCCCGAGACGCCGGTGCTCATCGACATGGGCGGGCGGCTTGACGGCTACTGCTCGGACCAGACCCGCACCTGGTGGATCGGCGAGAGGCCCTCGGACGAGTTCCGGCGAACCCTGGACCTGGTCCGCGAGGCCCAGGGCCTGGCCATCGCCAGGGTCGCGCCCGGCGTGTCCACGGACGAGCTGCACGCCACGGCGCGGGAGCATTTCGCGCGCCACGGCGTGGCGGACCATTTCACCCACTCCCTGGGCCACGGCATCGGTCTCGAGACCCACGAGGCCCCCGGCGTCGGCCCCGCCCGGCCGACGATCCTGCGGCCGGGAATGGTCATCACCGTCGAGCCCGGGCTCTACTACCCGTCCTGGGGCGGCGTGCGTTGGGAGCATATGGTGGTCGTGACCGAGGATGGCCATGAGGTGCTCTGAGAACAGGGGAGGGCGCAGGCGAAAGCCGCGCGACCTCGGTCTTCTTCCCCCCTGCACGGCAAGCAGGGTGCTGTACGCCGAGGTCCCGCGCAGTCAGATCGCCCTCTACCGCTTCCTGCTCGAAGGCTACGACAACCTGGCCGTCATGAGCGTGGTGGACCGCTACCGCGCGGTCATCAAGCTGCGCTTCACGCCCGACGCGGAGCATACCCTGCGCGGGATGCTCCTGGCCCAGGGCGCGAAACTCGTCGAACCGCCGATTCTTTCAGACTAGGCCGAAAAATTCCCGCGCGTTGTCCCCGCAGCGTTGCCACAATTCCCGCACGTCCTCGCCGCGCAGGAGGGCGATCTCCCTGGCCGTGAAGCCGAGCAGGGCGGGTTCGTTGCGCTTGCCGCGCCAGGGTTCGGGGGAGAGGTAGGGGCAGTCGGTCTCCAGGAGCAGCCGGTCGGACGGGATGATTTTCACGGCTTCGCGCAGTTCCGCGGATCTGGCGTAGGTCACGGTGCCGGGCACGGAGATGTGCCAGCCCCGTTCGACGATGAGCCTGGCCCAGTCGGGCCCGAGGCCGAAGCAGTGCCACAGCAGCGGGCGCCCGCCGAAGCCCATGGAGTCGAGGGTGGCCAGGCAGTCGTCCTCGGCGTCGCGGCAGTGGATGACCACGCGCTGGTCCAGCTCCCTGGCCAGGGACAGCTGCCGGCGGAACCAGCGCTGCTGGTCCTCGCGCGGCGAGAAGTCGTAATAGTAGTCCAGGCCGATCTCCCCCACGGCGCGCAGCCTGGTGTCGGCCGTGAAGGCTTCGCGCATCCCGACCAGGTCGTCCTCCATCATCTTCGCCGCGTCGTGGGGATGCACGCCGAGGAGGAAAAAGACGTCGGGATGACCTTCGAAGAGGCCGCGTCCCTCCCGGTAGGCCGCGGGGCCCAGGAAGACGTTGCCCACGGTGCGCACCCCGCAGGCCCTGGCGCGGGCCAGGACTTCGTCCACGTCGTAGTCCCGGCCGTCGAGGTGGGCGTGGCTGTCCGCGCCCACGGGCGGCAGGTTCAGGGCCTCGGGGAGCTCGCGTTCCCGCTTTTTGCTCACGCCTTGTTCTCGCGCACGCCCTGTTCCCATTTGGCCACGGGCACGGCTTCGTCGACGAGCATGACCGGGATCTCCTCGCGCACGGGGTAGACGAGGCCGCAGGCGTCGCATTTGAGGCCTTCCTCGCAGTCCAGGAGCTCCAGGCCGCCCTTGCATTTGGGGCAGGCCAGGATCTGCAGCAGTTCCTTGTTCAGAGCCATGTTTCCTCCGGTGTGCATGGTGTGATGATGGACACGGGCTTATCCTGATCGATACCGCGTTACAAGCGCGCAAACGCCACCCGGTTCTTGAGTTTTCGAACCAATGGGGTACAAACGCACCCATGATGCACGGCGCAAAGAATCCATCCGCGGGACCTGTCCTGCTCTTCGACGTGGGCAACACCAACGTGAAGCTCTGCCTGGCCGACGAAAACGGCCTCGGCCGGACCTACTCCCTGCCCTCCACCAACCGCGAGACCGCGGATTCGCTGGGGCTGACCATCGCGGGCATCTGTGCCCGAGAGGGCGTGGCCGAAGGCGCGGTGCGGGCCTGGGTGCTGTCCTCGGTGGTGCCGCCCCTGAACGGCCTGCTCAAGGCGGCCTGCGGCAGCTACTTCTCCTGTCCGGCCCTGTTCGTGCCCGGCGACATCGCCCTGCCCCTGGAAAACCGCTACGCCCGTCCCCAGGAGGTCGGCGCCGACCGGCTGCTCGGCGGCTTTGCGGCGCGGAAGCTTTTCGACGACCCGACCCTCATCGTCGTGGATTTTGGCACGGCCACCACCTTCGACTGCGTGCAGGGCAACGCCTATCTGGGCGGCCTCATCTGCCCCGGCGTGCTCAGCTCGGTCACGGCCCTGGGCACCCAGACCGCCAAGCTGCCGCAGATCAGCCTGGAGCTTGACTCGGACGAACTCGACATCGGCACCAGCACGCGCCAGAGCCTCAACCACGGCGTGCTCTTCGGCTTCGCCTCCATGCTGGAGGGGCTGACCGCGCGGCTCAAGAAGCGCCTTGGCGACCCGCACGCCCGCGTCGTGGCCACGGGCGGTTTCGCCCGTCAGCTGGCCGCCATCACCGACTGCATCGACGACCTGGCCCCGGACCTGCTCATGCAGGGACTGGCGGCCGCATATTTCCAGAAACATTCACCGGATACATCCAGGGAGCAATCATGAGCACCATCACAGGCATTTGGGCCAGGGAAATTCTCGACTCCAGAGGCAACCCCACCGTCGAGGTCGAGGTGACCCTCGAATCCGGGGCCACGGGCCGCGCGGCCGTGCCTTCGGGCGCGTCCACCGGCACCCGCGAGGCCCTCGAGCTGCGCGACGGCGACGCCGACCGCTACCTCGGCAAGGGCGTGGAGCAGGCCGTACGCAACGTCATGGAAGAGATCGCCTCCGAAGTCGTGGGCCTCGAAGCCATCCGCCAGGTGGAAGTGGACCAAACCCTCATCGACCTGGACGGCACCGAGAACAAGTCCCGCCTGGGCGCCAACGCCATGCTCGGCGTGTCCATGGCCACGGCCAAGGCCGCGGCCGAGTTTCTGGGCCTGCCGCTCTACAAGTACATCGGCGGCATCAACGCCAAGGTCCTGCCCGCGCCCATGATGAACATCATCAACGGCGGGGCGCACGCGGCCAACAACCTGGACATCCAGGAGTTCATGATCATGCCCCTGGGCGCGGCCAGCTTCCGCGAGGCCCTGCGCATGGGCGCCGAGACCTTCCACTCCCTGAAGAAGATCCTGCACAAGGACGGCCTGGCCACCTCCGTGGGCGACGAGGGCGGTTTCGCGCCCAACTTCGCCAGCCACGAGCAGGCCTTCAAGTACATCATGAAGGCCATCGAGGAGGCCGGCTACGAGCCCGGCAGCCAGATCGCCCTGGCCATCGACGCGGCGGCCTCGGAGTTCTACAAGGACGGCAAGTACCACTTCGCCGGCGAGAACAAAATCCTGACCGCGCGCGAGCTGACCGACTACTACGCCGACCTGGCCGGCAAGTTCCCCATCGTGTCCATCGAGGACGGCCTGGCCGAGGCCGACTGGGACGGCTGGGAAGTGCTGTCCGACGTGCTGGGCGACCGGCTGCAGTTGGTCGGCGACGACATCTTCGTCACCAACCCCGCGCTTCTGGCCGACGGCATCATGCGCGGCGTGGGCAACTCCATCCTCATCAAGCTGAACCAGATCGGCACCCTGACCGAGACCATGGACTGCATCGAGATGGCCAAGGAGGCCTCCTACGCCACGGTCATCTCCCACCGCTCCGGCGAGACCGAGGACAGCTTCATCGCCGATCTGGCCGTGGCCGTGAACGCCGGCCAGATCAAGACCGGCTCCCTGTGCCGCTCGGACCGCATGGCCAAGTACAACCAGCTTCTGCGCATCGAGGAGGACCTCGACTCCCAGGGCGTGTACTTCGGACCGGCCATGGCCGCCAACTGGTTCGACGAGGAAGAGTAACCGAAAGGGCGCACCGAGGTGCGCCTTTTTTCATCAGCAGAGGACACCATGCGCATCATCGACGGAAAAAAGACGGCCGCCATCATCCGTCAGGAACTGAAAGACCAGGTCGCGGTCCTGACCGCCCGGCACGGCAGGGCCCCGGGCCTGGCCGTGATCCTGGTGGGCGACAACCCGGCCTCGCAGGTCTATGTCCGCAACAAGGAGCGGGCCTGCGCCGACGTCGGCATCATCTCCAAGGGCTTCCGCCTGCCGACGGACATCCCCCAGGAGCAGCTCGAAGACACCATCGTCTTCCTGAACTCCGACCCGGCCATCGACGGCATCCTGCTGCAGCTGCCGCTGCCCAAGGGGCTGGACAGCCAGCGCTGCCTGGACCTCATCGACCCCTCCAAGGACGTGGACGGCTTCCACCCGGTGAACATGGGCCGCCTGGCCCTGGGACTGCCCTGCCTGCGTTCCTGCACCCCGGCCGGCATCATGACCCTGCTGGACCGCCACGGCATCGACGTGGCCGGGAAGAAGGCCGTGGTCATCGGCCGCAGCAACATCGTCGGCAAGCCCCTGGCGCTCATGCTCCTGCAGAAGAACGCCACGGTCACGATCTGCCACTCCCGGACGAAGGATATCGCCGAGGAGGTCCGCACCGCCGACATCGTGCTGGCCGCCGTGGGCATCCCCAAGTTCGTGACCGCGGACATGGTCAAGCCCGGGGCCGTAGTCATCGACGTGGGCATCAACCGCACGGAGCTCGGCCTGGTCGGCGACTGCGATTTCGCGGGCCTGCAGGACACGGCCTCGGCCATGACCCCTGTGCCGGGCGGCGTCGGTCCCATGACCATCGCCCAACTGCTGGTCAACACCCTCGAAGCCTACGTCGAACACGTGGGCTGACGGCAACGAAAAAGGGGGCCTCGCGGGGCCCCCTCGTCATGTCCGTTCCCGGCGCGGTTCCTATTCGATGATGATCCCGGCGTAGCCCACCACCCTCGACATATCCCCGTTGACGTCGCCCGACGTGGCGTAGGCCACGAGCTCGGCCTTCTTGGCGCCCATGATGTTGGCCAGGTGCATGCCCATGGTCATGGGCAGCACGCCGCACATGGAGATGTTGTCCTCGCGCACCGTGCCGTAGAAGCCCATGGGGTCCAGGGCCAGGATGCGCTCCAGGGCTTTTTGGTCCACGATGCGCGTCACGGCGTCCGAGGCGAAGTGGTTCATGTCCGAGCTGACGACCACGGACACGTCGCGGCCCAGGGCGCTCAGAACCTCCGCGATCTTGGAGGCCGCCCCGGCGAGCTTGTGGGGGCGCGGGTCGCCCACGGCGATGGGCACGATGCGCATGTCGGGGTTCTTGGCCCACAGGAAGGGCAGGACCACCTCCAGGGAGTGCTCCTGCATGTGGGCGGCGCGGTCGGCCGTCAGGGCCGGCTCCGCCGCCAGGATGGCCGCGGCCAGCTCGGCGTCGACCGCAAGGCCGGCCCCGGGGAGATGCCATGTCCCGTCGGGCCACACGGCCAGGGGCGCGCCCATGCCGGTGTGGTTGGGGCCCAGCAGCAGCACCGTGTCCGTCAGCCGCGCCCGGGCCAGTGTCTGTCCCGCCACGCCTCCGGAGAACACGTGGCCGGCGTGGGGCACCATGGCCAGCCTGGTCACGGCCTCGCGTTCCGCTTCCCCGCGCATGCTGGTTCTGACCGAGGCCAGCCACTGGTCGTGGCGTCCGGCATAAAACTGTCCCGCGACAACGGGCTCGCGATCGATGCTCATTCCATACTCCTATTGAAATTTCTCGACTTCCCGCTCGATGCGCACGCCTTCGAGCTCTGCCGCAGCCATACGGCCATACAGCGTGTTTGGGAAGCGCTCTTTGAGGCCGAGAAGCGTTTCCCGCCACCTTTTCATGTCGTCGTTCCTGCGGAAAAGGATGGCCTTGCGGTAGGCGTGCGCGGGCCAGTCCCGGTCCTCGGGCGTGACATACCCGTCGTATTCGAGGCTCCAGGCCAGGGCATCCTGGTTCCGCCCGCGCCGTTCGGCGGCCTGCACCAGCAGCTCCAGCGTCTCCTTGAGCTTGGGGATGTCGTCCTTTTCCTTCTTCAGCAGCTCCAGGGCCTCCTGGCCCAGGATGGTGGCGCGCTCGAACTCGCCCGCGGCCAGGGCGGCGCGGCCGAGAAAATAATGGGCGTAGCCGCGCTGCGTGTCCGTCAGGCCCAGATCCGTGGCCAGGCGGTCCCACAGGGACTTGGCCCGTCCGGGCTGGTTCAGCTTCTCGTTGGCCAGGGCCGCGGCGTAGTCGACCTGACGCCGCCTCTCGGCGTTCAGGTTCCAGGGCGCGACCCTGCGGGCCAGTTCGAGGATGTCCTTCCACTCCTGCAGTTCCACGAGCATGGCCAGGGTCAGGTCCATGCCCGGCTCGGAATGCTCCCCCCTGGGTATGGAGCCGAAGACGAAGGGCCTGGCCATCTCCAGGGCCTCCCTGGCCCGGCCCGTGCGCATCATGGC
Organism: Desulfomicrobium aestuarii; assembly: GCF_055385525.1. Classification (NCBI taxonomy): domain Bacteria; kingdom Pseudomonadati; phylum Thermodesulfobacteriota; class Desulfovibrionia; order Desulfovibrionales; family Desulfomicrobiaceae; genus Desulfomicrobium; species Desulfomicrobium aestuarii. Next base: position 3,496,638 of record NZ_AP042427.1, read on the forward strand.
CGTGGCCACGACCAGCCTGGTCTGCGGGTCCGGCTCCCGGTCCGCGTAGAGGTCCTGGTGGTCCGTCCAGTTCTGGACGATGCCCTCGAAATTCCCCTGCTCCAGGTCGCGCATGATCCAGTCCCGCAGGGCCTTGTCGGCGACTTCCCGCGCCTTGGGCAACAGCTCGTGTTCGGGGTAGTCCTGTTCGAAGCGGCGCACGTCCTCCAGGCTTTCCGGGAATTTCCCCTTCCACAGCCGCCACATGGCCAGCTTCAGCCTGGCAATCGGGGCCAGGGGGCTGTCCGTGTGTTCGAGGATGCGGGTGTAGATTTCTTCGGGGTTGGCGTCCGGGCGGTCGAAGACCGGGGCCATGTCGCCCATGGAGGGCTTGTCGAGGACGCCTTCCTCGGCCAGGCGCATCTGGGCGATGAGGCCACCCTCCCTGTCCGGGTAGGCTTCGGCCGTGCGGTGGTAGATCTCGCGGGCGGCGTTGGGCCTGTTCTGCCTGAGGTGGATGTCGCCGATACGGGCCATGGCCACGTCGGCGTCGGGCGCGTCCGGCACGATGTTGGCGTAGGTCCAGAAAAAATCCCGCGCCCGGTCGTCGTTGCCGCTGAGCATGGCCGCATATCCCGCGGCCATGAGGAACGACGGGTCTTCGAGGTAGTAGCGGGGCCAGCGCTTCTCGATGGCGTTCACGATCTCCATGGCCTTGCCGAAAAATCCCAGCTCCGTGTAGGCCTTGAGAAGGCCGACGTTGGCCGGCTTGACGGCCGGGCTCATGGGGAAGTTCTCGATGACGTAGCGATAGTGCTCGGCGGCCTTGGCGAATTTTTTCTCGCGCAGGAAGTGGTCGCCCCAGAACGTGTCGATCATGGGCACGCGCGGGTTGTCCGGGTACTTGCGGCGCAGCAGGTCGAAGTTGCCCTTGGCTTCGGGCAGGTTGCCCACCGAGAGCTGCAGGAAGCCGATGCGGTAGAGGGCCTCGGGCATGTTGGACGATTCGGGGTTGGCGTACTTGGCCGTCTCGTAGGCGTCGAGGATGGCCGTGAAATTCCCCTCGAAGTCCCCTCTGCCCTGCTGCATGGTGATGTCGGCCAGATTGTAGAGCAGTTCCTCGCGCAGGGCGTCGGGCACCTTCGGGTGCTCGATCATGGCGGTTATGGCTTGCCTGCTGGCCTTCAGATCGCCGGCGGCCACCGCGACCTGCGCCAGCCTGTACAGCTCCTCCAGTTCGGCCGTGCTGTTGTCCTCGGGCATGTTGCCGGGGGTGGCTCCGGGCCCTTCGGATGAGGCATCGACCGTCATGGCCGCATCCTGAACCGGGATGTCATGCCCGCCGGTCGCGTTGCCGGGTTCGCCTTGCGATGCGTCCGCGTCCGTCGCTTCGGCGTCGTGGGCGGAGTCGGGAGCCGGCGTCGGCTCGCGGGATGCCTCCGGCGCTGGGGATGTCGCGTTTCCGTCCGGCGCGCCGGCTTCCCTGACCGCGTGGTCCTGTCGGGGGGTGGTGCCGTGAGGAGTGTCGGCCGTTAGGGCCTGCGCACCGGTCGCGTTGTCCGCCGCATGTCCTGCGGCTGCGTCCGGGCCGGGTTCCGTGGCCTGTGCCGTGGGAATCCCCTCGACCGAAGCGTCGGGTTGGGGCTGCGGCAAAGGCGCTGTCGCGTTTCGTTCGATGGGCATGCGCAGCCGGAATGTTTCGCGCGGCTTCGGTTCCGCGGCGTCGTCGGGACCGGTCTCCCGTTGCCCGGGGGCCGTCGTCCCGGTCAGATCGGGAGCTGCGGGACGGCTGATCCTTCCGCGCAGGGCACCCGTGCCCGAGAGCGCATCCTGCGGCGTCTCGCCCGTGGCGTCGCCGTGCGACGCGACATCGTCTCCGGGCTCCGTGGCATTGGCGGCAGGTTCTCCGGGGACATCTGCCGCAGGGAACGCGTCCCGCTCTTCGTCCTGCACGGCCGGGGGGGCGGCCGTCCCGTTGCCGGGCGCCGACGCATTGGCGGCTCCTTCCGCGGAGGCGTTCGTTGCGCTCTCCTCCGCGGGCACCGCTTCCGGGGTTGCATTGTCCGGGGGCGGGGGCGCCTGTGCCGGCGGGGGGTAGAGGATGACGCTCAGTTCCTGCAGGGCGGGGTGTGCGGATGAGGAAAAGATGAAATCCCCGTTGCGGGTTTCGATCAGAATGCCGTCAGCGGTGACCGAGACGCCCTTGATCAGTGCCGAACCGCTGAAGTCGGGGATTTTGGGCCTGTTCTCGCCCGTCCAGAAGTCCGGGGAGATGGGGATGATGATCCGCGTCAGCCCGCGCTGTCTGGGCTCGGCATCGGGCAGGGTGGAGGAGAAGGAGAAAAGGAGCCGTTCGTGGTCGGTCTCCCGATTCCACGTCAATACCGCCCCAGAGGCGCTCTGGTGAGGGAAGAAGCCCAGAAAGGCGGCAAGGAGGAGCCAGATCAGTCTGGCAGGGGTGTGTGCGCGCACGGGCTGCTGCTAGCAAGAATCGGGCAGAAGATCACAACATGTTCTTCTTTTTCAGTTTTTCGATCAGGGTGGTGCGCTTGATGCCCAAAACTTCGGCGGCCTTGTTCTTGACCCCGTCCACTTCGCCCAGGGCTTCGTTCAGCAGGCGCTCCTCCACCTGGTCCAGGAATTCCTTCAGACCCATGCTCTGCTCGCGAAGATCCTTCAGTTCCGGCCAGCGGAACGAGGCGTCCGCCAGCACCGGGACTCGTTTGGGCACCTCCACGCCGGTCTCCCGCAGGATCTTGTCCGGCAGGTCCACCAGGCCGATGCTCTCCCCGTCGCACAGGATCGACATGCGCTCCATGAAGTTCTCGAGTTCGCGCACGTTGCCCGGCCAGGAGTAGCGGGCCAGGATGTCGGCGACCTCCTCGGCCATGCCCAGGGTCGCGGAGCGGTTGTTGGCGCAGAAGTTCCGCAGGAAGTACCGGGCCAGGACGAGCACGTCGTCGCCGCGGTCCCGCAGGGGGGGCAGGGTGATGGGGATCACGTTCAGGCGGTAGAAGAGGTCTTCGCGGAATGTCCCGCGCCGCACCTCCTCCTCCAGGTCGCGGTTGGTGGCTGCCACCACGCGCACGTCGGCCTTGATGGTCTTGCCCCCGCCGACGCGCTCAAACTCGCGCTCCTGCAGCACGCGCAGGATCTTGACCTGCAGGGACAGCTCCATTTCACCGATTTCGTCCAGGAAGACCGTGCCGCCCTGAGCCATCTCGAAGCGGCCGATCTTGGTGCGGATGGCGTGGGTGAACGCGCCCTTCTCGTGCCCGAAAAGTTCCGATTCGAGCAGTTCCCGCGGGATGGCCCCGCAGTTGATGGGCACGAAGGGCTTGTCGGCCCGCCGGCTGTTGCGGTGCAGGGCCCGGACCAGCAGCTCCTTGCCCGTACCGGACTCGCCCGTGACCAGGATGGTGCTGTCCGAAGGGGCCACTTTGGCCAGGATCCGAAATACCTCTTGCAGGGCGGAACTCTTTCCAATTATTCCACAGGTATCAAACGACATAGCCTCTCCTGGAACGGGGATGGTCTCGATGCTGTTCCGATTCTGCCTAACTGTCAAGAATATGACAGAAACGCAACTCAAATTATGCCGTATCTCCTCGAATTTCCGCAGGGAAGCCGTCCGGCCCTTTTTGTCGCCCGCGAGAAGCGCTTCCTGATCCATGTCCTCCTGGACGGTCGGCCCGTGACCGCGCATACCAACAACTCCGGCTCCATGCTCGGCCTCCTGCGGCCCGGCATGGAGGTCTTCCTCTCCCCGGCCGCCTCGCCGGGACGGCGGTTGCCGTACACCCTGGAGGTGGTGCGCCCGTGCGGGGACTGGGTCGGCGTCAACACCCTCATGCCCAACCGGCTTCTCAAGAGGGCCTGGGAAACCCGCGCCCTGCCGGAACTCCGTGCGTACACGGACTTTACCGCCGAGGCCAAATGGGGGGATTCGCGCCTGGACGCGAAACTCACCGGCCCGGACGGGGAGTTCTGGATCGAGGCCAAGAACGTGACCATGGTCGAGGACGGCGTGGCCTGCTTCCCCGACGCCGTGACCGAGCGCGGACAGAAGCATCTGCTCGAACTCATGGACCTGGCCAAGCGCGGCGTGCGCGTGGGCGTCTTCCTGGCCGTGCAGCGACCCGACGGGCAGTGCTTCGGCCCCGCGGACTTCATCGACCCGCGATTCGCCGAGCTTTTCTGGCAGGCCCTGGACAGGGGGGTGGAATTTTTTCCCCATGTGGTGCACGCAAGCCCCGAGGGCATCGCCCTGGGCCGCCGACTTCCCCTTGTCTCGCGGCCTTGATCATCAACTCAGAAATTCCGGACACGACACCATGAAAGACCACCTTATCCGCGTCATCTCCGACGAAGCCAACGTCCGCGCCATGGCCTGCCTGACCACCGCCACCGTCGGCGAGGCCTGCGCCCGGCACCGCACCAGCCCCACCGCCTCCGTGGCCCTCGGCCGTGCCCTGACCGGCGGCGTGCTCCTGGGCGCGCTCCTCAAGGGCCGCCAGCGCGTGGCCCTCAAGTTCGAGGGTAACGGCCCCCTGGGCAAGATCGTCGTCGAGGCCGACCCCATGTGCCTGGTCCACGGCTACGTGGGCAACCCCGTTGCCGACCTGCCCCTGCGGGACGGCCGCTTTGACATCCCCGGCGCCCTGGGACGTGCCGGCCTGCTGACCGTGACCAAGGACCTGCAGCTCAAAAGCCCCTACCAGGGTGTGGTCAACCTCGTGTCCAGCGAGATCGCCGAGGACATCGCCTACTATCTGACCGAGTCCGAGCAGACGCCCTCGGCCATGGGCCTGACCACCATCCCTGACGACCAGGGCGGCATCGCCGTGGCCGGCGGCTTCCTCATTCAGTCCCTCCCCCCGGCCAACGACGCGGCCCTGGAAACCCTCACGGCCCGCATCGCGGCCATGCCGCCCCTGGCCAAGCTCCTCTTCGACGGGGCCGGCCCCAAGGACATCCTGGACCGCATCTTCGGCGACATCCCCTACGAAATCCTCGGTCACCAGGACGTGGCCTTCCACTGCGGCTGCTCCCGCGACCGCATCGAACAGGCCCTCATCACGCTCGGAGTGGACGAAATCAAAAGTCTGGCCGAGCGCGGCGAAGACACTGTCATCACCTGCGAATTCTGCCGGGAGCCGTACGCGTTCACCCCGGAGGATTTGCGGCGGTTGGCGGACGAGAGGCATTAGATGGGGATGATGAAGATGCCTCCGGCGGGCAGGGGGCGCGGCCCCCTGCACCCCATTTGGGGGATGGGAAAAAGAAAGGCTGTCCTGTGCGAGGGCAGCCTTTTTGGTGGTGGAGTGGGAAAGGGTGGTCAGACCATCATGTCGATGAGCACGCCCGTCATGTCGAAATGCGTGTGCAGGGCCGCGACGTTGGCGGCGAAGGCCTGCTCGTTCTCGATCATCTGTACCATCTCCGCGACCAGGTCCGTGTTGGAGCCTTCGACCAGAGTTTCCTCGTAGCGCAGGCCCTCTTCAGTCTCGACGTATTCGCCGCCTTGGACCAGAGGGCCGGGAGCGGTGTTTTCGTATATGTCGGATACCCGCACGCCGCGGTCGTTCGGGCCGGTCTCGTATTCCACGCGGCTGGAGCGGAACTCGTTCGTGTTCACGTTGGCCACGTTGTTGGCCGCGACCTGCTGGGAAACGGAAATGGCCTGCAGGGCCTGCACGTTCTCCATCATGGGGCACCTCCGGTCATGGGTTCACAATATCCCGGCCGGACGTTTCGTCAACCCCCATCTGGTCGATGCGGGCGTAGGCGCTGTGGTTGTGGATGGACTCGAAGGACTCCACCTCGACCCTGAAGCCGCGCACCTTCGGGTGGGCCGCCAGGCGGGAGGCCGCGTTGCGGACCACGTCCTCGACGAAGGTCGGCGAGGCGAAGGCCGCCTCGGTCACGAACTTCTCGTCCTCGCGCTTCAGCAGGGCGTAGACCGGGGACGAGCCGGACTCCTGGGCGATGGCGATGAGGTCCTCCAGCCAGAGCATGCCCGAGCACCCCGCCTCGATGCGGACCATGGCCCGCTGGCTGTGGGCGCCCTCGGCGGAAATTGCCTTGGAGCAGGGGCAGACCGTCATGACCGGCACCTCCACGCCCAGGATCAGCTCGACACCCCCGTCCATGAGCGTGCCGCGCAGGAAGCAGGCGTAGTCCATCAGGGCCGGGCTGCCCGTGACCGGGGCGCGCTGCTCCAGAAAATAGGTGAAATGGAAGCACAGGTGGGAGCTCCTGGCCTGCAGGCGGTCGCGCAGGTCCAGGAGCAGGCGTCCGCAGCTGGCCGTGTCCAGGGTCGTCTCCATGTCGCGCAAGGCTTCGAGGAAGCGGCTCATGTGCGTGCCCTTGAACTCCGCCGGCAGGTCCACGCTCAGGTCCACGCGCGCCACGGTCTGCTGGCGTCCCCTGGCCCTGTCCCGGACCGTCAGGGGCACCGAAAGATTTTTGACCCCGACCCGGTCGATGCGCAGGGCCACATCGGCCGGCCCGCTCTGCACGTCGCGCATCACTTCAGGTCCTGCCCGGTGGTGGCCAGGGTCAGTTTGCCGTGTTTGACGCCCTTGGTGGAGATGAGCCGCTCGGCCGTGGCCTTGATGTCCTGCCCGGGGCCGCGCAGGATGAGCACTTCCATGCAGTTGTGGTGATCCAGGTGGATGTGCAGGGACGAATGGATGACGTCCAGGGAGGAATGCTGGATCTCGGTCATCTTCTGGGCCAGGTCTGAGTGATGGTGGTCGAAGACCAGGGTCAGGGTGCCGACCATTTCCTTGTTCAGGTCCTCCCATTCCTTCTGCACCAGGGTGCCGCGGATGAGGTCGCGGATGGCCTCGGAGCGGGTCTGGTAGCAGCGCTCCTCGCACAGTGCGTCGAATTTCTCCAGCAGGTCGGAGTCCAGGGACACTCCGAAACGTATTGTCTGACCCATGTTTCCTCCTATGTGACGTCCGGGCGGGAAAGTTCCCAGACGTTGACCGTCATGCGTGCCCCCTCGAAGGGCACCACCACCTGTCCGCGGCCCGCGACCCGCCAGCCGCGGCGGGCGAAGCGGGGCCACACGGCCTGGGACACGGTGCGCTCGGGGTCGCCGAACCAGACCCTGCCCCCGGGGGCCAGGCTGTGCAGCAGCAGCTTTTCCAGGGGTTCGAAAAATCGCTGTTCGTAAAAGATGTCGCCGCCCCAGATATGGTCGAAGGAACGGGGCGCGAAGCCGGACCGGTTCCAGTCCATGCACAGCCACAGGGGCTGGGGCACGTCGTTGAGCCGGGCGTTCCTGGCGGCAAAATACAGGGCGTCCCGCTCGTAGTCCATCCCCACCACACGCGCGCCCAGGTCGGATGCCACCAGGGCCGAGAGGCCGAGCCCGCAGCCCAGGTCCAGGCAGGTGCGTCCGGCCAGGTCCTGCCGGGCCAGCCAGTCGCACAGGGCCAGGGTCGCGGGCCACAGCTCGACCCAGTAGGGGATGTGCTCCTCGGCCTCCGGGTCGTCCTCGTCCAGGGATTGCCACAGGGACTCCAGGTCCGCCGGGCGCTCCAGGGTCCAGGTCCGGCCTGCGGCCTGCACGGTGAGCTGCTGGAAGCGGTCCGGGTGATCAGTGCTCGGCATCGGGCTTCATGCCGGCCATCATCTGGCCGATGCGGTCCACGCGCTGCCGGTCGTCGGCCGGGAAGATGTCGACGATTTCGCCGCCGAACATGACCGCGATGCGGTCGGCCAGGGCCAGGGCTTCGGACAGGTCGCCGGTGACCAGCAGGACGCCGGCCTCCTCGCGGGCCGCCAGCAGGGTCGCCCAGACCTCCTCGATGGCCGAGACGTCGAGGCCCTGGGTGGGCTGCTCGGCCACGATGAGGCGCGGCCGGCGGTGAAACTCGCGCGCCAGGACCATCTTCTGCAGGTTGCCGCCCGAAAGCTGTCTGGCCTGGCTGGTCACGTCGGGCGGGGAGACCTTGAACTGCTCGACGAGCTCCCGGGCCACGGCCGCCGCCTTGTCGCGCTGCAGCCAGACCGTGGAACTGTAGCCCTGGCGGGTGGTCAGCAGGAAGTTGTCCACCAGGTCCATGCCCTTGCACACGGCCAGGCCCTGGCGATCCTCGGGAACGTAGCTCAGGCCCCCCTGCCAGGACGGGTCGGCGAAGAAGGCCTGCCAGCTCTTGCCGAGCACCGAAACCTCGCCGGCCTCGGGCGCCCGCAGGCCGCAGACCGTCTCGACCAGCTCCTTCTGGCCGTTGCCGGCCACGCCGACCACGGCCAGAATCTCTCCCTGCCGCAGGCTCAAGGACGCGTCGCGCATGACGCCGGCCTTGACTCCGGACAGGCGCAGCACATTCTGGCGCAGTTCCATGGGCTTGCGCGTGACCTCCAGGAGCACCTCGCGGCCGACCATGCGCCGGGCCAGGTCCGACTGGGAATGCACCTCGGCGGCCGGGACCTCGTCCACCACCTCGCCCCTGCGCAGAATGGCGATCTCGTCGGCCAGGGCCATGACCTCGCCCAGCTTGTGGGAGATGTAGACGATGGCCTTGCCCTGGGCGGCCATGCTGCGCAGGGCCGCGAAGAGCTGCTCCGACTCCTGGGGCGTGAGCACGGCAGTGGGCTCGTCGAAGATGAGGATGCGGCTTTCGCGCTGCAGGAGCTTCAGGATCTCCACGCGCTGCTTCTCGCCCATGGACAGGTCGGCCACGCGTGCTGCCGGGTCCACATCCAGCCCGAAGGCGGCGCTCAGGGCCCGGACCTGTTCGCGCATGGCCCGGGGCGAGAGCAGGAAGCCCGGCTCCTGGCCCAGGAACACGTTCTCGGCCACGGTCATGGCTTCGACCAGCATGAAGTGCTGGTAGACCATGCCGATGCCGGCTTTGATGGCGTCCTTGGTCGAGCGCAGGTGGCAGGGGCGGCCGTCGATGAGGATCTCGCCGGCGTCGGGCAGGTAGTGCCCCGCCAGGATGGACATGAGGGTGCTCTTGCCCGCCCCGTTCTCGCCCAAGAGGGCCTTGATCCGTCCGGCGTGGATGTCCAGGCTGATGCCGTTGTTGGCCCGGACGGAGCCGAAGACCTTGGTGATGCCGCGCAGGCCGACCGCTGGCGTGGACGGGGTCACGACCTATCCCTGCCGCTTCCCGGCCAGGGGCTGCACGAACTGCGACTCGGCGTCCCAGGGAAAGAGGATCCAGGTGTCCTGGCTGACCTCGGTGATGAAGGTGTCCACCAGGGGGCGGCCGGCGGGCTTGGCGTAGACGCAGGCGAAGTGGGCCTTGGGCAGTAGCTCGCGGATGAGCTTGCCCGTGCGGCCGGTGTCCACCAGGTCGTCGACGATGAGCCAGCCCTCGCCGTCGCCCTCGATGCCTTTCAGGAGCTTCACCTCGCCTTTCTGGTTCTGCCAATCGTAGCTGGACACGCAGATGGTGTCGACGAGGCGGATGTCGAGTTCGCGGGCGATGATGGCCGCGGGCACGAGGCCGCCGCGGGTCACGGCGATGATGCCCCTGAAGAAGTCCTTGTCCAGAAGGCGCCAGGCCAGGGCCCGGGCGTCGCGGTGCAGCTGGTCCCAGGAGATGGGGTAGGTGCGCTGGTATCTGTTGTCGCTCATTGAGTTTTCCTATTCCGATGGTTCCACGTTCACGCCCAGCGCGGCCGGGGCCTCGGTGCGCTGGCTTCGCCACGAGGAAAAGGCCAGGGCCGCGATGGTCAACACATAGGGCAGCATGAGCAGGATGGACGACGGCAGGGCCGTGCCCATGGCCTGCAGGCGGAGCTGGAAGGCCATGACCCCGCCGAAGAGATAGGCCCCGAGCATGGCCCGGGACGGTCGCCAGAAGGCGAAGATGACCAGGGCCACGGCGATCCAGCCGCGCCCCGAGGAGAGGCCGTTGGTCCAGAGGTGGGTGTAGGCCAGGCTCAGGTAGCTGCCGCCGAAGCCCACCAGCACCCCGCCGCCAAGGAGCGCGGCCCAGCGGTAGCCCAGGACGTTCAGTCCCGCGGCGCGCGTGGCCGCCGGGCTCTCGCCCGCTGCGCGTACACCCAGGCCCCACCGCGTGTAGCGGAAGAAGGCCCACATGAGCGGCGGGACGAGGTACGACACGTAGACCAGGGCGTCCTGCTGGAAAAAGATGTCGCCCACGAGGGGGATGTCACCCAGCACGGGCAGGGAGAACTTGTCGAAGCCGGGGGCGGTGCGGCCCACATAGGGTGTGCCGAAGAACCCGGCCAGGCCCGTGCCGAAGATGGTCAGGGCCAGGCCCGAGACGGTCTGGTTGCCCTGGAACCAGATGCAGACCACGCCGTGCAGGGCCGCCATGCCCGCGCCGGCCAGGCCGCCAGCCAGGAAGGCCAGGGCCGGGGAGCCCGTGTGCAGGGCGGTCAGAAACCCGGCCAGGGCGCCGACGAGCATCATGCCCTCCACGCCCAGGTTCAGGACGCCGCCCTTTTCGGTCAGGATCTCGCCCAGGGTGGCGTAGAGGATCGGGGTTCCGGCCTGCACCGTGGCGGCCAGGAGGGCCAGGAGGATTTCGAGGCTCATGCGGCCCTCCGCAGGTGCAGGCGGTAGCGGGAGAAGAAGCCCCCGGCCAGCACGGCCAGGAGGATGGAGCCCTCCATGATGCCGCCGAAGGCCGCGGGCACCTGCAGGTCGAGCTGCAGGGTCTCCATGCCGACGCGCACGCCCGCCAGGAGGAAGGAGGCCACGGCGATGATGAGCGGGTTCAGGTTGGCCAGCCAGGCCACGACGATGGCCGTGTAGCCGTAGCCGGACATGATGCTCGGCTGCAGCCGGCCCAGGGTGGCCGAGGCCTCCAGGAACCCGGCCCAGCCGGCCAGTGCCCCGCTGACGACCATGACCAGCACCACCAGGAAGGCGTAGGGCATGCGGGCGTAGCGGGCGGCGCGCACGTTTTCGCCGCAGGCGCGCAGCTCGAAGCCCAGGCGGGTGGAACGCAGGAACACGGACATGAGCACGCCCACGGCCAGGCACAGGAGCAGGCCCCAGTTCAGGCGGGTATCGCCGATGCGCGCCACCACGGCCGCCGGGACGAACTCGCTGGTCATGGGGAAGCCGAAGCTGGCCGGGTCTTTCCACACGCCGTAGACGAGAAAGTCGAGGATGAGGATGCCGACGTAGTTGAGCATCAGGGTGACGATGATCTCGTTGGCCCTGAGCTTCAGGCGCAGCAGGGCCGGAATGGCGCCCCACAGGCCGCCGGCCGCCGAGGCGCACAGCAGCATGAAGGGCAGCAGGGCGTACCAGGGCCAGCCGGGGAAGGTCAGGGCCGCCCAGGTCGCGCCCACGGCGCCCAGGGCGAACTGTCCCTCGGCCCCGATGTTCCAGACCTGCAGGCGGAAGGTCAGGCCCACGCCCAGGGAGCACAGAAAAATGGGTACGGCCTTGATGAGGCAGTCCTCAAGGGCATACCGGGAGCCGAAGGCGCTCTCGACCAGGAGCCACAAGGCTTGCAGGGCCGGCTTGCCCTGCACGGCCAGGAGCGTCCCGCTGACCGTAAAGGCCAGGGCGAGGGCGGCCAGAAAAACAAGACAGGAGCCCCAGCCAAGGGGCTCCTGTCGACGAACGGCGGACAAGACGGGCATGTGCGACCCTTATTCCAGGGTGCCGACGACGCCCTGAACGAACCAGTTGAAGCCGAGCAGTTCCTCGTCGGGCATGACGGCTCCGGCGGCGACTTTCTCGGCGCCGGCCTGGTCCTTGATGGGGCCGGTGAAGACCTTGTAGGCGCCCGAGGCGATCTCGGCCTTCTTGGCCAGGACGGTCTTCTGCACGTCTTCGGGGACCATGGGACCGAAGGGGGCGATGTCGACGATGCCGTGATCCAGGCCGTACCAGTAGAACTGGGCCTTCCAGGTGCCGTCTTTGATCTGCTTGACCATGTCGGTGTAGAAGGGGCCCCAGTTCCAGACGGCCGAGGTCAGGTGGGCCTTGGGAGCGAAGGCGGACATGTCGGAGTTGTAGCCGATGGAGTACACGCCGCGTTCCTGGGCAGCCTCCTGCGGGCCAGGGGAGTCCTGGTGCTGGGCGATGACGTCGCAGCCCACGTCCAGCAGGGACTTGGCGGCTTCCTTCTCCGTGGCCGGGTCGTACCAGGTCTTGGTCCAGACCACGCGAACCTGCACGTCGGGGTTCACGGACTGGGCGCCCAGGGTGAAGGCGTTGATGCCGCGGATGACTTCGGGGATGGGGAAGGCGGCCACGTAGCCCAGGACCTTGGATTTGGTCATGGCGCCGGCGACCATGCCGGTCAGGTAGCGGGCCTGGTAGATGCGGCCGAAGTAGTTGGCCATGTTCTCGGCGTTCTTGTAGCCGGAGCAGTGCAGGAATTTGACCTTGGGGAATTCCTTGGCCACCTTCAGCGTGGGGTCCATGTACCCGTAGCTGGTGGTGAAGATGATGTCGTAGCCTTTGCGGGCCATGTTCATGATGACGCGTTCGGAATCCTGGCCTTCGGCCACGGACTCCACGAAGGACGTGGTCACGCCGTCCATGGCCTCCACGGCCAGGCGGCCCTGGTCATGGGCATAGGAATATCCGGCGTCTCCCACCGGCGACACGTAGACGAAACCGACCTTGGTGTCCTCGGCGAAGGCGGTCGCTCCAAGGGCCAGGAACGCCAGCAGGAACAGGGACAAACATTTGCGCATCATCCTTCCTCCGTAATATGATTCTGACTGGGGTTTGTATGACGGACACCGCGTCCGCCAATGGGGAGAGTGCCAAGCACAAGGCACATAGCCAATACCCGCCAGCCTGGCAACAGTCAGGGGGGCGGTCCGGGCGTCCGGAAAATGTGGACATCTGTCAGACAATCATCGATAGTGATGGTGAAAATCCGGAAAATCCGGACGGGATGCATGGGCCCGACGCCTCTTCCCAACGGCCGGAAAATGTTTAACATATTCAATTGAAAGGATATTATAGCAGTCGGCATGCTTCTTCTAATATGTCAGACGGTTTTCGGCGAAGATCACATGACGATACGGAGGACCCCATGTCCAAAGACACGATGATAAGTTTTCGGACCACGGAAGAGTTCAGCAAGTCGTTGAAACGGCTTGCCAAGAAGAACAAGACGACCCTCTCGGGTTTTATCGATGCCGTGCTGCAGGATTTTCTTCAGTCCCAGGCCGGCCAGGATATTCTCATGCAGGACCGGAGGCGCTTTCCGCGCCAGCACAAGACCATCCCGGCCATCATCAGCGGCACGAACGGCTCCCGCAAGCACTTCCACGCCAGCAAGATAACCAACCTCTCCCTGGGCGGGATCAATCTCGTGGTGCCCAAGAACGAGCACAACGGCGCCCTGGAGGAGGAGAGCCTGGACGCTTTCGACGTGGTCTTCGCCCTGCCCCAGGAGGATCGGCCCATCACCATCCAGTGCCAGGGCAAGCGGATCTTCCAGACCCAGGACAGCTATCAGGTCGGCGCCAGCTTCGACGACGCGGACCTCGACAGCTATCAGGCGCTGCAGAGCTACCTGTACTGATCTGTTCGGGCAGGTTCGACTTTCATCGCCCCGGGGTACGGTTGTGCCCCGGGGCGGTTTTTTTTGGGGCGGGGTGCAATGGACCGTCTGGACGAGATGGACGGTATGGACTTGGTGGACGGGAGGGTCAGCCTTCAAGCCATCTGCGCAGTCTGGTTGTTTCCTCCTTCCATTGGGGGCTGAAGCGCAGGTCGAGGAAGCGGGCGTAGGCCGTGTCCACGTAGGCCATGCATTTTTCCGTGAGGTAGACCTTTTCGAGGATGCGGGCGTCGGGGTCCTCGCCCTCCTCCAGCTTGGTGTCCACCTTTGGGGTCTTGAGGCCCTGGAGGGTGAAGGTCGAGGCGTCGAGCAGGACCTGCCAGGCGGCCTCGTCCTTTTCGATGCGCACCTTGACCTTGTTGACCTTCTTGCCGGTGGCCAGGCCCATGCGGGCTTCCCGCAGCTCGGCCATGGGGCCGCTGCACACGGCCGTTTCCTTGGCTTCGCCCTCGCCGCCCTGGACCGAGACCTTCTGTTCCACGGTCACGGAAAACGCCTCGCCGTCCCTGGTGCGGAAGAGCCCGCTGCTCGTTTCGCTGGCGAACCACAGCCAGGTCAGGAATTCCTGGCCGAGCATGAGGCTGACTGTCTGCGCGTGATCCAGATCCATCATGCACCTCCCTGGGCGAAAACGGTGGGTTCGAACTCGTCCAGTTCTGCCTGGCGGTCCTTGCCGAGGAGCTGCAGGGCGAGAAAATACGGGGTCAGGGGTTCGAGGGTCAGGCCGAAGGTGTGGGTGAAGAGCTCCTCGAACAGCTCCGTCAGCTTGGACTGGGTCGAAGCGATGGACACGATCTGTTTGTCCGTGTCCCAGATGACGTCGAAGCAGGCCGGGATGGGCAGGGTCCTGGCCCGCAGGCGCAGTTCGACCTGGTCGCGGATCTCGGCCTTCTGCTCCTTGGTCACGAACTTCTTGCCCTGCTCGCGCATGGCCTGCATGGCCTCGTTCATGGCCACGAGGAGGTGCTTCTTCATGACCGCCGGGGGGATGCGCCGGGTGTCCAGGCGCAGGGTGAAGGCCAGGTAGGGGCCTTTTTCCGGGGGGCAGAGGGCGAAATCGGGGTCGAGCATGTTGTCGAAGGAGACCCAGCCGAAGCTGCGCTCCTCGGCGCTGCCGTCGATGTCGCGGAAGGCGTTGCGTTTGAGCCGGTCCTCGATCTCGTGCCACAGGGTCGAGGGGATGTCCTCCTCGACGATGCGGTAGCGGGTGAGGCCGACGCTGGCTGACATGAATCCCAAGGTATCCTCCCTTGCGCCGCCTTTGACGGCACCATGGTTTTGTTTCAAAGTCGTTTCATTGCAAACCGAAAATTCCGGAGCGCCCATGCCCAACGCCCTGTGCATCCATGGCCATTTCTACCAGCCGCCCCGTTTCGACCCCTGGCTCGAGACCGTCCTGCCCGAAGGCAGCGCCGCGCCGGAGCACGACTGGAACGCGCGCATCACCAGGGAATGCTACGCCCCTCTGGCCTGGGCCCGCAGGCTGGACGGCCGGGGCCGCATCCACGAACTGGTGAACTGCTACGCCTGGATGAGCTTCAACTTTGGTCCGACCCTGCTGCGCTGGATGGAGCTGCACGCGCCGCAGACCTATGCGCGCGTCCTTGAAGGGGACAGGCTGAGCCTTGCGCGACTGGGACATGGCAACGCCCTGGCCCAAGTGTACCACCACGCCATCATGCCCCTGGCCACGGATTTGGACAAGGACCTGGAAGTGGCCTGGGCCGTCCAGGATTTCCGGACACGCTTCGGCCGCGACCCCGAGGGCATGTGGCTGGCCGAGACGGCCGTGGACCTGCCGACCCTTTCGGCCCTGGCCAGGGCCGGCATCGGCTTCACCATCCTCGCCCCGCGGCAGGCCAAGGCCGTCCGCTCCGGCGGCGGGGAGTTCAGGACCGTGACCGAGGACAGCCTCGACACTACGCGGCCCTATCTGGTCAGGCTCCCGGAAGGCAAGAGCATAAATGTGTATTTCTACGACGGGGCCGTGTCGCGGGCCGTGGCCTTTGAGCGCCTGCTGGCCAGCGGCGAGAATTTCTGGACCCGCCTCACGGGCTCCCTGCCGGGGGGCCTGCGGCACATCGCCACGGACGGGGAATCCTACGGGCACCACTTCATGTTCGGCGAGATGGCTCTGGCCTACGTCATCGAGCAGGCCCGCCAGGGCCGCGATGATGTGGCCTTGACCAACTACGCGGCCCATCTCGCGGCCCATCCGGCCACGGACGAGGCGCTCATCCACGAGAACACGTCCTGGAGCTGCGTGCACGGGGTGGAGCGCTGGAAGACCCACTGCGGCTGCTCCGACGGCGGCCACCCTGACTGGATGCAGGACTGGCGGCGGCCCCTGCGCCGAAGCCTCAACTATCTCAAATATTATGCGGACGAGCACTACTCGCGGCGCGGGGCGGCCCTCTTCGGCGATCCCGCCCTGGCCCTGAGGGAGTACGGGCTGGTTCTGGCGGGGGCCGAGCCCCTGGCCGCCTTTCTGGAGAGGCACTGCACGCCGGGCCTTGCCGCATCCGAACGCACCGACGCCTGCCGACTGCTGCTCATGCAGCGCCTGTCCCTGGCCGCATTCGCCAGCTGCGCCTGGTTCTTCGACGAGGTGACCCGCATCGAGCCCCTGGGCGCCCTGACCTCGGCCCGGCGAGCCCTGGACCTGCTTTCGGCCACGGGCGGGCCCGATGTGGAGGCCGGATTCGTGCGCGTCCTGTCCGAGGCCCACTCCAACATCCGGGACGACTGGGACGGCGAGGCCATCTGGAAGACGCTGGTCACGCCCCGGCGGCCGTCTCTGGCGGAGCTTTCGGAATATGCCGTGAACTTCCCGGATTCGTCCGGCCGGATGAGGGCGCAGTGGCCCGGCCTGCGCCTGGAGGTCGAGGACGGCGCCGCGGGCAGAAGGGCCAGGGGGTTCTGGACGCAGACCCTGGAAGAGGAAGAAGCGCTCCTGCCGGCCGGGCCCGCTCATCGCTCGCGTTTCAGGACCGAGGTTTCCTATCGTCTTTCGCGGGAGATGGAGCGCGGTCTGCTGGCCGAGTCAAGACGGATGGCCGAAATTCTGGACCCGCTTATGGCCGGTTTCGACGAGGGGCAGAAGGTTCCGCAGGAACGCCTGGCCCTGCTGGCCCCCGGGCTGGTCTGGAACTGGCTTTTCGGGGGGCGGACATTACCCGCCGACGTGCTGGGTTTTCTGAACGCCTGGCTGTCGGCCAACAAGGACATGCGCAACCTGCTGGAGGGGCTGGCCGAGGAGCGCGGCACGGACATGGCCCGCGACCTCAAGGCCAATTCCCATGCGCTGACGGAGCTCATCGCCCGCACGCGCCGTCTGGGCATGTCCATCTATTGGTGGGAGGTCCAGAACCTGGTCATGGCCGAGCCCAAGCGCTGCGTGCACGAGGAACTCTGCCTGCTCCTGAACCTGTCCCTACCCGAGGCCTGACATCCTCCCACCGCAGGCCCACCGAACATACAAGGGGTGCAGGGGGCGGGGCCCCCTGCCCGCCGGAGGCCTGCTTTCCCTCTCTTCAGTCTTTCTCCAACCACGCTTTCCAAACCTCTCGCGCCCGTTGGGCGTAGAGTTCCTTGCGCTTTTTCTTGGGCGCTTTCCTGTTCAGGGCGGGCATGAGGCCGAAGTGGACGTTGGAGGGCTGGAAGTGTTTGGCCGGGGTGCGCAGGTGCGAGAGGAGGGCGCCCAGGGCGGTTTCCTGCGGGGGCAGGTCCGTATTGCCGGCCAGGTGCAGGCCCAGCCAGAGGCCGGTGGCGGCGGATTCGAGGTAGCCTTCGACGCCGCTGATCTGTCCGGCGAGGTAGGTGCGTGGGCGGTTTTTGAGTTCGAGGGTCGGGGTCAGGGCTTCGGGGGCCAGGACGTAGGTGTTGCGGTGGATGCTGCCCAGGCGCAGGAACTCGGCGTGTTCGAGGCCGGGGATCATGGCGAAGATGCGCTTCTGTTCGCCGTATTTGAGCTTTGTCTGGAATCCGACCATGTTCATGGCCGTCTTTTCCAGGTTCTCGGCGCGCAGCTGGACCACGGCGAAGGGCTGGCGGCCGGTGCGCGGGTCCGTGAGGCCCACTGGCTTGAGGGGTCCGAAGGCCAGGGTCATCTCGCCGCGTTCGGCCATGACCTCAATGGGCAGGCAGCCCTCGAAGTGCATCTCCTTCTCGAACTCCCGGGGGGCGACCTTCTCGCCGTCGATCAGGGCGCGCACGAAGGCCAGGTACTGCTCTTCGGTCATGGGGCAGTTGAGGTAGTCCTTGTCTTCGGGGGCGTAGCGCGAGGCCCAGAAGGCCGTGTCCGTATCCACGGATTCGGTCAGCACGATGGGCGCGATGGCGTCGTAGAAGGCCAGGGAGTCGCGGCCGACGATGCGGGCCAGGTCGGCGGACAGGGCGTCGGAGGCCAGGGGGCCGGCGGCGACGATGAGGGCGTCGTGGCCCTGGCCGTCAAGCTCGTCCAGGCTTTGGATCTCGCGGCGCACCAGAGTGATGCGCGGGTGTTCCAGGACGCGCCGGGTCATTTCGCGGGCAAAGCGTTCGCGGTCCACGGCCAGGGCCTTCCCGGCGGGCACTTCCGTGCCCTTGGCCACGTCCATGACCAGGCTGCCCAGTTCGGACATTTCAAGCTTCAAAAGGCCGATGCCCGTTTCGGGTTCGGCCGAGCGGAAGGAGTTGGAGCAGACCAGTTCGGCCAGGTCTTCGCTGTGGTGGGCCAGGGAGAAGCGATGGGGCTTCATCTCGTAGAGCACGACGTCGTGCCCGGCCTGGGCCAGTTGCCAGGCGGCCTCGCAGCCGGCCAGCCCGGCGCCGATGATTCCGTAGGTTTTCACGGCATTCTCCTCCTGATGGTGAAAGACGGGCTTGTGACCCAAGGCTGCGACGGGGTCAATCCCGGTGTTCGAGGCGTGCGGCTGGTTTGGGCGGTTGTGGTTGGCGGGCGCCGAAGCGCCCGCCCGGGATTTCAGGCCGCGGCCTGTCGGCTGCGGATCTTCTTTTCGGCCTCGATGATCAGGTAGGCCACCAGGGAGGCGGCGATGATCTTGACCCACGGCAGCACGCCGATGGGTGCGCTGCCGAAGAGGGTGTTCATGAACGGCAGGTAGGTGAAGGCCAGCTGCAGGACGACCATGAGCACGAATCCGCCGGTGACCCAGGGGTTGGTCCAGAAGCCCAGCTCGAAGGGCGAGCGGGTGAAGGAGCGGCTGTTGAAGAGGTAGAAGGCCTCGACCATGACGAAGACGTTGACGGCCACGGTGCGGGCCTGTTCCTGCACGCCGGTGGTCCGCAGCTCCCACTCGTAGAGGCCGAAGGCGGTGACGAGGAGGATGGCGCCGACGAGGAGGATGCGGATGTAGAGCTCCGTGTCGAGGATGGGCATGGCCGGGTCGCGGGGGGGGCGGTCCATGATGCCGGGTTCCTTGGGCTCGAAGGCGAGCATGAGGCCCAGGCACCCGGCCGTGGTCATGTTGATCCACAGGATCTGCACCGGCAGGATGGGCAGGGCCACGCCGAGGAGGATGGCCAGGAGGATGACCAGGCCTTCGCCGACGTTGGTCGGCAGGGTCCAGACGATGAACTTGAGGAGGTTGTCGTACACGCCGCGCCCTTCCTCCACGGCGGCCTCGATGGTGGCGAAGTTGTCGTCGGTCAGGATCATGTCTGCCGCCTCCTTGGCCGCCTCGGTGCCGCCCTTGCCCATGGCCACGCCGATGTCGGCCTGCTTGAGGGCCGGGGCGTCGTTGACGCCGTCGCCGGTCATGGCCACGATCTCGCCGCGGCCCTGCAGGGCCATGACCAGGCGGAGCTTCTGGTCCGGGGCCACGCGGGCGAAGACCGCGGTTTCGGCGGCCTTGCGGGTCAGTTCGTCGTCGGACAGCAGGGCCATGTCGGAGCCCGTCATGACCTGGCAGGTGGGCCGGCCGGGGCAGGTCTCGATGCCCAGGCCCAGCTGCACGCCGATGGCCGCGGCCGTGACGGCGTGGTCGCCGGTGATCATCTTGACCTTGACCCCGGCGCGCTTGAAGGCGTCCACGGCCAGGATGGCCTCGGGGCGCGGCGGGTCGATCATGGCCTGCAGGCCGATGAAGATGAGGTCCGCGGCCACGTCGTCATGGGTCAGCGTGTTCGTGTCCGCGGGCAGTTCCTTGCAGGCCATGGCCAGGACGCGCATGCCTTCCAGGCCCAGGCGTTCGACCTCGGCCCGGATCAGATCGTGATCCAGGGGCGCCAGGGATCCGTCGGCCTGGAGTTCGCGGGCGGCGCGCTGCAGGACGGATTCCACGGAGCCCTTGAAGAAGGCCAGGCGCGGCGCGCCCTTGCCCTGGTCGTGCAGGGTGGCCATGTACTGGTGTTCGGACTCGAAGGGCAGGGTGTCGAGCCGCGGCAGGCGCCGGGCTTCGGCGTGGGCTTCCAGCTCGGCCTTGGCGGCGGAGACCAGCAGGGCGGCCTCGGTCGGGTCGCCGATGACCTTTTCCGCGCCGTCGTCGTACTCGATGCGCGTGTCGTTGCACAAAAGGCCTGCCAGCAGCGTGCTGCCGAGGGCCTCGTTGTCCTCGTCCAGCCCGTCGATGCGGCCCTCGGGGCGGTAGCCCGTGCCGTGCACGGCGTGGGTGCGGCGGCCGGCGAAGATGGCGGTCACGGTCATCTGGTTTTCGGTCAGGGTGCCGGTCTTGTCCGAGCAGATGACGGATGCGCCGCCCAGGGTCTCCACGGCGGGGAGCTTGCGGATGATGGCCCCGCGCGCGGCCATGCGCGAGACGCCCATGGCCAGGATGACGGTCACGGCGGCGGGCAGGCCTTCGGGGATGGCGCCCACGGCCAAGGCCACGGCGGCCATGAACACGTCGGCCGGGTTCTCGCCGTGCAGCAGGCCGGCCACGAAGGTCAGGCCGGCCAGGCCGAGGATGGCCCACAGGAGCAGATGGCTGAATTTCGAGATCTTGCGGGTCAGGGGCGTGGCCAGTTCGTCGGCCTCGGAGACCATGGTCGAGATGCGGCCGATCTCGGTCTGGTCGCCCGTGGCCACGACCACGCCCGTGGCCTGGCCGTAGGTGACCAGGGTCGAGGCGTAGGCCATGTTGCGGCGGTCGGCCAGGACCGTGTCGCGGTCCAGGATGTCCTCTTTCTTGCCGACGGGCACGGATTCGCCCGTCAGGGCCGACTCGTCCACGCGCAGGTCCTTGATGGCCGTGAGGCGCACGTCGGCCGGGACCTTGTCGCCGGAGCGCAGTACGACCACGTCGCCGGGCACCAGTTCCACGGCGTTGACGCGCCGCGTCGCGCCGGAGCGGATGACCACGGCCTCGGTGACCATGGCCTTGGCCAGGGCCTCCAGGGCCCCGGCGGCCTTGGCCTCCTGGATGTAGCCGACAATGGCGTTGACCAGGACCACGCCGACGATGACCGCGGAGTCGACGACCTCGCCCAGCACGGCGGTCACTATGCCGGCCGCGATGAGGATGTAGACCAGGGGCTGGTGGAACTGGAGCAGGAAGCGTTCGATCTTGCTTTTGCCCTTGGTCGCGGTCAGGGAGTTTGGGCCGAAGTGCTCGGCCCGGCGTTTGACCTCGAAGGTGTCGAGGCCTTTGTCCAGGTCGGTCTGCAGCAGATCCGCCGCTTCCCGGGGCGGGAGGTGGTGCCAGAGTTTTCCGAGAAAGGATTCCATAACGTCGCTCCTTGGCGTTTTGTCTGCAACTTTTTCACGGCAAGCGAGGAAAAGACAAGTATTTACTGAGTAGTGCACATGGTGGCAAACTTCAAGCCGGAGTTCGGATTCGTCTGCATACCGGCAACATCGGCCGAACAGCGCGAGGGGAGGCGACTGCCCCGCGAACCCTTTTGACAGGATTTGCCCATGATATCAGGTTCGTGCAAAAATTTCTTGCGGTGGATGTCCTTGGCGGGGCTGCTTTCGGTCCTGGCCTTCGCGCTGGCGGTGATCGTCTCGAACACGGGGTTTGCGCCCTGGTACGCCGGGATCAGGTCGCCGATGCTCGGCGTTTCCTATGGAGAAGCGGTCCTCGGGCGGCCCGTGCTTGTCTGGATCAACCTGGCCCTCGTGAGCGCCCTCCTCTTCGTGGTCGCCCTGGAGTGCAAGCGAGGTGTGACCGAGGAGGAACTGTCCGGTCCCGACCGGCTGCGGCTTCCCGCGTTGGGCGCATTGGGCGGGATGCTCGCGGCGGGGGCGGTTCATGCCCTTTTGTCCAAGGCGCAGGGAGGTTCCGGGGCGTTGTGGGTTGCGTCCATGGGTACGGACGTGGCCTTGGGGCTGGCCGTGCTGTCGCTCCTTGGGGAACGTGCGCCCGCGGCGTTGAAATCCCTGTTCGCCACCATGGCCATGTTTTCCCTGCTCGGGTCGTCGGTCGTCCTGGTCGTGGTGCAGGGAGGGCTGCCGTCCTGGCCCGTGCTGACCGCTGCCGGTGCCTGCGCGACCGTCTTTGTCTGCCTGCGCTTTGCGGCCGTTGAGCTTGTCTCGCCATATGTGCTGACGGGCGCCGTCCTGTGGGCGGTGGCTGCGGGCGAAGGTTCCCTGGCCGTACTGGCCGGCCCGCTGACGGCTCTCTTCGTTCCAGGCCGGAGCAGGGACGCGAGCGCCTCCCCTCTTCTTGGACTGGAACAGGATTTGCTTCCCACGGTGTGCTGCGTGGCGCTGCCGATTCTGGTCTTCGCGAGCGCCGGCTTTTCGCCGGTCGAAGCTCCCGCGGGTTCCTCGACGGAGCGTGAGGCGCTGCCGGCCTTCCTGGGAATGTTCCCGGCCAAGGCGGCAGGAATCTTCGGGATGTGCTGGATGGGGACAAAGCTGCGGCTGTGCGCCCTGCCGGCAGGGATAGGCTGGAAGGAATTCGGCGGAGCGGCGCTGCTCTGTGGGACCGGGTTCACGGTGAACGTTTTTCTCGGCCTCGCCCTCGCCGGGCACGACGGACCGACCGTGAACGAAATCCGGTTGGCGGCCATGGCGGCTTCGGCGCTGTCCGTCTCATGCGGGTATGCAATTCTGCGCTATGCCCTTGCCCGTCGACGCAACAAGGTTATACAGAGAGCATGATGGGAGGTTGCCATGAAATTTCGATACGTCTTGATTCTTCTCGCGTTTGTATTTTTGACGCAGGCCTGCGTCATCGCGCCCGCTCCGCCGGTATACCGCGATGATGGATACAGGCAGGGGCCTCCGCCCCACGCCCCGGCCCATGGATATCGCAAGAAACAGCGGTATTACAGATATTATTATTATCCGGAAGTGGGCGTGTATTTTGATCTGGACCGCCGGCTCTACTTCTATCTCGACGGCGGCTGGCGCGCTTCGACCCGCCTGCCCGGGAACCTGCGCGTGGGCCTCTACGGCCCGGTGACGCTTGAAATGGATCTGGCGGAACCGTACCGCCGCTATGACGAGCACCGCCACAGCTACCCTCCCGGCCACGGGAAGAAAAAGAACAAGCACAAGAAATGGTAGCGCCCGGATTCTCCCTTGTGGCTGAGGGGCCCGGATTCCTTGTCGTGGACAAGGATCCGGGCCTCGATTTTCACGACTGCGACGGCCGCCCCGGGCTGTGCACGCTGGCCGGGCGGCATCTGGGGCGACCCGTGTTCCCGGTGCACCGTCTGGACAAGGCCACGTCCGGGCTCCTGCTTCTGGCCACGGACCGAAGCCGGGCGGCAGACTTGGCGGCCCTGTTCCGGGAGCGGCTCGTGGAGAAGTTCTACCTCGCCCTTTCGGACTCCCCGCCGCGCAGGAAGCAGGGGCTGGTGCAGGGGGACATGGTCCGCTCCAGGCGCGGGACATGGAAGCTGACCCGGACCATGGAGCGCCCGGCCGGGACGCGTTTCTTCAGCTTCTCCGTGGGGCCGGGCCTGCGCCTGTTCGTCCTCAAGCCCCTGACCGGGCGCACGCATCAGCTTCGCGTGGCCATGAAGAGCCTCGGCTCCCCCATCCTTGGCGACGAACTCTACCATCCCCGCGTGCCGGACTGGCCGGACCGCATGTACCTGCACGCCCACACCCTGCGCTTCCACCTTGAGGGAGCGGAGTTCGGCTATGCCTGCGCGCCGAGGGTCGGGAGGCTGTTTCTGGAAGAGCCGTTCAGGCAGGTTTTCGGGAGTCTGGGGGCCCTGGAGGCGCTGCCCTGGCCGGGAAGGTGAAGATGGAGGAGTGTCGGGCAGCGCGACGGGCGCGGCTCAGGTGTCCAGCAGGTTGTTGCCCTTGACCCGCATGCGGGCGTTCAGGGCGTCGATGCGCTCCTGCAGGCGGGCGCGGCGGTGTTCGTTCTTTTCGCCGTAGAAGGCGCGCAGCAGGAAGTTGCGGCAGTGGAAGAGGGTGTGGGACTCCTGGTCGATGTCGACCAGCTTGCCGCAGATGGCGCAGGTGCTGAATTTGGCCATGCCTCACTTCCCCTTCTGCGGGTTGAAGACGGCCTTGGGGTCGTCGTCCCATGACACCCCGGTCAGCAGGCGGAACATCTTGAGTGCCTCGATGTGCTCCGGGGCCAGGGACAGGGCGAGGCGGATGCACTCCAAAGATTTTTCGGGCTGGTTGTCGCAGAAATAGGCCTTGGCCATGTTGTAGTGGATGTTCTCGTCCTTGGGACTCAGCTCGATGGCCTGGAAATAGGCCTGGATGGCCTCCTTGTACTGCTTTTCCTGGCGCAGCCGGATGCCCAGTGTGTTGTAGGGATTGGGCGCGTTGACGTCGTACTTGACGATTTCGACGAAAATTTTCTTGACCTTGGCGAAATTGTTCAGCCTTGCGTACTCTTCGGCCGCCTTCTGCAGATAGAAGCGGTAGCGATCCGTGTCGTTCTTGCCCAAGTATGCCCTCGCCAGGCCTTCGTAGGCCTTGATGAAGGTCTGGTTGCGGGACAGGGACTGGTTGAAGGCCAGGATGGCCTCGGACCACTTCTTTTCCACCAGCAGCTGGCAGCCCTGGAAAAAATACTTGCTGGCCAGGTCCTCCTGGTGGCTGACGACCATGGTCAGATCGCCGATGGCGTCTTCGAAGCGGCCCTGGGTGATCATGGTGTCGGCCAGGTCGATGGTCTCCCGCTCGCCGTCCTGGAAATGGTCGAGCTTTTCGGACTGCAGCATGTGGTTCTTGAGGGACGCCAGGTTGTAGGGCCGCAGGACCAGACCCGAGCAGCCGGCGGAGATCATGGACAGCACGAACTCCTCGGTGCGTTCGGAGGAGATGACCAGGATGTGCAGGAACTCCGATGTGCGGACTTCGCGCAGGGCCGTGACGAATTCGGGCAGGGAGAGGTCCTCGACCTCCGTGTCGACGATGATGATCCGCGACGGGTTGTATTTGATGAACTCCGCGGCCGCCCTGCCCGAGGAGAAGCGGGCGCAGTTGGTGTAGCCAAGCCTGGCGAGGTTGCCCCTGGTTTCCTGAAACAAGGCGTCCTGGCTCGTGGCCACGAAAACGAGATCCGACATGTTCATCCTGGATGGCCCCGGTAAACGCGTATGGGAGTGAGTACGTATCATTTCGTACGATATTCCCGGACAACGCACAAGGGCGGCCCTTTGGCCTTGACATGACCCCGGCCCGTCGGGCTACCCCGGAACGGTTCGCCTGCCTCCGCATCGACCGTTGTACGCAGCAGCGCCGCCGGCCTCCCGCCGGCGGGCATCAAAGTACGGCCTTTGGGCCGTTGGTCCTCACATGGAAATCGAAAAAAAGCCTGAAATCCTCGCCCCGGCCGGCGACACCGACAGCTTTCTGGCTGCCGTGGCGGCCGGAGCCGACGCCGTCTACTGCGGCCTCAAGAATTTTTCCGCGCGCATGGAAGCGGAGAACTTCTCCCTGACCGAACTCGCGGCCCTGACCGAACTGGCCCATGCCCGGGGCGTGCGGGTGCACGTGGCCGTGAACAACCTGCTCAAGGCGCCCGAACTGGCCCAGGCCGGACGGCTCATCGACCGACTGGCGCAGCAGGTGCGGCCCGACGCCCTCATCGTGCAGGACCTCGGCCTGCCGGCCCTGGCCCGTCAGGCGGGCTTCAAGGGGGAACTGCACCTCTCGACCCTGGCCAACGGCGGGACCATCTCCGGCCTGCCGCAGATCCTGGCCTTGGGCGTGAACCGCCTGGTCCTGCCGCGCGAGCTGTCCATCGACGAGATCAAGGCAGTGGCCGCGCACTGCCCCGAAGGCCTGAGCCTGGAGGTCTTCGTGCACGGCGCCCTGTGCTACGCCGTCTCGGGCCGCTGCTACTGGTCCAGCTACCTAGGCGGCAAGAGCGGCCTGCGCGGCCGCTGCGTGCAGCCCTGCCGGAGGCAGTACGTGCAGAAGAACCAGAAGGGCGCGTTCTTCTCCTGCGACGACCTGTCCCTGGACGTGCTGGTGCGGCCCTTGAGCGGCGTGGACAAGGTCGAGTCCTGGAAGATCGAGGGCCGCAAGAAGGGGCCGCACTACGTCTTCTACACGGTCAAGGCCTACCGCATGCTGCGCGACGCGGGGGGCGACCCGGCCCAGCGCAAGGCCGCCCAGGAGTTGCTGGAAATGGCGCTTGGGCGCCCGGGCTCGCACTACAATTTCCTGGGGCACCGGCCCTCGAACCCCATCGCCGACCGAGAGCAGACGGCTTCGGGGCACATGGTCGGCAAGGTCCAGGGCGGCATGAAAGCCTACATTTCGCCGCGCGAGCCCCTCAAGAGCGGGGACCTGCTGCGCATCGGCTACGAGGACCAGGCCGGGCACCAGACGGTCAAGGTCCGCCGCGACGTGCCCAAGGGCGGCCGGCTGGACCTGCCCAAGGGGCCGGGGAGGCCCGCGCCGCAGGGCGCGCCCGTCTTCCTGGTCGACCGGCGCGAGCGCGAGCTGCAGGCCATCATCGCCGACCTGCGGCAGGAACTGGCCACGGACCGGCCGAGCCGGGAATCCACGTTCGCGCCGACCCTGCCCAAGCGGGCCAAAGTCAAGGGTCGTCCTCGCGAAATGGACGTGTGGCGCAAGCTGCCCAAGCGCATCGGCAACCAGAGCGAGCAGGCCGTGTGGCTGACGCCCGGCGTGGAGCGAGACATCTCGCGCAACATCTTCGGCCGCATCTGGTGGTGGCTGCCGCCCGTGGTCTGGCCGGCCGAGGAGAAGGCCTGGACCGACTGCCTGGACAACATGACCCGCCTCGGCGCCCGGCAGTTCGTACTGAACGCGCCCTGGCAGCTGGGCCTCTTCGCCAAGCCCGAACGCCAGACCTTCTGGGCCGGCCCCATGTGCAACACCGCCAACCCCCTGGCCCTGGCCGAACTGGCCAGGATGGGCTTCGCAGGGGCCTTCGTCAGCCCTGAACTGGACCGGGAGGGCTTTCTGGAACTGCCCGCCCTGTCGCCCCTGCCCCTTGGCATCCTGGTCCGCGGCATCCATCCCCTGTGCGTCTCGCGCATCCGCTCGGAAAGCCTGAAGGAGCGCGACCCCTTCCAGAGCCCCAAGGGCGAGCAGTTCTGGTCCCGGACCTACGGCAACCTGGTCTGGACCTTCCCCACCTGGGAACTGGACCTGAGCGAAAAGTGGACGGAACTGGAAAAGGCCGGCTACGCCCTCCTGGCCAGGCTGCATGAGCCCGTGCCGGACAAGGTGGTCATCAAGGAACGGCAGGGGCTCTGGAACTGGGATCTGAAGATGCTGTGAAGCCGCCTGGAAAAATCCGTTCCGGACAGCGTTGCTCCCCGATATTCGAGGGTTCATGGAGGCGGTGACACTTCATCCCCGAAAATCGGCCCGAGCTTTGGTAGAACGGGTTTTGAACGGCTCGGAATACGTGCATTTTCTTCATGAGTTCGTCAGCAATAGCTCAATCCGGCTGGAGCCGAAGAGATGCGGGCCTGAGAGATTAGGTCCGCTTTTTTTATATCGATGTAATGTGCAATAAGTAGTTGATGTGCCGCATGAGTGATCTTGTATTGCCTGAAGAGAGAGAAATATAGTGGAAATTTCGGCAGTACATTTGCGCGATGAGTGCATCATTGCGTGCTCATTGTGCGTAATTAAATGGGAAATAAAATCAATATTGAACAAAGTAAAAATTTGATGCTAGCAGCTTCCGAAATTCACAAGGAGGTTGTTGGATGAAGAAACTGTTTCATGTCATGATCTGTGTGCTGCTCTTCGGTCTTCTGCTCGGCGCGCCGTCCTTTGCCGCCGACCTCATCAACGTCAACACCGCCACCGTGGAGGAGCTGACGTCTCTCCCCGGCATCGGCCCCGCCACGGCGGCCAAGATCGTGGAATACCGCGAGGCGCACCCCTTCGCCACGGTCGAAGAGATCCTCGAGGTCAAAGGCATCGGACCCGCCAAGTACGAGGCCATCAAGGATCGTATCTCCGTTGGGGAGCCGCCGGCCAAGAAAGAATAACTCCAGAAGGTTATGCTCTTCCTCCAGCGCGGTCCCGGTCATTCGGCCGGGGCCGCGATTTTTTTGTCGTAATAATTCCCGCCTTCTTGCATATCGTTCAGAATAACTGTACGAAGTCGCCATGCTCTCGCAACTTTTCACCTCCAAGACACGCATCCAGCTTCTCCTGAAGCTCTTCCTCAACCCCGACGTCTCCTGCTATCTGCGGGAACTGGCCACGGAATTCGCCGTCTCCCCCAACGCCGTCAAGGAAGAGCTGGATAGCCTGACCGAGGCCGGCTACCTCGAAAAGAAGAAACAGGGCCGTTCCCTTTTCTTCCGGGCCAACACCAGCCACCCCATTTTTCCGGAGCTGCACTCCATCGTCAAAAAGAGCCTAGGCATCGACCGGGTCATCGAGGAAGTGCGGGCCGATCTGGGCGACGTGGATGCGGTGTATATTCTCGATGATTATGCCCTGGGCAAGGATTCGGGGCTCATTGACTTGCTCATCGTCGGCGAGGTCAAGGCCGACAGACTGCGGGAGTATGTACGCATCACTGAGGAAAAGATCAGGCGCAAGCTGCGGGTGATGGTGGTCGGGGTGGAAGAGTTCGCGGATTCGAATCAGACTTTTTTGCAACGACCGCATTGGAAGGTGGTTTAGGCACGAGGTGACAATGGGAAGCAAGGCTGATTTTTGGCTGATATCCGCTGAGAATGACTGGAATGTCGCTGGCCATCTTTTAGATAAAGGCGATTATTCCTACGCTCTGTTTTTTGGGCATTTGACGTTGGAAAAGATGCTGAAAGCTTACTTTGTCCTGGCCCATGGTGAAACACCACCGCTGACGCACAGGCTTGTCTTTCTGGCCGAGAAGAGCGGACTTGCACTCTCCCCAGAACAGCAGGAATTGCTGGAAACTGTGACCGACTTCAACCTTGAAGCACGCTATCCAGATGAAAAATTTTCTTTCAAAAAAAGATGCACTCGTGAATTTACGCTGCATTACCTGGATTCTATCAGGGAGATGAAAGCATGGATCGCCAAAAAGCTACCGTGATTCAGGACGTCAGGAAGTATATAGCGGTACTTCGAGAAAACGGGATTTCTGTGGATAAGGCGCTGCTGTTTGGGTCTTGGGCCAAAGGAACGGCAAGGGAAGAAAGCGACGTGGATGTTGCTTTGGTGTCCTCATTTTTTACAGGAGACCGTTTCATGGACAGGCGTAAAATTGTTCCGCTTCGCAGAAAGATCAACAATAATATTGAGCCAATTCCTTTCAGCCCGGAAGATTTCGCCGCAGGAGGCATGCTTGTGGAAGAGATCAGAAAGTATGGTGAGGAAATTGTGTAAGAGTTATGGGCATTTTGAGATCAAGACAGGGTAGGATATATGCAGCCAATTGAAGTCACGCGGATGAATACACCCAAGAAAGCCCTCATTACCGGCGTCACCGGCCAGGACGGAGCCTATCTGGCCGAGTTTCTGCTGGCCAAGGGCTACGAGGTCCACGGCATCAAGCGCCGTGCCTCGCTCTTCAACACGGACCGTATAGACCACCTCTATCAGGATCCGCACGAGAAGGCCCGTCGCTTCTTCCTGCACTACGGGGACCTGACGGACGCGTCCAATCTCATCCGCATCATCCAGCAGGTCCAGCCCGACGAAATCTACAATCTGGCGGCCCAGTCCCACGTACAGGTGTCCTTCGAGACACCGGAATACACGGCCAATGTCGACGCGTTGGGCGCCCTGCGCATGCTTGAGGCCATCCGCATTCTGGGGTTGGAGCAGAAGACGCGTTTCTACCAGGCCTCGACGTCGGAACTCTACGGCCTGGTGCAGGAGGTTCCCCAGACCGAGAAAACGCCCTTCTACCCGCGCTCGCCTTACGCCTGCGCCAAGCTCTACGCCTACTGGATCGCGGTCAACTACCGCGAGGCCTACGGCATGTACGCCTGCAACGGCATCCTCTTCAATCACGAGTCCCCCATCCGCGGCGAAACCTTCGTCACCCGCAAGATCACCCGCGCCCTGGCCCGCATCCACCTCGGCCTGCAGGACTGCCTGTTCCTGGGCAATCTGAACGCCCTGCGCGACTGGGGGCACGCCAAGGACTACGTGGAGATGCAGTGGCTCATGCTCCAGCAGGACGCCCCGGACGACTACGTCATCGCCACGGGCGAGCAGCATTCGGTGCGCGAATTCGTGCAGGCCGCGGCGAGCGAACTGGGCATGACCATCGAATTTTCCGGCCAAGGAGTGGATGAGAAGGGCGTCAACCCGGCCAACGGCAAGACCGTCGTGGCCGTTGACCCTCGTTATTTCCGTCCCACCGAGGTGGAGACCCTTCTGGGCGACCCGTCCAAGGGCAAGGAGAGGCTTGGGTGGAGGCCGAGGATCACGTTTCGCGAACTGGTCGGGGAAATGGTTCGCGCGGACCTGGAAGAAGCGAAGAAGGAAGAGTTGTGCGTGCGTGCGGGGTTTTGCGTGAATACGCCGCGGGAATGAGGCGGTGGGACTCATCTCAATGAAAAAATCAGACAAGATCCTCGTGGCCGGAGCGGCCGGCATGGTCGGCAGCGCCCTTGTGCGCGCCCTTCTGGCCCAAGGGTTCGAGAACATCGTCGGCACCATCCACCGCAAGGCGCCGGATTTCGGCCCTGAGGCCGCAGGCCGTGTTCTCCTGGAACCCCTGGATCTCATGGACCAGGGCGCGGTGCGTTCTTTCTTCGAACGCCAGCGGCCCGAGCACGTCTTCCTGGCCGCGGCCAAGGTCGGCGGCATTCACGCGAACAACTCATTTCCGGCGGATTTCATCCACGCCAACCTGGCCATCCAGACGAACGTCATCCACAGCGCCTATGCGTCCGGGGTGCAGCGCCTCCTTTTTCTGGGCTCAAGCTGCATCTATCCCCGCGAATGTCCGCAACCCATCCGCGAATCCTATCTTCTGACCGGCCCCCTGGAGGCCACGAACCGCCCCTACGCCCTGGCCAAGATCGCGGGCATCGAGATGTGCTGGGCGTACAACCGCCAGTACGGCACGCGGTATCTGGCGGTCATGCCAACCAATCTTTACGGTCCGGGCGACAACTACGACCTGCAGAACAGCCACGTCCTGCCCGCCCTGATCCGCAAGGCGCACGAGGCCAAGGAGCGGGGCGACAGGAGCTTTACCGTTTGGGGTACGGGCTCCCCGCGCCGCGAATTCCTCTATAGCGATGATCTTGCCGGGGCCTGCGTGTTCCTGATGAACGAAACCGGGAAGACCGAAGCGTTGTTCAACGACCACGAACCGCCCCTGGTCAACATAGGCTGCGGACAGGACGTGACGATAGCTGAACTGGCGCGGATGGTGGCGGAAGTTGTAGGGTTTGAAGGGGAGATTGTCTTTGATGCCGGGAAGCCCGATGGAACGCCGCAGAAGCTTCTCGACGTTTCGAGGATGGGGAACATGGACTGGCGGCCGAGCGTTGCGCTGCGGGAGGGGATCGGGTTGGCGTATGGGGATTTTTTGAAGAATTGCGCAGGTCATGCATGAAGTTGAGGGCTGGCTCATTAGGCGCGGTGTGAGGAAGTGGTCCTGGCGCGAGGAGGGGACATGCGTATCACGGAAACAGAGCGTCGAGTGTTGCGCGACGAGGCACAAAAGCTTTCGGGGCAGACTCCAAGGTTTTTCTTTTCGGGTCACGTGTAAATGATGCTCTGCGGGGTGGAGACATCGATCTGTTGGTGGAGACTGGAAAGATGGGGTATGCCGCCATTTTCGAAGCTCAACTCCGTTTTTTGGCCAGGGTTAAATTAGCTCTTGGAGAAAGAAAAATCGATGTGCTCGTGGACTATCCGGATCGCAAGGACCGTCCGAAAATTATGCGTCTCGCACGGAGTCAGGGGGTACGGTTGTGATTTCGGCAAATAGCGATGTCGATGCATTGCGGTTTACTGATGCGTGGCTGGACTGTTGTACTCATCTGGTCCACGCCAGGTATGCCCTCAAATCAATGGAGACGCTTTTGCCGCTTGATGGGCAAAAACTATCGAGCCTTGATTTAGAGTCCATTTAAGACATCGATCAGCTTGTGTACCGATATTCCAAGCTGCAAGACAGCTTGGGTCGCAAGCTTTTTCCAGCGCTTCTCAAAGTTTTTATGGAACCGTTGGAAGACAGTCCCAAGTTGGACAAGCTCAATAAGTTGGAGAAACAAGGCGTTCTCCCTAGCGTTAAGTGTTGGCGGTAGCTCCGGGAAATTCGCAACACATTTGCACATGACTATCCCGAAGGAGACGAGATGAAGGCCGCGGTATTGAATGCTGCATGTTCCAGCATCGAAGAACTGGTCGAAGTCTTGGATCATGTGGGCAAGGCAGGTGGAGTGTTCTAGGCGAAAAACTTTAGTCGAATGATGCGAGCAAGGAATGCGTCCGGAAGAGGCTACAGTTGGTGAGTTTTGCCAAGGTCAAAATGCTTCTCAATGAAAAAATGGACGGGATTGGTTTTTAAAATAGAAAATCGTCAAAGGAAGATCTGACCCCCATGTTCCCCATGTTTAGTCAAGAAACGACGTTTTATAAATATAAGACAGTAAAATGCGAAAATTGTGTAGTACTGATTGTCGCGTGATGAATGCATTGCGTTAGCAGTATAAATTTCGTTAGCCGGTTGATTGGATGATAAATAGGTCAAGGAGATGTTTTTGGTAATGACTGAAGAAAAATTTGACCTTATGTCAACAATAAAGAGGGGCGAATTAATTCGAGGGAAAGAAAGAGAAAAGAAGATTTTAATAACAACGATAGGGTTATCTATTTCGAAAGTATTGTCATTAATCGTGTCATTCGCGCTTGTACCAGTCATGTTGAAATATTTGGGACAAGAAAGATTTGGCTTGTGGATGACAATCAGTTCTTCAATCGCGATGTTTAGTTTTGCAGATATGGGTGTCGGCAGTGGTGTGCAAAATTCAGTGTCAATCGCGCACGGAAGAAATGATATTAATGTGATCAGGGAAAAAGTATCAAATAGTGTAATTGTTCTATTTGTTATTTCGATTGTTATAATATGTGTGTATTTTTTAGTTTTCCCCATGCTGCATTGGCAAGAATTTTTTGGAGTTGATGTAAGTAATGAAAATGAAGTATTTCATACAATTTCAGTAGCTGTTGTAATTTTTGCGATATCTATGCCTTGTAGTGTCGGCATAAAAGTTTTGGCTGGTTTGCAACGAGGATTTGAGGTTGCTATTTGGCAATCATTAGCTGTAATAGGTATGTTAATATTTGTAATTTTTTCAATATATAAAGACTTAAATCTGACATATATAGCGATATCAACCTATTTGCCAAGTCTTTTGTTTCCATTTATTGCTTCATTTATCCTTTTTAAAAATGAAATTAAACTTGATTTTAAATTGATTAAATTAGCAAGCATAAAAAAAATTGGTAATATAAGTATTCTATTTTTTGTGTTGCAAGTTTCTGGTCTCATCGCCTTATATTCAGATACATTAATTATTGCGGGATATCTAGGGGTTAGCGAGGTGGCAGTCTATTCAGTTTCATTTAAATTGTTTACAATACCATCGGTTGTAATGAGTTTTTATTTAAGTCCTCTTTGGCCAGCGTACGCTGAAGCAAATAGTAGAGGAGATATATGCTGGATTCACGAGACTTTTCTGAAATCGTTAAAATATAGCTCCGCAATTGTTATCCCAGCATCATTGCTGATGCTATTTTTTGGTAACTTAGTGATTGAAAAATGGGTAGGACAAACAATTCAAGTACCGTTTAATTTGATGTTAAGTTTGTTTTTTTGGACAATATTGACTATTATTGGGGGAAATTTTTCTTCATTGTTGAATGGATTGAATATAATCAAATTTCAAGTACTTACCTCGGTAGCAATGGCCATAGCTAATGTTGTTTTGTCTGTGATTCTTGTTCAGAGGATAGGTGTTTCAGGAGTTGTCTGGGGGTCGGTTATCAGTTTATTCTTATTCGTTTATGTTCCGACATCAGTTTTTATTTGGAAATATTTTAAATGAACAATTTACATTTTATATACGTTCTACCTAATTTTAATCGATGGAAGCGGTATATTAAACGCATATTTAGTAAAAATGATAGTTTTACATCTTGTGATGATTTCAGATGGAATAGTCCGATACGCGCTCCATATTCTATAACATATCACTTAGGCAAAGAATTAAATAAAAGTTTTGACGTTAAATACTATGATTGGAGTGAAAAAGGGAGGGTAATCCCTGAATCACAAGATATTCTTTTGGGTCATCTGTCAAAAAATGATGGAATTGTAAAAAACTCTATTTTAAATGAGAAATTTAGTAAAAAATATCTAATTCAGCCATTTAATAATGATGATAGTCAAGTTGGGTGGATAAAAAATGCGATGGATTATTGCGATGGTTTTATTGCCATAAGCGGTGATTATTGGAGAGACAATTTTCATCAATCTCCGTTAGTCAAATTTCATAGCAAAATGACTTATGTTAACATGGCTATTAATTCTAATGATTACCCATATGTAAAAAAAGAATTTAATAAAATAGGAAATAGGCGTTTTTTTTATATTGGAAGAAGAGGTAGCGCGAAAGATGAAAAAGGTATCAAGTTGCTAGAAGATTTTGCAAAGCATATGCCCGGCTTTAAAGGTGGCTATATTTGCGGAGGATATAATATAAAAGGATGGGAAAAAATTAGTTCTCCGACAGATTTAAATCAAGAGATAATGAATAAAATTGCACAAAAATATGATGTATTTATTAATATGAGTAGGGCGGATGCGCAAGCCACAACTATATTAGAAGCAATGAGTTGGGGGTTTCCAGTCGCATGTACAAAAGAGTCTGGATATTCCAATGAAGAAAATATATTTTATTTATCTATTGACAATATGGCTCATAATAAAAAAGTATATAATTTATTGCAAAATATTTCAGATTTAAATTTGTTAGAAATGGCAAGGAAGAACAAAGATATTGTTCGTAGTAAGTATTCATGGAGTGTGTTTGTGGATAAGGTATGTAGTGTTATAAAGGAGTAGTATGATGGTAAACGATGTTTTAGAAAGAATTATGATCCAAAAAAATGAAGTTAATAAGGTAGAGGCCACCATTAGATTTCATGAGCATTTAAGGCGGTATGCCTCCGTGCGGCGTTTTTGTTATGGTCGCGTGCTAGATTTTGCTTCAGGTTGTGGTTATGGTTCACATATTTTGTCTTGTAATCCAGACGTTGATGTCGTTGTCGGGGTTGACAAGGATCAGTCTGCTATAGATTGGGCTATAAAAGAGTTTTCAACTAGTAAAACGGCCTACAAGTGTGTCGATATTGAAGAAGTGGCTGAAAAATTTGATACGCTTGTTTGTTTAGAAGCAATCGAGCATTTTGAAGATAAGTCGTTAATTCCAAGATTAGCAAATCGTTGTGCCATAGATAATTTAATTATCTCATTTCCTAATAAAAAATCAACTCACTTTAATCCATTTCATGTTTACGACTATAATTCACAGATGATTGTAGACTTATTGCCTGATTATGTTTGTTATAAATCATTTTGTTTGGGTGATGTTCAATTTTTGCTTTTTATAATTAAGCCTATTAAGGCGCCATTTGCCATATTTCAAAATATTTTAAATTATGCATGAATACTTTATATGTATTTTTGTTTTGCAAAGATTTATTTAAATACTATATAATATTATGCATTCAGTGTTAGGCAATAAAATAATATCTTAACGCCTTGATTTGACAAAGGCTTTCATAAAATGCAGATTGTTGTAATATTGATCTTCCCCTTTATTTAGCGGTTGTGATATAATTGATATAAAATATGGTAATTTATTTATGTTCAGCTTTAAAATTAGTGAGTTAATATGACAAGCAATTGCCCAATATGCTTAGGCGAAATGTATTTCAGTTTTCAAGCTAAAGTCTTGTTGAAGCATTCAGCGGAATACGAAGTTTGCAATATGTGTGGGTATTTGCATGTGAGAAACCCATATTGGTTAGAAGAGGCATGCTCGTCTGCCATTTCTGCTACTGATACTGGGTTGGTGATGCGTAACCTTTCCTTTGCATCCAAGGTGGCCAGCTTTTTGTTTTGGGTAATGGGCGAACGAGGTCAAGGGCGATATCTCGATACGGCGGGTGGTTATGGGATTATGACTCGGCTAATGCGTGATTTAGGTTTCGACTTTTACTGGGATGACAAGTTTTGCTATAACTTATTGGCACGCGGATTTGAGTACGGTGAGCATCTAAAAGGTTGTCGCGCGGTGACAGCGATGGAGGTTATGGAGCATCTCACAGATCCTGTGGCCTATATTGATGAGGTGCTCCAGGTGGCGGGGAGTGACACATTGTTGTTCACAACTGAGCTATACGAAGGTGATCCTCCGGGGCCTGATTGGTGGTATTACTCGTTATCTACCGGACAGCACATCGGATTTTTCACTAGAACAAGTCTCAAAGCATTGGGGAGTAGGCTTGGGTTACATTTTATAAGCGCGAACGGTTTGCATGTGCTGTCACGGCAATCAATCAGTAGAAATCGCCTTCAGTGGGCCACTCGCCCTTGGTTCACGAAGATTTCATCAGTGTTGATTCGTCGACAACTCAAGTCAAGGACCATGTCTGATCATCAGCGAATGATGAGTGCGCTGTAATGAGAAATTGTAGGAGGTATATTTCTATAATTTGCAGCCATTATTGTTTTTAACGTTCAATTAAGAATTTATCAAGGCAGACAAGCCTATTATAATTTCTATATCCAAAGTTATTTATGAAAATTTTAATTGATCACCAAATTTTTTCATCTCAAAAGTATGGCGGTATCTCGCGCTACTTTGTTAAAATTGCAAATAAAATGAATCAATTTGGAGAGAATGTCTGTGTTTGTGCTCCGGTGCATAGGAATTATTACCTAAAAGAGTCTGGTTCTAAATTGTCAAAGGGTATGTATTTAAACTCTTTTCCACCAAAAACGACTCGGATTATAAAAGCAGCGAATCACTATTTGTCAAAATTGATTGTTCATAACTTAAAGCCAGATATAGTTCATGAGACATACTATTCATTAAATTCTCTTGCTAATAAGAATATCGTCTTGACGGTTTATGATATGATTCATGAAATTTTTTCAAATTCGTTTAGGAATAATGATATTACTTCTGTGTTAAAGAGAAAAGCTGTAGAGAGAGCGACTCATGTTATTTGTATATCAGAAAATACAAAAAATGATTTAATTACTTATTGTAAAGTAGATGAGTCTAAGATTAGTGTAATCTACTTAGGTATTGAAAAGTCCTTTGTCATGCCAGAACAACTTTTGCCATCGAAAGTTTGTAGCAAATCGTTTTTACTATATGTTGGGTCGCGAGAAGGGTATAAGAATTTTAATAATTTTATTACTGCATTTGTTGCTTCAAAAAAATTAGTCCAAAATTTTAATATAATTTGTTTTGGTGGAGGTAGTTTTGACAAAGATGAGAGAGATTTTTTGATAGAAAAAGGGTTGTCGGAGAAGAATATCGCACAAGTTTCCGGTGATGATCAGGATTTGGCAGGCTTATATAGAAATGCAAGTGCGCTTGTGTATCCTTCTCTATATGAGGGGTTTGGTTTGCCTCTTCTTGAAGCTATGGCATATAATTGTCCGGTAATATGCAGTAGTTCAAGCTCTATTCCTGAAGTTGTTGGTGATGCAGCTGAAATGTTTGATCCTTATGATGCCGAATCAATTCAAAATGCAATTGAGCGAGTTGTATTAGATAATTCTGTTCGAACTGATTTGATATGTCGTGGCCAACAAAGAGTTAAGTTGTTCTCTTGGGAGCGTTGTGCGAGGGAGACATTGGATGTTTATCGTCGGGTACTATCATGAAGGCATTGATTTGTGGTGTTAGCGGACAAGATGGTGCATATTTAGCCCAGTTATTACTTGAGAAGGGTTACGATGTAGTTGGTACGTCCCGTGATTCGATGGTTGCGTCTTTTGACAATTTGCGAAAATTGGAAATTATTGATGAAATTGAAACCGCATCAATGGCCGTCAACGATTTTCGCAGTGTATTGTACACCATCAAGAGGCATGCTCCGGATGAGATCTATAATCTTTCAGGGCAAAGCTCGGTTGGGTTGTCGTTCGATCAGCCCGTTGAGACGATGGATAGCATCGCAGGTGCTACGCTTAATTTGCTTGAAGCAATACGTTTTGTCGACCGTCCAATTCGCTTTTATAACGCTGGTTCTAGTGAATGTTTTGGCGATACAGGTGCGGCTTCAGCATGCGAGTTGACACCGTTTCGCCCTCGAAGCCCTTATGCTGTTGCTAAATCCTCAGCGCACTGGTTAGTACATAATTATAGAGAGGCCTATAGCCTTTTTGCTTGTACAGGAATATTGTTTAATCATGAGTCTCCATTGCGGCCTAATAGGTTTGTGACGCAAAAGATTGTTCGAGCAGCCGCGCGAATTTCTCAAGGATATCCCGAAAAGTTAATGTTAGGGAATATAAACATCCAGCGAGATTGGGGATGGGCTCCAGATTATGTTGAGGCAATGTGGCGTATGTTGAATAGTAATGTTGCAGACGACTACGTTATTGCTACAGGAAGAACTGTATCTTTGGCTTATTTTGTAAAACATGTTTTTGCTCATTTCAAATTGAACTGGAGAGACCATACTGAAATCGACCCGACATTATTTCGTCCAGCAGATATTATAGAAGGGCGAGCTAATCCAGAAAAGGCTCGGGAATTTTTAGGCTGGAGGCATACTGTTGGAGTCGATGGTGTTATCGCTAATATGTGTAGAGCTGTGAGTCCTTGATGACATCGACTTTGGCTGTCCGAGTTTAATGCCCTTTGTTAAGTCACTATTCTGATGTTTTAAATTTTAGCTGTATTTTGTCATGATTCTTTTCCATGCCTTGTCGACTCTGAAAATGTGACAATATGCTGAAATAAATGAAATTTACTCGGAGATTTTGTATTTCAAATAACCAGTAATGCAATGGAAAATACATTTTTCTGGTCGAAATAACTCCGAGGTTATAAACCATGCATCCTAAAAAATTGAACCGCCAGCGCAGATTCCTTTGCCCGGATCTGCTTGATCAACTCGATCTTCGAAGCCACCTACTCGGTTTGGCCAAGGTCATCCAATGGCAGTTATTCGAGGACAACTTCCGTCTGTTTTATGCAACTATCGGTCGCCCCTGGCGTCCTTTCCGATTGATGGTCGGACTCCTCATTTTCGGGCAGCTTGAAAACTTAAGTGATGAGCGCGTTGTCGAGTATGGTTCAAGAATCCATATTTCCAGGTCTTCTGCGGCCAGCAGCGAACCGGCACAGTCATGATATACAGCCTCCACGAGCCAGGCGTGTCCTGCATTAGCGAAGGTAAGGCCCGCAAGCAATACGAGTTTGGCGCCAAAGCCTCCGTGACCGTGACCAAGACCTCCGGCATCATCGTTGGGGCCCTGTCCTTCCCAGACAATCCCTTTGATGGGCACACGCTGCCGTCTGTTCTGTCGCAAGTCGAAAGTATAGTGTGGCAAAGGCCGGCCATGGCGATCTGTGACCGTGGCTACCGCGGCAAGCACAAGATCGGCGTGGCTGCATCGAGATTCCCGAGTCCGGCAAGCGGACAAAAACAGCATCTGGCAAGCGGAAAACCAGGGAGCGATTCCGTCGCCGTGCAGCTATCGAGCCGATCATTTGCCACCTCAAGAACGATCACAGGATGCATCGCAATTTCTTCAAAGGCCAGTTCGGTGATACTGTGAACCTGTTCATGGCCCGTTCTACGTTCAATTTTCTGAAGTTCGCGAGGATTCTGTGTTTCTTGTGTATCAAATTCTTCGGGCAGGTACTTCGGCTTAATATTCAGCCTGTTCAGGCCTGTGCCTGACCTGGCGTTTTTACTTTTTTTCAGGATCGACTAAGTTTTTTATCATCGCGATAATAGAGAGTACACTGTGAAATTTTTTTGCGTTACGCCATGCTTAAATGCTGAAGCATATATTGAAGAAACCATGCTGTCGGTTATTAACCAAACAGTTTTTGAAAGTTCAAATTTTAGTTTGCGTTATATAGTTGTTGATGGTGGATCTGTTGACGGTACTGTTAAAGTGATCGAGCGTGTTATTTCTAGGCACAGCAATAAAAAAAATCTGCTAATAAGTTTTATTTCTGACAAAGATGATGGTTTATACGATGCGTTAGCGAAAGGTTTTGGTATAGATAAAACAAATAGTGATGTGTATTCGTATATGAATGCTGGCGATTATTATTCTAAGTATGCGTTTGCTATCGTAGCAGACATCTTTGCTAATAATAAGGTTCATTTTCTAACTGGAATGAATGCTTTATATAATGAAAAATCTCATTTAATTAATTTAATTCTGCCATTTTCTTATAGTAAGAGATTATTATTAAGAGGTTTTTATGGAAAAATGCTTCCATTTATTCAGCAAGAGTCAACTTTTTGGAGCCAGAAGCTCCATAGTGAAATTAATTTTGAAAAATTGAAAAAGTTAAAATTGGCTGGCGATTATTATTTATGGAGAACTTTTATCAAAACAGAAAATTTATATATTGTTTCAGCTTGGCTTGGTGGATTTAAAATTCATAATGGGCAGTTAAGCTCTAAGTATGCCTATGAATATGCGAAAGAACAGGAAATGATTTCTATTAAACCAAACTTTTTAGATTATATATTTGCATATATTCATAAAATTGTGTGGTGTTTGCCTGACTTTATAAAGAGACGGACTGGGCGTGGCATATTTGAATTTGACCATTCGATTCAACGGTATTGTTTAAAAAAGTGATTTCACCTAAAGGTTATTGCTTAGGGTAATTCATTAATGTAGCCTAGGAAACAGGAACTATGAAGGCGATTGTTAAAAAGATATTGAGAAAAACAGGATGGGAGCTACGTCGGGCAAGTGCAAATTCTCGTTCAACTATGGAGCAAAGTTTGGATTGGCTGCGTAGAAATAATTTTGATGTTATACTCGACGACCTAATTTATTGCGCATAACTTCCGGAGAACTTCGCTGCCATGACGCCATCGGTCGAACACACCCTCAACGGCACTGATCACATCCTCCAGTTTGGGGAAGTATCGGTTATGAGTAGCTTTTCTTCTCGTGATATTCCAAACCCGCTCAATGGGATTGAGTTCAGGGCTGTAGGGCGGCATGAACTCCAACGCAAATCTCTTATGGCAAGCCAATCTCCATTCAGCATGAAGCTGCGCATGGTGGTATCTGACGTTGTCGACGATCAGCACAACCCGCCTGCCCGAGTGAGAGCTGATTTGGCGCAAGTATTTGAGAAAGCCGAAAAATGTCTCTCCGTTGAACTTGTCTGCTTCTCGGCGATAGACGAACTTGCCATCTCTGATTCTCACTGCTCCGAAATATCCCACGCTCTTTCTTGTCGGATGATGGAGTACAACAGGGTCTTTCACATCTTTCGGAATCCACATGCGGCACCTGGATCCATGCTGTTCGAACCTGACCTCGTCCAAGGCCCAGATATCGATCCGTTTATTCTTCAGAAATCTCAGCAGTTTTTTTATATTCCGCCTGCTGGGCGGGATCAGCGTGCGCAATTTTCGGTCGAGGCTTGCGGAATCGAAAACCGAGTTGCCGGAAAAGGCGCTGACACTGTCGAACTCCCAGGGAGACGTCCCATTGGTCCTGAATGAAACACGAAAGGGTTTTTCCATCCCAAAGGCCTTGCAATCCGAATTCGGCTGGATCTTTTCGCAGGGCCGTCTCAATTGCAGCGAGTTGCTCTTTGGTCAGTCTACGGGGGCGCCCGGGCCGCTCTCCATCGACCAAACCTGCAAAACCCTCATTTTCAAACCTGTTGACCCAGTACGCGACTGTCCGGGGTGCATCGCCCAACATCTTTCCAGCCTCCCTGCA
Source organism: Desulfomicrobium aestuarii (assembly GCF_055385525.1). Taxonomy (NCBI): domain Bacteria; kingdom Pseudomonadati; phylum Thermodesulfobacteriota; class Desulfovibrionia; order Desulfovibrionales; family Desulfomicrobiaceae; genus Desulfomicrobium; species Desulfomicrobium aestuarii. The sequence goes on from NZ_AP042427.1 coordinate 3,538,450, forward strand.
ACTCAGTCCCTGCGCGACGAGAAGCATAGCGTGGAGGCGATGATCGTAGCGGGCTTCCTCGGTACGGCGAATTTCGTCCTGGATGGCCATAATCATGTCTTCGGCATCGGTGATTGTGAGTACTTTCATGGATCCACGATGCCATGATTTTATCAAGTGCGCAATTAATTATGTCGTCACGTATAAGACTGTTCTTGATGTCGGTGCGTCTAACGGTTGTTGGTCAAAAGAGTGTATAAAATTTTTTCCAAAATCTAAATTTGTCCTTTTCGAGCCACAGCCTGTGCATAATGAAGCGCTAGATTTATTTTCTAAGTCATATAAACAGGCAATTATAGTAAAAAACGCTGTTGGGTCCTCTGATGGATACACGTTTTTTGATTCCTCTGATCCTTTTGGTGGAGCGATTATGAAAAGCAGTGGATCTGATTGCAGTATTAGAGTAGAAATGACTACGATCGATTCAGCTGTTTCTTTACTTCAAATAGAAGGTCCATTTCTTTTAAAACTTGACACTCATGGTTACGAGAAGGGTATTTTGTCGGGAGCAGCAAAAACTATTGAAAAGGCTAACATATTGATAATTGAGGCATATAACTATCGCATCACTGAAGAGGCGTTTCTATTTTGGGAACTTTGTGCGTTTCTTTCAGACAAAGGATTTCGTCCAATTGATTTAATTGGGGTTATGCACCGGCAATTTGACAATTCCCTTTGGCAAATGGATCTAGTTTTTATTAGGTCTGACTGGGATGGTTTTAGATATATTTCATATAAGTAAGTAGTATTTTATTGATTAATTAAGCTATAGTTAAAGTTTAATGAGTATGTATGGCGCCGTAAGTATTATATTAATATTTATTAATTTATAAAAATTTTTCTATGATATCAATAATTACAGTTGTTTTGAATGATGTAAATTTTATAGGAAAAACAATAGAAAGTGTTTTAAGTCAAAAGTTTAAAGATTATGAATATATAATTGTTGATGGGGGTTCGACTGATGGGACTGTAGATGTTATTAAAAGATATAAAATAGATATTGGCGGAGTAATTATAGGAAACGACTCAGGCATTTATGATGCGATGAATAAAGGTTTGCGTGCTGCGCGTGGTGACTGGGTTTTGTTTATGAATTGTAGGGACGTATTTGCAGATAATGATGTCTTGAGTCGTATTTTTTTTAAATTGAATGATGCTGATTTTATTTACTCTGATACGTTGATGTCCGATGGCGAGTTGGCGGTGTGTGATATTGCTGCTAACAGGATTATCCATCAATCTTTAATATACAAAAGAGCTATTCACGACGAAGTTGGTTTTTACGTTAACAAGCCTGGTTTTACTGCTGCGGATTATCTTTTTTTTCAGTTAGCTAAACATAAAAAATGGTTTAAAACAGATGTAGTTATCTCTGTTTTTGAGAAAGGAAGCTATTCATCACGGATTGATCACTTCAAGCAAAAAATTGCTATTGATATGATGTTTGGCAATGTTAATAAATATTTTGGTTGTGCAATTATTGTTTTTCATCCTATATATAATTTTATAAAAAAACATATTTTCAGATGAAAAAAATTTCTGTCTGCTTAGCAACATATAACGGTCAAGCCTATATAAAAGAACAAATTGAATCAATATTACGTCAATTGTCAATTGACGACGAAATTTTGATTTCTGATGATAGATCTACGGATGAGACGGTTTCTATTATTGAAAATATAGGTGATGCCCGTATATCTGTTGTTAAAAACGAAAATAATAATGGATTACTGCGAAATATAGAAACTGCGTTAGTTAAGGCTACTGGGTTTTATATTTTTTTGGCAGATCAGGACGATGTGTGGCTTTCCGGAAAAGTGAAATCCATGGTTGCGGCTCTTGATTTGTATCACGTTGTAGTTTGTGATTGTAGCGTCACAGATGAGAATTTGAGTGTGATTCATCCATCATTTTTCCACCATCAGAACAGCGGGTCGGGTTTGCTTAAGAATTTATGGCGTAACTCTTACATCGGTTGCTGTATGGCTATGCGCAGGGAAGTGCTGGATAAGGCGCTGCCTTTTCCGAAAGATACGCCTATGCATGACTGGTGGATCGGGTTGGTTGGAGAAGTCGCGTTTAGCACGCAATTCATTTCTGAGTCGTTGGTTTTTCATCGACGTCATGGCAATAACTTGTCTTTAACGTCGCATAGTTCGTCATTTACTATTTTTCGCAGACTGCAATGGCGCATGGTTTTGGTCAAAAATCTTTTTCGTAGACTATATTTCACCTGATCCTGAGAATGATATGAACTTTTATGGACTGTTGCGATGAGTTTGGCGGCGTGAAAAAGCGTGTCTTCATTTCGTTGGTTACTCATAGACAATTTGCTCTGGCGGCGGAATTGCTTAATGATCTTCGCGAGCACTGCTCTGGCGATATTGCCGAAGTCATCCTGACAATCAATATCGATGAGGCCGTATCTCTGAAGCAGGAAATACTCCCGTTTCCTGTTCGAGTTCTTCGTAATTTTCAGCCCAAGGGCTTCGGTGAAAACCATAATGCCGCCTTCAAGATCGCGACTGGCGACTATTTTTGCGTACTCAATCCCGACATCCGGTTGAAAGAAAACCCATTCCCTGCCCTCATTGCTCTGGCGCGGCAAACCGCTGTCGGTGTGGTGGCCCCTCGAATCGTGAACAGTGCCGGATTGCGGGAGGACAGCGCCCGCCGCTTCCCGACTCCCTTTGAACTGTTGCGCAAGGCTCTGGGCGGCAAATCGGAGGTTGTGACTGACGCGCCCGAAGTTTCTGCGCCAGATTGGGTGGCAGGGATGTTTATGCTCTTTCCTGCTTCCGTTTTTCGGGCCATGGGTGGCTTCGACGAGCGCTACTTTCTCTACTATGAAGACGTCGACCTCTGTGCCCGTCTCGCCCTGGCCGGGTACAAACGACTTGTCTGCCCGGACGTTGCTGTCGTACATGAAGCGCGCCGCAGCAGTCACCGGCGACTCCGGTTTGCGGTGATGCATGTGCGCAGCATCTTGCGGTTCTTTTTTTCCGATGTGTACCGGAAGGTTCGCAAGTTGTCACAATCGTGACGTTCAGGCCCGCTATTTTTTTTTGCTGGTCTTCGAAAAACACAAATTTCAGGCTGTTCAAAAATGGTGAGATGCGGAGAACAAAGAAAATCCAGTACCGAAGCGTATTTTTCATACGTGAGAGGCTGGATTTTCTGCAGAGACGAAGCAGAGTACCGTATTTCAACAGCCGCTTAGCCCTCAAACATCTGGCGGCATTATGACCACTCCTACCCGCTTCTCTCTTTCTGCCAATGGCGAATTCTGGCTGGCTTGCCTGTTGGTTGTTTTTACAACGGTTTCGATCCGGTTAACGGAATATCCCCTTTGGCTCAACCCGGCCTTTTTTGTTGAGGGGGAGCATATTATGGCCACGCACGACGCCTATGTGTGGCTGGCCGGGGTGAAGGGCATCGGCAACTTTATTGAAGATCCATTTACTCGCCTACTGAGCCTGCTGCACGGTCTGTCCGGCATCTCCCTTGGCACCATCGGTTTTTGGACCCCGATCACTTTCATTCCGTTGTTGGCCTTGCCCATCTGCCTGCTGGCCCGAGCGCTTCGTTTGCCCGAGGGGGGATTGGTCTTTGGAATTCTGGCAACATCGGGGTTGGGATTTTTGGTTCGCACGCGGCTCGGGTTTTGCGACACTGACGTGGTCAACCTTCTCTTCCCGGTGGCCATGGTCAGCACGCTTGGCCTGTGGTTGCACGACATGGAGAAGGAAAACCGTACGGACGATGTTTCGTACCCTCGCAAGCAGATGGCCTGGGCCCTGCTCGTGGGGCTTTTGGGAAAGATGTCGGTGTATGTGTATCCCGGCAGTTCGAGCATCATTCTGCCCGCGTTCGGATTGGCGGCCGTGATCGGCTTGTGGCGGGTTGACCCAAGAGATCGGCTTCTGCTTCTCAATGGATTGCTGCTCATCTTCGCCGTGATCTTTGCCGGCTGGCAGGGCGGGCTGCTTGTGGGGGCATGGTCGATTTGGGTTCTATACAGGCAGGACGTGCCGGCAAATATTCAACTTGGCGCCATGACCGTTCTTTTTGTTGCGGTAGTGTTCTTCGGAAACTTTTGGGAAATCGTGCAGGCTCTTATCTACAGGCTTTACCTGTACACCAAGGTCGGCACACCGGACATGGTCAGCAACGCCACTGGCCTCAAGCTCCCCGACATCGCGCAGAGCGTGCGCGAGGCGCAGAACCTGGAGTGGGAGATGATCGGCCCGCGTATGGGCGGGAACTGGGTCGTCTTTGTTCTGGGCTTGCTGGGATTTGGCCTTGTGGGCTGGCGCAAGCCCGCCCTGTTGGTTTTTCTGCCGTTCCTGGCACTGGGCGTGGCCAGCGTGAAGCTTGGAAATCGTTTCGCCATGTACGGCACGGTCGGTGTCGGCGTGGGGCTGGGGTTGGGTTTGAGCGAGTTCATGCACATGTTGAAGCAGAGTCAGGGGCGGCGGTGGATCGTGCAGCTGTCCATGGCCTGCGTGGCCCTGTGGCCGCCTGCCGAGTTCATGCAGCAGGTCGGGCCTGTGCCCGTTTTGCCCCAGGCGTACGCCCAGACCTTTGTGGACCTGAAAAGCCGGACCGAGCCTGACGCGCTGCTTTGGCAGTGGTGGGATTACGGCTATGCTGGCCAGTATTATGCCGAGCGGGCGACCTTGGGCGACGGGTCGCGGCATGACGGCTGGATTCTGTACCCGCTGGCCAAGGTCCATTCCACGGATTCGCCCCGCCAGGCGCGTCAGATGATGCAGTATTTTGGGCAGGTGGTGTTGGAGGACGGTTCCCGGAACACGGCGGATCGTCGCGCGGCGCTGCTTGCCGGGGACCCTTTGGCGCGACTCAGGGACATGGACGCCGGCGCAGCCCAGAAATTTGTTGCGGATCTGGCTACGGCTGAAAACAGCATATCTACCACCGTACCCAACTACCTCGTCGTATCCTGGGAAAACCTGCGCCTGGCCGGGTGGATCGGATACTACGGCAACTGGGACATCGTCACCGGGACAAGCTCCCCCGGCAAAATTCAGCAGATCCAGGGGGAGATCCGCGTGGATTCGGGCAATGGCACTCTGGTGCTCAATGGCAAGCCCATTCCTGTCGACTCCCTGGACATCATCGAGGAAAAGGGGACCAGGCGTTTCGAGTGGCCTAACGGGTCCGGTTCGCATGTGCTCATCAACCAGATATCACGCCAAGTGTTTCTGGCCGACGACAGGATGTACCGCTCCATGATGGTGCAGATGCTCATCGCTCCGCCCGAGAAGTTCGCCGACGATTTCACCCTGATCGTGGACAGGTACCCGTGGGTGCGGGCGTACAAGGTCAAGGGGTGAGGATGGGGTTCGAGGGGCGTCGCGTCCTGGTGACCGGTGCGTCGGGGTTTATCGGGCGGTCGCTTTGTGCGGAACTGACGCGCCGCGGATGCGATGTCCTGGCCTTGCTGCGCAGGCCGGCCGCGGGGCCTTGGAGTTCCGTGGTTCTTGCTGAATTGGGCGCCGGTTCCATGTCCGCCGCGTCTCTCGAAGGCGTCGACACGATTTTTCACCTGGCCGGCAAGGCCCACGTGAAGGCCCGCAGCGCGGCCGAGGTTCGTGAGTACGAGGCGGTGCACGTGCACGGCACCCGCTCCCTGCTGGTGGCGGCGCGTGAGGCCGGGGTGCGGCGGTTTGTGCTGCTCAGTTCCGTCAAGGCCATGGGCGAGGGGGGCGAGGATACCCGGGATGAAGACTCGCCCTGCGACCCGCAGAGTCCATACGGCATCACCAAGCTGGAGGCCGAACGGCTGGTATTGGAGGAACTTCCCCTGCCCTGCCCGGTGGTGCTCAGGCCGGCCCTCGTCTACGGCGCGGGGAGCAAAGGCAACCTCGACCTCATGATCCGCGCCGTCCGCAAGGGCCTTTTTCCGGCCATCGCCTTCCCCCCCAACGCCCGGTCCATGATCCACGTGGTAGATGTGGTCCGGGCCTGCCTGCTGGCTGCGGATCGTCCGGCCGCCTGCGGCCGGACGTACGTCCTGACCGACGGCCTGGAATACTCCACGAACGATATCGTTGCCTGGATCTTCGAGGCATTGGGGAAGCGCCCGGGCTTCCGCCTTCCCTTTCCCGTTTTGCAGGCCGCGTCACACTTCGGCGACCTTGCCTGCAAATTGGGGCTGCCTGCTCCGTTGACCTCGGACGCCCTCGAAAAGCTGGCCGGGAGCGCCAGGTATTCCAATGCGAAAATCTGCCGGGAGCTGGGTTTTGCGCCGTCGCGGGATCTGCGGCAGGGGATTCGGGAAATGATTTCAGGTACGGAGCGGGATTGATGGATATGCTCCTCTCACTGCTTGCCGGGGTGCTGGTGAGTGTCCCGTGCTGCGTGATCGTGCCCAGGCTGCTCGCCCATGGCGGGTTTCTGGACATGCCTGGAGAGCGCAGTTCCCACTTCCGCCCCACACCCAAAGGCGGCGGGGTCGGCATCGTGCTGGCTTTCGTCGCGGTTGCCGTTGCCCGGGATGTGCCGATGCATCTCTGGTTGCCGCTTTGCGCCTTGGCCGCGCTGAGCTTTGCCAACGACCTGCGCGGCATTGCCCCGGACCGGCGCCTGGCTGCGCAGGTCCTGGCGGCGGCGGTGACGCTGGGTGGTGCATGGTGGTTCGGCAGCATCGCCTGGAGCGGAATCCTGCTGTTGCCGACGGTTCTTTTCGTGGTCGGGACCACTAATTGCTTCAACTTCATGGACGGCATCAACGGCATCGCCGGGATCTGCGGGGTGACGGCCCTGAGCGGCCTCATTGCCTATGGTGTCATGGTCGATGCGCAGTTGTTGCTGCCGGTTGCCGCGGTCATTGGCGGCGTGATCGGCTTTTTGCCCTTCAACATGCCTCGGGCCAGGCTCTTCATGGGTGATGCGGGCAGCATCTTCCTGGGTTTTCTGTTTGCCGTAACCATTTGCATTTCAAGCCGTTCATGGACCGAGTTTTTTGTTCTGGCATCGTTTCTGTATCCGTTCTATGCCGACGAGGCAGTCACGATGGCGGAGCGCATCTGGCGGGGCGAGTCCCTCATGCAGCCCCATCGTCGTCATCTGTATCAATTTCTGGCCAACGAACTCGGCGTTGCGCATTGGAAAGTGAGCGCTGGTTACGGGTTGGTGCAGCTTGTCGTGATCCTGTTTGCGGTCGTGGCCGGCCGGCAGGGGCTTTGGGCCGTGCTGGCCCTGGATCTTGTCCTTCTCGGGGTGTGGGTTGCGGTGCATTGGAACGTGAAGCGCCGCTTCCATCGGAGGCGGAGAGAGGCTTGATGGAGTTCCCTCCTTTTTCTTTGGCCATGTTGAGGAACAAGAACCTCTACCTCATGCTCGTCGGCGAATCGGGTCTCTTCGCGCTCGCGCTCATGCTTTCCTTTCTGCTGCGCTTCGAATTCGACATCCCTCCGGATTTCTTCCGCCAGATGCTGAGCCTCCTGCCTCTGGCCGTGGCCTTCAAGCTCGGTTTTTTTCTCCTGTCCGGGCTGTATCGCGGCATGTGGCGCTACACCGGCCTGTCGGATCTGTGGCGCATCGCGCGGGCCGTGTTCATGGCAGAGGTGGCGCTGATCCTGTATGTCGTCTTCGCGTCCCGCTTCCAGGGCTACCCGCGCTCGGTCTTCATACTCGACCCCCTGCTGGCGTTCGTCTTCGCCTGCGGGGCGCGGGTGTTTATCCGCTCGGTGTACGAATTGTCCTTCCGTCCGGGGGACGTGTTCTCCGCCCTGCTGCCGGGGATGCTGTGCGCCCCGGCGCCCGGCGTGCGCGCCCTGATCGTCGGGGCCGATGACGCGGGGGCGAGGATCGCCAAGGAGATTCTGGAGGCCCGGGATTCCGGCCTGCGTCTGGTCGGATTTGTTGACAGCGATCCGTCGCGCGTCGGGCGCCGCATCCACGGTCTTCCCGTGTTCGGCCCCCTGGAGGAACTGGCCCGTGTGATCGGCATGAGCCGGGCGGAGGAGGTGCTGGTCAGCGCCGCCCAGAGCGGGGAGCACCTGCGGCGGGTCATGGCCGCCTGCGAGTCAGCGCAGATCCGCATCAAGAAGCTGCCGGCGTTGTCGGATATCGCCAGCGGCAAGGTCTCGGTCAAGGCCCTTCGCGACGTGCGCTACGAGGATTTGCTGGGCCGCGAGGAGGTGCGCCTCGACAAGGCGGGCATCAAGGGCTACCTCGCGGACAAGGTGGTGCTGGTGACGGGTGCCGGCGGCTCCATCGGGTCCGAGTTGTGCCGTCAGATCATCCGCTTCGGGCCCCGGAAGCTCGTGCTGTTCGATGCCGGGGAAGAGAACCTGTATTCCATTGAAATGGAACTCGTGCATCAGCGGGGCTTCACGAACTACGTGCCCATCCTCGGGCAGGTGCAGGACGAGGCCCTGGTTGAGACCGTGTTCCGCACGCACAGGCCGCAGGTGGTCTTTCACGCCGCTGCCTACAAGCACGTGCCCATGCTGGAACTCAACCCATGGCAGGCTGTGACGAACAACATCGTCGGCTCGCGTACCGTCATGGAGACTTCGGTCCGGCACGGGGTGGAACGCTTCGTGCTCGTGTCCACGGACAAGGCCGTGCGGCCGACCAACGTCATGGGGGCGTCCAAACGGGTCGCTGAACTGATGATGCAGGGCTTCACAGGCGGCGGGACTTTGTTTATGGCCGTGCGCTTCGGCAACGTGCTGGGCTCGTCTGGCTCGGTCATCCCCCTTTTCCGCGACCAGATCGAACGCGGCGGCCCGGTCACGGTCACCCATCCGGAGGTGACCCGCTACTTCATGACCATCCCCGAAGCGGCCCAACTCATCGTCCAGGCCGGCGCCCAAGGCCGGGGCGGGGAAATTTTCGTGCTGAAGATGGGCAAGCCCGTGCGCATTGCAGATCTGGCCCGGGATCTTATTGTACTCTCGGGCAAGGACCCGGCGGAGATCGAGATCAGGTTCACGGGGCTGCGGCCGGGGGAGAAGCTTTTTGAGGAACTGATCACGGCGGGTGAGGATGTTCTTGAGACGGGGCATGAGAAGATCATGGTGCTGCGCTCAGACCGGGCAACGGTTGATATTGATGAAGCATTGTCATCCCTGCTGGAGGCTGTGCGGCGTTTTGAAGTCGAGGCGGTCAGACGGGGGCTTGAAGCGTTGGTGCCTGAATACGTCCCGGCCCAAGGTGTGCGGTGTGAGTAGGCGCATACCTGCCACAAGCGCCATTTGATGAAAGGGAAAACTGTTATTGGATGCTGTAGTCGGCCTGCAAGGTTTGCGTCAGACGGCCGGTTCTTTCTGGTGGCGAAACGTTGTTTTGTCATACCGAAATGCCGGTTGACGCAAACGCAAAGGGGTGATTAAGGCTCGGCCTGATTATGAATATACTCATATTGTCGAATACGGTTGTCTATCGCGGTCGTACGATTTTGAATATGGAGTTTTGTCGATGAATATTGAACGCAAGGGCATCATTCTCGCCGGTGGGTCAGGGACTCGTCTCTACCCCTTGACCAAAGGTGTCAGCAAGCAGCTCATGCCGGTTTATGACAAGCCCATGATTTACTACCCGCTCAGTACCCTCATGCTGGCGGGAATCAGGGATATCCTGGTCATTTCCACGCCCGTGGATCTGCCTTTTTTTGAGCGTCTCCTGGGCGACGGAAGCCAGTGGGGCATTCGGCTCTCCTATGCAGAGCAGCCATCCCCGGATGGGTTGGCCCAGGCTTTCATCATCGGTGAGGATTTTTTGAGCGGCGCTTCCTCGGCCCTGGTGCTCGGGGACAACATCTTTTTCGGCCACACGCTGTCGGAAAAGCTTCGCCGGGCCGCGGCCCGGGAAAGTGGGGCGACGGTCTTCGGCTACCATGTGTCCGATCCTCGGGCGTACGGCGTGGCTGGCTTCGACGCGAAGGGCAGCGTGACGTCGTTGGAAGAGAAGCCTGAAAAGCCCAAGTCGAATTATGCCGTGACGGGCCTGTATTTTTACGACAGTTCCGTTGTGGACATCGCAAAGTCCATAAAGCCGTCGGCTCGGGGCGAGTTGGAAATCACGGACGTGAACAGGCGTTACCTGGAATCCGGCGCCCTCTGCCTGGAAAAGTTGGGCCGGGGCAGCGCGTGGCTCGATACCGGCACCCACGACAACCTGCTCGAAGCTTCCCTGTTCGTGCAGACCATCGAGAAGCGCCAGGGGCTCAAAATCGCGTGTCCGGAAGAAATCGCCTTCCGTCAGGGCTTCATTGATGCTTCGCAACTTCGTCAACTCGGCGAGGAGCAGAAAAAAAGCGGTTACGGAGTCTATCTTTTGAAAATTCTTGCCGGCGGAGAGTAATTGGTGCGATTCATCAAAACGGAAATCCCGGACGTCGTGATCATCGAGCCCCGTGTCTTTGGCGACGAGCGCGGGTTTTTCATGGAAACTTGGCAGCGGAAGACCTTTGCCGGGAACGGGATCGATTTCGATTTCGTGCAGGACAACCACAGCCTGTCCGGCAAGGGAATCTTGCGCGGCCTGCACTACCAGATTCGTAAGCCCCAAGGGAAACTGGTGCGTGTTGTCGAAGGCGAAGTGTTCGACGTGGCCGTCGATATCCGCAGCGGTTCGAAATGGTTCGGCAAATGGGTCGGGGTGAGACTTTCAGACGAAAACAAAAGCATGCTCTGGGTGCCGCCAGGCTTTGCGCACGGCTTTTACGTGCTCAGCGATCGGGCGACGTTCATGTACAAGTGCACGGACTACTATGCGCCCGAGCATGAACGCTGCATTGTCTGGAACGATCCGGACCTGAATATCGCCTGGCCCCTGGACGGCGAACCGGTGCTCTCCGGCAAGGATCTGCAGGGGACTCGCCTGGTCGAAGCTGAGGTGTTCCAGGAAGGTTTTACCTTCCGGCACTCATTGACGGAGGCTGGACAATGAGCAAGCTACTGGTCACTGGTGGGGCTGGGTTTATCGGTTCCAATTTCGTCAGGTATTGGCGGGCGGCATATCCTGACGATCTGGTTATTGTTTTGGACGCGCTGACGTATGCCGGCAATCGCGCCAATGTTGCGGATCTGGAAGGATCGGACAAGTTTCTGTTCGTGCAGGGCAATATCCTTGACCAGACTTTGGTTGAAGATTTGCTCCGCAGGTACGAAATTGACACGCTGGTTCATTTCGCGGCCGAGTCCCATGTGGACCGCTCCATTCTCGGACCGGATGCCTTTATCGAAACGAACATCGTCGGCAGCCACTGCCTGCTCAAGGCCACCCGCCAAGTCTGGCTGGAGGAGTGGACAGGGAAAAGAACCGTTCGCTTTCACCATGTGTCCACAGACGAGGTCTACGGCACTCTGGGGCCGGAAGATCCGCCTTTCACGGAAACAACGCCCTACGCGCCAAACTCTCCCTATGCGGCGAGCAAGGCTTCTTCGGATCATCTTGTCCGTGCCTACATGGAAACGTACGGCTTGCCGGTGACCATCAGCAACTGTTCGAACAATTACGGGCCATATCACTTCCCCGAGAAGCTCATACCCCTAGTCATCACCAACATCCTGGATGACAGGCCGTTGCCGGTGTATGGGGATGGATTGCAGATTCGGGATTGGCTGTATGTGGAGGACCATTGCCGTGGCATCGATTTGATCCTCAAGTCAGACAGGGTTGGGGAGTGTTTCAATATCGGCGGAAACAACGAATGGGCCAACATTGATATTGTCAGACTCATCTGCGAGCTGATGAATGAAGCAATGCAGGATGAGATCTATCGAGAGGCGTTCCCGAAAGCTCTATCTGCACAAAGAGGAGAGGCCGAGAGACTGATTGCTTTTGTGACGGACCGGCCTGGGCATGATAGGCGTTATGCCATAGATGCAACAAAAACGAAAATGATCCTGGGCTTCATGCCCAAGGAAAGCTTTGCCACAGGGATACGCAAGACGATTCAGTGGTATTTGGCAAACGAAACGTGGTGGCGGGATGTGCAAACTGGCGAATATCGTCAATGGATCGCCACGCAGTACGACATTTGAACAGTTTTCTTTGAAAGGACATGTTTTTTTTGATGCGCAATTATTCAGTTTCCCCTTATGAAATGATCGCCAGTCTGTGGCGAAATCGATCACTGGTTGTGGCATTGACCAAGCGCGAGGTTGTGGGGCGTTATCGCGGCTCATTTCTTGGTATTTTTTGGTCTTTGTTTCATCCGCTATTTATGCTTGCCGTGTATACATTTGTCTTTAGCGTTGTTTTCAAGGCTCGTTGGGGTGGCGGTACCGGCACAAAGACCGAGTTTGCCTTAGTTTTGTTCGCGGGATTGATTGTGTTCAATCTGTTTGCCGAATGTTTTGGTCGTGCACCGAGCCTTATCCTGTCAAATGTCAATTACGTGAAGAAGGTGATTTTTCCCCTCGAAATTTTACCTTGGGTGGCTCTTGGCGCAGCCTTGTTCCATGCCACGATTAGCGTTTTTGTATGGATAGTAGCGTATTGTTTGCTCTACGGCCTTCCACACTACACGGTTTTCTATCTACCTTTAATATTGCTTCCCTTGTGTTTTTTTATCATGGGTTTATCGTGGGCGTTAGCGTCTTTGGGAGTATATTTGCGTGATGTCTCACAGATCGTTGGACTGCTGACGACTGTCTTGATGTTCTTATCGCCCATTTTTTATCCAATCACCGCACTGCCAGATGCTTATCGTCATGTTTTGCTGATAAACCCGCTCATGCCTGCCATTGAGCAAACCCGTGCAGTTCTTTTTTGGGGGGACTCGCCAAATTGGATGCTACTTGGCGTATATTATGGAGCTATGCTTTGCGTGGCTTGGCTGGGTTTTGTCTGGTTCCAGAAAACGCGAAAGGGGTTTGCAGATGTCCTCTGAGATAGCGATCAACATCGAGAACTTGGGTAAATGCTATCAAATTTACGACAAACCCCGGGACCGTTTGATGCAGATGCTCATGCGTGGGCGAAGGCAGTATTATCGTGAATTTTGGGCGTTAAGGAATGTTTTCGGCGATGTGAGGAAGGGGGAAACAGTTGGTATAATAGGCTGCAATGGTTCAGGAAAATCTACACTCCTTCAAATGATTTGTGGGACAGTGAGTCCGACAGAAGGCTCAATTCATGCGAATGGACGAATTGCTGCTTTATTAGAGCTTGGATCTGGTTTTAACCCTGAGTTCACAGGGCGTGAAAATGTATATATGAATGCGTCCATATTAGGGTTGCAAAAAGAAGAAATAGATGCAACAATTAATGATATTTTAAAATTTGCAAATATCGGAGATTTTATTGATCAGCCTATAAAGAATTATTCGAGTGGAATGGTTGTAAGATTGGCGTTTGCTGTTGCTGTGAATGTTCAGCCAGAAATACTTGTAGTCGATGAAGCTTTGTCTGTAGGCGATATACAATTTCAAAGTAGATGTCTGAAAAAAATAGAGGAAATTAAATCAATTGGTTCAACAGTTTTGTTTGTGTCTCATAGTGCCTCGCAAGTTGAGGCGTTATGTGATAGGGTAATTTGGTTGCACCAAGGATCTGTAGTTGCTGATGGTTTACCTTCTAAAATTGTTCGCGATTATGTAAATTTCATGATGCACGGAATAAATCCTGATAAAGAAATCGATGTGCATAATGAAATAAATTTTGCTTTTATAAATCATGACGATAGATGGGTTGGTATTTCTCAGAGTAACAATATTAAAGGTTGTGAAGGGGTGTCAATTGAAAAGATATTCGTGGAGTTTGAAGAGGAAAAGTGTATTGGATGCGTGTTGAGTCGAGAGCAGCGAGTCTTGATCGAGGTAGATGCCGTTTTCGAGATTACGGTTGATTCGCCGCTTTTCGCCATTGGCATAATGAATGCGTTAAACGAACCTGTTGTGCACTTTAATAGCTATAATATAGAAAGTAAAATTAATAAAATACAACAACCTGGTAGTGTTTCTCTGAGATTTAGTTTTGTCATTCCGCCATTGAAGCCTGGAGAGTATTTGATATCAATAGGTATTGATGATGGAATTCCTGGATCCAGCACTGTCCTTTTTCACGTATATGATGCGTATTCTTTTCAAATAGTTGAAGATAAAAAATTCAAACCTCAAAGTGGATTTGTTCAGATAAGGTCTGCTATGATAGAGTGTGTTCCAAGCGAGGGTGGATTATGAGTTATTGTTTGCCTGAAAATTATAATATGAGATTGCGGCATGAGCATTATTTAGATGTGCCAGGTGAATTTGTTTATCAGCCTTATGTATACGATGCGGCAATTTTTATAGCGGAAAAGTGCGCTGCGAAATATATCATAGATATTGGTTGTGGATCTGCAGTAAAGTTAGGAAAATTTTCATCCCGTTTTAAATTTATTGGTATTGACTCCTCTGCGGCAATTAGCTTGGCTAAAAATGCATTGCCAAAAGCGCACTTTATTGAGTGGGACTTGGAAGAAGGCTTGCCTGAGATTGATCACAGTGTTCTTGAGTGTTCTGTGGTGATTTGTTCTGATGTTGTAGAGCATTTACGATATCCAGATCGGTTATTAAGATCTTTGGCACGGGTTTCTAAAATTGCTCCTTTTGTTCTGATTTCAACACCTGATAGAGACCGTGCGCGAGGTTGGCTTGATAACGGGCCGCCATTGAATCCTGCACACGTGATGGAATGGAGTGGCGGTGAGTTTGTAAGATTTATGAAATCATGCGGTTTTGATGATATCCCATTTTGCGGGCATACAATCAATACAGATTTTCATCGTGTAAAATCAACTATCCTGACTATATGCGGAAAGCATGCTGTTATTATGCAGGACGGAAAAAAATTTCAGGTTGCTGCTGTGATACACACATATAATGAAGAAGATGTAATTGCTGAAACAATTGAGCATTTAATTTCAGAGGGGATAGATGTTCACGTCTTCGATAATTGGTCAAATGATAATACTTGGAACATATTGATTGAGTTGCGCAAAAATGGAAAAATCGTTAATCTTGAAAGATTTCCTGAATCGCCTACGAATGATTATATTTGGAAGGAGCAACTTAAGAAGACGGCTGACTATTCTAAAATTTTAAATGTTGATTGGGTTATGCATCAAGATGCAGATGAAATTCGAAAAAGCCCATGGGCGAAAATTAAATTACGTGATGCTTTATTAAGTGTGGATTTGTTAGGATATAATGCAGTTGATTTTACTGTGATCGATTTTAGATATTTGAATAACTACAGTGATTTGAATGCGCCGTATCAAAATAATTTGAATTTTTTTGAATTTGGAAGGCGCCCTGGTCATTTTAAACAAATCAAGGCCTGGAAAAATGAAGTCGCTGTCGACTTGGATTCTAGTGGTGGTCATGAGTCAGATTTTGAAGGCAGATTAGTCTACCCGATTAAGTTTTTATTAAAGCATTATCCTTTGCGAAATCGCATTCAGGCCAAGAAAAAAGTTTTGCAAGATCGTTTGCCACGTTTTGCTCTAGAAAATTCGCGTTTTGGTTGGCATACGCAATATGATAATATTTTAAATAGTAATCAATTAGATGGTTGGGCGTCAAATTATTTAATTTCTTGGCACGAAAATTTATTTTTCACAGAGTATCTTGTGGAACGTCTTACAGGTATAGGTGTTGGCGGAGGGGTCATTGATTAAGGATTCTTTTTTTTTAAATAAATATGGTTATATACCACTTAATGATTCTGTATGGCATAGAATTGAATATACGAATATTGATTATAACGATGGCGATGAAATAGAGAATCGAATTGCTCGGATCGTTGCCCAGGCTTCAGATTTGACAGTGCATTCAATCGAACTACGAGAACATTGTTCAGATTGGGCAAGTCTTTATCACCTATCTAGTTCTCGAGTGAATATTTTGCGCCCCTTCAAGAACGACATTCGTGGGAACATTCTAGAAATTGGATCTGGATGTGGTGCGATTACCCGTTATCTAGGAGAGTGTGGCGCTAATGTTCTAGCTTTAGAAGGCAGCCTTCGCAGAGCTTCTATCACTAGATCGAGAACTCGGGATTTGGACAATGTAGTAGTGGTTTGTGATAAGTTTGATGATTTCGAAATCAATTGTCAATTTGATATGATAACCCTTATTGGGGTGTTGGAATATGCTAATTTATTTTCATTAAGTTCAGATCCACAAGTGGCCATGTTAAAGAAAGTTCGGGCTTTGCTTAAGCCGCATGGCAAGCTCATTCTTGCAATTGAAAATCAATTTGGTTTAAAATATTTTGCTGGGTTTCCTGAAGATCATCTCAATCAACCCATGTATGGCATCGAAGGGAGATATCGTTCTGATCAACCGCAAACATTTGGCCGAAATGTATTAGCGCAGTTGCTTAGCGAGGCGGGGTTTGAATCTTCCTATTTTATGGCCCCCTTTCCTGATTATAAGTTTCCAATTTCAGTGGTCACTGAGGATGGCTTTGGTTGTGATAATTTTGATTCATCCATATTCGCAGTACAGAGCGCAACACGTGATCCGCAGTCTCCACCTATCTTTGTTTTTTCTCCTGAGCGCGTGTGGCCGAATCTTGTGCGGAATGGTCTTGCCATGGATATGGCAAATTCATTCGTAATTCTTGCAGAAAAATTCAAGCAGATAAAAATTCGTTCTATTCTTGCTTATCATTTCAGTACTGAAAGACAAAAGTGTTATTGTAAAGAGACAACATTTATATTAAAATCTGACTCTGAAATTAGCGTTGAGTCTTCATTGCTTGTTCCTGAATGCAAACCCGTATCGAAGTTGCTTCGATTTACACACATGCCGTGTCAACAATACATGTTAGGTTATCCCCTTTCGGCTGAACTTGTTGAGATCATAACGCGTGATAACTGGAAAATTGAAGAGATTGCCTCCTTTTTGCACCGTTATATCGGAATCATTCACGGATACATCTCCCCGAATATTAGAGAGTATAGAGCAATCTCTTTATATTTTCCTCTCCCCGGCGAATGTTTTGATTTGGTGCCACAGAATATCATGGTTCTTCGAGATGGCAAGATCGAAGTCGTTGATCAAGAGTGGCAACTAAGCATTGAAATGCCCTTGGGTTGGTTAATTTTTCGTACACTTTTATTGTTGCTTCAGTCGGTGAACCGGGTGGGAGTTTCAGCAACCCCGAACTGCGATACTCGGATGGCATTTATTAAGGCGGCGTTCGGGGCTCTTGGTTGCAATGTTGACGATGTTGTCGTCAATAAATTTGCAGAGATGGAGGCTGCGGTTCAGGCAGAGGTTACACAGCGACCGATTGATGGCCTAAAGAATTGGTGGGCCGACTCTCCGCTCCCGGTCCGTAATCTCTCTTTAGCGTTGCATGAGTATGAGCGCAGGTTGGTTGAATATAATCGAATCGTTCTTAATCTGCAAAATTCTATTTATGATGTCGAGCAACAAAATGCAGAGTGTAGGACTAATCTGGAATTGATTGAAAGCAGCTTTTCGTGGAGGTTAACAGCCCCTCTTCGACAAGCTTTTTCTCTACTTCGCAAACTAACAGGGCGTCAAAAAAAAGAAATTGTTGAATGTTACGCAAATTTTTGTAGTCACAATTTATATAAACGAATTATAAATGGATTTCGACGTCATGGATTGATTGAAGGTTTTCTTGCAGGTATTCGAGTTGCAGGGGCTATGTCGAAAGCATGGCTGTTAAAAAAAATCGCAAGTCGGCGCTATAATCAGCGTCTAACAGAATTAAAAAATATAATAGCTGAGCATCAAGGTTTTGTGGATATATTTCACGTTCCGATGGGTTGGAGTACTCCGCTATTTCAGCGATTTCAACATATGTCTTTGCAAGCTGTGAAGTTCGGTGGGTTGTCTTTGTATGGAGGTCATGCGCAGGTTGATACTGATATGTTTGTGTATAAGCGAGCAGAAGGGGGTGTTGTTGTTTTTGATGCTCTCGACAGGCGAGTTGTTGAGTGTGTATTCAATGCCTTAAGGCTCAATAATAATAGAGTAATACTTCGCTTGCAATCGATTGACTTGGTTACAGAAATTGAAGACATACAACGTTTCGTCTCTGCTGGAATAGAAGTTGTTTATGAATATATTGATGAAATTTGTGAAGAAATTACGGGATCGATTCCAGAATTTGTCATTGAGCGACATCGTTGGTTGTTGGGCAATGAAAACATCCTTGCGATAGCAACATCCGACAAACTCTATGAGCAAATAATTAGGAAGCGAAAAGTAAATTGCTTATTATCAACTAATGGTGTGGATTTGTTCCATTGGAGTAAAGCCTCCGTACAGCCACCTGTTGATATGGAACGTGTCTTGGCAAGTGGGTTGCCGGTACTCGGATATCATGGCGCGCTTGCCAAATGGATCGACTACGATTTGTTGCGGAAAATTGCTGAAACCGGTCAATATGAATTGCTCTTAATTGGTTATGAGCATGACAAGGAATTGCGAGATAGCGGAATCCTCAATCTGCCAAAAGTTCATTTTCTTGGTAGCAAATCTTATTTTAATCTTAGTCAATACGCGCAATACTATTCAATTGGGATTCTTCCTTTTAAGCGATATGTGCTTACAGAGTCGGTTTCTCCTGTGAAATTATTTGAATATATGGCCGCTTCAAAGCCAATTGTTACAACAGATTTATTGGAGTGCTTTAAATATAAGTCATGTTTTGTATCTTCGAGTCATGAAGAATTTTTGAATAACATTAAAAATGCGATATCCGTCATGGATGACGCGAAATACCTGGCGATTCTGCGTAAAGAGGCAATGGATAATTCATGGGAGCACAAAGCTAAATCTGTTTATATACATCTCGGATTAATAGATGGTTTATATTCAAGTATGCATGATGGCAATAAGTCTTATATTATGAAAAAAAGAACATTCTGTTAGAGCGAGTTTATTTTTCTTGAGCATAACTTATGTCATGTGGTTTGTAATCTGTTTCTCAACTTGAAATTTCTTTGAATCTATCGAAGAAACCCTGTTGATAAATTTTTTTGTGTAATTTAATTTAACTTTTTTAATTATTATGAATAGTATAATCCGTCAAATCGCAAAAAAAATTTATTGGGGATCCCCTTTTAGCAATGAATTCAAAGATCGTCTTTTGGGGAAAATTCGTAGTTCTCTGCGCAAGATTAAACACGTTATGCAAGGAGGAAATTTCTGCTCTGGTAAGGACGATATTTATAAAAATTATGCTCGGCAGATTCTTGAAATTCCGTCTAAGTCAAGTGATGATTACGTAGAATTGGCACAAACGAAGTTTAATAGAATGCCTACGGACCCAAAACTGATCGCCTATTATCTTCCACAGTTTCACCCCACAGTGGAAAATGATCGTTGGTGGGGCAAGGGTGTGACGGAATGGAATAACGTGTCACGTGCAGTTCCGCAATATGTTGGTCATTACCAGCCAAGACTTCCGGGAGAATTGGGTTACTATGACTTGCGTATATCCGAGAACCTTGAACGCCAAGTTGAACTGGCAAGGTCACACGGCGTTTTTGGCTTCGCTTTTTATTATTACTGGTTTGATGGCGAGCGCTTGCTGAGCAAGCCGTTGGATATGTTTGTCGCATCAGAGCGTATTGATTTTCCGTTCTGTTTGTGCTGGGCAAATGAATCTTGGACGAGAAGATTTGATGGTTCATGTGGAGAAATCCTGATGAAGCAGAGTGCTACTCTGAAAAGTTATCAAACATTCATCGATAGTGTTATTCCGTACATGCAAAGTCAAAAATACATTCGTGTCGACGGGAGGCCACTACTTAATATTTATCGACCTTCTTTTATTCCTGATTGTGCAGAAATATTGAAGTATTGGCGCGCGAGGTGCGTCAGTGCTGGGGTTGGCGACATATATATAGTAGGAGCAAAGGAGCATACATGGGATGCAGATCTTCTCTCTATTGGTTTTGACGCGCTAAACGAGTTTCATCCAGGCACAATTTTTAGGCATTGTGTTGATATTACAAATCATTTTGCATATTTAAGAGATGATTTTTCAGGACAGGTATATGATTATAAAGATTTAGTAAGTAATAAAAAGTATTTTAATTTTACTAGTGAAAAATTATTTCGCGCTGTGATGCCAATGTGGGACAATACAGCTAGGCGTGATAATAAGGGAATGATTTTTCATGGTTCTAGTCCTGGTTTGTACAAGAGTTGGCTGTTAGATGTTTTCAAGGAGCTAAAGTCACGGCATGATCTGCCTGAGCCTTTTGTATTTATAAACGCGTGGAACGAATGGGGAGAGGGCGCCTATTTAGAGCCAGATCGTCGATATGGCTACGCATATTTGGCCGCTACCCGTAGCGCAATTGAAGAGGTAAGATAATGAAGTGTCTTTGCGTAATTGGTACCCGACCTGAAGCCATAAAAATGGCACCCGTGATACTGGCGCTGAAGAGGGAGTCATGGGCAAATGTTCGAGTTTTGGCAACTGCCCAGCATAGACATATGCTGGATCAGGTCAACCGATTCTTTGGGATTGAGCCCGACATTGACCTAAATATAATGCGTCCTAATCAGGCACTTACAACATTGACAGCTCGTTTATTGCTTGAACTGGATGGTGTATTGAGCGCGGAGAAACCTGACACTGTTCTGATTCAGGGTGATACAACCACTGTGATGACTGTTGCTTTGGCTTGTTTTTATCATCGTATACCTGTTGGCCATGTTGAGGCTGGCTTGCGTACATGGGACATGCAAAACCCATTTCCGGAGGAAGCCAACCGAATTATTGCTGGCAAGTTGGCTCGCTGGCACTTCGCCCCGACTGATGGCGCTCGCCATAATCTTCTGAAGGAAGGTGTTTTGGATGCGGCGATCAAGGTAACAGGCAATACAGTGATCGACGCTTTGCTGATGACGGCGGACAGGGATCTAGATCTTGGAATTGATCTTGACTCGAATAGGCGCCTCGTGCTGGTCACTTCGCACCGAAGGGAGAATTTTGGCGAACCATTCCGAACTATTTGCCAGGCATTGCGTGCTTTGGCAAAAAAAAATTCGGATGTTCAGTTTCTATATCCCGTCCATCCGAATCCGAATGTTAAAGACGTTGCACATGAATTTTTGGATGGATTGGAAAATTTCACTCTTTGCCCGCCTCTAGACTATGCACCATTCATTGCCGCAATGAAACGGTCTTACATTATTCTAACTGACTCCGGGGGTGTTCAAGAAGAAGCGCCAGCCCTAGGTAAGCCAGTCCTTGTCTTACGAGATGAAACAGAGCGCCCAGAAGCAGTTGATATGGGTGTTGTGAAGTTGGTTGGTCCGAACTACGAGCGAATAGTCTATGAGGCGCAACGATTGCTGGACGATGATGCTGTTTATCGATCGATGGCGCTTGGCGCATCTCCATATGGTGATGGTAAGGCCGCTGAACGGATTGTTGATACCCTGCGGAGGGACTTATTAATTGCTTGAAGCGATCATTGAGCGTTCTCCGAGCAAGGTGCTGATTCTTCGAGCATTGCCTTGGGGCGCTGACTCTCGGGCCTTGCGGTGGGCTACTATCTATTCGCCACGTCCCATTCGCTGGGGTTATTGGGGATCCCGCGCGTCGGAGCATCGAGACGAAGCCATCTTGAATTGGCGACCTAGCACTGGTTATGCTGGCTTTGTGGTCGGATATTTTGCTTTTATCGTGATGTGCTTCTTTTATGCGTTTAAACACTTGCGTCGCGGTGACACTTTGCTGTGCATTGATTTGGAGACCGCTTTGCTTGGTTTGTTCGCCGCCAAACTGCGTGGTGCTAATTTGCACTACGATATGGCGGATCCTTTTTTTCTCGCAAAACCCGTTCCCTGTAAGCCATTTTGGCGGATGCTAGAGGCTTGGTATATAAGCAAGGCCGATCTTGTAACGGCTCCCCATCAGTCGCGTTTTAAGCTGTTTTTTTCGGAATCGCCAAGTCGTGCACGCGTGGTCGAAAATGTGCCAGACATTTGTGTGGAGAATTGCGATATTATTTATCGGTCATCTCGCAAGGAAGGGTGTTCACTAACCTTGGGGTATTTTGGGACCTTGGATTATCACCGAGGGATCGAGGATATTCTGACCTTTGTGGACGATCACCTTGATATTCATCTGAAAATCGGGGGGCGTGGCGTCCTGCAAAACCTGATCATTGAGGCTGCACGTCGATGCGAGCGCATTCAGTTTGTCGGGTCCTACCGGCCAGAGGAGCTAGGTGCGCTGACGCAGGGCGTTGATGTCTATTGTTCACTTTATTACTGTAGCAAGCCCTTGCACCGGTTTGCCGCCCCCAACAAGTACTATGAGCATCTTGCGCTGGGAATACCAATTCTTATCTCGGCCGGTACGCCTTACGCCTCTGATGTTTTTCAAAACGGAACCGGTTGGGTCATTGAAGATGGGCGACGCGCTCTTGAGCGATGGTACGTACAGGTCCGTGACGACCTTGACTCCTTTGAGCGTTGCTCCAAAAAGGCCCGTGAACTATGGAATACCCACTATGCAGACTGGTTGACGCACCAGCAGAATTTATTTGTCAATTTAGGATAGAGCATAACGGGCCGGTAAATTTAATGTCTATGAATATTTCCGTTATAATTCCAAGTCTGAATGCAGTCACCGTGCTTGAATCACTCGTGACCTCCTTGCGGGGCCAAATCACGCCCCCTAATGAGATCATCGTCGTTGATTCCGAATCAAACGACGGTACACCACGACTCGCGCATGATCTGGGTTGTACGATTTTGCCGATTTGCCGGAGCAATTTCAACCATGGTGGCACACGTAACCTGGCCTATCTCCATGCTCAGGGTGATATCGTCGTTTTCATGACTCAGGATGCATTACCGGTGGATCCTTTTTTCCTGCAACATTTGCTTCATCCGATCCTCTCAGGTAAGGCAGTAGCAAGCTATGCGCGCCAGGTAGCGTATCCAGACGCTTCTGCGAGCGAGAAATTTGCGAGAAATTTTAACTATCCACCTGTGAGTCAGCTACGGACCCGTTCAAGCATTGAGTCAATGGGCCTTGGGGCCTATTTTTTTTCCAACGTTTCCTCGGCAATAAGGAAAGATGTATTCAGGGATGTAGGCATGTTTGCGGATGGTGTGATCATGAATGAAGACATGCTCATGTGTGCGAAGCTTTTAAATGAGGGGCACGCGGTCGCTTATGCCGCAGATGCACAGGTGTATCATTCCCATGACTATTCATTGCAGCAAACATTTCAGCGATATTTTGACATAGGCGTTTTTTTTACTAGACATTTTGACATGCCAAATCTTGCAACCAATGGTCGGGGTGTCTCATACACGCGAAAACTGCTTTTGCACACGATAAGGCAAGGTGATTTGTCTGCTTTTTTTTATGCTGTCGGAGAGACTGCGGCAAAATTTGCAGGCTTTACTCTTGGAAAATTCGAAAGATTAGTACCCTTAATGTTGAAAAGACGCCTCAGTATGCACTCTGGTTTTTGGCAAGACAATAGGTCTCAAAACAAGGTTGCCGGTCGATGAAAACAAGACGCAATTCGTTTGCCATGGCGAGCATATTTGCCGTTTCGGATTTGCTTGGTTTGTTGCTGGTCTGGGGCTTGAGTGTATTGACACGGTATGCTTTCGGCGGACAGTTTGGGATTCTCCTTTATTGGAACCTTGTTCCTTGTCTTGGTTTGTTTCTGGCGTCCAATGCGCTCGTTGGATTGTATCCAGGAATTCTGCTCAGTCCTCCTGAAGAACTCAAAAAACTATGTCAGTCTACCTCGGTAATATTCCTTGCCATGTCGGGCGCAGTGTTCCTTTCGAAACAGGGGGAGCTCTATTCCCGTGGAATTTTTCTCATGGCATGGTTGGGAGCGCTTTTGGTGCTTCCGCTTTTTCGGGCATTGGTCCGCCGGCAGGTTCACGTAAAGGAGTGGTGGGGGCATCCCGTAGTGATATTGGGCGCGGGTAAAACTGGACGTGAGGTGTGCAACGCATTGACCCGTGAGCATCGCCTTGGTTTGCGACCTGTGGCCTTTTTCGACGACGATCCAAGCAAAGCCGGGTCCCAGATCCAAGGAGTTCCGGTAGAGGGGGATCTTCATTCTGTAGGAAATTTTGTCGGTGAATGTCGGGATGCTGTCGCCATTGTGGCCATGCCGGGAGTGTCTCCTGCGCGGCTTGTTGAAATACTGGAGGGTCCAGCCTCAGAGTTTCGTCGTGTGATCTTGATCCCGGACCTTTTTGGGGCGTCTTCGCTATGGATTTCAGCTTTTGATCTTGGTGGAATTTTGGGACTTGAGGTCCATCAGAAACTGCTGGATCCGCGTCGGCAATGGGTCAAGCGATGCATGGAGATTGGGCTAATTTTTGTTTTTCTGCCCGTTCTTATACTGCTTTCGTTAGTCATCGCCATCTGGATCAAAAAGGATTCATCGGGGCCTGTTTTCTATGGCCAAAAACGGATCGGGCTTGGCGGGAAGGATATTCAAATCTGGAAATTTCGGACCATGGTTCAGGATGCCGACGATTCTTTGCAAGAGTGCCTGGCGAATGATCCTGACCTGCGGGCCGAATGGGAGGAAAGCCACAAGCTGAACTGTGATCCTCGCGTTACGCGCGTGGGAAGAATCTTGCGGAAAACGAGCCTGGATGAGTTGCCTCAGCTCTGGAACGTGTTGCGCGGTGATTTGAGTTTGGTTGGTCCGCGGCCCATTGTCTGGGATGAAGTGGACAAATATCAGGCCGGGTTTGCCCTCTACAAGAAGGTCAAACCTGGGTTGACAGGGCTTTGGCAGGTATCGGGGCGGAGCGAGACAACATATGCCGAGCGTGTACGGCTTGATGCATACTATGTTCGCAACTGGTCGGTATGGTTTGACATTTATATTCTCCTCAAAACTCCGGGCGAAGTGTTTCGAGGACGAGGGGCATGCTGATGATTTACTGAGGTGTTACGAGGACGTTGCATTTGTTTGAGTTGGCAACGCGTTGATGTCATTTTTCGGCGGATAGGATGACAGTCCGGCAAAAGCGAAAAGAATCGTTGATATCTGCTGTCCGTACAGGCTCATGTTCATCTGAAAGGCAATAAGGCTGATCAGGAACATGCCTGCAACTGCGGGTGAAATAGCGCTTCCATCTCGAAAGCCTTTGCGGACGACGGTAGCCCAAAACAGGAGCATGGCGCATAATCCGGCGATGCCTGTTTCTGCTAGAAGATGCAGGAAAAAGTTGTGGGCATTGTTTGTCGTTGGAATAGTGTGCGGAAATATTTTCTGGTACGCTTGGTCGTTTTTATATTTCTCCATCTCTTCCGCGTATTGATCGCTGAACGTGTCGAAGCCTCTCCCAAAAAACGGTTGCTGTCTGAAGCTTTTATAAGCAACATTCCATGTAAAGAATCTTTGTAAAAAAGAAATGTCTTCTTTGAGTCCTATTGTCACGCTGCTGATTAT
This sequence comes from Desulfomicrobium aestuarii, assembly GCF_055385525.1. Classification (NCBI taxonomy): domain Bacteria; kingdom Pseudomonadati; phylum Thermodesulfobacteriota; class Desulfovibrionia; order Desulfovibrionales; family Desulfomicrobiaceae; genus Desulfomicrobium; species Desulfomicrobium aestuarii. Next base: position 3,563,915 of record NZ_AP042427.1, read on the forward strand.
GCGATTATTCTTTAGCGGTGTATAAAATAGGGCTACAAAAGTGCATATTATTATAAGTGATAACGCTAGAAGCATTTGCTTGCGCATTTTCTGGGCCTTCCAGAGTAACCAGCCTGTGAAGATGAGTGCTGTGCCTAAAAAGCTCGCGCGGGCTGCCGTTCTGAACAGAAGAAAGAGGCATGTGCCGGACAGCAGGAAAGAGGCAGTGCGCATCCACCCCTTGTTATTTGCGCCGTAATAAATTGTGGCAAATGCAAACATTCCACAAATAAGTCCGAGATGGTTGGCTCTTTGTTCAAAAAAGAGGGTGAGTCGTTCTTCGGACAGGATGTTCAGATGGCTCCATCCCGCACCCGTCAAAACTGGAAAAATAACAATTGCTCCAAGAAGTGCAATCGGAATGACGAGTATGAATCTGTCATTTTTTTCTTGTGTGATTATCGAGGCGATATACCCAAAGATGAAAATGGCAATCCAATTGATTACTTCATCTATGTGCGACAATGGTGCGGAATTTAGTAGCAGGCTTGTCAGTGCAACTGCAAAGAAAAACAACAGAGTGAGAAATGAATCTGATTTCCATAGGTTGTTGAGTTTGTTTGTATTTGCTGAGCAGAATAAAATTGTTAGTCCGATAAGAATATATCTTGAGTGTTCAACTCCATGCCGAAAAAAAACACAAAAACCGAGCATGGCAGTAAAAGCAGTTATGTAAATTTTTTCTAACTGCGAAGTATATATTTTTATAAAATTTATAAATTTTAAAAAAAGCATATTAAACTATTCGTTTATATAGTGTTTTCGATGCATTGGTGTGCTTATGGAATAAATATTAATACTTTTTTGCAGTATGCTTGCGCTTTTTGCAACTTCTTGATTTGTGAAGAGGAGATTGAATTCTCAAGCGTGCTAAATGCGAGCTGTAACTTGTTGTTTTTGTTGGCTACCAGTACATGTTGCGATCAATTCGAAGATCCTGCGTGCAGTGCTGTCGGTTGAATACGTTTCGAGGAGGTTGCTGTTGTCTAACTCCGAAGTTCTCAAGCCATCAAGCGAGTCGAGGCTGTGGCGTAGCGAATCGGCCGAATCGGGCTCAAAGTAGACCGCGTGTCGGATGTCGAAGATCGCTTCGTACATGGGTATTCTCGGGATCACGGGGATGAGTCCGCTCTCAACGTAGTCGGCCACTTTGAGTCCTTCCATGAGGGACAGGCCGAATGCGTATCGGCAGAGAATTCCGGGCAATTCGCGCGGGGGAACCCTGTTCAGGAATCTGATGTTTCCGGAAACTCCGAGTTTCTCAGCCTCGCCACGGATTCGCCGGACATCTTCTGCTGAGCCTCCGAGGAGGTCGATGACATGGTTGCTCGGGGCCAGAGCCAGAGCGTGAAGAAGGAGTTCGATCATCTTGTTGGGGCCAAGCGAGCCGCAATAGACGATCCCCTTTCTGGACGTTTCGGCGCATGGCTTCGGAATCAAGGGATACCAGACATATGCGGTTTGCTTCAGGCCCAGGTCTGCGGTGACGATTTTCAAGCTTTCGCTCGAAGTGAAGACGAGGCCATCGACGCTTTTGTATATGTTTTTGAGAAGGCGGATGCTTTTATTGTCTTTTTCAATATGTCGCCGTTGCTCCAGATAAGGAGAGTCGGCGACCCTATCTTCTTTGTAATAGCCGCTCTTCTTATGTGTTTCGAGAATAACTGTGTTGTGATGGATAAATTTCGAGCGCGCCAGCCTTTTTGCAAGATTGTAAGACCGTGTATAAAATACAGAATTCTTTCCTATGGATTTTCTCAGGTTGCTCAGCGTGAAATAAAAAGAGATTCCTGTCAGTTTCTTCTTGGGGATGGCAAGAAACTGAACAGTGGATAAATCAATTCCGTATTGTTTATATATCTCATCGATTAATTTTGATTCCGGTACAGTGAATCCGTTGCAAACAAACGTCACCTTTGTACGCTTGGCAAGGCTGAAAAGCATCTTTGTGACCTGAATCGAGTGTGCTTTCAGGTTTGGGTATTCTGTGTTCATCAGATAAACAACGTGAGCGAGCATTGAATATCCTTATGGTAATTTTTCTTCGTTGAACTGCAATTTGTAAAGATTCTGGTAGGCCGGACATCTTTCAATCAGCTGGGAGTGGTGGCCGATGTCGAGTATTTCGCCCTTTCTCATGACCACAATGCGGTCTGCAGAAATGATCGTCGAGAGACGGTGCGCGATGATCAGGCTTGTGCGGCCCTGCATGAGGTTCTCCAGTGCGTCCTGGACGATTCGTTCGGATTCAGTGTCTAAGGCCGAGGTCGCTTCATCGAGAATGAGCAATGAGGGGTTCTTCATTATGGCCCGGGCAATGGTAAGGCGCTGCTTTTGTCCGCCCGAGAGCTTCACCCCCTTTTCGCCGACGACCGTGTCGTATCCTTGGGGCAGTTCGAGGATGAAATCGTGGGCATAGGCCGCCCGTGCCGCCTCCTCGACTTTGTTCTGCTCCGTTGATGGCCGGCCGTAAGCGATGTTTTCACGTACGGACAGGTTGAAGAGGAACGGATCCTGGGAGACGATACCGATGTTGGTCCGCAGGCTTACGAGGGAATATTCCGAGACTGGACGGCCGTTCAGGCGGATGACGCCCTGTTGGCAATCGTGGAAGCGGGGGATGAGGTGCGCCAGCGTGGTTTTGCCGGAGCCGCTCTGCCCCACGAACGCAACCCTCTCGCCGGCTTTGATGTCCAGGTTGATGGAACGCAGGGCCGGTTCCTTGACCCCGGGGTAGGCAAAGGTCACGTCTTCGAAGGACAGCGACTCGAAAGGCGGGGCGTACTCGGCCGTTCCGCCGGCCTCCTCCTTTAGGTCCGATGCGTCAAGAATCTCGAAGACGCGCTCCGCTCCGGCCAGAGCCTGCTGCAGGGTGTTGTTGGCCTGGCTGATGGACTTGAACGGGTCGTAGAGCATGACCATGGCCGTCATGAAGGAAAAGAATTCTCCCGGAGTGCGGTTGCCGGCAATGACCTCGCGGCCGCCGTACCAGATGACGAGCCCCGCGCCGACGGCCCCGATGAGCTCCATAATCGGCGAGGAGAGCAGATTGTATACCTTGCCCTTGATCCCGATGCGGACCAGCTTGGCTACGGTGTCTCTGAATTTGGTCCTTTCCAACTCCTCGGTGGCAAAGGCCTTGATGACCCTGAGCCCGTTGAAGCTCTCCTGCAGATGCGAAGAGACGTCCGCGACCTTGGCCTGCATCTTACGCCCATTCTTGCGCAGTTTTCTGCCGAAATAGATGACCGGGTACACGGCCAGGGGGAAGACCAGGCACGCCCAGAAGGCGAGTTTGGGGTCCCGGTAGATGATGAGGCCGGTCAACCCGATCATGGTCAGTATGTGCTGGACCATACGGATGAGCTCGGGCAGACTTGAACTGATGAGGTTCACATCGCTGATGATGCGCGACATGAGCATGCCTACGCGGGTTTCGCCGAAGAAATCCAGCGGCAGGCAGATGATCTTGGCGAAAAGTTCGTAGCGCAGCCGCTCCAGTACCTTGATGCCGCAATAGGACATCAGGAATTTCTGGATGAACAGCCCCACTCCCTTGGCCACAAACACGCCGATCAGGAGCAGGGGGATGTACATGAGCGCGGCTTCATCCTTCTTGATGAAAATTTCATCCAATGCGGGCTGAACGAGATAGGCCGCGCCCGCAGTGCTCATTGCAACGACGCCGAGTGCGGCGAAGGCCGCCACGATGTGCAGCTTGAAAGGCAGAAAGTACTCCATGCATCGCCGCAGGAGCCTCATTGTCTGGTTATTTGCTGATACCATGTCTAAAAGTCGGGCTTGACGCCCATCTCCAAATACAGCTTGCGGAAGCAGCGGTTGATTTTTTGACGTACGAACCACGGGTGGCGGAGCCAGAACTGGCCGCGGAAGCGCTCGCGGCCCGTCTGGAAGTCGATGATGACCGGATCCCCGGGCGCGCGGACCAGGATATTGCGGCGCACGATCCCGAAGTGGTCGATACCGTGAGCGACAAATACTTCGCGTCTGATGCGCTCCAGAATTTCATGGAAACGCGGGTCAAGGGGACGGGCATTGCGAACCAGATTGGGCGCGATCTCCCCCCTGTCGTCCCTGACGACATCCATGATCAAGGCTTTGCGGCCGTCCTGAGAGTTCTCTATCCCATGCATGGTTACAAAATGGCGCTTCAGGTCCTCTGGGCACCTTCCCATGATTTTCAGATAGTTTGCCCACTCGTATTCGAGAAAGTCGGTGATGCCGTATTTGGCACTGACGATACGGTCGGGCTCGGGCTTTCCACCCTTGAAGCGCCGCTTCGGGACAAGCACCTTGGCGCAGAGATCCGGCCTGCCCTGTACGGCAAGAATTTGACACCAGCCGCCCTTCACGAGCATTTCGCCGAGTTCGATCATGACTTCTCCCCTGCGTCCTCGATTGATGCCGCCCCGGATATCCTGCTGAAAAAAGAGTCCAGTACACGGGTCATTCGCTGTCGGGAGTTGGACATCGAATGCTCCCAGAACAGCATTTTCAACTTGAGTCGTAAGCTTCCTTCAGTTTGCAGAAGTTCTTTCAGAGCGTTTGCAAATGCGTCGCTTGCCGCGTTGCGGGGGAGTAGAAGCCGGTTCGCGGCGGCGGGCCAGCATTCTGTTACTCCGCCTACATCGCGGGCCAGACAGATCAGTCCTTCGGCCATTGCTTCAAGCAGGGTATTGGGCAGCCCTTCGTTGCGCGAGGGGAGAAGGAAAACGTCCGCCTGGCGAAGATATGCCCTCACATCCTTCTGAAATCCATGCCACACGACCCTGTCGTTGAGGTCGAGTCGGGAGGCCAACGCTTTCAATTCAGTCTCTATGCGTCCGGTCCCTACAATATCATAATAAAAATCGTACCCGAGTTTTTTCAGTACGGCCAGGGCCTCCAGAACATCCTTGTGCCCTTTGTCCGCGTTGAGTTGGCTGGTGGAGATGAAGCGCAGGGGGGAGTTCACCGTGGCCGGCGGCTCCGGAGCCGGCTCCTTGCCGGTCAGGATCACCGTGACCTCTTCCGGTCTGAGATACGGCAGTTCCTGCAGCATGCCGTTCTTGATCTGCTCGCAAGGGACCAGGATGGAGGGCCGCACCCATTTGTGCATCAGGCGCACCTTCCAGGTGTTCAGCATGTCGCCCGCCAGCCCCACCCGGTGCACGACAGGGATGCCGAGAACCCTGGCCGCAAGACCGGCGGAACGCATGTCCTTGCCGACGTTGACAACGACCAGATCGATCTTTCCCCTGCGGAACATCCCTAGGAAGCGCGAAATCAGTCGGGGGTTGAAATCCGGACCGAAGGAGAGCCCCAGGGCTTCCAAACCCATCTCGCGCGCCTTGTCGACGAAGGGGCCGGGGCGTCCGACAATGACGGCGTGATGGCCCCGTTTGGTCAGACCGCAGGCAACGTCCAGGGTCCAGCTCTTGACGCCGCCCCATTTGTTTGTGGAGTTGACGAAACAGATGTTCACGTTCGCCCCTTTGGTCGTCTTCCCCGGACCAGCGAGGCCGTGGGCCTTGTGGACAGAAGGGCCGTCTTGACCCCGAGCCAGACGCGGCTTTTGTTGTCCTTGACCGCCAGCCTCCCAATGCGCAGGGGGGCCGTTCCCGGCCCGACGTGTCCGGCCTGAAGATTGAGTACGCTTTCAAATCCTGCCTGCCTGGCCGCTTCCAGGGTGATGTCGTCATATTCCCCCCACGGCAGGCAGAGGAAAGGGCAGGGCTTTTCGAGAATCCTCTCCAAATGCCCCTTGCTGCTGCTGAAATCATCAAGGCAGAAGGCCATGCGCTCTTCGGGCGTTGCCAGGGTCAGCGGTCGGCCGGCCCAGTCAAGGCCGAAGCCGGCATGTGCGTATGCGCTTCCGACGGGGTGGACGGGGGTGTCCGCAGGGGCCGGCCCGCACAGGGCCTGATGGCTCCAGTGTCGGTTGTCTCCCAGAACGCCTTGCCGACCCCGATTTATGAAGCAGGCCTGATGCGCTGCCGAGTGCGAATAGACCTCCATCCCTGCCTCGCGAACCATGGCCCGGACCTCTCCATGGTTCATGAAGTCCTCGAAATGCCCCTTGAGCGCTTTGCGCATGATCTCGCCCAGGGAAGGCACGATTGTGCCCTGACCGCCCTGATCCGCACGCAGGCGAGCCTTGCCGGGCGCCAGGAAATCCGTGACGGCGAAGAAAGTGGCGCACATGCCGCGCCGCAGCAACTCAGGCACCGCATAGACCCAGTTGTCCAACGTGCAGTCGTCGAAGGTCAGGACCACCGATGGCCCAGCCATGCGCCGCTTGCCCCGGACGATATCAAGCATGTGTTCGAGGCTGATGCTTTCCAGCCCCATCCTGGCAAGCATATCCAGATGGCTGCCGAATTTTTCCGGCGTCATGCCGCTGGCCGGCCGCACCTGGTGGTAGCACAGTACGGGGATACTGCCCCCCAAGGCGGCCTGCGCCAGAGAAAGGAGGCTCATGTCGCTGCCCGCCTGGCCAGGTCGCTGTACAGGGCGATGGTCCTGTCCCGCATCGCTTCAATGGAGAACTCGGCCCAAAGCGCCGCGGTGTCGGCTGCCGGGAGGGCCATGGCGGATTGGAGCTGATCGACTGCCCGTCGCATGTCCATGAAGGCGATGCGGTCGTAGTAGTCCCGGATCTCTTCGAGGGGCGCCGTTCTTGATGCCAGAATGGGCAGGCCGTGGGCGCAGGCTTCAAGAGCCACGCCGGGCATGCCTTCGACGCCCGGCTCCGAGCAGAAGGCCAGGCAGTCCAGGGCTGCGTAGCAGCGGTGGATGTCGCGGCGTTCGCCCAGAAAGGTGACGTCCTGCTCCAAACCGTGTTCGCGGACCCATTCCCTGTGCCCAGGCAGGCCGTCTCCGTCGCCGATGACCACGAAGTGATACCGGCCCGGAGTCTGGAGGCATGCCTCGCGGGCCATGTCCAGGAATCTTTCGACACCCTTGCCGCGGGACAGGCGCCCGACGAAGCCGACCAGTTTCCGGTCCTTCGGCACGCCCAGCTCCTCGCGTGGGGCCGGTGTCACCTTGTCAGGCAGGGTCAGGCCGTTGTGCAGGACCTGCAGCATGGAGTCCGGCAGGCCAGTGTGCCGCTGGAAATAGTCGCGCGATTCGCGGGAGACGAAGAGCACCTTGTGCGAAAAGAGGCGGTGAACAAGCGTTTCCTCCAGCATCTGCTTCCGGCGCCGCAGGGCGGTGGAGCCGTACCAGTGCAGCTCGCTCAGGTGGACCTGGCCGATGCGTACGGGCACATGGGCCAGGGCTGCCGCCAGAATTCCGAAAATATTGCCGCCGAAGGAGTGGGTGTGCACGATGTCGGCCTTGTGTTCCCGGAACAGCCGGGCCAGCCTGGAGATGGCCAGCGGGTCCCAGTGGCCCTTGCGGGGCAGGAAGTGCGTCCGTACGCCTTCGGCCGCCAGTTCGTCGAAGAACACGCCCTTGTCCTTGTAGGTCACGACGTGGACGTCGTAATGCTCCGTGAGCAGCGGCAGGAGCGCACGCAGCCTGCGCTGGACGCCCCCCACCTTGAGGTTGTTCGTGACCCGAAAAAGAACCGGTTTGCGCATGGTTACCCGTTTTGACCCAAGATTTTCTTCGCCAGCACGGCCGCCCCGAAGCCGTTGTCGATGTTGACCACGCCCACGCCCGGCGCGCAGGAGTTGAGCATGGCCAGGAGCGGGGTCAGGCCGGCGAAGTTGGCCCCATAGCCCGTCGAGGTCGGGACCGCAATGACCGGGGCCTTGACCAGGCCGCCCAGGACGCTGGGCAGGGCTCCTTCCATGCCGGCCACGGCGATGACGACGCGGGCCTGGCGCAGGGTGTCCAGGTGCCGCTCCAGGCGGTGCAGGCCGGCCACTCCCACGTCGGAGACCAGGTGCGCACTCAAGTCGAGGAACCTGGCGGTGCCCAGAGCCTCGCGGGCCACGGGCAGATCCGAGGAGCCGGCCGTGACGATGAGCACGTCGGATTCGGGCGCCCTGGGGTCCGGCGAAAGCAGGTCCGCGCCCAGGCTGAAGAGCCGGGCCTCCTCCCACAGGTATCCGTGCGGGAAGATGCGCAGCAGTTCCCGGCCATGGCCCTCGGTGATTCTGGTGGCCAGGACGGGGTGGTGCCGTCCGAGGGCGTCCAGGGAGGCGGCGATCTGTTCCAGGGTCTTGCCCTGGCCGTAGACCACCTCGCCCACGCGGGTGCGCTCGAAACGACCGGGGTCGAGGTGCAGCCCGTCGTGACCGCAGCCGGTAATGGATTGCTCCGCCGCTTCGCAGGAGACGGTTCCGGCCGCGACAGCGCGCAGCAGTTGCTTGAGATCCTTGGGGTTCATGAAAAAATGTACCTGATAAAACGATGGGCAGTCACGGAAAATCCGCCCCAGCCCTAGCAGAAGGGCCGAGAGCGGGCAAGTCGCTTGGCCCGGCCCGTATTGCAAAGAGGCCTTGGAAAAGATAGCGTGCGCGGATATGGCGGCCAAGCGTATCCTCTTCATTTCACGATCGGAACTTGTTTCCCCGCTCCATGCGCAGTTCAAGGCCCATGACTGCCAGGCCATGGTCGTCGAGGACCGCGCCTCGGCCATGAAGGTCATCGAGGGGCGCAAGGCCGACCTCGTCTTCACCCTGCCGAGCCTGCCCGGATACCGCGCCCAGGACCTGCTTGAAACCGTGCAGCAGTCAGGCAACCCCCTCCCGGTCATCGTCTTCACGGACAAGGGCAGCGCCGACGAGGCCCGCCTGTTCATGGAGCTTGGCGCCCAGGACTACTGGCTCTGCCCCCTGACCTGGGAGAAGGTCCAGGCCGCCCTGCCCTCCGACGGTCCATCCGCCCCCGCCCCCCCCCCCGCGTCGCCCCAGGGGAAGCCGCGCGAAGTGTCCATCATCGGTCGGCACCCGGCCGTGATGCGGGTCCTGGCCCTGGCCCGGCAGGTGGCCGCGTCCAAGGCCACGGTGCTCATCTCCGGCGAGTCGGGCACGGGCAAGGAGATGTTCGCGCGCTTCATCCACGTCCATTCGGGCCGGGAGAACGGGCCCTTCGTGGCCGTGAACTGCGCGGCCCTGCCCGAGCATCTGCTGGAGAGCGAGCTCTTCGGGCACGAGAAGGGCGCCTTCACCGGCGCCATCTCGCGCAAGCTGGGCAAGTTCGAGCTGGCCAGCGGCGGCACGCTGCTCCTCGACGAAATTTCCGAGATGGCCCTGCCCCTGCAGGCCAAGCTCCTGCGCGCCCTGCAGGAGGGCGAGATCGACCGCGTCGGCGGGGTCGAGACCGTCAAGGTCGACGTGCGCGTGCTGGCCACCACCAACCGCCATCTGGAGCAGAGCGTGGAGAGGGGCGAGTTCCGTCAGGACCTCTTCTACCGCCTGAACGTCATCCCCCTGCGCCTGCCGCCCCTGGCCCAGCGAGGCGAGGACGTGCTGCTCCTGGCCGATTTCTTCATCCGCCGCAATTCGCGCGAATACGGCCTGGGCGCCCTGCAGCTCTCGGACGACGCCAGGCAGTGGCTCATGGCCCACGACTGGCCGGGCAACGTGCGCGAACTCCAGAACCTCATGGAGCGGGCCGTGCTCCTGGCCGGCGGCGGCCCCATCCGGCCCGTGCACTTCCTCATGGACGGCCAGGAATGGTCGCCGGAGGACGAGGAGGCCGAGGACGCGGCAGGCAGCGCCGCCCCGGTCCAGGCCCCGTCCATTTCCTTTGAAGAGGGCGGCCGCATCCCGACCATCCAGGAGATGGAGATGCAGCTCATTATAAAAAGCCTGGACTGGACCTCCGGCAACCGCACCAAGGCTTCGGAGCTGCTTGGAATTTCCGTGCGCACCCTGCGCAACAAACTCGGTGAATACAGAAAGATCGGCCTGGACATTCCCTGAAGACCGGGCCGTGAAGGAGACATATCATGCTTTGTTCGCAAGTTGAGGGCTACCTGTCCAGATCGTCGTGGATTCGGCGCATGTTCGAGGCCGGCATCGAACTCAAGAAGAAGTACGGGCCCGAGAACGTGTACGACTTCAGCCTGGGCAACCCGGACCTGGCTCCGCCCGCGGCCGTGGCCCAAGGCCTGCGCGAGCTGGCCGACGACGCCTGCAAGCCCTTCGCCTTCGGCTACATGCCCAATGCCGGCTACCCGCAGGTGCGGGCGCGCCTGGCCGAGGTCATCTCCGGCGAGCAGGGCACGGCCGTGAGCGCCGACGAGGTGGTCGTGACCTGCGGCGCGGCCGGCGGCATCAACGCCCTGTTCCGGGCCGTGCTCGAGCCCGGCGACGAGGTGCTCTGCCCGGCGCCCTATTTCGTGGAGTACGGCTTCTACGCCGAGAACCACCGCGGCGTGCTGAAGGCCGTGCCGTCCAAGCCCCTGACCTTCGAACTCGACATCAAGGCCCTGGCCGCGGCCATCACCGAGCGCACCCGCTGCGTGCTCGTCAACTCGCCCAACAACCCCACCGGCCGCATCTATACATTAGATGAGCTGGCCAGCCTGGCCGACGTCCTGCGCCAGGCCTCGGCCCGCACGGGCCGGCCCATCCTGCTCATCTCCGACGAGCCGTACCGATTCCTGGCCTACGACGGCGCCGATGTCCCGGCGATCTTCCCGGTCTACGAGCACAGCGTGGTGGTAAGCTCCTTCTCCAAGAACCTGGCCCTGGCCGGGGAGCGGGTCGGGTACGTGGCCGTGAACCCGGCCATGCCCGAGGCGGGCAAGCTGGTTGCGGGCGTCATCCTGACCAACCGGATTCTCGGTTTCGTCAACGCCCCGGCCGTGGGGCAGAAGTTGCTGGCCAAGGCTCTCGGCCACGAGGTGGACGCGTCCATCTACGCCGGCCGTCGAGACGCCATGGCCGAGGTCTTGCGCGAGGCGGGCTTCGCCTTTTCCATGCCCCAGGGCGCGTTCTATTTCTTCCCGCGCATCCCCAAGGGCAGCGACGACGCGGCCTTCGTGAACGAGCTCATGCAGGAGCAGATCCTGGCCGTGCCGGGCTCGGGCTTCGGCTACCCCGGCTATTTCCGTCTGGCCTTCTGCGTGGACGAAAGCACCATCCGCGGCGCCGGTCCCGGCTTCGCGCGGGCCTTCGCCAAGGCCATGGGTTAGAACTGCCGGGCCCGGACGGCTTTTCGACCGTCGGACGTTTTCCGCCTTTTTTTCGTCTCGGCCCCTGCGACGCGCAGCGTTGCGGGGCGCCGAGACCGTACTTGACGGGTGCATGGAACTTGTCTATGCAACCCTACTTCTTTTCCCTACAATAGGTGCCCTTGCATGTTCGACAGCTTGTCAGACCGGCTTGAATCGGTCTTCAAAAAATTGCGCGGCCACGGCCGCCTCGACGAAGGCAACATCCAGGAAGGCCTGCGCGAAGTGCGCCTGGCCCTGCTGGAAGCCGACGTCAACTTCAAGGTCGTCAAGGACTTCGTCGAACGGGTCAAGGCCAGGGCCCTGGGGCAGGACGTGCTCGGCAGCCTCACGCCGGGGCAGCAGGTCATCAAGATCGTCCACGAGGAGCTCATCGAACTCCTGGGCGGCGAGAGCTACGCCCTGGATTTCAAGGGCAAGCCGCCCTACGTGATCATGATGGCCGGCCTGCAGGGTTCGGGCAAGACCACGTCCGCGGCCAAGCTGGCCCTGTACCTGCGCCGCCAGAAGTACCAGCCCTATCTGGTCCCGGCCGACGTCTACCGCCCCGCGGCCATCGACCAGCTGACCAAGCTCGGCTCGGAACTCGGCGTGCCGGTCTACCCGTCCACCGTGGAGATGAATCCGGTGGACATCTGCGCGGCGGCCATGCGCGAGGCCGAGCTCAAGGGCTGCTCCGTGATCATTCTCGACACGGCGGGCCGCCTGCACATCGACGAGCTGCTCATGCAGGAGCTGGTCGGCATCAAGGAAAAATGCCGGCCCAATGAAATTTTGTTCGTGGCCGACGCCATGACCGGCCAGGACGCGGTGACCGTGGCCGAGAAGTTCAACGAGGTCCTGGACATCACCGGCGTGGTCCTGACCAAGATGGACGGCGACGCCCGCGGCGGCGCAGCCCTGTCCATCAAGTCCATCACCGGCAAGCCGCTGAAGTTCGTCGGCATGGGCGAGCGCTTGAGCGAACTGGAGGTCTTCCACCCGGACCGCATCGCCTCGCGCATCCTGGGCATGGGCGACGTCCTGACGCTCATCGAGAAGGCCCAGGCCACCATCGACGCCAAGGAGGCCGAGGCCCTCGAGAAGAAGTTCAAGAAGGCCGAGTTCGACCTCGAAGATTTCCGCACGCAGATGCGGCGCATCAAGAAGCTCGGCTCCCTTGAGGGGATCATGAAGCTCATCCCCGGCATGGGCCAGATCCGCAAGCAGCTGCAGGACGTGCAGATACCCGAGAAGGAGCTGGCCAGGGTCGAGGCCATGATCAACTCCATGACCATGGCCGAGCGCCACGACCCCAAGATCATCAACCCCAGCCGCAAGCAGCGCATCGCCAAAGGCAGCGGGGTCACGGTCACGGAAGTCAATCAGCTGCTCAAGAATTTCGAGCAGATGCAGAAGATGATGAAGAAGATGATGGGCGGCAAGATGCCGGCCATGCCCCAGGGCGCACGCATGCCCGGAATGCCGGGGATGCCCGGCATGGGTGGAATGCCCGGAGCTCTGCCGGGCGGGATGCCCGGAATGCCCGGCATGGGCGGTATGCCCGGAAAGGGGCCTGGCGGGCGTTCGGCCGCGGAAGCGGCCAAGCTCAAGGAAAAGCGCAAGAAGGCCAAGAAGCAGCGCAAGAAAAAATAGCCGCCCGGCTTGCCCCTTCCGCTGGAGGGGGGCGCCGGACGCGCACCACACTTACGTTCAGGGAGAACTACAATGGCTATGAAACTCAGACTGACCCGCATGGGCTCCAAGAAGAAACCCTTCTACCGCATCGTCGCCGTGGATTCCGCTTCCCGTCGCGACGGCCGGGTCCTTGATTACGTGGGCTACTACAACCCCATGACCGAGCCCGCCGACATCAAGATCGACCAGGACAAGATCAAAAGCTGGATGGAACGCGGCGCGCAGCCCACGGATACCGTTCGCTCCTTGCTAAAGAAAGCTGGATTCAGTAATTAGTACCTCCAAGGCTCGTCGTTCGGCTCGACTTGCGACCCCACAGCTCTACAGCGGAGGTACCTATGCTCAAGGATTTGATCGAATTCATAGCCAAGTCTTTGGTTGACAATCCGGACAGTGTTTCCGTTTCCGAAATCGAGGGCGAGCAGACTTCCGTCATTGAACTCAAGGTTGCCAAGGAAGACCTTGGCAAGGTCATAGGTAAGCAGGGTCGCACGGCCAGGGCCATGCGCACCATACTGGGCGCGGCTTCGACCAAGGCCAGGAAACGTTCCGTCCTGGAGATTCTGGAGTAGCGTGTCCGTCGAGAATTCAGGCCCGGTCAGGCTTGTGGAGCTGGGCCGGGTCCAGAAACCGCATGGCCTCAAGGGGGAGCTCTGCATCGAACTTTATGCAGACTCCCCTTTCCTCTTTGAGGGATTGCGGCGCATCTACCTCCAGCTTCCGGGCAAGAAGCCCAGGCCCTGCGAGCTTCTGGAGTGGCGCGCCCACCAGGGGCGCGCGCTCATCCTGGTGGACCGCTGTCAGGGGCGGGACCAGGCCGAGGGCTGGCGGGGAGCAGAGGTGCTGGCCAGGGAGAAGGACCTGCCCGAGCTCGATGAGGGCGAGGTGCGGCCGGAGGATCTCATCGACCTGCCGGTCATGCACGTCGACGGCTCGCGGATCGGAATCCTGGCGGACATCCGGGACGTGGCCGGACAGGAGCTGTGGTTCATCCACGACGACCAGGGCCGCGAGATCCTGCTGCCGGCCGTGGAGGAGTTCGTGCTGGACATCGACCTGGACGCCGGCGTCATCGTCGTCGACCCTCCCGAGGGGCTCCTCGAACTGTACCAGAACCCCTGATCCGACCTCCGGTCGGTCCCGGCCGGAGCACATGCAATGCGTTTTTCCGTCATCACCATCTTTCCCGAATTCTTCGAATCGCCCCTGTCCTGCGGTCTGCTTTCCAAGGCCCGGGAGAAGGGGCTGGTCGAGTTTTCGTTCATCAACCCGCGCGACCACTCCACGGACAAGCACCACAACGTCGACGACCGGCCCTACGGCGGCGGGCCGGGCATGGTCATGGCCGTGGACCCGCTGCGGCGCTCACTGTCCACCCTCGGGCCCAAGGCGCGCATCCTCATGCTCAGCCCCAAGGGCCGCCCCCTGACCCAGGCCCTGGCCCGCGAGCTGGCCGGGGAGGAGGAGCTGGCCCTGCTGTGCGGGCGATACGAAGGCTTCGACGCCCGCCTGGAGGAGCTCTGCCCCATCGAGCCCGTGTCCGTGGGCGACTTCGTGCTGAACGGCGGCGAGACCGGCGCCCTGTGCCTCATCGAGGCCGTGGGCCGGCTCATCCCCGACTTCATGGGCAAGGACGAGAGCGCCGACGAGGAGAGCTTCAGCACGGGCCTCCTCGAATACCCGCACTACACCCGGCCCGAGGAGTACGAGGGGCTGAAGGTGCCCGAAGTCCTGTCTTCCGGGCACCACGGCCGCATCGCCCAGTGGCGGCGGGAACAGAGTTTGGAAACAACCCTGCACATGCGGCCGGACATCCTGTCCAGGGCGCCGCTGACCGACTCGGACATCAAGTATCTCAAGGCATTGGACCGGGTCCGGCCGGGACGCAACCTGCACGTGGCCCTGGTGCACTACCCGGTCGAAAATAAATCCGGCCAGACCATCACAACGTCTTTGACAAACCTCGACCTCCACGATATTGCACGCGTTTCGTGTACCTATGGGCTCGGCGGATATTACATCTGCACGCCCGTGGCGGATCAGCAGGAGCTGGCCCGCACGCTCGTGGGGCACTGGCGCGAGGGGTACGGGCTCACGGCCAACCCCGACCGCAGCGAGGCCCTGGGCCGGGTCCGGGTGGTAAGTCTCCTGGGTGACGCAGTGGCCGACATCGCCGCGCGCACGGGGCGCAGGCCCAAGGTTCTGGCCACCAGCGCCAAGGCCGGGAACATGACCTGCGAGCAGGCGGCCCGGTGGCTGCGGGACGAACCGGTCCTGCTGGTGCTGGGCACGGGGCACGGTTTGCGGCCCGAGGTTCTGGAAGGGGCCGACGGCATGTTGCGGGCCATACGTTTTATGGATAGGTACAACCACCTTTCTGTCCGCTCCGCGGCGTCCATCATGGTGGACCGCCTGCTGGGCGATGTGGGTTAAGATTCGTGGCGGCGTACAGGCCGCTTCAGATAAAGGAGAAAATCATGGACATCATCAAAAAGATCGAAAGCGAGCACCTGCGTGCCGACGTCCCCAAGTTCCGGGCCGGTGACACCGTCAAGGTGCATACCCGCATCATCGAAGGGGAAAAGGAGCGTATCCAGGTCTTCCAGGGCGTGGTCATGCGTCTGAAGAGAGGCACCACGGACAGCACCTTCGTCGTGCGCAAGGTTTCCGACGGCGTCGGCGTGGAGCGCATCTTCCCCCTGCACGCCCCGAGCATCGACCGCATCGAGGTCGTGTCCGAAGGCGTGGTGCGTCAGAGCCGCATCTACTACCTGCGTCGCCTCAAGGGCAAGGCTGCCCGCATCAAGACCAAGAACGCCTGGTAGGCCCGATTTGCTCAGCCAGAGAGGCTGTTCCCGGGGCATGGACGGGGTCCGGGCCGGCATCGACGAGGCCGGCCGCGGTTGCCTGGCCGGCCCGGTCGTGGCGGGGGCCGTCATCCTGCCCCCCGGGTACGACCTCCCGGGACTGACGGATTCCAAGAAGCTTTCCCCGCGGCGTCGCGCGGTGCTCGCACAAGCCATCAAGGCCCAGGCAGTGTCCTGGGCCTTAGGTTTTTCCTGGCCCCGGGAAATCGACCGCATCAACATCCTGCAGGCCACCCTGGCTGCCATGTCGCGGGCGCTGTGCGCTTTGCGCGTGCAGCCCGACTGCGTGCTGGTCGACGGCAACCGGTCCTTTCCCTCGACCCTGCCGCTGACGACCGTGGTCGGGGGCGACGCCATCCACCCCTGCATCTCCGCCGCCTCCATCCTGGCCAAGACCTTCCGGGACGAGCTGCTCGATCGCATGGACGAGCGCTACCCGGGCTACGGCCTGGCCGTGCACAAGGGCTACGGCACGCAGGAGCACCTCGACGCCCTGCGGCGCCTGGGCCCCAGCCCGGCCCATCGCAGGACGTTCAAGGGCGTGTGCCCCGCGCCCCGGGAGAAGACCCTGTGGCTGCCCGGCATCTGATCACGGGTCTGGCCGGGGAGGACCTGGCCGCCGCGTTCCTGCAGGAGAAAGGCCTGCGGGTCGTGGAGCGCAACGTCCGCTGCGTCGGGGGTGAGCTTGACCTGGTCTGCGAGGACCGGGGATCCCTCGTCTTCGTCGAGGTCAAGACCCGCTCGGGTCACGTGCGCGGTGAGCCGGGCGAGGCCGTGGGCCCGGCCAAGAGAAAGCGCCTGATCCGGGCCGCGTCGCAGTACCTGAGCCGCAAGAAGGCCTGGAGTCGGCCCTGCCGCTTCGACCTGGTGGCCGTGCTTTTCCTGGACGGGGAGACCCTCGTCGAACACTGGGAGGATATCATCGATGTACGGGACGGTCTGGATCGTGGCCACGCCCCTTGGCAACCTTGGTGATTTTTCGCCCCGGGCGCGGCAGACCCTCGAAGCCGCCGACGTCATCCTGGCCGAGGACACCCGCCGCGCCGGCCACCTCCTGCAGTTGGCGGGCATCGGCGGCAAGCGCCTCATGAGCCTGCACGAACACAACGAGGACAGCCGCATCGCCGAGGTCCTGGAACTGCTCGGCCAGGGGCTGCAGGTGGCCGTGGTCTCCGACGCCGGAACCCCTCTCATCGCCGACCCCGGCTACCGACTCGTGGCGGCCTGCCGCAAGGCCGGCGTTCCCATCGTGCCCGTGCCCGGTCCCTGCGCGCCCGTCACCGCCCTCATGGCCAGCGGCCTGCCTCCGTACCCCTTCGTCTTCCTGGGTTTTCCGCCCCGCAAGGCCGGCGAGGTGCGGGCCCTTTTCGGCGCGTACGCCCACGTGCCGGCCACCCTGGTCTTCTTCGAGCGCAAGAACCGCGTCCTGCCGACGCTCGCGCTGGCCTTCGAGGTTCTCGGAGAGAGGGAATTCTGTCTGGCCCGGGAATTGACCAAGAAACATGAGCAGTTTATCAACGGAAGGCTTGGTCAGGCCCTCGACATGGACGGCGAACTCATGGGTGAGGTTACCGTGGTCGTGGGTCCTCCCGAGGCGGGAGCCGCCACGGGTGAAGCGGAGGTGCTCGGCCTGGCCCGGACCATGATCGGGGGGGGCATGCGCCCCAAGGACGCCGCCCGGGCCGTGCGCGAGCGGACCAGGGGCTGGACCGCCAAGCGGATTTACGAGCTGATTCTCGAACAGGACGCGGAGTAGGGTTGGATACGCGCATCTTGCTGCAGGTTTTTCTGCGCACCTACATGGTCGGCGCCACGTTCAACACCCGCGGGATGCAGAACGTTGGCTTGGCCTTCATCATGGAGCCCGGTCTGCGCGCCCTGTACGGAGCCGACCCGGCCGCCCTGAAGCGCGCCCGCGGCAGGTACCTGAAGCACTACAACACCCACCCCTACTGGACGCCGCTGCTGGCCGGGATATTCCTGGCCATGGAGCGCAAGATCGCGGCGGGCCTGCTTCCCGCCGACATCCTGCCCAAGCTGCGTACGACCACGGTCTACACCCTCTCGGCCCTGGGGGACTCGTTTTTCGGTGGCAGCTTCCTGGTCATGTGGTCCCTGGTCGGGGTCAACCTCGCGGCCGCGGACCGCATCTGGCTCCTGGCCCTCTGGGTGCTCCTCTGCCTGGCGGCCCTGCAGTTTTTCAAGATGTTCACCTTCGGACGCGGCTACGCCCAGGGACTGGCCTTTCTCCAGCGCCTCAAGTCCTGGGGGCTCATCGACTGGGGGCGGCGTCTCAAGCTGGTCAACGGTGTTCTGCTGGCCCTGTTCGTGCTTCAGGTCGCGCCGCGGGGCGGACTCTGGACCCCGGCCTGGGCGGGCTGCGCGGTTCTGCTGGCCGCGTGCGGCATGTTCCGGTCCAGGGACCGCGACCTGATCCTGGCGGCGTTGGTGCTGGGCGGTTTGGCCGTCCCCTGGGAGAGGGTTCTCCCCTTTGTATCCATGTAGGTGATGCGTATGGACGACGTGCAGGAAAGAACCATCCGGGTCGGCAACAGTCTCGGCCTCCATGCCCGGCCCGCCGGCAAGATTTCGCAGGAGGCCCAGCGCTATGCGGCCAGCATCAGCGTGCACTCCGGCGGCATGGAGGCCGACGCGAAATCCATCCTGGACCTCCTGTCCCTGGCCGCCCCGCAGGGCACGGAGCTGCGGCTGCGGGCCCAGGGGCCCGACGCAGCCGAAGCCATTTCGAGCCTGACGAAGATGTTCGAAGACATGTTTGGAGAGGATCGCTGATGCCTTCCCGCACCCTCTACGGCATTCCGGTTTCCGCAGGCGTCGCCATCGGCAAGGCCTATTGCCTGAACAGGAACCATTTTTCCGGCATGGCCCGCCAGACCTTGGGCGAAGAGGACGTACCGCGCGAAATGGAGCGCCTGGGCCGAGCCTTCGAAGCCGCCCTGCAGGACCTGGAGCGGATCTTAAGCCTCGTGCCCGAGGACCTGAAGGAGCACGCGGCCATCATCGAGTCGCACCTCATGATGCTGCGCGACCACAAGTTCAGGAAGCGCGCCCTGGACCACATCGAGAACACCCGGATCAACGCCGAGTGGGCCCTGGAGCGCGCCGTGGGGGACCTGCAGGAGGTCTTCGCGGCCATCGCCGACGAGTATCTGCGCCAGCGCATGCAGGACGTGCGCCTCGTGGCCGAAAGGGTGCTCGGCAAGCTGGTCGGCGGCGAGGGGGGCCTGAACGCCATCACCCACCGCGCCATCCTCCTGGCCCACGATCTGTCCCCGGCCGACACCATCGAGCTGGACGTGAACAAGATCATGGCCTTCGCCACGGCCCAGGGCGGCAAGACCTCCCACGCCGGCATCCTGGCAAGATCCCTGCAGATTCCGGCGGTGGTCGGCGTGGAGGGCCTCGGGGACGACCTGGCCGAGGGCAACATCATCATCCTCGACGGCTTCCACGGGCGCATCATCCTGGATCCCGACGAGGACGAGCTGGCGCGCTACACGGACCTGCAGGCCCAGTTCGAGAGCTACCAGGCCACCATCATGCGCTCCTGCCAGCTGCCCGCCGAAACCATCGACGGGTACCGCATGCAGGTGCTGGCCAACATAGAGCTCTTCGAGGAGGTCGTGGCGGTCAACGACAACGGCGGCGAGGGCATCGGCCTGTACCGCTCGGAATACAGCTACATGAGCCACGGCGGCATGCCCACCGAGGACGAGCTGACCGAGATCTACATGGACATGGCCTCTTTGGTCGCGCCCAAGAAGCTGGTCATCCGCACCCTGGACGTCGGGGCCGACAAGCTCATGCGCATGCAGGTCCCGAGCGAACCCAACCCCGCCTTGGGGCTTCGGGCCATCCGCTACTGCCTCAAGCACCGCGACGTGTTCCGCACGCAACTGCGCGCCATCCTCAAGGCAAGCGTGCTCGGCAATGTGTCCATCATGTTTCCCATGATCTCGGGGCTGCAGGAGCTCGTCGAGGTCAAGAAGTTCTACCGCGAGGTGCAGCGGGAGATGCACGCCGAGGGCATCTGCTTCCGCGAGGACATGCCCATGGGCATCATGATCGAGGTCCCCAGCGCCGTCATCACGGCGGATTTCCTGGCCCGCGAGGTCGATTTCTTCAGCATCGGCACCAACGACCTGATCCAGTACTCTCTGGGCATCGACCGCACCAACAAGGACGTGTCCTACCTGTACCAGCCCCTGCACCCGGCCATCGTGCGCTCCATCAAGTGGGTCGTGGACTCGGCCCACCGGGCCGGCATCGAGGTCTGCCTGTGCGGCGAGCTGGCCGCGGACCCCTTCTGCATCCCCGTGCTCATGGGCATGCAGGTCGATTCCATCAGCCTGGGACCCCACGCCATCCCGGGCATCAAGCGCATCGTGCGCCAGGCCTCCATGGAGGAGTGCAGCGCCCTTTTGAAACAGGTCATGACCAGCCAGTCCGTGGCCCGCAACAACAAGCTCGTCCGGGAAATGATCTTCCGACGCTTCCCCGAGGAGCTCATGTTCTACTCCTCCCTGGTGGACGAGTAGCCTTCAATTCCAAGGATTTTCCCATGTGCGCCAAACCGACGGGCATCAAGGTCATCGCGACCAACCGCAAGGCCCGACATTATTACGAACTGCTGGACTTCATCGAAGCCGGCATCATGCTGACCGGCTCCGAGGTCAAATCCCTGCGCGACGGCAAGGTCAACTTCATGGACGGGTACGTGCGCATTTCAGGCGGCGAGGCCTGGCTCTCGGGCGTGCACATCTCGACCTACGCCAACGCGGGCTACGCCCAGCACGAGCCTGACCGCGAGCGCAAGCTCCTCATGCACCGCCACGAGATCGCCTCCCTCAAGTCCAGGATGGAGCAGAAGGGTCTGACCCTGGTGCCGACCAAGCTCTATTTCAAGGACGGCAAGATCAAGATCGAGCTGGCCCTGGCCAAGGGCAAGAAGGTCCACGACCGGCGCGAGGACCTCAAGCAGAAGGCCGTGGACCGCGACACGGAGCGGGAACTGAACCGATTCTGACGCGGGCTAGGACGCGGTGCGGGCCCCGGCGGCCAGGCCGCGCAGGTATTCGTCCACGGTGACGCAGTCCATGCCCGCGTCGCGGATGTCGCGGATGTTGGCCTGGTGAATCTCCTCGGTGCGCGAGGAGGAGGCGTCCGTGAGCAGGGTCATGCGGTAGCCCAGGCAGAGGCCGTCGAAGAGGGTGGCGCGCAGGCAGAAGGGCAGCTGGGTGCCCGTGACCGCGAGGTGCGTGATGCCCTTGCGGCGCAGGATCAGGTCCAGCTCCGTGAACATGAAGGCGCTGAAGCGCGGCTTGACGATGCGGTACTCGCCCGCCTCGGGCTCCAGGCCCGGGACGATGCGCACCCCCGGCGTGCCGGGCACGACCATGTCTTTTTCCTTCAGGGCGGCGAGGCGCGTGATCTCGACGTCCGAACCGTCGGCGCGGTATTCGCGCACGACGTGGAACACGGGCAGCCCCAGTTCCCGGAAGCGCAGGAGCACCCTGCGGATGGCCGGGATGGTGGCGTGGGCCCCGGGCACTTCGCACGTACCCCCGGGCACGGCGAAATCGTTCTGCATGTCGATGATGAGCAGGGCCTCGTTCATGGCGTCCTTCCTGTGGTTGTCATTGCGTGGAAACTGCCCTAGTGCGTGAACGCGGGCGGTGGCCAAGGAACTTAGCGGTCGCGGCCGCGCCCGGCAAGAATCTCTTACACCCCCAGGACCAACGAGTCGGGAGTATTCATGATCGGTTATTTGACCAAGAAGATATTCGGATCCAGAAACGACAGATACCTCAAGTCCCTGCGTCCCATCGTGGAACAGGTCAATTCCTTCGAGCCCGCCATGCAGGCCCTGTCCGACGCCGACTTCCCGGCGCGCATGTCCGCCTGGCGCGAAGAGGTGGCCGGCGGGCGCGAGCTCGACTCCCTGCTGCCCGAGGTCTTCGCCCTGACCCGCGAGGCCAGCAGGCGCGTCCTCAACATGCGCCACTTCGACGTGCAGCTCATGGGCGGCGTCATCCTGCACCAGGGCAAGATCGCGGAAATGAAGACCGGTGAAGGCAAGACCCTGGTCGCCACCCTGCCCGTGGTGCTGAACG
Organism: Desulfomicrobium aestuarii; assembly: GCF_055385525.1. NCBI lineage: Bacteria > Pseudomonadati > Thermodesulfobacteriota > Desulfovibrionia > Desulfovibrionales > Desulfomicrobiaceae > Desulfomicrobium > Desulfomicrobium aestuarii. The sequence continues at coordinate 3,585,769 of NZ_AP042427.1, forward strand.
CGCTGTCCGGCAAGGGCGTGCACGTGGTCACGGTCAACGACTACCTGGCCCGCCGCGACGCGGCCTGGATGGGCCAGCTCTACACCTTCCTGGGCCTGACCGTGGGCGTCATCGTCCACGGCCTGACCGACGCCGAGCGCCAGGCCGCCTACGGCTCCGACGTGACCTACGGCACCAACAACGAGTTCGGTTTCGACTACCTGCGCGACAACATGAAGTTCTACCGGCACCAGCTCGTGCAGCGCCCCCTCAATTTCGCCATCGTCGACGAGGTGGACTCCATCCTCATCGACGAGGCCCGCACCCCGCTCATCATCTCGGGCCCGGGCGAGAAGTCGACCTCCCTCTACGCCCGCGTCAACGCCATCATCCCGAAGCTGGCCCGCGACGAGGACTTCTCCATCGACGAGAAGGCCCGCACCGTCGTGCTGACCGACGAGGGCGTGGTGCACTGCGAAGAGATCATGAACGTCGGCAATCTCTTCGACCCGGCCAACATCACCCTGCAGCACCACATACTGCAGGCCCTGCGCGCCCACTACCTCTTCACCCGCGACGACCACTACATCGTCAAGGACGGGCAGGTCGTCATCGTCGACGAGTTCACGGGCCGCCTCATGCCGGGACGGCGCTTCAGCGACGGCCTGCACCAGGCCCTGGAGGCCAAGGAGGGCGTCAAGGTCGAGGCCGAGAACCAGACCCTGGCCAGCATCACCTTCCAGAATTTCTTCCGCATGTACGAGAAGCTGGCCGGCATGACCGGCACGGCCGACACCGAGGCCGTGGAGTTCCAGCAGATCTACGGCCTCGAAGTCATCGTCGCCCCGCCCAACAAGCCAATGGTCCGCAAGGACTTCCCCGACGTCATCCTCAAGACCCAGAAGGAGAAGTTCGAGGCCATCGTCGAGGAGATCCGGGAGCTTCACGCCAAGGGCCAGCCCGTCCTCGTGGGCACGACCTCCATCGAGAAGTCCGAGTTCATCTCCGAACTCCTCAAGAAGAAGCGCGTCCCCCACGAGGTGCTGAACGCCAAGCACCACGAGAAGGAAGCCGAGATCGTGGCCCAGGCCGGCCAGAAGGGCCGCGTGACCATCGCCACCAACATGGCCGGCCGAGGCACGGACATCGTGCTGGGCGAGGGCGTGCGCGAACTGGGCGGACTGCACATCCTGGGCTCCGAACGCCACGAGAGCCGCCGCATCGACAACCAGCTGCGCGGCCGCGCCGGCCGCCAGGGCGACCCGGGCTCCTCGCGCTTCTACCTGGCCCTCGACGACACCCTCATGCGCCTCTTCGGCTCCGAGCGCATCGCCGGCATCATGGAGCGCCTCGGCCTCGAAGACGGCCAGACCATCGAGAACCCGCTCATCACCCGCTCCATCGAAAACGCCCAGAAGCGCGTCGAAGGCCACAACTTCGAGATCCGCAAGCAACTCCTCGAATACGACAACGTCATGAACCAGCAGCGCGAGGTCATCTACTCCCTGCGCCGCGAATTCATGACCGTCGAGGACGTGCAGCCCACCGTCGAGGAGTTCATCGACGACCTGCTTTCTGACATCTACGAGCCCATGGAGAACCGCAAGGGCCACTCCGAGTCCCCCGAGGAACTGAGGGGCATGGTCCGCTCCAAGCTGGACGAGATCTTCGCCCTGGAGCGCAGGGTCGAACCCGGAAAGTACGTCGAGAAGGACGAAGCCCGCGCCGCCGTCCTCTCGGTCCTCGACGAGCACCGCGCCGCGGCCCCGGACCAGTATCAGGAAGTCCTGCGCTTCTTCCTTCTCGACGCTCTGGACCGCAACTGGAAGGACCACCTTCTGCAGATGGACTACCTCAAGGAGGGCATCGGCCTGCGCGGCTACGCCCAGCGCGATCCCAAGCAGGAGTACAAGCGCGAAGGCTTCGAGCTCTTCGAGGACCTGCTTTTCCGCATCCGCGAGAACACCATGAAGGCCCTCATGCACCTGCGCATCGAGATCGTCCGCCAGGAGGAGCTCAAGCACGAGGAGCAGGAAGAGGTGAAATACGCCGGCGGCAGCGAACCCGCCGAAACCAAGCCCGACACCGTGCGCCGCGCCGACCCCAAGGTCGGCCGCAACGACCCCTGCCCCTGCGGCAGCGGTCAGAAATACAAACGCTGCTGCGGCAAGCAGGCCTGAAAAACGAAAACCCCGGTGCGAGCCGGGGTTTTTCGTTGGTGGTGGGGAGAGGAGGAAGAGGCCTCCGGCGGGCAGGGGGCGCGCCCCCTGCCCGCCGTTTAGGGGGGATGGTCGAGACGCCGGAAATGGGAGTCGAGCCCCTAACCCCAAATCGGGTCAAGGGGCGAGCCCCTTGCGGGGCGCGGGGCAGAGCCCCGCATTGCATTCGTCTACTTGCCCATCCAGCCCTTCACGGTATCCGGGTGTTCCTTCAGGAAGCGTTTGGCGTTCTCTTCGGGGGTGCCGCCGGCCTGGTTCCAGGCCATGACCATCTGCAGCTGGGCGGGGGAGTCCCACTTGAAGTTGGAGAAGAAGGCGTGGACCTCGGGCATGTCCTCTTTCAGGCCCTTGCGCACGATGGCCTCGATCTTCTCTTCGCCGCCCAGCACGCCCTTGGGGTCCTTGAGGTACTTGAGGTCCCACTTGCCGAACATCCAGTGCGGGGACCAGGCCGTGACGACCACCCACTCCTTGTTCTTGATGGCGGTGTCCAGGGCCGCGGTCATGGTCGCGCCGCTGCCTTCCATCAGTTCGAGCTTGTTCAGGCCGTAGTCGGCCATGGCCTGCTCGGACAGCTTCATGAGGCCCGCGCCGGGATCGATGCCGATGACCTTGCCGTCGAACTTGTCGGCGTTGGCGTTCAGCTCCTCGATGGAGTCGATGGTCACGTACGCGGGCACGGCCCAGCCGAGCTTGGCGCCGCCGGAGACCACGGAGACCTTTTCAACCTTGTCCTTGACCTTTTCGTAGTAGTCGGCGTGGGTCACGGGCAGCCAGGCCGTGACCATGGCGTCCACGTCGCCCGTGCCGAGAGCCTGCCACATGGCGGCCGCGGCGACGGGCAGGGTCTCGACTTCATATCCCATCTGCTCCAGGGCGGCCTTGGCCGTCATGGTGCTGGCCGTGGCGCAGTCCCACTCGACGTAGGCGATGCGGACCTTGTCCTTGGCGGCCATGGCCGGCGCGGCCAGGAACATCAGACAGATCAGGGTAAGCAGGTTTTTTTTCATGCGTTTCTCCTTTGTTTTCATGTGTCTTTGCGGGTGCCCAGTTTCTGCAGCACCCGGTCCAGGATCATGGCCACGATGACGATGGCGATGCCCGCCTCGAAGCCGCGGCCCATCTGCAGCCGCTGGATGGCCTTCCAGACTTCGCCGCCCAGGCCCTTGGCGCCGATCATGGACGCGATGACGACCATGGACAGGGCCAGCATGACCGTCTGGTTGACGCCGGCCATGATGGTCGGGGCGGCCAGGGGCAGGTCCAGCTTCATGAGGCGCTGCATGCGCGTCGCGCCGAAGGCCGTGGAACATTCCACCAGCTCCGCCGGGATCTGGCGGATGCCCAGGCAGGTGAAGCGGATGGCCGGAGGCATGGAGAAGACGACCGTCGAGAAGATGGCCGCGGTCTTGCCCAGGCCGAAGAAGGGGATGGCCGGGATGAGGTAGACGAAGGCCGGCATGGTCTGCATCACGTCGAGCACGGGCATGACCGCCTGGTACATGCGCGTGTTGATGGCCGAGAGGATGCCGAGCGGCACGCCCAGGGCGATGGCGCACAGGGTCGAGACCAGCACCAGGGCCAGGGTGCTGACCGTGGCCGCCCACAGCCCCATGTTCCAGATCAGGGCCAGGCCCAGGACGCTGCACAGGGTCAGCCTGCGGTCCCTCGTAAGGAGCCATACGCCGGCCGCCGCCAGCACGATGAAGACCGGGATGGGGACCAGCAGCAGGCCGCTTTCCATGGCCCCGAGGACCGTCTCGACGACGTCGGCGCTGGCCTTGGTGATGAAGGACAGGTGCTCGACCAGGAAGTCGATGCCGGATTCGATGAATTCGCCCACGGGCAGTCTGAAACCGTTCATGCGGCGCCTCCCCGTTCGGCCAGGGCCGTGACCAGCGTGCCGCGCACGATGAGGCCCTTGAACTTATTGTTCTCGTCGACCACGGCCAGCGGGTAGGGCAGGTCGGCCATGATGCCGAAGAGGTCCTGGGCCGGGGTGTCCGGGAAGACGGTCTTGATCTCGGTGCAGATGGCTTCCGCCAGCTGTTCCTCGCCCCGTGCGGCCAGGTTCGCGGCCGCGTCGGCGGACACGATGCCGACCAGCCGATGGTTGTGGTCGACCACGAAGAGATGGGCGATGTTGTGCTTGCGCATCTTGCGCAGGGCCGCGCGCGGGCCGTCGGTGCGCAGGTCGGCCACGGCCTCGCTGCGCTTCATCACGGATTCGGCCGTCAGGACCTTGGTGATGTCCACGTCCTCCACGAAGCGGGCCACGTACTCGTCGGCCGGCGAGGTCAGGATCTGCTCCGGAGTGCCGACCTGCACGATGGCGCCGTCCTTCATGAGGATGATGCGGTCGCCGAGCTTCAGGGCCTCGTCCAGGTCGTGGGAGATGAAGACGATGGTCTTGTGCATCCTCTCCTGCAGGTTGATGAGTTCGTCCTGCATGTCGCGGCGGATGAGCGGGTCCAGGGCGCTGAAGGCCTCGTCCATGAGCAGGATGTCGGGGGAGAGGGCCAGGGCGCGGGCCAGGCCCACGCGCTGCTGCATGCCGCCCGAGAGCTGGCGCGGGAAGGACCCGCCCCAGCCGTCCAGGCCGACCATGGACAGCGCCTCTTCGGCCAGCCGCAGACGCTCGGCCTTTTCCATGCCCTGGATTTCCAGGCCGAGGGCGGCGTTTTCCAGCACGGTCCGGTGCGGGAAGAGCGCGAAATTCTGAAAGACCATGCCCATCTTGCGTTGCCGCAGGTGCCTGAGCTCCTCGTCGCCCATGGTCGCGACGTCCTGACCGTCGACGAGGACCTTGCCGGCCGTGGGCGTGATCAGCCGGTTGAGGCAGCGCACCAGGGTGGACTTGCCGCTGCCGGACAGTCCCATGACGACCACGATCTCGCCCTCCCTCACTTCGAAGGAGGCGTTGTTCACGCCGACGCCATGACGGGTCTCGGCCATGATCTCGTCCTTGGTCCTGCCCTTGGAAAGCATCTGCAGCGCTTTCTTGGGGTTCGGCCCGAATATCTTGTACAGTCCTTCGACACGTATTTTTGCCATTCAATCTCCTTGGCTGCGGGTTCGGGGGCGCGCCGCCATCCGCGGCCCGCCTGTATTCAGCATCGGTCAGAATACCCATGACGGGCAGGGGATCAAGGGGACCTGGCGGGGATGGATCGGGTATGCGGGCATACCCGACGGCTAGAGGGGCGGGTGCTGCTGGAGAAAGGCGGACAGAGGGACGGGCCCGCCCTTGAGGCCGAGCTTGCGGCGGATGTTCTTGCGGTGGGTCTGCAGGGTTTCAAACGAGATGCCGAGCTGCTCGGCGATGGCGCGGCCCTGCCAGCTCTGTTGGATCAGGCGGCAGATATCCATTTCTCTGGGGGTGAGCAGGGCGAAGAGGGCGGCCGTGTCGGACGGGGCCTCGGCCATGTCCGCGATGCGCTCCTCCAGGGCCGAACGGTAGGCCTGGCGGACGAGGTGGGAGTCCTCCTGGACGATGCGCTCCACCGTGGGCAGGACCTCCTCGCGGACCTGCTGCACGAGGCCGTCCTTGAGCTCCTGGCGCTCCTCCTCCACATTGCGCAGGACCTGCTTCAGGGCCGTGTCCATGTCCGCGACCTGCCGGCGGCTCCTGGCCAGGTCGCGCTCCAGGGCCATGCGCCTGCGCTGGTCGCCCAGCATGAACTGGTAGAGCCGCACCCGGCCGACGCTCAGACAGCGGATGGTCATCCTGACGGGCGTCTCCTGGCCGGCCGGTCCGAGGGTGACCTGGGAGCCGCGCCAGGACGCGCCGCTTTTGAGGGCCCGGGCCGTGGCCAGGAGCCTGGGCTCGTCCGACGGGGGCAGAATGCGGGGCAGGGCCGAGCCGTCCAGGCATTCGTCCCCCGCGGCATAGAGCGTGTGGGCCTTGCGGTTCGCCGCAAGGATGCGGAAGGAGTCGTCGGTGAGCAGGATGGCGTCGCGCGCGTCGTTGAAGACGGCGTTGAACACGGCGTAGTCGAGGGCGGATGCCGTGGGGGCTGGCGAGTCCCCGGTCGGCGCCGTCAGGGTCAGGGCGGCCACGGTCAGGGTCGCCAGGTACCCGCCCGATGGCGCCAGCCGAACCGGCAGGGGGACGAGGTTCAGGATCAGGGGCTGGCCCAGGGGGCCGGTCAGGCTGTGGGCGGTGCCTGCCGGGAACCGCGTCAGCAATTCCCCGACATCGGACGCCTCCATGCCCAGCGCCTCCCACAACGGCGTTCCCGGCGGGAGGTTCCACTCCGGGTTCTTGCCGGCGCGGGCTTCCACGATCCGTCCCGCTTCATCGCAAAAAATCAGCACCGTCGGCATCGGCGATCCTCCATGGCGCGCCAAAAAACAACCGTCAGGTCCGGGACGCCGACGCAGCCATGCCCGCCTGGCCGAGCGCTTCGGGAAGCGTGCCTCCAGGCGGGTTTACGGGGGGTGTATCGAAACGACCCGGTCACTTGCCCAGGAATCCGATGTCCTGCCCCGCCACGTCCGTCAGGCTGTATTCCTCGAGCTTGCGGTACAGGGTCTTGCGGCCGATGCCCAGCATCTGGGCGGCCTTGGACTTGTTGCCCTGCACGGCGTGCATGACCATGCTGATGTGCGAGCGTTCCAGCTCCTCCAGAGTGGAGAAGCCCTTTTCGCGCGGGTTCTGGCAGCTCTTCTGGCAGAAGGGCAGGGCCTTGACGTTTATCAGGTTGTTCTCGGCCAGGATCATGCCGCGCTCGATGATGTTCTTGAGTTCCCGCACGTTGCCGGGCCAGGGGTTGTCCATGAGCTGCTGCAGGGCTCGGGGCGAGATCTTGTACTCCTTGCCGTCCTTGGCCAGGGACATCAGGAAATGCTCGACCAGGGACGGGATGTCCTCGCGGCGTTCGCGCAGGGGCGGCAGCTCGATGGTGAAGACGTTGATGCGGTGGTAGAAGGCGTCGTGGAACCGCCCCTCCTCGACCTCCTTGGCCAGGTTCTTGTTGGTGGCGAAGATGAAGCGCACGTCCACGCAGCGCTCCTCCTTGTCCCCCACACGCCGGAAGTGCTGGGTTTCCAGCACGCGCAGGAGTGCCCCCTGCAGCTCCAGGCTCAGCTCCCCCACCTCGTCGAAGAAGAGAGTGCCCTTGTGGGCCAGGCTCAGCAGGCCGTCGGTGCTGCGGTCGGCGCCGGTGAAGGCGCCCTTGCAGTAGCCGAACAGTTCGCTCCTCAGCAGTTCTTTGTCGAACGTGCCGCAGTTCTTGATGATCAGCGGCTGGTCCGCCCGGCGGCTCTGGGCGTGCAGGGCGGCCGCGGCCACGTTCTTGCCCGTGCCGCTCTCGCCCGTCAGCAGCACCGGCACGTCCGTGGGCGCGGCGCGCTCAATCAGGTAGCGGACCTGCTGCACGGACTTGGAGTGGCCGATGAACTTGGGCATGGACTTGTGTTCCGAGTTGTGCCGCAGGAGTTCGTTCTCCCGCTGCAGCCGTACCCGCTGGTAGGCCTTCTCGATGACCTGTTCCATGCGCTCCAGGGAAAAGGGCTTGGTGATGTAGTCGTAGGCCCCGTTCTTCATGGCCTCCACGGCGTTGTCCACGTCGGCGTAGCCGGTGATGAGGATGATGGCGACGTTTGGCACCGTCTCCAGCAGCTTGCTCATCAGTTCCAGGCCGTTGGCGTCGGGCAGCCGGATGTCCAGGATGATGATGTCGCAGTAGTTCTTGTGCAGGAAATCGAAGGCCTCGGCAGCGCTGCCCACGGTGTGGATGTTGCGTCCGGGGGACGCCAGTTCGCGGGAGAAGAGCTTGCGTATGTTGGACTCGTCGTCGACGACGAGGATCTCGATGGAATTGAAGATGCTCATGTGTTCTGTTCCTTGTTGTTGCCGGGGATTCCGGCGGGAAGCATGACCTTGAAGATGGAGCCCTTGCCCGGTTCGCTGCAGACGAGGATCTCCCCTTTGTGCTGCTGGATGATGTTGTAGCATATGGACAGGCCGATGCCGATGCTGTGTCCTTGGCTCTTGGTCGTGAAGAAGGGGATGAAGAGCTTGCCCAGCTTGTCCGGGGAGATGCCCTGGCCCGTGTCCTCGACGGTCAGGGTCGCGTGTCCCGGCCTGTCGAGGCTGGTGCGGATCGTGATGGTCCCTTCGGAATCGATGGCGTCCATGGCGTTGAGAACCAGATTCAGCAGCACCTGCTTGAGTTCCCCCTGGGCCCCCTGGATGGTGACGGCTTCCGGGTGCAGGTCCAGGACCAGGTTGATGCCCGGGCGCAGCTTGATCTGGTGGTGCAGGATCTTGACTGAGTCGGCGACCAGTGTGTTGAGGTTTATCGTATTGAATTTGCAGGTTTTCTGGCTGCTGAAGGACAGCAGGTTGCCGACGATGTCGCGGCAGCGGTTGCATTCCTCCAGGATGGTGGTGGTGTAGTCGGTGAAGTCTTCGAGCAACGTCGTGTCCGCGTTCTCGGCCAGCAGGGCGGCCAGGGCCGGGATGCGTCGCTTGAGGGCCTCGGAGAACCCGCTGATGGCCGCCAGGGGGTTGTTGATCTCGTGGGCCACACCGGCGGCCAATAGGCCGATGGTGGCCATTTTTTCGGCCTGGTAGTATTTGGCCTGGTACTCCTTTTCCATGGTCACGTCCCGCTTGGAGACGAGGACTGTGCGGACCTGCCCCTTGTCGTCGAACATGGGGGAGGCCACCACCTCGAAGCGCAGGTTCCGTTCCGAGCGGGGGTCGAGGTACGAGGTGCGGTCGGGCTTGCCCGTCTGCAGGGCCGTGCGCAGGGGGCAGGTCCGGCAGGGTGTGGATCGGCCGCGGAAGACTTCGTAGCAGTACATGCCCTTGGGCTCGTCGATGTCGAAATAGTCGTGGAAGACCTTGTTCACGTAAACGATGCGGTAGTCGGGCGAAACCACGGCCAGGAGGTCCATGATGCCGTTCAGGATGTCCTGGATCTCCTGCTTCTTGCGTTCGAGTTCGGCATTGTAGGTTTCGAGTTCGCCCATCTTCTCCTGCACTTCGCGGAAGAAGCCGAGCTTGGTGTATTCGGGCCCGACGATGTCGGACAGCTTCGTCCTGTTCATCACCAGACCTCTTCGCATATGGCCAGAAGCTCCTCGGCCGTGGCCGGGCGGGGATTGGTCAGCAGGCAGGCGTCCTTGGTGGCCATCTCGCAGATCTGCGGGAAGGCGCTGCGGTCGTTGACGATCTCCCGAAAATGCGTCGCAGTCCCGAGTTCCAGGAAAATTTCGTGCAGACGGGTGATGCCTCCTTCGGCGGTCTGCCGTGAGGAGGACAGACGCTTGCCGAGGACGATTTCGCCGATGGTGGCCATTTTCTCCTCGCAGGCCGGGAGGTTGTACTTCATGACCGCCGGCAGCAGGACCGGATGCACCATGCCGTGGGTCGTGTCGAAGAAGCCGCCCAGGGAATGGGCGATGGCGTGGCAGGCGCCGAGGCTCGCGTTGCTGAAGCTCATGCCCGCCGCCGTGGCTGCGATGGACAGGAATTCGAGCGTCTTGGGATCCCTGGTTTTGAGGGCAGGCTGCATGTTTTCGAGTATGAGGTGGATGGCCTTCAGGGCCTGGGTCTCGGTCAGCGTGTGGGCGATGAGGGACACGTAGGATTCGACGGCGTGGGCCAGAGCGTCCACGGCCGAGGAGATGAGCAGGTCGTCGTCGACGGTGGACAGGAGTTCCGAGTCGATGATGGACACGTTGGGCGTCAGCGAACGGCTGATGAGGGACATCTTCACCTTGCGGGCCACGTCGGTGATGATGGCGAACTGGGAGATGTCCGATCCGCTGCCGGCCGTCGACGGCAGGAAGATCATGGGCGGCAGGGGGCTCGTGATGAGATTCGCGCCCTCGTAGTCCTGGATGGTCCCGCCGTTGCTGACCACGGTGGCCACGCCCTTGGCCATGTCCATGGGGCTGCCGCCGCCGAGGGCGATGACCACGTCCGCCCCTTCGGCCTTGTAGAGTTCCGCCCCGGTATGCACCTCGTAGTCGCGGGGATTGGAGCTGACATTGGAGTAGTAGACCCAGCGCAGGGAGGAGGCTTCGATGATCTGCAGCAGTTTCTTCACCCATCCGCTCTTCTCCAGCCCCGGGTCGCTGACCACGAAGACCTTCTTCGCTCCCAGTTGGAGGGCGTAGGAGCCGGTGTACTCCATGCTGCCGTGGCCGAATATGATCTCCGGCAAAGAAAATTTCCGAATGTCCATGCTCATCCTCGCTTGGGTAGGTTCAACGTGCATCGGTTCTGGCGGTGGGGCCGTCCGCCCAAGGTATGTGCAAAAAGGATACGATCAGCGCCCTTCTGCCGGAGCGGGTGCCCCCATTTTGGTGAGATGTTTTGTAACGCCCCGTAAATAAGACACAAAAATCATTCCAAATAAGTTCATTCTGCCGGAGGTTCACGAAGAGACCAGAGGTGAGTTGGAGAAGCGAACAGGCATAATGGGTCTTTTTGACCCAGAAGCTTCTTCAACGCAAGGATCAAAGTGATACAAAGAACGGGTGCGCCGCGCCGGGGACGTGAAGTCCTTGTCTGCTCGCAGGGGGATGCGGAAGGGACAGAGGCAGTGATTATGGCCTGTTAGCGCAAGAATGGGATCAAAAATTCACCTTTTTTCCATTCTGGCCCCGTTCTTGCCTAAAGGAGATTCACGAGAGTCAACTAGGGTCCTTTTCGTTTCTAACAATCTTTAGTGAGGTGCAATCATGGCTGTTCAAGAAATGGTTTACGGTTTCTTCATTCCCAGCGTTACTCTGATCGGTATTGGCGCATCCAAGCAGATTCCCGAGAAGATCAAGGCCCTGGGCGGCAGCAAGCCTCTGGTCGTCACCGATAAGGGTATCACCGGCTGCGGTCTGACCAAGCAGATCACCGACCTGCTGGACGCTGCCGGAATGAAGTACGAAGTATACGACGAGACCATCCCGAACCCCACGGACAAAAACGTCCATGACGGCGTCGAAGTTTACAAGAAGAAGAAATGCGACTCCCTGATCTCCTTGGGCGGCGGCTCCTCCCATGACTGCGGCAAGGGCATCGGCCTGGTCGTGGCCAACGGCGGCAAGATTCACGATTTCGAAGGCGTGGACAAGTCCACCAAGCCCATGCCCCCGTACCTGGCCGTGAACACCACCGCCGGCACCGCCTCTGAAATGACCCGTTTCTGCATCATCACCGACACTTCCCGCAAGGTGAAGATGGCCATCGTCGACTGGCGCGTCACCCCCGGCATCGCCATCGACGACCCGATGCTGATGGTCGGCATGCCCCCGGCGCTGACCGCCGCCACCGGCATGGACGCCCTGACCCACGCCGTGGAAGCCTACGTTTCCACCATCGCCACCCCCATGACCGACGCCTGCGCTCAGAAGGCCATCGAACTGATCGCCAAGTACCTGCGCAAGGCCGTGGCCAACGGCAAAGACATCGAAGCCCGCGAAGGCATGTGCTTCGCGCAGTACCTGGCCGGCATGGCCTTCAACAACGCCAGCCTCGGCCACGTCCACGCCATGGCTCACCAGCTGGGCGGCTTCTATGATCTGCCGCACGGCGAATGCAACGCCATCCTGCTGCCCCACGTCGAGCGCGCCAACCTGAACGCCAAGCTGGAACGCTTCGTCGACATGGCCAAGTTCCTGGGCGAGAACGTGGAAGGCCTGTCCATCCGCGCCGCCGCCGAGAAGTGCCTCGACGCCATCAAGCAGCTGTCCACCGACGTCGGCATTCCTTCCGGCCTGATCGAACTGGGCAAGCGCTACGGCAAGAACGTCCGCAAGGAAGACATCGCCATCATGACCGGCAACGCCCAGAAGGACGCCTGCGGTCTGACCAACCCCGTCTGCCTGAAGGACGCCGACGTCGCCCGCATCTACGAGGCCGCCCTGTAAGCTTGAGAATACTGCCCGCGCGCCGGAGAGAATCCGGCGCGCAACCTGCTTCGCGGTACATGCCGGAAATGAGGTGCACCATGTGGTTCGACGACGCTTCACTCCTTCGCCTGGAAGAGGTCGACTGGAAGATCGGCAACGATCGGGGTGAGCTCAGCGTATCCGTGTGCGACCAGCATGTTCCGGAAACGGCCGGCTTCGATGAGATGTGGTGCGGCATGCAGGAGGAGGCAACCACTTCCTGTGAATGCACATGACGCTGGGATCATCATGATCTGAGCCGGAAGAGAGACTGCCGCGAAGTTTGCGATGCCAGTCACCGGAGGCAGGGTTGGAGTTGGCATTAACTCCAACCCTGCCCTTTTTTTTGCTTTATGTCATAATTGGCAGCACTTGCTGCCGTTCAAACCTGTTACGTCTTGTAGGAGAAACCATGAAGATTCTGCGCATCAATACCCGGACCAAGTCCTTCAAGTTCGAGGAACTTGGCGACTACGCCGGCCTCGGCGGCCGCGCCCTGACTTCCAGGGTCGTCAACAGGGAAGTGCCGGCGGACTGTCACGCCCTTTCCGCCGACAACAAGCTCATTTTCGCCGGCGGCGTCCTGGCCCCGACCAACGCCGCCAACTCCGGCCGCATCTCCGTGGGCGCCAAGTCGCCCCTGACCGGCGGCATCAAGGAAAGCAACTCCGGCGGCCAGTTCGCCCACACCCTGCCCAAACTGGGCCTGCAGGCCATCATCCTCGAGGACAAGCCCGAGGCCGGAAGCCCCATGCAGGAGATCTTCGTCTCCGCCGACAAGGTCGTCTTCAAGGATTCCACCGCGGCCGGCATGCGGACCTACGCCGCCCAGGAAAAGCTCCTGGCCGCCTACGGCGACAAGGCCGTGACCGCCCTGGTCGGCCCCGCCGGCGAGCAGTGCCTGGCCGCCGCCACCATCCAGTTCTCCGACCCCGAGGGCCTGCCCTCCCGTTCCGCCGGCCGCGGCGGCATGGGCGCGGTCATGGGCTCCAAGGGCGTCAAGGCCATCGTCCTCGACGGCGCCGCCAACGTGAAGACCGAATACGGCAACGAAGAACTGTTCAAGGAAGCCCGCAAGGAATGGGTCGACATCCTGCGCGGCCACCCCGTCACCAGCCAGGGCCTGCCCGGCTTCGGCACGGCCGTCCTGGTCAACGTCATCAACGAGGCCGGCGCTTTGCCGACCAAGAACTTCCGCATGGGCAAGTTCGACGGCGCCGAGAAGATCTCCGGCGAGACCCTGGCCGCCAACATCGAGAAACGCGGCGGCAAGACCAAGCACGGCTGCCACACGGGCTGCATCATCCAGTGCTCGCAGGTCTACCATGACAAGGACGGCAAGTACCTGACCACGGGCTTCGAGTACGAGACCATCTGGGGCTTCGGCGCAGACCTGCTGGTCGACAACCTGGACGACATCGCGAACATGGACCGCACCTGCGACGAAGCGGGCATGGACACCATTGAGATGGCCAACACCATGGCAATGGCCATGGAAGCCGGGATCATCGCCTGGGGCGACGGCAAGGGCGTGCTGGCCGAACTGGCCAAGGTCGGGACCAAGGACCCGCTGGGCCGCATCTACGGCAACGGCACGGCGTATACGGCCCAGGCCTTCGGCGTGGACCGCGTGCCCGTGGTCAAGAACCAGGCCCTGCCCGCCTATGACCCGCGCGCCGTCAAGGGCGTCGGCGTGACCTACGCCACGACCCCCATGGGCGCGGACCACACGGCCGGCTACGGCGTGTGCCAGAACGTGCTCAAGTGCGGCGGCGACGTCGACGGCCACAAGAAGGAAGGCAACATCGAGATCTCCAAGAACCTGCAGGTCGCCACGGCGGCCGTGGACTCCCTGGGCCTGTGCCTGTTCGTGGCCTTCGCGGTGCTCGACGACGCGCGCGGCGTGCCGTGCATGGCCAAGCTGGTTTCTGGCCTCATCGGCAAGGACTACAGCGTGGACGAACTGGTGGGCATGGGCGTGAACTGCCTGAAGGACGAGCTGGATTTCAACAAGCGCGCCGGCTTCACCGACGCCGACGACCAGCTGCCCCGCTTCTTCCAGACCGAACTCCTGCCGCCCCACAACGTCGGCTGGGACTACACCGCGGAAGAACTGCAGGCCGCCAAGGTCTAGACGTCACTCGATTCCTGATTCTGCAACGACGAATCCCCGTCCGGAATGTCCGGGCGGGGATTCGTTTTGTCGGGCCGATGGTTCGAAGACGCGGATCAGGCGTTCACGGCTTCCAGGAAGGCCTTGTGCCGCTCGGCGTAGGGCGGGAAGCCGAAGAAGGCGGAGCCGGAGACAAGGACGTCGGCGCCGAGGTTGAAGAGTTCCCTGGCGTTGTCCAGGGTCACGCCGCCGTCGACCTGGATGAGGGTCGGGAGGCCACGCTCGCGGATCATGGCCGAGAGGGCCGCGATCTTGTCCTTGCAGAAGGGGATGAATGACTGGCCGCCGAAGCCGGGGTTGACGCTCATGATGAGGACCATGTCCAGCTGGGGCAGCAGGTATTCGACGACGTTCAGGGGCGTGGCCGGGTTCAGGGACAGGCCGGTCTGCATGCCCGCTTCGCGGATGGCGCTGATGGTCCGCTCCAGATGCAGCGTGCTCTCGGCGTGGATGCACAGCAGGTCCGCGCCCGCGTCGGCGAATTCCTTGATGTAGCGCTCGGGGCGTTCGATCATGAGATGCACGTCGAAGAAGAGTTTCGACGTCTTGCGCAGCTTGCCGATGACGGGCGGTCCGAAGGTGATGTTCGGCACGAAGGCGCCGTCCATGACGTCCCAGTGCACCCATTTGAGTCCGGCGTCTTCGAGGGCCGCCAGTTCGGCGCGCAGGGCCCCGAAATCCGATGACAGAAGGGAGGGGGACAGAATGAATTCGCGCATCATTCCTCCCGGTCGCCCATCTTGAAGTCGACCTGGATCTTGTACATCTTGGTGGCCGGCAGGTTCAGGATGGAGATGCCGGTCTTGCGGGTGATGCCGGCCAGGGTTTCCTGCACCTCATCCCAGGAGGGGCCGATGAAGGTGAACCAGATGTTCTGGCGGTGTTGGCGCAGGTAGTTGTGGGTCACGCCGGGGAGCTTGTTCACTTCGGCGATGAACTCGTCGAGCTTGTCCTCGGGCACGGCGGCCGAGCACAGGGTGGAGTGCCAGCCCAGCTTCTTGGACTGGAAGTTGGCCCCGATGCGGCGGATGACGCCTTTTTCCTTCAAAGCGCGCACCCTGGCCAGGGTCTCGGCCTCGGTCAGGCCCACCTGGCCGCCGATCTCCGCGTAGGGCCGGGATTCCAGCGGAAAGCCCGTCTGGATGATGTCCAGTATCTTCTTGTCGAAATCGTCCATGCGAACCTCATCTCCTGTGCAGGCCGTCACGCCCGTGTTCCAATCCCTTGTACGGGTCCAGGGGCGAGCCCCTGGCGGGGCGCGGGGCGGCGCCCCGCATCTCTATTTCATCCGTTCCAGAAGCTTGGGAACATACGTACACAGCGGCTCTTCGCCCATGTAGTTGTTGTCCATGGAGTGGGCGCGGGCCCGGCATCCGCCGCAGACCTTGTGGTATTCGCACACGCCGCACTTGCCTTCGTACTGCTTCTGGTCGCGGAACTGCAGGAACTGTTTCGAGGCCCGCCAGATTTCCGGGAAGGGCGTGGTGCGGATGTTGCCGCAGTCCAGTTCCAGGTAGCCGCAGGGCTGGACCTGGCCGACGTGGGAGATGAAGCAGAAGCCCGTGCCGCCGAGGCACCCGCGGGTCATGGCGTCGAGGCCGAAGTTCTCGGGCGTGACGGGGATGCCCTCCTCCTTGGCCCGCTGGCGCATGATGCGGTAGTAGTGCGGCGCGCAGGTGGCCTTGAGGTGCATCTTGGTGGTCTTGCGGAAGTCGTAGAACCAGTTGAGCACGTCCTCATACTCTTCGCCGGTGATGACCTCGGCCCCGAGCTGGGCGGCCCGGCCCGTGGGCACGAGCAGGAAGATGTGCCAGGCCGCGGCGCCGATGCGTTCGCACAGGTCGAAGATCTGCTTGAAGCTGCCGAGGTTGGCGCGCGTCACGGTGGTGTTGATCTGGAACTCGATGCCGGCGTCCTTCAGGTACTCGATGCCGCGCATGGAGGCGTCGAAGGCGCCGGCTACGCCGCGGAACTCGTCGTGGCTTGCCGCGTCGGGCCCGTCGATGGAGATGGAGCAGCGCTGCACGCCGGCCTCGCGCATCTTCACCGCGGTCTCGGGGGTGATGAGGGTGCCGTTGGGCGACATGACGCAGCGCAGGCCCTTGTCCGTGGCGTAGCGGATGAGCTCGTAGACGTCGGCGCGCATCATGGGGTCGCCGCCGGTGAAGATGATGATGGGGTTGCCGACCTGGGGGAAGGTGTCGATCAGGGCCTTGGCCTCGGTCGTGTCCAGTTCGCCCTCGTAGGGTTCCAGGTGCGCCTCGGCCCGGCAGTGCTTGCAGGCCAGGTTGCAGGAGCGGGTCACTTCCCAGGCGATGAGCTTGCAGGCCGGGGTGCCGTCGGGCAGCGTCGTGACCATGCCGCCGGGGTGGCCGCCGGGTTTCGCGCCGGGATGGCCGCCGTGGTGTCCGGCCGGCGGGCCGTCGAGATTGGGTCGGCCCGCGCCGTGATGGGGATGATTATGCATCAGACGTGTCCCGCCTTGAGCAGGTCTTGGGTGAAGTAGGAGAGGATCAGGTCCGCGCCCGCGCGCTTGAAGGCGATGAGGCTTTCGAGCGCCACGGCCGTCTCGTCGATCCAGCCGAGCTGGGCCGCGGCCTTGATCTGGCTGTACTCGCCGCTGACCTGGTAGGCGGCCACGGGCAGGTCGAAGTTGTCGCGCACCAGGCGGATGACGTCGAGGTAGGGCAGCCCGGGCTTGACCATGAGGATGTCCGCGCCCTCTTCGACGTCGGCGGCCGCCTCGCGCAGCCCTTCGCGCCAGTTGGCCGGGTCCATCTGGTAGGTCTTACGGTCCCCGAACTTCGGCGCGCTTTCGGCCGCGTCGCGGAAGGGGCCGTAGAAGGCCGAGGAGTACTTGACCGCGTAGGACATGATGGGTGTGTTCAAAAAGCCTTCCTCGTCCAGGGCCTGGCGGATGGCGGCCACGCGGCCGTCCATCATGTCCGAGGGCGCGACGATGTCCGCGCCGGCCTTGGCCTGGGCCACGGCCGTGCGGGCCAGGAGGGCCAGGGTCGGGTCGTTGCGGACTTCGCCTTCGGGCGAGACGAGGCCGCAGTGGCCGTGGGAGGTGTACTCGCACAGGCAGGTGTCCGCGACCACGACGAGTTCGGGCCAGCGGTCCTTGATGCGGCGGATGGCCTTCTGCACGATGCCGTTCTCGTCGTAGGCTTGGGAGCCGGCCGGGTCCTTGTCCAAGGGGATGCCGAAGAGGATGAGGCTTTTGAGGCCCGCGTCCACGGCCCCGGCCACCTCGTCCACGAGTTGGTTCAGTCCCAGCTGGAACTGTCCGGGCATGGAGGCGATGGGCTTGCGGAAATCCGCGTCGGACTCGACCACGAAGTAGGGCTGGATCAGGTCGTTCCGCGAAAGTCGGCTCTCGCGCACCAGATCTCGCATGGTCTTGGAAGAACGCAGCCTGCGGCCGCGATGGAATGTCATCATGCCGGGCCTCCTAGAGCTTCTCGCCGGTGATTTCCTCGTCCGTCAGGTAGCAGGCCGGGTCGTGGGCCCAGAAGTCGTCGAAGTAGGCCTCGGCGCGGGCGCGGAAGTTGCCGCCGCAGATGTTCAGGAAGCGGCAGGTGGCGCAGCGGCCCTTCACGTGGGGGCGCTTGTCCTTGAGCTTGTGTAGCAGTTCGATGTTCTCGTCCGTCCAGATTTCGGAGAAGGGGCGCTCGAGCACGTTGCCGAAGGTGTGGTGGCGCATGAACTGGTCGGCGTGAACCGAACCGTCCCAGGAGATGCAGCCGATGCCGCGGCCCGAGGAGTTGCCTTCGTTCATCTTCAGGAGTTCGAGCACTTCGGCTGCGCGCTTGGGGTCTTCCTTCAGCAGGCGGAAATAGACGTAGGGGCCGTCGGCGTGGTTGTCCACGGTCAGCACTTCCTTGGGCAGGCCCCGGTCGTGCAGGTCGCGGGTGCGGTCCATGATGAGGTCCACCACGGCGCGGGTCTCGGCGTGGTCCAGGTCTTCCTTGATGAGCTCGGAGCCGCGGCCGGAGTAGACAAGGTGGTAGAAGCAGATGCGCGGCACTTCCAGGGCCTCGATGAGGTCGAAGAGGTGCGGGATCTCCGAGGCGTTGCGCTTGTTGATGGTGAAGCGCAGGCCGACCTTGAGGCCTTCGGCCTGGCAGTTCTCCACGCCCTTCAAAGCCTGCTTGTACGAGCCGGTTACTCCGCGGAACTTGTCGTGCACGGCCTCGGCGCCGTCCAGGGAGATGCCGACGTAGGACAGGCCGACTTCCTTCAGCTCCTTGGCCTTGGCCTTGGTGATGAGGGTGCCGTTGGTGGAGATGACGGCGCGCATGCCCTTGGACGTGGCGTACTTGGCCAGCTCGACCAGGTCTTCGCGCACCAGGGGCTCGCCGCCGGAAAAGAGCATGACCGGCGCGCCGAACTGCGCCAGGTCGTCGATCATGGCCTTGGCCTGCTCTGTGGAGATGGGGTCCTTGTGGTTGCTCGGTTCCACGGCGTGGGCGTAGCAGTGCACGCATTTGAGGTTGCAGCGCTGGGTCATGTTCCAGACCACAACGGGTTTCTTGTCTTTGGCGAACTGCAGCAGGTGGGAGGGGAGTTGGGCGGAATTGCGTCCGTAGCGCAGGGCGTCGGAGGGTTCCACCGTGCCGCAGTAAAGTTTGGAGATGCCGATCATGGTTGCCTCATGTGAACGCGAAGGTTCGTCTATGGGGTGCGAACCGGACGGCCCGGGGCCTGGCGGTTCGGGAAAATTCGGGAGAGCCGAAGGCTTGTCCTAATGGCTGTGGCAGTCAAGTCAAGTAGCAGGCCTATTGCAGGGTGCGGGTCGGGGGCTCGGCCCCCAGAAGTCTGGCGACCTTGTCCTGATGCTCCTGGGGAGCGGCTTCCTTGCGGTTCGTTTGCTCTGCGGGTTTCTTGCGGGCGTTGCGCCCCAGTCCCTTGTCCACGGCCAGCCGCCAGAGGCTCTTGAACGTGCGCATCAGGCTCTTCCGGTGACGAGGGTCAGGACGATGGCCACGGCCAGGGCCAGGAGCATGGGCAGCACGAGCACGGCCAGGACCTGTTTGCTGCTGGCGCCGTGCACATGGCGCAGTCCCAGAAATTTGTAGACCGTGGCCCCGATCATGGCCAGGGGCATGCCGATGTAGGGGATGATCATGAGCAGCATGGGCGCCGCGCTGTAGGCCTCGGCGCGGAAGGTCCCTTCGAATCCCTTGGTGTCGGCCTTGAAGAGGCGCAGGAAGAAATGGTTGATGGCCGTGTCCATGAACAGGAAGAGCGAGACTTCGAGGGGGTAGAGAATGAGGGCCAGGGCCGCCTGCGCGGTGTGTCCCAGCCCTTCGGTCAGCAGGCTCGGCGGCATGATGCCCAGGAGCTGCCAGATGGACTGGGACAGGGCCACGGCCTGGATGATGACGAGAAAAAAGAGCAGCGGCTTCATGAACCCATGGCCCACGGGCATGGCCGAGAAAAAGCCCTTGGGGTTGGTGAGGACCTGCATGAAGGTTCTGGCGAAGGCCAGCGGGTAGCCCGACGTCGCGCTTTCCCACAAGGGGAGGCTGGTCTGTCCCGGGTCTTCGGCGTCGGTTCCGGGGGCCTCGTCGCCGTCGTCGTTCAGGGCCTCAAGCTCCTTCCAGAGATCATCCTCGCGGGGGGCCTGGCGCTGTTGCTGCGCGGGATCTTCGGGTGCGGGACGGGCTGGAGCCTCGGAAGACGGGGCCGGCGCAGCGTGCATCGGGCGGTCGTCACGGGGCATGGGGGCGTCTGCGGGTGCGGCGGGCGCGGCGGGCTGAGCTGGCCCGGAAGGTTCGTGCTGCGGGACGTTCGCGCCGGCCGGCTGGCCGGGGAGTTCCCGGAACTTGAACCGATGCTGGCACTTGGGGCAGGTGGCCATGACCGCCTTTGGCGGAAGCTTGGCCTCGTTGACGGTGCGTCCGAACCCGCAGCTGGGACAGGTGATGTTCATGACGAATGCTCTCTCCTCTTGCGAGAAGGCTGATACCCCCTCTTGGTCCGATTAGCAACCGCGGCGGGTTTTGGGACAGAGAAAGAGGTCGTCGAAAAGGTGCACGAAGAAGGCCACGATGAGCACGCCGCTGTAGTCCATGGCGCTGTCGGAGTCGAACTCGCGCAGCATGTGTTCGATGAATTCCGGTCTGAAGTAGCCTTTGTCCCGGACGGTTGCGGGCGACAGGGATTCGCCGATCAGCCCCCTGAACATGCGCACGAACCATTTGCCCGGCGGGGCCAGGGGCTGCTTGCGGCGGCGGCAGATGGCCGGGGGCAGGAACGTGCGGAAACTTTTCTTGAGCAGGTGCTTTTCGTTCAGGCCGCGCATCTTGAAGCGATCGGGCAGCGAGAAGACGTATTCCACCAGCCGGTGGTCCATGAAGGGGGACCTGAGTTCCACGGAGTTGGCCATGCTCATGGTGTCGGCCAGTGGCAGGGTCAGGTTGGGCAGGCGCATGCGGCTTTCCAGGTACAGGGCCTGATCCAGCAGGGACCTGGAGCCAGGGACTTTGGGAAGTTCGCCGTCCCGCTCCCCGAGCCTCGGCAGGAGCCGCTCGATGAAGCCGTCGGACAGGAGCTGCCCCTTCATCTGAAAGGCCTGGAACCTGTACGGCAGGGCGTGGTGGGCCGCGGGGAAGCCCTTCAGGGCCGTGTAGTGCATCAGGGCCTGTTGCGGCGAGGAGAGGTCCGGGAAGACCCTGCGCAGGAGATTGGCCCGGGCCGCAGTCTCGCTGCGGCCGATGAAGTCCATGAGCTTCAGGAGCTTGAAATAGTCGTACCCGCCCAGGATTTCGTCGGCGCCGTCGCCGGACAGGACGACCTTGAAGCCCATGTCGCGGATCTGTCGCGACAGCAGGTACAGGGGCAGGTTCAGGAGCGTCACCAGGGGTGTTTCCAGATGCCAGACCAGGTTCTCGATTTCCGTCTCCTCGATGGAGCAGAGGAACTCGTGGTGCGTGGTGCCGAAGGCCCCGGAGACCATGCGCGCGAAGTGGCGCTCGTCGTAGCCCGCGTCTTCGAAGGTGATGGACAGGGTGTGCACGGGGGCGTTGGAGAGATGGGCGTAGAGGCCGGTCACGCTGCTGGAGTCGATGCCGCCGCTCAGGTACGAGGCCACGGGGACGTCGGACACGAGCCTGGCGCGCACCGCTTCCATCAGATGGTGGCGCAGGCCTTCGGCCGCGTCGTCCTCGCTCAGGCCGGCCGGCGGTGCGTCCATGGGAATGTCCCAGTAGGCCGCGGCGCGGAGCCCCTTGCCGTCGTGGACGAGAAAGCTCGCGGGCGGGAGCTGCCGTATCCCTTCCAGGAAGGTGTCAGGGGCGAGGTTGAAGCCGTAGTCGAGGAGCCTGTCCATGGCCAGGACGTTTATGGCCCTGGGAATGCCGGGATAATGGAGGATGGCCTTGATCTCGGAGGCGAAGACAAGGGTTCCGTCCGGCAGGGCCGCGTAGAAGAGCGGTTTCTTCCCCATGCGGTCCCGGGCCAGGAACAGGCGCCGGGTTCCGGGGTTCCAGACGGCGAAGGCGAACATCCCCGCCAGCCGGTCCAGGCATTTTTCGCCCCACTGCACATAGGCGGCAAGGAGCACTTCCGAGTCGGAGCGGGTGTGGAAATGATGGCCGAGACTGGCGAGCTCGACCCGCAGGGACTGGTAGTTGTAGATCTCGCCGTTGAAGACCAGGATCATGCCCGACGGCTCGTGGACCAGGGGCTGGTTGCCGCCCTGCAGATCGATGATGGCCAGGCGCCTGGACGCCAGTGCGCAACGCTCGTCCTGGTGCAGTCCCTGGTGGTCGGGGCCGCGATGGGCGATGGCCTGGGCCATGGCGCCGAGGATATTCGTGTCCGGAGTTATTCCGCTGGGGTTGAAAAAGCCGGCTATGCCGCACATGCACGCGTTCCCGGTTGAGGTGATGTTCCGGTGAACGGTTGCAGAATGCGTGCCTTGACGACGCCTCGCATCGGCGGGTCAGCGCGCGTAGTAGGCAGAGGCCTTGGGTGGCGCGGGATGGGGCTGCGTCCTGGAAATCTCGGCAAAGGCCGAGCGGAAGGAGGATAGGATGCTGATGACCTCGTCGATGATGGCCGTGTCCATCTTCAGGTTGGCCCGCAGCAGGCGGGTGTTGCAGTACATGTAGAGGCGGTGGAGGTTCTGGGCGAGTTCCCCGCCCTTCTCGTTGTTCAGGGAACCGTCGAGTTCGGCGATGATGTCCAGGGCCTGGGAAATGAGGATGCCTTTCTTGGCGAAGTTGTTGGCCGCGATCTCCTGCTTGGCCTGTTCGAGGAAGGTTATGGCCCCGTCGTAGAGCATGACCACGAGGTGTCCCGGGGTCGTGGTGGTGACGTGGGTCTGCATGTATGCGTTTGCGGCTTTGTGCACTGCTTACTCCTTAACTGCTGGACGAGCCGGGGAGGCTCTTGATTTGCGAGCTGAGCTGGGTCGAAATGTTGTCGTAATTGCCAAGGACCGCCTCGAGGTTGGCGAAGCGCAGCCGCAGGGTGCGCTCCATCAGCGCCAACCGCCGCTCCTCGTAGGCGATCTTGTCGTCGATGGAGTCCATGATGTCCTGGTAGTTGTTCTTGAGAATCTCCAGGGTACCGGTCAGGGGGTCCGTCAGTTTTTTGATTTCCTGCGACAATTCCTCGGCCTTGCCGGACTTGATCTGGACCTGCCCGGAGTAGGAGCCCGCCGTGAGGTTCAGAATCTCCAAGGCCAGACCGCGGGCAATGTTGCCGTCGCCTGCGGCGACAATCTTGTTGCCGTCGACGTTTGCGGCATAGCCGTTGATGCTCGCGGCAGTGATGTTGCCTCCGGCGTCCACCGTGTAGGACACGGAGAAATCTCCGGCGCCGGTGATGCCTTTGACGTAGGAATCGAACTTGAAATTGGAGGATTCCACGGCCTGCCCGTTCACCACCTCCTTGGTGGACGGATAGTAGTCCGCGCTGAAAAGGCGGGCCACGGCGTCGGGGTTCGAGGTCAGGGCGGCGGAGAAGGCGCTTTGGTCCAGCTTCAGAAGTCCGAAGGTGGGCGAGCCTTCGCTGGTGTCCGTGGTGATGCCGATGCTGCCCAGGGAGATGAGGGGGTCCATGTCGTAGTCGAAGCCCACGCCCTTTTCCGCCAGGATGTTCTTGATCTTCTGCTGGATCATCTGCAGCCCGTAGTTGCCCGTCAGCAGGGAGCCGGACACGTTGGCGCCCACCGTCTTGACCTGGGTCTGCTCCTTTATCTGCAGCAGCACCGCGTTGACGGATTCGACGAAGGTCTGGACGTTCAGGATCACGGACTCAGGGTCCAGGCTGGTGGTGAGCGTCGAACTTCCCGTGCTGGTCAGGTTCATGGTCACGCCGGGAATGATGTCGGAGATGGCGTTGCTTGCCCGCTCTATGTACCCGTCCGTGGCTCCCTGCATCTGGGTGAAATGACGGCCTTGCAGATTCTCGATGCTTGTCCCCGGGGAATTGATGATGGAAATCTGGTTGTTCGAGCCGGGCGCTCCGGTCAGGGTGAATTCGAGGCCTTCGGCGGTATCGGCCGCCGAGGCGGTGATGCCTGCGGCCGCGTTGATATTCGCAGCCAGGTCGGCCCAGGTGTCGGAGGCCGAAATAGTTATGGAATGGATGTTGCCCGCATATGCGAATTTGAATGTCCCGCCGCTGGCGGACACTACGTCGGTGGAGGCTGCGCCCGCCACGGTTGCCTTGAGAATGTCCGCAGTCTGGGTTGGGGGGATGATCGGGAAGCCATCCACGCGGAGCTGTGCGTTGCCCGCGTTCTGCGTTTCGATGAACTGACTCTTTCCAAAGTTTGCCAATAAATTCGGAGAAGTCAGAGCGTCGTCGACGATGAAGTCGTTGCCTGCACCCAGGTCCATGCTGCGAATCTGCAGACGGTAGCCGCTGCCGTCGTTGATGACGCTGGCGCGCACGGAGTTGCGGTTGTCCGGGTCGGAATTGATGAGGCTCGCGAACTGGGACAGCGTCGTGGTGGACGTCACGTCCACGGAGACCTGACGGGAGCCGACAGTGAAGGCGAAGGTCCCGGATGCGCCCCCGCTGATGACATCGTCAGTCGAGGAAAAAATTACCGCCCCCATGTGCATGTCGTTGGTCGCCAGGGACACCACGTCGATCTGATGGGAACTTTCTTCCGCAGCGCTGCCGGCCGTAGCGGTCAGGGCCATCGGGTTTGAAGAGGCGACCTGCTTGACGAGAAATTCGTCCGGCGTGTTCATGGAGTCCAAGGTCGTTTTGAGCGAGAGCAGGGAAGTGGACAGGGAGTCGAAGCTTTCGCTCTTGACTTCCCACTGGGCGCGCCAGCTTTCCAGACGTTTGGTGTGCGTCTTTTCGACCTCGATCAGCTTGTCGACCATGGACTCGAAGTCGGTGCCCGAGCCGAGCCCGGTGAAACGTATGGCTCCGGAAGTGAGGGTGGTGGTCAGATCGTCAGCCATGGGGCCTCGCGTGCTTTGGGATGAAGTGCGTCCGCATCCGAGATTAAAGCAAACTCGATGCCATCCCTTTAGGGAAAAAAGGCCGGGCCGCTTCCGCGACCCGGCCGGGAATGCGTCGTCAGCTCAGGGACGTTATCCCTGCATGAGCTGCAGCGCCATCTGCGGCAGGGTGTTGGCCTGGGACAGCATGGCCACCGCCGACTGGGTCAGGATTTGGTTGCGCACGAAGTTGGTCATTTCCGTGGCCACGTCCACGTCGGAGATCCGGGATTCAGCTGCCTGGAGGTTCTCGGCCTGGACCGTCAGATTGGTGATGGTGTTCTCCAGACGGTTCTGCAGGGCGCCCAAGTTGGCGCGGATGTTGTCCTTGGAGGTGATGGCCTTGTTCAGGGCATCGAGAGCCTCCTGGGCACCCTGCTGGGTGGAGATGCTCGCTCCTGCGCCGGTACCGCTGGATATGCCGACACCGAGGGCCGAGGCGGTGGAGTCGCCGATCTTGATGTAATAGTAGTCTTCGGCGCTGTCGTTGGCCGTTCCGAAGTGCACCTTGAGCTTGCCGCTGGACTGCAGGCCGCTACCACTGTGAGTATCGCTCGAAAGGTTGCCGTTCAGCAGGTAGATGCCGTTAAAGTCCGTGGCGTTGGCGATTCGGGTGATTTCCGAGGCCATCTGCTGGTACTCGGAGTCGATGATCAGACGCTGGTCCGAGGTGTAGGTGCCGGTGGCGGCCTGCTCGGCCAGCTCCTTCATGCGGATCAGCTTCTCGTCGATGACCTGGAGGGCGCCGTCGGCGGTCTGGATCATGGAGATGGCGTCGTTGGCGTTTCTCACACCCTGGTTCAGGGACGCGATGTCGGCGCGCATGAGCTCGCGGATGGCGAGACCGGCGGCGTCGTCAGCCGCGGTGGTGATGCGCAGGCCCGAGGACAGGCGGTTCACCGAGGTGGAAAGGTTGCCGTAGGCGCTGGAAAGGTTCCGGGCCGCGGTCATGGCCATCAGGTTGTGGTTGATGATGAGTGACATAGGTAATTCCTCCTTGAAAGATTGTCGGCATCCTTGCCTTTGGATTCGCAGCCTGACGGGGCTGCTTCATTGCTCTTGATGACTGAATCGGCAGGGTGCGGATTTTCTTTAGGGGAAATTTGTCCGACAATTCATGTCGGACAAATCACTCGAAGTCCGGGATGTGACGCCGCGCTTCATCGCAGGGGATGCCGCGGGACTGGGCAATGGCGTCGAGGTTGTCCTCGGCGTCGGATTTGCGCAGGTAGAGGGGCGGTGGCGGGCTGTCGGCGTAGGACGCCGCGCATGCCGCCGCGAGCAGGGCCGTCGGGGCGGGCATGTCCAGGGCGGGCGGCAGGACGGACGCATTTGCCAGTCCCTGCAGTTCGGGGTTCTTGCGCACACCGCTGCCGAGGAGGAAGAGCGGGGCTGGACGGTCGGCGAGCAGGCCCAGCGTCTGGGCGACGCGCGCCGGCCGGACAGGGCCGAGGGGCAGGCCGTTCGAGAACCCCTGCATGTAGACCTGGCCTTTGCGGGCGTAGGTCAGCACCCAGGTTTCCCCGGTGGCGAAATCCGAGGCCTGGGCGGCCAGCAGCTCCAGGTAGGCCAGCCCGGCCATGGGGATGGCGAAGGGCCGGGACAGGCCGTACATGGCCGCGTGGGCGATGCGCAGGCCCGTGAAGGATCCGGGGCCGCGCACGCAGGCGATGCCGGCCAGGTCGCGGGCTGTGGCGCCGCGCACGGCCAGGGCGCACTCCATGGCCGTGGGCAGATGGCGGATGGACTGGCCGGGGCAGAGAATCTCCTCGCTGAAGAGGAGGTTCACGGGCGTGCCCAGAACGACCTGCAGGCGTTCCTCGGCGCAGTTCAGCGCCAGGAAGAGGCTACCTGAAATGGCGGAGGATGTCATTGAAGGTCGCCACGATCATGAGCATGAGCAGGAGCGTCATGCCGATCCTAAGCGCCGCCTGCTGCACCTTGGGGCTCAGGGGGCGGCCGGTGATGGTTTCCAGGAAGAAGAAGAGGATGTGTCCTCCGTCCAGGACCGGGATGGGCAGCAGGTTCAGGATGCCCAGGTTGATGCTGATCAGCGCGGTCAGGGCCAGCAGGTTGACCAGGCCGTTCTGGGCTTCCTTGTGGATCATCTCGGAGATGAGGATGACCCCGCCCATGTCGGTCCATGGGATGACCCGCTCCACCAACTTGACGATGCCCATGATCATGAGCCCGCTGACTTCCCAGATCTGCCGTCCGCCCTGCACCGCCGCGCCCAGGAAGCTCAGTTCCCGGCTGGAGAGTTCGCCGCTCGGGGCGATGCCCATCATGGGCACGACCTTGACCTCGCCGAAGAGGTTGCGCTTCTCCTGCAGCCGCGGGGTCACGTCCAGGGACACGAGCTCGCGGCCGCGGGCCACCGTGACCTGCATGGCGGCGCCGGTGTTGGCTTCGATGCGGCTGACCAGATCGTCCCAAATGGCAATGGGCTGGCCGTCGATCTCGACGATGCGGTCGCCCGGGACGAGACCGGCTTCTTCCGCGGCGCTGGCGTTGGTCACCTGGCCGATGACCGGCAGCATTTCCTGCACGCCCTGGCTGTAGGCCAGGCCCCAGAAGATGAGCCAGGCCAGGAGAAAATTGAAGGCCGGGCCGGCCAGCACGACGAGCATGCGTTGCCAGGGCGGCCGGCGGGAGAAGGACTCCTCCTGCGTGAACCCTTCAGGGAGCTCCGCGTCAGGCGATTCGCCGACCAGCTGCACGTATCCTCCCAAAGGGAACGCGCAGACGCGGTAGTCCGTCTTGCCGCGGGTGAAGCCGAAGAGCCGCGCCCCGAACCCCAGCGAGAAGACGCTCACGCCCATGCCCAGACGTCTGGCCACGGCGAAGTGGCCGAGTTCGTGGAAGAAAATCAGTCCGCCCAGGACAAGCACAACCGCCAGGATGCTGGTCACCATTCCCCTCTTCCCAGGGCCTCTGCGGCCCGTGTTCGTGTCTGCGCGTCGAGGGAGAGAATGTCGTCCAGATCCTGCACGCCGGTCAAGGCTTGCATGGAGAGCATTTCCTCGATGAGCCGGGCGATGCCCGGAAAAGAGATGCGCCCGTCCAGGAAGGCCTGCACGGCCACTTCGTTGGCCGCGTTGAGGACAACGGGACTTCCGGCGGTCAGGGCCTCGCGGGCCAGGCGCAGGCAGGGAAAACGCTCGGGGTCGGGCGCTTCGAAGGTCAGGGTGCCGACCTTGGCCAGGTCCAGCCGCTCCAGGCCGATGTTGAGCCGCTCAGGGTAGCCCAGGCAGTAGCCGATGGGGATCTCCATGTCCGGCACACCCAGGTGGGCCAGCTGGGAGCCGTCCGCATACTCGACCAGGGAGTGGACGATGGACTGGGGATGGACCACCACGTCCACCTCGTCGAGGTCCGCCCCGTAGAGATGCACGGCCTCGATGATTTCAAGGCCCTTGTTCATCATGGTCGCAGAGTCGATGGAGATTTTGGCGCCCATGGACCAGTTGGGGTGCTTGAGGGCCTGGGCCGGGGTGACGGTCCGAATCTTCTCGGTCGGCCACGTGCGGAAAGGCCCGCCCGAGGCGGTCAGGATGAGGCGCACGGCCTGCCGCCCGTCGTGTCCGGCAAAGGCCTGGAACAGGGCGTTGTGCTCCGAGTCCACGGGCAGGATGACCGCGCCGGACTCGGCGCATGTCCTGCGAAAGAGCTCTCCGGCCAGGACGAGGGCCTCCTTGTTGGCCAGGCAGAGAATCTTGCCGGCCCTGGCCGCGGCCAGGGCCGGGACCAGACCGGCCGCGCCGACCTGGGCGGCCAGGACGAGGTCCGCTTCGGGCAGCGTGGCCAGTGCGGCATACCCTTCGCGGCCCACGAGGATTTCCGGCGCATAGCCGCCCGGAAGCAGTCCGCGCAGCTCCCGGGCCCCCTCTTCGGTCAGGACCCCCAGATATCGGGGGCGGACCATGTCGGCCTGCCGCGCGAGCAGTTCGACATTCCGGGCTCCGGCCAGGGCAACGACGCGCAGGGTGTCCTGGTTCTTGGCCACGACCTTCAGGGCGCTGGTGCCGATGGACCCCGTGCTGCCCAGGATGGCCAGGGAGCGGGGGCCGGACCGGCCGAAAACCGGCGAGACGAGGGGGGAGATGTACTTCATGGGGTCACGCTAGGCGAAAAAGGGAAAAAGTGCAGTCAGGCCGCAGTAGAGCGGCAGGGTGAAAAGCAGGCTGTCGATGCGGTCCAGGATGCCGCCATGGCCGGGCAGGACCCAGCCCGAGTCCTTGATGCCCTGTCTGCGCTTCAAGGCGGACTCGAAGAAATCCCCGGTCTGGGCGGCGATGTTGAGCCCGGCCCCGAGCAGGGCGAAGGCCTGCCATCCGGCAGTGCCGAACGCGAGCCCGAAGGCGGTGCTGACCGCGATGCTCGCTGCGAATCCGCCGACGCTCCCGGCCCACGTCTTTTTCGGGCTCACAGACGGCCAGATCTTGGCTCCCCCCAGATAGCTGCCCGCATAGTAGGCCCCGGTGTCGGCGGCGAAGGTCGTCAGCAGCACGAGGCCGATCTCCGGTGCGGCAACGGTGCGGAAGAGCCGCAGGATGAAGGGAAGGTACAGCAGCCCGGCCAGCAGAATCTGGCTGTCCCGCAAGGCGTCGGGGAAGCGTTCGCGGTCATGCTGGACCAGGAACGCCAGGGCCACGCCGAGCATCGCAAGGCATGCCAGGGCGGTGCCGGACCAGGTCAGCGGCGCCCAGACGAGGCCAAGGGCCAAGAGCGTCCCGCCGGCCTTCCAGCCGATTTTTTCCCGCAGCGGCCAGAACATGGCGTAGAATTCCAGGAGGCCGAGGCAGGCCACGGCCGCGATGGCCAGGCTCAGGACTGGGTCGCCGCTTATAATGGCCCAGCCCAGGAGGGGCAGCAAGATGACCGAGGTCAGCACGCGTTGCAGATGGGCGCTTGTCATGCGGTCTGCTCTCCGGTCGCTCCGAAGCGGCGCTGCCGCGCAGCGTAGTCAGCCAGGGCGGCCTGGAGCTCGGCGGCATGGAAGTCGGGCCAGGCCACGTCGGTGAAGTACAGCTCGCTGTATGCGCTCTGGAAGAGCAGGTAGTTGCTGAGGCGAAGCTCGCCGCTGGTGCGGATGATGAGGTCCGGGTCGGGCATGCCGCTGGTGTAGAGTTCCGCGGCGAACATGTCCTCGGTCAGTTCCTCGGGGCGGACGTCGCGGCGCAGCAAGGCCTGGCAGGCGCGCAGGATTTCAAGCCGGCCCGAATAGTTGAGGGCCAGATTCAGGTTCATGGCCGTGCAGCCGGCGGTCTTGTCCACGGCGTGGCGCAGAACCTGTCTGGTGGCCATGGGCAGCTCGTCCATTTCGCCCAGAACGTTCAGGCGGATGGACTGTTCAAGCAGGGACGGCAATTCCGCGCTCAGGAACTCCCGCAGCAGGTTGAAGAGGAAACCGACCTCCTGCTTGGGGCGCGACCAGTTCTCCTTGGAGAAGGTGTAGAGGGTCAGGTAGGGGATGCCGAGCTTGCGGCATTCCCGCACGATCTCCCTGGCGGTCTCGGTGCCGGCCTTGTGCCCGGCGCTGCGCTCCAGGCCGCGGGCCTTGGCCCAGCGGCCGTTGCCGTCCATGATGATGGCGAGATGGGTGAGCGGTGGCATGAACTGGCTCTAGATCTCCATGATTTCCTTTTCTTTCTCGGCCAGGGCCGCGTCGGCCTTCTTGACGAAGCTGTCCGTGGCCTTCTGCACCTCGTCCTGGGCCTTGTGCAGGTCGTCCTCGCTGATCTCCTTGGCGGTCTGCATCTTCTTCAGGGCCTCGTTGACGTCGCGGCGCACGTTGCGGATGGCCACCTTGGCCTCCTCGGTGTACTTCTTGGCCATCTTGACCAGGTCCTTGCGGCGTTCCTCGGTCAGGGGCGGGATGTTGATGCGGATGGCGCGGCCGTCGTTGATGGGGGTCAGCCCGAGGTCCGACTTCATGATGGCCTTCTCGATGTTGCTGAAGGCGTTTCGGTCCCACGGCGAGATGGAGATGGTCCGGCTGTCGGGGATGGACACCGAGGCGACCTGGTTGAGCGGGGTCGGGGTGCCGTAGTACTCCACCCTGATGTTGTCCACCAGGGCCGTGGAGGCGCGGCCGGTGCGCAGCCGCGAAAAATCCTTCTCCAGACTGTCGATGCTCTTCTGCATCCTGCTCGTGCAATCCTTGATATGCTTTTCCATCTCATTCTCCTTGAACGATGGTTCCGACTTCCTCACCCCTGACCACGCGCTGGATGTTGCCGGGCACGAAGAGATTGAAGACGCCGATGGGGAGTTTGTTGTCCATGCACAGGGATATGGCCGCGGAGTCCATGACTTTCAGGCGGCGCTGCAGCACGTCGATGTAGGTCAGGCGGTTGAACATGACCGCGTCGGGGTGCTTCTCGGGGTCCTTGTCGTACACGCCGTTGACCCGCGTGGCCTTGAGGATTGCCTCGCACTTGAGTTCCATGGCCCGGATGACCGCGGCGGTGTCCGTGGTGAA
Organism: Desulfomicrobium aestuarii; assembly: GCF_055385525.1. Taxonomy (NCBI): domain Bacteria; kingdom Pseudomonadati; phylum Thermodesulfobacteriota; class Desulfovibrionia; order Desulfovibrionales; family Desulfomicrobiaceae; genus Desulfomicrobium; species Desulfomicrobium aestuarii. The sequence goes on from NZ_AP042427.1 coordinate 3,617,002, forward strand.
ATAGGGGATGCCCGTGCCCGCGGCGCAGATGACCACGCGGCCCTTTTCCAGGTGGCGGATGGCCCGGCGGCGGATGTAGGGCTCGGCCACTTCCTTCATGTCGATGGCCGTCATGACGCGGGTCGTGACGCCGAGCTTCTCCAGGGCGTCCTGCACGGCCAGGGCGTTCATGACCGTGGCCAGCATGCCCATGTAGTCGGCCGAGGCGCGGTCCATGCCCTTGGAGGAAACGGAAACTCCCCTGAAGATGTTGCCGCCGCCGATGACCAGGCTGAGCTGCACGCCCAGGGAGGCAGCCTCGACCAGTTCGCTGCAGATGGACTGGATGGTAGCGGGCTCGATGCCGAACCCCTGTTCTCCGGCCAGGGCTTCTCCGCTCAGTTTGAGCATGACTCTGCCGTATCGGAGCTTGTCCATATGTTCCTTACCTCGTGCTGAAAGGTGAACGAAAAGAAGGCCGGGCATCCCGGCCTCCTTCTCGACAAAAGTCTATAGCCATTTCGGAGGGCCGGCGCAACAGGAGCCGGGCGCTGCCTGCCGTCATGGCCGGGGGCGGCGGGAGGGCCAAAAAAAAGGGCCTTGCGGCCCTTTTTTCATGCGCCAATCGCGAACCGGTAAAACCGGGCGATATCCGCGTTCTTCCCGAGAAGATCCTTGATGGTCTTCTTGTCGTCCTTGATGAAGACCTGCTCGCGCAGGCAGACTTCCTGGTAGTACTTGCGGATGCGGCCTTCGACGATCTTTTCGGCGATCTGGGCCGGCTTGCCTTCTTCCTTGGCCTGGTTCAGGTAGATTTCCTTCTCCTGGGCCAAGGTTTCGGCCGGGATCTGGTCCGGGCCGACGCACAGGGGGTTGGCAGCCGCGACCTGCATGGCGATGTCCTTGGCCAGCTCAGGGGTGGCTGCGCCGGTCAGTTCGACCAGGACGCCCAGCTTCTTGGTGGAGTGGACGTAGGAGCCGATGACGCCTTCGCCGTTCAGTGCGACGTAGGCCAGGCGGCCGGTCTGCATGTTCTCGCCGATCTTGCCGATGAGGCCGGAGAGATCGGTGGCCTCGGCGGGCAGGGCCTCGATGTTGTCCGTCTTCTTTTCCAGGGCCAGCTTGGCGAGCCCTTCGGCGAAGGCGATGAACTCCTCGTTCTTGGCCACGAAGTCAGTCTCGCACTTGAGCTCGCTCATGGCGGCGGACTTGCCGTCGGCGGCGATGACCACCGTGATCAGACCTTCGGATGTGGCGCGTCCGGCCTTCTTGGCGGCCTTGGACAGGCCCTTCTCGCGCAACCAGGCGATGGCCTTTTCCTCGTCGCCGTCACACTCGCTCAGCGCCTTCTTGCAGTCCATCATGCCCGCGCCGGTGCGGTCGCGCAGGTCCTTAACCATTGCTGCGGTGATGCTCATACTAATATACCTCTTCGTCCGTTTCGGCGGATTCGATGTCTTCGGTGACCGGGATTTCAACCTCGGAGGTCTTGGCTGCCTTGGGCGCGGGGACGGTGTCCTTGGCGCTGGCCTGGCCTTCGATGCAGGCGTCGGCCATGGCGGCGGCGAACAGCTTGATGGCGCGGATGGCGTCGTCGTTGCCGGGGATGATGTAGTCGATCAGGTCGGGGTCGCAGTTGGTGTCAACCACGGCCACGATCGGGATGCCGAGCTTGCGGCATTCCTTGACCGCGATCTCTTCGCGGTGCGGGTCGATGATGAAGGCGGCCGCCGGGGGCTCCTCCATGTCCTTGATGCCGCCGAGCGTCAGGTTCAGCTTGGCGACCTCGCGCTCCATGCCGACGATCTCCTTCTTCAGGAAGCGGTTCACGGAGCCGTCCTCGAACATGGCCTCAAGCTTCTTCAGCCGGCCGATGCTGGTGCGGATGGTCTGGTAGTTGGTCAGGGTGCCGCCCAGCCAGCGGTTGGTGACGTGGAACATGCCGCAGCGTTCGGCTTCGGCCTTGATCACGTCCTGGGCCTGCCGCTTGGTGCCGACGAAGATGATCTTGCCGCCGCGGGCCACGGTCTCGGCGATGAAGTCGTGGGCCTTGCGGTACAGCTTCACGGTCTGCTGCAGGTCGATGATGTGGATGCCCTTGCGAGCGCCGAAGATGAAGGGGCGCATCTTGGGGTTCCAGCGGCGGGTCTGGTGGCCGAAGTGAACTCCGGTCTCCAGCATCTGTTTCATGGATACGTAAGGCATGGTTGATCTCCTTGGTTTTTTTCCTCCGCCCGCATGAGCCGGATGGGCCAAACCAGAGGCGCGGGCGTGTGGAGTGTTTGAGAACTGCAGTCCGTACGCGAAGCTGCAGAATTAGGCAAGGGGAAAAATCAGACCCTGGCCACGAGGGGGATGACGATGGGGTCTCGCTCCAGGACCTTGCGGAAGAAGCGGCGCAGTGCGGAGCGGATGCGCTCCTCCAGCTTGTAGGCCTCGCAGTTCGGGTTGCCTTCCATGACGTCGAGGATGATGCATTTGGCGTCCTCGAGGATGTGGGCGAAGTGCTGCTCGAAGATGAAGCCCTTGGACTGGATGCTCGGGCCGAAGACGATGGTTCCGAACTCGTCCTGGACCAGCAGCACGACCACAAGGCCCTCCCCGCCCAGGATCTGGCGTTCCTTGAGCACGCTCTGCCCCACGTCGCCCACGCCCTTGCCGTCGACCAGGATGGACTCGGCGTTGACGGCCTCCTCCATGCGGATGCCCGAGGGGAAGAGGGTCACGGGCTGGCCGTTCTCGAGGATGATGGCCCGCTCGGGGGCCACGCCGCGGGACACGGCCAGTTCGGCGTGCTTGAAGAGGTGGCGGTACTCGCCGTGGATCGGCACGAAGAATTTGGGGCGGACCGTTTCGAGCATGATCCCCAGCTCTTCCTGGTGGGCGTGCCCCGAGGCGTGGATGGCCTGCACCTTTTCGTACAGGACGGTGGCCCCCTGGCGGTAGAGGTCGTTGATGACCCGCGTGATGGCCCTGGTGTTGCCCGGGATGAAGCGCGAGGACATGATGACCGTGTCCCCCTTGTGGATGTTGATCTGGCGGTGCTCGCTGCGGGCCACGCGGCTCAGGGCCGAGAGGGGCTCCCCCTGGGACCCGGTCAGCAGGATGACGATGCGGTCGTCGTCGAGGTAGGCCAACTCCTCCATCTCGCAGGAGTTCTCGCGATTGAAGCGCAGATGCCCGAGCTCCCTGGCCGCCTCGATGTTGGCCACCAGGCTGCGGCCCGTGAAGGCGACCTTGCGGCCGTGCTTGGCGGCCAGATCGAAGATCTCCTGCATGCGCTGGATGTGCGTGGCGAAAAGGGTCACCAGGATGCGCCCCTTGGCGCCGGTGAAGACCTCGTCCAGCCGGGCCTGGATCTCCCGTTCCGTCAGGGAGAACCCTTCGCGCTCGACGTTGGTCGAGTCCGAGAGCAGGAGCGTCACGCCGTCGCGGGAAAAGTCGGCGAAGGCTTCGAGGTCCGTGGCGTGGCCGTCCAGGGGGTTGCGGTCGATCTTGAAGTCGCCTGTGTGCACGATGCGCCCGACCGGGGTCTCGATGCCCAGGCCGTACCCTTCGATGATGCTGTGGCAGACGGGGATGAAGGTCACGGCGAATTCGCCCAGTTCCAGGCGTTCCCGCGGCTTCACCGGCCGCAGCGCGACGTGCGACTCGAGGTTGCGCTCCTGCAGGCGCTTCAGCGCCAGGCGCAGGGTAAACTCGGAACCGTAGAGCGGGGTGTCGTGCAGGTAGGGGGCGATCCAGGCCAGGGCGCCGATGTGGTCCTCGTGGCCGTGGGTCAGGATGATCCCCTTCAGCTTGTGGCGGCGGCTGACGATGAAGTCCATGCGCGGGATGACCACGTCCACGCCGTAGAGGATGACGTCCGGGAACATGAGTCCGCAGTCGATCAGGATCATGCTCTGCTCGGTCTCCAGGGCCATGCAGTTCATGCCTATTTCGCCCAGGCCGCCCAGGGGCGTCAGGGTCACGTGCGCTTCGGACATCAAGGGGCTCCGATGGTTATGAGGTTCCGTTTTTTGAGGAAACTAAGGGAAGAGGGGGGCAAGGACAAGGCAAAAAAAAGGGCCGCCCGCGAAGGCGGCCCGGAGGCTCGGTGGGAGTTCCCTAGATCTTGAACTTGCCGACCATGACGTCGAGCTCCTCGGCCAGCCCGGACAGGCTTCGGGCGTTGTCGTGCACGGCCGCGGCCGTGGAGGCGACGTCGCCGGCCACCTCCCGCACCCTGCCCACGTCGCTGGCGATCTCGCGGACCGCCGTGTCGGTGTGGGCCACGTTCTCGTTCACCTGCTGCACGCCCACGGACGCCTGCCCCACGTTTTCGGCGATGTCCCTGGTCGTCACGGACTGCTCCTCCACGGCGGCGGCGATGGTGCCGACGACTGCGTCCACGTCGCCGATGACCTCCGTGATCTGCTCGATCTCGCGCACCGTCTGGCTGGTGGCCTGCTGGATGCCCTGGATGCTGTTGCGGATTTCCTCGGTCTCCCGGGCGGTCTGCTGCGCGAGTTCCTTGATCTCGTTGGCCACGACGGCGAAGCCTCGCCCCGCCTCGCCGGCCCGGGCCGCCTCGATGGTCGCGTTGAGGGCCAGGAGGTTGGTCTGGGACGAGATGGCCATGATGGACTCGGTGATCTTGCCGATGCCCCGCGTCGCGGCGCCGAGCTCGCCGACCTGGGCCGTGGCCTTCTCCGCCGCCGTTACGGCCTGCACGGTCATGTCCTTGGCCCTGCCCGTGTTCACGGCGATTTCGGAGATGGTGGCGCTCATCTGTTCGGAGCTGGTTGCCACGGTGCCGATGTTGACCGCGTACTCCTCCATGGCCGCCGCCACCGTGTTCATGTTGGCGCTCATCTCGTCCGTGGACGAAGCGGCGTCGGAAGCCGAGCGGGTCATGACGCCGGAATATTCCCTGAGGCTCCCCGCGAGCTGCAGCAGGCCTTCGGAGGCCCGGGCGACCTGTCCGGAGTTGCGGGCGACCTCGCCCAGGATGTTGCGGATCTTGTCCAGGAGCTTGTTGAACCACGAGCACAACTCCCCGATTTCATCCGAAGACTTCACGGTCAGGCGGTCGGTGAGGTCGGCCCTGTCTTCGGTGATGTCGACGATGCGGGACATCATGTCGCCCAGGGGCCGGACGATGAGGCGCTGCAGGACGAGGGAGCTGACCAGTCCGGCGGCCACGAGGATGAGGGCCATGAGGGCCAGGATGTAGAAGGCCACGTCGCGGATGGCGGTGGTCCATGACGACGCGTCGAAGGAATAGACCAGCACGCCGACCTGCGTGCCGGCGTAGTCGTTGACCGGGAAGGCCGCCAGGGCGACGTCGCCGAAGCGCTTGTACGCCGTGCCTTTCTGCCCCGCGAGCAGGAAGTCGGGGGTGACGAGGCCTTCGACCCGCTTGTCCTCGGTCGGCGTCACGAGCACGAACTTTCCGCCCACGACGGGATTCTTGTCCGGGTTCTGCAGTTCCGTGGCCACGGAAAGGTTTTCGGCGTTCATGTAGACCACCATGCTCTGGCCTTCCCCGGAGGCCGCCCCGGCGATGACGGACTCGAAGGATTCGAGGGTCTCCACGGATCCGAGCTGCCTGCCGCTTGAGTCCTTGACTGGTGCGATGCCCCGGATGGCGAAGCCGCCGCTGCCGACCTCGATGCCCTGCAGGGGCTTGCCGTCGGCGTTGACCTGCATGACCGTCTGCCGGAAGCTGGAGAGGTCGTCCGAGATGTCCACCCACTCTCCCTTGCGCTTGGTCTGCTTCTCGCGCCACAGGCGCACGAGGCTGCGCGCCGGCGGGAGGTGGAAATGCAGCTGCATGGCCTTGCCCGAGACTTCCTTGAAGCCCGAGAGATCGTCGGAAAGCAGGGCGCGCAGCTCTTCCCTGGCGCGTTGCAGGGTGGGGTCGCTTTCGTTTTCGAGGTTGCCGAGATGGGCGAGTTCAAAGGCCTGGATGACGTCCGTGCGTCGGGAGAACAGAGCGGCCTTCTCCAGGCCCTGGGCCGCGAGCGTCTCGATGGCCGTGTTGACCTCGCGCGACTTCTCCTCGGCGATGGAGCGCAGGAGTTGCCCCTGGAAATCGGTCAGCTGGCCACGGATGAGCAGCGCTCCGGCAAGTCCGAGGCAGACCACCGTCAAGAAAAGCGGGAGCACGAATTTTGTCCTGAGTTTCATACTCTTCTCCATAAAACAAATTCAACCCCATTGCAGTGATGCACAGGGATTTTTACATAACATATCATGAGTTTTTTTCGATATCAACTTACGAGCGGAAATAAAATCACGTCTGGCGAATAGGAATTGATATGCATAAGAGGCGTTGAGTAATTATCGGTAAAATAAAGAAAATCGCCCCGGGACTGACTCAATCCCGGGGCGATCATGCGACAATCAGAGTTCGGAATTATTTTTTCCGTTCAAGACACAGGGCATGTGTCGTGCAGGCCGTCACGCAAGCCGGCTCAAGTCCTGCATCGAGCCTGTCCATGCAGTAGTCGCACTTTCCCACGACGTTCTCTTCTTCATGCAGAACGGGGATGTTCCATGGGCAGGCGGAGATGCACGATTCGCATCCGATGCAGAGTTCCTTGATCACGTAGACCAATCCGTCGGATTCCCTGCGCACCATGGCCTGGGTCGGACAGGCTTCGACACATGCCGGGTCCTCACAGTGGTAGCAGCTGCGGAAGGACGGCTTCATGACGATCTTGCCGTTCTTGAACTCCGGAGCCCCGGAAGTGTGCACGGCGTACTTGATGCCGACGGGATTGTTGTTCTTGACCTTGCAGTGCACCTCGCAGGCTTTGCAGTGGATGCAACGCGACTTGTCCAATTTCATTCTGTAGTTGCTCATCGTTGCCTCCCCTAGATTTTGCGCACGCCGACGAAGTGTTCCTGCATGGACAGACATCCGCCGCCCTTGTCCCAGCATTCCAGGCCGCCGGGCATGAGTTCGTTGTCGGCTGCGCCCTTGCCGATGGCCCTGGATTCAGCGGGCAGCTTGTGGCCGAACCCGTGAACCATGAACAGGGCTTCGGGATGCACGCACTCGGTCACGAAGGCCTTGAGCCTGCCGGTCTGGCCTTTGCCCGAGAAGACCTCGACCAGGTCGCCGTCGGCGATGCCCAGCTTCTCGGCGCGGCTGGGGTGAATCCAGGCCACGTTCTCTGGCATCTGTTCGGCCAGCAGGGGGTTGTTCACGGTGTGCCCCTGGGTGTGGACGCCGACGCGGCCGAAGGCGATGCGGAACATGCCCTCGGGCGGGCTCGCCGGCGAAACGTACGGAGGAAGGGTCTCGTGTCCGGCCTTGGCCCACTTGCCGCTGACCATCTCGATCTTGCCCGAGGGCGTCGGCAGCGTGATCTCGGACATGGGGCGGTAGAGGGGCTTGTCGGCCAGTTCCACGAAGCCCTTGGCGTCGAAGTCCTCGATGGTCACGCCCGTCTCCTGGAGCTGGTAGTTCCAGATGTCCTCGATGCTGTCGAAGGACAGGCCTTCGATGCCCAGGCGCTTGGCCAGTCCGCAGAGGATCTCCCATTCGGCCTTGGAGTCGAAGGTGGGCTCCTGGACGCGCTTGCGCACGAAGAACTGCGGCTTGAGGCCCGCCTTGCCGGCGATGATGCTCTCACGTGCCAGGTAGGTGGACAGGGGCAGAACCACGTCGGAGTGCCAAGCCGTGTCGGACCAGGAGAAGGTGATGCTGACCAGCAGGTCGAGCTTCTCCCATTTCTTCTTTACGGCCTCGGGGTCCGGCATGGCCATGAGGGGGTCGTGGCGGAAGCAGAGGTAGGCCCGGATGGGGTACGGTTCGCCCGTGACGATGGCGTCGTAGGCCAGGTTCACGAGGCCCGGGCCGGCGTCGAACTGCGGGTACTTCCAGCCCACGCCGTCGGCGCGCTTCTCTTCGGGTTTGGGGAAGAGGTCCACGAGCTTCTTGAGGCCCTTGCGGCCCACTTCCTTGGCCGTGTTGACGAAGGGCAGCCCGCCCTTGGCGGCGAAGGCGCCGAGCAGGGCGTTGATGATGTAGGCCGTGCGGCAGACCTGGAAGGAGTCGTTGTAGCGGGCGACCATCCAGCCGGGGTGCCAGATGACGCTGGGCGCTGCCGCCGAAAGCTGGCGGGCCAGGTCGCGGATGCCCTCGGCCGTGGCGCCGGTCTCGGCGGCGGCCCACTCGGGGGTGTAGGGTTTGACGAATTCCTTGAGGCGGTCGAAGCCTTCCACGAACTGCTCGACGTATTCCTTGTTGTAGAGGTCGTCGTAGATCAGGGCGTGGATGACGCCCAGGTTGAAGGCGTAGTCCGTGCCGGGGCGGATCAGGAAGAAGTTGTCGGCCTTGCTCGCGCTGACCGTGCCGCGGATGTCGATGACGGTCAGCTTGGCCCCGCCGGCCATGCCGTCCAGGGTCGCGTTGACCTCGGCGACGTTGATGGCCTCCATGATGTTGCGGGTCTGGAGGATGATGTGCTTGGCGTTGCGCAGGTCGTAGGCGACCATCTTGCGGCCCACGCCGATGACGGACTGGGCGCCGTGCTGCACGTTGCGGGCGCAGGACGCGTCGTGGTTGCAGTAGTTGGGGGACCCGAGGCCGCGCATGAATGCCTGGTGCAGGTCGGGGAAGGGGCCGCCGCGGTCGGACCAGAGCACGGAACGCGGGCCGTGTTCGGCCATGACGTCCTTGAGCTTGTCGGCCACGTAGTCCAGGGCTTCGTCCCAGGACACGGCCTTCCACTTGCCTTCACCGCGTTCGCCCACGCGGATCAGCGGCGTCTGGGGTTTTTCCGGATCCTGCTCAAGGGCGATGCCCGCCGCGCCGCGGGCGCACAGTCCCCCTTTGAGGGGGGAAAATTCGTTGCCCTGGATGCGCACGGCCTTTCCGTCCCGCACGTCCGCCTGGATGGGGCAGCGCACGGTGCACATGCCGCAGACACTGAACACTGATTTGGTTGCCGTCATGGCCATCTCCCGGTGCTAAAGCGCGAAGCCCGAAAAAGCCGGCCCCGCTGATGGTTTCTCGATATGATTCCTCGTCACTAACTCCAGACGGCTCTTCTGCAAAATGGGGAGCCATAAAGTTCTTTTTTTCACAAAACGGGCGGGGTGCGCCATGTACGCGTCCCCTGCGGGCCTCTCAGCTTGTTCCAAAAGTACGCAATCGGCCCGTGTTCGCGCATGGGTCGGATTGGGGACCGGGTCCTAGGGTGCCGCAGGAGCAGGTGTCTCAGTTGCCACGCCGGCTCCGAGGATGGCCACCCCGCGAATGCGGTCCAGAAAGGCGTCCCACCTGACGTCCGGCCTGTCCTCCCCCGGCCGGAGGGTCGAGATGGCGAGCCTGCCGATGACGGCCCGCCCGGTCCCGCCGTCCGGCAGAACGGTCCGCACGCCCCAGATGTTGTGCAGCAGCAGCGGTTCGCCCCTGGAGTCGGTGCCTAAGTAGAGTCCGATGTGACCCGGCATGGAGATGAGCGTGAGGAAGGGTCTGCCCTGGCTTCGGATTGTCGAGAGCTTCTGTTCGGCGTTCAGGCCTTCGAAGCTGATCTGGCGTTCGCCTTGCTTCGCCTGCTGCGACGAATTGCGCGGCAGCCAGACGCCGAAGGGCAGGAAAAGGTCGCGCAGGGTGGATGAGCAGTCCCTGTTCTCGTACAGCCCGCCCCAGCCGTAAAGCTGGCCCGCCATGGCGTCGGCCAGGCCGGCCAGCGTCCGCGAGGTCAGTGGCAGGGGCATGGGGGCCGCCTGCTGCGGGCCGAGCTGGGCCAGCCCGGTCCGCGCCCTGCCGTCGGCGTCGCGCAGGGGGACCCTGACGACGAGGTCCTGCCCCATATGGGAATGCAGGGGGAAAATGGCTCCGATGTGCGCCTGCCCAAGATATTTCCCCGCCCCGACGAGCGGCGTCTCGTCCTCGCGCACGGCGGCCATGACGCGCGTGCGGTACTCCTTGCGGAAAGGCTCGTCGGCCAGGGCCACATCCTCCTGGCGCACCCAGCCGGATGTGAAGGCCGTCTCCACATACACCCAGGCCCGGTCCCGGGAAACGTGGGAGATGAAGACGGGCGTGCCAAGCCACAGGGCGCTGTTCTGGAAATAGTCGAAGGGGAAGCCCTCCCCCGGCAGGTCGGGGTTCAGGAAGAACGGGCGGAGCGAGGGCAGGACGCGCAGGGCGGTGTTGCGCGTGGCGATGGCGGGGAGTGCCATGGACGGATAGAAGGCCATGTCCTGCAGGGCGACTGTCTTGTCCCAGCGCTCCCTGGGGTAGGGCTGGAGGTTTTCGGCATAACCCTGCTTGGTGCCGTAGGCCGCCGTGCCCCAGAAGGCCTCCTTGGCCGGGATGGATGTCCGGGCCAGGTCCCACGGTGCAAAAAAGCGCTCCAGAGCCCGCTCGTGCAGGATGACCTGTTCCGCAAGCCCCAGCAGAGGGGAATCCGACAGGGGCACAGCCTGCTCGACGCGCTGGGGGACGTGCAGCAGCACATCCGGCAGCGTCTCGGGCAACTCCGGGATTTCCGTCCGGACCGGGGGCGGGGGTTCCGGAGCCGTGGGCGGCTGCTTGCCGGCGCAGCCGGTAAGAACCGCAAAGGCCGCACACGCGGACAGCAGCCAGAGGCCGAGGAGGCGCTTCATGCTTCGCATCCTTGTTCGGGGTGTTGTTCGGCGGGTTTCGCGGTCTCAGTATACCTTGCGCCGCGAAAAGCCTTTGCCGATGACATTGAACGTGTTCTCGAAAATGACGAAGGCTTCGGGGTCCAGCGTGAAGATCAGTTCTTCGAGTTTTTTCTGCTGCACGTTGTTGACCACCGTCATGACGACCTGTTTCGGCAGGCCCGTGTAGCCGCCACGTCCCTCCAGCAGCGTGACCCCCCTCTGCGCCTCCTTCATGATGGCGTCGGCGATGGCCCCGGCATGTTCGGACACGATGAAAACGAGCTTGCGCTGGTTGAACATGCTCAGGACGTAGTCCGTGACCTGCCCGGTGACGAAGACGAGGACCAGGGAATACAGGACCAGGTCCGGGTCCATGAGGGCGAAGCTGGCCGTGAAGAGGGTGGCGTTGAAGAGGAAGCTGATCTGCCCGATGCGGAAGCCGAAGCGCTGGTGCAGGATGATGCCGATGATGTCCAGGCCCCCGGATGACCCCAGGGAACGCAGGCTGATGCCGACACCCGTGCCGGCCAGGATGCCGGCGGCGATGGCCGCCAGGAGCCGGTCGTGCACCGGAAAGGTGATGGTGAGGAGTTCCATCCAGGCCGTGATGGCCAGCATCCCGTAGACGGTGTAGAGCAGGAAACGTCGGCTGACCATGATCCAGCCGAACACGGCGATGGGGATGTTCAGGACGAGGAGCCAGAGCCCAGGGCTCAGGGTCTTGGTGAAATAGAAGATGAGCAGCGCGATGCCCGAGACGCCTCCGGTCAGGAAGCCATGGGGCACGGCCAGGGATTTGACGCCGAGGGCGAAGAAGAAGCTGCCGGCGGTCAGCAGGAACAGGTTCCAGGGGATGGAGTAGGCGAAGCGCCTCAGGTTCGTGTTCATGTTCCCCAGCTTGCATCGTTTCGGGGAAATGTCCATACATCAAACGCATGTCGGGGCCTGCCCCGGTTTGCATACGGTTTCCGTCCCCTGTACATGTGCATATCGCCCCGGAGGTTCCGGAGGCCGACAAGGACGTCCATAACGAGGAGGCGACATGCCCGCTCTCAAGGTTGCGACACATATCGACTTTCCGGCCATGACCAGACTGTTCCAGGGCGCCTCCGGGGAAAACCGGCGCTTCCTGTTCGAGCACGAGGTCTACGACCTGCTGCGGAACCTGGGCTCCGAGACTCCGCCCCGCAACATCCTCCTGCGCGCCGGCACGCGCCCCCCGGACGAGGAGCTGCTGTCCCTGCCCGGGGACAAGGTCGTGCTCAAGATCGTGTCCCCCTTCATCGTGCACAAGAGCGACGTGGGCGGGGTGCGGGTCGTGCCGAAGCAGCCCGACAGGATTCGTTCCACCTGGCGGCGGATGATGTACGAGGTGGCCGAGAGTTACGCCGACCGCATCGAGCGCCGGCCCGACCACGCGCCGGAGCGGTACGCCGGCCTGGCCGGGGACGCCCTGGTTTCGGCCATCTCCCAGGACATCCGCGGCGTGCTCATGGTCCAGTTCCTGCCGCCGGACTCCGGCTCCTTCGGCAACGAGCTCCTCGTGGGCCTTCGCGCCACCCGCGAGTTCGGGATGGTTCTCACGGCGGGCGTGGGCGGGACCAACACGGAACTCCTGGCCGAGAACTTCCGCAAGAACCGCAGCATCATCTCGGCCTCCACGGAACTCAACGACGGCGAGTCCTTTTTCGAGCTCTTCCGCAGGACCGTGTCCTACAGGGTCCTGACCGGGAAGGCGCGCGGGCAGAAACGCGTGGTGGCCGACGAGCAGCTCATCGAATGCTTCTCCGCCTTCATCCAGGTCGGAAATTTCTTCTCGCCGACCAGGGCAGACGCTCCCTTCGTCATCGAGGAACTGGAGATCAACCCCTTCGCCTTCCAGGACTTCATGATGGTGCCCCTGGACGGCATGTGCCGCTTTTCCGAGCGCCCATCGTCCTTCAAGGCGCCGCGGCCCGTGGAGCGCATCAACGCCCTGCTCCATCCCGCGCGCATCGGTATCATCGGCGTGTCCACCTCGCGCCGGAACTTCGGGCGGGTCATCCTGCAGAACGTCCTGGCCCACGGCTTTCCGGCCGAGAACGTCACCGTGATCCACCCTTCGGCCTCCGAGGTGGACGGGGTATCCTGCGTGCCGAGCCTGGCGGCCCTGACGGAGCCCGTGGACCTCTTCGTCGTGGCCGTGGCGGCCGAGGGCGTCCCGCAGCTCATCGAGGAGGTCATGGAGACGGGCAAGGCCGCGTCCGTCCTGCTCATCCCCGGCGGCCTGGGCGAGACGCCGGACAGTCGTGAGCTGGCCCGGCGCATCATGGAGCGCATCGACGAGGGGCACCGCAGCGGCGACGGGCCGGTCTTCCTTGGCGGTAATTCCATGGGCGTCATCTCCCATCCCGGACGCTACGACACCTGGTTCATCCCCGAAGAGAAGCTGCCCAAGGCGCGCGGGCACTACCATCGCAACTCGGCCTTCATCAGCCAGTCCGGGGCGTTCATGGCCACGCGCATGAGCCGCGCCCCCGAGCTGGACCCGGCCTACCTCATCTCCATCGGCAACCAGAACGATCTGACCCTGGGCGACCTCATGGCCTATTTCAAGGACCACCCGGACATGGATGTGGTCGGCGTCTATTGCGAGGGGTTCAACGACCTCGACGGCGTGCACTTCACCCGCGCCGTGCGCCAGGCCGTGCTGGCCGGGAAGGAGATCGTCTTCTACAAGGCCGGCCGCACGCCCGAGGGCAAGACCGCGACCTCCAGCCACACGGCGTCCCTGGCCGGGGACTACACGGTCTGCGAGTCCTGCCTGACCCAGGCCGGGGCCATCGTGGTCCGCTCCTTCAATCAGTTTACGGAGCTGTGCATGCTGGCCAAGGGGCTGCACGGCAAGGCCATCGGCGGCAACCGTCTGGCGGCGGTGTCCACGGCCGGGTACGAGGCCGTGGGCATGGCCGACAACATCAGCGCCGACGACTTCGAACTGCGCATGGCCGCCTTCGCGCCGTCCACCAGGGAGCGCCTGGGCCGGGCCCTGGCGGCCTGCGGTCTGGGCGCGCTGGTGGAGGTCAAGAACCCGCTGGACATCAATCCGGCCGCCACGGACGCCCTCTTCGTCGAAGTCGTGGAAGCCCTGGCCGCGGACCCGGGCGTGGACCTGGCTGTCATCGGCATGATCCCCCTCACGCCGTCCATGTCGTCTCTGGCCATGGACCTGAGCCAGAACATCGCCGAGCGCATCGGCGACATCGCGCGGCAGAGCTCCAAGCCCATGGTGGCCGTGGTCGACGGGGGAGAGATGTACAACCCCTTCGCGGCCATGCTGCGCGAGCGGGGCATGCCCGTGTTCCGGGATGCGGACCGCGCCGTGCGGGCCCTGGGGCTCTATGTCCAGGCCAGGCTTGGGGCGGAGAATCTGCGGTGCAGGCGTGAGCCCGGAGATGCGGGGGAGGGATGCTAGTCTTCGGAGCCGCGGCGCTGGGCCTTGAGGCGCGAATGCCGCGCCTTGGACGCAAGGCGCCGTTCTTTAGAGGCGCGCGAAGGCTTGGTGGCCTTGCGCGCCTTGGGCCGGACGGCTGCCTGGGCCACCAGCAGGGCCAGACGCTCCAAGGCCGCCTTGCGGTTGCCCTCCTGGGTGCGGTGGGACTCGGCCCGCAAAACCAGTTCGCCGTCTGCCGTCAGGCGCCTGCCGGCCAGGGCGGCCAGGCGCGCCAGCCCGTCCTCGTCCAGCCCGATGATGGCGTCCAGCCGCACCCGCAGGCGCACGGCCGTGGCCACCTTGTTCACGTTCTGGCCCCCGGGGCCGCCGGCGCGGATGCACTCGAAGCGGATGTCCTCGTCCTCGATATGGATGCGGGAAGTGATGCGCATGCGTCCGACCTAGCGGAAATGCCTCGGCCTTGAAAGCGGAAAGGGCCGCCGAAGCAGCCCTTTCCGAGTTCGAATCCGATGCAGCCTAGCCGCAGCTTCCGCCGCAGCCGCACGACGAGCAGCCCCCGCCTTCGGGGAAGACCATGCTCGATTCCACGGAAAATCCCGTATTCTGGTCAAAGAGGACCGTCACCGGTTTGGCCTGCTCGAACAGCGCCTCTTCCATCAGGAAAGAGTACCCGTCGATCTCGAAGACCTGATCGCCGTTCTTGTGCTCGTCCAGGGCCAGGCCCAGCCTTGGGCCGCCGCATCCGGACGCCAGGTATATGCGGATGGGTTCCTTGTCCTTGCCTTTGAAGTGCTCGTCCAACTGCTCTTTGGCAGTCGGTTGGATATTGAACATAGATGCCTCCTATTTAATTAATAGAGGAATCTTTAATAATCGGCTCCGCCCTGTCAAGGAGGGCCCTAAAAGAAAGCGGCCGGACATGCGCATGTCCGGCCGCCGTTTTTTTCTCCCCGAGAGGGGAAGTCAGCGCATGAGGTAGAAGCCCAGATCGGTGTCGTAGCTCTTCTGGTCCGTGAACTGGCATCCGACGTAGCGGTCGCTCATATAGCGTACGCGAACCACGCGGCTTATCTCCGAGCGTCGCGAGTCGTCGAGGCGGAAGGTGACGTTCAGGAGTTCGTTCCTGTTAAGGCGGTGCCCCAGAAGCGTCGTGAAGCCCAGGCCGTTGAGGGAGACGTTCTCCACGAGAAAATCTCCGGCCTCGCCGGTCTCGGTGTTGGTGAAGCTCCCGGCCAGCTGGACGTCCTTGCGGTAGTACTGGCGGCGTTCGGTGGCCTGCTTTTCCTCGCTGAACATCTGGAAGAGGTTGGAGCCGACGTCGCGGAACTTGCGGAAGCCCTGCGGCTCGTTCCGGCAGGAATCGCAGATGCCGAGCACCGGCGCCACATCGTCCTGCACCGCCGAGAGGGTTTCCTGGGCCAGGGAAAAGTAGGGCATCTGGCGCGCGGCGGACTGTTGGGAGATTTTGGCGCTCAGGCGATGTCCGACATCGATCGCCGGCATCTTGAGCGTATTGGGCATGATCACGGCGAAGGTGTCGGACCTGATGCGGCAGGCTACGTCGACCTTGCGGATTTCGTCCTTGAGGACCGTGGACATCAGCTGCAGGACCCGGTCGATGGTGATCGTGCCGTGGTCCTCGTTGAGCTTGCGCAGGTTTTCGATTTTCAGCAGCACGACGCTGGTGGGAATGCCGTAGCGCTTGCAGACCTCGATCTCGCGCTCCATGTGGCGGTCGAAGGTCCTTTTGTTGGCCAGGCCCGTCAGGAGGTCCGTCTCGGCCATGCGCTTCATGGCCTGGAAGTAGTACGCCTTCTCCAGCGCCAGGGAGGTTATTTCGGCCATGGCCGAAAAATCCTGCAGGTGTTTCGGGGTGAAGGGGGCGCCGCTGCGGGTGTCGATCATTTCGAGGACGCCGTAGACCGTGTCGCCGCTTTTGAGGGGAACGGCCATGAGGCTTTTGCAGCCCTTGGTTTTGGCCGTCAGGAACAGTGCGGGGAAGCGGGAGTCGCTGTCGGCGTCCTCGACGAGGAGCGGTTCGCCGCAGTTGGCGACCCATCCGGCGACGCCCTTTCCCTTGCGAAGCTTCTTGCCGCCGAGGAGTTCGGCCTTGTCGCCGGACACGTGGCTGAAGGTCAGGTCGCCTGTTTCAGGTTCCACCAGCAGGGCGGCGAGATGGCGGGGGGTAAAGTAGCGTTCCACGCTTCCGCAGATGTCGCTCAACGTTTTCTGGATGCTGGCCCGATGCGAAGTCCCGCGCGCTATCTCAAGAAGGACTTGAATGCACGAAGAAGCGGTCTGCGATTCCATGGCGTCACTCCTGCGGGTACGTCAATATGACTTTACGAATATCTTACTTCCATTGGAGAAAAAGCCTTTCTTTGTCAAATGTCTTTGATGGCGCAGATGGTTACGCCCTTGTCGCGGGTCCGTGCCCATGTTTCCAGTGCGGACAGGGTGGCGGGATAGGGATGTCCTATGGCCACGGCCACTCCGGTGCGCTTGGCCAGGGATTCCGCTTTGCGCAGTTGCAGGAGGATGGCATGCTCCGTCGCTGAATTGTCGAGGAAGATGTGGCGCCTGTAGTACCGCATGCCGAGTTTTCTGCTCACCTCGCGCACGCTGCTTTTCGGGGTGGTCAGGCTGTCCAGAAAGAACTTCCCGCGTCCTTTGAGATGCGCCAGAACAACGGTCATGGCTTTTGCGTCGCGGGTCAGTTTCGAACCCATGTGGTTGTTGACCCCGTCGACTTCCGGCAGGCGCGAGAGATTGTCGACAAGGGTCCGTTCCAGCGCCGCTTCGGACATGTTCGTGCGCAGCGTGCCGGGACCGGAGTCGGCGGTCTTGGGGTAGCCGTCGGGTTCGCTCGGCAGGTGCAGAAGAAGTTCGAGGCCCTCTTGCCTGGCCAGGCCGGCCACCTGCCTGGCCTTGGTGTTGTGGGGCAGGACCGAGAAGGTGACCTTGAAGGGCAGTTCGGCCAGGCGCTTGGCCGCGGCCATGCTCTCGCCGAGGTCGTCGATGACGATGACCAGCTTCGGGGCCGCGGCGACGGGTTCGTCCGGTTCCGGCGCTTCGGGCGGGAGCGTGAGGGGCAGGAAGAGGTGGTGCGTGGGTTCGCCGAGAATGGAGATCTCGAGGTCCCGCGGGTTGCCGTCGACCGTGGCCAGCGAGGCCTGGGGCTCCAGCTGGGAGATGTTCTGCTTGAGGCGGGCCAGGAAATCGAAGACATCCTGGCCCAGTGAAACGGTCAGGTTTTGGTAGAAGAATTCCTGCCCGTTGTGCACGCGCGCTTCCACGGCCTTGTGGCGCATGACGATGTCCCGGCCGCCCGCCGATTCCAGCGCCAGCAGGATGGCCAGGTCGACGTTGCGGACCCTGGTGTCGAAATCGTCCGTCTGGGCTTCGTAGGCCTGGGTTGTGGCCTGTTCGGAAGGCTTGGGGGCGCCGCGCTCCTGCGAAGGTGCAGGTGCGGCCGGCGTGGTCGGGACCGCCGGTTCCACCGGAGGCTGGACAGGAGCGGGCCGTTCCATTGGAGACGCCTGCGGTCCGGGGCTCGTGGATTCGGGGGCGCGCAGGGGCAGGCGCAGCGCGAGAAACAGGCTCAGGCCGGTCACCAGGATGATGCATGGCCAGAGGAGGGCTCTGAACAGGGAGAGTTTCGGGAAGCCGGCCGGAGCTTTTTTCCCTTTTCTTTTTTTCGGGGGCATTGGTCTTCGGAAAAACGTCGGGGCGGCCAGTGCCGCCCCGACGTCTCGTCATGGCGATCGGTATGATCAGTTGGTGAGCTGCATGAACCGCGGCAGGGATTTTACCATGCTCAGGCCCACTCGCAGTTGGTTGTCCTTGGCCAGGGCATCCTTCACGTCGGTCTCCACGGCCCCCGGCTGGCTGTCGCCGTTGGGGTTGTCCAGGTGCTTGGCCAGGTTGGACTCCCTGAAATCGGCGCCTTCCTCGGCATTTTCCGCCGCGGCCACAAAGGGCAGTTCCAGGTCGGGATCGATCCCTTCGGCCTGGATGGAGCGCCCGTTCGGTGTGTAGTAGAGGGCGATGGTCAACTTGACCGCCGAACCGTCGGACAGGGGCATGATGGTCTGCACGGATCCCTTTCCGAAGGTTTTCTCTCCGATCAGGATGGCCCGCTTGCGGTCCTGCAGGGCGCCGGCCACGATCTCCGAGGCCGAGGCCGAACCGGAGTTGATCAGCACCACCACGGGGCAGTTGACGTCGGTGGACTGCTTCGTGGCCGTCTCGTCCTTGCGGCTCTTGGGATCGCGGCCCTGGGTGTAGACGATGAGACCGTCGCGCAGGAAGGTGTCCGTCACGGAGATGGCCTGGTTCAGAAGGCCGCCGGGGTTGTTGCGCAGGTCGAGCACGATGCCCTTGAGTTCCTTGCTTGCGGTGTATTCGCCGAGCTTGCGATGCAGGTCCTCGGTGGTGTTGGCCTTGAAATCCGTCAGCCGGACGTGCAGATAGCCGGGCTCCAGCTCCCTCGTCTTGACGCTGATGAGCGGGATGGTGCCGCGCACGATGGTGACCTTTTCGGGGGCCTGTGAGTCCTTGTGCAGGATGGTCAGCTCCACGGCCTTGCCCTTGGGCCCGCGGATCTTGGACACGGCCTCCTCCAGGGAGATGTCCAGGGCCGAAACCCCGTCGATCTCGATGATGATGTCCCCGGCACGCAGGCCGGCCTTGTCCGCGGGAGTGTCCTCGATGGGCGCGATGACGGTCAGGCGCTTGTCGCGCACGCCGATCTGGATGCCGATACCGCCGAACTCGCCCTGAAACTCCTCCTGCATCATTTTGAACTTGTCGAGGTCGATGAAGGTGGAGTGGGGGTCGATGGAGTTGAGCATGCCTTCGATGGCGCCGTGGATGAGGTCCGTGCGGTTGACCTCCTGGACGTAGTTCTTCTCGATCAGGTCGAGAACCTGGCTGAACTGCTTCAGGGCCTGGTAGTGGTCCGTGTCGCGGGCCTGGCTGGATGAGACGGTGCCGCAGAGGGCGGCCAGAAGAACCATCGTGCCAAGGAGATGGCTAAGGCGCATGATGTCCTCCCTGAGGGATTGACGGGAAAATGTTCTGTTCACGGGGCGTCAACGGTTGTCGTGCGGGCCGGCGGGCCTGACAGCGGGTTTACCCCGATTGTAACCATTTCAACGGATTAATGACTTTCTGTTTAAAACGCAATTCGAAATACAGGCCGTCACCCTTGGCGGCCGGATAGAAGCCGCAGACCCCGATCTGCTGCCCCTTCTCCACCTCCCGACCGACCGGCAGGGGGGCGTCCGACAGGAAGGCGTAGAGGGAGTAGTAGTCCTCGCCGTGGAAGACGATGACCACCTGGCCGAAGCCGCGCAGCTGGTCGTTGTGCACGACCTTGCCCCAAGACACGCTGCGCACGGGCGTGCCCGCCGGGACGGCCAGGCCGATGCCGTTGCTGGCGGGGTTGCCGTCGGGGTTGAAGGACACCACGCGTTTTCCCTTGGCCGGCCACTCCAGCTTGCCCTGGAGCTTGGAGATCTTCTTTTCGGACTGCAGGCTGATCTGGTGGCGAAGGTTGGCGATGGAGCCCATGAGGCCCTGGATCTCCTTCTCGCCCTGCTTCTTCTGCGTCCTCACCTCTGCCAGCTGGCTCTCGAAGCGCGTTTTGCGCTTGTCGAGCTCGGCCCGCGAGGCCTTGATCTTCTCGACCTGCGCCGCGACTCCGGCCGCTTTCTGGTCGAGGGCGGACTGCTCGTCGGCCACGGTCTGGCTCTGGCGCTCGATCTCCTCCCGCAGCGCCTGGGCCTGACGATACAGGGCCGTCAGCCATTCGCCGCGGCGGTTGGACTCGGCCCACTCTTCGGGTGACGCGAAGCCCTCTTCCCGGGCTTTGAGATAGATGGGCCACAGCGTCTGCATCATTTCGGCGAGCCGCTGCGATGTCTTCTCCCGCTCGGCCAGTAGGGCCGTCAGGCGTTTCGCGCCCTCGTCCTGCTCCTTCTTGAGGACGGCGAGCTCCTTCTGGAGTTTGTCGAGGTTCGCGGCCGCCTCCTTGAAGGAGTCCTCGAGCTTGGCCAGGTCCTTGTGCAGGCTGCGTTCCTTGGCCGTCAGGCTTTCGATGGCCTTCTTGCGTTCGGCGAGCTGCTTGCTCTTGGCCGACACCTCGTCCTCAAGGGATGCGAAGGCGGGCGCCGAGAGCGCAAGGAGCGCGCACAGAACCAGGAGCGCGACGGCGCAAACGCGCAGCACAGGGAGTGGTGACGGCCGTTTCATCGGTTTGCGATGATGCTTTTTCCACCCCAGGTCAAGGGGCTTGGGGCTCCAGAAAGCGGGACAGGGGGCAGGTCCGGCATTTTCCCTCCTTCTTGGCGCACCAGGTCTTGCCCGTGCGCACGATGAGGGCGTGGAACTCGTTGAAGAGGGCCGTGTCCGGGAGCAGCGCGTCCATGAAGACGTCCCGCAGCTCGTCGTAGCCGACGTCCTCGGGAACGATCATGTGGCGGTGGAGGATGCGGCGGGTGTAGGCGTCGACCACGAAGGTCGGGTGCCCCAGGGCGTAAAGGAGGATGGAGTCGGCGGTCTCCGGCCCGATGCCCGAGACCCGCAGGAGCGATCCGCGCAGGGCCAGGGTGTCGGCGTCCCGCAGTCGCTCCAGGTTCAGGTCGCAGGCGTCTTCCAGAAAATCGAGAAAGTTGCGCAGCCTGGCGGCCTTGATGCGGAAGAACCCGGCCGGCCTGATCAGCTCTTCGAGTTCCGCAACGGGCAGGTCACGCAGCGCGCGGGCGCCCAGGAGGCCGGCTGCGCGGATGTTGGCGATGGCCTTCTCCACGTTGGACCAGGCCGTGTTCTGGGTCAGGATGGCGCCCAGGGCGATCTCGAAGGGGGTGTCTCCCGGCCACCAGCGGCTGGGGCCGAGGGCTTCGGCCATGGCGTCGTAGTAGGCCAGCAGCAGGCCCCGGCGTTTCATGTCCGGAAGACGAGCAGCGCCCATTCGCCCGAGAACGAAATCTCGGGGGCCGGCAGTCCCTGGCCCATGTAGGCCTCGGCCACGCGGTCGGCCTGCTCGCGCAGGATGCCCGAGAGGACGAGCACGCCAGGCGCGGCCAGGCGGCCGACGATGTCCTCGGCCATGTCGATGAGCGGGTTGGCCAGAATGTTGGCCAGGATGCAGTCGAAGCGTCGGCCGGCGGCGATGGAATCGATGCTTCCGACGCCGAGTTCGAGTCGGTCTTCGACGGCGTTCAGGGCTGCGTTCTCCCGGGCGTTGTCCACGGCCACGGGGTCGATGTCCAGGCCCAGGCCCGCGAGGCCGAGCTTCGCGGCGGTGATGCCGAGGATGCCCGAGCCCGTGCCCAGGTCCAGGAAGGACTGCCCGGCGGCGATGACTCCCTCGGACGTCAGCGTGTCCAGGGCGCCCAGGCACAGGGCCGTGGTCTGGTGGTGGCCCGTGCCGAAGGCCATCTTGGGCTCGATGACGATGGGCTGTGCGCTCTGCGGCTCGTCCTTGAGCCAGGACGGCACGACCACGAAGCGCGTGCCGACGGGGATGGGCGTGAAATACTTCTTCCAGGCGCTGTTCCAGTCGGCGTTGTCCACGGACGTGGTTTCCAGGGTGACGTCCGGGCAGGCGTCCAGCAGGGCCGCCTCGGTCTCGGCCGACTGTTCCGGGCGGTCGAAGTGCACGGTCAGCCGGCGCAGACTGTCCTTCAGGCCTTCGTCCTGCCAGCCCCAGGGCGTGTGCATGTACAGCAGGGCGGTGACGAGGTCGTCCCTCTCCGGGGCGTAGGAGATGTCGAGGCGGGTGAGCTTATTTTCCATTTGTTCTGGCCTGATAGCGGGACATGCTCCGCTCGAGTTTGCGGCTGAAGGCGGTCAGCACCCAGCAGATGACGAAGTAAAGGAGCGCGATGGCCAGGAAGATCTCCATGGGCGCCTTCATGGTCCGGGTGTAGATGTGCCGCGCCGAGAGAGTCAGCTCGTTGACGTTGATGATCATGGCCAGGGACGTGTCCTTGGTCAGGGACACGAACTGGTTGACGAAGGACGGGATCATGTTTCGCAAGGCCTGGGGCAGGATGACGTGGATCATGGTCTGGGTGTGCGACAGGCCCGAGCCGCGGGCGGCCTCGGTCTGGCCCTTGGGGATGGCCAGGACGCCGGCGCGGACGATCTCGGCCACGTAGGCCCCCGTGAAGACGATGAAGGCCGCGATGGCGCTCTCGGTCTCGGGCACGGCGTGACCCATCAGGATGGGCGCGAAAAAATAGAACCAGAAGATGACCATCAGAAGCGGCGTGCCGCGGATGACCTCGATGTAGAACAAGGCCGGCCAGGTCAGCCACGGCTTCTTGGAGAGGCGCATGAGTCCGACGGCCAGACCGATCCAGAAGGCGCCGAAGATGCCGATGACGGCCATGATGATGCTCATGGCCAAACCGCCCAGGGGCCCCTGCGGGTAGGCCCCGAAGAGCAGGTAGTCGAAATTTTTCCAGACCACTCCCCAGTTGGAGAAGAGGCCGACGAACCAGGTCACGAATGCGTCCATGCCCCCCTCCTAGCGGCTGCTCACGCGCAGGCAGCGTTTGTTGTACTGGTTGATGGCCAGGGAGACCAGAAGCGACAGGGACAGGTACATGAGCGTCGAGACGGTGAAGGCCTCGAAGCCGTGAAAGGTGTGGGCCTCCACCTGCCGCGCCATGTAGGTCAGCTCCATGACGCCGATGGTCATGGCCAGGGAGGAGTTCTTGATGAGGTTCAGGAACTGGCTGATGAGCGGTGGGATGATGATCCGGAAGGCCTGGGGCAGTATGACGTGACCCATGGCCTGCATGAAGCTCAGGCCGGTGGCCCGCGAGGCCTCGAGCTGGGTCTTGGGGATCGACAGGATGCCCGAGCGCAGCTCTTCGGCGATGAAGGCCGCGGTGTAGGTGCTCAGGGCGATGACGCCGGTGGCGAACTCGATGTTCTGCCTGTAGAGCCATTCCTTGAAGAAACCGGGCAGCATGGGGTCCGAGCCGAAGTACCAGAAGAATATCTGGACCACCAAGGGCGTGTTGCGGAAAAACTCGATGTAGCCCACCGAGAACCAGACCAGCGGCTTGACCCTGGAAAGGCGCATCACGGTCAGGAGCGTGCCCATGAGCAGAGCCAGGATGATGGACAGCCCTGATAGCTGCAGGGTCACGGACAGGCCGTCGATGAACCACCTGCCGTATTCGCCGGAAAAGATGAGTGCCCAGTTGAACTTGTAATTCATGCGCGCCTGTGCGGGTCTCGGGGTGATCGTGGGGATGCGGCCACCCCGTCTGGGATGGCCGCACTCTTCGTCGGGAATTGCCGCTTAGGGCCAGATTTCCATCTGCCAGGTCAGCGGGATGTAGAACTTGGTCTTCTCGCCGAACCACTTGTCGTAGAGCTTCTGGTATTCGCCGGACTTCCACATCTCCATGAGGGTGATGTTCACGAAGTCGCGGAAGTCGGAGTCGTTCTCGGGCAGGCCGATGCCGTAAGGCTCGGCGGCGATGTCCTCGCCGACGATGGCGAAGTTGTCCGGGTTCTCGTCGGAGTTGCGGATGCCCAGAAGGATGGGGGCGTCGGTGGTCACGGCCACGACCTTGCCCTGCTTCATGGCCAGGAAGGCCTCGGGGTAGGTCTCGAAGGACACGACTTCACAGGCGGGCTGGGCCTTCTTGACGTTCTGCTCGGAGGTGGAACCCTTGGCCGAGCCGACCTTCTTGCCGGCCAGGTCGGCCACGGACTTGATGCCCGAGTCCTTCTTGACCAGGAGCTTCTGGGCGGCCGGGAAATACGTGATGGAGAAGTCGACCTTCTCTTCGCGCTCGATCTTGTGGGTCATGGTCCCCGCGATCAGGTCGATGGCGCCCTGCTCCAGCATGGGGATGCGCGTGGCGGAGGTTATGGGCTTGAGTTCAAGCTTGACGCCGAGCTTGGCGGCCAGGGCGGCGCAGATGTCGGGTTCGAAGCCGACGAGCTGCTTCGTGTTCTCGTCGACGTAGCCGAAGGGCGGCTGGGAGTCCTTGACGCCGGCGATCAGCGTTCCGCGCGCCTTGATGTCGTCCAGTTTGCCGGCGAAGGCGCCGGGCAGGCCCAGGAAGAACGAGGCGACAACCATCAACAATGCCACTTTCCACATTTTCGTCATGACACTTTCCTCACGTTGCAGGTTTTATGGGTCTAGAGAATTTCTCTCAGGAACGCCTTGGTCCGCTCATGCTCCGGATTGGTGAAGAAATGTTCCGGTGTGCCGCGCTCCAGGATTTCGCCGTGGTCCATGAAGATGACGCGGTCGGCCACCTCGCGGGCGAAGCCCATTTCGTGGGTCACGCAGAGCATGGTCATGCCGTCGCGGGCCAGGTTCTTCATGACGTTCAACACCTCGTTGATCATTTCCGGGTCCAGGGCCGAGGTGGGCTCGTCGAAGAGCATGATCTGGGGCTGCATGGCCAGGGCCCGGGCGATGGCCACGCGCTGCTGCTGGCCGCCCGACAGTTCCACGGGGTACTTGTGGGCCTGGTTGCCGATTCCCACCCGGTCCAAGAGGCGCAGGGCGGTCTTCTCGGCTTCGTCCTGGGAGACCTTCTTGACCTTCATGGGGGCCAGGGTGATGTTCTTGAGCACCGTCAGATGAGGATAGAGATTGAACTGCTGGAAGACGATGCCGATCTCGGCGCGCAGGGCGTTCAGGTCCTGGGATTTGTCCGTGATGTCGCGGCCGTTGATGACGATCTCGCCGTTGTCCACGTCCTCGAGGCGGTTCACGCAGCGCACGAGGGTGGACTTGCCGGATCCGCTGGGCCCGCAGATGACCAGCACCTCTCCCTTCTCCACGGTCTCGTTGATGTTCTTCAGGACGTGAAAGTCACCGAACCATTTGTTGACATTGCGGAATTCGATCATGGGCATGCATGGGTCCTGTCGTGATCGGGGTTGATGCGGTTTGGCGATGCCCAGGGGCAACGATGGAAGCAAGAAACCCTATTTGGCCATGGCTTTTTTGTCAAATCAGCGCGGTGGAAAGCCGTTCGGGATGTTTTTCAGCCGGTGGATCAGGCGAGGTCCGGGATTGCGGACTGCTGGAATGTCAAGGTGTTGTGGCTGGTTCTGCGGGCAGGGCGTAAAGAAAAGGCCAAGGAACCGGAGTTCCTTGGCCGAATCGGTGACAATTTTGGAAATCAGACTGTGGCCAGGACGGATTCCAGGGCGTCTGCGAAGGCGTCAAGCTCCTCCTCGGTGATGACCAGCGGTGGGAGCAGGCGCAGGACCGTATCCTGGGTCAGGTTGAGGACGAAACCCTTGTCCAGCAGCGCCCTCCAGACGTCCGCCCCGGGGGCGGTCAGTTCGATGCCGACCATCATTCCGTGCACGCGCACGTCGGCGATGCGCTCCGGGAACCTCTCCCTGACGGCCGCGAGCCTGCCGCGGAGGTGTTCGCCCAGCTGTGCTGCGCGACCGCAGAGATCGTCGCGCTCGATGATCTCGATGACCTTCTTCGCCACGGCCGAGATCAGTGCGTTGCCGCCGAAGGTCGTGCCATGGCTGCCGGGGGGAAAGCCCTTGGAGACCTCCTCGGTGCACATGACCGCGCCCATGGGCAGGCCGCCGGCCAGCCCCTTGGCCACGGTGACCACGTCGGGCCGCAGGCCCAGATGCTGGTGGGCCCAGAATTTTCCGGTGCGGCCAACGCCCGTCTGGATCTCGTCGATCATGAGCAGCACGCCCCGCTCGGAGCACAGGGCGGCCAACCCCCGGGCATAGTCCTCGGGCAGCGGTTTGACCCCGCCTTCGCCCTGGATCATCTCGATGAGCACGGCGGCCGTGCGGTCGTTCATGGCGGCCTTCATGGCGTCGAGGTCACCGAATGGCACGGTCACGAACCCTTCGGGCAGGGGGCCGAAGCCGGTCTTGATCTTGTCCTGGCCCGTGGCCGTGAGGGTGGCCAGGGTCCGGCCGTGGAAGGAGCCCGTGACGGTGATGATCTCGTAGCGCTCCTGGCCCCGTCCCTCGCGCATGTAGCGCCGGGCCAGCTTGATGGCGCCCTCGTTGGCCTCGGCCCCGGAGTTGCAGAAGAAGACGCGTTCGAGGTGGCACGTCCCGATAAGCTTCTTGGCCAGTTCGACCTGCTCCTCCTGGTAGAAGAGGTTGGAGACGTGGATGAGCTTCTTGGCCTGCGCGCAGATGACATCCACCAGTTCGGGGTGGGAATGTCCCAGGTTGCAGACGGCTATGCCGGCCAGCAGGTCGGTGTAGACCTTGCCTTCGGGGGAGAAGAGCCTGGTGCCCTGTCCGCGGTTGACGGCCAGGGGGTAGCGTGCATAGGTCCGGCAGAGGGCCGCCGCGTCGCATTTCTGTATTTCTTCGGAATTCATGTCGCACTCCTGGTGATGATGTCAGAGGGAACCTGTGTGCCCGAATCCTCCGGCGCCGCGGGAGGTCTCCGTGAGGGACTGCTCGGCAACGATGATGGCCCGGACGATGGGTTGGAACACGAGCTGGGCGATGCGCTGGCCGCGGGTCACGGTGCGGGTCTGGTCCGAGGTGTTCAGCAGGCTGACCAGGATCTCGCCGCGATAGTCGGGATCGATGACGCCCACGCCCTGGCTGACCACGAGCCCGTCCTTGGTGCCCAGCCCGCTGCGGGAATAGACAAAGCCGGCCACTCCCGGCATCGTGCATTCCACCGCGATGCCCGTGGGGAATCGGTGCCGTCCCCCCGGGGGAATTTTGACCTCGGCTTCCGCCATGCAGGCCCGCAGATCGATGCCCGCCGAGCCCTCAGTGGCGTAGGCGAACTTCTCCGGCGGGCAGGTTTCCGAAAGGAAACGGACTTTGACCTCAACCGTGACATTTCCGGCACAGGGATTCATTTCTTCTCCTTGGCATGCTAGCAGTCGAAGCGGACGCATGCAGGAACGCGTCACATTTTCAATACGGGGGAATTATGCAGCCAATGCATGTGTATACGGTCGTACCCAAGCTTCCGGAGAAGCTCCAGCCCCTCAAGCGGCTGGCCGCCAATCTCTATTTCTCCTGGCAGCACGAGATCGAGGACCTCTTCGCCCAGATCGACAGGGACTTGTGGGAGAAGAGCGAGCACAACCCGGTCTGGTTTCTGAACCACCTGCCCCAGAGCACTCTGGAAGAACTGGGGGAGGATGAATTCTTTCTGGATCGTCTGTCAACCATTGTGGCGGGGTTCGAGAAGTACGTGTCCCGGCGCGGGCCCATGACGGGCCTCGAAGCGCAGGAGGAGGGGCCCGTCGTGGCCTACTTCAGCGCCGAATACGGCCTGGCCCAGTGCCTGCCCGTCTATTCCGGGGGCCTCGGCGTCCTGGCCGGTGACCATCTCAAGTCGGCCAGCGACCTGAACATTCCCCTGGTGGGCATCGGCCTGTGCTACCAAAGGGGCTTCTTCCGGCAGTACCTGACCCACGACGGCTGGCAGCAGGAGCGGTATCAGGCCAACGATTTCGAGCAGATGCCCCTTTTCCCGGTTCTCGACACCGACGGATGCCCCCTCAAGGTGCGCATCTACATGCAGGGCAAGCCCCTCTATTTCCGCATCTGGCGCGTGGAAGTGGGGCGGGTGCCCCTCTATCTCATGGATACCAACCTTCCCGAAAATTCCCCGGAGCGCAGGGAACTGACTTCCCAGCTGTACGGGGGGGACCTGGAGATGCGGCTCATGCAGGAGTACCTGCTGGGCATCGGCGGCATCAAGGCCCTGGGGGCCCTGGGCCTTTCACCGCGGGTCATCCACATGAACGAGGGGCATTCGGCTTTCGCCGGTCTGGAACGCATCCGCGCCCTGATGGCCGACCGCAACCTGTCCTTCGAGGCGGCCCTGGAGGTCGTGGCCCAGAGTTCGGTCTTCACCACCCACACGCCGGTTCCCGCGGGCAACGACCGCTTTCCGCCCGAGCTCATGTCCAGGTACTTCCAGGAGTACGCGTCGGACCTCGGCCTGTCCTGGAAGGTCTTCCTGGCCCTGGGACGCGAAGACACCCGCAACGACGCCGAGCATTTCTGCATGACGGTGCTGGCCTTGCGCCTGTCGCGCTTCAACAACGGCGTCAGCCGCCTGCACGGCAAGGTCTCGCGCCACATGTGGTCCAAGGTCTGGCCCCAGTACCCCGAGGAGGACGTGCCCATCGGCTCCGTGACCAACGGCATCCACTTCCCGACCTGGGTGGCCCCGGAGATGTCCGTGCTCTACGACCGCTTTCTCGGCCAGTCCTGGCGCGAGGACCCGGACTGCGAGCGCGTGGGCGAGAAGTTCGGGTCCATCCCCGACATCGAGCTGTGGCGGACCCACGAACGCCTGCGCGAGCGGCTCGTCGACTTCGTGCGGCGACGGCTCCAGCAGCAGATCATGTCACGGGGCGGCCGGAGCTGGGAGCTCGAGGTTGCGGACAACGTGCTGAACCCCGAGGCCCTGACCATCGGCTTCGCCCGCCGTTTCGCCTCCTACAAGCGGGCCTACCTGCTGCTCAAGGACGCCGATCGCCTCAAGCGCCTCGTCGCCGATCCCGCCCGGCCCGTGCAATTCGTCTTCGCGGGCAAGGCGCACCCGCGCGACAACGAGGGCAAGAAGATCATCCAGGACCTCGTCAGCCTCTGCCAGTCCAGCGAGTGCCGCCTGTCCATGGTCTTCCTCGAGGACTACGACATGCAGGTCGCGCGCTATCTGGTCCAGGGTTGCGACGTGTGGCTGAACAACCCGCGCCGTCCCCTGGAAGCCTGCGGAACCAGCGGCATGAAGGCCATGGCCAACGGCGTGCTGAACCTGAGCACCCTGGACGGCTGGTGGGACGAGGCCTGGCGGCCCGACAACAGCGTGGGCTGGGCCATCGGCAACGCCGAGGAATACGACGACGTGGAATACCAGGATTTCGTCGAGAGCCAGACCCTCTACAACATCCTGGAGAAGGATCTCATCCCGCTCTTTTACGACCGGGCCCAGGGCTCCTTCCCGCGGCGCTGGGTGCAGAAGATGAAGCAGGCCCTCAAATCCTTGGGGCCGGTCTTCAACGGGCACCGCATGGTCGAGGAGTACACCAAGCGGGCCTACCTGCCGTCGAGCATCAGCTACGGCAAGCTCGCGGTCGACGGCTACCGTCCGGCCATGGACCTGGCCGAGTGGCGCATGAACCTGCTGACCCACTGGGGGAACCTCGACATCCGCAACGTGCAGTGCAACACCTCCCTGGAGATGTTCGTCGGCGAGAGCCTCGGCGTCAGCGCCGAGGTCCGGGTCGAAGGGCTGTCCATCGAGGACATCCGGGTCGAGATCTACACCGGGCCCCTGGATCACACGGGGGGCTTCGCCAGCCGCTCGACCTTCCCCATGAGCCCCGAGGAACGCACCGTTGACGGCTGGTACGTCTACCGCGGCAAGGCCATGCCCATGGCCACGGGCAAGTTCGGCTTCACCGTGCGCATCCTGCCCAACCATCCGCTGCTGCGCGACGCCCACAGCCTGGGGCTCATCTACTGGGCCGACGAGCACTCGTCCCAGGGGCAGGCGTAGCCCGTGGCCAAAGGCATGGAGCGGGCCGATGTGGTCCTGGCCGAGCAGGGCCTGGCCGAGAGCCGCGAGAAGGCCAAGCGGCTGATCATGGCCGGGCAGGTCCTGCTGGTCCTGGGCGCATCCAGGACCCCCGTGGCCAAGCCGGGGCAGCAGATCCCGCGCACGGCGGTTCTGGAACTGAAGGAGTCCGAGCGCTTCGTGTCCCGCGGTGGCTACAAGCTGCTTACGGCCCTGGAGCGTTTCGGGCTGGACGTGACGGGCATGGTCGCCCTGGACGCCGGGGCTTCCACGGGCGGGTTCACGGACTGCCTGCTGCAGTTCGGGGCCGCGCGGGTCTACGCCGTGGACGTGGGGCACGGGCAGCTGCACTGGAAGCTGACGCAGGACCCGCGCGTGATCAACATGGAGCGGGTCAACCTGCGCCACGCCGCGCCCGACCTGCTGCCCGAGCAGGTGGATCTGGTCGTGGCCGACTGCTCGTTCATCTCCCTGCGGCTCATCCTGCCGCCGTGCCTGCAGTTCCTCAAGGAGGGCGGCCAGGTTCTGGCCCTGGTCAAGCCGCAGTTCGAGCTGGGGCCCGAGCACGCCGTCAAGGGCGTGGTCCGGTCCGAGGAAATGCAGCTCGCGGCCGTGGCCCAGGTCCAGGACTTCGCCCGCGACGAGCTGGGGCTCGTGCCCCTGGGCGTGGTCCCGGCCGGCATCAAGGGCCCCAAGGGGAACCAGGAATACCTGCTCCACCTCCGCCGCTGACCGCGGCTTTGCCAACGGGGGCGGTTCCGGGTAAAAGCTGCCCTGCCGGTTCAACCTCAACCACCATGCACACATGCCCGACAGATATCTGACCGACGGCCGCAAGGCGCGCCTCAAGTCCGTGCTGGCCCAGCGCCAGCACGACCTGACCTTGGTCCTGAACAACATCCACGACCCCCACAACGTGTCCGCCATCCTGCGCAGCTGCGACGCCTTCGGCGTGTTCGGCGTGCACCTCTACTACACCAAGGAGAAGTTCCCCTTTCTGGCCAACAGTTCCTCGGGCTCGGCCAAGAAATGGGTCGAGCTGACCAGGCACCGCGACGCCGGGACCATGGTCGAAGGCCTTCGGGCCGGGGGCATGCAGATCGTGGGCACGGGCTTCAGCCCATCGGCCCGTCCCATCATGGACATCGATTTCACCAGGCCCACGGCCGTCATCCTCGGCAACGAGCACCGCGGCATGGACCCCGACGTCAAGGCCCACGTGCCCGACGAGATCTTCATCCCCATGTTCGGCATGGTGCAGAGCCTGAACGTCTCCGTGGCCGCCGCGGTCATCCTCTACGAGGCCATGCGCCAGCGCCGGGCCGCGGGGATGTACGGGCAGAGCAGCCTGGACGATGAGGGGTTCGAGGCCATATACGCCGAATGGTGCAAGCGCGGCAAAGACTACTAGCCGGGGCCAGGCCCCTGGAGACGAGATGGCGGGAAACACTTTCGGCACCGTGTTCCGGTTGACGACCTTCGGAGAATCCCATGGACCGGCCCTGGGGGGCGTCGTCGACGGCTGCCCGGCGGGCGTGATCATAGACGAGGCGGCCATCCAGGCCGAACTCGACAGGCGCAGGCCCGGGCAGGGCGGAATCGCCGTCACGGCGCGCTCCGAGCCCGACCGCATCCGGCTGCTGTCGGGCGTGTTCGAGGGCCGGACCACGGGCACGTCCATCGGTTTCATGGTCGAGAACACGGACCAGCGCTCACGTGATTACGGGGAGATCAAGGACGTCTTTCGGCCCGGCCACGGCGACATGAGCTACACGGCCAAGTACGGCCTGCGCGACTACCGCGGCGGCGGGCGGTCCTCGGGCCGCGAGACCGTGTCCCGCGTGGCCGGCGGGGCAGTGGCCGGGGCTTTCCTGGAGACGCTCGGCATCTGCGTCATGGCCGGGACCGTCGAACTCGGCGGGATCGCCGCGGGCTGCGTAGATCTGGCCGGGGCCGGTGAGCGTCCGTTCTTCGCCGCCGACGGCGGCGTCGTGGCGGCTTGGGAGGAGCGCGTGCGCGAAGTGGCCGGCCAGGGCGACACCCTGGGCGGCATCGTCGAGATCCGGGCCACGGGCGTGCCGGCCGGACTGGGCGAGCCTGTCTTCGACAAGCTCGACGCGCGGCTGGCTGCGGCTCTGATGAGCGTCGGCGCGGTCAAGGGCGTGGAGATCGGCGCGGGCTACGCGGCCGCGCGCATGCTCGGCAGCCAAAACAACGACGCCATGGGCGCCCCGGGCTTTTCCTCCAACAACGCCGGCGGCATCCTGGCCGGCATCTCCAGCGGCCAGGAAATAGTGGTCCGCGCCGCCGTCAAGCCCATCCCGTCCATCGCCCTGGAGCAGCGCACCGTGGACCGCTTCGGCGCCGAGAGGACCATCCGCGTCGGCGGCCGCCACGACATCTGCGCCATCCCGCGCGTGGTCCCGGTGCTGGCCGCCATGGTCCGCCTGACCCTGGCCGACATGGTCCTGCTGCAGCGGCGCATGGGTCAGGGCGGATGAGCGTGCCCGTGGGCTTCGTGCTGAAGAAGGCCCTGGGACTCGCCTTCATGCCGCTCACGGTCTGCCTGCTGCTGTTCGCCCTGGGGCTGGCCTACATCCTCCTGCGCCGCTCCCGGGAAGCCCTGGCCCCCTTCGTCATCGGCTCCGTCCTGCTCTACTCCCTGTGCCTCAATTCCGTCTCCGGCTTCCTGATCCGCCCGCTGGAGAGGGCCTACCCCGCCCTGGACCTGGCCAGTCCGCAGGTGGCCGGCAAGGCAGTCAAATGGGTCGTGGTCCTGGGCTCCGGGCACTGGACGGACCGCTCCCTGCCGCCGGGGGCCATGCTCGGGGAGGACGCCCTGTACCGCCTGACGGAAGGGCTGCGTGTGGCGCATCGCTTTCCCGGGTCCATTCTCGTACTTTCGGGCGGGAAATACCGCGACGAGCAGACCAGCGCCCAGGTCATGGCCGCGGCGGCCGCGGGCCTGGGCTTCGACCCGACGCGCATCGTCCTCGCGGACCAGTCCCTGGACACCCATGACGAGGCGCAGAGTGTGAAGGGCCTGGTCGGGGAGGACGTCTTCGTCCTGGTGACCACGGCCTCGCACATGCTGCGCGCGGTCAAGCTCTTCGAGAACGCGGGCCTCTCGCCCATCCCGGCCCCGGCCTACTGGCGGTACAAGGGCGAACCCGAATATTTCCTGCCCTATCCCTCGAATATCCATACCTGCCACATGGCAGTGCACGAGTACCTGGGCCTGGCCTGGGCCTTCGTGCGCGGGCAGGTGTCCCTGGGCGCGCCGTGATCGACATCCTGCCCACCCTGGCCCTGTGCACCGGCAGGGACAACCCGGACAAGGCGCTGCTTCGGGCCTGGTCCCTGGTCCTATCCAGCCGCCGCTTCCTGAACCGCGCCGAAGGGGGGCGGCTCCTCGTGGCGCCTGCCCTGGCCCATCTGGCCGTGAAGGAGATCATGGCCTACGAGGGCGAGAACAGGCCGCGCGTGGTGCCTGCGCCCCTGCCCGACAATTCCTGGGTCTCGCTTCTGGTGGTGGGTCTCTTCGTGGTCGCGACGGTCTGGCTCGACAGCCGGGGCCTGGGCCGCAGCATGACCTGGCATATGGCCGGACGGGCCGACGCCGGGCTGATCCTCGGCGGGGAGTGGTGGCGGTGCGTCACGGCCCTTTTCCTGCACGCCGACGCCGGGCATCTGCTGTCCAACGCCGCGGCCCTGGCCGTGCTGGCCTCAATGCTCGGACGGCGCATCGGTTCGGGGCTGACCTGGGCCCTTTTCCTCCTTTCGGGGAGCCTCGGAAACGCCATGAACGCCTGGGCCCAGGCCCCGGATCACCTGAGCGTGGGCGCGTCCACGGGCGTCTTCGGCCTCATCGGGGTCCTGGCGGGTGGCGCGGGCAGGGCGCAGCGGCAGTCCCGCGCCCAGGTCCTGCTGCTGGCCCTGGGCTTCGGGTTCGGTTTCCTGGCCATGCTCGGCGCGGGCGAGGAGAGGGTGGACCTCGGCGCGCACCTCTTCGGCCTCCTGTGCGGGCTGCCCTTGGGGCTGCTGGTCGGGGACTGGCGGGGGGCCCATGGCTGGAAGGTCTGGCTGAACGCCATGGCCGGCGCGGCTGGCGCCGTGCTGACGTTCTGGGCCTGGACGAAGGCCCTGGCGGGTCCGGGCGGGTTCTGAAAGCGGCGCGGGGGGACGGCCCCCCGCAGGTCATGGGCGGGTCAGAATTGGCCGGTCCTGAGCAGGACCAGGGTGCAGGCGTGCTGCCAGGGGATGCCGGCCGCGTCCAGGGCCTGTTCCAGGGCCGGGGATTCCGTGCCCGGGTTGAGGATGACGCGTCCCGGCTTCAGGGCCAGGATGGCGTCCTGCAGCTGGGCGCTGCGCTCGGGGCCGACGTAGAGGGTCAGGGTGTCGACGGGGCCTTCGATGCTGCCCAGGTCCGGGGACACGGGCAGGTCCTCGATGACGGCCCGGCCAGGCGTGACCGGCACAACGTCGTGCCCGTACTCCTTGAGCATGCGCACGGCCTGGTTGGAATAGCGCTCGGGCTTGTGGCTGGCCCCGAGCACGGCGACTCGCTCGGCCATGGCTACGCCCCCGCCTTGCGGCTGACCATGACCTTGGCCGGACGCAGCAGCCTGTCCTTCAGCATATAGCCTTTCTGCAGCATCTGGCAGACCGTGTTCTCGTCCAGGTCGTCGCGCTCCGTCTGGCCCATGGCCTCGTGCACGGCGGGGTCGAAGGGCACGTCCACGGCGGCGATCTGCACCAGGCCGTGACGCTTCATGGTGTCGAGGAAGATGTTCATGGTCATCTCCACGCCCGTGACCAAGTCCTTGCAGGCTTCGGCCTGCCGGCCGTGGGCCAGGGCCAGGTCCAGGTTGTCCATGACCGGGATGATCTCCTCCAGGATGGCCGACGTGGCGAACCTGAAATACTCTTCCTTCTCGCGCGTCAGGCGCTTCTTGAAATTCTCGCCGTCGGCCAGGACGCGCAGGTTTTCCTTCTTCAACTCTTCGATATCCGCCAGGGCCTGGGCGTATTTCTCTTCCAGGGTCGGTTCCTGGATTTCTTCGACGGGGGTTTCGGCCTGAACTTCTTCGGGGCCGAGGCCTTCGCTTTCCTTTTTGGACATGAAAAACTCCTGATCCTTGAAATATTTGAGTAGTCGTTTCACGAAGCTCCCTAGGAGCGGGATTTGAGGCACTGACTAAGTATTTGAGCGGCAAAGTCAACCATGGGCACGATGCGGGCGTAGTTCATGCGCACGGGTCCCAGCACCGCCAGGGTGCCGTGGGCGCTGGAAAAGGCGCTGTAGGGCGAGGCCACCAGGGAGCAGCCGGCGATGCCCGGCATGTCCTCGGCCAGGTTGACGGACACGGACGCGCCGGCCGTGGTCTTGTCGAGGAGCTCCAGCAGCCGCGAACGCTCCTCGATGAGCCGCAGCAGCTCCTGGATGGTCTCCAGTTCCGTGAATTCAGGCTGGTCCGCGAGGTGGCTCGCGCCGCCGACGAAGACTTCGGGCGGCTCCTCCTCGGCCAGGGCCTGGGCGGCCAGCTCCCAGGCGCGGCGGTAGGCGTCGAGGGTCTTGCGGGCGCTTTGGAGCTGGCGCTCGATCTCGCCTCGCACCTCCGTGGTGGTGCGGCCCTCGAAGAGGCTGTTGAGGTAGTTGCCGTAGCGGATGAGGTCGTCGGCGTTCAGGGATTCGTCCATCTGGATCATGCGGTTGCTGACCAGCCCGCCCTGCATGACCAGCACGGCCAGGATCATGCCCGGCCGCAGGAGGACGAAGTCGATCTGCCGCCAGCGGGCCAGATCCTGGCGCGGCGCCATGACCACGCAGACCTGGCGGGTCAGGGACGACAGGGCCCGGGCCGCGCGGCGCAGCACCTGGGGCAGCTCGCCCTCGCCGGGAAGGATGTGCTCGTGCAGCCTGGACTGCTCGCGGCGCGACAGGGGGGCGAGCCGAAAGACCTGGTCCAGATAGTAGCGGAAGCCCCTGACTGTGGGAACGCGGCCGGCCGAGGTGTGCGGCTGCTGCAGGAGCCCTTTTTCGGTCAGGGCGGCCATGGTCGCCCGCAGGGACGCGGGGCTCAGGCCCAGTCCGGCGGCCAGGGTCTGGGAGGCCACGGGCAGAGCCGTCTCGACGTAGGTCTCGATGACCGCGGCCAGGACCTGGGTTTCGCGCTTGCCGAGGATCATGACAGGCAGTCTTCCCGGGAAAAGAGGAATTCGCGCAGGGCCTGCAGCCATGGCCGCGGGGTGATGCCCGTGGCGGCCGTGAACTTCGAGAGGTCCAGGACCGAATAGGCTGGCCGGACGGCCTTCTGCGGGTACTGCGCCGAGGTGATGGGCTTGACCCGGCAGGGCAGGTCCGCGCCGCGCACGGCCTCGGCGGCCAGTTCGCACCAGCTGGCCTGGCCGGAGTTGGCCAGATGGAAGAGACCCGCCGCCCCCGACTCCACCAGGGCCAGGGAGTTTGCGGCCAGGTCCGGGGTGTAGCTGGGGCTGCCGACCTGGTCGTGGACCACGGACAGCTCGGGCCGCGCGGCGGCCAGTTCGAGGATGCGGGTCACGAAGTTGATCTTGCAGGGGCCGAAGAGCCAGGACGTGCGGATGATGAGCAGGCCCGGCAGGCCAAGCGCCAGCAGCTCGCGTTCGCCCTGCAGCTTCGTGCTGCCGTAGACCGAGCGGGGGTCGGGCTGGTCCTCGATGGTGTAGGGGGTGGTCTTTCGCCCGTTGAAGACGAAGTCGGTACTGTAGTGGACCAGCCGTACGCCCGCGTTGCGCGCGGCCTGCCCCAGAACCAGCGGGAGCTGGCGGTTGAGGCGCGCGGCTTCGGACGGTTCGTCCTCGGCCTGGTCGACCTTGGTGTAGGCCACGGTGTTGAAGAGGATGTCCGCGCCGGTCCGGGTCAGATAGTCCTCCACGGCAGGGCGGTCGAAAAGGTCGAGGTCCGCGCGGCCGGGCGCGTGCACGGTCCAGCCCCTGCGGGTCATGGCCATGCACAGGGCCTGCCCCAGGAGCCCGGTCTTTCCTCCCAGGACGACGGCGCTCCTCACGCCTGCCTCGTCTTGTACCACGCGTCCATGAACTGGCGATAGGCGCCGCTCTGCACTTCGTCAAGCCAGGCCCCGTTGGCCTCGTACCAGGCCAAGGTGCGGGCCATGCCGTCCTCGAAGGTCACCTCCGGCCGCCATCCCAGGTCCGCGGTGGAGCGGGCGAAGGCCATGGCGTAGCGGCGGTCGTGGCCGGGCCGGTCCGTGACGAAGGTGATGAGGTCCTCGCTTTTGCCCGTCAGGCGCAGGATGGTGCGCACCACGTCGAGGTTCGTGCGTTCGGCGTCGCCGCCGAAGTTGTAGACCGCGCCGGGCGTGCCCCTGAAGAGGGCCGCCTCCACGCCCCGGCAGTGGTCCAGGACGTAGATCCAGTCGCGCACGTTCAGGCCGTCGCCGTAGACCGGGATGGGCTCGCCCCTGGAGGCCTTGAGGTAGACCAGCGGGATGAGCTTTTCCGGGAACTGGAAGGGCCCGTAGTTGTTGGAGCAGCGCGTGACGATGACGGGCATGCCGTAGGTGTGGAAATAGGCCCGGGCCAGGAGGTCCGAGGAGGCCTTGGAGGCCGAGTAGGGCGAGTTGGGCGCGAGCGGCGTGTCCTCGGTGAACTGCCCGGTGGGCCCGAGGGTGCCGTAGACCTCGTCGGTGGAGATGTGCACGAAGCGCGGGACCCCTGCCCGGCGGGCGGCCTCCAGCAGGTTCTGGGTGCCGACGACGTTGGTCGTGATGAAGGGGAAGGGGTCGCTGATGGAACGGTCCACGTGGGACTCGGCCGCGAAGTTGAGGACCGCGTCGAAGGGGAAGCGGGC
This sequence comes from Desulfomicrobium aestuarii, assembly GCF_055385525.1. Classification (NCBI taxonomy): domain Bacteria; kingdom Pseudomonadati; phylum Thermodesulfobacteriota; class Desulfovibrionia; order Desulfovibrionales; family Desulfomicrobiaceae; genus Desulfomicrobium; species Desulfomicrobium aestuarii. The sequence goes on from NZ_AP042427.1 coordinate 3,654,445, forward strand.
CAGCAGGTCGGGCACGAGTTCCTGGTCGCAGATGTCGCCGTGCACGAAATGGTAGCGGCCGCCCAGATGCCTCTCCTCGACCTCGGCCAGGTTGCGGCGGTTGCCCGCGTAGGTCAGCTTGTCGAGGTTGACGATGGTCAGGTCGTCGCGGGCGGCGAGCATGTGCTGGATGAAATTGGAGCCGATGAAGCCGCAGCCTCCGGTGACGAGCAGGTGCATGTGTTCTCCGTGGTTCTTGACGGGAGCGTCATTGACGGCCAAGTGGTTGAGGGCGCTGCCCGGCGCCCCGGCCAGCCATAGAAAATATGCAAAGAGAATCCAAGATGCAAATTGCGCTTTACGAACCCGAGATCCCGCCGAACACCGGCACCATCGCCCGGCTCTGCGCCGCCACCACGACCCGCCTGAACCTGATCGAGCCCCTCGGGTTCAGCCTGGAGGACAGGTACCTGAAGCGCGCCGGCCTGGACTACTGGCCCCACGTCGACAAGCGGGTCTGGCCCTCGTGGGCCGCGTTCCTGCAAGGCCGCGACACCGGCCGCCTGGTCTTCACCAGCGCCCGCCAGGGCACGGCCTATCACCGTTTCGCCTTCGAGCCCGACGACATCATCGTCCTGGGGCCCGAGACCAGGGGGCTGCCGCCGGAAGTCCTGCAGGACGCTCAGCATTTGGTGCGCATGCCCATCTGGGGCCAGGTCCGCAGCGTCAATCTGGCCAACGCCGCGGCCGTGCTGCTCTACGAAGCCTACCGCCAGACCGGCGAACTGGACCGGCGCGAGGACTCACCGCAATAACGAGGAACCGCCATGCTCGAAGCCCTCTACGACCTGCCTCTGAACCTCTCCATTCTCGTCTTCCTGCTGGGCTGCGCGGCCCTGGACCTGCTCTTCGGCGACCCCGCGGACTGGCCCCACCCGGTGCGGCTGATCGGTCGGGCCCTGGACCGGCTCGAAGGGTGGGCACGGCGGTCATGGCTCGGCCCGCGGCTGGCCGGAGGCGTGGCCGTGGCGGGGCTGGCCGGGGCGAGCATGCTGCTGGTGCGCCTCCTGATGGGGCTCCCCCTGCTGGGCGAGATGCTGGCCCTGTACCTGGGTTATGCGGGCCTGGCCCTGGGCTGCCTGCTGCGCGAGGTCCAGGCCGTGCTGAACCTGCTCGAAAGCGGGCGCCTGGCCGCGGCCCGGGTGCACCTTGCAGGCCTGGTCAGCCGCGACACGACGGACATGACCGAGGAGGAGGTCCTGCGGGCCCTGGGCGAGACCCTGGCCGAGAACTTCAACGACGGCTTCGTGGCGCCCTTCTTCTGGCTGTCCCTGCTGGGACCGGCCGCGTTGTGGGGCTACAAGGCCGTCAGCACCGCGGACTCCATGTGGGGCTACCGCACGGAGCGCTTCGAGGAGCTGGGCAAGGCCGGAGCGCGCGCCGACGACGCGCTGGCCTGGGTTCCGGCCAGGCTGGCAGCGCTCTTGATATGGATGGCGGGCTGGATGCTGGGGAAAAGGGCGGCCTGGAAGGACATCGCCGCCGACGCCCGGACCATGGACAGCCCCAACGCCGGCTGGCCCATGAGCGCCGCGGCCCACGCGGCCGGCGTCAGCATGGGCGGCCCGACGCGCTATTTCGGCAAAATCAAGGACAAGCCCCCGCTGGGGCCCCAGGGGGTGATCTGGTCCGCTACGGGCATCCGCCGCATGCGCAGGGTCATCGTGGCGGCCGCAGCGGTCGCCGCAGCGTCGCTGACGGTGCTTGGCAGCACGCTGGCCTGGTGGAGCCTCTAGGCGTCCGCCAGCTTCAGCACTTCGCTTCCCACCGTCCCCAGGTGCCGCTGGGCAGATCCATGACGCCTTCCCCGCCGCGCAGGAGCATCTCGCCGCAGGACAGGTCCCCCGCCCCGAAGGTCTGCTCCAGGAGATTTCGCAGCACGATGGGCGTGAAGCCCGGGGTGTGCGAGGTCAGCAGGACGAAGAGCGGGGTGTCGCTCAGGACCTGGCGGACCAGTTCCAACGTCTCCTGCACGTTCTTCTCCACCTTGTAGAGCTCGCCGCGCTTGCCGCGCCCGAAGGACGGCGGGTCCAAGAGCACGCAGTCGTACTTGCGGCCGCGGCGCACCTCCCGCTTCAGGAAGGCCCCGACGTCGTCGACGATGAAGCGGATGCCCGCGTCCTGCAGCCCGTTCAGGGCCGCGTTGCCCCTGGCCCATTCGACCATGCCCTTGGATGCGTCGAGGTGGCAGCACTGGCCTCCGGCCCTGGCCGCGGCCAGGGTCGCGCCGCCGGAATAGGCGAAGAGGTTCAGGAAACGGGGGGGCTGGGCGCCCTGCGCCCCGGCTTCTCCGATCCTGCCGGCGATCCATTCCCACAGGTCCAGGGTTTCGGGAAAGATGCCCAGATGGCCGAAGTCCGTGGTCGAGAGGCGCATGCGCACGCCGCGGGCCGTGACGACCCACTCTTCGGGCAGCCGTTCGCGGCCGTGCCAGTTGAGCCCGTCCTTGCGGTCGAAGGTGGCGTTGGCCGAATCCCAGAGCTCCGGGTGCTTCGGCTGCCACACGGCCTGGGCGCAGGGGCGGGCCAGGATGACGGGGCCGAAGCGCTCCAGTTTCTGCCCGTTGCCGCTGTCGAGAAGTTCGTAATCGTCCGTGCTGCGCATGATGGCTCCATAAGCGAAAAACCCTTCCGGGCGGCTGCCTGGAAGGGTTTTGCGGTCTGTGGTGGGCGATACGGGATTTGAACCTGTGACTTCCACCGTGTGAAGATGGCACTCTCACCACTGAGTTAATCGCCCGAGGAGAAAGCCTTTAGCCTCGGCCTCTTCGTCTGTCAAGAATTTCCCGGCAGCAGAATTCGACAGGTTCAGAGATTCTTTTCGAGTTCGATGAAGGCGTGACCGTGCGGGCTGAAATGCCGGTCTCCGCTCATGCCGGTGACATGGGTGAACCCCAGCTTTACCCAGAACCGCAGGGCGTTCCAGTTTCTGAGCCCCACGCCGACCCGCAGAGTTTTCGCCGGTCCCGGTCGCAACACCTGCTCCAGGCGCAGGCAGATTTCCCGTCCGAGCCCCGCCCCCTGGAAGCGGGGGTGAAGGAACAGCTCGCCGATGTAGGCGACGTCCCCGGCCGGGTAGCCCATGCACAGGCTCAAAAGGCCCAGAGGCTGCTCGGTGCGGACGTCGCATAGCAGGAAGTTGTGAAGCCGGGCGGTCGGGGCGCTTTGCGGGAGGTTCAGCCCTTGCGTGAAGCGCCGGGACAGGACGAGGGGATCGTGCTCCCTGTCCAGCAGGACGAGCAGATCCCGGTTGCCTCCATAGATGCCGGCCACCGCCCGGATGTCGGCGTTGGTCACGGGCCGGGCGAGGATGCGTGCGCTGCGCAGGGTCTCGGCCATGAAAAAAGGCGGCCCCAGGCCGCCCTACTCCGCGAGTTCCCTGCTTCGCCGGGCGGCCGCCAGGACCGCCTGGGACAGGGCGAATTTGAATCGGTGCTCGTCCAGGGCGTTGAGCCCTGCGATGGTCGTGCCGCCGGGGGAGGTGACCATTTCCTTCAGCAGCGTCGGGTGCGCCCCGTCGGCCTCTGCCATGAGGGCGCAGCCGCCGACCAGGCCCGTGACCATGTCCGTGGCCTGAGCCCTGGTCAGGCCCAGGGTCACGCCGGCGTCGATGAGCCCTTCCATGAAGGCGTAGACATAGGCCGGGCCCGAGCCGATGAGGCCGGTGTAAGCGTCGAAGAGCTTCTCAGGCAGGACGTGGGCCTGGCCGATGGACGAGAAGGTTTCGAGTACGGTCCGGCGGCAGGCTTCGTCGATCTTTTCATGGTCGAAGCACAGGGCGTAGACGCCCTTGCCGACCATGGCCGGAGTGTTGGGCATGACTCGCACGACGGGGCAGGCTCCGCCCGACCAGGCGGCCAGCTGGGCCACGGTCACGCCGGCGGCGATGGACACGAGGCACGTTTCGGGTCCAAGGGACTCGGCCAGCCCCTGCAGGACAGGCCGCATGACCTGCGGCTTGACGGCCAGGAGGACGAAGTCCGAATTCCCGGCCACGTCCTGCGCGGTCTTGTGGATGGTCATGATGTCGGCGTTTTTGCCGCACATGACGTCGCTGGGGTCGAAGCCGTGCAGCTCGAAGGCGCCTCCCGCGGTCAGCCCGCGGGCGATGGCGCCACCCATGTTCCCAAGTCCGATGAACCCGAAGCGTTTCATTATCCCACCAGTTCCAGAGCGTTGAAGAAGTACGCGATCTCGACGGCCGCGGTGTCCTGACCATCGGAACCGTGGCAGGAGTTCTTTTCGATGTCCAGCGCGTACTTGCGGCGGATGGTGCCTTCGGCGGCGTTGTCCTTGTTGGTGGCGCCCATCAGGTCGCGGTACTTCTGCACGGCGTTCTCGCCTTCAAGGCACATGACCACGCAGGGTCCGGAGCACATGTAGTCGGTCAGGCTGCCGAAGAAGGGGCGCTCCCTGTGCACGGCGTAGAAGCCTTCTGCCTGGGCCTTGGACAAGTGGATCATCTTCATGCCGATGATGCGCAGGCCGGCGTTCTGGATCATGGCGATGATTTCGCCCTGCAGGTTGCGGGCGATGGCGTCGGGCTTGATGATGGAGAAAGTGCGTTCCATAAATGCTCCTCGATGTGATTTTTTGCGGCGTCCTATACTCTGCGACCGGAAAATACAAGGAGCGGCTTTTTTGAATGCATTGTTTGGTCGCTCAAATTGCATGTTTGTGTCATGGGGAAATTGTGTTGGTCTCCCGGGCCGTCCTGGTGTATCCCTCCGGGGAAGCCTTTGAATACAGCGGAGGAAATCATGAGTACAAAACGTCTTTACGAGATTTTTTATGAAGTGAGCCGCACCGTGAACTCCAGCCTCGACCCGGGCGAGGTCCTGAACCGCATCGCGGAGCAGGTCACCCGCGCCATGGGCGTGAAGGGATGCTTCATCCGCCTGCTGGACCGCGGCGGCAAGGTCCTCAAGCCGGCGGCCCAGTTCGGCCTGAGCGAGCGCTACACCAGAAAGGGCGTGGTCGAGGTGGCCAAGAGCGGCCTGGACCGCGAGGCCTTCACCGGCAAGGTGGTGCAGATCGCCGATGCCGGCACGGACCCGCGTTTTCAGTACGGCAAGGAGGCCGCGGCCGAGGGTCTGGCCTCGGTCCTGGTGGCGCCCATGTTCGTGGAGGGCAGCCGGCCCATCGGCGTGCTGCGCGTCTACACCGGGGAGCGCAGGGAGTTCGGGCCCGAGGAGACCGGCTTTCTGCAGGCCATCGCGAACATCTCGGCCATCGCCATCGAGAACGCGCGCATGCACCAGACCCTGAAGCGCCAGATGGAACTGATCAACGCCTACGACTACCAGGTTTTCGAGGACTAGGGGGAGCATATGGGAAAGACACGCATCGGCATCAACGGATTCGGGCGCATCGGCCGCCAGGTCCTGAAAACCATCTGGCAGCGCCACCGCGACACCCTGGAAGTCGTGGCCATCAATGACCTCTTCGACACCCGGACCAACGCCCACCTGCTGCGGCACGACACGTCCTACGGGCGCTTCGCCCCCGAGGTCGAGGCCGACGACGCGACCATCCGCGTCGGCGGGGAATGGGAGATCAAGAGCTTCGCCCAGCGCGACCCCAAGCTCATCCCCTGGAAGGCCTGCGGGGTGGATATCGTCATCGAGTCCACGGGCATCTTCCGCACCGGGCCCACGGCGGCCCAGCACCTGGAGGCCGGGGCCAGGAAGGTCATCATCACCGCACCGTCCAAGGACGAGGACCTGACCGTGGTCATCGGCGTCAACGAGGGGCAGTACGACCCGGCCAAGCACCACATCGTCTCCAACGCCTCCTGCACCACCAACTGCCTGGCCCCGGCGGTCAAGGTCATGCACGCGAAGTTCGGCGTGGCCAAGGGCGTGCTGACCACGGTCCACGCCTACACCAACGACCAGCGCATCCTCGACCTGCCGCACAAGGACCTGCGCCGGGCCCGGGCCGCGGCCTGCAACATGATCCCGACCTCCACGGGCGCGGCCAAGGCCGTGGCCAAGGTCCTGCCCGAGATGGCCGGCCGCTTCGACGGCTACTCCGTGCGCGTGCCCGTGCCGGCCGTGTCCCTGGTGGACTTCGTGGCCGTGCTGGAGCGAGACACCACGGCCGAGGAGCTGAAAGCCGCCTTCAAGGCGGCCGCCGAAGGGGAGCTGAAGGGCATCCTCGGCTACAGCGAGGAGGCGCTGGTGTCCTCGGACTTCATCGCCGACCCGCATTCGGGCGTGGTCGAGGCCGACTTCACCACCGTGCAGTGCGGCAACCTGGCCAAGGTGCTCATCTGGTACGACAACGAATGGGGCTATTCCTGCCGCGTGGCCGACCTGGCCCATCTCATGGGGCAGAAAGGGTTCTAGGCGGCTTCTTCGCCAGCGCATGTTCCCCCTGCCGGATTGTCCCGGCAGGGGGATTTTTTTTCGACCCGGTCCGGGCTTTGCAACCCGCGCCGGTGGATTCCATCTTTCTGCGCATGAAATGCGACATTTTCCGCACAAGACGCCGTTCTCCTGTGCAGAAATTCGCACTTGATTTCAGGCGAAATTCTGTTCTAGCGCAGGCGTGTCCGAGGCCGCCTCCTTCCGGCGGCCGTACAACCTCAACCATTCCAAGGAGCTGCCATGATCGACGCAAAACACCTGGGCATGCAGTTCGGCCCGGTCACGGCTCTGGCGGATGCCACCTTCGACGTCCGGCAGGGCGAGGTCCTGGGGCTGCTGGGCCCCAACGGGGCCGGCAAGTCCACCGTCATGAGGATACTGACCACCTGCCTGCGGCCCACGCGCGGTTCGGCCACGGTCTGCGGGTTCGACACGGTGCGCGAGCCCCTGCAGGTCCGCCGCAGGATCGGGTATCTGCCCGAGAACCCGCCCCTCTACCTGCAGATGGAGACCGGCGAGTACCTGGACTTCGTGGCCCGGGCCCGCGGCCTCTCGGGGGCGCGCCTGCGCGAGAGGCTGGAGTGGGTTCTGGTCCGCACGGGCCTCACGCCCATGTTCCACCGGCCCATCGGCGAACTGTCCAAGGGCTACCGCCAGCGCACCGCCCTGGCCCAGGCCCTGGTCCACGACCCCGAGGTCATCATCCTCGACGAGCCGACCACGGGCCTCGACCCGCACCAGATCCTCGAAATCCGCGACCTCATCCGCGAACTGGCGGCCTCCAGGACGGTCATCTTCTCCACCCATATCCTGCAGGAGGTCGAGGCCATCGCCGACCGCGTCGTCATCATCAGCCAGGGCGAAGTGCGCGCCCGGGGCACCCTGGCGGACCTGGCCCTGCTGGCCGGGGTCAGGGCCTTCGGCGAGGCCGAGGTCGCGGCGCCCTTCGCCGAGGTCGGACCGGCCCTGGAAGCCGCAGGGTTCGGCCGGCCAGAACTCGTGCGCGAGGAGGTGGGCTGGAGCCGCGTCCGTTTTTGCGCCCCGGCAGGATCAACCGGATTGGAGGCGGTCGCGGCGCTGTGCGCGTCCAGATCCTGGGCCCTGCGCGAGCTGACCATGTCGGGAGCGTCCCTGGAGGACGCCTTCCTGGCCCTGACGCAGTCCGAAAAGGCGGCCTGAGGAGGACGACATGCGAAACTTTCTGACCATCCTGCGCCGCGAGTTCGGCGCCTACTTCAATTCACCCATCGGCGCCATCTTCCTCATCGTCTTCACCCTCATGGCGAGCACGCTTTACGTCACCGAGTTCTTCCTCTTCCCGGTGGCCGAGCTGCGCAGCTTCTTCAACGTGCTGCCCGTCATCCTCTGCGTCTTCGTGCCCGCCGTGACCATGCGCCTGTGGGCCGAGGAACGGGCGGGCAACACCGTGGAGATGCTCCTGACCTTCCCCATGCACCCCATGGCCCTGGTCCTGGGCAAGTTCGCCGCGGCCTTCTGTTTCCTGCTCCTGGCCCTGGCCTCGACCCTGCTGCTGCCGGTCATGGTCGCGACGCTCGGACGCCCGGACCTCGGGCAGATGGCCGCGTCCTATCTGGGGGCGATCCTGCTGGGCGGCTTCTTCCTGGCCCTGGGCCAGCTCGTCTCGGGCTTCGCCAGGGACCAGATCGTGGCCTTCGTGCTGAGCCTTCTGGCCTGCTTCGCGCTCTTTCTGCTGGGCACGGATTTCGCGGCCACGGCCCTGGACGCCTGGATCGGCGGCCTGGGTTCGGCCCTGCGCGAACTGCTGGGCGTGACCGGGCACTACACGGTCTTCACCCGCGGCGTGGTCGAGGTGGCGGACCTGGCCTACTTCCTGGTCTGGACCGGCCTCTTCCTCTTCCTGAACGGCATGTTCGTCGAAGGGCGCGGCCGCAGGGGCTTCGCGGCCCTGTTCTCCGCCTGCGCGGGACTGTGCCTGGGCATCGGACTGGTCTTCAACGCCCTGGCGGGCGACGCCAGCCTGGGCCGCTTCGACTGGACCGAAGGCAAGGTCCACACCGTGAGCGAGGCGTCCAGGCGGATTCTCTCCGGCCTCAAGGTGCCGGTGCAGGTCACGTATTACGTCACCCCGGCCGAGGACATGCCCACGGAGATCAAAACCCTGGAACGCGACGTCATGGACCGCCTGGAAGAGCTGCGGCTGGCCAGCGGCGGCATGGTGTCCTTCAAGCGCGTGCACATGCGCGCGGCCAATGTCGTGGACTCGGACCCCTTCGGCGCGTCGCGGGACAAGGCCGACCCGCTGGAGAAGCGGATGCTCGAGAAGGGCGTCGAGCCGTTCTCGGTCTCGGCCATGCGTCAGACCGGGTCCGTCAGCAACCTGATCTATTCGTCCATCGGCGTGGCCTACAAGGACAGGGCCGAGGAGATCATCCCGCGCATCGTGCCGGACTCTCTCGGAGAACTGGAGTACATGCTCGTGTCCACGGTCTACCGCCAGACCCTGGACCGGCAGCCCTTGGTGGCGTTGATCGGCGGCGAGGGCTTCGGGCTCCTGCGGCAGGTCCTGGAACACGAGAAGTTCCAGGTTCGGCCCGTGGAACTCACGCCGGACAGCCCCATGCCGGCCGACGCCGACGTGATCCTGGCCCTGGCCCCCGCGAATCTGGACGAGCGCCAGGCGTGGGAGCTGCGCGCGGCCCTGGCTTCGGGAAAGAAGACCATCCTGGCCCTGCAGACCAGCCAGTGGAACTACGACATGGCCGCGGGCAACATCGCCGTGCAGCGCATGCCGGTGCGAAGCGGCCTGGAGGAGTGGCTGCGCGACTTGGGCGTGACCGTCGAGGACAGGGTGCTCATGGACCCGCAGAACACCGCCATCCAGGTGTCCCGCAGCCGTCTCGACCAGGTCTTCGGCGGCGGCATGAGCCTCACGCTCCCCATCCACATCGTCCTGACCAGGGACAACATGAATCCCGACGACCCGCTGACCGCGCGTCTTGAGAACCTGTTCTACCTGTGGGGCGCGGCCTTGGCCCCTGACCCGCAGGCCCTGGCCGCAAAGGGCCTGAACGCCACGGTGCTCGCGTCCTCCAGCCCGGGCTCCTGGCTGGCCGACGTGCAGGGCGGCCTGACCCAGCGCGATATCGAGCCCCCGGCCGAGGGCCTCGGGTCCCATCCGGCCGTGATCCGGCTGACGGGGCAGTTCCCGCCGCCCCCCGAGCCGGCCCCTGCCTGGGCCGGAAATGAGGGTGCCGCAGGGGAGAGGCGTATCGACGCGATCCAGGCCCCCGGCGAGCTGCTGCTCATCGGCGGGGCGACCATGTTCGGCGACGACCTGCTGCAGAGCAACATCGAGCTGGTCCTGAACGCCGTGGACGCCATGGCCCACGGTACGGACCTGATCCAGATCCGGGGCAAGAAGCTCGTCCCCCGCTACATTCTCGACGTCGCGCCCGAGGATGCGTCCTTCTGGAAATTCGCGACCTACTGCCTGCCCGGACTGCTCATCGCCGGCCTGGCCGCGTCCCGCGCCTGGGGACGCCGCCGCCGGCGGGCCCTGTTCGAGCATAGCCTCGGGGGTGCGCGATGAACGCCAGAAACATCCTCATCCTGACCCTCGTCCTGGCTGTCCTGGCAGGGGGGCTTTGGTACCGCAAGGCCTCGCGCCGGGGCGAGAACACGCTCACGGCGGATTCCCTGCGCAGCTTCGTCGCCCCCGACCTGACCGCCTCCGTCGACGCAGCCGAACTGGCCAGGCCCGGCAACGCCGCCGTGCGGCTGGAGAAACGGGACGGACTGTGGGTCATCCCCGCCCTGGGCGGCGTGCCGGCCAGCGAGGGGAGCATCGGACGCATGCTGGACGCGCTGGCCGCCCTGCGCGGGGAACTGCGCTCGGCCGATCCCGCGGTGCTCGGCGATTACGGCCTGCAGGAGGAACAGGCCATGAGCCTGGCGCTCCTGGCCGGCGGGCGGGAGCAGGCCAGGCTGCTTGTGGGCAAGGGCGATTTCCGCAACGTCTTTGTCCGCACTGCCGGCAGCCCCGAGGTGTACGCCGTGCCCGGCTCCATCCTGGGCCAGCTCGGCGCCCAGGGACCGAGCCTGTCCCCGCAGTTCTGGATCGACGGGACCCTGGCCGCCCTGCCCCGGGAGACGGTGAAGGAAGTCCGGCTGAAGGCTCCGGGCGTCGAGGCGGTTCTTGCCCGCCGCGTCCCGTCCGGAGGGGATGCGGCCAACGCGACCCTGGAAGCCGAGTGGGATTTCCGCCTGTCCAGGGGCAAGGGCCTGGCCAAGGAGGGCATGGAGGGCGTTCTGGCCGTGCTGGAGCGGGTGCCCGTGACCGAGGCCGTCCATCCGCCGCAGACGGGTCCGACCTTTCCGACCCATCGGCTGGAGGTGGCGACGGATTCGGGCGTCACGGTGCTGGAAGGCGCGCCTGAAGGTGAAAACGGCTTCCTGGTAAGGGTCGCCGGGTCGCCCCATCTCTACCGCATGGCGCCGTCGGTCGCGGGCCGCCTTTTCCCCGCGCCGGCCGGAAAAGCCGAATAGGGCGTCATCCTGGGCCCCCCGCGCTTGGTCCCGTTCCGGTTTCACACCGGGGCGGGACCGATTTTTTGTGCAGAAAAATGTCGCCTCGCCCTTTACAACCGGTTTTTAGGCTTTAATTTGAGCCCGATTTTTACATGAACTTTTCGAATTCAAGCCACAGGAGACTACAATGGGCAAGATTATCGGCATAGACCTTGGAACCACCAACAGCTGCGTCTACGTCATGGAAGGCAAGGACGCCAAGTGCATCACCAATCCCGAGGGCGGCCGGACAACGCCGTCCATCGTCGCGTTCACGGATCAGGACCGCCTCGTGGGCGAGATCGCCAAGCGCCAGGCCGTGACCAACTCCGACAAGACCGTTTTCGCCGTCAAGCGCCTCATGGGCCGCCAGTTCGACGACCCCAAGCTCAAGGACTGGATCGCCAAGAGCCCCTACAAGATCGTGTCCGGGGCCAACAATGACGCCTACGTGCAGATCGGCGACAAGAAGTACAGCCCGGCCGAGATTTCCGCCCTCATCCTGCAGCGCCTGAAGAAGGACGCCGAGACCTACCTGGGCGAGACCGTGACCGAGGCCGTCATCACCGTGCCGGCCTACTTCAACGACTCCCAGCGCCAGGCCACCAAGGACGCCGGACGCATCGCGGGCCTCGAAGTCAAGCGCATCATCAACGAGCCCACGGCCGCATCCCTGGCCTACGGCTCGGACAAGAAGGCCAACGAGAAGATCGCCGTGTTCGACCTCGGCGGCGGCACCTTCGACATCTCCATCCTCGAAGTCGGCGACAACGTCGTCGAGGTGCGCGCCACCAACGGCGACACGTTCCTGGGCGGCGAGGACTTCGACCACGAGATCATCAATTACCTGGTGAACGAGTTCAAGCGCGAGAACGGCATCGACCTGTCCAAGGACAAGATGGCCCTGCAGCGCCTGAAGGAGGCCGCCGAGAAGGCCAAGAAGGACCTGTCCACCTCCATGGAGACGGACATCAACCTGCCCTTCATCACGGCCGACCAGAACGGGCCCAAGCACATGACCATGAAGCTGTCGCGCGCCAAGCTGGAATCCCTGTGCGAAGCGCTGGTGAACCGCACCATCGAGCCCTGCCGCAAGGCCCTGGCCGACGCGGGCCTCAAGACCGGCGACATCAACGAGGTCATCCTCGTCGGCGGCATGACCCGCATGCCGCTGGTGCAGAAGAAGGTCGGCGAGTTCTTCGGCAAGGAGCCCAACCGCAGCGTGAACCCCGACGAAGTCGTGGCCATGGGTGCGGCCATCCAGGGCGGCATCCTGGCGGGCGACGTGAAGGACGTGCTGCTCCTCGACGTGACCCCCCTGTCCCTGGGCATCGAGACCCTGGGCGGCGTGTTCACCAAGCTCATCGACCGCAACACGACCATCCCGACGCGCAAGAGCAACACCTTCACCACGGCCGCCGACAACCAGCCGTCCGTGTCCATCCACGTGCTGCAGGGCGAGCGTCCCATGTGCTCGGACAACATGACCCTGGGCCGCTTCGAGCTGACGGGCCTGCCGGCCGCACCCCGCGGCGTGCCGCAGATCGAGGTCACCTTCGACATCGACGCCAACGGCATCGTCAACGTCTCGGCCAAGGACCTGGGCACGGGCAAGGAGCAGTCCATCCGCATCACGGCCAGTAGCGGCCTGAGCGACGCGGACATCGAGCGCCTGGTCAAGGAGGCCGAGTCCCACGCCGAAGAGGACAAGAAGAAGCAGAAGCTCATCGAGGTCAGAAACAGCGCCGACACGCTCATCTACACCACCGAGAAGTCCATCCGCGACCTCGGCGAGAACATCGATGCGGCCCTGAAGAACGACATCGAGACCAAGGCCGAGGCCCTGAAGAAGGTCATGCAGAGCGACGACGCCGAGGCCATCCAGAAGTCCATGGACGAGCTGGCCCAGGCCTCCCACAAGCTGGCCGAGAAGCTCTACGCCCAGAAGACCGACGCGGGCGCCCACGCAGCGGGCCCCGAGGCCCACGGGCAGGCCGGACCCAAGAAGGATGACGACGACGTCGTCGATGCCGACTACACCGAAGTGAAGTAGCGGCAAGCATCGGCTTGACACGGCAAATTGCCGGTCCCTATACTTCGCGCCTGGCCCTTGAGGGGGCCAGGCTTTTTTTTACCCGATAGCAACGTCCATCCCGGGCTGGCCGCCGCCCACCTCATCTCTATGAAACTCGGCTCCCTTTCCCTGTGCATGCTCGTCCTCGTCCTGGGTCTGGCCTCGTGCATACCCAAGACGGTCATCCGCTCCACCCCCGGCCCCTCGACTTCGGCCGGACTGCCCGGCTACCGGGCCGAAGACCCGAAGAAGGCCCTGGAAAAATACACCAGGCACCTGCAGACGACCAAGCCCGGCGATGCCGGGCGGCAGGAAGCCTGGAGCAAGACCGTGGGCAGCGCCGTGCAGCTCGGCGAGTTCGACCTGGCCGAGCGCAACCTTCAGGCCTGGAAGTCCGAGAGCCGCAACGCCACCGCCTCCTGGGAATGGAACCAGGCCAATGCGCAGCTCCTGCTGGCCCGCAAGGGTCAGGACGCCTATTCCTCGTATCTCATCGACATGGTCGGCCGTAAGGACATGGATTGGACCACGCGCGAGGCGGCGGGCATGGAGCTGGTGGACCACTTCTGGAACAAACCGGAGTACGGTCTGGCCTTCGATGCGCTGGGTCTGGTCTACGGGGCGGCCCCGGACAACGACGCCAAGGGAGCCTTGGAGTCCACGGCCCTGACGCGGGCCGAGTCCCTTTCATCCGAAGAACTGCAGAAGGTGCTCGACGGGGCGCTGGGCGCGGACCGCAACGCCTACCCCTGGTCCATGGTCGTCTGGGCCCAGAGCATGAAGCTCCTGGCCCGGGACAAGGGAAACTGGGCCGCGGTGTGGCCGAGCCTGTCGACCATCGTGCGCGCCGGGGGACTGGCCAACCGGGACTTTTTCGCCGGCAACCTGCGCTCTCTGGAGCAGCAGTTCGGCACAGTCAGCCAGAGCCTCGTCCTGCTGCTGCCCCTGTCCGGCCCGTATTCCCAGGTGGGCTGGAAGATCGCCAAGGGCGCGGACGCCGCCTGGCGGGAAAGCCGGGCCCAGACGGCAGCCCCGGCCATCAAGCTCATCAACACCGAGTCGCCGACCTTTCTCGACGAGCTGAAGGCGCTGGAAGGTTCGTCCATCGTCGGCGGGCCCCTGCGCAAGGAGATCTGGGAGAAGATCCGGGTCTCGGGGCTGCACCGCAGCCTGCGCTTCATGACCTTCATGCCCAGCGTCGAGGACGAGGGGCTGGAGGCCTGGCGCTTCTTCAGCAGCCCCGAGGATCAGGTCCGGGCGCTCATCCGCTGGTGCGAACAGCTCGGGGTCACGTCCTATGCCGTCCTCTACCCGCAGGACCGCTTCGGCACGGCCATGTCCCAGGTCTTCCAGGACCAGGCCAGGATGCTCGGGGCGAGCGTGCCCGTGGTCCGCGGCTACGAGGTCGAGAACCCTCCCGGCTGGACCAAGGCCGTGGCCTCGGTCCTGGGCGCCAGCGGCGACAAGGACGCCATGAACCCCGAGCCGCCCTTCCAGGCCGTCTTCATGCCCGACTCCCTCTTCCGGGTGCAGCAGCTGGCTCCGCTCTTCCACTACTTTGAAGAGACGCGGCTCCTCTTTCTGGGCCCGCAGCTCTGGAGCCAGGGGCTGCCCGACGCGAAGCTCGAGATGCAGTATTTCGGCCTGACGGTCTTCCCCGGCGCCTGGAGTCCGGACCTGAACTCGCAGAGCGCCCAGAACCTCAAGCGCGGCATGCAGGAGGGCGGCGGCGAGGAGCCGGACCTGTGGGCGGCCATCGGGTATGATTTCGTGCGCTTTTGCGCCCTGGTCGGCGGTGCGCAATCTTCCGCCGAGGCCTTCAACCGGGCCCTGGCCGAGGCCGCGGCGCGCATGCCGTGGTCCATCGCTCCCATGCACTGGGACGGCGGCAAGCTCAGCCAGGACATGTTCCTCTTCCAGCCGACGCAGACCGGCATGATCCAGGCCGACCTGGCGAAGATCCAGCAGACCCGAGAGATGCGGCAGATTCGCCGCGAGGAGCGCCGGGCACAACTTGAAGAAAAGAGAAAAAAAGAGGCCAAGCAATGAAGATAAGCCCCGAAAAGGCCCTGGCCATCGCCACCCTGGCCAGGCTGGAGATCAGTCCCGAGCAGGCGGCCACGCTGGGCTCCCAGATGGATGACATCCTCGGCTACATGGACAAGCTGAACGAACTCGACACGGCCGAGGTCGAGCCCATGTACACCCCCGTGGACCAGCCCGGCGCCCTGCGCGCCGACGAGGTCTCCAGGGAGTTCTCCCGCGCCCAGATCCTGAAGAACGCCCCCGAGACCGACGGCCAGTACTTCATCGTCCCTCGCATCGTGTGACCGCGGGTATCATCCACCAGCCCCGAGAGGATTGTTCATGTCACAGCTTTTCGATCTATCCCTGACCCGTGTCCGCGACCTCCTGCGCTCGGGCGAGGTCACCGCCGAGGCGGCCACGGCCGCCTGCCTGGAGCGCATCGCCGCCACGGAACCGGCCCTCGACGCCCTGCTGCACGTGGCGGGCGAAGCGGCCCTGGACCAGGCCCGCGCCATGGACGCATCGGGCCCCGACGCGTCCAGGCCCCTGTGGGGCGTTCCCGTCACCGTCAAGGACGTCCTGGCCACGGAGGGCCTGCCCACCACCTGCGGCTCGCGCATCCTGGAGAATTTCGTCCCGGTCTACGACGCCCACTGCGTGTCCAGGCTCAAGGAGGCCGGCGCCATCATCATCGGCAAGGCCAACATGGACGAGTTCGCCATGGGCTCGTCCACGGAGAACTCCGCCTACAAGATCACCAAAAACCCCTGGGACACGGCGCGGGTTCCGGGCGGCTCCAGCGGCGGCTCGGCGGCCAGCGTGGCGGCGGGGCAGTGCTTCGCGTCCATCGGCACGGATACGGGCGGCTCCATCCGCCAGCCGGCCAGCTTCTGCGGCATCGTCGGCCTCAAGCCTGGCTACGGCCGGGTTTCCCGCCGCGGCCTCGTGGCCTACGGCTCGTCCCTGGACCAGGCCGGGCCCATGACCCGCACCGTTGCCGACGCGGCCCTGGTCCTGAAGGTCATCGCCGGCCACGACCCCAAGGATTCCACCAGCATCGACGCCCCGGTCCCCGACTACCTCGAAGCCATCCAGGGCGCATCCCTCAAGGGCCTGCGCCTGGGCCTGCCCGAGCAGTACTGGGGCGAGGGCCTGTCGGCCGAGGTGGACGCGGCCTGCCGCCGGGCCGTGGACCTGGCGGCATCGCTTGGCGCCGAGATCGTGCCCGTGTCCCTGCCGCACACGGAATACGCCATCGCCACCTACTACATCCTGGCCATGGCCGAAGCCAGCTCCAACCTGGCCCGCTTTGACGGCGTGCGCTACGGCAGGCGCAGCACCAAATCCGTGGACCTGGCCACCATGTACACCCGTTCGCGCTGCGAGGGGTTCGGCGAGGAGGTCATGCGCCGCATCATGCTCGGCACCTACGTGCTGTCGGCCGGCTACTACGACGCCTATTACCGGAAGGCCGCCCAGGTGCGCCGCCTCATCCGTCAGGATTTCCTGAACGCCCTGGGCAAGTGCGACCTGATCTGCGGTCCGGCCTGCCCGACCACGGCCTTCGCCATCGGCGAGAACACGGCGGACCCACTGCAGATGTACCTGACAGACATATTCACCATTTCCCTGAACTTAAGCGGCCTGCCGGGCATGTCGCTGCCGGTGGGGCTGGGTCGGGACACGGGCATGCCCGTGGGCCTGCAACTCTTCGCCGGCAACCTGCAGGAGGCGCCCCTGCTGGCCGCGGCCGCGGTCCTGGAGGCGAACCTGCCGGCCATGCCCGCGCCCCCCATTGCCTGACAGACGGCCGGACCATCCGGCCTTTTTCTTATGCACAAGATCGCGATCGCACTGAGCGGAGGGGCCGATTCCCTCATGAGCCTGCTGCTGCTCCGGGACGCCGGGGCGGACGTCATGGCCGTGCACGCCCTTTTTCTGCCCTCGCCCGATGAGGCCCTGATCGAAGGCCTTCGCTCGACGTGTTCGGCGCTGGAAGTGCCCTTCGACGTCATCGACCTGCGGGCCGAATTCGAGGAACTGGTCGTCGCCCCCTTCGTGCGGGCCTATCAGGCCGGGTTGACGCCCAACCCCTGCGCGGCCTGCAACCCGGCCATCAAGTTCGGGCTGCTCCTTGACCGCGTGCGGTCGCTGGGCGCCGGTCGGCTGGCCACGGGCCATTACGCCAGACTGGAGGAGAGGCCCTGGGGCCTCGCGCTCTTCCGCGGCCTCGATCCGGCCAAGGACCAGAGCTATTTTCTGTCCAGAGTGCCTCGGGAACGGTTTAGCCGCGTCGTCTTTCCCCTTGCGGATTGGACCAAGGACCGGGTGCGGCTGGCCCTGGCCGAGCGCGGGCTCACGCCCCCGGCCGGCCGGGAGAGCCAGGAGGTATGCTTCATCCCTGCGGACTACCGGGATTTCCTGCGCGGCCGCGGCGTGCGGCTGGGCGGGCCCGGGCCCATCGCCCTGGCCGACGGGCGGGTCGTGGGCCGCCACGGGGGCCTGTGGAATCACACCCTGGGCCAGCGCAAGGGGCTGGGCGTGGCCTGGAGCGAGCCCCTCTACGTCACGGGCAAGGATTTTGCGGGCAATCGGCTCCTCGTCGGCCCCAAACCCGAGGCCATGGCCCTCGGGTGCCGCACCGAGCGGCCCAACCTGCTCTGCCCGCCGGAGGCGTGGCCGGACGAGGTGCTGGTGCAGACCATCTACCGCCAGCGCCCCGAACCGGCGCGGGTGAGTGTGGACGAAGAGGGCATGACGGTCGTCTTCCCCGGGCCCAGGTCCATCCCCACGCCGGGCCAGGTGGCGGCGGTCTATTCGGCCGACGGGCAGGTACTGGCCGGGGCCGTCATCCGGGAGGCGCTCCATGAAGCGTAAACCGGGGCAGCTGTTTTTCCTGGCCACGCAGGGCTGCAAGGTCAACCAGTACGAGTCCCAGGCCATCCGCGAGGCCTGGCTGGACGAGGGTCTGATGGAGACCCACGACCCGGCCCTGGCCGACATCGTGCTCGTCAACAGCTGCGCCGTGACCGAGCGGGCGGTGCTGGACCTGGCCAAGCTGGTGCGGGGCTTCGCGGCCGTCTCGCCAAGGCCGCGCATCATCGTGGCGGGCTGCGCCGTGGAGGCCGACCGGGAACGCATCCTGGCGCTTGACGCCGTGGACGAGGTCGTCTCCCAGCAGGGCAAGGCGAATCTGGGGCATGCCGCGACGCAGGCCGGACCGTTCCCGTCCCTGCGCATTTCCGACTACAACCGCGCCAGGGCCGTGATCAAGGTCCAGGACGGCTGCTCCCACGGCTGCACTTACTGCATCATCCCCTCCACCAGAGGCCGTTCCGTCAGCCGCGACCCGCACGACGTCGTGGTCGAGGCCGAGCGCCTTCTGAACGCCGGCATCCGGGAACTGTCCCTGTGCGGCATCAACCTGCGCCACTACGGCCGCGACCTCTCCCCGCGCATCGATTTCTGGGACCTCCTGGCCGCCGTGGACCGGGCCCTGGCCCCGCGCTGGGCCGGGCGGGCCCGGCTACGCATCGGCTCCCTGGAGCCGGCAGACCTGCACGACAAGGCCCTGGAGACGTTGGCCGGGTGCCGCCTCATGAGCCCGCACCTGCACCTGTCCCTGCAGAGCGGCAGCCCCGAGGTGCTGCGCCGCATGGGGCGCGGGCACTACGGGCCGGAGCAGATCTTCGGCTTTCTGGAGGGCCTGCGCCGCGTCTGGCCGGTCTTCGGACTGGGCGCGGACCTCATCGCCGGCTTCCCGGGCGAGACGCAGGAGCACGTGCGTCAGACCATGGACGTGGTGGAGCGCCTGCCCCTGTCCTACGCCCACATCTTTCCCTATTCCGAGCGGCCCGGCACCCCGGCGGCGGCGTTTCCGGGCAGCGTGCCCGCCCATGTGCGAAGGGAGAGGGCCAAGGCCCTGCGGCAGGTCGTGGCCGGCAAGCGGGCCGCATTCCTGCGGGGGCTGCTGGCCCTGCCGCACATGGACGTGGTGCCGGAGGAAGGCGGCACGGGCATGAACGAATTCTACGTCGAATGCCTGCTGGAAGGCGACGCGCCCTTGACGGCCCGGGAACTGCTCCGGGTCGCGCCGGTCGGGGTCGCCGCTGCGGGGCTGGTCGTCAGGCCTTTTGCCGGGTCGGGGGGCGCGTCGTGAGCACGCCCGTCATCCCCCTGCCGGCCCGCGCCTTCCTGTCGGTCCTGAGCGCGCGCTGGGACGAGTTCTGGGACGACCTGCGGCCCCGTCTCGAAGCGCTGCTCGGCCCCGTGGACTACGAGTCCGGCCCCATCCCCTTCAACGTGACCGGCTACTACGACGGGGAACTTGGCACGCCCATCACGCGGCGCATCCTGTCCTTCGGGCGGCCGTTGGCCATGGACGCCCTGGCCGAGGTCAAGCTCGCCACCAACGCCCTGGAGAGGCAGTGGGAACGGGACGGTCGGCGCCTCTTCAACCTCGACCCCGGCTACATCAACCAGGAGCGGCTCGTGCTGGCCACGGGCAAGAATTTCACGCACCGCGTCTACCTGTCCCGGGGCATCTGGGCCGACCTGACGCTCATCTTCCAAAAGGGCGACTGGTTCGACCTGCCCTGGACCTTCCCGGACTACGCCGAGCCGGAAATGAAAGGCCACTTGACCCGCCTCCGGGAGATGTACAGAGCCTCCCTCAAGAACATGCAACCCCACGAGGAAACCATATGCCACGAAGCATGACCGGCTACGGCCGCGCAAGCGCCCAGGAAAAGAACTGGGCCCTGACCTGGGAAATCCGCAGCCTCAACAACCGCCACCTGGACCTCAAGTGGAAGATCCCCCCGACCCTCTACGCCCACCAGAAGGAGTGGGAGAACGAGGTCAAGGCCGTGGCCAGCCGCGGCGGGGTCGAGCTCTTCCTCGGCCTCAAGATCATGAACCCCGAGCTGCAGAGCCTGAGCCTCGACACGACCATGGCCGCCTCCATGCTGCGCGAACTGGACCTGCTGGCCGCGTCCATGGACGTGCCGCACACGCCCGACCTGAACCGCCTCCTGGGCATCTCCGCCCTGTGGAAGGACTCCGGCAGCATCGAGAACCCGGAGCTGGTCCAGAGCCTGACCGGGACCCTCAGGCAGGCCCTGGCGGACTGGGACGCGGCCCGGGTGCGCGAGGGGCAGGCCCTGGAGGAGGACCTGCGCGGCCGCTTCGCGCGGCTGGGCGAACTGGTGGAGGAGATCCGCGACCTGGCGTCCCGGACGGCGGCGGACCGCTTCGCCCTGCTGCAGGAGCGCGTGGGCAAGCTGCTGGCCGAGAGCGGCGTGCAGGCCGACCCTGACCGGATGCTGCAGGAACTGGCCGTCATTTCCGACCGCATCGACGTGTCCGAGGAACTGACGCGGCTCGACATCCATCTGAAGGGCATCGACGGCTACTTCAGCCAGACCGAGCCCGTGGGCCGCAAGCTCGACTTCATGGTCCAGGAGTGTTTCCGGGAGATCAACACCTGCGGCAACAAGAGCCAGAACACGGCCATCAGCCAGCTCGTGGTCGCCTTCAAGGCCGAACTGGAGAAATGCCGCGAGCAGATCCAGAACCTGGAGTAGGCATGGAAAAGAAGAAGCTCCTCAACATCGGCTTCGGAAACGCCGTGGTCATGAACCGGGTGGTGGCCATCGTCGGTCCGACGTCGTCGCCCATGCGCAGGCTGAGAGAGGAGGCCAAGCAGGCCGGGAGGCTCATCGACGCGACGCAGGGCCGCAAAACGCGCTCCCTGATCATCACGGACTCGAACCACTGCATCCTCTCGGCCATCCAGCCCGAAACCATCAGCCAGCGATTCACTGCGGGAGGCAGCGATGAATAGTCCGGACGACGCCGCGGCCAACACGGGGATGATGCTCGTCATCAGCGCCCCGTCGGGCACGGGCAAGAGTACGCTTATCCGTCGCCTGACGGCGGAGTTCAAGGCCTTCGCCTTTTCCGTGTCCTGCACCACCCGCGGCCCCAGGCCCGGCGAGGTCGACGGGCGGGAATACCATTTCCTGACCCGCGAGGAGTTCGAGGCGCGCCGCGAAAACGGGTTTTTCGCCGAGTGGGCCGAGGTCCACGGCAACCTCTACGGCACGCCCCGGCAGGCCACCCTGGACCTGCTCGGCGCGGGTCGGGACGTGATCTTCGACATCGACGTGCAGGGCGCGCGGCAGCTCAAGGCGAGCATGGGGCAGGGATGCTACGTCTTCGTCTTCCCGCCTTCGCGGGAGGTGCTGGAACGCAGGCTCGCCGGACGCGGCACGGACAGCGCGGAGGTCGTGGCCAGGCGGCTGGCAGCGGCCCGGGGGGAGATCATGGACAGCCACTGGTTCGATCACTGGATCGTCAACGACGATCTGCAGTTGGCGTACGATCAGCTGCGCGCCGTCTATGTGGCCGAAAAGACGAGGCCCGCATACCGGCAGGCCTGGCGCGAAGAACTCGGGCGGCAGTGGGGTGATCGATGAAGACTCCCGCGCTGGTCGTAGCTCTCGATTTTGCCGACGCCGCCCCCGCGCTCGACCTGGCCTCGCGCCTGCGGGGCGTCGTCCCCTGGGTCAAGGTCGGGCTCGAACTCTTTCTCGACGCGGGGAAAGAACTTCCGGCCCGGCTCAAGGACATGGGCTTCCGCGTCTTTTTGGATCTCAAGTTCATGGACATCCCCAACACCGTGCAGGCCGCGGTGGCGCAGGGCACGCGCATGGGCGCCGACATGCTGACCATCCATGCCCTGGGCGGCCGCGCCATGTGCGAGGCCGCCGCGGCCGGGCGGGACTTGGCCCTCTCTCCAGGCCAGACCGCGCCGCTCATTCTCGGGGTGACCGTCCTGACCAGCATGGGTGCGGCCGATCTGGCCTGGAATCCCGGCGGCACCGACGAGGACGTGCGCAATCTGACCGTTCATCTGGCCAGGTCGGCCAAAAACTGGAAACTGGACGGCGTGGTCTGTTCAGGCCGGGAAGTTTCTGTTATTCGTCAGGCATGTGGAGCGGATTTTCGGCTCCTGACCCCCGGCATTCGACTTCCCGATGCCGACGCGGGTGACCAGACACGGGTCTGCACTCCGGCCCAGGCTGCCCGCGACGGCAGTGATTATCTGGTGGTGGGACGGCCCATCACCAGGGCGGCCGACCCGGTGAAAGCCGCGCGCATGTATCTGGAGGCGACCGGGTAAATCCTGCTTGGAGGGGAACCCATGGCGGAAGCCGAATCACAACGATCCCGCATCAAGGGGGTCTTTTCTTCCGAAAGGATCGCCAAGGTCGGAGCGGGCGCGACGGTCCGCAAGACCACGCAGACCATGTACTGGTTCGCCGAAGAGGACGAGGAGAGCCGGATCTGGATTCAGCCCCTGAACCCGAACTACGTCCCTTCGGGCCCCAAGCAGGAAATTTCCAAAGACGAGTTCCTGGAAAGCTACTTTCCCGAACCCGAATTCTACACCAGCAAGGTCTACCCCAGCATCCGCAAGCTGAACCAGACCATCGCCAAGGCCGAGCGCCATCGCTCCAACGGCGAGACCTACAGCGCGGAGATGGAGTACGGCAACGCCCTGCGGGTGGACGAGGAGAACATCCGCGCCAATTTCGGCCTCGGGCTGACTTATCTGGAGCGCGGGGAGACGGGCAAGGCCGACAACATCTTTCAGCGCCTGATCAAGATGGAGGCGACCTTCGAGGCTGAACACAAGCATCTTTTCAACGACTTCGGCATCAGCCTTCGCAAGAACGAGATGTACGACCAGGCCATCGAGTACTACGCCAAGGCCCTGGAACTGTCCCCCAATGACGAAAACCTCCATTACAACATGGCGCGGGCCTGCTTCGCCAAGGCCGACATCATGAAAACCGTCGAGCATCTGCGCAATGCGCTGAAGTTGAACAAGGACCTGGAGATAGCGCAGAAGTTTCTCTTGTATCTGAAAAAGAACAACTTGTTGCCGCAAAAATTATCCAGCACGGGACCTTCGACTTCCGAATGACCCAGTGAGCTCGACGGAGGCAGGCATGACCCGAGGCGGCGATGCGTCAAAGAGTGACAACCGAAGAAGAATTGAACGCTTTTCCATGAGCATTCCCTCGAAGGTACGTTCGATCATGTACGACCACTCCGACCAGGCATTGGCCACAAAGAACATTTCCGCCGGTGGCGTCTTTTTCGAAACTGGGCAGACCTACCCGGTGGGCACGCCCGTGACGCTCAAAATTTCCCTGGATTTCGGCAGCCGCAAGCCGGGGATGTTCCAGTCGCGCTTCCAGGTCGAGGGAACGGTCATCCGCAGCGAATCCAACGGCATGGCCATCGCCTTCGACCCGGATAAGGTGACGGCCATCCGCGTCAACTCCGCCGGCAAAGCCGGGCAGGCCGGCCCGGTCATGATCGGGATTGTCGGGGAGGACCCGCTCCTGAACGACCTGCTCGCGGCTCGCCTCAGTCAGGAAACCGGCGCCAACTGCAGCCATTCCTCGTCCTTGCCGAAGATCCTGGAGGCGGCACGTCCGAATCTGACCCTCCTCGACTGCACGGGCCTGACCATGGAAGAGTTGTTGCGGGAAGCCGGGGGAGAGGATTCGCCGTTCATGACCACTTCCGTGGCCCTCTTCAACGTGCCCGAGGACCGCTCGTTGGAGCTTGAGGCCCTGAACACGGGAATCCGCGGCGTCTTTTACCGCAACTCGCCTTTCAAGACCATGGTCAAGGGCGTGAACGCCATGCTGGACAACGAGCTCTGGTTCTCCCGTGAAGCCATGTCCGCCTTTCTGCTGGGCCGCCAGAACCGCCCCGTGGAAGCCGTCCCCACGGAGGAGGAGCAGGGAGAAGAGTTGAGCCAGCGCGAGCGCGAGATCCTGCTCATGCTGGCCGAAGGCGCCACCAACAAGGACATCGCGGCCAAGCTTTTTCTGAGCCTCAACACCATCAAGTCTCACATCTACAACATCTACAGGAAGATCGACGTTCCCAACCGGCTCCAGGCCTCCCTCTGGGCCGCCAAGCATCTGCGGGACACGGATAATTCTTGAATTTGCGCCGCAAGTGTATCAAGGAACATCGCACGCCGGGCAGGTCCCGGTTTTTTTCGTTCATCACACCCACAGGATGCCGTTCATGAAGATATTGTCCATCTCCGAGCTGGATATTCAGCCCGAGTTCGATTTTTCCACGTTCCTTTTTCTGGCCCAGGTCGACGAGATCGGTCCGCAGGAGATGCTTTCGGTGCTCGGCACCTGGGAGAAATGGCGGCTGAACCTGAAGGTCTACCAGCTCGGGGCGCGCAAGGGACACGTTCTCGTGTATCTCGAAAAGAAGGTGGAGGACGAGGTGGACGAGATCTGGAAGGCCTCGCCCTCGGAGGGTTTCAAGCATGAGGCCATCGCCCAGACCATGATCATGGGCACCTTGAAGGCTCTCATGCCGGAGTTGGGGGAAAAGGAGTGCGCGCCCGTGCCCGAGCCGACCAAGCCCCTGCGCCGCACACTGGAGAAACTCGGCCTGGACCTGCAGGAGTCCGGGGCCATGAACCGCAAGTACGCGACCCTCACCCCGTATCCCCACCGCTACGGCTGCGAGCGCTGCCATCTCAAGGACAGCTGCATCAAGAACATGAATCTCGATTTGAGCTCCATCATGAAGGGCAAGGCGGAATAGCGCGGATTTCTCGCTGTCACGAAGCAGGGCGGGTCAGGCATTGCCGGGCCCGCCCTGCGTGTTTCTTCTGTCCTGTCCCTTCCTGGTGGCGGAGTAAGGGCGGCGTCGCCGCCGCGTGCGGAGCGGGGTCAGTCCCCGAAGGCCCGGGCCATGAGGTGCCGGTACAACCCCCCCAGGTCTTCGGGCGTGCGGTCAAGCACGGCCCGCCAGACTTCGTCCGACTCCATGCACAGGTAAAGCTGTCTATCCAGCCCGCCCCCTTTGAGCCTGTCGGCCAGGAATCGCAACTGCTCCACGCGCAGAGGGCGCAGCAGGCGCTGCTTGCCGTCGATGCCCGTCACGAACTCCCCGTAGATATAGGACGACTGCGGAAAATTTTCGCTGATGCAGCGTTTGAGGTCCGGCATGTGCCGGAATGACCCCATGCTGACGTAGGCGATGTTCTCGGGCCGCAGATGGTCGAAGATCATCTCTACAGTGCGGGCGTACCCCTCCTGCCACCCCGGGAAATGGATGACGGGGTCGAAGTGCAGGCAGACCCGGAAGCCCGCTTCGGCGCAGCGTCTGGCGGCGGCCAGTCTTTCCTCCAGCCCGGCGCACTGGCCCTGCTCCTCCCGCTCGACGATGAAAGGCGCGTTCATGGACCAGGCCGGCAGAACGCGGGACGGGTCGCGGACCGCGTCCATCCAGGAGAGGTCGACGACCTTGGATTTGAGTTCCAGGCAGACCTGCGGGAAGCGCCCGAGAAATTCCACCAGATTCCGGCTGTAGCCCGTCAGAGCCTCCAGCACCAAAGAGTCGGTGAACTCGCCGGTGCCGACCCGGTAGCGGCGTCCCGGGACGGATTCAAAGGCCCGCTCCAGTTCGGCCCAGAGGTCGTCCTGGTTGGCCCAGACCTTGAGCACGCGGTCCTGGAAATAGGCCTGCAGGATGCAGTAGGAGCACCGCAGGGGGCAGTTCTCGCCAATGTGGATGATCTGGTACCCGCAGCAGCGGTAGTGGCTGGTGCCGGGGCAGTGGCGCAGGAAACGGCCCTTGTAGCGCTTGAGGTAGAGGATGTCCTCGCGGTCCAGCCCCGGTGTCAGGCTCTCGCCCTCGGCCAGGGTTTCGGGCGTCAGGTGGGGGAGCTTGTCCCTGACGCGGCGCGCGATGGGCGTATGGGCCACGGCCTCGTCCATGACGATGCGGCTGATGCCCTGCAGGTGCGCAGGAAGGGCGCTCATGCGCCCTCCGCCGGGAAGAGGGCGGCCAAGTCTTCGCGGGCCGCCATGCGGGCCAGTTCGGCGCCGGCCGCGCGGATTTCGTCGACGTTTCGCGCACGGACGGTCATTTCCACCATGTCGCTTTCGAACTGGTCAGGCTGGACGATGCGCCAGCGCGTTCCGGCCGCGACCCTGCGGGCCGCTTCGGTGAATTCCTTCTCCAGGGCGTCCAGGCGCGGGAATCGGCGCAGCCGGATCTGCTGGGAGATGCGGGCCATGGCGTCCTTGGGGGAGAGGCCTTCGGCCAGGATGCCGCCCACGCCGCAATCCCGCAGCAGACCGGCTGCGTCCGTGCCGTCCCGCAGGCACGTCTCCCGCAGCCAGGTCAGCAGGTTCACGGCGTTGCCGCGCGACCAGGACAGGCCGTCGAAGAGCGGTTCCAACGCGGCGAGGTCGCGGGCGGAAAACCCGGCCAGCAGTTCGGCGCAGGCCAGGGGGACGCCGTCGAGAAGGCGGTCCCAGTGCGCGGGCAGGCCGAGCCAGGCCTCGACCAGGCGCAGACGCTTGGAGCGCGGTTCCAGTCCCAGGAGCTCGAAGACGGGTGTCATGTCGGACGCCGGAATGGCGCGGAAATAGCGCATGGCCGCCACGACCAGGCGGTCGGTCAGCTCGCGCCCGATGTTGGACTGCAGGTACGCCAGGCCCCGTCCGGCCATGTCCAGGGGGCCCACGTCGAGGCACAGGACGTCCCGGCCCGCCTCGGCCAGGACGGCCACCCGCGCCGCGCCCGCCACCAGCAGCGGAGAACCTTCGCTGCGGTCCACCAGCACAGGCAAGAGCTGCCCGTGGCGTTCCAGGCTGCGGCGCAGGGCCACAGAGGCCTCTGCGGGCCAGAAGAGCCACGGTCCGGAAACATCGATGCTTGCGGCCGGGCAGTGCGAGATGCGTGCGTCTTCAGGCGCAATCGGCGGGATGGCGGCTGTGCTCATGATTTTCTCTCAACGATTTTGCAGAATTATGCGTGGCTGAAAAATCCGCCGCTCTTGACAACTTCCAAGCCCCCTCCCTATAGGGGTATTTCTTGAAAAAAGTTCAGGATAGCAGGAGGTTTGCAAGGTCGCCGGACAATGGAGCATGGGACCTTCATCCAATTTCTTCTCTTTTGCAAGCGATTTCCCGCCCTTCGTTCAGGAAGCCGGGGAAGGTTTTATACCCTGTAGCCGTATGGTTGCGTAATACTTTGCATAAGGGGGCTGTATGCAGGATCAACTTCAAAAACAGAGGACTTTCGCCCTGATAGGGCATGGCGGAACCGGGAAGACATCGGTGGCCGAGATGCTGCTGTTCAATTCCGGTTCCATCACTCGGTTGGGAAAGATCGACGAAGGGACCACCTCCCTTGACTACGAGCCCGAAGAAATCAAGCGCCGGGGCAGCATCCAGCCTGCCTTCGCCCAGTTCGCCTGGAAGAAGAACCTGAATTTCCTCATCGACACTCCCGGTGACAACAACTTCATCGGCGACCTTCCCTACCTCCTGCAGGGCGCGGACAATGTCGTACTGGTCATCGACGCCATCGACGGGGTCAAGCCCCTGACCAAGAAGATCTGGTCCGAGTCCGCCAAGGCCGGCCTGCCGGCCATGGTCTTCATCAACAAGATGGACCGGGAGCGCGCGAATTTCCAGATGGCCTACCAGGGCCTGTCCGAAGTCCTCGGCATCAAGCCGGTCCTGCTGTTCATGCCCATCGGCAGCGAGACGAATTTCAGCGGCGTGGTCGATGTCCTGGCCGAGAAGGCTTACGCCTTCGACGACAAGGGTGAGCTGAAGCCCATCGACATGCCCGCGGACCTCGCCGACGAGGTCACCGCCGCGCGCGAGATCGCCGTCGAGAACATCGCCGAGAGCAGCGAAGAGCTCATGGAGAAGTATCTCGAGGAAGGCGCCCTGACCGAAGAGGAGATGGCCGTCGGGCTGCGCGCCGGAGTGCTGAGCCGCGCCCTCGTCCCGGTATGCGCCGGCGCCGCCATGCTGAACAAGGGCGGCGTGCCGCTTCTGGACATCATGCAGAACTACATGACTTCGCCTCTCGAACACGCCGCCTGGCTCGACGCCGACGGCAACGAGCGTGCGTCCAGCCCCGACGCCCCCTTCGCCGCCTTCGTCTTCAAGACCATCGCCGACCCCTTCGCCGGCCAGCTTTCGGTCATGCGCGTGCTCTCGGGCGTCCTGGCCCCGGACGCCTCGGTGCTGAACGCATCCAAGGACGAAAAAGAGAAGATCGGCCAGATCCTGTTCCTCGAAGGCAAGAAGCAGAACCCCTGCAAGCAGGAAGTCGGCCCCGGCGCCGTGGTGGCCGTGGCCAAGCTCAAGAACACGACCACCGGCGACACCCTGTGCGCCGAAAAATCCCCCTTCGTCCTGCCCAAGCCCAAGCTGAGCCCCGGCATCATCTCCTACGCCCTGGCCGCTGCCGAGAAAGGCGACGAGGACAAGGTCTTCGCCGCGGTGCAGAAGCTCCTGGAAGAGGACATCAACCTGCGCCTGGAGCGCAACGACGAGACCGGCGACATGCTCCTGACCGGCATGGGCCAGCTGCACATCGAACTGGCCGTGGAGAAGGTCAAGCGCCGCTACAAGACCAACATCGTTCTGAAGACGCCCAAGATCCCGTACCGCGAGACCATCAAGGGCAAGGCCCAGGTCCAGGGACGCCACAAGAAGCAGTCCGGCGGCCGCGGCCAGTTCGGCGACTGCTGGATCCGCATGGAGCCCAACAAGCGCGGCGGAGGCTACGAGTTCCTCGATGAGATCGTCGGCGGCTCCATCCCGCGCAACTACATCCCCGCCGTGGACAAGGGCGTTCAGGAGGCGGCCGCGCGCGGTTTCCTGGCCGGCTACCCCATGGTCGACTTCAAGGTCGCGGTCTACGACGGTTCCTTCCACACCGTCGACTCCTCGGAAATGGCCTTTAAGATCGCCGGCTCCCTGGCCTTCAAGAAGGCCGTGGAGATGTGCAACCCCATCCTGCTCGAACCCATCATGCTCGCCGCGGTTTTCATCCCCGACGAGTTCATGGGCGACGTCATCGGCGACCTCTCCAGCCGCCGCGGCCGGGTCCTGGGCTCCGACTCCATCGGTGGCATCACCGAGGTCAAGGCTCACGTGCCCATGGCCGAAATGATGAAGTACGCCCCGGACCTGCGCTCCATGACGGGCGGCCAGGGCACCTTCACCATGGAGTTCGCCCACTACGAGGAATGCCCGCCCAACGTGACCGAGCAGGTCATCGCCGACAGCAAGAAGGAAGAGGAATAATTCCTCGCTTCCAGCCACGCGGTCCGCACACGTCCGCGTCGTGGAAACGCAAAACCCCCGCCGCGAGGTCGGGGGTTTTGCGTTTGTATCGTCTTTTCCCGGAAGCCTGCTGCTTGAGTTGACCCATCATGCCGGGGCAATTGTGACGAGCTTGAAGCGGCGACCTGTGAATCGCGGGCGATCAGGGAGTCTGTTCAATGAAAGCCTTTTCCGGCGTCACCTCGACGGGGTTGCCGGAGCTGTCTGCGCCGGCCATGGCAAAGTGGTATGTGCGTATAGGCAGCGGCCGGGAATTCCATGAGCGTCGGCCAGGATACACGCCGAAATACTGGTCTGCGATCCGTCCATCGTCATCGAACACGACTATGAGCAGCCTAGCCGCCTCCGAGCGGGGCAGGTGGAAGGAGGCTATGCCCCGGCCGGTTGCCATGTTCTCGGTGGTGTTCTCATGAGATTCCGGGCCTCTTGTCCAGGGTAGGGTGGGCGCTTTTGCCACGGAGATCTTCTTGGCCAGGCGTTTCGTGCTCACGAGGAATGGCGGTTCATCATCCGCGAGCGTGATTTTGTATGCTTCAAAGGGGGCCAGCAGTCTCAACGAGTAGCTCGTCCTTTTTCCAGACATCTCCTGGGAAGCGATGCGCCGGATCGCCGTGAAGGTGCGTTCATCGTTCTTGATCAGCAACTCCACGTCGCCCCTGGGCTGGGACGGTGATATGATGACCGTGAACTCCGTCATCAGGTTTGCGGTGTCCGCATCGATTTCGACAGCGAGTATTTCCTGGCTGCGAGCCGTTGCGGGCGGGATGAGGCCTATCCCTAGGCATGCGAGAAACACGGCGAGAAATCTCATAGATTGCTAACCTGTGCGTTTCTCATGCCCGCCGTTTCGCCGGGAGTGAGTTCGCCCAGTTCGTGGCTGCGGTTTCTGAACGGGGTCTCCTGAAAGAGCGTGTCAATGGATACGATGCGTGTCTTTGGTACGTGCCTGATCTGGAAGAAATTCAGCCTGTCGTAGATGGTCAGCTGGCGCTCGTCCTCGGCCAGCAGAAAGACAGGGTGTGTCGGGGGTGACTCTGGGGTGTCGAGACGGAGGGTGATCACGGGAAAGACGAGGCTTCGGCCCAGTTTGCCGTACAGCGTCGCAAACATGAATACCTGGCTGGCAATGACGATTATCGAAATGGTTCTGCCCAAGCGACTGAGGACGCCGTTGTCGTCCTTGCGGCAGGAGAGCGCCAGTCTGTCGATGACGAAGGTCGTACCTGTGGCCAGCGCAACGAGCAGGACAGCGAGGGCGAAAATCTGTGCCCTTGGGCCCTCCTGGTCCCCTTCGGCGTCGGGCCTGAACCATGGTCGGTTCGTCATGTGTTCGGCTAGGTTCGATGGATTGGCCAAAAGACGTTGGAGAAGGTAGACGCGGTTTTCCATCTTCCTGGAAGCTCCCGGCCTGCCCTGCATGGACTCGGAGAGAATTTCCCCTTTTACGGGTTGCAGCACGGCCCTGATATCGAAAATCTCCGCCTCGAAGTTCATGAGGCAGAAATACCCTGCGAGCACGCAGACCGTACCGGCGGACAGCAACAGATCAAGAACATTGAAGTACGTCCTGTTCAGAGATCTGTGCCGGTATCCCCAGATCAGCACGCACAACACGCCGGAGGTTGCCAGCGCAGCCAGGCAGGCGGCGAAGCACCACGTCAGTGCCGCCTCATGCAGCAGGGATTCAAGCACGCCGATACGGAAGCCCTTATCCGTCATCAGTCTGGTGAGGTTGGCGCATACGGCCGTCACCGCGTCCAAAGCGAACTGGATGTCCGCTTCGAACGAGACTGCGGGATCGCGACCGAGGAGGAGTTTGTCGTGCTCCATTCGCGCCAAGCGGCCGATGGCGTAAAGGGCAATGGCGACAGGCGCGGATATTTTAAGAGGCTTCACGAGGCGCTGGCTCAGTATGGCGAAACTATCTTGCCGCGATGTGAGGAGGAAGTCGTTATGCATTACTGGAATCCTTTTCCGTCGTGAGTTTGGAATAAGTTTTTATTTCTAATTTTGTAATATTAATTTATAAATATATATTCACAATAATGCGATAATTAATTGTATTTATATCATTTAATGTCAATATTCATAGATAGTTTTATTATTGATATAATTGATATTTAATTAAGGTTGTTCCGGAGCATTCGTTTCTTCCTTGAGGAGAGTTGGAATGAAAAGAAGTCTGTTTCGTGGTTCAAAACGTTTGGATTGTGTTTTGCATGTCATTCGTTGTATCGTTGTGAAATTGGTCTATCCGATTTCTACGTCTGAGCTGGCTTCGATCATCCGCCCCGTGCCGCCGCAGTGCTTCGTGGCATCACCGAGCCGTACAACGGGCTTTCCGTTGACGAGGACGTTCGAGCTGCCCATGACTGCCGTCCACGAGTTGGGGCCGCAACACGAGGAATGCGTCCCCTGATCGCCAAGGCGCAACGCAGGCCGCCCGTTGATGACGACATCGGGCGAACCGCTGACGGCAGGGCCGCGGACCGCATGGGTGCAACAGCTTCCGCCGTGCGAGTCGCGCGGACAGAAGGATTTGTCTCCGACTCTGCATGCTGGCGGCATGGAATCTCCTTTCTCGATGCGTTTGTCCCAAAACACCTTCATCCCCGAAAAGACGATCCCGGGAAGAGGCATTCCGGGGGGCGGAATGCTTCAAATGGGAGCGCAGATTCTCGCAGGCCGTGGCCGTGTCAGCCTGAAAGGACGCGCATTCCCATCACCGTGGGTCTTGCGTTGCCGCAAAGCCTGGCCTCTTCGGAGGAGAAAAAGGGGCCCGCATGGCGGCGGGCCCCTTTTTCTCCTCAGGCTTGGTTGGACATGGTTCTCCAGTCGTCGCTTTCCGACGTGCTGGCGATCTCGTGTGTTTTGATGATCTTGCGATATGTCATGTAGACGTCCTCAAGGTGCGTGAAGTGCGCCTTCCCGGGGTCCTGGCAGTTGGGCATGTAGGCCTGGATGTCGACGAGGATGGCGTCTTCGAGCTGGATGGTGAAGTAGTGCTCCATGGTCCCGGAGGCAGAAGTGCGATAGAATTTCATTTCAACCTTTGGGAGTTTTTCGCCGGTGGCCAGGGCCCTAAAGAGCAGGGGCGAAGCCTTGTCCATGACCTTGGTAATCTTAAGGGGCTTGTGTACGCGCTGGCCCGTGGGCTGTCCGGACTGGGGGTCCCGGGGCAGGATGATCTGGTGCTCGAAGGCCTCCACCAGGCATTCGTCCTCGTGGCCTTCCTGGTAGATGTTGCCCACCGAGGCTTCGGTGAAGTTTCCGGCCGTGATGAGTCCCTGACGCTCTCCGGTGATGCTGATATAGGCGGGAACCGGCATGATGCTCTCCTTTGGGATAAGGTTGTTGAAGATGTTTCCGTACAGGGCAACATTTGTGCCCCTGCTATAAAGTCAATTATATTGGAGTGTTGTGTTGGTAGCTGTGCGGCGAAGTCGGCAAGATGCTGCCCGATCTGGAAGGCGGAAAGAAAGAAATGGGTGGAAATGAATGAAAAATCAGGATGTTGTTACTGGCAACATCTTGCTTGAATTTAAGGCCGACTTTCTTGGTTTCTTGTCAATATGCTGAAATGACAAGTAATTTTCGAGCAATTTGTTGCCGGAATATATCAACTTAATCCGTTTCGCGGTATGCAGCGTGAAACGTCAATCTGGTTTCGTTGATGAAAAGAGGAGTTAGTATGTACTGGCTGTGTTCGGATATCTGCTACAAATCTTGCAGGGAATAATCGTCGGTCAATTGGCGGGTAGCATGGAGTTAATGACGATAAATTATTGTATTCTTGGTGATTTGAGCGAAGTAATTCAAAGAAGTCCATATTTGGCATGCAGAAATTATTATAAATTTCTCTCAGGGAGATGATATTTTATTTCAGGAATTGAATTGAGCAATATTCATATTTTTATGCACATGTAGGATTGTCATATATTAAGTAATTTGTAGTATTTTTATTCATATAGTTGTACGAATTGTTTTTATTGTAGCGTGGCCGTTAATAAATGACATGTCGGATGCGCTACAGTACAAGGGAGTAAAGGACGTTCTCCCATCTCTGCCTGATCCCATTTTTCAGACGTGGATCGCCCCCCTGAGTGAGGAGTCTCCGTGCGGTGAAGATATCGGCTTCTCCGACGAGTTCGAGTCGCTCAGGGCGGAAGTGGAGAAAGGTACGTCGTTGCATGGGGGACAGAGAACTGACTGGCCCCTTGTCCTGCGCGTCGCCACGCGGATTCTCGGTGGAAGCAGCAAGGATCTTTGGGTGTTGTGCTACGGCGTCATGGCGGCACATGAGTCCCAAGGACTCGTTTGTTGTGCGGCCGCCCTTTCAGCTTTTTCATCACTCCTCGAATCATATTGGGACGAGTTGCATCCCGGCATTTCCCGCGTTCAGCGACGAATTGCCCCTGTAAAATGGCTCGCGCTGCGCCTCGAAGCCAGCCTTGCGGCCGAGTTGAAGGCCGATGACAACGGCGCTGCCGCGATACTGAAAAATGAAGTTGGCAGACTGCAGGCGATCCTCGACGCCAAGTTCGGCGATGCGGCACCTTCCTTTGCCGGCCTGTCACGTCTGCTGGACAACTTTTCCAGCGAGGGGGGTGACGTCAGTGCTTCCCGCCCTCATCGCGTCGAGAACATCCCGCAGGCTTCATACGCTTCCTCTGATTCTTGCCTGCCAGACGACGATTTTCTGGCCTCCATTGACGGCAACGGCCGCGTGCCGACCGCAGTGCTGCCGCGTCTCCTCAGATCGGCTCAGGACCAGTGCCGGCAGCTGGCTGCACATTTTTCCTCGTTCGATGTCTTGGACTGGAGGGTGATTCTTCTGCACCGCGCGGCTCTGTGGTGCACCGTCGCCCAACTTCCCCTGGCCGATGCCGCCGGCGTGACTCAGCTGCGTCCCGTACCGCCGGAGAGGGCTCAGTCGTATGCAGCGGCGGTGGAGGTGGGGCGATTCCTGGAGGTTCTGCCCCGGTTGGAACGGTCCGCCGGAAAGGCGCCTTTCTGGTTTGACGGGCATTATCTTGTCGCCCGCTGTCTCGAAGGGCTCGACGCCTCCGGGGCTCTGGTCATTCTGAGGAGCGTGCTCGCCCAGTTTCTGCGACGTTATCCTGAGCTGGTCCGCTGCAAGTTTCAGGACGGAACTCCCTTTGCCTCGCCACGCACGATGCAGTGGCTCGATTCCCTCGAATCGCCTTGGTCCGGTCAAGCGTCGAAGTGCCTGACCTCAAGCGCGGGAGAGTCCGTCCATGAGCAGGAATTGCTGGATGAAAGTCTGGCCATTCGGGCGGAGAGGGGCTTCCCGGCCGGCCTGTCCCATCTGGAAAGAGTGCCTGCCGGGCGTAGCCGCGCGGCCGTACGGCAGGGGCTTCTGCTGGCGCGATACTGCATCGCCGCCGGAAACAAGAAGGCTGCCGTTCGACTCCTGCAGTCCCTCTACGGGCAGCTGGAGAAATGGGAGCTGCTGGATTGGGAGCCCGAACTCAGCGCCAGAATCATTTCGCTTCTTCTGTCTTTGCAGCCCAAGGACAGGGGGAGCGGGACGGAGCTGATGCTCAGCCGTTTGCACTGGCTGCATCTCGCGACGGCGGTGGGCAGTATCAAAGAATCGTAACTTCAATCTGTAACGGAGGCATTAATGGCCAGAGAGTCGTCAATCGCACCCAAGGAACGCATCAACGTCACGTTCAAGCCCGCTGCGGGCGGAGGCCAGGAGGAGATCGAACTGCCCATGAAGGTCATGGTCGTGGGCGATTTTCTGCAGAGGCACGATCCACGAAACCTCATCGACCGCAAGCCCGTGTCCATCAACAAGAACAATTTCGAGGAAGTCCTGTCCAAGCAGGAGCTCTCACTCCATATTGTCGTTCCCAACAGGCTTCGGGACAACGCGCAGGACTACGACATGTCTGTCGCCCTGAACTTCAAGGGCATGAGGGACTTCGAGCCCGCCGGCATCGCCGAACAGGTCCCGGAAATGCGCAAGCTTTTGCAGTTGCGCGACGCTCTCGTCTCCCTGAAGGGGCCAATGGGCAACATCCCGGCCTTCCGCAAGGCCATTGAGGATGTTCTTGCCGATGACCGTCATCGCGAGATGATCATGAAGGAGCTGGGCATGGACGATGCTGAAGTGAAGAGCGTTCCGAATACGAAAGACGCTGGTGGCGAGAGCTCCGAAGCCAAGGCCAAAGGATCCCAGAAAAAGAATTGAGACACCCCCTATCCAGCGAGGATATCCGTAATGAACCAGACCCAAGACACCGCCCTGGGGCGGCAAAGCACGGGCTCGCTTCTTGAGCAGATCATCCGGGAGACAAATCTCGATCCACAGGATGAAGGCTACGAGGCGGCGCGACTGGGCATCAGCGCCTTCATCGAGGAGATGCTCAAACCTTCCTACGCGGACGAGCAGGTCAAGAAGATCACGGTCGACCGCATGATCGCCGAACTGGACCGTCGGCTGAGCGCCCAGACGGACGAAATCCTGCACCATAAGCAGTTTCAGGAGTTGGAATCCGCGTGGCGGGGGCTCAAGCTCCTCGTGGACCGTACCGATTTCCGGGAGAGCATCTTCGTGGAGATGCTGCACGCCAGCAAGGACGAACTGCTTGACGATTTTCTCGACGCCTCTGAGGTCACCCAGTCGAGCCTCTACAGGCTCGCCTATACCGCGGAGTACGGCCAGTTCGGGGGTAAGCCCCTGGGGGCCATCATCGGTAACTACTATTTTGACCCGACGGCCATGGACATGCGTCTGCTGCAGAGTCTGGCCAGCGTTTCGGCCATGGCCCACGCGCCCTTCGTCGCCTCGGCCGGACCGTCTTTCTTCGGGCTGACCGGCTTCGACCGCCTGCCGGTCCTGAAGGACCTCCAGGATATCTTCAGCGGGCCGCGTTACGCCAAATGGCAGGCCTTCCGGGAATCGGAAGACTCGCGTTACGTCGGCCTGACCGTGCCGCGCTTTCTTCTGCGCCAGCCCTACGACCCCGAGGACAATCCCGTCAGGGCCTTTGTCTACAAGGAAAGCGTCGACGACGATCACGAGAACTTTCTCTGGGGCAATACCGCATTCGCCTTTGCCTCCCGCATCACGGACAGCTTCGCAAAATACCGCTGGGGGGCGAACATCATCGGTCCCCGCTCGGGTGGAGCGGTGGAGGATCTGCCCGTGCACCTCTACGAGAGCCTGGGCGATATCGAGATGAAGATCCCTACCGAAATTCTCATCTCCGACCGCCGCGAATATGAACTGGCCGAGCAGGGGTTCATCGCCCTGACCATGCGCAAGGGATCGGACAACGCGGCCTTCTTCTCGGCCAATTCCTGTCAGAGGCCCAAATTCTTCGGCCTCACCGCCGAAGGCAAGACCGCGGAGCTCAACTATCGTCTGGGCGCCCAACTCCCCTATCTTTTCATCGTCAGCCGACTGGCCCACTACATCAAGGTGCTGCAGCGCGAGCATATAGGATCATGGAAGGAGCGGACGGACCTCGAACGCGAACTGAACACTTGGATTCGCCAGTATGTGGCCGATCAGGAGAACCCGAGCTCCGACACGAGAAGCCGGCGCCCCTTGCGTGATGCGCGCGTGGTAGTGGAGGACGTCGAGGGCGATCCGGGCTGGTACCGGGTTTCGCTCAGTGTACGTCCTCACTTCAAGTACATGGGCGCGTACTTCACCCTGTCATTGGTCGGAAAGCTGGACAAGGAGTAATGCCGTGGCGGGGAGTCTGTTCGACCGGTTGACCCGCGGCGAGGCGGGGGCGCGCATGGATGAGGACGAGTCAATTCGCCGCCATCTTTTGCGCATGCTGACCACGCGCCAGGGCTCGGTCCAGGCGCTGCCGGACTATGGACTCCCCGACCTCAACGATTTGAGCCTGTCACGGGCCGAGGTTGTCCGGCAATGCTGCCTGGCCATCGAAAAGTGCATCGCCAGATACGAACCGAGACTTCGAGAAGCGAAGGTTATGCACATCTCCGTCGATGAGGGTAAGCTCAATATGGCCTTTCGCATTGAGGCCATAAGGGAGGACTCAGACGGGATGCAGGTCCCATGGCGCTGGTCCGTAGTCATGGACGGCGACCAGGTGAGGGGGGCGGCGTGAACACCTTCAACCGTTATTATCTGGATGAACTCGTTTCGTTGCGGGAACTCGGCCGAGAGTATTCCAGGAACAACCCTTCCCTGGCCCCCTTTTTCGACACGCCCAGACGCGACCCGGACGTGGAGCGCATTTTGGAGGGAGTGGCATTTCTTTGCGGGCGTCTCCGCCAAAAACTGGATGATGAATTGCCCGAGATCACGCATGCCCTGTTCAGCCTGCTGTGGCCCAACTACCTCCGCACCATTCCCTCCTGCAGCATCGTCCGCTACCGGCCTGCGCCAAATCTAACCTGGGCCGTGACCGTCCCTCGCGGCACCACGGTTGAGTCGGTGGAAGTGGAGGGTACCAAATGCCGTTTCCGCACGGTCTACGAAACCCAGATTCTGCCCATCCGGCTCAAGGACCAGGCCGTTTTCGAACATGACGGCCAGATCGTTCTGGCCCTGCGCTTCGACCTTGTCGGCGCCACCCTGGGGAACATTCCCCTTTCCAGGCTGCGCCTGTTCTTCACGGGGGAGCCGGCCATTGCACATTCCCTCTATTTCACCTTGACGCGCGGAGTCCGGGAGATTCGTTTCCTGTTGCCGGGAGACCGGGGAAACTATGCACCCGTTCATGTTCTTTCTTCCGACATGATACGCCCAGTCGGATTCAGGGAGGAAGAGGGGCTCTACCCGTACCCCGCCAACACGTTTCCCGGCTACCGGATCGTCCAGGAATACTTCTGCTTCAGCGAGAAATTCCTGTTTGCGGAGATATCGGGGCTCGACGCCTGCGTCGCGGCCGGAGGAGAGGCCGTGGCCGGCGCTTCGGAATTTGTGCTGCATTTCGTGCTGAAGGATTTCCCTGTGCAGTACGAATCTTGGAAGCGGCAGAACATCCAGCTGTTCTGCACGCCCGTGGTCAACCTCTTCTCCATGGATTCCACTCCGCTGACAGTGGATCATCGCCAGCCCGAATACCGCATCGTTCCCGATCCGAGGCTTCCGGACCATTATGCGGTGTACAGCGTCGAGCGGGTGAGGAGTTGGGGAGGCGATGGCAAGCTCCGGCGCGAATACAGGCCCTTCGAGTCCTTCGAGCACGGGAGCGGCCAGAATGTCGACGCGGCCTACTACCGCCTTCGTCTCAAGCCTTCCCTCAACGACCAGAGCACCGAGACCTATATTTCCGTCGTGCATTCCCAGGCGTCATCGGCGGCGTCCGGCGAGGAGATTCTCTCCCTGGAACTCATGTGCACGAACCGTCTCCTGCCGGTTCAGCTTTCCGTGGGGGACATCAACACGCATGCCGACGACACGCCGGACAGCGTGACCCTCGGCAACATCACCCCCGTTACGCCTCCCTATACGCCCCCCCTTGAGGGAGACCTCCTTTGGCGGCTGATATCCAACATGTCCCTCAACTACCTGCCCTTGAGCAACGTGCACGCCATGCGGGCACTTCTTGCGAGCTACGACTTTCGGGCGCTTCATGACCGCCAAAGGGCGCGGGTCCTGGACAAGACGCTGGGAGGCATGACGGGCATCGCTTCGGAGGAGACGGACCGGATTTACCGGGGGCTGCCCGTGCGCGGAGCGGTCACGCGGCTTGTCCTGGATCGAGGCGGTTTCAGCAGCGAGGGGGAGATGTATCTTTTCGCGTCGGTAATCAACGAGTTTCTGGCTCTGTACGCCACGGTCAACAGCTTTCATCAGCTTGTGGTCGTCGACTCCAGGAGGGGCGAGGAATACCAGTGGCCGGCCAGGCTGGGGAGGAAACTGATCACGTGAGCCTGCCCCGGAATTCCGAAACGCGCTGCGCGTCTGAAGCGCTGGCGCGCATCTCAGGAGGCTACGCCTTTTCGCGGGCGGTGGAGCATGTTCTGCGCGTCGTGGGGACGGAATGGCGGGGCGAGGATTGGCTGCGCTTCAAGGTCAATCCCAATCTGTCCTTTCCGCCGGGCGACATCCGCGGTGTGGAGTGCGCCGACGACGATTCCGAAGACGGACGTGTCTGGTTCGTGCTCAACCTGATGGGGCTGCACGGGGCAGCCTCGCCGCTTCCTGCGTATTTCGCCGAACACGTGGCCCAGCACCAGGATGAACCGGACGCTCTCCGCGACTTTCTGGACGTCATCAACCATCATCTCATTTCAATATTTTACGGGATCTGGAACAAGTACCGCTACTACCTTCAGTTCCGCGAACACGGGACGGACATCAATTCAAGACGGTTCTTCAGCTTCATCGGCCTGGGACACAAGGAACTGCAGGGCACCAGCGGCCTGCGCCGCGAACGCCTGCTGTCGTACATGGGGCTCATCGCCTTCAGCGGCGAGGCGACCGGCTCCCTGGAGAGCATTCTGCGCCACTATTTCGGACACCCATGCGTTCACATCATCCCCTGCATCCATCGTCAGGTGCCCATTCCCGTGGATCAGCAGTGCGCCCTCGGGGTGGCCAACTGCAGGCTGTCCAAGGATTTTCTGCTCGGCGGCGAGGTTCTCGACCAGACCGGAAAATTCCGGGTGCTTTTCGACGTTCTTGCATGGAAGCGTTTCACGGACTTTCTTCCAGGCGGGAACCTGTTTTCGGAATTGCAGACCCTCGTACGGTTCGTGCTGCGTTCGCGCCTCGGTTTTGACGTGGAGCTGAGGCTCAAAGCCGCAGAGATTCCGGAATTCATCATCGGCAAGGCCAGCCCGTGCCGACTCGGATGGACGACATGGGCCGGGGCAGGCGGGGACGGCGTCATCATTCTCGAAACAGACAGCAGATACATGGATTAGCCAATGATTGCTATGAATCTGTCTTCCCTTGTCGCGGCACTGGACGAGACCTGCCGCCAGGCGCTGGAGGAGGCGGCCGGGGCCTGCGTGAGCCGGGGCGGCTGTGAGATCGGCATCGAGGACTTTGTGGAGAAGATGCTGCCGACGTGCGAAATGCGGAACATCCTCACGCAGTTCGAGCGCGACCCGGAGGCGATGCGCCGTCTTCTGGCACCGGCGAGGCGGCAGGAGAAATTCGCGTCCCGACCCGTGTTCTCGCCGTTGCTCATAGGCTTCCTGCAGGAGGCCTACCTGCTTGCGAGCCTGGAACTCCGTCTGGAGAGGGTGGGGGTCGGAGAGCTGCTGCTGGCCATGCTGCTCAACCCCGCGCGCTATGGAGCCATGCCGTTTTACCAGGAACTCGGCCAGATACCGGCAGATGCCTTGCGCCGTCTTCTGCAGGGGCTGCGGGACGGGCGGGGCGCGTCCCCGGGGGACGCAGCGCAGGCCGGACAGCAGGGGTTTCTCGACAGGTACTCCACGGATTTTACTGCAGACGCCAGGGCCGGCCGCACGGACCCGGTCTTCGCACGGGGCGCGGAAATCCGCCGGATGGCGGATATCCTGACGCGCCGCCGCAAGAACAACGCCATCCTCGTGGGCGATCCAGGCGTGGGCAAAACCGCGGTGGTGGAGGGTTTGGCCTTGCGTGTCGTCGAGGGCCTTGTGCCGGACGCCCTCAAGGGTGTGCGCATCGTGGGGCTGGACATGGGGCGGCTGCAGGCCGGCGCCAGCGTCAAGGGGGAATTTGAAAAGCGACTCAAGGGCGTCATCGATGAGGTCAAAGCTTCGCCCGTGCCGACGATCCTTTTCATCGACGAGGCGCACACCCTGGTGGGCGCGGGCAACGTCCCGGGGGCGGGCGACGGGGCGAATCTCCTGAAGCCGGCCCTGGCGAGGGGGGAGATGCGGACCATCGCGGCCACCACCTGGAGTGAATACAAGAAATATTTTGAGAAGGACGCGGCCTTGGCCCGCCGTTTCCAGCTGGTAAAGTTGAACGAGCCGTCTCTGGAAGAAACGGTGACCATCCTGCGGGGCATCGTCCCGCATTACGAGAAGACCCATAAGGTCTACGTCCGCGACGACGCGGTCCTGTGCACGGCGGAACTTTCCTGCCGGTACATCAGTGGTCGTCAGATGCCCGACAAGGCCATCGATGTCCTGGACACGGCCTGCGCCAGGGTACGGGTGAATCTGGGGGCCAAGCCCGTCGATCTCGAAGCCATGGAAGAGGAACTGGCCGCAGTGCGCAGGGAACTCGACGCGTTGGAGCGCGATCGCGCGACATTCAGCCGGGACGACGTCGAGCCGTCAGACGTCGAAAGGCATGCGGCCTTGTGCGGACAAGCCGACACGCTCTCCCGGGAGATGGCGGCACTTGCCGAACGTTGGCGCAGAGAACTGGACCTGGCCGAGGCCATCCTGAAATGCCGCAATCAGGAAGGAGAACCGGACGAGGCAAAGATGAGGTTGCTTGTGGCGGAACTGCGCGCCGCGCAGCTCGACCGGCCCCTCGTCTTTCACGAAGTCACGCCTGATCTCGTGCGCGGCATCGTTTCCGAGTGGACGGGCATCCCCATGTCCAAGCTGGGGGGCAACGGACTTGGCGCGCTCGGTAGACTGGGGTCCGATCTGCGCCGACGGGTCCGAGGCCAGGATCACGCGCTGGAGGCCATCGAACGCGCGGTGCTTGCTGCCCAGGTCGGGCTGAACAGCGCCTCGAAGCCCACAGGCATTTTTCTGCTCGTGGGGCCTTCGGGGGTCGGAAAAACCGAGACTGCCCTGGCCGTCGCGGACTCGTTGTTCGGGGGCGAGCGCATGCTTGTGTGTATCAACATGACGGAATTCCAGGAAAAGCATACAGTGTCACGCCTCATAGGGTCACCTCCGGGCTACGTGGGTTTTGGCGAAGGCGGTCGCCTGACCGAGGCTGTGCGCAGACAGCCATACAGCGCCATCCTGTTCGACGAGGTGGAGAAGGCGCATCCCGAGGTGCTGAATCTTTTTTACCAGATCTTCGATAAGGGCATCCTCGCCGATGGCGAGGGACGGGAGGTGGATTTCCGCAACTGCGTCATCTTCATGACCTCGAATCTCGGCGGCGACATCGTTTCCGCCCTGTGCGAGGGGGATGAAATT
The DNA here is from genome assembly GCF_055385525.1 of Desulfomicrobium aestuarii. NCBI lineage: Bacteria > Pseudomonadati > Thermodesulfobacteriota > Desulfovibrionia > Desulfovibrionales > Desulfomicrobiaceae > Desulfomicrobium > Desulfomicrobium aestuarii. The sequence continues at coordinate 3,696,788 of NZ_AP042427.1, forward strand.
CCCGACCCCGAGTTGCTGAATGAGGCCCTGCGTCCGGTCCTGCTCCGGCATTTCCAGCCCGCCCTGCTCGGGCGCATGACCGTCGTGCCTTTCACAACCATTCGCGGTGAGACCATGAAGGAACTCGTGGAAATGAAGCTGGCCAGAGTCGGGGCGCGCCTGGCCGGTAGGCATCGGATCAGTCTGAGCTGGGGAGAGGACGTCATATCCTCCATAATGGCCAGCTGCACTGCGGTGGAGACCGGGGCGCGCAACATCGACCACATCATCGGCGTCTCCCTGTTGCCAGGCATTGCGACCACTCTCCTCGGCGCCCTGGACGGCGGCGGGAAGGCATGCGGAGAACTTCGCGTGGGGCTGAACCGGGCAGACGGGAGCTTCACCTTCAGCCTGGGGGGACTTTCATGAGCGAGGTTCAGACCCTCAGAGAATGGTGTGGGCGTTTGCGGGCTTGTTCCGGTCCTGCGGCCGTGGCTCAGTGTCTGGCCAGGGCAGTGGCCGGTCTGTCAGGGTCGAAGGTCTGTTCGGTGGGCGTCTTTCTTCTGGATCAGAGCGGGGAGACGTTGCTCCTTGGGGGCCGTCATCCATGCGGTGCAGACGCCCAGGCCGAACCGGCTGCCGTCCCGGCCTGGGAGCTGGACGATCCCCTGGCCTTCAGCGTGCACGGCGGCAAGCCCTGTCGTGTCGCTTCGGAACTCTGCGCCGGGCTTCCTCCCTCCCTGGAATTGCTGTGCCCCGATATGACGGTGAATATCCGCAGCGCGGTCGTTGAGCCGTTGATGGCTCCGGGGGATTTCGTCGCGGGGGGGGTGGTGCTGGCTTCCAGAGGCCGGCTTGCCGAGGTCCCCAACCATGTCCGGATCGTGCTCGACTACGCGGCGGCAATTTTGGACGGGGCCGTGTTCAAGTCGCGCCATCAGTCCCTCGTGAACGGGTTGAGCCAGGATTGCGTCAGGCTCGAGCGCGAGGCCCGGGAGGCCCGGGAGAGGCCAGAGAACAGCATTCTCGGCATGAGTGAGTCCATGGAGGCCATCCGGACCATGGTCGTGAACATCTCGGCCAGCGACGCGCCGGTCCTCATCACCGGTGAGACGGGTACGGGCAAGGAGGTCGTGGCCACGGCGATCCACAAGGCAAGCGCCCGTCGAAACGGTCCCTTTGTGCTCATCAACTGCGCGGCCCTGCCGTCCAATCTGCTGGAGAGCGAACTGTTCGGTCACCGCAAGGGCGCTTTCAGCGGGGCCGAAACCGATCACCAGGGTCTGCTGCGCAGCGCCAACGGAGGCACGGTCCTGCTCGACGAGATAGGGGACATGCCGCCTGATATCCAGTCCAAGCTGCTTCGGGCGCTTCAGGAGCACACGGTGCGCCCGGTGGGTGATGTCCGTTCGCAGGCCGTCAACATCCGGGTCCTGGCTGCCACCAACAGGGACATGCACGCGGCCGTGGAAGAGGGATCCTTCCGACGTGACCTGTATCACCGTCTGGCGCTCGTCCACCTGAAACTCCCGCCGTTGCGGGAGCGTCTCGAAGATCTGCCGGTTCTGGCCAGGCACCATCTGGCGCAGTTGGCTGTCCGCTACCGCCGTCCCGGCCTGCGCATCGCTCCTGAGGCCTGGGCTGCGCTGTCCTCGCTTCCGTATCTGGGAAACGTCCGCGAATTCTTCTCCATGCTCGAAAGGGCGGTCATCATGACGGGCAAGGACTCCACGGCGCTTTCCGCCAGGGATCTTCTGGGGGGCGAGTCTGGCCGGAAGTACGGGGCGCTGAAGCTCAACGATCTCGTAAGAACATACGAATCCTCCATAATTCTCGAAGTGATGAAATTTTACGGAAACCGGACAAGGGAAGCCGCCAGCGCCCTCGGCGTCCCCATAAGGACGCTGAATCACAAACTGAGCCGGATCGACGGGGCCCAGGTCTCAATGGCCGGTATTTCGGAAGACAGTCACTACAGGAGCCGCCGTGGAACTCATGTTTGAAGTCATCAGCAGACAGAAATTTTCGACCGGCTTCTCCGTGTCTCATGTTTTCAGCGAAGCGGGAGGCTTCATCGGGAGGTCCGGTGAATGCGAGTGGATTCTCCCTGACAAGGGGAAGCGCATTTCCCGCAAGCACGCCGCCATCAGCTGCGATGGGCAATCGTTTTTCATTGAGGATGTCAGCCGTAACGGGATCTACACGGAACCGGGAAGGACCGCCTTGGAGAAGGGCGTGCAGCATAAGGTCGAGCACGGCGACAGCTATGCCATCGGCATCTATACCGTTCAGGCGCGTCTGCTGCGCCGTCCCGATGCGTACATCCCGCCCAGAACCGTCGAGGACTGGCTGGTTACTGACGACAACGTGCTCTCTTCGGACCCTCTTGTAGCCATGGACCAGCAGGAGGATTTCGAGGCCAAGCGGCGTCTGGGTTACTATGATGATCTGCTCGGTGAAATCGTGCCCGGCAAGGTCGATGTGCTCTCGGACCACAACAGCGCCGCCACGGACAGCCTGCCGCGTGTCTCCATGACGATGCAGCCCAAGGGCTTCGATCTGCCTGAGGACTGGGATAGCGATGACGATGAACTCTTGTTCTCGGGCGCCAGTTCTTCGGAGGCGATCCCGTGTCCCCCGATTACGGGGAAGTGTCCTGCGCATGAGACCCGGGAACGGATTCATTTTTCCGGCGTTGATGCATTTTTCAGGGCCTTGGGGTTCTCCAGTGCCCCGAACTCACCAGCGGAATGCGAGCGTATTCTTCGCCAAGCCGCCGAAATCGTTGTCGCGGCGGTGGACGGTATGCACCAATGTCTACGCAACCAGTCGGAATGCAAGGTTGATTTACGCCTTCCCGTGACCACGATGCGCCTGTCCGGCAACAACCCCTTGAAGTTCACGCCCACTCCCGGGGTGGCGCTCGAGCAGCTTCTCGCTCCGGTGCGCGAAGGCATGATGCCGGCAGGGGAAGCCATGCGAGCCGGATTCCTTGACGTGCACGGTCATCATCTGGGGCTTCTGGCGGGCGCCAGGGCTTCCATCCGGGGGGCTCTCGAAAAGGTTTCCCCAGCGGCGATCGAGGTCCGACTCGCCAGGAACGGACAGGTGCGTTTTTTCCGCAGTTCCAGGCTCTGGCACCTTTTTCGGAAAACGCATCAGGCGCTTCTGGACGACCATGAGGGTTTTGCGGCGTTTTTTCTTCACGATTTCGCCCGCGCATATGAGTTGCAGGTCAGGACGATCGAAGCTTTGCCGGGGCGGTCCGCTTCAAAAGGAGACTCATGATGCGTTTGCCTCTTCATGCGTTCATGTCGGCCGTGCTGATTACGTCAAGCCTTCTGTGCGGCTGCGGCAAGCCGAGCATAGAGCTGGCAGTGGCGAGCCAGGCCAATGTCAATCCGGACCATACCGGTCGGCCGTCACCGGTCATCGTCAAGATATACGAGATGCGTTCGGACCTGGCTTTCAGTCAATCGGACTTCGGGCCCCTTTTTGAAGCTCCGGTTCAAGTCCTGGGAGCCGATCTTCTTGCTGCTGATGAACAACTGCTCGTCCCGGGAGAGGCCCGACGGATAACGTACGAGCCGGTCGAGGGGACGAGGTTCATGGGAGTCGTGGCCGGTTTCAGGCAGGTGGACCGGGCCGCGTGGAAAACCGTCGCGCCCGTCGACTGCGAAGCGTCGAATATCGTGGGGATCGAGCTTCGCGATGTGACGGTTTCGCTCGTTCCCGACGACGAAGTCCCTAACTGGGATCCTGTGGAAGCGGTGAGGGACTTCCACAACCCCACGCCGGAACCTTCGCCCGCAGGCGAGGAGGTGGAGATGGTCTCCCCGTCCGCGGAGGAGCAGGGGCCGAAGGCCGCGAAGCGCAGCACACGTATGTTCATGCCGCTGGAAGAGAGATAGGGGAGGAGATCGCGATGCTTCCCGAGAAGATTTTCTGGTTTGAGGGAATGGCCGTGGGGCCGCAACATTTTCAGCAGCAGGACCGCTACATGGACTCCCAGATCCGCATGAGGGCTCTGGCCCATGTGCATCATGGCTGGGGCTTCATGGAATTCTCCATCGACGAGCAGTATCTCCCCCTGGGCAAGGTGGTGCTGAATCGGGCCAGGGGCTTTCTGCCGGACGGCACGTTGTTCGAGGTGGGGCAGGGGAGGGAAGTGCTCTCGTTGGACATACCCCCCGGAATCACCAACCGTCGGGTCGTGCTCGCCCTGCCTCTGTCGCCTGAGGGGGCTTCGGAGGTGCGCCAGGAAGGGCTCCATGGCATTTCGACACCCTATGTCGCCCACAGGTCCCTCATCCGAGACAGCGTCGCCGGCAGCCGCAAGGAGGTCGAAGTGACTTGCTGCCGACTGGATCTGAGGCTCATGCTCGAGGAGGAGACCGGGGTCAAAGGGTTCGTCAGCATGCCCGTGGTGCAGATTCTGGAGTGCAAGCCCGACAGGACGACCCTTTTGGACAAGGATTTCATGCCGACCTTCCTGCACCTCTCGGCGTTGCTCGCTTTGTCAGGCTATCTGCGGGAAATAGTCGGCCTTCTTTCCCATCGCGGCGACCAACTGGCCATGAGGGTCAGCAGCGCGGGGCAGACGGGCACGGCCGAAGCGGCGGATTTCTGGCTATTGCAGTGCATCAACCGTGCGGAGCCTGTCTTCCGTCATCTGGGAAACACCCCCTGCCTGCATCCCGAAGAGTTCTATGTCCACCTTCTGGGACTCGTGGGCGAACTCTCGACGTTTGCTGAGTCCGGCAAACGTCCGGCCGAACTCGCGCCCTACGACCACAGCGGCCAGGACGCGGTGTTCGCGGGCCTGATGAGCCACGCCCGCCAAGCCTTGAGCATGGTCCTGGAGCAGCACGCCGTGGAACTGCCGTTGCAGCAGCGCAAGTACGGCATCCTCGTCTCGCCCATCCACGACCGCAACCTGCTGGCCACGGCGACCTTCGTCCTGGCAGTTCGCGCGGACATCGACTCCGAGACCCTGCGCGCCACTATCCCGAAACAGCTCAAGATCAGTTCCGTGGAGCGCATTCGCGACATGGTCCGGCTGCAGCTACCCGGCATCAAGGTCCGAGCCCTGCCCGTGGCTCCGCGTCAGATTCCCTTTCACGCTGGCAAGACCTACTTCAAGCTGGAGATATCCTCCGAGGAACTGGCTCAGCTTGAACTCTCCGGAGGTTTCGCCCTTCATGTCTCCGGAACATTTCCAGGCATCCAGCTGCAATTTTGGGCCATCAAGGAGTAACGCATGCAGTTCGATGACAGCGACAAGACGTGTTTCGAAGGACAGGAATCATCAACGGCAATGTTTTCGCCTCCAGGAGAGGTCGTCCATGTCTTGCCGGGCAACGGCGCCCGATCCCCGGTGTACGTCGCCCAACAGGCCTCCCTGGAGGACTACACTCCCGGCCTGAATCCTTTGGTCAACTGTGCGTCGCATCTGCTGCTCGAAATGGTCTACCTGCGGACGCCGGGCGCCGAGGGTCTGGATCCGCAGGGTGGAGAGCGGAGGGATGGCGGCCAGGGGCTGGAGGCTCTTCGCCGGCGTCTCGAGGCGGGGATACGCGGTTTTGAAAACGTCGCGCTGGGGTGCGAGATCGACCACGCCCAAGTGCTCGCCGCCAAGTACGTCCTGTGTTCGGCCCTTGATGAAAGCGTCAGCACGTCGCCCCTAGGTGTCGGGGGGACTGGTCGAATCAGGCGCTTCTGACCACCTTTCATAACGAAACGTGGGGTGGAGAGAAATTCTTCCAGATCACCGAGCGATGCATGCAGCAGCCTGCCAGAAATCTTTACCTACTTGAACTCATATATCTTTTGCTGAGTCTAGGGTTCGAAGGGCGTTACAAGCTTCAGTCCCGGGGGCCCATCGAATTGGAACTGTTGCGGGAGAGGATATACCGGCAGGTACGGATGTTGCGTGGAGAGCCAGAACAGGATTTATGCAAGAAACTGCCTGAAGGAAAATACAGGAACAAAATATATACGTACGTTCCCATTTCCTTGCTGGTCACGTTTGTGGTTTCCTGTCTGGCTGTTTCGTATCTGGGGTTTGCCCATGTCCTCGCGAACCGGGCCGAGCCGATTCTGCATCTGTTTGCCATCCATGCCGGCAAGAACGGGGGAGGCGCGCAATGATCCGCCGTTTTCTTCATGCCCTGCGCGAAGCATTGAGGACAGGCTGGGTGCAGGGACTGCTTCTTGCCTTGTTCCTGCTTCTGGTCCTGTGGAAGCTTGGCCCCCTTGTGGCGGTGGCGGGACATGTCATTTTCGAGAGCGTCACGGCCAGACTCGTCGGCAGTCTCGGCATCGTGTTCACGTGGGGGCTTCTGGTGGCGGTTCTGTCCTCGCGGCAAAAGAGACGCGAAGCCGCAAACCCGGAGATCGCGGCCCGGAGGGAGCGGGATGCCGTCGCGCGCGACAGTCTTCGTGAGGAACTCGGGCACATTCGGCAAGTACTCAAGTCGGCCATCAGAACCGTGACGACTTCGAACTTCTACGGGCCGACGAGCCGTTCGCGCTATGCCCTGCCGTGGTACATGGTCCTCGGCCCCTCGAACTGCGGGAAGACCTCTATGCTTCTCAATTCCGGGTTGCAGTTCCCTTTGAACGAGCAGGCTGACAGACACCTCTACAAGGTCAAGGGTACCGACAGGGTCGAGATTCTTTTCGCCAATCAGGCTGTTTTCATCGACACACCCGGGGCCTATGCGGAAGGCGCCCCCGAGTCCGGAGCGCATGGTTTGTGGACGGCGTTTTTGCGCCGCCTGTTCCGGGCCCGGCCGGCAAAAGCGCTGAACGGGGTCGTGGTCTGCGTCAGCATGCGGGAGATGCTCGACGGCGATGCCTCTCGTCGGGAACATCTGGCCAGGACGGTCCGTGCCCGCTTGAGTGAGGTGCTGAAGCATCTGAGGTCCTACGTGCCGGTCTATCTCATATTGACCAAGTGTGATGCGGTTCCGGGTTTTGCCCAGTTTTTTTCACACTTGTCCCGCAGCGAGCGTGAGCAGATTTTCGGATGTCCCGCGGGCGGCAACGCGATGGAAGCCGACATGACGCGCAAGGAACTCAAAGCGCTGCTGCAGACCCTTGACACGCAGATCATCACCAAAATCCACCAGGAAAGGGACCCTCTCGCCCGTGCCGCAATGTTTCGCTTTCCCCAGGAGATGGCGGCGATTGCGCCCCGGATTCAGGACTTCACCTTCGAGGCCTTCGGCCCTTCCCGCTATCACCGGCCCGTAATGTTCCGCGGCTTCTTTTTTTCAAGCGCACTGTCCTCGTCGGACATCATGGGAGGCGCGGCCCGCACCGGGGAGTTGAGCTTTCAGAGCGGTTTCCGGGCTTCACTGGGCGATTATGCCCGTGGCTTTTTTCTGCTGCGGCTGTTCGAAAATTTCATCATCCCCGAGGCCGGGTTGGCGGCCGTCGACCGGGACCGTGTCTGGCTGCTCCGCCTCTGCCGTTTCGGGCTGCAGCTGGTGGCAGGGCTGGTGCTCGCGGGCGGAGTTTCCCTGCTGGCTCTGAGTTTCAGGGAAAATTTCAACCGTCTGGAAGTGTTTGAAGCCACCGCGCGGGATTACGAGCAGGAGCTTCAGAAGCATCCGATTGCCATGGACGCCGTGGAGATCCTGCCGGAACTCTCGCATCTGGAGCAGGCAATGACGGTATTTCGTAGCGGGCCGGACTCGTTTCTGACACGTGGGCTGGGATTGTACCTGGGAGCGTCCTTCGAGGAGGCCTCCAGACGTGCCTATCTGGACGCGCTGAACGGGCGCCTTCTGCCGCTCGTGCGTCAGGCCGCCGCGACGGCCATCGCGAGGTCCCTGGATGACTTGGGGGCCTTGAAGACGGCCATGCGGGCCTACCTCATGCTGTGCCAGCCTGCAAAGCTGAACGAAACGTTTTTGACGGGGTGGCTGGAGCACCGATGGTCTGAACTGTACTCCGGGCGAGCCGACGACCAACGGGCACTCATGCGCCACATGGCTTATCTGATCGAACACGGCATTTCCCCCGCGCCCCCGGATGAACGCCTTCTCGCCAAGGCCAGGGAATCAATGCTGAAGACGCCCTGTCACAACTCGCGTACCAGCAGATGAAGGACGAGGCATCCGATGGCGACCATGAGCCCTTCACTTTCCGTGGGGCTCTCGGCGGGCTTGTGTCGCCTTTCTCCGGAGATACGCGCCCAATCCCCTATCTGTACACGGCTGCAGGCTTTCAGGAATACATCATCCATCGCTGTCCGGGAATCATTCAGGGCCTGGCCGAGGATGGCTGGGTATTGGGCCCAAAGCCTCCCCTGTTCAGCTCTCTCGACATGGACAAGATCGCCAAGGACGTGCGGACCCTGTATTTCCGAGATTACATACGCCATTGGGGCCAGACGCTGGATGCGCTTGGCATAGCCACGCCCGGGAACATGGCCGGCGCCGCCACGCTGGCGGAGCAGCTTTCCGCCGGCGTGTCGCCCGTGGTCATTTTTTTACGAGAACTGCGCAAGAACATTACGTTTGCTCTCGAAGAACAGGAGCCGGGAAGCCTGGAGACCGCCGTCGAGGCGCAGGCGGTAAGGAAGGGCGCGCAGAAGCTGACGGGCGTGGCCGGGGCGGAACTCGCCAAGACGGCCACTGAAGCGGCCCGCAATGCCGTTGCTCAGGCCCATTCAAAGGCGGTTCGGGATGCGCTGAAAGACGCTCAGGCGGTCAGGGCGTCCTTCAAGTACTTGGACGGCTTGCTCGATGCTGAAGGCATGCCGATGCCCGCTCTCAAGGCGACCCATGACGCCATGGCCCGTGCGGGGGATTTCTTCCGCAGGCTTCGGGATAGCGACGACAGGGGGGGGAAGGTTCTGGACGCTCTGGAGGGTATTGTCGAAGAAAGGGACGAAACATTGCGTCAGGCGGCCAGTGCCGTGGAAAAGCTCCCGCCGCCTGTCCGCCAATGGTACGAGGCCGTCCTCCATGGGGGACTGCGCGACATGTTAGCCATGGGTGCGTCAGCCATTGACACGGCCTATCGGGAGTCCGTTCTCAATGAATACAATGCCAAGCTCAGGTCGCGTTATCCCTTCGACATGGAAAGCGAGAGTGACGCAAACCTCGCGGATTTTACCAACTTCTTCAAGAAAAACGGAGTGCTCGACTCGTTTTATGGCACCTACGTCAGACCGTTTGCCGGTGCCGACGGCGGGCTCCGCCCCATCATGGGCCAGACCCTTCCCATTTCGGTCGAGGCCATCAAGCGTTTGAAACTCGCGCACAGGGTGCAGGAGGCCTTCTTCCTTTCGGACCAGGAACTGGGTGTTCGCTTTCTCATGGAGCCCTACGCCCTCGACGTCACGCTCAAGCAGGCCGATCTGGGCCACGGGGACAAGATGTTGAGCTATTGGCATGGCCCCGTGCAGGGCGGGAGTTTCTCCTGGCCGCTCGGCGAGGGCCTGCCTCCTGAGGCTTCCTTCGCCATCTGCGATATCCATGCCGTCAAGGCGCACAGGACCCTGCGCGGGGACTGGGCCCTATTCCGCCTCTTGCATCGAGGAAAGATCAGTCCATTGGCGGACGGCAGTTGTCTCATCGAGTTGCGCGAAAACGGCAAGTGGGCGCAGTTCCTGATCCAGTTCCGGAACAAAGCCAATCCGTTTGATCCCGAGACATGCAGCTATTCGCTGCCGGAGTCGTTGCTTTGAATCGGCGGGGCGCCACGCGTATGTGCGGACGGGGTGAGCGCAGGTTGGGTCCGGTCCTGGCGTGTCTGCTCTTGCTCGGGATGAGCTGTGCGGGGAAAGGGCGCAGAGACCTCGAAGCGGCAGGGCCTGTCCGAGCGAGGGTTGTTGCGATGCGCAGCGAGGTGCTCGTCCTGCCCTCGGCGTCTTCCCTGCCTCTTCCGCAATCATCCCGGGAGCGGGGGGTGCCGAGGGAGGCCTGCGGACCCGTGGTCCGGCGGGTTGTCAATGGCGCTTCGGGAGTTGCCGTAATGGAAGGGTTCATGTCTCGCTGGCTTCCGATTGGCGAGACGGGAACCATGCGGCGGTCCATGCGTACGCTGTTCGCGGCCCAGGGGCCGCCGTTGCCGATGCTAAACCGGATGCGCAGGGATATCAGCCTGATACGCGATGTCATTGCGAGCTACGATCTCCCCCCGGAACTGGCATTCCTGCCGGTGATCGAAAGCCGTTTCGAGCCGTGGGCAGTGTCGCCGGCAGGGGCGGCCGGGTTGTGGCAGCTAATGCCCGAAATGGCGCGTCGTTTCGGACTCAAGGTTTCCGGAGGCGAGGACGAGCGGTTCGATATGCGCAGATCTACGGAGGCCGCAGCCGCATATCTGGCCGAACTGCATCGGCTCTTCCGTGACTGGCCCCTGGCGCTGGCAGCCTACAATTGCGGCGAGGGCGCCATGGCTCGGGCGCTGGAGCGCTCTGGCGCGGGAACTCTTTCGGAATTGACCGCCGCCTGTCGGGAGAATCGTGTTTTCCGTGAACTGCTGTCCGATGAAACGCTTGATTTTGTCCCAAGGTTCGTTGGCGCGGTGCAGGTCATGTCCGGCGTGGCGGATTTCGAGGAATTGATGTGTTCGACTGACGGCGACGCGCCGGAGACCGGCCCGTCCTTTCCCGAAGTGGCGCAAGGCGGCTCGTTTGGCGATGGAGAAGCGAGGCAGGCGGGCGTTGCCGTCCTTGGGTCGGCGCTGCGATGACGCGGGGGAATTCATGATGCCGACTTCACGGGGATCAATAGTCGCGGTTGAATCCTGGGGGCTGACCATACAGGGGCATGGTCGCGAGGAGAACGAGGATGCGTTCCTGAACTGGCCCGATCATCTTCTCTGGGGCGTGGCGGACGGCGTGGGGGGCGGATGCGGGGGCCGGGAAGCGAGTCGGCTTCTGGTGAGGAATCTCATGCGGACGCCCGCTCCGTCGTCTCTGGACGCACACATCGGCAATGTCAGGTGTCTTCTGGAGCGAGCCAACCATGAATTGCGTCAAGGGACCACGGGTCACGCGGCCAGCACGATCGTGACCCTGCTGATCCATCGGGACCGCGCCGCCTGCCTGTGGTCGGGAGATAGCCGTTGTTATTTGCGGCGCGGCGACGTTCTGTACCAGTGCACACGAGACCATACCCTGCGGCAACGCACGATCGATCGGAAGGAGCTTACGGTTCACGAAGCGGCGCGCATGGTGCGCGGCAATATCGTGACCAATGCCGTGGGGATCGGGGATGTCCTGGAATTGGACACGGCATGCTTTCCCCTGCGCAGGGGCGACAGATTCCTGCTTTGCTCGGACGGACTTTCGAACTGTATTTCCCCGGAAGTCTTGTCCGCATGTCTAGGCAGGTCAAGGGCCAGGGACGCCGCCTTGGGCATCGCCGAGGCCTTGCATGGATGCGTGCATTCCGACGACGCCACCTTAGTCACGGTCTTCCTTTGCGGAGGCTGAAAATGTCAAGGAAAGGGCGGCACCGTCCCTGGGCCTCGAAGAATTCCTCCCGCCAGAAGCTCATGGCTTCGGCCGGGGCGTTCGTTGGCGGTGACAGGTTTGTTCTGAGATCTCGGCTCGGTATGGGAGGCATGTGTGAAGTTTTTTCCGCCACGGATTTGCGCCGGGTTGAGTGCGGGGATTCGCAGCCTTTGGTGGCCGTCAAGAGGCTTCTGCCCGAGGTTGCCCAGGTCCGTCAGGCTCAGTCGACCCTGGCCAGGGAATTCTTCACCCTGCGTCATCTCGTGCATCCTGGAGTAGTCCGCGTTTTCGATCTGCACCGTGAAGGATGGGGTTTGTGTTTCAGCATGGAGCTGCTGGAAGGGATGCCGGCCCACGCCGTGCTGGGAAGCCATCCTGTCGGCCTTGGCGGGGCGGGCATCGCCGTGGGAGCAAGGATTTTTGAATCGCTTGCCTATCTGCACGCCCACGGTGTGACCCACGGGGACGTCAAGCCGGCCAACGTGTTTCTCGAGCAGGGGGGAAGAGCGGTGCTTCTCGACTTCAATGTCGCGCAGGTCCTGGAGCGCCCCGGGGCTGCCGGAGCAAAGGTGCTCCAGGGGCTGCCGAGCCGTGCCCGCATCCCGGGCCTGAGCCTTCTGCATGCCAGTCCCGAGGTCTTGAAGGGAGGCCCTCCAAGCCCTAGAGGGGATATCTTTTCGGCCAGCTGCACCGTCTACGAGCTGATCAACGGCCTGCATCCCTTCAATATGCTGCCCGCCCACGAGGCCGCGTCAAGGGGACTCAGACCTGCAAAGCCGTTGGCCTTGACCCGCGGGCAGTGGCGGGAACTCAGGAAGGGCCTGTCCTTCGAACCACAGGTCCGACCGACGGCGCAACGGCTCCGCGCCGTCCTTGACGAGCGCGGGTGGCTTGCGGGTTTTAGATGGATGCGTCCATACACCGGAGCGTGACGAATCCTGTACGTAGTTTGCGCTGAGTACGTGCTGGGTTCTCGGGAACGGTCGAGAAACGTCCGGACGTGGAGGGCGGTTGGCGTTGCCGTAGGATTATTCCTTCAGGGTTTCGAAGGCGGCACGATGTTGCGGGATGATGCCCCCCCTCGGGCCGGTCGGCCCGAAGGGGATGCATCGCGGGAGGGAGAAGTTAGCCGATGATTCCGGGGGAGTCTGCGGCGTCGACTTCAACAGGCGTGTTGCGCGCCTTGAGTATAAAGAGGACGAAGCAGACGGCGGCCACGGCGATGCCGACGGGGTAGCCGATGTCGGAGGTGGCCTGGATGGGGAATTCCGGGGCCACGCAGAGGTAGGTGGCGCAGACGGCGGTCATGAAGACGGCCGGAATCGTCGCGATCCAGTGCAGCTTGCCGTGGCGGACCATGTACATGGCCGCGGCCCACAGGACGATGGTGGCCAGGGTCTGGTTGGCGAAGCCGAAGTAGCGCCAGATGACGTTGAAGTCAGTCTTGCTGATGATGAAGCCGACCACGAACAGGGGCACGGCGATCATCAGGCGCTTGACGATGGACTTCTGCTCGATCTTGCCGAAGTCGGCGATGATCAGGCGCGCGGCGCGGAAAGCCGTGTCGCCGGAGGTGATGGGCAGGACGATGACGCCGATGATGGCCAGGAAACCGCCGATGGGTCCCATCAGCGTCGTCGCGACCTGGTCGACCACGGCGGCCGGGCCGCCGCTGGCCAGGGTCGCCTGCAGGGCGTCGGGGGTCTGGTAGAAGGTCATGCCCAGGGTGGCCCAGACCAGGGCGATGATGCCCTCGCCGATCATGGCGCCGTAGAAGATGGGACGCCCGCACTTCTCGTCAGGCAGGCAGCGGGCCATCATGGGCGACTGGGTGGCGTGGAAGCCGGAGATGGCGCCGCAGGCGATGGTGATGAACATCAGCGGCCAGATGGGCAGGCCCTTGGGGTGCACGTTGGCCAGTCCCACGCCGTTGGGGAAGAAGGTGTAGCCGTCGACGATGAGCATGGTCGTCAGGCCGAAGGCCATGATCAGCAGGCAGACCGTGAAGAGCGGGTAGAGCCGTCCGATGATCTTGTCGATGGGCATCATGGTGGCCAGGAAGTAGTAGGCGAAGATGATGGCGGTCCAGACCACCACGGCCACGTTCTTGTCCAGGTTGAAGCCGATCTTGTTGGCCAGGAGCTTGGCCGGTCCGAGGATGAAGACCACGCCGACCAGGAGCAGCAGGATGACCGAGAAGACATTCATGAACTGCTTGGCGAAGGCGCCCAGGTTGTAGCCCACGGCGTCGGGGATGGACTTGCCGTCGTAGCGCACGGACATCATGCCCGAGAAGTAGTCGTGCACCGCGCCGGCGAAGATGCTGCCCAGGACGATCCACAGCAGGGCTGCCGGACCGTACAGGGCGCCGAGGATGGGGCCGAAGATGGGGCCCAGGCCGGCGATGTTCAGCAATTGGATCATGTAGATGGTTTTGGGACTCATCTTGACGAAGTCGACCCCGTCCTCCATCCGGCAGGCAGGGGTGGCCCGGCATGTATCGGCGCCGAACTGCGCCTCCACGACCTTGCCGTAGACGAAATACCCGGTGATGAGCGCCGCGCAGGCAAGAAAGAAATAGAACATGTCTCACTCCTTTGGAAAATTGGTCGTAAGTTGGACGAGACCCTCGTCGGGCCCGCTCCGGGAGCCTGGTCGACCAATACCTCAACTGCGAGAAGGCAAACAATGCCCCTCGCGCCAATTGCCTCAAATGGCGCTTGAACGTTCCGTATGGAGTGATGAACCGATCTAGATGTGCGCGGGCATGGGCAGCAGAAAATCCACCTTCGTGCCCTGGCCCGGGGCGCTGACCACCGACGGGAGGTAGGACGGCCCGAATATCTGCTCCAGGCGCTGGAAGCAGTTGCGCACCCCGATGCCCCCGGACCGGGAATCGAGGCGCGTCTTGTCGAAGAGCTTCTCCACCTGGTCCGGGACCATGCCCACGCCGTCGTCGCGTACTTCGATATGCAGATGCTCTTCCTTCCGGCCGATTCGGACGCTGATCTCCCCCCCGTCCTCCCGGGTCAGGATGCCGTGCCGCACGCCGTTTTCCACCAGAGGCTGGATGATGAGCGGCGGGATGGGCCATGACTCGCACCCTTCCTCCACGTCGAAATTGACCCGGACCCGATCGCCGAATCGGGCCTGCTCGATGGCCAGATAGCAGCGGATCTGGTCCAGCTCTTCGGAGAGGGGGATGAAGCCCTTGCTCGCGTCCAGGCTTTTTCTCAGGTAGCTCGACAGGTCCTGCAGGAGGCTTCGCGCCTTTTCCGGGCTGGTCCGGCAGAAGGATGCGATGGTGTTCAGGGAATTGAAGAGGAAATGCGGGTTGATCTGGGACTGCAGGCGGCGGATTTCGGCATGGGCCAGCATGCGTTCGGTGATCTGGATGTTTTCGAGTTCCAGCTGGGTCGAAAAGAGGTTGCCGAGGCCCTTGGCCAGTTCGAACAGCATCAGGTCCAGGGATTTGCCGGCCGTGCCGTAGAACTTGAGGGTGCCGACGACGTTGCCGCCCTTGTGCAGCGGGACGATGACTGCCGAGGCGAAGGGGCAGCCGGGGTGGGCGCAGCCGATGTTTTCCTTGTTGCTGACGTACATGGGCTCGCCGGTTTCGAGCACCTCTCGCGTGGCGCTGGTCACGACCGGACGCCCGGCGAGGTGGTGGTCGCAGCCCTGGCCAACGTGGGCCAGTACGTTGACCCGGTCCGTGATGGCCACGGCGCCCACCGCGACGCGAGAATGGATGATGCGGGCCGTGGCGGACGCGCTTTCCAGGGTCAGGCCGGCCCGCAGGTGGCTGACCGTGGCGTTGGCGATGTCGAGGAGTTCCTGGGCCTGGATCGAGTCCTGCCTGGCCCTGAAGCGGAAGACCACGTTGATGACCTGCACGAAGGCCGCGGCGCCCAGGGTGTTCAGGATGATCATGGACGGGGCGATGATGCGCACCAGTTCCAGGGCCTGGGTGAACGAGTGGGACAGGGCCAGGACCATGCCCATGTGCATGGTTTCGCCGACCAGGGCCAGCCCGGCAGCCCAGCGCCAGTCGACGCTGCGCTCCTTGAGGTACAGGGTCAGCAGGCCGGCGGCCGCGCCCTCGATCATGGTCGACAGGCCGCACGGCACGGCGCTGAACCCGCCGATGTCGATGAGGATGCGGTGCCCGCCGGCGATGAGCCCCGAGGCGATGCCGACAACAGGCCCGCCGAAGAGGCCGCCCGTGATCACGGCCATGGCCCGGAGGTTGGCCACGGACTGGAAGACGAGGTTGCCGCCGTACGTGCCGAGAATGCCGGCGGTGCCGAAGAAGGCGATCTGCAGCAGCGTCGTGCGCCATTGCGGGCCCTGCTTGAGGCGGAGCTTGTGGATGGGCGTCACGGTCAGGAGCAGGAAGGCTCCGGCCACGATGAGCCCTAGCCGTTCGGCCAGGGCGAGTACGAGGGCGTCTGGGTTCATGGCGGTTTTCTTCAGGCCAGGCCCAGGCGATCGCGAAAGTCGCGCACCCGGCCCTTGCTGACGGTGATTTCGGTTGAAGCGCAGTCGCGCATGGTCAGAACGTATTTTCCGTTGAACCAAGGCGCAAAGTCGCGGACCTGGGCCAGGTTGACGAGTTCGGCCCTGTTGGCGCGGAAAAAGGACAGCGGTTCGAGTCGCTGCTCCAGTCGGTCGAGGGTGCACGGGCCATGGGCTGGAAAGCATCCTTCGCGGGTGTGGATCATTGTCCGGCGCTCCTCGGTGCGGATGAAGACCACGTCCCCGTGGTCCAGGAGCAGGACGCGCCCCCCGTTGTCCACCGACAGGCGCGTCAGCGACGGGCCCAGGCCCATGCCCCGTAGCAGGGACCGGAAATCGGGCTGGGGGGCGGACTGGGGCGCGGCCCGGCTGGTCAGGGCGCGCAGGCGGTTCAGGCACTTGGCCAGCCGCTCCATGGACACGGGCTTGAGCAGGTAGTCCACGGCGTTGTCCTCGAAGGCGCGGATGGCGTACTGGTCGTAGGCCGTGGCGAAGACGAAGAGCGGGGCTTCGGGCATCAGCATGGCCCGTTCCAACACCGAAAAGCCTGTTCCCCCCGGCATCTGGATGTCCTGGAAGACGACGTCGGGCCTGAGGCGTGCGATCTCTTCCAGGGCCTGGCCGGCGGACCTGGCCGTGCCCGCGATCTCGATGTCGTCGAACCCGGACAGGAGGAAGGACAGCTCGTCCAGGGCCGGGAGCTCGTCGTCAACCAGAAGGCATCGCAATGGCTTGGTCATGGTTCATCTCGCGTTTCGGACGCGTCGTAGCAGAATTCCAGGCAAAGTACACAGGCGGCTAACGGCCCGTTTCCCTTGGGGAATCAAACGGTTCGCAGACCGCGCATGGAAATGGAGCCCAGGGTGACCCGGTCGTTGAAGAAACTCGCCCCCTCTCCCGGGTCCATGGCCCCCAGAACGTACAGCAGGGGCAGGTAATGCTCCTCCGTGGGTATGGCAAGACGGGCGTGGGGCAAACCTTCGAACTCGACCAGGGAGTCGTGATCCCCGGCCTCGATGAGTTCGGCCATGGCCGCGTCGCACTCCACGGCCCATTCGAACCCTTCATCCTGCCAGGCCATGACCCCCAGGTTGTGGACCATGTTGCCGCTGCCCATGATGAGCACGCCCTGCTTGCGCAGGGGGGCGAGTTCCCGGCCCAGCTCGTAGTGGAAATACGGCGGCGCCCCGGCGTCGATGCTCAGCTGGACCACGGGGATGTCCGCCCGCGGGTACATGCGGCACAGCACGGACCAGGCGCCGTGGTCCAGGCCCCAGGAACGGTCGTGCCGGATGCGGGCGTAGCGCGTGGAGTCCATGACCTTGCGCGCCAGGGCCGGGAATCCGGGGGCCGGGTACTGCATGTGGTTCAGTTCCGCCGGGAATCCCGAAAAATCGTGAATGGTCTCGGGCATCTGCGCCGAGGTCACGCAGGTGCCGTCGGTCTCCCAGTGGGCCGAGACGCACAGGATCGCCCGCGGGCGGGGCAGTTCGTGGCCGAGCTGCGTCCAAGTGCGGCTGAACTCGTTGTCCTCTATGGCGTTCATGGGGTTGCCGTGGCCGACGAAAACAAGGGGCATCTTCATGGTTATCCTTTGGTGGCGAACACCCTGGTCCAGGCCAGGGTCAGGGCGATGGAGTAGAGGGCGGCGACGATGCCCAGGGCCACGTCGTACATGGCCGGGGCGGCCAGGGCCAGCCGGATGAAAAGGGTCGAGAGGGCGTAGCCCGAGTTGCGGAACACGGCGTGGAACGAGGGCCGGAAACACTGTGAGATGAGCACGACCAGGATGTCGGTGAAGATCAGCAGCGTATAGAAGACGGGAAAGAAATCGATGTGCGGCAGGCCCGCGAACTTGTTGTAGAGGTTGTTCAGCCCAAGAGTGACGAAGGTGCCCAGGAGCAGCAGGGCGATGCCCTTCTTGGCGGCCACGAAGCGGAACAGGTCGTGGGGCATGCCCATGTCCTGCTTTTTGGCGGGCTGGATGCGGTAGTAGACTCCAAGCAGCGCGAAGACCGCAAGGGCACCGAAGCCGTAACCCAGGATGTGGTAGACTTGGGTCAGTTCTGTCCCGATGGTGATGGGCTCGGCAAAATGGGACAGTTCCTTGAAGGCGTCGCGCAGGAGGATGAGGGACAGAATCTCGAACTGCTTGCCCACGGACCTGGAAAAGGAGCACGGCAGGGTGAAGATGAGGCTTATGACCTCCAGGATCAGCACCAGGGTGAAGGCCAGGTTCACGGCGTGAAAATGGTTGGTCGGGGTGTGCGCGGCCAGCGCTGCCGGCAGCAGGCCGTTTCTGTTGAGCTCGATCCCGGCCATGGCCCCCAGGAAGACGACGATGAGCCCCAAGGCGAAGCGGCGGTGCATGCGCTCGTGCTCCCAGAAGTGGTGCAGCGGGTCGAAGATGTAAGTCAGGCGTTCGAATATCTGGTCCATTGGAGTGCTCCTTCGGGTCGATGCCTTTAGAGATGCCTTGAGGCGATGGCCACGACCTCGCTCAGGTAGGACTTGCGGACCTCCTCCGACACGGAGGCAACGCTGCCGAAGAAGGCGTGGTGGAGCACTTCGATGCCGCAGAGCTCGAAAATCCCTGTGTCCGTGGTCATGGCCATGGCCTCGTGCATGCCCCGCGAGTCGCAGACGGTGCTGGGCAGCCCCGTGGTGCTGAAGATGAGGGCTTTCCTGCCGCTCAAAAGCCCCGTCATCATGTTGTCGTGGAGCGCGTAGGCGAAGTCCTGGCAGAAGACCCGGTCGAAGTAGCCTTTGAGCATGGCCGGCATGCCTGTCCACCATACCGGGTAGACGAAGGTCAGGATGTCGGTCCAGGAGACGAACTCCTGTTCCTGCCGGACGTCCTGGGCCCGCATGTGCGGCGGCGCCTCCAGTTCCACTCTCCCGAGCACCGGGTTGAATCCGATGCCGTACAGGTCGCGGCGGAGGATGTCATGCCCCATGGCCGAGGAGACCGCCTCCACGGAATCGGCGATGGCCGCGTTGAAACTCGCGGGGTTTGGGTGGCAGAAGATGATGAGATGGTTCATGGCGTCCCCTTGTATGCGCTGAGTTTCACGGGGTTCTTCCATCTGTTCCCGGCCGATGCGCCGGAGAACAGGGGATGGGATTATGATGAACCATACGTCACGTGAGAAATTCTGGAAAGTTTTTTTTGGTTCGAAGGGCGAAGTTGGAGCAATTCAAGCACGTTGTCAGGATGTCCGCAGGATTTCCGCAATCCGCTCGGCCTTCGGGATAAGACCCGTTTCGAGTTTGGAATGGACCAGGCGGCCCTCGACGAAGACCTCGAAGGATCCCCTGCTGCCTTCGCTCAGGCTCACCGATGCGCCGCACTCGACGCGCAGTCTGTCCGCAAGACTTGCGGCGCGCTGGGCATAGCCCGCTCACACGCCGCAATAGAGAATCCGTACCTGCATGTTCCGCCCCGGCCGTTTCAGTTCTGGAAATATTCCGTCTTCCTGAGTTCCCCGCCTTCGAAGGTCAGGACGTAGTAGCCGCCGCTTACTTCGTAGGTCATCTCCGTCACGTAGAGCAGGACTTCCTGCCCTCCGCGCCTGACCGTGATCTCGCCCACGCGCTCTTCCCAGAGAGGGTCGCCGCATTTCTTGCGCACCTTGGCGACGATGGTGCCGGGGGTCATGAGGTCGCCCTGGCAGCGCATGTCCGCGGACCATGACGGGCCGGCCAGGAATGTCAGGGCCGCCAGAATGAAAAAGCTCTTTCGCATCGGGCTGTCTCCGGTTAGGGGGAATTGCAGCGCCACACTAGGCCTCGACACAGGGGCGCGTAAAGGGGGGGAATATGGATTACCGGATCGAGAAGGACTCTCTGGGCGAAAGGAAGGTCCCGGCGCACGCCTATTACGGGGTGCAGACCGTGCGGGCCATGGAGAATTTCCAGGTCACGGGGATCCACATCTCCCACTATCCTCTGCACATCGAGGCCCTGGCGTGCATCAAGCAGGCCGCGGCCCTGGCCAACCTGGAGCTGGGCATCCTGGACCCGGCCATCGCCGAGGCCGTCATGGCAGCCTGCCGGGAGGTGCGGGAAGGGAAGTTCAACGACCAGTTCGTGGTCGACGTCATCCAGGGCGGGGCCGGGACCTCGGTCAACATGAACGCCAACGAGGTCATCGCCAACCGCGCCCTGGAACTCATGGGCCACGCCAAGGGCCAGTACGCCTTCTGCCACCCCAACAACCACGTCAACCTCTCCCAGTCCACCAACGACGTCTACCCGACGTCCCTGCGCATCACGGCCATCTGGAAGATCCGGGAGGTCATGCGCAGCATGGAGGACCTGGTCGAGGCCCTGGCCGCCAAGGGCGAGGAGTTCTCCGACGTGCTGAAGATGGGCCGCACCCAGCTCCAGGACGCGGTGCCCATGACGCTCGGCCAGGAGTTCGCGGCCTGGGCCGTGACCGTGGGCGAGGACATGGAGCGCATCCAGGAATGCCGCAAGCTGCTCATGGAGATCAACATGGGCGCCACGGCCATCGGCACGGGCATCAACACCGTGCCGGCCTACGCGGCCTTCGTCTGCGAGAAGCTCGCGCACATCACGGCCCTGCCCCTGACCAAGTCACCCAACCTCGTGGAGGCCACCTCGGACACGGGCGCCTTCGTGCAGCTCTCGGGCGTGTTCAAGCGCGTGGCCGTCAAGCTCTCCAAGATCTGCAACGACCTGCGCCTGCTGTCCTCGGGCCCCTTCTGCGGTTTGGGCGAGATCAACCTTCCTCCCCGTCAGCCGGGCTCGTCCATCATGCCGGGCAAGGTCAACCCGGTCATCCCGGAGATGGTCAACCAGGTCTGCTTCCAGGCCATCGGCAACGACCTGACCGTGACCATGGCCGCCGAGGCCGGCCAGCTCGAACTCAACGTCTTCGAGCCCATCATCGCCTTCAACCTCTTCCAGACCATGGACATGCTCGTGCGGGCCATGCGCATCCTCAAGGACCGCTGCATCGTCGGCATCACGGCCAACCGCGAGCGATGCGCCCAGCTGGTGCGGGCCTCGGCCGGCATCGTGACGGTCCTGGTGCCCTACCTGGGCTACGACGAGGCCGCGGCCATCGCCAAGGAGGCGGCCTCGACGGGCAAGGCCGTCTACGACCTGGTGCTGGAAAAGGGGCTCATGACCCAGGAGGAGCTGGAGGATGCCCTGGACCCCATGAAGATGACCCATCCGCGCATGGTGCGCAGCGGCCGTTTCTAGTCGGCGTCCTCTCCGTTTTTCCGCCAGATGGCGGCGATCTGAGCGGCCGCGCTCGTGATGAGCCGGTCGCCGTCCCGCCTGGCGAGCCACGTAAGGCTCAAGGGCACCTGCAGTTCGCCCGGCTCCCAGATGATGCCGGCCCCCTGCCGGGCCACGTCCAGGGCTTCGGCCTTGCGCAGGAGCGTCACGCCCAGGCCGCCCAGGGCCAGCTCCTTGACGATGTTCTCGTCCACGGCCTCTGTCACGGTGTTGGGCTGCACCCCGGCCTCGTCCATGCGCTCGCGGCAGAGCAGGTGGAAGGGGCACTGGCAGGTGGTCCAGACCCAGGGCATGGCCGCGATGCGGCGCCAGTCCAGGGTCGATGGGTCTTGGGCCAGATGCGCCGGCACGACCACGCTGACCGGCGTGGTGGCCAGTTCCACGACCGTCACGTCGGCCGGGAAGTCGGTGCCGAATGCGAAGCCCATGTCCATCTCGCCGCGCCGCAGCATTCCCTCCGTGGTCAGGGTCTGGCTGATGCAGAAGGTCAGGGACACCCGCGGCAGGGCCGTGGTCACGGCGCGGATGACGCGGTTCAGGCGCAGGAACGTCGGGTCGGTGTTGAGGCCGATGTTCAGGCTGCCGCCGACCTCACCCCGCAGGTGCACGGCCGCCCGGCCCATTTCCGCCGACTTCTCCAGAATTTCCCCGGCATGGGGCAGCAGGGTCTCCCCGGCCGGGGTCAGCCGCATGCCCTTGGCCTGCCGCGTGAAGAGCTCCACCCCGAGCTCATCCTCGAGGTTCCTGATCTGCACGGACAGGGCCGACTGGCTCAGGTGCAGGGCTTCGGCCGCCCGGGTCAGGTTCCCGGTCTGGGCCACGGCTTGGAAGGACCGCAGTTGAAACAGCTCCATTTTCGCTCCGTTCGGTTTTGTTGAACGCCGATTTCACAAATGAGCATTGGATTTGTCAAATCCCTGCGGGTAGCCGTGCAGACAGAGACAAGGAGGGTACATGTCCGCGCGAAAACTCGGCCCGGTCCTGCTGACGGGCTTCATCATCGGCCCCATCCTGGGGTCAGGCATCATCATCCTGCCGCCCCTGGCCTACGAACTGCTGGGGAACTGGGCCCTGCCGGCCTGGGTGGTCATCACGCTCGTGGGCGCGCTCTTCGCGTCCGTGTTCGGCAGCTTGAGCGTTCTCTTTCCCGGCGACAGCGGCGTGAGCCAGTGCGTGGCCGAGGCCTTCGGCCCTCGTGCCAGGACCCTGACCTCGTTCTTCCTCCTGGGGGCGGTCTGCGTCGGCCCCGTGGCCGTAGCTCTGACGGCCGCCAAATACATGGGGCTGGGCGGCTTCGTCCGCGACGGCTTCGTGGCCGCCGGGCTGGTCGTGGTCATCTGGGCGCTTCTGCTGCGCCGGATCACCTCCCTGGGCGGGGCGGCCTTCGTCCTGTCCACGGGGGCCGCTGTCCTGCTTCTCGTCGGAGGCATCGGGAGCCTCGCCTCCGGGGCGCCCGTGCCCATGCCCGCGACGCCCTTCGAGCCGGCGCGGTTCGGCTACGGCCTGCTGCTCCTCTTCTGGACGGTGGTGGGCTGGGAGATCATCGGCAACTACTCGGCCGAAATCCGCGACCCGCAGCGGACCATCCCGCGTTCCGTGGCCCTGAGCGTGGCCGTCATCGCCGGCGTGACCCTGGTCGTGGCCGCCGCCATGCAGGGCGTGGGCGGCCGCAGCATGACGGACATCCTCGTCCCGGTCTTCGGTCCAGGCAGCGCGCTGCTTCTTTCGGTGCTGGCCGTTGCGCTGTGTCTGGTCACGGAGCTGGCCTTCACCGGCGCCGTGGCCCGGCTCGTCTCGGCCATGGCGAGCGATGGGGTGCTGCCCGCCATGTTCGGGCTGCGCAACAGGGCCGGCGCCCCGGCCGCAGCGGCCACGGCCCTCACGGCCATTCATCTGGCGGTGCTGGGGCTGAACCTGTCCGGCGCGCTCGGTCTGGAGGATCTCGTGGCCATGGCCAACGCCTTTTTCCTGGCCAACGCCATCATGGCGCTGCTGGCCGGGACGCGCGTCCTCGCTTCCGGGGCCATGCGGGTGCTGTCGGGCCTTCTGGCCTGCGCGCTCGGCGTGATGCTGGCCATGTCCGCCTGGCCCGTGCTGGCGGTCCTGGCCGTCATGACGGGGTGGGCCTTCCGTCGTGGGCGGGCGCGCCTGCCCGAATGCGGCCGGGCTTGACGAAAGCGCCGGAAGCGGCGATTTTCCGTCCATGTTTCGGACCATCGCGCACGAGTTGCTGCGCTACCTGCAGGCGGCGCCCTTCCCTCACCTGACCACCCTCAAGGTTTCAGCCCTGTCCGTGGTCACGGGCCTTGAGGCGCGCCTCGTCCTGGCCGGGTCCGAACCGTCCTGGCTGGCCTGGGGCTGGGCGGCCCTGAGCGGGCTGTTCGCCTGGGGCGTGGTCCTGTGCCAGGCCGACGCCCTGTCCCGCTACCGCGAATTCAAGCGCCTGTGCGGTCTCCTGTCACGCTACGGCTTCCGCCCCAGGGTCTTCAGGCTGGTGGCCTCGTCGCGCTGCCAGCGCGACGCGGCGCTCCTGGCTGCGCGCCAGGCCGGTTGTCGGGACCAGGCCCGGCGCGTCTTCCGGGACCTGGGCTACCGCTGGTATCACATCCTGCCCGACGCCATCGTGGCCAACCCGCTGTATTTCTTTCACCCCAGATTCCTGCGCTCCACCTTCGTGCCGGGCAAGCGTCCCTGATCCCGACTACCAGTTCTCGGCCAGTTCCTCGAAATGGGCCTGGGGATGGTCGCAGGCAGGGCAGCGCTCGGCGGCCCTGGCGCCCTGGTGCACGTAGCCGCAGTTGCGGCAGCGCCAGCTGATCTTCTCCTCCCGCTGGAAGACCCTTCCCTCCTCGACGTTCCTGGCCAGGGCCCGGTAGCGGCGCTCGTGGTGCTTTTCAGCCACGGAGACGGCCTGGAACAGGGAGGCGATCTCGGGGAACCCCTCCTCGCGGGCGACCTTGGCGAAGTCCGGGTACATGTGCCCCCACTCGTGCTGCTCGCCGTCGGCGGACTCCAGCAGGTTCTCGAGCGTCGTGCCGATGCGTCCCGCCGGAAAGGTCGCGGTGATCTCGGCCTCGCCGCCTTCGAGGAGCTTGAAGAACGACTTGGCGTGCACCATCTCCTGGTCCGCCGTTTCGGCGAAGATGTCGGCGATCTGCACGTAGCCTTCCTTGCGGGCCTGCTTGGCGAAGAAGGAGTAGCGGTTGCGGGCCTGTGACTCGCCGGCGAAGGCGGTCAGAAGGTTCTTTTCGGTCCGGGTTCCTTTGATTGATTTCGACATGCTTCCTCCGTGGGTGGGTTGTCTGGGTGCCCCGTACCGGGCGTCGGGGCCATGTCCGCACACGGCGCCCGGGTTGACGCTCCGGGGATCGTGGTTAGTTATGTGCCATCAAAAGCCAGGAGGTGTCACCCATGGTTATCGATTTCAGTTCATATTACGATCTGCCCCGCAACATGGACAGCTTCTTCGAGGAACTCTGGAAGCCGAGCTCCCTGAGCCAGCGCCGGGTCGCCTATCCGCCCGTCAACATCAGCGAGACCGACGGCGAGATCATCGTCACGTCCGAAATTCCAGGTATGGACACCGGCGACATCGAGCTGACCCTGAACGAGAAGAGCCTCATCATCAGGGGCGCCAAGAAGAACGAGGTCGGCAACTACTATCGCCAGGAGCGCCCGACGGGCAGCTTCCAGCGGATCGTCAACCTGAACGTCCCCGTCCAGGCCGACGGCATCAAGGCGACCATGAAGGACGGGCTGTTGCGGGTAGTCCTGCCCAAGGCCAGGGAAAGCCGTCCGCTGACCATTTCCATCGACGCGCAGTGAGCGTCCGGCAAGAGGAGACGACGCCATGACCAACGATCTTGAAAAAAAGACGACCCCGGCCCTGCCCCGCTTCCGCCCCAACACCGACGTGCTGGAGCGCGAGGACGGCTTCCACATCTTCGTCGACATGCCCGGAGTGGGCAAGGACGGCCTGTCCATAGACCTGAGGGAAAACGAGCTCGAGGTGCGCGGCCGCGCGGTCTACCCGCGCGAGGAGAACGCCAAGGCTCTGCACGTGGAGTTCGGGGACGGTGAGTACGTCCGCACCTTCACCATCTCCGACGGCGTTGACCGCGAGGGCATCCGCGCCACCCTGAAGAAGGGGCTGCTGGAGCTCTTCCTGCCCAAGGCGGCCCGGCTCAAGCCGAGGCGCATCGAGATTCAGGCGGGCTAGCAGGCCGTCCCAAAACGGTGATCTGCCGCGTCAGCGGATAAAGCCAGACCGCTTATGTATACGAAAATACACTGCGCGTCCTGGCTTTATCCGCTTCCTTGCATCTGACCATTTTTGAACGGCCTGCGAATTTTCAGTTTTTCAAGAGTCGGCGAAACCGCCGACTGCAAGGCCCGGGTTTCCGGGCCTTTCTTTTTTTGGGCGTCCGGGTCAGGTCCAGCCCAGCTTGGCGAAGAGGGTGCGCATCTCTTCGTCCGGAGGGCACTGCAGGAGCATTTCCTCACCGTTTGCGGGATGGCGGAAACACAGCTCGACGCTGGCCAGCAGGAGGCGGCGGATGCCGAAGTGCTCGCGGAAGAAGCGGTTCTGGCGGCCGTCCCCGCGCAGGACGTCGCCGATGAGGGGGTGGCGGATGTGGGCGAAATGGCGGCGGATCTGGTGGGTGCGGCCCGTGCGGGGTTCGACGCGGACCAGGCTGTAGCGGGCCGTGGAGTGGGGCCCCACGGGATGCGGGATTTCGACGAGGCCCAGGCGTGTGAATTCGGTGCGGGCCGGGGCTTCGGCCCCGGACTCGCTCTTCAGGGGTGAATCGATGACGCCCTCTTCGTCCGTGAATCCGCGGACTACGGCCAAGTAGGCCTTGCGGACTTCCTGGGCTGCGAACTGCCGGGCCAGGACTGCCGCCGCGCCGGGCGAGAGGGCCATGATCATGAGGCCCGAGGTGGGCCGGTCCAGGCGGTGGACGGGATAGAGCCGTGCTCCCATCTGGTCGCGCAGCATCTGCAGCAGGAACGGTTCGCGGCCGGCGTGGGCGTTGCGGTGCACCAGGAGTCCCGCCGGCTTGTGCATGGCCACCAGGTCGTCGTCGCGGTACAGGATTTCGATCTCAGCCTCGATCATGGGTTTCGGTCAGCTCGCCGCGCAGGTTCCGCGGCATCTGCGCCCGGATGTCCCCGGGCGGGAGGCCGAGGCTGAAGAGGTAGATCATCTTGGTCAGGGCTGCCTCGGCCGTCATGTCCGCGCCCGAGACCACGCCGGCCCGGGCCAGGGCCGACCCGGCCGCGTACCCGCCCTGGTCCACGGTGCCGCGCAGGCACTGGGTGCAGTTGACGATGACCACGCCGCGCTCGCAGGCCTCGGCCAGGACGGCCATGAGCCCGGTATCGTCGGAGGGGCCGTTGCCCATGCCGTATGTTTCGAGGACCAAGCCCTGCAGGGGCGAGCGCAGCACGTTGGCCACGAGGTCGGCGGAGATGCCCGGGAAGAGGCGCAGGGCGCCGACCCGGGCGTCGGACAGCGGGTGGACGGTCAGGCCGTTCACGGGCCGCGCCGGCAGGATGTGCTCCGGGTGCGGCCTGATGGTCACGCCGATGTGCCCCAGGTCCGGGTAGTTGGGCGAGTCGAAGGCCTGGAAGCCCGCCGCGTCGACCTTGGTCGCGCGGCAGCCGCGCAGCAGGCGGTTGCCGAAGCACAGGCAGACCTCGGGGATGTGCGTCTGGGCCACGACCATGAGCGCGGTCACGAGGTTCTCGCGGCCGTCGCTGCGGACCCGGCACAGGGGGATCTGCGACCCGGTCAGGACCACGGGCTTGGCCAGTCCCTCAAGCATGAAGGGCAGGGCCGAGGCCGTGTAGGCCATGGTGTCCGTGCCGTGGATGATTACGAACCCGTCGAAGTCGCGGTACAGCTCGGCGATGTCCCGGGCGATGGCCAGCCAGTGCCTGGGGCCCATGTTGGACGAGTCCAGGAGCGGCGAGTATTCGCGGATGACGTACTCGGGCATCTCGGGGCTCGAGAAGTCGGGCATGGAGGCCATGACCCGCCCCAGATAGCCCGCCTCGGGGGCGTAGCCCTGGGGGGTGGGCTTCATGCCGATGGTCCCGCCCGTGTAGAGGATGCAGACTTTTTTCTTCATGCCGTTTTCCAGGCTTCAAGCTTCCAGTGGATGAACTCCATGACCTCCTCGTGCTCGTTCTTGCCCGCGCCGTCCACCCGGATGGGCTCGCCAAAGCAGAACCGCACCGGCAGTTCGGGTCGGATGAAGCCGTAGTCCTTGATGAGGGAGCCCACGCCCCAGGCGTCGGTCTTCAGGGCCAGGGGCAGCACCGGCACGCCGGCCTTCTTGGCCAGCTTGATGCCGATGGTGTTGAAGGCCGATCGGTCAAGGCCCGGCGTGCGCGTGGTCTGGGGGAAGAC
Source organism: Desulfomicrobium aestuarii (assembly GCF_055385525.1). Taxonomy (NCBI): domain Bacteria; kingdom Pseudomonadati; phylum Thermodesulfobacteriota; class Desulfovibrionia; order Desulfovibrionales; family Desulfomicrobiaceae; genus Desulfomicrobium; species Desulfomicrobium aestuarii. The sequence continues at coordinate 3,724,444 of NZ_AP042427.1, forward strand.
GATGACCGAGATGCCGCGCTTCAGGCGTTCCTGCCCCTCGTCCATGACGGTCTTGAAGTCTTCGCGGGGGTTGACGCGGTCCACGGCGATGGGCTCGATGGCGTTCACCACCCGGTTGAAGACGGGGTACCTGGTCAGGCTGCGCTTGAGCACGTAGGCCACGGGCTTGTGGGGGGCGAGAATGCCCGGCAGGCAGAAGGTCTCCATGGTCGACATGTGGTTGGCCACGACCACGCACGGGCCGTCCAGCTTTGCGTAGGCCGAGGCGTTTTCGATGACGAAGCGCACCCCGGCGGTCTCGGCCCGGCGCATGAACGTTTGGCTGTCGGCGGCCCACTGGGCCATGGAGTAGCCGCCGCGGGTCCGCCAGGCGGCCTCGCAGACGATGGCCAGGGTGCGGGCGTAGAAGGCGAAGCTCGGGAAGAGCCTGGAGACCGGGTCGACCTGGATTGCGGGGGAGACGTAGGGATCGTCGAAGGGCGCGATGTGCATGCGGGAATCCACCGGTTGGGTTTGGCGGGCCCGGGGCCCGCCGTTGTCTCGTGCCGGTGAGGGTAGCCCAAGTGGCTCCGGGCTTCCAGCGCTTTTTGCCCCATGCGGGGCCGGGGCGCCTAGAGGGCCTGGGTCAGCTTGGCCAGGATGGAGGCGAACTGTTCAGTCTCCTCCGGGCTCAGGGCGGCCTGCAGTTCGCGGGTCAGGTGCAGGTGATGGTCGTGGTGCTCGTGGAAGAGCTCCTCCCCGGCAGGGGTCAGGGCCACGAGGATGGAGCGGCGGTCGGTCTCGTGGGGGATGCGCGCCACGAGGCCCTGCTTTTCCAGGCGGTCCACGTTGACCGTAAGCGTGCCCGTGGTCACGCCCATCTTGGCCGCCAGTTCCTTCATGCGCAGCGGGGACTGCTGGCCCAGGATCTCCAGGGTGTGCATCTGGGGCAGGGTGATGGGCGTGTCCCGGACCACGGCCTGCTCCCAGGACGACAGCTTTTCGTAGAATTCGATGAGCAGGTCGCTCAGGCGCTCCAGGTCATGCATGGCCGCCCCCCGGACAGGCGCCGGCCTGCGCTTCGGCCGGACAGGGGCAGGAGTGGACCTCGACCGTCACCCGCTCCAGGTGCGGAACCTCGGCGATGAGTTCCTTGTAGAACTCCGGCGGACGAGGGGCCGCGTCCTCGATCGTGACATGGGCGGCCAGACGCCTGGGGCCCACGTTCCAGACATAGAGGTCGCGGACCTTGACCGCGCCGCCGTTTTCGAGGCGGCGTACGATGTCGTCGTGCAGAACCGGGTCGGCGCGGTGGTCCAGGAGGACCCGGGCGGTCTGGCGCAGCAGGCCCAGGGCCCAGCGGCCCACGACCAGCGCCCCGACGATGCCCATGACCGGGTCAAGCCAGGCCAGGCCCCAGAACCTGCCGCCCAGGAGGGCGAAGATGGCCAGGACCGAGGTCAGGGCGTCGGCCAGGACGTGCATGTACGCGGCTTTCAGGTTGTGGTCGTGGGCGTGGGAGTGGCCCTCGTCGCGCAGCCACCAGGCGCTGACCAGGTTGACTGTCAGGCCGATGACGGCCACCAGGGTGGCGGGGCCGAAGGAGATGGTCACGGGCGACACGAGGCGCATGATCGATTCCGCGCCCATGTAGGCCGCCACGAGGAACAGGCCCACGGCCGAGGCGAACCCGGCCAGGGCGTTGACCTTGCCGGCCCCGAAGACCAGGTCGGGGTTGTCGGCGTTGCGGCGGGCCCAGACGTAGGCGAACCAGGCCACGGCCATGGCCCCCGCGTGGCTGGCCATGTGCCAGCCGTCGGCCAGCAGGGCCATGGAGCCGAAGAGCCAGCCCGAGATGATCTCCACGGCCATGGTGGCCATGGTCAGCCAGAAGACGAGGCGCGTGCCGCGTTCGCCGTGATCGTGTTCGTGGTGATGATGGCCGCAGGAACAGGAATGGTCGTGCATGAGGACTCCTCTTTTTATTTGAACGCCTGAAATCTTGAAGATCAAATAAAAAGGGGATGTTTGATTGTCAAACTTAATTTCAGGAGAGGAGGACAGGCTCGCGCCGTTCCGTTGCCGCAGCAGACGCCGCGGTCCAACCTTCTTGTCCGGTCGCGGAGGCCATTGCCGCCCCCGTCCGGGGATTGACAATTGTCGCGGGCTTTGAAAGTCCCGGGAACAAACATTTTTCTGGAGGTAGACGTGCAGGACAAGGACGGACTCTTTTACTACCCGAACCCGGCCAACAAGCGCATCCGCATGTACGTGCGCGAAAACGAAGGCAACATCGAGTTCAGGTTGAGCAATGTGGACCATCCCGAGATCTGGGAGCAGCACGGCTGGATCGACATCGACATCGTCCGCCGCGGCGCCAGGATGTTCGAGGAGCGCGGTTCCAAGGGCGACCCGACCAAGATCTACGATCTGGAGACGGCCCGCTATCTGATCAGGGAATCCAAGAAGAAGTGATGCGGCTGACCCGGGGCCTGCCCATCCAAGGCTTCGTGCAGGTGGCCGGGGTGCGCGGCCTGGAGGAGGCGCGCATGCTGCGAGGTTGCGGGGCGGATCTGCTCGGGTTTCCGCTGCGCCTGCCCGTGCATGAGCCCGACCTGTCCGAACCCGAGGCGCGGGCTGTCGTCGACGCGGTGGGCCCCGCGTGCTGCGTGCTCATCACCTACGAGTCCGACCCGGTTCGTCTGGTGGAACTGTGCCGGTTCTTGAACGTCGGCATCGTGCAGGTGCATGCCGACGTCCCCCCCGCGACCCTGGCCCGCGTCAAGGCCCTTTCCAATCTTTCCATCATCAAGAGCTATGTCGTCGGCCGCGAGGGTGTCGGTCCCGTCGAGTTCGCGCGGGCCTACGCCCCGGTCTGCGACGCCTTCATCACCGACACCTTCGACCCCACCACCGGAGCCAGCGGAGCCACGGGCCTGCGCCACGACTGGGCCGTCAGTTCCGCGCTGGTCGGGTGTTCCCCGCTGCCGGTCATCCTCGCCGGCGGGCTGAACCCCGGCAATGTCCGCGAGGCCGTCCTGACCGTGCGGCCCGCCGCCGTGGATGTCCATACGGGCGTCGAGGCTCCGGACGGCTCCAAGGACCCGCTCCGCGTCCGCGCCTTCGTGCAGGAGGCCAGGGCCGGATTCGCCCGGGCATTTACTTCCTGATTTCCCCGAAGTTCCCCTGCTCACTCCAGGACGACGCGCAAGTCGACGCTGACCATGTCGTGAACTATATGGTAGCTCAGGTATTTGAAGAACCTGGCCGATCCGTACAGCACGCCCCACAAGGTGCGGTCCAGGTCGAGATGGGCCATGAGGGCCAGCCTGTCTTCGGCCAGGGGGCAGAGGTGGGCGTCGAAAGCGATCTCGCGGGCCACCCCGCGCAGGGTCATGACCGCGGTGACGCGGAAGTTCGGCAGCGTGGCCGGGGCGTCCGGAACGGGCGCCATGTCCGTGATCTCCACGGTGCAGGTCGGGAAATGGGAAACGAAGAAGAAGTCGTCGGACTTCAGGTGGTTCTCCAGCACGGCCTGCAGGTCTGTGCCGGCGAGGTCCGTGTTGGCGATGGAGTCCATGGCCAGCGTGAAGAGGCCCCTGAATCCCTCGCCTTCGCGGATCAGCGTGCCCTCGCGCATGGCCAGGGTGCCGGTGTGCCTGCCGCCCGCGTTCCGCCCGGTCCAGATCAGGGTCGATTCCGCGGGGACGGCCGTGTAGCGCGCCTTGCGCAGTTCCAGGACAGGGTGGGCGGGTTCCCATTCGTCGGTCTTCGTTCCTTCGAGGGGCTTGCCTTCGGCCTTCCAGGCCGGGAGGCCGCCGTGCAGGACCGCCACGTTGGCGTACCCGGCCCGGTGCAGCTTGCCGGCGGCCGTCACCGCGTCCAGGGACCCTTCGCCCGCGCCGTAGACGATGATCGGGGCGGTCTTGTCCGGCGCCAGGACGGCCACCTGGTCGAGGAAGGTCACCTCGTAGACGCAGGCGTTGCGCGCCCCGGGTATGTGTCGGGCCTCGAAGTGCTCCGGCGGCAGGACGTCCAGGACGATCTGGCGTCCGGATTGCGTGGCGGCCAGGATGTCTTCGGTGGATGCGGGCGTGCTCGGCATGGGTGCTCCTTGTTCGGACGGTTGGGCCGCCCGGTTGAGTTTGTCCGGCGTCTCCTGGTCGAAGCTCAGGGCAGCGGCGTCTCAGTGTAGGCCACGTCGGCCTCCTGGGAGCTGAAGGGGGCCATGTCCAGGCCTTGGCGCACGTGCCCCACGAAATCGGGGTTCAGGAGCATGGATTTGCCGGACAGGGCGATGTCGGCCTCCGCGAGGGCCTCAAGCGCCGTGACCCGGTCGTGGATCTTGCCGCAGATCATGAGGGGCTTGGTGGTCCGGGAGCGGGTCAGGCCGGACATGGTCTGGTCCGTGCCGAAGGCTTTGGCCCGGAAGTCGTAGGTAGACACGGACAGGGCGTCGATGGGTTCGGCGTCGATGAGGTCGACGAGTTCCTCCCACTCCCGGGCGTCCTTGAACTGGGAAACCTCCATATCCGCGATGGCCCAGTTGGAGATGCGCAGCGTGAGCAGCCGGTCCCGGGGGATGACCCCGCGCACGGCCCTGAGAATCTCCCTGGCCAGGCGGAAGCGGTTGGCCAGGGTGCCGCCGTACTCGTCTTCGCGCTTGTTGGAATAGGACGACAGGAACTGGTTGATCAGGTAGCCGTGGGCGCCGTGCACTTCCACGCCGTCAAAGCCCGCGGCCACCGCGCCTTTGGCCGTTTCCACGAAGCCGTTGACGACGTGTTCGATGTCGAAGCGGCTCATGGCCTCCGGGACAGGATAGGGCTTGTCCGTGAGGGGGTTGTCCTGCCGCGGGGCCACGGCGCTCGGGGCGATGGAGCGGCGGGCGGGGTTTATCTCGGGCCAGGCCATGCGCCCGCAGTGGAACATCTGCATGACGGACACGGCCCCGTTGGCGCGGATGGCGTCGGTGACGCGCTTCCAGGCATCGACCTGGGGCTGGGTCAGGATGCGCGACTGGCCGGGGTAGCCCTGGGCGCTCTCGTAATCCGTTACGATGGCTTCGGTGAAGACCAGCGCCGCGCCGTTCTCGGCCCGCCGGACCAGGAAGTCGAGGACGTCCTGGCGGGGGATGGATTCGGGGCCGGCAGACATGCGTGTCATGGGGGCCACGCCGAGGCGGTTTTTGAGGGTGAAGGGGCCTAGTTCGAACGGGGAGAAGATATCGGTGCTCATGGGGGGCTCCTTTGCTCAAGGGGAGATTCGATTTCTCTCATATGATTCCCCCCGTTGGTCAAGTGGCGCGTGCAGCCGCCTCCCTTCCGTCACCAGGCCGCCTACTTGAGGTCGAAGAGGATGCCGCCCGTCCCGTCCGGCACAGGCACCGGGGGCTCTGGAGCGTGGTAGATGCGGCGGATCTTCTCGCCGAGGTGCCGCAGCTCCTTCAGGCTCCGCTCGACCTCGCGGGCCTGTTCGAGGATGCGGGCGAGCAGCTGGTCCGATCGTTCCGGGTCCCGGGCGGCCTTGAGGGCGTCGATGTAGTCGAGCATGAGCCCGAGCTCCATGAGCTGGACCTGGGCGATGTTGTTCAGGCGGTCCGACAGGCCGCCCATGGTCCGCCTGTAGGTTTCGAGTTCCGTCTGGGCGATGAGGGCCCGCATGTCGTGCAGGATGACCTGGTAGCTCTCGGGTCGCCCGGTGTTGCGGTTGCGGCGGCAGCCCGCGGTGACGGCCACGTCCACCATCTCCCCGTTGCGGGTCTGCAGCCTGAACGGTTGGCCTGTGACGCCGCCGGCTTCGTCGATGAGGGCCATGAAGGCGTCGCGTTTCCCGGGGTTGGGGAAAAGGTCCCCGACGTTGGCGGCCAGGGCTTCCTCGCGCGAGGCGAAGCCGAAGAGGTTCACGGCCGCCATGTTGATGTCGGTGAAGGTGCCGTCGGCCGAGGCCACGAAGATGGGGTCCGTGGAGTTCTCGAAAATGCGGCGGTACTTCTGTTCGTTGACGCGCAGCCGCTCCTCGTCGTTCTTGCGGTCGGTGATGTCCTTGATGAAATGGTAGACCTGCTGGACCCGGCCCAGCCCCTGCTCCTTGTAGACCACCTCGCCCTCGTCCCGCACCCATCGGATGTCGCCGTTGGCGTGGACGATGCGGTATTCGATGCGGTCGAATTCCCTGTCGACGAGGCCGGCGTAGAACGCGTGGACCTTGTCCGAGTCCTCCGGGAAGACGAGGTCGATGGGGTGGAAGATGTTCTGTACGAACTGCTCGGCGGGCAGGCCGTAGAGCCCCTCCGTGGCGTGGTTGGCCGATTCGATGCGCGAGTGCTCCCGATCGAAGGCGATGATGACCTCGGGGATGGAGTCCAGGATGCGTTTGAGCTTTCTCTCGGCCTTGGTCCGCTGAGTGATGTCCGTCAGGGAGCACAGGAGGGCGGGGGCGCCTTCATGGACGACCTCCTGGGCCTGCATGATCATGAAGGATTCGGCGCCGTCGATGTCGCGCAGGGTGAATTCGAGATTGCCGGCGGCGCAGGCCGAAGCGCCGGCCGGAATGGAGTCCAGATACCTGCCGACGCGCCGGTGGTGTTTGGGGATGACGAAGTCGAAAAAGGGATGGCCCGGCAGCCCGGCCTGGCCGGTCTTGCAGAACGCGGCGAAACAGGTGTTGGCGTGACGGATGATGCCGTCCTTCAGAATGACCGTTCCCTGGCTGATGGCGTCCAGGATGCGCAATTGGTCCGTGCTCAGAAGCTGCATGTGCGTTCGGTGCGTCCGGGCCGGGGTGGTCCCGGCGGTTTACTTGGCGTTGATGGTGATGGCCCCGAGGGTCGTGAGGCTTGTCCGGGCCCGGGTGCCGGGGGCGTTGACCATGTGCCAGGCCGTGTACTGTTCGGCGTAGAGCGTGGCCGCCGACATGCCGTCCACGGGCACGACGACGGAAAGGCCCCGCATGGCCGCGCCCGTTGCCGTGTGCAGGACGGCGCCCTCGGCCGTGGTGCCGGTGACGATGACCGTGTGCACGCCGAGTTTTTCCAGGATGGCTTCAAGGTCCGTGCGGAAGAACTTGTCCACCGTGGACTGGACGATGGGCTCGCCGGGCAGGGGCAGGGCCTGGGGCAGGATGGTGTCCGGCGTGCCCTTGCTGGTCAGGCTGTGCACCACGGGCATGCCGGCCGTCCTGGCCCTGGCCAGGAATTCGCCGATGCGCGGCGCCGAGGCCACGCAGCGCGGACGGGTTTCCATGTTGCAGGTTCTCTCCTCAATGTCGAGGACCAGAAGCGCCGTGTCCGTGGCGTTGACCTCCACGGCTTTGAGCTCCACGGGCGCAGGGGCCTTTACGGCCGCCCACTCGTCGACGACGGTGCCCGCCGTGACGGCCGGTGACTGGAACAGAAACAGCAGAGAGGCAATGACAAAGGCGAAGGCTGAAGCGTTCATGGGGCCTCCTCACGGGTTGTGGTTTGCGCCTTGGCGTGGACGACGTCCGGGGCCTTGGCGCCCGCTTTCCGTATATTATACACGCCCCGGCCTTCGGCAATGACGACCTCCGGATTTGCGGCCGAAAAGATCTGCACCGTGGCGTTACCCACGCGGTTGCCCAGGAGCCGTACCTCGCCGACGGCGATGAGGTCCGCCGGGTCGGCGGGGCGCAGGTAGTCGACGCGCATGTCGATGGTCGCCACGCGGTCGCGGACCGAGCAGGCCGCCCACACGGCCGATCCACCGCAGGTGTCCACGAGCATGGAGATGAGCCCCCCGTGCAGGGCGGGTCGGCGCGGGTCGCCGATGAATTCGGGGCGGAAGGGCATGCGCAGGCGCGCGTAGCCCGGGCGGATTTCCTCGACCACCAGGCCCAGGAAATGGTCGAAGGGGATTTCGTGTTCGATGACGTGGCGGATGTCCATGGATACCTCGAATGGATAAACGGCGTAATTCATTTACATCGGCGAGACCTGCGCGCCCGTCAAGGGCCGGGGCGCGCACGGCCGCGAGACCGGGCTTGTCTTCGCCGCCGTCCCTCGGTAAACCCGCCGTTCGTTTCGACGCGAACTTCATCCGCAATACTCAACCCGCTAAGGACATTCGCGTGTCGTCTTTCGAACTCAAGGGCAAGGTCGCCCCGTGCACGTTGTTCCGCCCCCTGACCACGGATCTGGGCGTGCTGGCCGGGGACGTGGCCGCCCGCCTGGCCGAGACGCCGCACTTTTTGCGCGGCCTGGCCGTGATCATGGATTTTTCCGCCCTGGGCCCCATGCGCGACCAACTGGACGTGCCGCGCCTGACAGCGCTGCTGCGGGACCACGGCCTCACGCCCGTGGGCATCCAGGGCGGGGGCGAGGCCCACGAGCGTCAGGCCGCCGACCTGCATCTGGGCGTGTTTTCCGGGAACAGGGCCGAGGCGCCCCGGATCGGCAGCGTCCCCGCCCCCCCGGCGGAAACCGGGGCCATGGTCGTGGAGAAGCCCGTGCGCTCGGGCCAGCAGGTCTACGCCCGGGGCCGCGACCTTGTGGTGCTGGCGCCGGTGGGTCAGGGGGCCGAGGTCATCGCCGACGGCAACATCCACATCTACGCGCCCCTGCGCGGCCGTGCCCTGGCCGGGGCCATGGGCTTCGAGGGCGCGCGCATCTTCTGCACGGAACTGCGGGCGGAACTGATCTCGGTGGCCGGTCTGTACCGGGTCAGCGAGGATCTGCCCGGGAATTTCAACGGCGCCGCCGTTCAGGTTAGCCTGAGCGGGCGCCAGCTTGTGATCGAACCTCTCTAGACAGGACCAGGAGGGACTGTGGGTAAAATTATCGTTGTTACTTCGGGCAAGGGCGGGGTCGGCAAGACCACGTCCAGCGCGTCTCTGGCCATGGGCCTGGCCCGCCGGGGCATGCAGGTCGCTGTGCTGGACTTCGACGTGGGCCTGCGCAACCTCGACCTCATCATGGGTTGCGAGCGCCGCGTGGTCTACGATTTCGTCAACGTCATCCAGGGCGAGGCGACCCTGCACCAGGCCCTCATCCGCGACAAGCGGGTCGAGAACCTCTACATCCTGCCGGCCTCCCAGACCAAGGACAAGGACGCCCTGCGCATGGACGGCGTGGAGAAGGTCCTGGACGAGCTCTCTAGCCGCTTCGACTTCATCCTCTGCGACTCCCCGGCCGGCATCGAGCACGGGGCGCTCATGGCCATGCACTTCGCCGACGAGGCCGTGGTCGTGACCAACCCCGAGGTGTCCTCGGTGCGCGATTCGGACCGAGTTCTGGGCCTGCTGCAGAGCAAGACGAAGAAGGCCAAGGATGGCGGGAACATCCGCGAGCATCTGCTCCTGACCCGCTACGATCCCGAGCGCGTCAGCCGCGGCGAGATGCTGAGCGTGACCGACGTGGAGGAGATCCTGGCCATTCCGCTCTTGGGCGTCATCCCCGAGTCCAAGGCCGTGCTGGCGGCCTCCAACTCCGGCGAGCCCGTTATCCTCGACGACGCAAGCGACGCGGGCCAGGCCTACGACGACGCCGTGTCGCGCCTTCTGGGCGAGGACCTGCCGCACCGTTTCCTCACTCCGGCCAAGAAGGGCTTCTTCGCCCGCATCTTCGGAGGCTGACATGGGCATCTTCAGCTATTTCCGCACCAAGAAGTCGAGCGCAGAGGTCGCCAAGAGCCGGCTGCAGATCATCGTGGCCCACGAGCGCGCCCAGAACGGCGGGTACGAGTTCCTGCCGCGTCTGCGCCAGGAGCTGCTCCTCGTGGTCCAGAAATACGTGCACGTGGAACTCGACAACATCCGCGTGGACGTGAACCGGGACGGAGACTGCGAGGTCCTGGAATTCAACGTGACCCTGCCCGAGAACAAGCGCTGAACACGGACGCCCGCCGGGCCGCGTTGACAGCGGCGCGGCGGGCGTTTTAACCACGGCCTAAGCCCTTTCACCCCAACCATCCGCACCATGGCCTCAGAACGCACCCAACGCCCCGACATCACCATCCGCGAGATGGAACTGGACGACCTGGCCCCGGTCTATCACCTGGGCGAGCGCCTCTTCACCTGCGACCTCTACCCCTTCCTCTACCGCACCTGGGACGAGTGGGAGGTGGTCGGCCACTACAATACGGACCCGGAGTTCAGCCTCGTGGCCGAGGTGGACGACGCCCTGGCCGGGTTCATCATCGGCACCCTCATCAGCAAGGCGTCCTGGACCTACGGCTACATCGTCTGGCTTGGCGTGGACCGCGCCTTCCAGTCCACCGGGGTGGCCCACAAGCTTTACGACAAGCTCGTCGAACGCATGGTCGAGGCGGGAGCGCGCTACCTCATCGCCGACACGGACCCGAGCAACGCAGCGGCCCTCAAGTTCTTCACCAAGAAGGGCTTCAAGGACGAGCGCGAGCACGTGGTGCTGTCCCTGAACCTGAGCCGCACCGAGCGCTACCGGGCCCTGCTCGAAAAGCACGGCAACGGGCACGGCGAAGCCGAGCCCCGCAAGAAACCCCGCCGCCCGAAGACGGCGGCCGCCAAAAATCAGGAAAAGCCCATCTGCGGAGCCACCTCCCTGGAACCCGAGTCCTGATCGGTTTGTCCTCCCGCTTCAGTGCCGGTCCGTGAAGGTCCGTGCCCGTCCGTGTCAGGCCAGATATTTCTTCTGACACCCCGGACAATGCGTCGACGTCCTCCCCGCCACCTGCTCCGCCCTGAGGGCCCTGCCGCAGGCCGGGCATGGTTCGCCCTTCTTGCCGTAGACCTGGAATGAATCCTGGAAGATGCCGCTCTTGCCATAGGCGTTGCGGTAGTCGCTGATGGTGCTGCCGCCGGCCGCGATGGCCTCCAGCAGGATGCGGCGCAGTTCCTCGAAGAGGATCAGGCGCCGGGCTTCGGGAATGGCGGAGGCGATGCTCGCCGGGTGGATGCGGGCGGCGAAGAGGGACTCGTCGGCGTAGATGTTGCCGATGCCGGCGAGGATGGTCTGGTTGAGGAGCAGGGCCTTGACCCCGGCCCGGCGGGAGCCGATGCGCCGCGCCAGATCGCCGGCGCAGGCGTCCAGGGGTTCGGGGCCGAGATTCCTGAAGAAATCCCACTGTTCGATCTCGCCGGGGCCGAAGACGGCGCAGTAGCCGAAGCGCCGCGCGTCCTCGAATACCAGGCGGTCGCCGCCGTCCAGCCCGCAGACGAGATGCGTATGCTTCGGCAGGGGCAGGCCAGGTCCGGCGACCCAGACGCGTCCGGTCATCTTGAGATGAAAAACCAGAAGCCCGCCGTTGTCGAGGTGCAGGCGCAGGAGCTTGGCGCGCCTTGAGACGTGGGTCACGGTCCTGCCCGGCAGGCTTTCCGTGGCGCCTGCGCGAAGGACCGAGGGCGTCAGGAGGCTGGCGTCCTCTATTCTGCGGCCCTGGATCAGGGCGTGCAGTCCGCGGGCGATGGTTTCGACTTCGGGCAGTTCGGGCATCAGTCGAGGGGAAGGTTCAGCGTCACGGTCTGCCCCTGGCGCAGGACCGTCAGTTCGAGGGGCTTTTTGTCGCGGGACGCGGCCATGGCCGCGAAGTGCAGGTCCGTGGCCTCCTTCAGTTCCCGGCCTCCGGCCGAGAGGAGGACGTCCCCGGGCAGAAGGCCGGCCTGTTGGGCCCTTGAGCCGGGCTCGACGCTCTCCACCCGCATGCCGGTGTCCTCGAAGACGACGTTCATGCCCAGGCGGCTCTTGTGCTGGGCCGCGCAGTGGAAAAAGACGGCCGTGCCCGGCATGGGGCGCAGGGACGGGTCGGCCTGCTGCCGGAAGTCCTCGCCGCCGCGCACGGGCATGACGGCCAGGCACGAAGCCGAGGGGTCCAGGGTGCGCAGGCGGTACTCGATGCCCCAGCCATGCTCCACGTGGCCGCCGCCGGCCAGGATGAGCACGGGCAGACCCAGGCGGTCGCGCCAGGCCAGGGCCTGTTCGGCCATCATGGAGTCCCACAGGGCCTGCACCAGGAAGAACTTCTCGCTCATGGAGGCCATGTCCGGCATCTTTTCGGACGTCGCGTTGGCCGCGGCCTTGCGCATGCTCTGATGCAGCCCGACCTGCTCCTCCAGGGCGGCCTGCTGAGCCGGGCTGACGGGGATGATGCGGCCGGGCAGGAGCTTGCGGTCCTCGGGGCTCAGGGCTTCGGCGCCCTTGTCGCGGAACTCCGTCAGCACCCGGCGCGGGATGTTCAGGGCCGCCACGGGCAGGCCGTACTGCTCGGCCAGTTCGAAGACAGGCCTGTACTGGGCGTAGGGGAAGCCCCACAGCTTTTCCCATCCGACCGCCTCGCCCAGTTCCGCGGCCGACAGGGTGCGGGCGTTGAAGCGGTCCAGGACGGGCTGGGCCGTGACCGGGAGCATCTCCAGGCCGATGGCGAAGCGAGCCCCGCCGCCGGCCATGCCCTCGATGAGGCGGGCCTTGACGGCGTGGTCGCAGAGGTTGGTGTGGCTCTCGCCCAACAGGACGAAGTCCGCGGAGCGGGCCAGGCCGGCGACGGCGTCGTCGGCCAGCACCGTCCCTTCGGCTGAAAGGAAGGAGCCGGCCGGCGGCGACACCCAGGGGGGCGTCACCGCCGTCGGTTTTGCGCAGCCGGCCAGCACGGCCAGCAGCAGGGGGAGGACCAGGCGGGTCATCAGTCCCAATTGCGCTTGTCCTCGATGAAGCGGATCTGCGGCGGCAGGGTGCCGGGCGTGAGGATCTTGAGGGCCGGGCGGATCTTGATCTTCTCGCGGAACATGTGCAGCAGCTCCTCCTCGCGCTTGAAGCCCGAGGTTTCGATGAGAAGCGTCATCTCGTCGATGCCGCCGGGGTTGGTGACCTCGATCTGCCAGCGCTTGATCTCCTCGAAGCCCGAGATGACCTGCTCGACCTGGTGCGGGTACACGAACATGCCCTTGATGCGGGCGGTGGTGTCCACGCGGCCGACGATGGTCCCGAGGCGCGGGGAGGTGCGGCCGCAGGGGCAGGGCGCGCGGTCGATGTAGGACAGGTCGCCAGTGGCCAGGCGGATGAGGGGGTAGGTCTTGTTGAAGGCCGTGACCACGATCTCGCCCACTTCGCCGTCCTTGAGCGGGATGCCCGTGTCGGGGTGGCAGATCTCGACGTAGGCGCGGTTGGCGATGTGCAGCCCGTTCTTGTGGAAGCATTCGTAGCCGATGCAGCCCACGTCGGCCGTGCCGTAGCCCTGGCGCATGATCAGGTCGAACTTCTTCTCCAGGGTGGAGCGCATCTTCTCGGAGAATTTTTCGCCCGTGACGAAGGCCACCTCAAGGTAGAGGTCCTTGCGCAGGTTCAGGCCCTTCTCCTCGCCCTTCTGGGCCAAGTGCATGAGGTAGCTCGGCGTGCCGACGTAGCCCGTGACGCGCAGCTTCTTCATGATGTCGAGCTGGCTGCCGGTGTTGCCGGGGCCCGTGGGCACCACGGCGCAGCTCAGCTGGCGCAGGGGCTCCTCGAACATGAGGCCGGCCGGGGTCATGTGGTAGTTGAAGGTGTTCTGGACCAGGTCGCCGGAACGGAAGCCCGCGGCGTAGAAGCTCTCGGTCCAGCCCCAGTAGTCGTCGCCCCTGTCCTCGGGGTCGAAGATGGGGCCGGGGGACAGGAAGACGCGGCGCAGCTCTCCCAGGTCCTTGGTCAAAAGGCCCCCAAGGCGCGGGCCCATGGACTGCAGGAAGATGAGCTCCTTCTTCTTCAGGATGGGGACGTGCTTGAGGTCGATGAGGTCGCGGAACTTCTCCACGGAGAACTGGGCGCGGTCGAAGCGTTTCTTCACGTCCTCGGAATATCTGTATGCGTACGAAAGCAGCTCCTTGAGCTGGATCTGGTAGTATTTCTGGCGCTCGGTGGCATCCAGAACTTCGCGCCGGCTGAAAATGCCTTCAGTGCGATCCTTGCGGGTCATCAGCGCTCCTCCTTGCGGGGCTCGGTCCGGCCGTGGGGTCGGGGTTGAATGGTGAAAGAGAATCCATCTCTACAGGAATAGAAAAAGGATTTGCAAGAGTGTTCCTGCAAATCCTTGGAATAGATGGAATTTGGCGATTGCGGCTATTCTTCCGGCAGCTCGCCGTCAACGGCGTCTTCGTCCGCCGGGCCTTCGTACTCCTGGGTTTGCGGCTCCTCGAGCTGGGCGTAGGTGCGCGCGAAGACCAGGAATCCCGTGTGGGCGACCATGCGGTCGTCGGGACGCAGGCGCTCGGGCACGGGCTTGTAGTGGCGCAGGAATATCTCCAGCACCTCGATCTGCCGGAACGGTCCGCCCTCCATGGCTTTCAGCAGGTCCTGGACCTGGTTGGTGGTCGGCAGCAGGAATCCGATCGGCGCGCCCGGAACCACGGCGCCGGGGATATGTTGGATGTAGTCGCAGGGTTCGCGCACGTCCAGAAACAGGGCGTCGGCGGCATGGGGGTGGAAGCCCTCGGCGATGTCGTGGTGGAACTGCTCCACGCGGTGGGACAGGCCGATGCGTTCCAGGTTCTGGCGGCAGAGGGTGTAGAACTCCTCGCGGCGCTCGTAGGTGTAGACCTTGCCCGTGTCGCCAACCAGCCAGGCCAGGGCCGTGGTCAGGCCGCCGGAGCCGCAGCCGGCCTCGACGATGCGGCAGCCCGGGCCGATGCCCAGCTTCATGGCGATGTACCCGATCTCCTTGGGGTAGATGATCTGGGTACGGCGTTTGACGGACTTGATCAGGTCGTAGAGGGTCGGCCGCATGACCGTGAAGGGGTAGCCCTTGTGGGTCAGGACCTGCTGTCCCCAGCCCGCGGCGCGGACCTCGTCGAGGTGGAGAATCCCCTCGTTGGTGTGCATGACCTGCCCTTCCTGGGCCGAAACGAAATATCTCTTGTCCTTTGCGTTGAGCAGCATTACCAGCTGTCCCGGTTCGAGCATGTGGCCTCCTGTGCAGTGAGAAGGCGGGAGTAGCCACGGCAAAATGGGATGTCAAGCCAGCGCCTGCCCCTCGAAGGGTTTTTCTTGCTATGGACACGCCTGCCGGGTATGTATTCTCCTTGATTCGTGGCGCGGCGTGCGTCCGGCAGTGACCGGCCCCTTTCGCCTCCTCAAGACCCCCGCGCCCAGAGATCGCAAATTTTCATCGGATTTCCGTCCGCAAATTTCACCATTTTTCCCGGCCCTGCCGGAAACCTATTTCATTTGAGGATATTCATGGGAGAAAAGCAGAAGCGCAAGATGTTCATCAGCGTTTTGCCTGGCGAACAGGTCGAGGTGGCCATCATGGAGGATGGCATCGTCGTAGAGTACTACGTCGAGATGCTCCACCAGAGCAAAACCAAGGGCAACATATATAAAGGAAAGATTCACAACATCGACCAGGCCCTGCAGGCCGCCTTCATCAACTACGGGGCAGAGAAGAACGGCTTTCTGCAGGTCGACGAGGTCCACCCCGAATACTACCAGAGCGACGTGGCCACCCGCGGCAAGTACCCGCCCCTGCAGAAGGTCCTGAAGCCCGGCCAGGAAGTGCTGGTGCAGGTCGTCAAGGAGCCCGTGGGCTCCAAGGGTGCGTTCCTGACCACCTACCTGTCCATTCCGGGCCGCTATTTCGTGCTCACCCCGGGCCGCGAGCAGCTCGGCATCTCCCGCAAGATCGAGGACGAGAAGGAGCGCGACCGCCTGAAGGAGGTCGTGGAGGAGCTCAAGCTCGACGAGGGCCTGGGCGTCATCGTGCGCACGGTCAGCGAGGCCCAGAGCAAGAGCAGTCTGTCCAAGGACCTGCAGGTGTTAAAGCGCCTGTGGAAGGACATTCGCAAGAAGGGCATCGCCTCAGAGTCCCCGTCCCTGGTCTACGAGGAGAAGGACCTGGCCTTCCGCGCCATCCGCGACTACCTGACCCCGGACATCGCCGAGTGCTGGGTCGACGACGAGGAGACCGCCAGGCAGATCACCGAGTTCGCGACCCTCCTGTTCCCGCGCCGCAAGACGTTCATCAAGGTCCACACCGAGACCGAGCGCACCCTCTACGAGCGTTTCCGCATCGAGGCGCAGCTGCAGAAGATCTTCAGCCGCACGGTCAACCTGCCCAGCGGCGGTCAGCTCGTCATCGACCACACCGAGGCCCTGACGGCCATCGACATCAACTCCGGCAAGATCGGCGGCGAGAAGAATTTCAAGGAAATGGCCCTGCGCACCAACATCGAGGCCGCGCGTGAGATCCCCAACCAGCTCATGCTGCGCGACATCGGCGGCCAGATCGTGGTCGACTTCATCGAGATGAAGGACGGCAAGCACATCCGCGAGGTCGAGAAGGAACTGCGCCAGGCCCTCAAGGTCGACCGGGCGCGCACAGACATCGGGCGCATCTCCAAGTTCGGCCTGCTCGAGATCGTGCGCCAGCGCCTGGGCACGTCGGCCCTGTCCGGCAGCCTGGAGCCCTGCCCGCACTGCTCCGGCGCCGGCACCCGCCGCAACCTGGAATGGCGGTCCATGCAGGCCCTCAAGGACCTGTACCGCGAACTGCGCAAGGACAAGCAGACCGAGGCCTTCACCTACACCACCGACGCGGACCTGATGCACTACCTTGTCAACCGCAAGCGTGAAAAACTTCTGGAGTTCGAGCAGACATTCGAGCGCAAGATCTACATCATGCCCTCGGCAACGCCCAGCTGCGCATTCTGCTAGGTTCCTCGATGAAAATACTGGTTCACATGTGCTGTGGGCCGTGCGCCATCACGCCTGTCCGGGTCCTCCTCGAGGCCGGGATTGGCGTGACCGGCCTGTTCTACAACCCCAACATCCACCCCCTGCAGGAATACCTGCGCCGTCGCGAGGGGGTGGCCCAGGTGGCCGAGCGTCTCGGCATTCCGGTCATCTTCAAGGACGACGAGTATGACCCGCAGGCGTATTTCCGGGGCGTGACCTTCCGCGAACCCAACCGCTGCGCCCCCTGCTACGCCCTGCGCCTGGAACGGACCCTGTCCATCGCCCGGCGCGGAGGGTTCGACGCCTTCACGACCACGCTCCTCTACAGCAAGTTCCAGAAGCACGAGCAGATACGGACCATGGGGCAGGATCTGGCCCAGGGGACCGGCGTGGAGTTCCATTACGAGGATTTCAGGGCGGGGTGGTCCGAAGGCATCGCCCTGTCGAAGGAGTGGGGGATCTACCGCCAGCAGTACTGCGGGTGCCTGTACAGCGAGTTCGAGCGGTATTCCTCCGAACTGCGCAAGCGCGCCTGATCCATGCTGCTCTACGTTCATGTACCCTTCTGCGTGCGCAAGTGCGGGTACTGCGCCTTCCACTCCGGGCCTTTCTCCGCGCCCGAGGCGGAGCGTTACGTGGAGCTCGTGCTGAACGAGCTGAACTGCCTGGGAAAGGCCCTCGGGCGGCGCACGGTGGAGACGGTCTATATCGGCGGAGGGACGCCTTCCCTGCTGACCCCGGCGCAGATCGGGGCCATCCTCGAAGGGGCGGCCTCGCGTTTCGACCTGGAAGCGGGAGCCGAGATCACCCTGGAGGCCAACCCCGAGTCGGCCTTGAAGGCCGGCTTTCTGGCCGAGGTTCGGACCTTGGGCGTCAATCGTCTGAGCCTCGGCGTTCAGAGCCTGCGGGACGACCTGCTGGCCACGCTCGGCCGCTCCCATGACGCCGCCCGGGCACGCCTGGCCTCGCGGGCGGCGCGCGAGGCGGGGTTTGCGAATCTGAGCCTGGACATGATCTGGGGGCTGCCCGGCCAGGACGTGTCCGCATGGCTCGAAGACCTGGCCGGCATCGTGGCGCTGGCCCCGGAACACGTCTCCTGCTATGGTCTGAGCCTGGAGGAGGGCGCGCCGCTGGCCGAGTCCGTCGTCGCCGGGCGGCTGTCCCTCCCCGAAGAGGAGGAGGGGGCCCGCATGTATCTGGAAGGGTCGGCCTTTCTCGAATCCGAAGGGTACGGGCACTACGAGATCTCGAACTACGCCCGTCCCGGCCGGGAGAGCCGGCACAACCGGGGGTACTGGTCCGGCCGGGACTATCTGGGGCTGGGTCCGGCCGCCGTGTCCACTCTGGACGGGCGGCGCTGGGCGAACCCGGCCGGTCTCGACGAGTACGCCCGCACCGTGGCCGCCGGCGTCGAAAGGGAAGGGACGGAGGTCCTGACCGCCGATGTGCGGCGGCAGGAAATGGTCATGCTGGCCTTGCGCACGAAGGACGGCCTGGACCTGCAAGAATTCATGGCAGCGACCGGAATTGATTTTCCGCGGCGCGACCCGGCTGTCGAGCGGCTTCGCTCCAGCGGGCTGGTCCGCCTCGGCGCCGGTCGCCTTCAACTGACACGCGAGGGCATGCTGGTCAGCAACTCCGTCATCGAACTGGTGCTCGGAGTCCTGGACCGCACGCCCGCATCAACCGCGCAGGAATCGTATGACTGACAACACAGAATTTGGTGAGACCCCGAACGGGACATCCCAAAACGAGAATTTCGAAGCGAAGGCATTCACCATGGCAGACCTGCCGCCCGTCCTGCGGGCCGCGTCGCTGCGCCTGAACTGGACCGAGCTCATGCCGGTCCAGACCCAGACCATCCCGCTCATGCTGGAGGGGCTCGACGTCATGGTCCAGTCCCAGACCGGCAGCGGCAAGACCGGCGCCTTTCTGCTGCCGACTCTGAACCGTATCGATGCGGCCTTGGGTGCGCCCCAGGCCCTGGTCCTAGTCCCAACCCGCGAGCTGGCCGTGCAGGTCACGCGCGACGCCGAGGAGCTGGGCCGGGAGTGCGGCGTGCGGCCCGTGTCCATCTACGGCGGTGTGGGCTACAAGGGCCAGATCCAGGGACTGGAGAGCGGGGCGCAGCTGGTCATCGGCACGCCGGGACGCATCCTCGACCATCTGCTCAAGGGCACCCTCAATCTGGACCGGCTCAAGGTCATGATCTTCGACGAGGCCGACCGCATGCTGTCCATGGGCTTCTACCCGGATATGAAGCAGCTGCAGCGCTACCTGCCGCGCGGCCTGCAGTCGGCCATGTTCTCGGCCACCTACCCCGGCCACGTGAAACGCCTGGCCCAGCAGTTCCTGAAGGACCCGGTCTTCGTCTCCCTGAGCCAGGAGCACGTCCACGTCAGCGAAGTGCTGCACGTGGTCTACAAGGTGCCGGCCATGCAGAAGAGCCGCATCCTGGTCAAGATCATCGAGCAGGAAAACCCGGCCTCGGCCATCATCTTCTGCAACACCAAGGCCGACGTGCACTTCGTGGCCACGGTCCTGCGCCGCTTCGGCTATGACGTGGGCGAGATCAGCGCCGACCTGACCCAGGTCGCCCGCGAGGAGGTGCTGGAGAAACTGCGCCTGAACAAGCTCAAGTTCCTGGTGGCCACGGACGTGGCCGCGCGCGGCATCGACATCCACGAGCTGTCCCACGTCTTCCAGTACCAGCCCCCCCAGGACCACGAGGCCTACGTGCACCGCACGGGCCGCACGGGCCGGGCCGGGGCCGCCGGGGTGGCCATCTCCTTCGTCTCGGGCATGGAGGAGATCGAACTCGAGCAGATCGCCAAGAAGTTCTCCATCCCCATGGTCGAGCACCAGGTCCCGGCCGACGAGGAGCTGGAGGCGCTCATTTCCCAGCGCGCGGTCTTCCTGCTGGAGTCCCGCCTGCGCAAGGCCGACAACATCCAGAAGGAGCGCATGCAGCGCTTCATGCGCACCGTGGGCGAACTGGCGACCAACGACGATTCCCGGGCTCTTCTGGCCATGCTCGTGGACGAGTTCTACCAGGCCACGTTCCATGCGCCGCTGGAGCAGCCCTCGGAGAAGATGGTCGACATGGTCCGCCCGGTGCCCGTCGAGGCCCGTCAGGCGGCCCCGGTCGATGGCGGCCGGGCCGAGGGCGAGAAGCGCCGCCGCAAGCGTTCCCGCAAGAAGCCGGGCAACGGAGGCGAGGCGCGAGAACAGGAGCGGACCGATACTCCTTTGGCGCCGCACGAAGAGGACGCATACGTCCCCGCACCCGAGGCGGCGGCAGCTCCGCAGGCGGAAGCTTTGCTCCCGCAGCGAGATGCGGCGCCGGCGGTGGAGGGCGGCCGCGAAGAGCCGGAAGACGCCGAGCTGACTCCGCTCGAAGAGGTTTCTGAAGGCAGTCCCGCGGAAGCGGTGGAGGGCCAGCCTGCGGCCGCGCCGAAGAAGCGTCGTCGCCGCCGCCCGCGGAAATCCTCAGCCCAGAAGGCCGAAGGGGCCCGTGAAGGCGGAGCCGAGCAGGCGCCTGCCGAGGCTCGTCCCGCCGCGCGCAAGGAACCTGCGGAGCCGCGCCCGGCGGAGGAAGCGCCGGCGCCAAAAAGGGCGGACAATGACCGGGGTCGTTCCCGGGGCAGGAAGCCTGCGGACCAGCCGGCCGAACCGGCCAAGCCCAGGAAGAAGATATTCCTCGAATAGAGCACAAGCCCCGGCCTCGCCGGGGTTTTTGTTTGGGGCGCGTGCCGTGAGGAGGGGGCTGTCGTCGGCCGGGTTCCGGTGATTGCGGCTTTGCGGTCGACGGGATGGGGAAATTCACGTAGGCGGGATGGTGCAGTTCCGCACAGAAATATCGAGGCCGGTTTCACTTTCGTCAACGGAAGGGGCCGCTACGGGACGGGAGGCAGCATGACACACGAACGACGCACGAGAAGCCGCGTCAACCTGGAATTTCCCCTGACCATCGCCTTCGAGGGCAAGCGCGTCCGGGGGCGGGTCCACGATCTGAGCCTCAAGGGCCTGTCCTGCTCCACGGAGGAGTGGATACTGCCCGGCAAGGAGTGCGAGGTGACCCTGGAACTGGATTCGGGGCTGCGCATGCACATCCACGGCCGCATCATCCGGGCCGGCCAGGACGGCGCCATAGATTTCCTGCGTATGGACGAGACGAGCTTCGGCCACCTGCGCAACCTCGTCCGGCTCTACGCCGAGGACGCCGACGTCGTGGACGAGGAACTGCGCCGCCCGGCGTTCACTCCAGAGGGCGGGCCTTTTCCAGAGTGAGCAGGGTCTGTTTCAGGGGCAGGCCGGGGCCGAACCCGCCCAGGCCCAGGTTTGCAGCCAGAACGCGGTGGCAGGGGTAGAGCAGCGGCCAGGGGTTGCGGGCCATGACGCTGCCGACGGCCCGGGCCGCGCGCGGAGAGCCGCACATGGCGGCCAGCTGCCCGTAGGTGGTGAAGGCCCCACGGGGGACGCGGCGGCGCAGGTTGTCCAGGACCAGGATCGAAAAGGCCGAAAGTCCGTTCCAGTTCATGGGCAGCTCCGGCCAGACATCCTCTTCCAGGCGGCCGTAGTCCGCGACGATTCGTGCGAGTTCCGCCCCGAACGGTGAGCGCGGCGGGGTGGCCGGCCTGCGGTCGCCGCTCAGGTCGATGGCCGTCAGCAGGCCGTCCCGCCAGTGAAAGGTGGCCGAAAACCAGTCGTTGGCGAAGGTTTCCGCAGTCATGTTCATGCGTGTTCCCCTCCATCGGGATTGAACCATTGCGGCAGGGGGAGGCCAAGCGCCTTGCCCTGCCAGACGTCCTCATGAGCGAGCAGACGCCTGGCGGCGTCGAGAAATCCGGCCTTGTCCAGGGCCCAGTCCGGGGCGACCAGTTCGCCCGGGGCGGGGTCGCCCCCGAGCCTGTGCACGACGATTTCCGGCCGCAGGAGCGCAAGCCCTCGCACCAGCCATCGCAGGGATTCCTCATTCGTGAGGAGTTCCACGCGACCTTCGCGCCAGTCCCGCTCCAAAGCCGTGCCTCGGCAGATGTAGAGATTGTGGAATTTTACGCCGGCCACGGGCAGGCTGTTGACAACGGCCATGGTTTGTTCGAAGTCCGCCAGGGTTTCGTCGGGCAGGCCCGTAATGACGTGGGCGCAGACCTTGATGCCCCTCTCTCCGGCCTCGCGCGCCCAGCGCTTGAAGCAGGCCGCGTCGTGGCCCCGGTTGATGCGTCGCAGGGTGCGGTCGTGGGCCGACTGCAGGCCCAGGTCCAGCCAGACCTCCTCGAAGGGGGCGGCCCGCAGGATGTCCAGCTTTTCCTCGTCCAGGCAGTCCGGGCGCGTGCCGACGGCGATGCCGACGAGGTCGGGCAGACCCTCCAGCGCCTGCATCATGGCCCGCAGCCGCGAGGCCGGGCCATAGGTGTTGGAGAACGACTGGATGTAGCCCAGGAAGCGGACTCCCCCACCTCTGGCCAGGATGCGTTCGCGGCCGGCCAGGTACTGGTCCGCGAGGGACATTTCGGCGGCCCTGCCCGTTCCCGACCCCTTCTCGTTGCAGAAAGAGCATCCGCCGACGGAAATGCTGCCGTCGCGGTTGGGGCAGGAACTGCCCGCGTCCAGGGGGATCTTGCGGACCCGGTGCCCGAAACGTCGCCGGAAGTAGACCGCGAGGGAATGGAATGGGTTTGGTGACATGCCTGGTATGATTGAAATTTGTCCCTTCCGGGGCGGTAGTTGCCTGCGCGGTGATCTTCTGGTATTCAGCGCGGCTCATTACACGTCATTTTTCCGGCCCGTCGGGTCAGTGTTCCGCCTTGGCATGTCCCGGAAGAGTCCGTGCGAGCGGACCATGCTGAACATGATAAAAGAGGAAATATATGTCCAGAATTTTGGATAAGATTTTAGGGTTCTTCTCGAACGACCTGGCCATCGATCTCGGGACCGCCAACACCTGCGTCTATGTCAAGGGCAAGGGCATCGTCCTGCGCGAACCCTCGGTCGTGGCCGTCAAGCGCGACAACCGCGGCAACAACAAAGTCCTGGCCGTGGGCGCCGAGGCCAAGCGCATGCTCGGCCGCACGCCCGGCAACATCGTGGCCATCCGGCCCATGAAGGACGGCGTCATCGCCGACTTCGAGGTCACCGAGGCCATGCTCAGGCACTTCATCTCCAAGGTGCACAACAGCCGCCGGCTGGTGCGGCCTCGCATCGTCATCTGCGTGCCCACGGGCATCACACAGGTCGAGAAGCGCGCCGTGCGCGAGTCGGCCCAGAGCGCCGGGGCGCGCGAGGTCTTCCTCATCGAGGAGCCCATGGCCGCGGCCATCGGCGCCGACCTGCCCATCACCGAGCCGACCTCCAACATGGTCGTGGACATCGGCGGCGGCACCACCGAGGTGGCGGTCATCTCCCTGGCGGGCATCGTCTACTCCAAGTCCGTGCGCATCGGCGGGGACAAGATGGACGAGGCCATCCTGCAGCACGTCAAGCGCAAGTACAACATGCTCATCGGCGAAAGCTCGGCCGAGGACATCAAGGTGACCATCGGCTCGGCCTATCCCCTGGATGAAGAGCTGGTGATGGACGTCAAGGGCCGCGATCTCGTCTCGGGCATCCCGCAGAACATCTCCATCACCTCCGAAGAGGTGCGCAAGGCCATCTCCGAGCCCGTGGACTCCATCGTCCAGGCCGTACGCATCGCCCTGGAACAGACCCCGCCCGAACTGGCCGCGGACATCGTGGACCGCGGCATCGTGCTGACAGGCGGCGGGGCGCTGCTCAAGGGACTCGACAGCCTGCTGCGCGAGGAGACCTCCCTGCCCATCACCGTGGTGGAAGACCCTCTGTCCACGGTGGCCCTCGGTTCCGGCAAGGTGCTCGACAACCTGGATGTACTGCGCGAGGTAACCATCGATTAGACGTATGTCGCCCCGCTTCAAATATCTGCTTCTGTTCTTCTTTCTTCCGCTTTTTCTCTACTTTTCCATGTACACGTGGAACTGGAAGACGGGGTATCTGGACCGGCTGGCCGCCATGGTCGGTCTGGATGTCGCCGGCTGGGTCATGACTCCCGGGCGCTGGCTGCAGAGCAACGCCGACGAGTTCTGGTCCCGCTACGTCTATCTGGTGGGGGTGCGGCAGGAGAACGAGGATCTGACCCAGCGGGTCCGCGAACTGGAACTCGAACTGGCGCGGGTCTCCGAGAAGGCCAAGTCCGCCGACCGCCTGACGTCGCTGCTGCGCTTCAGCCCCGAGGCCAACTGGGAGTCGCGCGGCGGCAGGGTCATCGGCCAGCGGCTCGGTCCCAACGCCATCCTGGAGACCCTGCTCATCGACCTGGGCTCGGCCCACGGGGTGCGGGCCAACGACCCGGTCATCTCGCCCCGAGGGGTGGTGGGCCGCATCGTCAAGCCCGGCATGCATTTTTCTTCGGTTCTGCTCCTTTCGGATTCGACCAGCCGGATACCGGTCATCACCAGCGACGGACGGGTTCCGGCCATCGTCCAGGGACAGGGGCCGGGCGCGTTTCTGGAAGTGAAGTTCATCCCCCGCAACGATCCCGTGGCGCCCGGCGAAATCCTGATCAGCTCCGGGCAGGGCGGCGTTTTCCCCAAGGGGATTCCCGTGGCCCGGGTGGTCGAGGTGACACCCGCCGACGTCTCGCTGTTCCAGAAGGTCTACGCCGAGCCGCTGCTGGCGCTGCGATACTACGAGGAACTGCTGGTCCTGAGCCGCACTGACGGGTACGATCCGGGGCAGCCCATGGCTTCCGCCGGCGCCGCACAGCCGGCGGCCAACAGCACCGCAGGCCAGGTCGTCCCCGCGGCGGGTTCGGCCAAAGCCGCGGCGAATTCGACCAACGCCACCTCCGACAAGCCGGACCAACCTGCGGTGAACGCCTCGAAACCGGCCGCTAGCGGGGCCGAACCGTCCAAGCCGGCGCGCCATCCCGTGCGCAAGAGGTCGTGAGATTGTCCGCCGCTCCGTACGGCTCTCGACGTCCGGGCCGCATACCCGACCCGGTCTGGTGGGCGGGGTACCTCGTGCTTGCGCTCTGGGGCCAGGAAGTTTCCGGAGGGTTCGACTTCCTGACGCCCGGACTCCTCGTCTGCCTTCAGACGGGCCGCTGGTTGACGGTGGGCTGGATGACGGTGCTGTGGGTGCTCGTGCAGGAAGGGATCGGCAACCTGGCCTTCGGGGTGGCTGTGCTCTTCTACGCAGGGATGTTCGCCTTCTTTCTGCTCACCAAGTGGCTGCTCGAACCGGAAAACCCGCTCTTCATCCTCCTTTTTTCCCTAGTGCTCTCCGTGTGGGCCTGGGTTGTCCTGAGCGGGGCCATCAGCTTCCAGGAGATCGGGGCGCGGATGCATTCGCCCTGGCCTTGGGTCGCGAAGCAATGGCTGGCGTACGTGCTGTTCTGGGGCGGGATGCTGATCGCCTACCGCAGATGGGGCGGACATGGGCGCGTTTGACACCCCCGAGAGGCCCCGGATTTTTTCCGGCCCCAACCTGCTGCTGATCTGCATCGTCCTGCTCTTCTGCGTTTTCGGCATACGCCTCTGGTACCTGCAGATCTACAAGAACGACTTCTACACCAGCCGCGCCCAGGAAAACAGGACCCGGCAGAGCACCATGTTTTCCCCGCGCGGCATCATCCGCGACCGGGGCGGCGTGCTCCTGGCCGAGAACACGCCCGCCTACGCCCTGGCCCTGGTCCGCGAGGATTGCCCGGACATCCCGAAGACCCTGGACCAGGTCAGCCGCTGGACGGGCCAGCCGCGCGACGAACTGGAGAAGGTCTTCGAGATCGGCCGCAAAAGGGTCAAGCACTTCGACGAGCAGGTCATCGTGCCCAACATCCCCTTCGAACTCGTGGCCCTGGTCGAGGCGCACCGGCAGGACTGGCCGGGCCTGACCATCGCCGTGCGCCCGAAGCGCTCGTACGCCTACGGTCCTACCCTGGCCCACGTCCTCGGCTATGTGGCCAGGGCCAACGAGGAGGAGCTCAACGACGACCCGGATCTGCAGCTCGGCGACGACGTGGGCAAGCAGGGCGTGGAATATGTCCTGGAACGTCGGCTGCGCGGGACCAAGGGGCTGGAGGAGTTCGAGGTCGATGCGTCGGGCCGGGTCCTGTCGTCGCGGATCGTCACCCAGCCGGTCAAGGGAGAGGACCTGAACCTGAGCGTCTCCCTGCCGCTGCAGGAAATCGCGACCAAGGCCCTGGACGGCCGCACGGGCTCCGTGGTGGCCATGGACGCGGACACGGGCGAGATCCTGGCCCAGGTCAGCCTGCCCAGCTACGATCCGAACGAGTTCGTCGTCGGCATCAGCCACGCCAAGTGGAAGGAACTGCTCGAGGATTCAGAGCACCCCATGCAGAACCGTCCGGTGCAGAGCGCGTATCCGCCCGGTTCCGTCTTCAAGCTGGTCGTCGGCGGCCTGGCCCTGGAAAGCGGCTCCGTGATCCCGGCCACGACCGTGTTCTGCTCGGGAAGCTACAAACTCGGCGAGCGGTCTTTCAGGTGCTGGAACAAAGGCGGGCACGGCGTTGTCGATTTCAAGAAGTCGCTGCGTGAGTCCTGCGACGTATACTACTATCAGCTTGGTGAACGGCTGGGCGTGAACGCCATCAGCGATTACGCGACCCGCTGCGGCTTCGGCGTCAAGACCGGGGTCGAACTGCCGCACGAGCGCTCGGGCAACATGCCCACCGCCGAATGGAAGCTGAAGCGTTTCGGCGAGAAATGGCAGCGCGGCGAGACCCTGAACTACTCCATCGGTCAGGGGTACACCCAGACGACCCCGCTGCAGGTGGCCAGGTTCGTGGCCGCGCTGATCAACGGCGGGCGAATCCTGCGGCCGACTCTGCTCGCCACGGCGTCGCCCGACGTCGTCGGCGAACTGCCCATGAAGGCCTCGACGCGAAAGCTTGTCCTTGACGCCATGGTGGCCACGGTCGAGGAGGAGAGGGGCACCGCCCGCCTGCTGCGCCGCGAGGGCATCCGCATCGGCGGCAAGACCGGCACGGCGCAGGTCGTCAAGCTCATGGACAAGTACGAGAAGAAGAAAACCCAGGAGATCCCCTACAAATACAGGGACCATGCCTGGCTGGCGGGGTTCGCCGAGAAGGACGGGCGGCGGTATGTGGCCGTGGCCATGGTCGAGCACGGCGGACACGGCGGCTCGGACGCCGGGCCGGTGGTCGGAGCGGTGTTCGACGCCCTTTTCGGCGTGCCGCAGGGGAATTGAGGGAGACGCACATGTTCGACAGACGCCTTGTCTTCCATATCAACTGGGGCCTCGTGGCCCTGACCGCGATCCTCTTCCTGGTCGGGGTGGTCAACCTGTACTCGGCCAGCGCCCTGCGCGTCGCTTCCGGCATCGAACTCGACAGCTACTTCAACAAGCAGCTGCTCTGGGGCGGCGTGGGGCTTCTGGTCCTGTCCTGCATCGTCCTGGTCGACTACCGTCACTTCAAGGCCGTGTCCTGGCCCTATTTCATCCTGTCGCTGCTGCTCCTGCTGGCGGTCAGCGTGGCCGGCAAGACCATCTACGGGGCCAAGCGCTGGCTCGATCTCGGCTTTTTCAACCTGCAGCCCACGGAACTGGCCAAGATCGCCGTGCTCATCCTCGGGGCGCGGCTGCTGGCTCGCATGGACGGGCGTCTCGGGTGGATCAACCTGGGGAAGATTCTCCTCGTGGGACTCGTGCCGGCAATGCTCGTGGTCAAGCAGCCCGACCTGGGCTCGGCCCTGAACATCCTGATGATCCTGGGCGGGATGATCCTGTTCAAGGGCATCACCGCGGGGGTCTTCAAGGTCCTGATCGTGGCCCTGCCCGTCATGCTGCCCTTCGGGTGGTTCTTTCTCCACGACTACCAGAAGCAGCGCATCCTGACGTTCCTCGACCCCGGGAACGATCCCCTCGGGGCGGGTTACCACATCATCCAGTCCCAGATCGCCATCGGCTCGGGCGGGTTCTGGGGCAAGGGCTTCCTGCAGGGCACCCAGAGCCAGCTGCGCTTCCTGCCCGAGAAGCACACGGACTTCGCCTTCGCCGTCTTCGGCGAGGAGTGGGGGTTTTTCGGTTCCATGATCCTGCTGGTGCTTTTCTGCTCCTTCCTCTACCAGATCTACATCGTCGCCATGGAGGCCAAGGACGATTTCGGCAGCTACCTCGCAGCCGGGGTCTTCTTCTACTTCTTCTGGCAGATCCTCATCAACATGGGCATGGTCCTCGGCATCATGCCCGTGGTCGGCATCCCCCTGCCCTTCGTCAGCTACGGAGGCAGCGCGTCCGTGGTCAATTTCTGCATGATCGGCGTGGTCCTCAACGTGGCCATGCGCAGATTCGTCTTCAAGAACGCCTGACATCCCGGCTCCGCCGAGCGGAGTGCGCCTCGTTTTTCAGACTCAAGCGGGAGGAAAGCGCTTCGTAGCCCATTGGGCGGGGCCCTGTTTCCCTGTTTCGGAGGGTGCGCCCAAAGCACGTGAATTTCTGAACAAAGTGCGCAAACCCAGGACTTGCAAACCAATTTGCGAACAGTTTGGCCAAAAAGATTTTGACACGAAAATGGGAATCAGATAGAGGCCCTGTGACTTTGAACAAAAATTCACATACTCTTTGGGGGGGCGGCATGATTGATCTTGATTGGACATTTTTTGCGCAACTTGTGAACTTTTTGATCATCCTGACGGTGCTGAACCTGATCCTGTTTCGCCCGATCCGTGGGATCATCAAGAAGCGGGCCGAGGTCATGAGCGAAAAGCTCGGCTCCATCGAGGCCTTCACGGCCCAGGCTGAATCCAAACTCGAAAATTACAAGGCTTCCCTGTCCGGTGCCCGGGTCGAGGCGCAGCAGATGCGCGTGTCCCTGAAGGCCGAAGGGACCGAGGCCGAGGCCGCGGTGCTGTCCAAGGCCGGCGCTGAAGCCGCCGAGAAGGTCGCCGCCGCCCGCAAAGAGATTGATGGTCAGAAGCAGGCCGCCCTGAAGGCCCTGCGCAACGAAGTCGCGGGCTATGCCAAGAACGTCGCCGATAAGGTGCTCAGCAAGGCGTAGTCGGGCTGAATTTCCTTGTGTGTCACAGATTTACTTTTTCATATAAGGAGGGCGGAATTTTGAAAAAATTCAAGACTGTCGGATTGGTGACGGCAGCACTGGTTCTTTGCGCGGCGATAGCCTTCGCCAGCGACGGAGAGGGTGGGGGCCACAACAAATGGCTCGACCTTCTGTATCGCTTTATCAATTTCGGCATCGTGGCCTTCCTGGTCTACAAGTTCGCGGGCAAGCGCATCGCGGACATGCTGACCGGTCGCACCAAGCAGATCGAGACGGACCTGGCCGACCTCGACGAGCGCAAGGACGACGCGGAGAAGCGCCTGCTGGAAGTCGAGGCGAGCATCGCCAATCTCGAGGCCGAGAAAGCCAAGATCCTTGCCGACGCCAAGGCCCAGGGTGAGGCCATGCGTCAGGCGATCATCGAGAAGGCCGAAGCCCAGGCTGTGCAGATCAAGGCTCAGGCCGAAGTTTCCGCGGCTCAGGAGGCCAAGCTGGCCATTGACGCCATCCGTGAAGAGCTGGCCGAAAAGATCGTCGCTGCCGCCGAAGACATGGTGAAAAAGCAGCTGAAGAAGAAAGATCACGAAGATTTGGTCAACGAATATCTTAAAAAGGTGGTGCTCAATTGACTGGGAATATCGTAGCAAGACGGTACGCCAAGGCGTTGTTCACCGTTGCGCAGGCGCAGTCCGACAAGGCTGTGATGGCGCAGTACGGCGACGACTTGGCCAGGCTGGCTGGAGTCCTGGAGAATGCGCCTGAGCTCACGAAGATCTTCCGCAACCCGATTTTCGGCGTGGAAGAAAAGAGAGGAGTGATCGTCAAGATTCTGGACAAGGTCGCGCCCTGCGCCATGGTCCGGAACTTCTGTCTGCTTCTGGCGGACAAGAACAGGCTGGCTTTTCTCCCCGAGATCAACGCGTCTTACGGCATGCTCCTGGATGCGGCCCAAGGCGTTCTTCGCGGCAAACTGGTGACGGCTGTGAAGCTTTCCGACGGTGTGCAGAAGAACGTTGTCGACAAACTGCAAAAAGAGTCGGGTCAGAAGGTGGTTCTTGATTACGAAGTTGATCAGGACATCATCGGCGGGCTCATGCTCAAGATCGGGGACAAGGTCCTTGACGCTAGTATTCGGGCTCAACTGCAAATTTTGAAAGAAAATATCAAAAGGGGTGAGTAGAGGCTATGCAGATCAAAGCAGAAGAAATTAGCCAGATCATCGAAGGCCAGATCAAGAATTACGAGAAAAAGGTCGAGATGAGCGAGACTGGCGTGGTCCTGTCGGTGGGTGACGGTATCGCCCGCGTTTACGGCTGCGAAAACGCGATGGCCATGGAACTCCTCGAGTTCCCCGGTAACGTCATGGGCATGGTTCTGAACCTTGAAGAAGACTCCGTGGGCGTCGCTCTTCTCGGCGAGACCGAACACATCAAGGAAGGCGACATCGTCAAGCGTACGGGCCGGATCTTCCAGGTTCCCGTCGGCGACGCGGTCATGGGCCGTGTCATCGACCCCCTGGGCAATCCCATCGACGGTCTCGGGCCGATCCAGACGGATCTGTTCCGTAACGTCGAAATCAAGGCTCCCGGTATCATCGCCCGTAAGTCCGTCCATGAGCCCATGTACACGGGTCTGAAGGCCATCGACGCCATGACCCCCATCGGCCGCGGACAGCGCGAACTGATCATCGGCGACCGTCAGGTCGGCAAGACCGCCGTCGGCGTCGACGCCATCCTGGCCCAGAAGAACAGCGACATCCACTGCTTCTACGTCGCCATCGGCCAGAAGCGCTCCACCGTCGCCCAGGTCGTCGAGGCCCTGCGCCAGAACGGCGCCCTGGCCTACACCACGGTCATCTCCGCCACCGCTTCCGAACCGGCTCCCCTGCAGTTCATCGCGGCCTACTGCGGATGCACCATGGCGGAGTTCTACCGCGACAACGGCAAGCACGCCCTGATCGTTTACGACGATCTGTCCAAGCAGGCTGTGGCCTACCGCCAGATGTCCCTGCTGCTGCGCCGCCCTCCGGGACGTGAAGCTTTCCCCGGCGACGTTTTCTACCTGCACTCACGTCTGCTGGAGCGTTCCTGCAAGGTCAACGACAGCCTCGGCGCCGGTTCCCTGACCGCCCTGCCGGTCATCGAAACCCAGGCCGGCGACGTGTCCGCGTACATCCCGACCAACGTTATCTCCATCACGGACGGTCAGGTCTACCTGGAGCCCAACCTGTTCATGGCCGGCATCCGTCCCGCCATCAACGTCGGTCTGTCCGTCTCCCGAGTCGGCGGCGCGGCCCAGATCAAGGCCATGAAGAAGGTCGCCGGCACCCTGCGTCTCGACCTCGCCCAGTACCGCGAACTGGCCGCCTTCGCCCAGTTCGGCTCCGACCTGGACAAGGCCACCAAAACCAAGCTGACCCGCGGTGAGCGTCTTGTCGAACTGCTCAAGCAGCCCCAGTACCAGCCCATGCCCGTCGAAGAGCAGGTCGCAGTGCTGTACGCCGGCACCCGCGGCTACCTTGACGACGTCGCCGTGACCGACGCCATCCGCTTCGGCAACGAACTGGTCGACTTCATGCGTAACCAGAAATCCGACGTCCTGGCCGAAATCGTGCAGACCAAGGACCTTGGCGCCGAAACCGAAAAGAAGCTGGCCGCAGCCCTGACCGAGTTCAAAGCCGGTTTCAAAGCCTAGGATCGTTTAAGGAGTCGTAAATGGCATCACTGAGGGACATTCAAAACAAGATCGTCGGTGTGAAAAAGACCAAGCAGATCACGAAAGCGATGAACATGGTCGCTTCCGCGAAACTGCGTGGTGCTCAGAACCGAATCGAGCGCTTCCGTCCCTATGCTGATAAGTTCCATGACATTCTTATCGATCTGGCTTCCCGCGCCGACGCCAGCGTCCATCCCCTGCTCGAGAAGCGCGAAGAGATCCAGAACATAGGCATCGTTCTGGTCACTTCGGACAAGGGGTTGTGCGGCAGCTTCAACGCGAACCTCTGCAACGCCGCCAACAGGCTGGCCAAGCAGAAGGAAGCAGAAGGCAAGACCGTCAAGTTTATCTGCATCGGAAAGAAAGGCAGGGATTTCATCCGCAAGACGAAGTTCGAGATCGTTTCGCAGTACGCTGAGAATATGACCAACTTCGATTTCCAGTTGGCCAGCGAAACGGGCAACCTCGTCATCGATGGGTATCTCTCCGGACAGTTTGACGAAGTGCATATCGTTTTCGGAAAGTTCGTGAGCATCGCCAAGCAGGAAGCCACGGCGTCCCAGATTCTCCCGGCCGAGACGGCCGAGGCGGAAGCACCGACCGGCGCCACGAGCGAATACATCTTCGAACCTTCGGTGGAAGGGCTTCTGGCCGAACTTCTGCCCAGATATGTCAAGGTCCAGATGTACCGCGGCCTGCTTGATACGTCGGCCAGCGAACATGCGGCACGCATGTCGGCCATGGATAACGCGACCAAGAACTGCGACGAAATGGTCGGCAGCCTGACCCTTGTCTACAACAAGGCGCGCCAGGCGAGCATCACCACCCAATTAATGGACATCGTAGGCGGTGCCGAGGCACTGAAAGGATAAGGGGGCATAACGCATGAGTGCTGTTAATACCGGTAAAATAGTGCAGGTCATCGGGCCTGTTGTCGACTTGGAGTTTGCCGAGGGCAAACTTCCTGGCATCCTGAACGCCATTCTGATCACCAACCCGACCATCGACGCCGAAGAAGACAACCTGGTCGTCGAAGTCGCCCAGCACCTTGGCAACAGCGTCGTCCGCTGTATCGCCATGGACAACACCGACGGCCTCGTTCGCGGCCAGATCGGCAAGGACACGGGCAAGCCCATCCAGGTGCCCGTAGGCAAGGCCTCCCTGGGCCGCATCCTGAACGTCGTGGGGCGCCCCGTGGACGAAAAGGGCCCCATCGTCGCCGAGAAGAGCTACCCGATTCACCGCCCGGCCCCGAGCTTCACCGAGCAGTCGACCAAGATCGAAGTGCTTGAAACCGGCGTCAAGGTCATCGACCTGCTCGTCCCCTTCCCCAAGGGCGGCAAGATGGGCATGTTCGGTGGAGCCGGCGTCGGCAAGACCGTTATCCTCATGGAGATGATCAACAACATCGCCAAGAACCACGGCGGCATCTCCGTGTTCGCCGGTGTCGGCGAGCGCACCCGTGAAGGAAACGACCTTTATCACGAAATGATAGACGCGGGCGTTCTGGACAAAGCCTGCCTTGTCTACGGTCAGATGAACGAACCTCCGGGAGCCCGTTCCCGCGTCGCTCTGACCGCCCTGGCCGCCGCGGAGTACTTCCGTGACGAAGAAAACCAGGACGTGCTCCTCTTCGTCGACAACATCTTCCGTTTCACCCAGGCCGGCTCCGAAGTCTCCGCGCTTCTCGGCCGCATGCCCTCCGCCGTCGGCTACCAGCCGACCCTGGGCACCGACCTTGGTGAACTGCAGGAACGCATCACCTCCACCAACAAGGGTTCCATCACCTCGGTGCAGGCCGTTTACGTTCCCGCCGACGACTTGACCGACCCCGCGCCGGCTACGACCTTCTCGCACCTTGACGGTACCATCGTTCTGTCCCGTCAGATCGCAGAACTCGGCATCTACCCCGCGGTGGACCCGCTGGACTCCACGTCCCGCATCCTCGACCCCAACGTCATCGGCATGGACCACTACATGACCGCTCGCGCCGTGCAGAGAATCCTCCAGAAGTACAAGGACCTGCAGGACATCATCGCGATTCTGGGCATGGACGAACTGTCCGACGAAGACAAGCTGACCGTCTCCCGCGCCCGCAAGATGCAGCGCTTCCTGTCCCAGCCCTTCTTCGTTGCCGCCCAGTTCACCGGCAAAGAAGGCCGCTACGTGAAGCTCGAAGACACCATCAAGGGCTTCAAGGAGATCATCGAGGGCAAGCACGATTCCATTCCGGAGTCCTGCTTCTACATGGTCGGCGGCTTGGACGAGGCTCTGGAAAACGCCAAGAAACAGTAATTCTTGCCCTGGGGTATTGATATGGCTAAGACAATAACGCTTGAAATTGTGACACCGGACAAGATGGTGCTCAAGGAAGAGGTCGACTATGTCGGCGCTCCCGGCATCAACGGTGAATTCGGTGTCCTGCCCAATCATATCCCGTTTCTCTCTGCGCTTGGTATCGGGAGCCTCTACTACAAACTGAACGGCAAAAAGTACTATGTCTTTGTTGCCGGCGGGTTTGCCGAGGTGTCCCCTGCGAAGGTGACAGTTCTTGCTGAAGTGGCGGAAAAAGCTGAAGAAATCGATCTGGAGCGGGCCCGCAGGGCTCAGGATAGAGCCGAGCAGCGCGCCAAGCAGCAACAGGAGAAATTGGATCACGCGGCCGTGCAGGCCGCTCTGGCCAGGGCGCTTCACCGCATGAAGTGTCGTGCTAGCGCCGTGAGCGAAGGCACGTGCCGCATGTAATGAAGGCTGTATGACGACTACGAAGGCAGGTTCTCCGGAACCTGCCTTTTTTTTGGCTTCGGGGTCTTGAACCGCGGCCCATCTGTCGATATTTTCCGGGCCTGTTTGCGAACAGGATGAGGATAACCGTTGCGTCGCCGGCTCCCCGTCAGGAGCCGATACCTTTTTCCCGCTGGCCGGGAGGCTTCGTACAGCCATGGAGACACGAATGAGCGCCACATTGGGATATGTTCTTCTAGCGGCCGGAAAGGGGACGAGGATGCATTCCGATTCCCCTAAAGTGCTGCAGACGGTATTGGGCAAGCCGTTGCTCGGGTACGTGTTCGATGCGCTCGGACACGTCCCGCCCGGGCTCGTCTGGACGGTCATCGGTTTCGGGGCGCAGGAGGTTCGGTCGACGTTCGCCTCGCGTGATCTGCAGTTTGTCCTGCAGGAGGAGCAGCTCGGCACGGGTCACGCCGTCTCACTGGCCTGGCCGGAGATCGTCGCGAGCGGTCTGTCCCATGTCTGCGTTCTGAACGGAGACACTCCGTACGTTCCTGTTCAGGAGGTGGAGGCCCTTGCGGATTTGTGCCGTGAAGAAGGGGCGGCAATGGGCATGCTGACCCTGGAGCTGGAAAATCCTTTCGGGTACGGCCGTGTCGTACGGTCAAACGAGGGCGTTGTCCTGCGCGTCGTGGAGGAGAAGGACTTCGACGCCGTGGAGTACGGCGGGGAGATCAACGAGGTCAATTCCGGCGTATACGTGTTCGATGTTGTCAAGTGTACTGAGCTCTTGGCGAAAATGGACCGGGACAATGCCCAGGGCGAGTTCTACCTGACGCAGATGATCGGCCTGTGTGCACAGGCCGGGCTGGCTGTCGCAGGCATGCCCTTCGGCAGTTCCGAACTCTTGCGCGGCATCAATTCTCCGCGGGAGCTGGTCGACTTCGAGGAAGCTCTCCGGGCGCGCATCGTCGAGGAACATATGCGAGCGGGCGTCATTCTTCGCAACGGCGTGTCGATCGTCATCGGTCCCGATGCCGAGATCGCCCCGGGCGCCGAGATAGTCGGTCCCTGTGAAATCTACGGGCGCAGCCGCATTGAGCGCGGTGCGCGCATCTCGTCACACTGCTGGATCAGGGACGCGGTTCTTGGTCCTTGCCAAGTGAAATCCTTTTCTCATATTGAGGGGGCACATGTCGGTGAAGGCGCATCGATCGGCCCATACGCCCGTCTCCGGCCTGGGGCCGACATCGGCCGAAAGGCCCGGGTAGGCAATTTCGTGGAGGTCAAGAATGCGGTCCTCCATGAGGGCGCCAAGGCGGGGCACCTGTCCTACCTCGGCGACAGCGTCATCGGGGCGGATGTGAACATCGGCGCGGGCACCATCACCTGCAACTATGACGGGGTCCGCAAGCACCGCACCGAGATCCGCGAGAAAGCCTTCATCGGGAGCAATACCGCACTGGTGGCCCCGGTGATCGTGGGGGCCGGGGCGGTTGTCGGAGCCGGGTCGGTGGTGACGAAGGATGTCCCTGACGGGGTCCTCTGTGTCGCCAGGGCCCGGCAGACGAACATTGAGAGAAAAAAGCGCCAAGAAAAACCTCAATCCTAGGACGTTACATGGATATCCTGAATCAACTCACCGAGAAGATAACCCTTCTCCTGGAACGCCAGGAGGCCTTGAAACTTGAGAATTCGCAATTAAAGGAATCTCTTGAGCAGGAACGACAGACCAAGGAGGCGGTCCTGGCCAAGGTCGAAAATATCTTGAACAGGTTGCAAGAGGTTGATAGAAACTAGTCAATGCCAGGATACAATTTGACCGTGCTCGGCCTCGAACTTTCCTTCGCGGCCGACGTTCCGCCCGAGCGGATTCACCAGGCGGTGGATTTCGTGCACAAGCGATACAGCGAGTTGCAGGGGCGGGCCAGCAACATGAGCAAGGAGCGGCTCCTGACATATCTGGCACTCAGTCTGGCCGACGATTATTTACATGATCAAGGGAGGCTGTCGCAGCTTGAAGGCAATCTGCAGCAGCTTCTTTCGAAGATAGATAGTCCTGAAGAACAGCAGACCTAAACCCTGGAGGGTCAGTGATTGGTGATGCGTTTTTGAGCCAATAAAGCGCAATTAGGGTAGCTTACAACGGCCTTGTGTGCATGCTCCGGACAATACCGGAGAAGCCTGATGGGCTGTAGCCAACCCCCTCTTAACTTAAGAGGTTCAAAATAATTCCCAACACTGCCTTCCGGGGCTTTTCAAAAGTCTGTCCTTTCGAAGAGCCAGGCCCGCCCGATTCCCTCCTTGCAGATGCGACGATCACACGCGCTGTCGTTCCCAACGTCCGATTGAAGGACAGGAGCGTCACTTTATGGCCCTCGCGCAGGCGTTTCAATATATTGCGCCAAGGAGTTTTTCATGGCTGACATCATCATCACCGCATTCATCTGTATCGGCATCGGTGCGGTAGCGGGTTATCTTTTCAAGAAATATATCACCGACAAGGAAATCGAGGACGCACAGAAGCTTTCCGAGCGCATTCTCGACGAGGCGAAGAAGGACGCCCAGGCCCACAAGAAGGAACTGCTGCTTCAGGCCCAGGACGAGGTCTTCGCCCTGAAGAAGGAGATCGAGCAGGACGCCAAGGACCGTGAGCGCGAGCTCAAGAAGAACGAGGCCAGGCTCCAGGCCAAGGAAGAGCGTCTGGAGAAGAAGGTCGAATCCCTGGCTCAGAAGGAAAGCGAGCTGGTCAACCTGGAGAAGAAGGTCGCCAAGCAGGAACGGGCCGTGGAGGAGAAGGAGGAGTCCCTGCAGGAGATGGTCACCCAGCAGCAGGCCAGGCTCGAGGAAATTTCTGGCCTGACGGCCGAAGAGGCCCGCACCCGTCTCATGCAGGAGATCGAGAGCAAGGCCCGGCATGAAGCGGCCAAGATGGTCCGCGTGATTGAGGTCGAAGCCCAGGAGACCGCCCACCGCAAGGCCCAGATGATCATCGCCAGCGCGGTCCAGCGCTACGCGGGCGATTACGTCGCCGAGCACACGGTCAGTTCGGTCGAACTGCCGAGCGAGGACATGAAGGGCCGCATCATCGGCCGCGAAGGGCGCAACATCCGCGCCATCGAAGCCGCCACGGGCGTGGACCTGATCATCGACGACACGCCCGAAACGGTCATTCTGTCCGCCTACAACCCCCTGCGCCGTGAAGTGGCCAAGCGCTCCCTGGAGCGCCTCATCAGCGACGGCCGCATCCATCCCGCCCGCATCGAGGACATCGTCAAGAAGGTCGAGAAGGAGATGGACGTCCAGATCCGTGAGATCGGCGAGCAGGCCACCTTCGACCTCGGCGTGCACGGCATCCACCCCGAGATCGTGCGCCTGCTGGGGCAGCTGCGCTTCCGAACCAGCTTCACCCAGAACGTGCTGCAGCACTCCCTGGAGGTCGCGTTCCTGTGTGGCATCATGGCCGCGGAGCTGGGCCTGGACATCAAGAAGGCCAAGCGGGCCGGTCTGCTCCATGACCTGGGCAAGGCCGTGGACCACGAAGTGGAAGGTCCCCACGCCATCATCGGCGCCGACCTGGCCAAGAAGTACAACGAGTCGAGCGAAATCGTGCACGCCATCGCGGCCCACCACGAGGACGTTCCGCCCAAGTCCGTGTACGCGGTCCTGGTGCAGGCCGCCGATAGCCTGTCCGGCGCCCGCCCCGGTGCGCGCAAGGAGCTGCTGGAGAGCTACGTCAAGCGCCTGGAGGAGCTGGAAGGCATCGCCACCGGCTTCAACGGCGTGAGCCGCGCCTTCGCCATCCAGGCCGGCCGCGAGGTGCGCGTCATGGTTGACTGCGACGCGGTCAACGACGATCAGATATTCATGCTGAGCAAGGACATCGCCAAGCAGATCGAGGAGAAGATGACCTACCCCGGCCAGATCCGGGTCACGGTCATCCGCGAGAAGAGGGCCGTAGGTATTGCCAAGTAGCTCCTTCGTGCGGCTTTTATTTCTCGGCGACATAGTTGGCAGAACAGGGCGGCAGATGGTGAAGGACCATCTGCCGCGTTTGCGTCGTGAAATGGGCCTGGACGCCGTGCTGGCCAACGGCGAGAACGCTTCCGGGGGCCTGGGGATTTCGGCCAAGAGCGCCATGGAACTGCGGCGTGCCGGGGTGGACGTGCTGACCACGGGCAACCACGTCTGGAAGTTCCCCGACATCCGGCCCATTCTGGCGAGCGAACCCTGGATACTGCGGCCGGCCAACTACCCGGCCGGTGCGCCTGGACGGGGCTGCGGCGTGTACAGCCTGGGGGAAGGACTGCCCGAGCTTGCGGTGCTGAACCTCCAGGGACGGACGTTCATGGACCCCGTGGACTGCCCTTTCGCGACGGCCGAGGGCCTGCTGGTATCCATCCCGTCCGGGGCGCTGGTCGTTGTGGACATGCACGCCGAAGCCACCTCCGAAAAGCGGGCCCTGGCCCACATGCTGCGCGGCCGTGTGCAGGTCGTTGTGGGCACGCACACGCACGTCCAGACCAACGACGCCTGCGTCCTGGACGGGGTCACGGGGTACATTTCCGACCTCGGCATGTGCGGGCCCGAGGACTCGTGCCTGGGCATGGACAACGACGTCATTCTGCGCAAGTTTCGGACCTGCCTGCCGCAGCGTTTCGAACTTGCGAAGGGACCGTGCATGCTGAACGGTATTGTGATCGAACTGGACCGGGGAAAATGCCTGAGCATCGTCCCCTGGCAATACAGGGAACATAAGGAAGAGCCATGACAGACAAAGAGTTGGCCCGCCAGCTGGAACAGATCCGGCGCGGGAGCGTGGAGATCATCAACGAGGAGGAACTGGTCGAGAAGCTGCGCCGCGGCACGCCCCTGCGCGTCAAGGCGGGGTTCGACCCCACGGCCCCGGACCTGCATCTGGGCCACACCGTACTCATCCAGAAGCTCAAGCATTTCCAGGAACTCGGCCACCACGTCATCTTTCTGATCGGCGATTTCACGGGCATGATCGGCGACCCGTCGGGCAAGTCCGAGACGCGCAAGACCCTGACCCGCGAGGCCGTGCTGCAAAACGCCGAGACCTACAAGAAGCAGATCTTCAAGATCCTCGACCCGGAGCGGACCGAGGTCGCCTTCAACTCCACCTGGATGGACGCCTTCACGGCCGCTGATTTCATCGGCTTGTGCTCCCGCTACACCGTGGCGCGCATGCTCGAACGCGACGACTTCGAGAAGCGCTTCAAGGGCAACCAGCCCATTGCCATCCACGAGTTCCTCTACCCCCTGGTGCAGGGGTACGATTCCGTGGCCCTGCGCGCCGACGTCGAGCTCGGCGGCACGGACCAGAAGTTCAACCTGCTTATGGGGCGCCACCTGCAGCGCGAACACGGCCAGGCTTCGCAGATCGTCCTGACCGTGCCCATCCTCGAAGGCCTCGACGGCGTGCAGAAGATGAGTAAGTCCCTGGGCAACTACATCGGCATCGACGAGGCTCCGGCCGACATCTTCGGCAAGGTCATGTCCATCTCCGACGAACTCATGTGGCGCTACTACGAGCTGCTCTCGGACCGCTCCCTCGACGACATCGGGAACCTGCGTGATCAGGTTCTGAACGGGGCCCTGCACCCCAAGACCGCCAAGGAGGATCTGGCCGAGGAGATCACGCGCCGCTTCCACGGTCCGGAGGCGGCTTCCGGCGCGCGCGAAGGGTTCAACGCCGTGTTCGCCAAGCAGGGGATTCCCGAGGACATCGAGGTCTTCGAAGCGGCTGCCGGAACGACGCTGGTCGACGTGCTGAGCGAGAGCGGGATATGCTCGTCCAAGGGCGACGCCCGCCGCATGTGCAAGCAGAACGCCGTGACCGTCGACGGCCGCAAGGAGGACGATCCCGCCTTTGCGTTCGCGTCAGGCGAATACGTGCTCAAGGTCGGCAAGAAGCGCTTCCTCAAGGTCTTGGCGAAGTAGGGGGGATCAATGTGGCGTAAAATCGTGCTCCTGGCCCGCATGGTCAAGATCGAGCATTCCATCTTCGCTCTTCCCTTCGCCTATCTCGGCATGCTCTGGGCTGCCGGCGGGTGGCCCGGCTGGCGGGTCTTCATCGCCCTGACCGTGGCTATGGTCGCGGTGCGCTCCTTCGCCATGGCCGTGAACAGGCTGGCGGACCTGCCCATTGACGCCAAGAACCCGAGGACCCAGACGCGTCCCTTGGTGACCGGGGAGATCGGCGTGGCCGAAACGCGGCTTTTCATCGCCGCAAGCGCCGCCATCTTCGTCGCGGCCTGCTGGTTCCTGAACCCGCTGTGCCTGGCGCTTTCGCCTGCGGCCCTCGTCTGGTCCGGGCTGTACAGCTTCACCAAGCGCTTCTCGGCTCTGTGCCATTTCTTTCTGGGGTCGGTCCTGGGTCTGGCCCCGCTGGCCGGCTGGCTGGCCGTTTCGCCCGCGGTGGAGATGGCCCCGGTCCTGCTCGCCCTCGGAGTGACCTTCTGGGTGGGCGGTTTCGACATCCTCTACGCCTGCCAGGACGTGGAGTTCGATCGGTCCGAGGGCCTGCATTCCCTTCCGGCCATGCTTGGCGTGGGACCTGCCCTGGCCGTCTCGACCTTCAGCCACGTGGTCACCAGCCTCTTTTTTCTCCTGGCCGGCTGGGCCTCCGGAGCGGGGC
Source organism: Desulfomicrobium aestuarii (assembly GCF_055385525.1). Taxonomy (NCBI): domain Bacteria; kingdom Pseudomonadati; phylum Thermodesulfobacteriota; class Desulfovibrionia; order Desulfovibrionales; family Desulfomicrobiaceae; genus Desulfomicrobium; species Desulfomicrobium aestuarii. The sequence goes on from NZ_AP042427.1 coordinate 3,765,214, forward strand.
TCGTCTATCTCGCCTTCTGCCTGGCGGTCGCCGTGATCCTGCTTCTGGAGCATCGTCTCATCTCGGAGCACGACATGAGCCGGGTCAACCTGGCGTTTTTCACCTTGAACGGTTTTGTGGCCGTCTTTCTGTTTGCCGGGGCCGTCCTCGATACGGTGCTCGGGTAACTCTGTCCTTTGAGGGAGCGTCCCATGCGCGAAGTCAATGTTTTCCCTTCCTACCGCGGGGAAATGGAATATGTCTGCCTCGGCTGTCAGGCCAGGTATCCCATCGATGAACTGCACTACACCTGTCCGCAGTGTAAGGGCGTGTTCCTGCTGGAGGACACCCGTTTCGGCGAGCTCGAAAAGACCTCCGGCCAGGCCTGGCGCGACACGTTCGACCTGCGCGCCGCCACCAAGAACCCTGCGCTGCGCGGCATCTTCCGTTTCTACGAGCTGATGGCCCCCGTCCTGAGCGAGTCCGACATCGTCTACCTCGGCGAGGGCAACACGCCCGTGACCCGCTCTTCCTCCGCCCTGGAGCGCCTTGTGGGCCAGCCCATGGCTTTCAAGAACGACGGGCAGAACCCCTCGGCCTCCTTCAAGGACCGCGGCATGGCCTGCGCATTTTCCTACCTGCGCCATCTCGTGGCCAAGCACGGCTGGGACAACGTCCTGACCATCTGCGCCTCAACGGGTGACACCTCGGCCGCCGCGGCGCTCTATGCCGCCTACGTGGGTGCGCCTCTGACCTCCGTGGTGCTACTGCCCAAGGGCAAGGTCACGGCCCAGCAGCTGTCCCAGCCCCTGGGCAGCGGGGCGCGCGTGCTCGAAATCCCCGGCGTGTTCGACGACTGCATGAAGGTCGTCGAGTATCTTGCCGACCATTACCGCGTGGCCCTGCTCAACTCCAAGAACGCCTGGCGCATCCTGGGCCAGGAAAGCTACGCCTTCGAAGTGGCCCAGTGGTACGATTGGGACATGCGCGGCAAGGCCGTGTTCGTGCCCATCGGCAACGCGGGCAACATCACGGCCGTCATGGGCGGCTTCCTGAAGCTCCTGCGCCTTGGCGTCATCGACGTGCTGCCGCGCATCTTCGGCGTGCAGTCCGAACATGCCGACCCGGTCTTCCGCTACTACGCCCAGACTGCAGGCGAGAGACGTTACGAGGCCGTCAAGGTGCGCCCCTCCGTGGCCCAGGCGGCCATGATCGGCAATCCCGTCTCCTTCCCGCGCGTGGCCTTCCTGGCGGACAAATACCAGGCTCTTGGCGGCTCCTTCCAGGTGGTGCAGGTCAGCGAGCAGCGCATCATCGAGTCCATGCTGCTGGCCAACCGCCACGGCCACATCGCCTGCACCCAGGGCGGCGAATGTCTGGCCGGGCTGCTCAAGGCCCGGGAGCAGGGCCTCATGGACAAGGACGAACTGGCCGTGCTCGACGCTACGGCCCACGCCCTCAAGTTCTCGGGCTTCCAGGACATGTACTACCAGAATTCCTTCGGGCCGGAATACGGCATCACGCCCGACGAGAAGCTCGCCAACGCCCCGCGCCTGGTCATCGGGCAGGAGGACAAGGATCGTCTTTCCGAAGACGCCTTCACGGCCCAGGCGGCGCAGAATGTCGTCGAGATTCTGGGGCTGAACAAAAGGTAGAACGGGCCGAGACGAATCGTACAGGAAAGGCCGGGGCTTGCGTCCCGGCCTATTTTTTGGCGTAGAGCGCGATGCCTTCGTATGGCTGTACGAGGAGGAACTCGCCGCGGAAAGCACGTCGAGGCGGTGTCTTGCGTACGGAGAGCACGGGAATCAGGAAGCGCTTGAGGACAGGGAGACGATGGCGATGCCGTTCGCGTCGGCGTATTCCAGGGTGCGCCCCTGTTCGAAGAAGATGCACCCGCCTGCCTCAACGGCCAGGCAGGTGGCCCCGACCTCGGCCATGACGCGCAGGGTACCGGGACCTACGGCGGGCATGTCCAGGCGCCTGTCCTGTGCCGGCTTCGGGCGCTTGATCACGACGGCGCCGGCCCCTCCCAGCTGGCCGCCGCGGCGTATGGCGGCGTCTGTGCCCTCGATGGCCTCCACGGCCAGGACGATCCTCTCCCGAACCACCAGGCACTGCCCGATATCGAAGGCCCCGAGACTTTGGGACACGTTCCAGCCGAAGGAAATGTCCTCCTGCTCGCGCTCCGTGGGCCTTCTGCGGGTCAGGACGCCCTCGGGGGCGAGCAGGTCGGGGGAGTAGAGATGGGGGGCCAAGACCTGCATGCCCTCGCGTTCCAGTTCCGCGGTGACGGCACGCAACAGCGCGTCGTCGCCGCGGGTCTTTGTCGAAAAAAGGAGCTTCGCGGCGCGCCAGTCCGGGCGCAGGTCGAGGGCGCGGGGCTTGTTGATGGGACCGGCCATGACCACGTGGGTCACGCCATGGGCGGTGAAGAAGTCGATGAGACGGCCTAGTTGGCCGAGCTTGAGCCAGACAAAGGCGTCACAGAACTCGGGAAAGGTCGGGTCGGTGTCGGACGCGAATCCGGCACCGACGACCCGCTCTCCCCTTTCCGTCGCGGTTTTGGCCACAGTGATGGGAAACGCACCGCCGCCGGCGATGATGCCAAGGGTCCTGCTCATGCCCGGCTAGATGCGTTCAGGCGTGATGGTGCCCCGTTTGCTGGCGCGTATGAACTCCAGGAGCTTCATGACCTGTGGGAAGCTACCGAGCTCGGTCTCGACCTGCTGCATGACCTCGTTGCGCTCCTGATTGGAGCGCCAGATGAGCTTGTAGGCCGACTTGAGGGCGCTGATCTCCTCGGAGGAGAAGCCGTGGCGGCGCAGGCCGATGAGGTTCAGGCCCCGCAGGGTGGCGCGCTCGCCCACGGCCAGCATGAACGGGGGTACGTCCTGCGCCACGCCGGTCTTGCCGCCGATGAAGGCGAAGTCGCCGATGGTCACGAACTGATGCACGGCCGAGAGGCCGCCGACAACCACTTCGCTGCCGACGATGACGTGGCCGGCCAGGGTGGCGGCGTTGGCCAGGACGTTGTTGTCGCCGACGATGCAGTCATGGGCGATGTGCGAGTAGGCCATCATCAGGTTGTCCGACCCGACTCTGGTCACCCCTCCGCCGCCTTCGGTGCCACGGTGGATGGTGGAAAATTCGCGGATCTTGTTGCGGTCCCCGATTTCGAGGCGGGTCTGCTCGCCGTGGAATTTGAGGTCCTGGGGCTCTCCGCCGACACAGGCCATGGAATGGACGTGGTTGCCGGCTCCGAGAGTGGTGAAGCGTTTGATCTGCGCCCCGGCGTCTATGACGGTGCCGTCGCCGATACGCACGTCATCCTCGATGACGGCATACGGCCCGACGGTGACGCCGGTGCCCAGAATCGCGCCGGGAGCGACGACTGCGGTGGGGTGGATGGTCGTCTGCATCAGTCCTCCCTGGGCACCACGGATGCGGTCAGGATGCCTTCGGCCACGACTTTTCCGTCTACCATGGCCTTGCCGTTGGTCTTCCACATCATCATCTTGTGGCGTTCATAGGTGACGTGCAGGTGCAGCTGGTCGCCGGGGAACACCGGGCGGCGGAACCGCACTTTCTCCATCCCTGTGAACAGGAAGATCTTCCCGACGGTCTCGGCCGCGGGCAGGCTCTTGATAACCATGATCCCGCCGGCCTGGGCCAGGGCCTCGAGGATGAGGACGCCGGGCATGACGGGGTAGGACGGGAAATGGCCCTGGAAAAAAGGCTCGTTGATGGACACGCTCTTGATGGCGTGCACGGACTTCATGGGCTCGAAGCTCAAGACCCGGTCCACGAGCAGAAAGGGGTAGCGGTGAGGAAGCAGGTCCAGGATGTCCCGGCTGACGATTTCGCCGCTTTCTGGTTTGGTGATCATGTCGTTACCCTTTGTTGGCGATTTCTTCCCGTAAGGCGGCCAGTTCCTTCTCCAGTTTCGAAAGACGTCGTTTCATCTCCGGCAGCTTGGGCATGATGGCGGAAGTCCGCAGGAACGTGCCGTGGGACATGGCCGGGATACCGCTCATATCCTGCTTGGGCGGGACGTCCTGCCCGATGCCGGACTTGGCTCCGATGCGGCAGCCGTCCCCAAGGTGGATATGCCCGGCCACGCCGACCTGGCCGGCCAGGATGACGCCGTCGCCCAGGGTCGTGGAGCCGGCGATGCCGACCTGAGCCACGATCAGGCAGTTGCGGCCGACGCGGACGTTGTGTCCGAGCTGGACCAGGTTGTCGATCTTGGTGCCCTGGCCGATGCGCGTCTCGCCAAGGGCGGCGCGGTCGATGGTCGAGTTGGCCCCGATTTCGACGTCGTCCTCGATGACGACCCTGCCGATCTGCGGGAACTTGGTCATCGCTCCGGCGCCCTGGGCAAAGCCGAAGCCGTCGCTGCCGAGCACCGTGCCTGCATGGAGAATGACGCGCTTGCCCAGGCGCGTCCCGGCCATGAGGGAGCAGTTGGGGTAGATGACGCAGTCCTCGTCGATGACGCAGTCTTCGCCTATGTAGCTGCCGCTGAAGACCCGGACCCCGCGGCCGATGCGCGCGCCCTTGCCGATCGACACGAAGGGCGCCACGGCGGCGGCGGGATCGATATCGGCTTCGGGATGCACGAAGGCCAGGTCGCTTACGCCTTCGAAGCAGCCTTGGGGCTTGGCGAAGAGGTGCACGCACCGCGCGAAGTCAAGGTAGGGGTTGGTGCTGATGAGGCAGGGTTTGTCCCCAGGGGCCTGGTCTGCCGAAACGATGACCGCCCCCGCCCTGGTTGTGGCCAGTTGGGGGGCGTACTTCGGGTTGGCCAGGAAGGACAGTTCCGAGGGTGAGGCGTCGGCCAGGGTGTTGACACCGCTGACGTCCATGTCCCTGCCCTGCAGAGGCAGTCCCAGGCTGGTTGCGATTTCGGAAAGAAGCATCTCTGTCCCGGTTACTTGCGCATGGCCTTGTTCAGTTCGGCAATGATGGCGCTCGTCACATCGACGTTGTCCTGGCTGAAGACAAGGCCGCTGGCCTGCTTGTCGAAGATGGCCGTGAACCCGTTCTTCTTGCCGTAGTCCTGGATGACTTCCAGGAGCTTGTCGATGATGGGCTTGGACAGGCTCTGCTCGGCCTGCTGCAGCTTGCGCTGGTAGCTCTGCCCCATGTCCTGGAAGTCGCGAACCTTGCGCTTGTACTGGGCTTCCTTGTCCAGCTTGGCTTCCTGGCTGAGCATCATGGACTGCTTCTGCAGTTCGTCCTTGAGGGTGTCCAGGGACTTCTTCTGGGCGTCAAGGTTGTCCTTCATGTCCTTGAACTGGGACTTGAGCTGCTCCATGGCCTTGGAGCCGGGTTCGGACTTGGCGATGACGGCCTTCATGTCCACAAAACCGATCTTCGTTTCGGCGCCGGCCGTCAGGCTCATGCACAGGACGAGAAAAAACGTCAGGATGAATACACGCATGGAAATCTCCTCGATATGTCGGTAATCTCTGGTTTGATGTTAAAAGAACTGTCCAACTGAAAATTCGAAACGTCCTTCTCTCTCGTTGTTGATTTCGTCAAGCGGGTAGCCGTACTCCAGGCGCAGGGGGCCGAGGGGGGAGTACCAGCGTACGCCTGCGCCGACGCTCTTGTACAGGTCGGCGTCGATCTTCTCGTCTTCGTCCCAGGCCTTGCCCGCATCGAAGAAGACCAGGCCGAGCAGACCCATTTCCTTGTGCAGGGGGACCAGATATTCGGCATTGAAGAAGAAGCTCTTGTTGCCGCCCTTCTCGTCGCCTTCGTCATACCCTTCCGAGGCGTCCCTGTCATCGTACAAGGGGGAGATGCTGCGTTCTTCGTAGCCGCGGACGGAGTTCATGCCTCCGAGGTAGAACCGCTCGAAGGGCGGGATTTCTTCGCCGCCGTTCTCCATGATGTAGCCTGCCTGGGCGTGCAGATGGATGACGGTTTCCAGGAAGACCGGGAAGTAGTGGTTGGCGTCGGCGATGTACTTGATGAAGTCGTCGTCGCCGCCCAGGATGCCGCCGCCGTACTCCACGGAGAACTGGTGCGTCATGCCCTTGGTCGGGTTGATGCGGCGGTCCGTGGTGTCGCGCTTGATCGATCCGTAGAGGGCACTGGCCCAGTTCTCGCCTTCGATGTCCTTGATGACCTTGTCGGCGTCGTCGTCGACGTCTTCGATGGTGTACTGCTCGAGGCGGTAACTCCAGTTCAGGTTCGTGTACTCGCCCAGGGGGTATCCGAAGAGCAGGCGTCCGCCCACGGACTGCTTGTCGTAGTCGGAATAGTCGTTGAGCTTGTTGTAGAGGCTCACGCCCATGCCGAGCTTGGTGTCGTTGTAGTGGGGGTTCCAGAAGGTTGCCGTGTAGTCGGCGGACTTGGCGCTGATGGTGCCCGTGAAGCCGAGCTGGTAGCCCATGCCGAAGAGGTTGCGTTCGAGAATCTGACCCGAGAAGAACACCTGCGAGTAGCTGGAGTAGCCGACGCCGGCCGCGAACTGTCCGGTGGGCTTTTCCTTGACCTTGACCCTGAGGTTCAGCTCGCTGGGCGAGCCGGCGGGTTCGGGGGTGATTTCAACGGTTTCGAAGAAGTCGAGCTTGTTCAGGCGCGCGTTGGACCTGCGCAGCTGGGAACCGTTGAAGAGGTCGCCGTCGGCCAGCCGCATTTCGCGGCGGATGACGTTGTCCCTGGTCTTGGTGTTGCCCTCGATGAGCACGCGGTTGATGGACACCTTGGTGCCCTTGGACATGGTGTAGGTCAGGGCCACGGTGTTTTCGGCATCGTTGCGGTCGATTTTCACGTCGGCCTCGGCAAAGGCGTAGCCGAAGTTGGAGTAATGCTCCGTCAGCTTCTGCAGGTCGGAGCGCATGACGGATCGGTCAAGATATTCCTTCTCCGCGACAAGTTCGTCCATCTTCACCACGGAGTTCAGGTCCTGCGGGGCGCCGATCATCTCGCCGGCGTACTCCACCGAGGTGACCTTGTAGCGCGCGCCCTCGTCCACCTGGAATGTGACGGTGATGCCCGTGTCGGAATACGTAACCTCGGGCTGGCCGACCTTGGCGTTGAGGAAGCCGCGGTTGCCGTAATACGCTTCAAGGGCGGCGGCGTCGCGGTCGAGGATCTCCTCGCGCAGGACGCCCGACCCGGTGATCCAGGACAGCATCCCGCGTTCGGACAGGGCCAGTTCGTCCTTGAGGTCGTCGGGATCGAGCTGTTTCGCGCCCTGGATGACGATGTTAGTGACGTAGAGCTTGTTGCCCTCGTCGACGATGATGTTCAGGCGGGCGCGTTTGGCGTCGGCCTGTTCGAGGGCGTAGCTGACCTTGGCGTTGTAGTAGCCGTCCTTGCGGTACAGTTCGCGGATCTTGCCCATGTCGTCGGCCAGGACGCGCGGGTTGAGGACTGCGCCGGTCTTGGTGGCGATGGCCGCCAGCAGGTCGTCGGCGTCCAGCTCCTGGGCGCCCTGCACGGATATGGCCTGGATGAGGGGCTTTTCCTTGACCGTGATGATCAGGCGCTTGCCCTCGGAACTCTCCTCCATGGAGATTTCGATGTCGTCGAAGTAGCCGAGGTCGTAGAGGCTTTTGAGTTCCGCGTTGACGACCTTGGGATCGTATGCGTCGCCGGGCTGAATCTTGAGGCGCATGAGCACGACGTCGTCGTCGAGGATTTCGTTGCCGCGCACGTCGATGGCGGCGATTCGGTCCTTCTGCTCCATGCCGAGCTTGATCTTGGCCGCCGTCTCGTCAATGGCCGGGAGGATGTTGATGACCCCTTCCTTGACGACGAAGAACGGTTTGGGCTCGGCCACGCCGTAGGCTTCCACCAGACGGGTGTCCAGGCTGATGCTTTCCCCCACCTGGCTGAAGCTGCCGTAGACGGCATGGCCGGCGCCGGCCAGCAGAGCCATGTCCTTGGCCACGTTCAGGTCCAGATATTCGATCTGCTGTTCCTGCAGCAGGCTGAGGGTCTCCTCCTCGGACACGACCTGAAAGCCCATGTCCGTGAGCCGATCGCGCAGCATCTTGGGCAGGCTTTCTTCCAGGTAGGCCATATCCGGGCCGGCATTCACGGCGAAGGGCAGAACGATGACCTTCCCCGAAGTTTGCGCGAAGGACGGTCCGGCGCACAAGAGACCAAGGGCGAGAAGCAGAAGCAGGAACGCATTACGATTCATAGAGTTCTCCGGAACGAAGCTCCAAGGTGCGGCGCATGCACTGGGCAAGTTCAGCATTGTGGGTGACGACGACCAGGGTCACACCCTGATTCCTGTTCAAATGCAGCAGGAGGTCGTTGACCTCCCGTCCTGTTCGTTCATCCAGGTTGCCGGTGGGTTCGTCGGCCAGCACCACCGAGGGTTCGAGCAGGATGGCGCGGGCGATGGCCGCGCGTTGGCGCTCTCCTCCGGACAGGGTGGTTACCCTGTGATGGAGGCGATGCGCAAGCCCCACGCGCGACAAAGCAGCGTCGGCCATTTCCAGGGCCCGGCCCCGGGGCATGCCGCCGATGATGCCGGGCATGGCCACGTTTTCGCGCGTGGAAAACTCGGGCAGAAGGTGGTGGAACTGGAACACGAAGCCCATGTTCCGGTTGCGGATGCGGGCCCGTTCCTTCCAGCCGAGGGTGGAGATGTCCGCGCCGTCGAAGAGGATGGTACCCCTGGACGGTACGTCCAGGGTGCCCATGATCTGCAGCAGCGTGCTCTTGCCCGAGCCCGAGGCCCCGATGATGGCCAGGGAGTCCCCGCGGCTGACGGTCAGGTCTATGCCGTTCAGCACGGTGAGGGTTTCCTCGCCCTGCTGATAGGATTTGCCGATGCCCTGCAGGCGGTAGACGTCACTCATAGCGCAGGGCCTCGGTGGGGTGCATCCCGGCCGCCTGGCGGGCAGGGTAGAGGGTGGCGAGAAAGCACAGGATCATGGCCGACACGGCGATGAGCGACATGTCCAGGAGCTCCGTCTTCACCGGGAGGTGGTCCAGGTAGTAGACGTCGGCCGGGAGCTTGATGAACTGGTACTTCTTGAGCAGCGAACAGATGGCCAGGCCCAGGCCGAACCCGATGCTCGTGCCCACGGCGCCGATGAGGGAGCCCTGCAGGATGAAGATGTTGCGGATCTGCGTCGGGGTGGCGCCCAGAGCCATGAGCACGGCGATGTCCTTGGTCTTTTCCATGACCATCATGACCAGGGTGGTGATGATGGAAAAGGAGCCCACCAGCACGATCATGGTCAGGATCACGGCCATGGCCGTCTTTTCGAGCTTGAGGGCCGCGAAGAGGTTCTGGTTCATCTCGATCCAGTTGCGCGAGTACAGGGGGAATCCCCCCAGGGCGCGGACCAGGAGTTCGCCGGTCTGCTGCACGGCGTCGATGTCGGTCACGCGGTACTCGATGCCCGTGACGACGTCGCCCTCGAAGCCGAGGATCTTCTGGGCCTCGGGGATGGAGACGAAGACCAGGGACGAGTCGTATTCGTACATGCCGGAATTGAAGATGCCGACCACGTTGAAGAAAAGGATCTTGGGCGAAAATCCGGCGGCGGACTTCTTGCCGCTCGGCGCGAGCAGGCTGACGCGGCTGCCCATGGTCAGTCCCAGGCGGGCGGCCAGTTCCTTGCCGATGACGATGCCCGGCGTGTCCGCCGGTTCCCCGAGGTTCTTCAGGCTGCCGCTGACCAGGTCCTTCTCCACGGACAGGACCTGTCCGGCCGTGTCCGGGTCGATGCCGCGCAGGACAACACCTTTGACACCCGTGGGCGTGGACAGCATGACCTCATAGTAGATGAAGGGAGTTGCGGCCGCGATGCCGTCGAGCTTCAGGCTCTTGTCCACCAGACCGTCGTAGTTTTCGATGGTCTGCTTGACCGAGCCGACGATGAGATGGGAGTTGATGCCCAGAATCTTGTCGCGCAGGTTTTCGCTGAATCCGTTCATGACCCCGAGGACGACGATCAGCGAGGCCACGCCGATGGCCACGCCCAGCACCGAGATGAGCGAGATGACGGAAATGAAGGCCTGTTTGCGCCGGGCCAGAAGATACCGCAGAGAGACAAACAGTTCGAATTGCATGGGTTCTCGCTTGGTGGAGACGTGCCGGACAAGCAGCGCCGGGGCGCTAGCCGGCGATCTCGGGCCGCAGCAGCGGGAAGAGGATGACCTCCCGGATGGACGGCGAGTCCGTCAGCAGCATGACGAGGCGGTCGATGCCGATGCCCTGCCCTGCCGCGGGGGGCATGCCGTACTCCAGGGCGCGGATGTAGTCCTCGTCCATGGCGTGGGCCTCGTCGTCACCGGCAGCCTTATCGCGCACCTGCTCCTCGAACCGGTCCTTCTGGTCGTAGGGGTCGTTGAGCTCGGAAAAGGCGTTGGCCATCTCCTGTCCGCAGATGAACAGCTCGAACCGGTCCGTGATATCGGGGTTCTGGTCGTTCTTGCGCGAGAGCGGGGAGATGTCCGTCGGGTAATGGTAGATAAAGTGCGGCTGGATGAGCTTGGGCTCCACCAGGTTGTCGAAGAGCTTGGCCTGGAGCTTGCCGAGCTTCTCCTTGGGGTGCACGGCTTCGCCGAGCTTCTGGGCCAGGTCCTTGCACTTGTCGTAGTCTTTGTAGATTTCCGGGGCGACGCCGCCGATCCTTTCCAGGGATTCGTGGAAGGGCATGCGGACCCAGCCGTCCTGCAGGTCGATGACCTGCCCCTGGTATTCCACCAGATGGGTGCCGTTGACGGCCTTGGCCACCCCGCCCAGGAGTTCCTGGGTCAGGTCCATGAGGTCGACGAAGGTTGCGTAGGCCCAGTAGAATTCGATCATGGTGAATTCCGGGTTGTGCCGCGTGTCGATGCCTTCGTTGCGGAAATTGCGGTTGATCTCGTAGACCCGGTCGAAGCCGCCGACCAGAAGCCGCTTGAGGTACAGTTCCGGGGCGATGCGCAGGAAGAGGTCCATGTCCAGGGCGTTGTGGTGCGTCCGGAAGGGCTTGGCCGTGGCGCCGCCGGCGATGGGCTGCATCATGGGCGTCTCGACTTCCAGGAAGCCTCGCTCGTTCAGGAAATTGCGGATGAACTGCACGATGGCCGTGCGCTTGCGGAAGATCTCGCGGGCGCGGTCGTTGACCAGCAGGTCGACGTAGCGCTGGCGGTAGCGGGTCTCCACGTCCTTCAGACCGTGGTACTTCTCCGGCAGGGGGCGCATGGACTTGGTCAGGAGGCGTACCTGATCCGCCTTGACGGTCAGTTCGCCGGTCTTGGTGCGGAACAGGCCGCCGACCACGCCGACGATGTCGCCGATCTCGAATTTCTTGAAAACCCCGTACGCCTCTGCGCCGAGGTCGTCGCGGGCAGTATAGACCTGGATTTTTCCGCTCGTGTCCTGGATGTGGAAGAAGGTCACCTTGCCGAAAGAGCGGTGGGCCATGATGCGGCCGCACAGGGAAAACGAGCCGGCTTCGCTGGCCAGCGTTTCTTCATCCTTGTGCCCGTGGGCGTCGAGGATGTCTCCGATTTCGGCCGAACGGCGGAAATCGTTGGGATATAGCGGAATGCCCGCGTCGAGCAGGAACTGGGCCTTTTCCTTGCGGTGGCGCAGCAGTTGCTTTTCGCTGGGGGCATTTGTCTGTTCTTGTGTCAAGGAAAGTCTCCTCGGGGTATTGGCGTCGGATAAACAAACGCGGGTATTGGAAATTGTACCCGTCGTCAAGAAAAGTCAATGCCGGGAGCTGGCGTCCGGCCTGCAAATCCGCCGGGTTGGAGGCTCTGCGCCAGCCGTTTTCCGTTGCCCAGGATCGCGCAATCGGAAACGCGCAGTTGCGCCAGGAGCCGGGCCAGGGCCAAACGCTCGGATTTCGGGGAGAAGAGCGGGTAGTCGCTGCCGAAGAGGATGCGGCCCCGGTCATGGCGGGCCAGAAGTGCGCCCATGGCCGAAGCGGGGATGGCGTCATGGCAGCAGGACGTATCCATATAGATGTCCTTCCCGGCCAGGTGCTCCAGGGTTTCGTCCCACAGGCCGAGTCCGCCCAGATGGGCCGCCACGACGTCGAGGCCCCGGTGGCGCGTGAGCACGAGGGACAGGTCCCGCGGTCGGGAAAGGGTGGCCTCTCCGGGCCGGGCCGGACCCATGTGGATCATGACGAGGAATCTGCCTCGGACGCTCTCCCAGACGGGGTCCCAGAGCGGCGAGTCCAGGGGGATGCCGGAGAGGTCGGGGTGGATTTTCAGCCCGCGGATGCCGTTTCGCTCCAGGCGGTCCAGCTCATCCGCCCAGGCGGGGTGTTCCGGGTGGACCGTCCCCAGGGGGATGAGGTGCGCGTGGGTCCTCCGCAGCCCGATCATCCAGGAGTTGGCCGGAATCATCTGGTCCGGGCGCAGGGCCGCGGTGAAGCAGATCGCCTGCGACAGCCCGGCTTCGGTCAGGTGCGCGAGGAGGTTTTCGGCCGAACCGTCGCCGGCCGGATCGCGTCCGAACTCACGGCCTATGGCCGCCGCCAGCCGGGGGCCGATCTTGGGGGGGAAGACGTGGGTGTGGCAGTCGACCATCCTAGACGAAGAGGGCCGAGAGCCAGTCGGGTACGCGGACCGGCCGGCCCTGGGCGTTGACCACGGCGTGCTGGGTAGTGCCCCTGGTCAGGACGTGTTCACGCCTCTCGTCGGTGATCTCGTAGACGAAGTTCAGGCTGGCCCGGGACTGCCCCGCCAGGCCGGTGCGGATGTGGATGACGTCGTCGTAGCGCGCCGGGGCGAGATATCGGCAGGAGGCCTCGCGCACGGGCAGGAAGATGCCGCGTTCCTCGACGACGCTGTAGCTGAAGCCCAGGTTCCTGATCAGTTCGCTGCGGCCGCGTTCGAAGAGGTGCAGGTAGTTGGCGTAGTAGACCACCCCCATGGCGTCGGTCTCGCCGTAGGACACGCGGTGCGTGAGCCAGCACGAGGGCTTGGGGAATGCGTCGGTCATGCGTTCCGTCCGAGGCAGAAGGGGAGGAGGTCAAGCCCTTGGGGCAGGAACAGGCCCGAGGCGCCGGCCGTGCGCTCATCGAAGACGGCCGGACCGTCCGCACGCGGTTCGCGGGTGTGGAAAACCAGGAACGGCACCGGGTCTTCGGTGTGGGTGCGGCGCACAACGGGGGTGAAGTGGTCGCAGGTCACGACGATGGTCGCGTCCTCGCCTTTCAGGGCCGCCAGTACCGGGGCCACGATGCGTTCGTCGAAGAGTTCGATGGCGCGCTTCTTGAGTTCCGCGTCGCCCATGTGGCCGCACTCGTCAGGCGCTTCAACATGGAGGTACACGAAGTCGCCACGCTCGAGAAATTCGAGAGATGCCCTGACTTTTCCTTCGTAGTTGGTGTCGATCAGCCCGGTTACGCCCTCGACTTCGAGAACGTCCATGCCTGCGGCCCTGCCCAGGCCCTTGACCAGGTCCACGGCCGAGACCACGGCCCCGCTCAGGCCGAAGCGGTCGGCGAAGGCCGGCAGGATCAGGGGCCGTCCCTGGCCCCAGGGCCAGACGGAGGTGGCCTGGGAGGTGGGCTCGGAACGCAGGAATTCGTGGGCGGCCTTGAGGAAGGCCGCAAGCTCCGGAAAGGTCGCGAAGGCCGCCAGGTCTTGGGCGACAAGCTGGTCCAGGATGTCGTGGGGCGGCCGGATGTTCAGGCCGGCCGCAGCGGTCAGGGCGCCTCCGCGCTGCACCAGGAGGTGGCGGTACTGGATGCCCTGGACCGGTTGGAATGGGCTTCCCTGGGCTATTTCCGCCAGCCTGGCGACAAGGGGCGCGGCCACGGCGGTGCCGATGTGCCCGGAGGAATAGTCCAGCATGACGCCTTCGTCCGAGAGTTCCGTCAGGTTGACCAGGTTCATGCGCCAGACCAGGTCGTCGGGGTCCAGGGCCAGGCCCTGGGCCGCGGCCTCGATGGGGCCCCGGCCGGTGTGGTGCGCCCGCGGGTCATAGCCCAGGAGCGACATGTTGGCCACGTCCGAGCCGGGCGGCATGCCTTCGGGCACGGTCCGGCACAGGCCGCAGCGGGAGCGCGGTGCCAGGGAGTCGAGAGTCGGCGTGGCCGCGGCCTGCAGCGTGGTTCGCCCGCCAAGGGCATCCAGGGGCCAGCCGGCCATGCCGTCGGCCACGAGAAAGACGGTCTTCATCAGATGATCCTGTAGTGCACCGGCGGGTCGAGCACGAAGCTGAATTTCTTGATGGTGTCCAGGGCCGCGGTGACATTCTGCATCTGGGCCGAGTGGCTGATGAAGACGATGGGCACGCCGGCGTCCGGCGCGTACTGGCGCTGCACGACCTGGGCGATGCTGATGTTGTATTCGCCCATGACCCCGGCGATGGAGGCCATGACGCCTGGACGGTCGACCACGGTGAAGCGGAAGTAGTGGCGGAACACGGTCAGCTCCGGGGCCAGGATCTGGGCCTGGGGCAGTCGCGTCTCCAGGAAGCCCGTGTTGTTGGGTACGCAGTTGGTGCGGGCCAGGGCCAGGATGTCGGCCAGCACGGCACTGCCCGTGGGCAGGTCGCCGGCGCCCTGGCCGTAGAGCATGACCGGCCCGACGGCGTTGCCTTCGAGCAGTATGGAGTTGAAGGGCCCGTCGACCTTGGCCAGGATATGGTCCTGGCGCAACAGCGCGGGGTAGACTCCAGCATGGAGCAGCCCGGACTTCTCGCGGACCTGGGCCAGCAGTTTCAGGCGGTAGCCGAATTCCTTGGCCAGGGTGATGTCGAACTGTTCGACTTTGGAGATGCCCTCCACCGTGAGCCTGCTCAGGGGGAAGTCCAGGCCGTAGGCCAGACGGATGAGGATGACCAGCTTGTGGGCGGCGTCGATGCCCTCGACGTCCAGGGTCGGGTCGGCCTCGGCGTAGCCCTTGGCCTGGGCCTTGGCCAGGACGGTGGCGAAATCCTCGCCCTTCTCGGACATCTCGGACATGATGAAGTTGGCCGTCCCGTTCAGGATGCCGGTCATGGCCTTGATGCGGTTGCCGGCCAGGCTCTCCTTCAGGGTCTGGATGATGGGGATGCCGCCGGCCACGCTGGCCTCGTAATAGAGTCCCAGGTTCCTGCTGGCCGCCAGTTCGAAGAGTTCGGGGCCGTGTTCGGCCAGCAGGGCTTTGTTGGCCGTGACCACGGATTTGCCGGCGTTCAGGGCCCGGGTGATGAGCCTGCGCGGAAAATCGATGCCCCCCGCCAGTTCGACCACGATGTCGATCTCGGGGTCGCCGATGATGTCGTCGATGTTCGTGGTGAACGTGGTGTCCGGCGACGGGACGACGTTTCTGGGCTTGTCCAGGTCGCGGACCATGATGGTCTTGACCTTGAGGGTCTTGCCGAGCCTGCGCTCGATCCAGTCGTTGTTCTCCTGGATGATCTTGACGAGGCCGGAGCCGACCGTGCCCAGGCCGGCCAGGCCGAGATGGATGACGGAGTCTTTCAAGGGATTCCTCCACGCCGCAGCATTGAGAAAAAGATTATCGAGTTGAAGTCCGCTCTTTGCCCCATCCGTGGCGCGCTGTCAAAAGCGGGCGCTCCGGGGAGGCGGGAAAACGATTGTGGTGGTCATTTCCTGTTGACGCTTAATCCTGATTTGTATAACCAGCGTTTTCTTCACACGAACGGAGAGGTGGCCGAGCTAGGCTGAAGGCGCTCGCCTGCTAAGCGAGTATAGGGGCGTAAACCTCTATCGAGGGTTCAAATCCCTCCCTCTCCGCCATCCCCTGGAGGGTTGGCAGAGTTGGTTGATTGCACCGGTCTTGAAAACCGGCATGCCTTTGCGGGCATCTGGGGTTCGAATCCCTAACCCTCCGCCACACGCGATCACTGCCGCTGGAACTTAATCGTTCCGGCGGTTTTTTGTTTTTCGGCGCAGCCTTTTCTTTCGGGCCGGGGACGGCGCCGGCATTGTTTTCGGGCCGCTCTTTCTGTAGGGGAAAGGGCGCTTCAACCCCAAACCAAGGATGGCCGGCATGGATGTGACCCGCACGAAGATTCCAGGAGTCTTGCTGATCAAGCCCAAGGTTTTCGGGGACCACAGGGGCTTTTTCAGCGAGACGTACAGCCGCAGGCGGTTCGAGGACAGCGGCCTCGACGTCGACTTCGTGCAGGACAACCACGCCTTCTCGGCCCAGGCCGGCGTGCTGCGCGGGGTGCATTTCCAGTCCCCTCCCATGGCCCAGACAAAGCTGGTGCGCGTGACTCGCGGCGCGGTCTTCGACGTGGTGGTGGACCTGCGCAGGGGTTCGCCTGCCTTCGGCTGCTGGGAGGGCTTCACGCTTTCGGCCGAAAATCATCTCCAACTGCTCGTTCCCGCCGGTCTGGGGCACGGCTACATGACCCTGGAGCCGGACACGGACTTTCTCTACAAGGTCGACCGGTATTACTCCCCCGAACACGACGGCGGCATCCTGTGGTGCGATCCGAACCTGGGCATAGTCTGGCCGGACCTCCCGCCCATCCTTTCGGAGAAGGATACGCGGCTGCCGCGGCTGAAGGATTTCAACTCTCCGTTCCGCTTCTGACGGGGGGCCTGAATTGCCGAGCTTTTCGGTCGGCAATTGGCCTTGCGAACACTGTTTTCCAAATGTTGCAAGGGGGTTAAGGTGGGGCGGAAGATCGTGATTTTTTTCATTATCTCTTGACACTCCACGAGTCTCTTGCATACACAGAGGCAATTATTTCTTGAGCGGTTTTTCACATTTCATCTTAACGCGGTAGGAGGAGAGGACTGTGGCAAAATGCAAGAGCTGCGTGGTGTTGCCATTCCTGATCGGTTTGGTGGCATCGATCGTGCTTGGTTGGTGGGGCTTTCCCAAAGTCCTGTACAGTCAGAAGACCCAACCCATCCGGTTCGATCACGTCGTGCATGTGGAAGATCAGGCCATGGCATGCGAAGACTGTCATGCCTTTCGGGAGGATGGTTCCTTTACCGGCCTGCCCACCAATGCGAACTGTGTCGGCTGCCATGAGGATGTCCAGGGCGAGGATCCCGAAGAGGCCCGTTACGTGACCGAGTATGTGCAGCAGGAAAAGGAAGTCGAATGGCTCGCGTACCAGACGCAGCCGGACAACGTGTACTTCTCCCATATCGCGCACAAGGAACTCGAGTGTACTTCGTGTCATCCCGATGTGGCCAAGATGAAGACCCCGCCTGTGTACTACGAGAACAGGCTCTCGGGCTACAGCAAGGACACCATGAAGATGTGGCAGTGTGAAGAATGCCACGCCAAGACCGGCGCCAGCAACGCCTGTTTTGTGTGCCACAAATAAGACAGGAGCGAGTTACGATGGGAATCGACAGAAGAAGCTTTATTTCCTTGGTGGCTGGCGGTGTGGCGGGCAGCCTCTTCACTCCCGTGATCTGGAAATCCCTTGATGACGTGTCCATCTGGACCCAGAACTGGCCCTGGATTCCGCGGCTGCAGTACGGCGAGGAGGCGAAAGTCCCGGCCCTGTGCAAGCTCGGCGCCGACGCCTACGGCATCAAGGTCAAGACCGTGGCCGGACGCCCCGTCGTGGCCGAAGGCGACGCGGACCACCCCCTGAGCCTGGGCGGCATCTGCCCCCTTGGCGCGGCCAGCGTGCACATGCTCTACAGCCCTTCGCGGGTGAAGAACCCCAAGCTCAAGGACGGCTCGTCCTTCAAGGACATCAGCTGGGAAGAGGCCGAAGACCTCCTGGCCGGTAAACTCAAGGAAGCCGGCGCCGGCGTGGCCATGATCAGCGGCGATGAAACCGGTTCCGTCACCGACGTGCTGGCGGGCCTGGTGGGCAAGGCCGGATCCGACAAGACTTTTCTGATGCCGGGCGAAAGCGCCCCGGCCGCCGCGGCCCTGGCCATGATCGGCGGGGACGGCCAGGTCGGCTACGACATCGAGAACGCGAGCTACGTGCTCCTGCTCGGCGCCGACGCCCTGGGCTCCTGGGCCAATGTGGCCCGCAACGGCAAGGCCTTCGGGGCCAGCCGCGAAAAGGGCGTGAAGTTCGTGTACGCAGGTCCCGCCCAGAACGGCACCTCCGCGGTCTGTGACAGCTGGGTGCCCTGCGCTCCCGGCACCGAAGCCGTGCTGGCTTTGGGCCTGGCCGCGGTGATCTCCGCCGGCGGTCGCGACCGCGCCTCCTGGCCGGGGTACGCCGATTTCGCCAAGTTCGTGCAGTCCGCGTATGCACCCGAAAAGGTCTCCGAAATCACGGGCGTGTCCGTCGACGTCATCAAGGGCCTGGCCCAGGAACTGGTCCGCACGGGCCGTCCGCTGGTCCTGACCGCCGCCGGCGCCGGACAGGGTCTGGGCGCCTTCGAAATGGCCGCGGGCATGAGCCTCAATCTGCTGCTGGAACGGGTCAACACCGTCGGCGGCGTGCGCATCCTGCCTTGGAGCCCCAAGGTCGTCGAGTCCGCCCCTGAAAAGAAGGCCCTGCTCGCCGCCGACCTTGCCGGCTACCTGACTTCCGTCGCCGACGGCGCGACCGAGGCCCCGGCCCTGCTCATGGTCCACGCCGCCAACCCGGCCTATGCCATGCCGAACCTGGCCAAGGCCCAGGCCGCCATCGACAAGGCCGGCTTCGTGGTCTCCTTCAGTTCTTTCATGGACGAGACTGCGGCCATGGCCGACCTGATCATGCCCGACTGCTACGCCTTCGAGCGCCTGGACGACGCGTACTCCCCGTACGGCTCCGGCCAGCCCAACTATACGGTGGCGGGCGCCGTCATCAAGCCCGTCTACGACACCAAGCCCACCGGCGACGTGATCCTGTCCGTGGCCGCCAAGGCCGGACTGGAACTGGGCTTCGAAACCTTCGAGGACGTGGTCAAGGCCAAGGCCGAGGCCCTGGGCGCCGATTTCGACGCCATGGTCGAAGGCGCCCCCTGGCTCGGCGAGGAATTCCCGGCTCAGGACCTGGCCCTGTGGGCGACCCCGCTGAAAGAGGTGCCCGTGGCCGCCAAGGACGGCAAGTCCCTGGCCCTGGCTCCTGTCGCCCAGCTCAAGGTCGGCAGCGCCAAGATCGCCATCCCGCCCTTCAACACCAACGCCATCCGTTTCGACGAGATGCTCGGCAAGGACATGTACGTTCTCATGAACGGCGCGACGGCCAAGAATCTCGGCGTGAAGAAGGACGACGCGGTCAAGCTCTCCGCCGCTGCCGGCGAGTGCAAGGCCCGCGTGCGCATCTTCGAGGGCGTCATGAACGACACCGTGGTGGCCCCCCTCGGGTTCGGCCATACCGCCTGGGATGATTTTTCCAGAGGCAAGGGAGACAATGTCTACAAGCTGCTGGCCGCCGAGGCCGAAGGCGAGACCGGCCTGTCCCGGTTCGCCACGGCGCGGGTCACTGTGAGCAAGGCGTAGTCGTTCCGTAAGCACCTGGCGAAAAGAAGAGGATACCCACAATGCAAGCAAAAGAATTCAAGGTGAAATGGGGCATGGTTGTCGATCTCGACAAGTGCACCGGATGCGGTGCCTGCTCCGTGGCCTGCAAGGCGGAGAACAACCTGCCGCCCGAGGTCGACGCGTCCAACAAGCTGCGCACCAACGACTGGATGAACATATACGAGCTGTCCAACGAAAAGCCCTTCCCGGAGCATGAGGTGGCCTACCTGCCCCGGCCCTGCATGCAGTGCGGAAAGCCCTCGTGCTCCACGGTCTGCCCCGTCGTGGCGACCCTGAAGGACGAGGAGGGCGGCATCGTCAGCCAGATCTACCCCCGCTGCATCGGCTGCCGGTACTGCATGGCGGCCTGCCCGTACCATGCCCGCTACTTCAACTGGTTCGACCCGATCTGGCCCGAAGGCATGGAAAAGGTTCTGACCCCGTACGCTTCCACCCGTCCCCGCGGCGTGGTCGAGAAGTGCACCTTCTGTCACCACCGTTTCATGGCGGCCAAGGAACAGGCCCGCATGAACGGCGAGGACCCGACGGAACTGGCCGAGGACGCCTACATCCCGGCCTGCGCCGAGATCTGCCCCACGGGCGCGATCAAGTTCGGCGACCTGAACAACCCCGAGCATGAAGTCAGCAAGCTGGCCGCGTCCGAGAACGCCTTCCGCCTGCTGGCCAAGCTCGGCACCGACCCGCAGGTCTACTACTACTCCAAGCGTGAGTGGGTGCGGAAACTCGGGGACAACTACCTGAAGAATGCGAAGGGAGGCGAACATGTCTGATAGAGCGTACTGGCCCGAAGGGGTGGAACGTTGTTCTGTTGGGAAGTTCCTGGCCTGGTTGGGCGTGATCAGCATCTTCCTCGCCTGGGGCGGATACGGCGCGTTCAAGGTGCTGGGAACCGGCATCGGCGTGACCGGACTGGACAACTACTTCGGGTTCGGCCTGTGGATCACCTTTGACCTCGCGGTCATCGCCCTGGGCGCCGGCGCCTTTTTCTCCGGCTTCCTGCGGTACATCATCCGCATCGACGAACTCAAAAACATCATCAACTTGGCGGTCATCGTTGGTTTCCTGTGCTACTCCGGCGCCATGCTCGTCCTGGTTCTGGACATCGGCCAGCCCCTGCGGGCCTGGTTCGGCTACTGGCACCCCAACGTCCACTCGATGCTGACGGAAGTCATCTTCTGCATCACCTGCTACTGCACGGTGCTGATCATCGAGTACGTTCCGCTCATCCTGGAGAACCGCAAGATCAACGAAAACCGGTTCTGCCATCACCTGGCCCACAACTTCCACGTGTACATGCCGCTCTTCGCCGGCATCGGCACTTTCCTGTCCTTCTTCCACCAGGGTTCCCTGGGCGGCATGTACGGCGTGCTCTTCGGCCGTCCGTTCGTGTTCCGCGAAGGCTTCTTCATCTGGCCCTGGACCTTCTTCCTGTTCATCTCCTCGGCCATCGCCTCCGGTCCCGGCTTCACCATGCTCTGCGCCGCCCTGATGGAAGCCATCACCGGCCGCAAGCTGGTCAGCTACGAGACCAAGAAGCTCATGGGCAAGATCTCCGGTCTGCTCCTGTGCGTGTACATCTTCTTCAAGATCATCGATACCTACGCCTGGGCCAAGGGCATCCTGCCCGGCATGGGTCTGACCTTCGACCAGATGTTCAACAGCGAGTACGGCTACGGCAAGATTCTGCTCTGGCTCGAACTCTTCTGGTTCGGCGCCATCCCGGCCGTGATGCTGATCACCCCCTGGGTGCGCGAGCGTCCGGCTCTCATGTACACCGCGGCGATCATGACCGCCATCGGCGTGACCATCAACCGCTTCGTCTTCACGGTTCAGGCCCTGGCCATTCCGGTCATGCCCTTCGACCGCTGGACGACCTACGTTCCGAACTGGGCCGAATGGTCCACGTCCGGCATGATCGTGGCCTACGGCTTCCTGGTCATGAGCATCTCCTACAGGTATCTGCCGATCTTCCCCCAGGAAGTGAAGCTGAACAAGTAGGACGCATCCCGCTCCGCACAAAGGCCCCTTCGGGGGCCTTTTTTATTGGTGACAAAAGGCGGCCGGTTGTGCTCATCTTCGCACTTGGTCCGGCGCCGTGTCGGGCCGCAACACAGCGCGAGGAGCCGTCATGAGTCGTTACGGGGAAGGGCGCCTGGACGCCGTCGACGCGGCACGAGCCTTGGGGCTCGGGCTGGTCTATTACGGCCATTTCGTCGAGCAGACCATGTACCTGCAGAATCCAGCGGCGACTCTGCAGTACAAATGGATCTACTCCTTTCACATGATCCTCTTCTTCGTGCTGTCCGGCCTGATCCGCGGTGCGCGTCCGGCCGTCGCGCCGCCGAAGGCCTTCGTGGCTTCGACCTGGGCGGGCAGGATCGTGCCGTACCTGTTTTTCAGCCTAGTCCTGGCGCTCTTCTCCCTGTTTCTGCCGGGGTGGTTTCCCATCGTCGACCTCTCGAAGCCGGCCGGCTACCTGCAGGCCACCGTGGCCACGGCCATGGGTTTTCCGCTTTTCTGCGTCCCCCTGTGGTTCGTGGCCTGCCTCGTCAGCGTGGAGTGCGTGCACCGTCTGGCCGGATGGGCGCTGGACACCCCCAGGCGCATCCTGCTGGCCGCTGCGGCCTGCTACATAGGGGGGTACGCCCTCAACGAGCGGTATTTCTTTTTCGGGCAGAACATGAGCTTCTGGCTTCTGCACGAGGTGCCGGTCGTGTACGCGTTCTATCTCATCGGGGTTCTCCTGGGACGCACACGGGTGCTGGACAGGGTCGGGCCCGGGACGGCAGTCGGCATATTTCTTGTCTCGGCCGCGGCAGTGCACCTGACCTTCGACCTCAACCAGGGGCCGTTCCGCTATCTGCAGGCCGTGATCATACTTCTTTCCGGGCATGGACATTTCCTGTGGTTCCCGTTCACGGCCCTCGCCGGTACGTGCATGGTCCTGGCCTTGGGCGTGGCGCTGCAGAGGTCTTCGTTTCTGACATTTCTGGGCCGCAACGGCATGATCCTGCTGGCCATGAACGGGGTTTTCTACCACTTCGTAAACAAGCCCCTGGCCGCATGGACCCTGGCCACCTTCCCCGGGGACGGACGGACGATCTTTCTCGTCAGCGCGGCGGTAACCGTTTGCAGCATCGCGGCGTGCGTGCCCGTCATCCACGGCCTGAACCAGGCCATCCCCCAGCTTGTGGGCAAGCCGCGCGAGACGGGGATGTTTTTCGGTCCGCTGGTGCGCGGCTAGGGCCGTCGTGAATACGCTGCGCATCCTGCCTGCGGAAGGTGCAGGGAGATGGCGGTGACGGCCGACGAGCGAGGTTTGCGACGGACGCTGCTGACCCTCAATGTCTTTGCGGCCCTGAAGATGACGCTCTTCCCCATGGCCGTGATCACGCTCTTCTGGAAGGACGAGATCGGCCTGTCGCTGACCGAGATCCTGACCCTGCAGGTGTTCTTCTCCCTGGCCAGCGTCATCATGGAATACCCTTCGGGCTACGTCAGCGACAGGCTGGGGTACCGGTTTGCCCTGATCACGGCCTGCGTCTTCGGGCTCCTGGGCTGGGGGTGGTATCTGGCGGCCGAGACCTTCTGGGGCGTCCTGCTGGCGGAGCTGCTGCTCGGGGTGAGCTACGCCTTCATCAGCGGCTCCGACACGGCGCTTCTCTTCGAAAGCCTGCGTGCCGCCGACAGGGTGGATCTCTACGCCCGCTGCGACGGCCGCATGGTCGGCTGGGCCCAGGGTGGCGAGGCGACCGGGGCGCTTCTGGCGGGTTTCATGTACGCCCAGTGGCCCCTCATGCCCTTTGTGGCGCAGATCGCCGTCTGGACCGTGGCCCTTGGTTTGTGCCTGAGCCTGCGCGAGCCGGCAGGGGAGGACGGGAGGCATGTCACCTCCCATCTGGCAGAGGCCCTGGGCGTGTGCCGACTGGCCTTCACCAGCCCGGCCATCCGGTCGACGATCCTGAGCGGGACGCTCCTGGGCCTCGCCTCCTTCTACATGGTCTGGCTCATCCAGCCCCACATGCAGGCCTGCGGCGTTCCCGTGAGCTGGTTCGGCCCGGCATGGGCCGGCGCCAACCTTGTCGTGGCCCTGGCCGCCTCAGGCAGCCACAGGGTGCAGCGGAGCATCGGCATGCGGGGCATGTACGGGCTCTTCTTCCTGCTCATCGTCGCCGCCTATGCCGGTCTGGGCTTTTCCACAGCCGTGGGCAGCTTTGCCTTTTACTACCTGCTCACGGCCATGCGCGGCCTGCAGGGCCCGCTCATGCGCTCCCGCCTGCAGGCCCTGAGCGAGCGCCGCAACAGGGCGAGTATCCTTTCTCTCCACAGCCTGATGTTCAGGTTGGGCTTCGTACTGACCGGCCCCCTGGTGGGCCTGCTGGCCGACGCCGAGGGGCTGCCGGCGACCTTCCTCACCCTGGCCTGTGCATTCGCGGTGGCGCTGCCGCTGGCCGGGAGAGAATTTTTGCGCCGCAACCATGTGGATTCCAAAATCTAGTTAGCCCTTCCACAATGCTTTGGAGGCCGTGTGGAAAAGGTTTCGGTTGCCGCAGCGAAACGGATCGATTAAGACTGTCTCCGTTCCGCTGATCCACTTCAGGAGCTTGGGAACCCGGTGCGAATCCGGGGCGGTCCCGCCACTGTAAGCCCGAGAGGGCGAGCCAGAAAACCGGCCTGAAGCATTTCTCTTAACCCTCTGCACGCGGATGCAGGGTGTTGAGATATTCAGAAAGAAACGTCCATCCACTTCGAGCGAACATGACGGACACGAGCCCGGTCTGGGATCGCGTGCGCGGCATGGAGCCGGTGAGTCTGTGCGACTGGCCCGGAAGGGTTTCCTGCGTGCTTTTCACCGGCGGCTGCAACCTGCGCTGCCCGACCTGTCACAATGCCTCCCTGGCCTGGACCTGGGAAAAACTGCCCGCCCTGGACAGGGCGACGGTGCTGGCCGACCTCGGCAGGCGTCGCCGCTGGCTGGACGGGATCACCGTGTCAGGAGGCGAACCGACCTGCCTGGACGGCCTGCGGGAACTGCTCGTCGACCTGGCGGCCACGGGGCTCCCGGTCAAGCTTGATTCCAACGGGTCCGCCCCCGATGTCCTGGCCGAGCTGCTCAGGGAGAACCTGGTCCAGACCCTGGCCGTGGACGTCAAGGGACCGTGGCGGATGTACCCGGAGCTGACCGGGCACGCCATGACGCCCCAAGGGGCCAGGCAGTCCTTGGAGCGGGTTTTCGACCTGGCCGGCGAGTATCCGGGGCGAATCTATTTTCGCTGCACCAAGGTTCCGGCTCTTTCTCCGGACGACTTGGAGGAGGCGAGAGCCCAGGTGCCCGCGGACCAGCCCCTGTCCTTCCAGGAGTTCGTGCCGCCCCGAAGTGCCGTGGACGTTTCCTGAAAACCTCAACCAGATTTTTTGATCGGAGTATTCATGCCCCAGCAGATTGTGAAACGTGATGGACGGATTGAATCCTGGTCCGTGGACCGCATTGCCCAGGCCATCCTCAAATCCCTGAACGCCAGCGGCATCAAGGACCCCCTCCTTGCCAAACGCCTGGCCGGGAAGGTGGAGGCCAAGCTCGACGGCATGGACAATCCTGAGCAGGAGCTCGTGCAGGACACCGTCGAGCAGGTGCTCATGGAGTCCCGCCTCTATCACGTCGCACGCCGCTACATCGTGTACCGCGAGAAGCGTCGCCAGATCCGCAGCCAGACCGAGACGTTCCTGGACGTGACCGAGACCATCGACAGCTACCTGAACAAGTCCGACTGGCGCGTGAGCGAGAACGCCAACATGGCCCACTCCTTCCAGGGGCTCATGCTGCACCTCTCGGGCTCGGTCCAGGCCCGCTACTCGCTGGAGAAATACCCCGAGGAGATCAGGCAGGCCCACGAGCACGGCTATTTTCACATTCACGACCTGTCCTTCGGCCTGGCCGGCTACTGCGCCGGCTGGTCCCTGCGCGACCTGCTGCTGGAGGGCTTCAATCTCGAAGGCCGCTGCTCCTCGGGCCCCTCGCGCCACTTCGACGCGGCCTTGGGCCAGATGGTCAACTTTCTGGGCACGCTGCAGAACGAGTGGGCCGGCGCCCAGGCCTTCAACAACGTCGACACCTACCTCGCGCCCTTCGTGCGCCACGACGGCCTGAACTACGACGAGGTCAAGCAGGCCATGCAGAAGTTCGTCTTCAACCTGAACACGACCTCGCGCTGGGGCGGGCAGAGCCCCTTCACCAATCTGACCTTCGACCTGACCCCGCCGGCGCACATCGCCTCCGAGGCGGTCATCATCGGAGGGGCGCTGCAGGACAGCACCTACGGCGAATACGGCGCGGAAATGGAGATGATCAACCGCGCCTTCCTGGAAGTCATGCTCAAGGGCGACTACCACGGCCGCATCTTCTCCTTCCCCATCCCGACCTACAACGTGACCCCCGACTTCCCGTGGGAGTCCGAGGTCGGCGAACTGCTGCTCAAGCTCACGGCCAAGTACGGGGCCCCGTACTTCCAGAACTTCATCAACTCCGATCTCAAGCCCGAGGACGTGCGCTCCATGTGCTGCCGTCTGCAGATGGACCTGCGCGAACTGCGCAAGCGCACGGGCGGCCTTTTCGGCGCCGGAGACCTGACGGGCTCCATCGGCGTGGTCACCGTGAATCTGCCCAAGCTCGCCTACCTGGCCCAGGGCGAGGAGGACTTCCTGGACCTGGTCGGCGAGTACGCGGCCCTGGCCAAGGATTCCCTGGAGTTCAAGCGCAAGATGGTCGCTGACAACATGGACAAGGGCATGTTCCCCTTCTCCCGGCGCTACCTCAAGAACGGCTTTCGCGGCCACTTCAGCACCATCGGCATCCTGGGCGGCCACGAGGCATGCCTCAACCTCCTGGGCAAGGGCATCGAGACCGAGGCCGGGACCAGGCTCATGATCCGCACCCTGGACCATCTGCGGACCATCACGGCGCGCTTCCAGGAGGAGACGGGCAACCTCTACAACCTCGAAGCCACGCCGGCCGAGGGGACGAGCTACCGCCTGGCCAAGATCGACAAGAAGCTCTACGCCGACATCCATGCCTCGGGCAACGGCGTGCCCTACTACACCAACTCGACCCTGCTGCCCGTGGGTCACACCACGGACATCTTCACGGCCCTGGAGCACCAGAACCGTCTGCAGCCCATGTACACCGGCGGCACTGTGTTCCACAGCTTCCTGGGCGAGTCCGTGCCGGACATCAAGGCCCTGCGGAGCTTCATCGTCAAGGCCCTGAGCGAGACCAAGATCCCCTACATCTCCGTCACGCCGACCTTCTCCATCTGCAAGGACCATGGCTATCTCACGGGCGAACAGGCCACCTGTCCGCGCTGCGGCCAGGAGACCGAGGTCTACACCCGGGTGGTTGGCTACTACCGGCCGGTCAAGATGTGGAACCGCGGCAAGCAGGCCGAGTACAAGGACCGCGTGGAATACTCCCAGGCCTCCTGCTTCGGAGCCTAGGCCCTCGCGGGAAACATAAAGAAAACGGCCGGGCTGCTTGTGCAGTCCGGCCGTTTGACGTTGCAGGCCTGGTCCCGGGGCGCCGGGAGGGGGAGTCAGCGCAGGGCCGTCCGGTTCCCCTGCCCCAGGCTGCTCAAGACGGAGCGCAGCCCGGCGGCCAGCCGGAGGATGGCCTTGGAGATGACCGGTTCGGGGCGGTTGATTTTCTGGGAGTGCAGAAAGACGGTAATTTCGCGCATGATGAGCCTCGTATTCGAAAATATGGTAAATTTCGTGAATGTCGTTTTGAAGCGAGGGTCAATTAGGCGCGAATGGTCTGTTCGTCAAGTGAATTTCTGACGATTGTATTTTTGTATGATTTCGGGGCGCTGGCGTGTCAGGACGGAGGCAGCAGGGCGTCCTGGGTGCCCCGGTCCCACTGGGCGGTGGCCGGCAGGCCCAGGGAGGCGCGGAAACGGGCCAGTGCGGCCTTGGATCTTTTGCCCCATACGCCGTCGATCCCGCCCTTGTAGAGGCCTTGGCTGGCCAGGGCCTGCTGGACGCGCTTGGCGTCGGACCTGTGCTTCAGGTCGAGGAGCGGGGCGGGCGGGGTCTTGGCCTTGACGGCGGACGGGGCCGCCCCCATGAGGAGGCGGACTTCCTCGGTCAGGCGCAGGCGGCACGAGGCCGATGCCAGGACGACGTGGTCCGCGGTCTGCACGATGCGCGCGCTGACCCGCACCCCGCCGTCGGCCAGGGTGTATGTGCCGGTCAGCACGGTCTGCAGCCCCGAGGTCGAGCCGGCCTGATCCGGGCTGCCGGACAGGGCCGTCTCCCCGTTCTCCTTGAGGCTGTAGGGCGTCGGCATGAAGGCGCGGGTGTCGGCCACGCGGTACCCGTGACGCGCGAAGGCGTTGCCGGTCTCCTCGGCCAGGATGCGCCCCAGGGGGGATGTCGACCTGAGGTCGTTCAGGTCCGCGAAGGGGGCGGTCATGATGGCGGAGGAACGGTCTAGGCGGACCTGGAGGTTCCCGGCCAGGCTGTCGGCGAGAGCGGTGCAGAGTTCCTCGATGCGAGAGGCCCCGCAACCGGCCGCGCCGGGGGCGGGGATGGCGCAGAGCAGGGCGCAGAAGAGCAGGATGGCGCGGGTCATTTGTTCACCAGAGAATAGCGTTTGAGCTCGACGTCGCCGCTCGGCGCGCCGAGTTTGTAGTGGGCCATGTCGCGGCCGTCGACATAGAAGATGCTCGAATCCCGGTACAGGTAGCCGCCGTTGTGGACGAGGGCTGAGGTGACCTGAATTTCCGTCTGCGGAGTATCCGGATCGAAAAGGCCGCTCTCTTCGGACACCATGGGGACCTTCGGGTAGCGTCCCTTGTCGTCCTTGGCCTGCACGAAGTCCGGGTCCGCGATGAGGAGGCGGCCCGACCGGGTCCGCGCGAGGGTCCGGCGGTGGGTGACCGTCTCAACGCCCACTTCCAGAACCGCGGCCCCGTTCGGCGTGAAGGAGACCGGTACGCCGTAGTCCACCAGGCGGGTCAGCAGCGCCTCGCGGTAGGATTTGCCGAACGGGGTGGCCTGCGCAGGGGCGACGTAGACGCGGAGTTCCCCATCGGGATGGAAGTGATCCAGCGCCTTGGCGCAGTTGCCGGCGACTGTGGCCGCCAGGCGGTCCCAGTGGGCCATGGCCTGCATTTTGGGCTGCGAGGACAGCGGGTACCCGGAGGCCAGGGGGGCCTGGGCCGTGGCAAAGCTGTCGGACTGCGCGCCGTTGATGCCGGCCGGGGAGCAGGCGGCCAGGGACACTACGGCCATCAGGGCGAAAAGGGCGGTCAGGCGCATGATTTGCTCCTTGAAATCGGTTCTTTCCATGATCAGGTTATCGGCCGCGCCGAAGAAAACTTAAGGTTAGGCTGGCAGCCTTTGGCACGAGGCATGCTTCGGAACGGTCAGTCGGCATTTTTCTCCGGGGGGTTCGACCATGTCCAGAATATTCATCGCTCTGGCGAGTGTGTTTCTTTGCGGCTGCATCCAGCTGCCGTCCTTCGTCGGCAAGGCCTCGGGCCCTGTCGAGCCGCGCCTGCTGGATTTTTCCTACAAGGCGGGCGACCAGTTGCACTCGCAGCTTTCGGGAGGCCCGGTGGCGTCCTATCCCATGCTCGCGGCGTCCTTCGTCGATTCGGGCAGCATGGAGAACACCAATGATCTCGGGCGGCTCCTGTCGGAACAGGTCGCATCGCGGCTGAGCCAGCACGGCTACTCCGTGACGGAAATCCAGCTGCGTTCGGATCAGTTGCGCGTGGATCCATCCGGCGGCGTCATGGCCCTGTCCCGCGACATCGCGGAGATCAACACCGACTCCGCAGCATATTCCGTCCTGGTCGGGACGTACACGGTCGTGGGGCGCCAGATGTACGTCAACGCGCGTGTCCTGCGGGCCAGCGACGGCATCGCCCTGGCCTCTTCGGACTTTTCCCTGCCGTATGCCCACCAACAAAAGGCCGAAACCAGGTCGGCTTCCGTCCAGCCGTCCGTGGAAACGACACTCAGGTGACGTGCCGGCCCCCTTCATGCTTGTTCTTGTGTCAAGATTGACTTATACGCAAAGTCGTGTGTCAATCTTTACATATCTGGAGGAAGCATGAAGAAATTGCTCTTGGTATTCGCGTTGTTGCTGCTGCCCGTCACGGCCATGGCCCAGGACAAGGTGCTGAAGATGTCCACCACCACCAGCACAGAGTCTTCGGGGCTCCTTGAGGCGCTTCTGCCCGAGTTCAAGAAGGACACGGGCATCGACGTCCAGGTCGTGGCCAAGGGAACCGGCGCGGCCATCAAGGACGGCGTCGACGGCAACGTGGATGTCATCTTCGTGCACGACCCGGCCCGCGAGGAGAAGTTCGTGGCCGACGGCTTCGGCACCAAGCGCTACTACGTCATGTACAACGACTTCCTGCTGATCGGCCCGGCCAGCGACCCGGCCAAGGCCAAGGGCCTCGACGCGGCGGTCGCCATGAAGAAGATCGCCCTGTCCGAGGCGGTCTTCGTTTCCCGCGGCGACGACAGCGGCACCCACGCCAAGGAGCAGGAGCTCTGGAAGGCCGCGGGGCTGCCCCTGGAGGACGAGGAAACGGTCTTCAAGGCCAAGGACAAGGACGTGAAGTTCACGGCCGTGCATCCAGAAGGCATGAAGGGCTACATGTCCATCGGACAGGGCATGGGCAAGACCCTGACCTTTGCCGAGGAAAAGCAGGGCTATACCATCACGGACCGCGGGACCTACGTCCAGTACAAGTTCGGCCGCGCCGAGGGCCTGCAGCTCGAACCCGTCAGCGAAGGCGACAAGACGCTCTTCAACCCCTACGGCGTCATCCCGGTCAACCCGGCCAAGCACCCCCACGTGCGCTTCGATCTGGCGGACACTTTCGCCAAATGGCTGGTTTCCGAACGCGGGCAGAAGGTCATCGGCGACTACAAGCTGCTTGACAAGCAGCTCTTCTTCCCCGACGCGAAGTAGGCCGCAGGGGCCCAGGATATCTGCCGCAGAATCAGGTCTTCGGTGATGACGGGGCCTGCTGTTGCAGTGGGCCTCTTATTTTATTTCATCTCGGAGTCTCTTCATGTTTTTCTGGGACAGTCTTCACGCAGCGCTGATGATGGTGATCGGTTTCAACGACGAATTGCTGCACATTGTCGGCGTGTCCTTGAATGTCAGCGTCTGGTCCACCCTGGCCGCATGCATTCTCGGGGTGCCGGCCGGGTTTGCCATCGGCATCGGACGGTTTCGCGGCAGGCAGACGTGCATCACGTTTTTCAACACCATGCTGGCGCTGCCCACCGTAGTCATCGGACTGCTCGTCTATTCCGTCCTTTCCCGCAGGGGCGTATTCGGAGCATTGGGCTGGCTGTACACGCAGAAAGCCATGATAGTGGGGCAAATCATCCTCATCACACCCATCGTCATCGCCTTCACCATCGCAGCGGTGAGCCGCATAGACGAACGTTACCGCCGCACGGCGCTTACCCTCGGGGCTTCGGGGTGGCAGGCGGCCATGGTCATCCTGCACGAGGCGCGGTTCAGCATCATGGCAGCTGTTGTCGCCGCATTCGGGAGGGTCATATCCGAGATCGGCATTTCCATGATGCTCGGCGGCAACGCCAAGGGCTTTACCCGTACCATGACGACGGCCATGGCCCTCGAATACGACAAGGGCGAATTCGTGCTGGCCCTGGCTCTGGGGCTCGTGCTGCTGGCCATCAGTCTGGGCGTGAACATGCTGCTGGGGTATGTGCAGGGGAGGACGCGCCGATGAGCCTCTACGATCTGCGGAACGTGCGCGTATCCCATGACGGCCGGACAGTGCTCGACTTGGCCGGGCTGTACATCGAGCAGGGACGGACCTACGCGCTGCAGGGGCCCAACGGGGCCGGAAAATCCACGCTGCTGTCCATCCTGGCATTTCTGAACGCCCCCCATGCGGGGGACGTGCATTTCGAAGGGCGTCCCGTATCCTGGAACGAGCCCAGCCTGCGTGTTTTGCGGCGCGATGTCGGACTGGTCGAGCAGCATCCGGTCATGTTCAGCCGCAGCGTGCGCGAGAACGTCGGCTACGGGCTGGCTGTGCGCGGGGTGGACCGCGAGCGGCGGGCCGTGCTGGTGGCCGAGGCCCTGGAACTGGTCGGTCTCGGGCATCTGGCCGAAGCCTACGCCCCGCGCCTGTCAGGAGGAGAGACCCAGCGCGTGGCCATAGCCCGGGCTCTGGCCAGCCGCCCAAAGGTGCTGCTGCTCGACGAGCCCACCGCAAGCGTGGATACCCAGAACAGGGTCCTCATCGAGCAGATTGTGGCCGAACTGCGCGACCGGGGGGATACCACCCTCGTGCTGTGCACCCACAATCGTTCCCAGGCCAAGGCCTTGTGTCCCGAGTTCATCTATCTCGATGACGGCAAGCTGGTTACGCGCGCGCGGACGAATTCCTACGCCGGTCTCGTGACGGTCGAGGACGGCCGGAAGTGGTGCCGGATCGCAGAGGGCTTCCGGGTTCCGGTGTCGGCATGCGAGGCAGGCAGGGTGCAGGTCTCCATCGACCCGGAAGGCGTGCGGCTGGGCAAACCCTCGGATACCGGGCCTAACCGAGGGCCGCTGTCCAAGGTGCGTCTCGAGGGGGACATGGTTTCCTTGAGCGTTGAGCTCGGGTATCCTTTGCATGTGCAGATGCGTGTGGCGGACTTCAAGGCGGCGAGGCTGGAGATCGGCGACATGGTTCTGGCGGAGATCAGCCCGGAAGCGGTGGAGTGTTTGCCGGTGCGCTGACTTCGTGGCCGAAAGGCGAGATGCCGCCCTGACCCCTTCAACCCCCAGGATGAACGACGTGCCAGACCGGATGTCGCAATACCTCTCTTCGCAGGAAGCGCCGGACCGTCCGCGCTGGTTCGAACTGTGTCTGCGCTTGAACGAACTGCGGCGTGACGAGAGCGGCTGGTGGTCGAAGGTCGTGACTGATTCGGAAGCAATTCCCAGAGTCGACGAGTCCGGGGTCGCCGTGCGGCTGCACGGGAACGCTTTCGTCGAGATCGGGCTGCGCGACGGCGAGCCGCAATGCCGCATCGAGTCCGAGCATCTCCTGCTGGCCCATCCGGGAGGGCGGGCCGTTCTCGGGGATGACGCGGCCTGCGCGCGCTCGGTCCGGACCCTGTCCGAGCTGGCCGAACACTACGATCATGTCCGCCGCCGCGCCTGCCGCCATGCGGACCGCCGGCAGGCCATTCTGGACCGCCTCTTTCTCCGCCACTCCTGTGTTCTGGCCGTTGACGCCCCCTTTGCCGCTGGCCGGGTCGACCTCGTGGCCCTGTCCCCGCAGGGCACAGCCGTTTTTTTCCTGATGCGGCGCTACGCTGACGGAGACCTGCGCCTGAAGGGGCGCGGGGGCATCGTCTGGCGGATGCGCGAGATGGACGGCCGGCTCGCGGACCAGGCGGCGGCCTCCGTCTGGATCCGCGGGCTCCTGGAGCGCGGCGCCGCCCTCGACACCCGCCACGCACGGCGTTACCGCCTGCCCGGATCCCTGCACGTCCACCCGCACGCCCGCCTGCTCATCGTCGATTTCGACCACGCCCAGCGTCAGGCGGGGCTGCCGGCCCTGCGCGCCGACCTCGAACACGGACTTGACCGCAGGGGCGCCCGGAGTGATATTCATTGTCTTGGCGACGCCGGGAACATTTCCTTCGGGACCTTTTTCTCCGGCCTTTGACGGTTTTTCACGTTTTGCGGCGGAGGCGATATGTCCGATCTGCATTTGTGGCACCGCGCCGAACTCGGGAAGCTCCGACAGGACATGGAGGAGCTCTTCGACTCCCTCGTGCGGGACTTCTGCAGCCCCCTGGATCTTCGGCTGCTGCGCTGCGAGCCCGATGTGCGCGTGGTCAGCGAAGGCGACGCCATCGTGGTCACGGCCCTCGTCCCCAACCTCGACCCGCGCTCCATCAAGGTCTCGGTGTCCGGGAACCGGCTGTCCATTTCCGGGGAAAGGGTTGAGGAGGACCGGGACGCGGGGAGCCTGTATATTTCCCGGCAGGGGTTCGCCAGCTCCGTGCGGCTTTCCTCGGCCGTGGACGCGGACCATGTGACCGCCAGCTACGCGGGCGGAATGCTCAGGATCGTCCTGCCCAGGCTCGCGGGCCGCACGTCGGTGCGGATGCGGGCGAACGAGCACAACAACGAGCGAGGTAGGCATGAGTGAATCCTTACGACTGACTCCCGAAGAACTGCGGTGGACCCTCGACATCTCCACCCTGCCTTTCGCCACCACGGACGAACTCGAACCCCTGGACGAGATCCTCGGCCAGGACCGGGGCGTCGAAGCCCTGCGTTTCGGCATCGGGGTGCGTCGTCCGGGCTTCAACATTCTGGTCACCGGCGCTCCGGGCTCCGGCCGCATGGACGCCGTGAAGAAGGTCCTGGCCCTGGCCGTCCAGGGCGGCAAGGTGCCCGGCGACCTGTGCTACCTGAACAACTTCAAGGACCCCGAAGCCCCCATCCTGGTGCGTCTGGGACAGGGGCAGGGCGCGCGTCTGAAGAAGAGCATGCAGGGGCTGGTGGACGAGCTGAGGAAAGAGGTTCCCAAGCTCTTCGAGAGCCCGGAATATCTCGCCCGCAAGAACGAGATCAACGAGGCCTACGAGAAGAAGACCGCGAGCTTCTTCATGAATCTCGAAAAGCAGGTCAAGGAGGCCGGCTTCGCCCTGGTCACCTTCCAGGGGCGCCAGGGGCAGCCGCCCGAGGTCATGCCCGTCGTCGACGGTGAACCCACCCCGGTCCTCAAGCTCGAACAGATGGTCGACAAGGGCCGCTTCCCCCGCGACGAGTTCGAGCGCATCAAGGCCAAGCATTCCGAGATCAAGAGCGAGATCGATTCCATCTTCCTGCAGGTCCGCCAGCTCCAGAAGGAAATTCAGGAGAAGAACCGGCAGGCCGACAAGACCATGTTCTCGAACCTGGCCGACGACCTCATCGCCCCCCTGCGCGAGGATTTCGCCTGCGAGGAGCTGAACGAGTACTTTCAGCACATGATCGACAACATGGTCGAGAACATCGCCATCTTCTTCGCCCAGGAACAGCCCCCGCACATGCCCGTGGGCGATCCCTTCGAGCAGTACACGGTCAACGTGCTGGTGGACAACTCCGAGCAGCAGGGGCCG
Organism: Desulfomicrobium aestuarii; assembly: GCF_055385525.1. Classification (NCBI taxonomy): domain Bacteria; kingdom Pseudomonadati; phylum Thermodesulfobacteriota; class Desulfovibrionia; order Desulfovibrionales; family Desulfomicrobiaceae; genus Desulfomicrobium; species Desulfomicrobium aestuarii. The sequence goes on from NZ_AP042427.1 coordinate 3,799,714, forward strand.
CCGGTCATCATCGAGGAATACCCGACCTACCGCAACCTGTTCGGCAGCATCGAACGCATCGTGGACCGCAGCGGCGTCTGGCGCACGGACTTTTCGCGCATCAAGGCCGGCTCCTTCGTGCGCGCCAACGGCGGCTATCTGGTGCTGAACCTCCTGGACGCCATCATGGAACCGGGCGTCTGGCAGTCCCTCAAGCGCGCCCTGAAGAGCCGCAAGATGGAGATCCAGACCTACGACCCCTTCTATCTGTTCACCACCTCGTCCATGAAGCCCGAGCCCATCGAGATGGACATCAAGGTCATCGTCCTGGCCGACACCTACATGTACCACCTGCTCCAGCACTACGACGATGACGTGCCCAAGATCTTCAAGGTCCGGGCGGACTTCGACACGACCATGGACAACACCGGCGAGGCCGTGAGCCAGTTCGCCCGTTTCGTCCGCGCCCGCTGCGCCGAGCACGGCCTGCGACCCTTCGACCGCACGGCCGTTGCGGCCCTGGTGGAGGAGGCCGTGCGCATGGGTGGGCGGCAGGAGAAGATGGCCGCCACCTTTCCCAAGCTGACGGATCTGCTCATGGAGGCCGAGTATTTCGCCCAGCAGGCCGGCCGGGACATGGTGGAGAGGGATGACGTGGCGCAGGCCGTCGAGGCCCGCATCCACCGCTCCAGCCTCATCGAGGAAAAGATCCAGGACATGATCGACCGCGGGTCCATCATGATCGACACGGACGGCGCCAAGGTCGGCCAGATCAACGGCCTGGCCGTGTACAGCATGGGCGACATCATGTTCGGCAAGCCCAGCCGCATCACCGTGGCCACGTCCATGGGCAAGGCCGGCATCATCAACATCGAGCGCGAGGCCGACCTCTCGGGCAGCACCCACAACAAGGGCGTGCTCATCCTCGGGGGCTACCTGCGCAAGATGTTCGCCCAGGACAAGCCCCTGGCCATGAGCGCGTCCATCGCCTTCGAGCAGAGCTATTCCGGGGTGGACGGCGACAGCGCCTCGTCCACGGAGATGTACGCCCTGCTGTCGAGCCTTTCGGGCGTGCCCATCAAGCAGGGCGTCGCGGTGACGGGCTCCGTCAACCAGAACGGCGAGGTGCAGGCCATCGGCGGGGTCAACCACAAGATCGAAGGGTTCTTCGCCTGCTGCAAGGCGCGCGGGCTGAACGGCGAGCAGGGCGTCATCATCCCCAAGGCAAACGTCAAGGACCTCATGCTCAAGCCCGAGGTCGTGGACGCCGTGCGCGGGGGGACGTTCCACATCTGGTCCGTGGGCACCATCGAGCAGGGCATCGAGATACTGACCGGCAAGAAGGCCGGGATACGGAAAAAGGACGGAAGCTATCCCAAGGGCACCATCTACGCCCTGGTGGACGAGCGCCTGAAGAATCTTGCCCAGGCCATGGCCCAGTTCGGCAAGGACGACAACAACAAGAAGGATTGAGCGGGCCCGTGCCCGGAAGGAGACAGTCTTGGAAAACAACATGTACGATCTGGTCATCGTCGGCGGCGGGCCGGCGGGCCTCTCGGCGGGCATCTACGCCATGCGCGCGGCCATGCACGCCGTGCTGGTGGAGAAAGGCATGCCCGGCGGGCAGATCGCCCTGACCAAGGACGTGGAGAACTACCCCGGCATCGAGGAGGTCGGGGGCTTCGAGCTGTGCGAGAAGTTTCTGAACCACGCCAAGCGGTACAATCTGGAGATTCGGGAGAACGAGGTGGCCCGTGTGGAGCCCGGAGTGGACTTCCATGAAGTGGTGCTGGCCGACGGCACGCGCCTGAACACCCACGCCGTGATCCTGGCCGCCGGCGGCTCGGCCCGGAAGCTGGGCGTGCCCGGCGAGATGGAGCAGTACGGCAAGGGCGTGTCCTACTGCGCGACGTGCGACGGCTTCTTCTTTCGCGGCAAGACCGTCATCGTCGTCGGCGGCGGCGACACGGCTCTGGAGGACGCCCTGTACCTCTCCAAGATCTGCAGCAAGGTCTACCTCGTGCACCGCAGGGAAGAGTTTCGCGGCAGCCGCATCCTGCAGCAGCGCGTCCTCGCCGAGCCACGCATCACCCTGGTCCTGAGCTCCGTGCTGACGAACATCGCGGCCGACGACCAGGGCGTGACCGGCGTGACCGTCCAGCATGTGGAAACCGGGGAAACCCGCGACATCGACACCGACGGCGTCTTCATCTTCGTCGGGTTCAGGCCCAACAACATGCTGGTGCCGGCAGGGGTGAAGATGAACGCCGCGGGGTATGTCGTCACCGACGAGAAGTGCGAAACGAGCCTGCCCGGCATCTTCGCCGTGGGCGACCTGCGGCAGAAGTACGCCAACCAGATCGTCCTGGCCGCGGCCGACGGCTGCGTCGCGGCCCTGGCCGCGGCGCACTACGTGGAGGCTCGCAAGGCCCAAGCCGGCCGCAAGTAGCCGGGCCTGCCGCATTCCCGTTCGCGGAAAACAAAAAAACCCCTTGGAAACAAGGGGTTTTTTTGTCGCCTGCGGCGTGAAATCTTCTGGCTCCCCGGGACAGATTTGAACTGCCGACAGGGTGGTTAACAGCCACCTGCTCTGCCAACTGAGCTACCGGGGAACGTCGGCCAGAAGGCGCTTTTAGGGAAAGGGGGCGCGGCTGTCAACACGGAGGGCATTCTCTTTTTGCCGTCAGCCCCTTCTTCCGCTCAACGGAACCCCCGAATGATCGGGTCGAGGCGTTCCTGTGGATACATTCTCGCGAAGGGCGGCAGCTGCGACGCCCCCTCTCCGGGAGTCAGTTCCATGACACGAGTCAGGACCGTATCCACGGGCAGCCTGTCCAACACCCGGACCCGGTAGCTCGATGCGAGCGTGGCCCCCGCGTCGGAGACCTTCGCCAGGTAGCGCTTGTATTCAGGGTCGGTGGTCGAGGACGACAGGTAGTACAGGCTTTCGCGGTATTCGCGGCCGCCGAGTTCCGTCTTGCCGCCGCCGAGGAAGACGAAGACCTCTCTTCCGGCTGTTTTGATGACTCTCGACAGCAGCAGGATCGAGGCCGGCCCTTCCCCCTCCTGCACGAAGACCAGTGTCTGGACGAAGTCGACCGGAGTCAGAGCGGTGTCCCTGATCTTGCCGCGGACAGAGACCTGCTCTTCGCCGATGAAGCGCCACTCGGGTCCGATGGGTATCGATTCTGATCCCCACAAGACGACTTCCGCGGCCCCCGGTCCGTAGCGGTCGGCGAAGGGCGTAGACGCGCATCCGGCCAGCAGGGCCAGCAGGGCCAGCATCGGCAAAAACAGAACACATCTTTTAAGTTTTCGGGCGAACATGGCGTCCTCCTTGCGTTGGTGAAGACTCTTTTTGAGTAAGTATTGCATGTTAAAAGTACACCCCGAGCCCGGGCGTGAGCCATTCGAAAGATGCGTCAAGCAGGGGCGGGTAGCGTCCCGGCAGCGCGGGGTCCGCAACGGGGGGCTGCCGCTTGTGACGCAATCCGTCCAGGGTGATGGGGCGCGGTTCCTGGACGCAGTGGCGTTCCAGCACGACGTCGAAGCCCTCCGTGACGGGAACGATGCGGTGGGCGTGTCCGGGGGCGGCTGCGGGGCGCAGGAACGCGGCGTCGTAGCCAACCCGCAGCGCCGCGTCCGCGGCCGCGACAGCGGACAGCGGCGTGGCCCTCCAGGGGGAATGCGGGGAATCCTGCGTCTCGACCGTCCGGATATGGCCGCTTGCGGTCAACTCCTCGCCGTTCTCCAGCAGCCACGAACCGAAACGCTCGCGGGCGGCTGCGGCCTGAAAACGGTTCTTGTAGGCAAAGGAGCAGTAGTTGACGGCCAGGGGCAGGTCCTGCTCCGCGGCATGCGCCACCAGTTCCAGGGCGCACAGTTCCGACTCGAGCACCGTGACCTTGGGGCCATGCACGAAGGTGTAGTCGCGTTCCAGCAGATGGCGCGCGTTGTGCGGGGTGAGACGGAGCTGATGCAGGTTCAGGTGGGAGGCCCCGGCCTCCCACATCTTTGGCAGCAGCGTCCGCAGGCGTTGCAATTCCTCGGGAACGGCCGGGATTTCCACGGTCACCGTGGGCACGACGCCCCTGGCCAGACGGACCGCGTCGAGGGAGTAGTCCGTGGCCCCTATGTCGAAGCGGATTTCGTCCAGGCCCGCCAGGGCGAGCCTGGCGAGCTTCTCCGCGGTGGCCAGGATGCCGTTGGTGTAGAGCCAGATGTGCAGGCCGGGGCCGCAGGTCGCGCGCAAGGCGCGGACGTATTCGAGGCTGCGTTCGAAATCCAGGAACGGTTCGCCGCCGCTGACGCTCGCTCCGCCGAACCCAAACAGCCTGACGAAGGCCGCGAAATCCCCGGCGCGCCGGAAAGGCACGGTTCCAGACATGGGCGGGTCGTCGTTGTTCTGAGGCGTGGGGCAGTAGAAGCATCGGCCGTTGCAGCGGCCGCTTATGAACAGGCATGACCACGCCTTGTCCGCGCACTGACGGCAACCGGGAGACAGGGGCCCGTGATGGATCTTGGTGCCCAGGCAGGACAGGCGCACGCCGGGCCGTGCGAGCAGATCGTCCCGCCGCTGCCGGGCCTCGGCGGCGCGGTCGGCATCGATCCAGTTCATGTAGTTGTAGAGGGCGCCGTACTCGCGTGCGTTGTCCTCGATGACGCTTTCCCTTTGCCGTGTTGCATCCATGCCCGTCTCCTGTGGAGAGCAATGCGTTGTGGAAGGATCTAGTCGACGCGCAGGATGGTGGCGTACGCGCCGAACACGGCCCAGGCCGCGGCGCCTTCGCGCAGCCCGAGGCGGTCGAGGCTCTCGTTGGTCCCGATGGCGCACAGCTCGGTCTCGGCGTCGATGCGCAGGACGCATTCGGTGTTGATCCGTCCGCGGGTCAGGCGGACGATGCGGCCGAGGAAGCGGTTTTCGGCCGAGCAGAGAGGCTCCGCTTCGGATGGGTACAGATGCACCCAGGGCGCCTTGACCTCGATGGTCGCCAGACGGCCCTCCTTGAGGCCCATGCGGTTCAGGCTGTCCAGGGTGATGATGGACGAGATGGTATGCCCGCCGGGAGTGACCAGTTCCACCACTGCCTGCAGGTCGGCCGGCAGGATGCGGCCGACGCGGCCGAAGAAGGCGTTGCGGGCGCTGGTCTTGCGGGCGCTTTCGCGCTGCAGGAACGTGGACGTCACGGCCTGGATGTCGTCTTCGGAGAACGAGACGTAGGACGAGGTCAGGTTTGGCGTGGAGTGACCCAGATACTTCTGTACCGCCGGCAGGGGCATGTTGGACTGCATCAACTCAACCCCGCGGGACTTGCGGATGGCTTCCGGGCTGCCCAGTTGCTTGGGGAAACCGCAGGCCTGGGCCCGTTCGTAGAACTTGCGGCGCACGAAGGCCGGGTCCACGCTGAGGGTCTGCCCTGCGCTGTGAAGGAAGGTCTCGTCGTCCAGCAGCGCCTTGATTTCCCGCGACAGGGTTTCGGATAGCGGCACCGTCCGCGGCTCGCCGCCCTGTGCGTCGCGGCCGAAAGCCATTGTCAGGGCGGCATGGTCTATGTCGCGGACGGGGTTCAGCGTCAGGACCTCGTGCAGTTTGGCCCCGGTATGGCGGATGAGCAGGAAGATGAGCAGGATGCGCCTGCGGGACAGGGCCACGTCGGCGCGCGGCGTTCCTTCGGCCCATGTCCTGAACTCCCGTTCCAGGCGTTCGAGCTGCAGCGTGTCCAGGCATGAGGACGGCTCGGCCACGATGCGGCCGTGATCGGACGGGCGGGAGGATGGCCGGGGCTTCTTGCTGGTGGGGGAATTCATGAGAATGCATTTTGAACCGGTTGGAGGGGAAAAGGCAAGAAGAGAATGCAGATTGGGGCTATACGTGACGACATAATTAATTGCGCACTTGATAAAATCATGGCATCGTGGATCCATGAAAGTACTCACAATCACCGATGCCGAAGACATGATTATGGCCATCCAGGACGAAATTCGCCGTACCGAGGAAGCCCGCTACGATCATCGCCTCCACGCTATGCTTCTCGTCGCGCAGGGACTGAGTTGCAGGGAGGCTGGAAAGATGTTGGGCGATGCACCCCGGACAGTCGCGTACTGGGTCAACAGGTTTGAAAATGAGGGTTTTGCAGGTTTGGTCGATGGAGAGCGGCCCGGGCGCCCCCGTAGACTGACCAAAGAGCAACTCGCTGCAATTGAGACGGCCCTGCGAAAAGATCCAGCCGAATTCGGATTGCAAGGCCTTTGGGATGGAAAAACCCTTTCGTGTTTCATTCAGGACCAATGGGACGTCTCCCTGGGAGTTCGACAGTGTCAGCGCCTTTTCCGGCAACTCGGTTTTCGATTCCGCAAGCCTCGACCGAAAATTGCGCACGCTGATCCCGCCCAGCAGGCGGAATATAAAAAAACTGCTGAGATTTCTGAAGAATAAACGGATCGATATCTGGGCCTTGGACGAGGTCAGGTTCGAACAGCATGGATCCAGGTGCCGCATGTGGATTCCGAAAGATGTGAAAGACCCTGTTGTACTCCATCATCCGACAAGAAAGAGCGTGGGATATTTCGGAGCAGTGAGAATCAGAGATGGCAAGTTCGTCTATCGCCGAGAAGCAGACAAGTTCAACGGAGAGACATTTTTCGGCTTTCTCAAATACTTGCGCCAAATCAGCTCTCACTCGGGCAGGCGGGTTGTGCTGATCGTCGACAACGTCAGATACCACCATGCGCAGCTTCATGCTGAATGGAGATTGGCTTGCCATAAGAGATTTGCGTTGGAGTTCATGCCGCCCTACAGCCCTGAACTCAATCCCATTGAGCGGGTTTGGAATATCACGAGAAGAAAAGCTACTCATAACCGATACTTCCCCAAACTGGAGGATGTGATCAGTGCCGTTGAGGGTGTGTTCGACCGATGGCGTCATGGCAGCGAAGTTCTCCGGAAGTTATGCGCAATAAATTAGGTCGTCGAGTATAGGTTCAGGGCGGTGGGGTCTTCGGCCGGGTGCCGTCCGTGCGGCGTCGGAACTCCTTTGCCGGCCTCGTAGGGGATAACCGTTGCGTGCACGGCCGGAAACCGCGCTTCGGGCGAGGGCAACGGTTCTCCCGACGATGCCTGGCGCAGTCGGACAGCCGACGCCGCACGGACGGCACCCGGCCGAAGACCTGCGCCTTGGAGTCAGGTTGTGTCGAAGATTGGGGAAAAGAAGGGGGGCGGAAAAAGAAAAGGCCCTTCGATGTGAAGGGCCTTGGAAATTCTGGCTCCCCGGGACAGATTTGAACTGCCGACAGGGTGGTTAACAGCCACCTGCTCTGCCAACTGAGCTACCGGGGATCGCTCGTGAGAAGCCCCTTTAGGGCAAAGAGGGACGCGCTGTCAACCGGTTTGGGCCGCGGCGCGAATTTTTGTCTGTCCGGCCTCCTCGGCCTTGCCCTGCTGCTCCAGGGCCGAGATGAGGACTTCCCAGAAGGCCGGCGCGTCGGGTTTGAGGTGCACGCTCTGGCGGGCCAGGGACTCGGCGATCTCCGGGTCGTCGCCGCGCTCGAGATAGATCTTGGCCAGCAGGTGGAAGGAGTGGGCGTCCTGTGGGTTGGCGGTGATGGCCTGGTGGAGGAGCTCGCGCGCCGTGTCGCGGTCGTCGCGGCGGAAGGCCAGGCGGGCCAGGTAGCGGTGGGCCAGGCTGCTGGCCGGTGTCTGCCCTTCGCCTTCGGGGGCGGTGCCGACCTGCTCGTAGAGGGCCCAGGCCCGTTCGAAATCCCCTTCCTCCTCGGCCATGAGGCCCAGGCGGATGAGGGCGTAGATGTGGTCGGGCTTGACGGCCAGGACCTGCTCGAAGGCCTGCCGCGCCGCTTCGGGGTCTCCGTCCTTGAGGCAGGCGCAGCCGAAATTGTAGAGGGGCATGATCTGGTCCGGATGGCTCGCCGCGAGGTCCTGGAAGATGGCCCTGGCCGAGGTGTACTTGTTCAGGCGGGCGTAGCAGACGCCGAGGGAGTTGCGGGCCAGGAGGTTGCCTTCGTCGGCCGTGAGGGCCTTCTTGTATTCTGCGATGGCGTCGTAGACTTCGCCCTGGGCGAAGAGCCGGTCGGCGCTGATGTTCAGGGAGATGGAGTCGAAGCAGGCGATCTTCTCGTCCTGCAGCAGGGCGGCGTGGTCCAGGGCCTTGCGGGCGTTGTCCAGGATGTCGGAACGGGTGAAGTCCAGGAAGGGGTAGCCCGCGATGCCTACGGACTTGTCCAGCCCGGCGAAGCGCTCGCCCTCGAAGAGTTCGCGCACGGCCCTTGCGCATTCGGCCTGCTCCATGTCCGGCACGTGGTAGACGACGCAGTTCATGCTGTAGCGGCCGCCCAGGGCCGACGGGCCGAAGAGGGCTTCGGCGCGGTTGGTCAGGGCCTGGAAGAACTGCTCCTCCTTCATCTGATCCATGGGCGTGCGTTCGGCGTGGGGCGATTCCAGACGCATGAGCAGCATGGAAAAGGTCTTGGACTGGCTGCGCACGGTCTGCCAGGTCTGCAGGAAATCGCGGTAGGGGTAGAGGCCGGTCAGCAGGTCCTTCTGCGGGGAGCGGGCGCCGGGCTGGGCTTCGCGCTGCTCCATCAGCCCAGAATGCTCGTCCAGGAGCGTCAGCTTGTCCCCCTTCTCCACCACCCAGTCCGGGTCGTTCTGGACCAGGATTTCGGCGATGGCCATTTCGTCCTGGACTTCCACCAGGGAGACCTCGGCCTTGTACATGGGCGGGTAGTGCCCGAAGACCACGTCCCCGCTGGCGCCGACGATGGTCTCGCGTCCGTTGAACTTGCGCGACCAGACCAGGAAGCGCTGGCCCTCGTGGGCGTCCACGCTGCGGCCGAGGTTGATGATCAGTCTGTTCATGGGCATGACCTCGAGCACGACGCCGCCCTGGGCCAGGATCTGGTTGAAGGAATAGACCTGCCCGCGCCCGCTGGCCTTGGCCGTGTTCAGGGCCTTCTCGGCCTTCTCCAGCACCAGCCAGGCCTGTTCGGCCGGGGCCTTCTGGAACTGCGCGCCCTGGAGGTCCTGGGGATAGTTGACGAAGCCGATGCTGGCCGACACGGACACGTCCTCGCGCAGGGGGGCGAAGCGGGCCGTGACCTTGGACATCTCGACGCCGAGGTTCGACGCCAGTTCGCGCAGCTTGGACCTTGAGGCCTGGGGCCAGAGCACGCCGAAGGAGTCGCCGTCCAGTCGGCAGACCAGGGCCTGCTTGGGGCACGCGTCGCGCAGCACCTCGGCCGCGAGGTTCAGGATGCGGTCGCCGAAGAGGTGCCCGTAGCTTTCGTTGACCTGCCGGAAGCGGTCCAGGTCGATCATGATCAGCCCGAAGCAGGCGCTGTGCCCCTGCAGGGAATCGTCGGCCACGGCCTCGGGGCCGGGCATGATGGAGCCGAGTATGCCCGAGATCTCCCGCATCAGCGCCCCGTGCAGGCAGTGCCGGTTGGCCAGGCCCGTCAGGGGGTCGGTGATGGCGAGTTTCCTGAGCCCGATCTGCTCCAGGCACAGGGAGGCCATGACCGGCAGGTAGGGCAGGGCCTGGGCCGTCTTGCCGGCGTCCACGCCGCGGGCCTCGAAGACCGCCAGCAGCCTGTCGCCGCGGATGAGGGGCAGCTGGAGGCGGTCGTCCTCCAGCACTGCCCTGCCGTAGGGGTGCTCGGGGTCCGGTTCCAGTTCCTCGGGGCTTACGGCCGGGAACATGAGGCTGTAGGAGGAAAAGGACAGGAGCTCCTTGAAGGAGCTTTTGAGCAGAGGCTCGTATTCGACGATGTCCTGCCGGCGCAGGGGAGAGACGGTGCTGGCCGTGTTCATGATTGACCCCGGGTGTTTCCGAAGCCTTTGCCTCATGCCGCACCCCTTGTCCAGAAAGGAGAATTGTGTTTTGGGTCGAAGGTGGCTACAGCCCGGGAAGACACCACTTCCGACGGAGGAATCGATGCTTCACGTGACCGCCATGCCCCTGGGGCCCCTGGATACCAACTGCTATGTCCTGCACTCCGACCGCGAAGCCGTGGTCATCGACCCGGGCGGGGACGCCGACGAGATCCTGTCCTTTCTCTCCTCCAGAAAGCTCGCCCTGCACAGCGTTCTCAACACGCACCTGCACTTCGATCACATCCAGGGCAACGCCGATCTGGTGGCGGCCGCGGGCGTGACGGTCATGGCCAACCCAAAGGACGCCTATCTCATGCAGACGGAGCTCGGCGGGGGCGGCATGATGGGGTTCCCCCGCACGCCTGCCTTCGAGATCACCCCCCTGGAGGAGGGCGAGCTGCCCCTCCTGGGCACCACGTGCCGCGTTCTGGCCACCCCCGGCCACAGCCCCGGCAGCCTGTCCTTCTATTTCGAAACGATCGGTGCCGTCTTCGTCGGCGACCTGATCTTCTACCGTTCCGTGGGCCGCACCGATTTTCCCGGCAGCTCCGAGCGCGAGCTCATGCGCTCCGTGCGCACCAAGATCTTCACCCTGCCCGAGGACACCGTCATCTATCCCGGCCATGGCCCTGAGACCACGGTGCGGCAGGAACGGCTCAACAACCCCTTTTTCACCGAGTTCATCCGTTAGGGAGGCCTCGTGATCCTCGAAGGCGAACACGATTTCCGGGGCAGGTGCTGACACGTGGGTTCCGATGCCAGTTGGCATCTGCGTTTCAGCCGCACGGACCGGCAGGTGTTCTGGGTCAGCCCGGGCGTCGTTCCCCAGCTCGAGAACGCGCTCTACGTCGAAACCGACTGGACCCTGACCACGCAGAACGTCGGGGAATTCGTGCGGGCGGAATTCGTCCGCAAACGCCGCTCATGAGCCTGCCCGTCATCATGTCCCTGAGCCCCCGCGGGGGCGGAAACAGCGATCAGGCCGCTGACTACTTCGCGCGCTGCCTGCATGGCGAAAGCCATGTCCTGCGCCTGCGGGACCACCATGTCGAGCCCTGTACGGGCTGCGGGGCCTGCGCCGCCGACGGCGTCTGCCGCATGAGCGGCGAGGATGAGGCGGAAGAGCTCTTCGCGCGGCTCGATCGGGCCTCGGGGCTCGTCCTGACCGCGCCCGTCTACTTCTATCATCTCCCCAGCCAGGCCAAGGCCTGGATCGACCGCGCCCAGTGCCGGTACATGGCCAGGCAGGGCGGTCGGGCCGCGGGTTCCGTACGTCCGGCCTATGTCGTGCTCCTTGCCGGGCGTCCGCGCGGCGAGAAACTTTTCGACGGCATTCTGCCGACTCTGCGCTATTTTCTGGATGCCCTGGACTTCCGCCTGGAAGGAACCGCCCTGTTGCGCGGCATCGACGAGGCCGGGGATTTCTCCAGGAGCCGTGAAGCCATGCAGGCCGTGCGCGAACTGGCCGGGAGGAGCGGATGGTAGGCTGCCTTGCTGTCACGGCCGGGCGTTTCCTGGACGCCCTGATCTGCCTTGCCGGCCGCCGCTGCCAGCTCTGCGCGGTGGTGCTGGACGATCCGCGGGACCATCCCCTGTGCCCGGAATGCGCATCGAAGCTGGAGCCTCGCCGGGGCGGGCACTGCCCGCTGTGCGGCACCTGCTACGCCGATCCCTGCTCGCCCGCCTACCTCTGCCTGACCTGCCGCATGTCCCCGCCGCCCTGGTCGGGGCTGGCCTTTTTCGGCCCCTATGACGGGCCCCTCAAGGAACTGGTGCATCGGCACAAGTTCGGCCACGAGCATGGCCTGGGCCGCCTGCTGTCGTTACTGACCCGTCAGGCCTGGGAGTTGCGGGGGCTGGGCCGGCCGGACGTGATCGTGCCCGTGCCCATGCTGCCGGGCCATGTGCTGCGCCGCGGATTCAACCAGAGCGCGGAGCTGGCCCGCATGCTGGGCCGGGCCATGTCCCTGCGGCCGCTGATGGGCGCCCTGGTCAAGACCCGCGAGACGCGCACCCAGTCGAGCCTGGGCCGCGCCGCCCGGCGCGGCAACGTGGCCGGGGCCTTCGCCGCCTCCCCGGAAATCCGGGGGCGGCACATCCTCATCGTCGATGACGTCATGACCACCGGGGCCACGATGACGGCCTGCGTCCGCGCCTGTCTGGAGGCCGGGGCCGCGAAGGTGGATGTCTTCATCCTGGCCAGGGCCCTATGAAGAGCGCTCTTGCCCTCCGCTGGAGGCATCCCGATCAGAAGCGCCTGCTGGTCATGCTGGTCTGCATGGTCATGGGAGCCGTCGCGCTGATGGGCATCGAAGCGTACCGTTTCCTGAGCATCGATGAGCATCAGCAGTTGCTGCGCACCGATCAGCGCCATCTGGAACTGGTGCAGAGTCTTCGTTTCGATCTCGGGGCCGCGCGCCTGGCCATTTCCAGGCTGGCGGGGGAGAACGACGCTTCCGATGCCGCGGATCTTGCCGCCGAGGCGGACAGGAGGCTCCTGCGGGCCAAGGGACTTCTGGTCCTCATGCACCAGGGCGGGGAACTGCGCGTGAAGGGGGATGCGGCCGAAACCGCTCCCATTGTCCTGTCCGAGCCCATGCCGCCCGAATTCCTGGCCACGGCTTCGCCGCTCGTGCCCATGGTCCAGGGGATTCTGGACGCGAGCACCAAGCTGACCGCGGGCGCGGGCAAGGCGGGGACGTACGACCCGGCCGCGGTTGCGCGTGTCGAGAGCCTCTTCGTCCAGGCCGAGGGCACGGCGCAGGCCCTCTCGCGGAGTATCGCCCAGAGCATTTCCGGGCACATCGACGATCATCAGACGCGGGCCAACCGTGCGCTGGCGGCCCGCATCGCGCTGGGAGGGCTGCTGCTGACGGTCCTGAGCGGGCTGTGTCTGCGCAGCATGGCCGCCGTGGGCGGGCTCCTGGAAGAGCGGGCCCGGGACGCCGAAGCCGTGGTCGAGGCCAATGCCGGCATGGAGCGGATTCTGGAGGCCCTGCCCGTGGGCATCGCCATCCTCGGCCAGGACCGCGCCATCCGCCGCGTGAACCTCGCCGCCACCAACCTTCTCGACATCGAGCCCGGCTGGTTCTTCGAGCGGCGCATCCCCTGGGACATGTTCTGCGAGGAGGCGGAGGCATCAGAACACGGCCCCCGGGTCGAGTTCGAGCATGAGGTGCGCATGCACGCCATGCAAGGCCGGACCCTCGACGTCATCAAGAGTTCCATTCCCGTCATCCTCAAGGGCGAGACGCTCATCCTCGAGGTCTTCATGGACGTGACCCAACGCAAGCAGGCCGAAAACGCCCTGCTGCAGGAGAAGTCGCGCCTGGAGTCCCTTCTGGCCGGCATCGACGAAGGCGTGGCCCTGAGCGACGAAGAAGGGGCCGTGATAGAAGTCAACGCGAGCCTCTGCCGCATCCTCGGCCTGGACAGGCGTCGGCTACTCGGAACCAGGGTCTGGGACCTTTTTCCAGGCGGAGTGCTCAAGGACGAGCTCGACGAGGGACTGCGCAGCCTCACGCGCGACCCCCGGACCCGTCTGCGCGAGATCCAGCTCGAATCCTTCCGCGACATGGCACTGGTGGTGCGCATGCAGCCCGTGCTGGGCAAGGACGCCTTCGGCGGCATGATCGTCAGCGTCATCGAAGTCACGGAGATCATCGACGCCCGGCGCAGAGCCGAGGCGGCCTCCCAGGCCAAGAGCATGTTCCTGGCCAACATGAGCCACGAGATCCGCACGCCCATGAACGCCATCGTCGGCCACGGCGAGCTGCTCTCCCACACCGCCCTGGACCCGGGACAGGCAGAGTGCGTGCAGAGCATCCGGGTCTGCGCCGAAAGCCTGCTGGTCATCATCAACGACATCCTCGACTTCTCCAAGATCGAGGCCGGCATGATGCGCATCGTGCCCGAGGACGTGGACCTCGCGGCCATGCTCGAACGCCTGCGGACCATGTTCGGCGAGCAGGCCCACCAGAAGGGCCTGGAACTGCGGCTGACCACGACGGGGCTGCCCGCGACCGTGCGCACGGACCCGGGGCGGCTCGTGCAGGTCCTGGTCAACCTCGTCGGCAACGCCGTCAAGTTCACCGAGAGGGGCAGCGTGGAGATCACGGTCAGCGCCGAACCGGTGCGGGGCGGCCGGGCCGGCGTGCACTTTTTCGTGCGCGACACGGGCATCGGGATTTCGGCCGACCGCCAGAAGGACATATTCACGTCCTTCGAGCAGGTCGACGGCTCCCTGACCCGGCAGTACGGCGGGACGGGGCTGGGGCTGACCATCGCCAACAACCTGGTCCGCCTGCTCGGAGGCGCCGGGATCTCCGTGCGCAGCCTCCCCGGTCAGGGCAGCACCTTCTCCTTCGTCCTGCCCTTGGACGTCCCCGCCCGCGCCATGCCTCGTGTGCAGGGGCTGTCGCAGGACGTGGCCGGGGAAGGGGCCTACGCCGACGTCCGGGTGCTGGCCGTGGAGGACAACGCATTCAACCGCGGTCTGCTCAAGAAGATGCTCGGTAACCTAGGCGTGACGCGGGTGACCATGGCCGAGAACGGGCAGGAGGCCGTGGATGCCCTGGCCGGGGGGCAGGCCTTCGACATCATTCTCATGGATATCCAGATGCCGGTTCTGGACGGGCTGGACGCCACGCGGGCCATCCGGGCCATGGGCCTGGAGGTGCCGATCATCGCCCTCACGGCCCACGTCTTGGAGTCGGACCAGCAGAAGAGCCGGGAGGCGGGCATGGACGGGCATCTGCCCAAGCCCTACAGCCTGAAGGATCTGCGGGAGACGCTGGGGAAGTGGTGCGTGTGAGGCGGTTGACAGATTTCGGTTGACGGCCCCGGGGTTTCGTTTTATGCACATCCTCCCTCTCGACGGCTGCTCTGCTCCGGGCGGCCTTGTAACGTGATGAAAGTCTTGACGGGGTTCCTCGGAAAAGGTAGCCACGTCGTTCAATATTTTGGAGGTCGCAAGATGTTTGCAATCGTAGAAACTGGCGGAAAGCAGTTCCGTGTAGAAGAAGGCCGCAGCCTGAAGGTCGCCAAGCTTGATGCGCAGGCCGGTTCGGAGATCACTCTGGACAAGATCCTGCTGGTCGGGACCGGTGCCGACGTGAAGATCGGTCAGCCCTTCGTCGACGGCGCTGCCGTGACGTGCGAGGTGGTCGAGCACGGACGTGACAAGAAGATCATCATTTTCAAGAAGAAACGCCGCAAGGATTATCGTAGAACACAGGGCCACCGTCAGGATTTCACCACCCTGAAGGTGAAGTCCATTCAGGCCTAGTGTCGTCGGGAGGAAAACATGGCTCATAAAAAAGCAGGTGGTAGTTCACGCAACGGACGCGACAGTGCCGGTCAGCGGCTCGGCGTGAAGAAGTTCGGTGGCCAGGCTGTCCTGGCGGGCAACATCCTCGTGCGTCAGCACGGCACCAAGGTCCATCCCGGCGTCAACGTCGGCGTGGGCAAGGATTACACGCTGTTCGCCCTGATTGACGGGGTCGTGAAATTTGAAAAATACACCCGCAAGAACAAGGTCCGGACCAGGGTCAATATCGTTCCCGCCGTCTAGACATTGTCGCTGCGACGATTTTTCAAGCCGCTTCAAGAGGGTGCTCTTGGGCGGCTTTTTTTGCTGTCCGGGTCGATCCCGGGCTTGGAGATCACATGAGATTCGTTGACGAGGCCAAGATCATCATCCGTTCCGGCAGCGGCGGCCAGGGCTGCGTGTCGTTCCGCCGCGAGAAGTACGTGCCCCGCGGGGGCCCCGACGGCGGCGACGGGGGCAAGGGCGGCGACGTCGTGTTCCGCGCCGTGGGCAACCTGCTGACCCTCTACGACTATCGCCACGCGCCCATCCAGGAGGCCGAAAGCGGCCGTCCCGGTTCCGGGCGGCTCTGCTACGGCCGGGCCGGGGTGGACAAGGTCATCGAGGTGCCCGTGGGCACCCAGGTTTTCGAGGAGACGGATGACGGCGAAGTCCTCATCGCCGACCTGACCAGGGACGGCCAGGAGATCGTCGTGGCCGAAGGCGGGCGCGGCGGCAAGGGCAACGCCCACTTCAAGTCCTCGACCATGCAGGTGCCGCGCTTCGCCCAGCCCGGCGAACCGGGCGTGGAGAAGTACATCCGCCTGGAACTCAAGGTCTTCGCCGACGTGGGCCTGCTGGGCCTGCCCAACGCGGGAAAGTCCACGTTCATATCGCGCATTTCCGCGGCCCGGCCAAAGATTGCGGCCTACCCCTTCACCACCCTGTCGCCCAACCTGGGCGTGGTCATCGACGAGAACGACCGCAAGCTGGTCGTGGCCGACATCCCCGGCCTCATCGAGGGTGCGCACACGGGCCTGGGTCTGGGGCACACCTTCCTGCGGCACGTGGAGCGCTCGCGCTTCCTGGTGCACATCCTGAGCATCGAGGACGTGAACCCCGAAGACCCCCTGGCCGGCTTTCACATCCTCGACGACGAGCTGCGCCAGTTCGACCCGGAGTTGGCCGAGAAGCCCCAGATGCGCGTCATCAACAAGATCGACCTGGCCGATGCCGAGCGTCTGGCCGAGGTGCGGGCTGCCTTTGACCGCCTTGGCCTTCGGGTGTACTTCATGTCGGCGTTGAACGAGATCGGCGTTGACGAGGTGCTTTCGGCCATGTGGGAGCTGCATCTCGCGACCGTGAAGGACGGGGGCGAAACCGAAGATGGAACAGTCGACTGATTGGCGCGCCCAGCGCCGTAGGATTCTGGAGAAGGCCAGGCGCGTGGTCGTCAAGGTGGGCAGCGCCGTGCTGACCACGGACAAGGGCCTGGACGAGCGGGTGGTCAACCGACTGGCCGATCAGATCGCCGGCCTGCATGACCGCGGCCTGGAGATCGTCCTCGTGACTTCCGGCGCCGTGGCCGCGGGCCGCTGCGTGCTCGGAGCGGACCGGGCCGCCGGTTGCATGGTGCACAAGCAGGCGGCCTCGGCCGTGGGCCAGAGCCGCCTCATGCACAGCTACGACGAGGCCTTCGCCCGCTACGAGAAGATCACGGCCCAGGTCCTCTTGACCAAGGACGACCTGCGCAGCCGCGAGCGCTTCCTGAACGCCCGCAACACCATGACGCGCCTGCTTGACTGGAAGGTCATCCCCATCGTCAACGAAAACGACACCGTGGCCGTGCAGGAGCTCAAATTCGGCGACAACGACGCCCTGTCCTCCATGGTCGCCAACCTCGTCGGCGCCGACGTGATCGTCAACCTGACCTCGGCCGACGGCGTCTTCGACGACAATCCCCTGGATAATCCCGAAGCGGCCTTTGTGCCCTGCGTCGAGAATATCGCGGAGCTGAACCTGCAGTCCATGTGCAGGGGCAAGACCGGGGCCGGGACGGGCGGGATGCTCAGCAAGCTCATGGCCGCCCGCCGCGCGGCCAGCATCGGCGTGCCGACCCTCATCGTCTCGGGAAAGGAGAAGTTCGTGCTGGAGCGCGTCTTCAACCTGGAGGAGCTCGGCACGTGGGTCGCGCCGACCCAGAAGATGCTCTCGGGCCGCAAGTTCTGGCTGGCCTACCATCTGGATCCGGCCGGGACCATCGTGGTCGACGACGGCGCCGCCCGCGCCTTGACGTCCAAGGGCAAGAGCCTGCTGGCCGCCGGGGTGAAGGATGTCGAGGGCAATTTCGGCATGGGCGCGCTGGTGCGCATCGCCGGCCTGGACGGCGCCACCGTCGGCGTGGGCCTGACGAACTTCAAGGCCGCGGAGCTGCGCAAGATCCAAGGTTTGAGCAGCTCCGAGATCGAGAAGGTCCTGGGCCCGTGCCCCCATCAGGAGGTCGTGCACCGGGACAACCTGGTGCTGGACAGTTCGCTCTGAGGAGTGCGGCGAGTGGCCGCACCCACTATGAAATAGGCTTCTGCATTGTGAATGCACGTAGCCTTTTTTTTTTTTGCGCCCAAGCACGCCGAAATTCCCGTGGTCCGTGGCGGTCCGTGACGGTCCGTGTCCGTCCCAATGTCCCGGCCTCCAGCGCCGTTTTGGAGGGCCTGTCAGGCCCTGAAGAGATGAAAAACGAAGAGCCGCCCCGAGCGCAGGGTCACGGTGGCGGTGGTTTCGGTGAAGACGTTGCTCATGCCCCAGCTGGTGCCGAAGGTCAGGGTGGCGTCGTGGAGCGGGTATTCCAGGCCGGAGAGCGTCACGCCGTGGACTTCGGCCGTGGCCGGGAGCAGGGACAGGGTGTCGCCGACGCTGCCGGTCAGGGTCAGGGGCTGGTCCGTGAGGTGCACGCACTGACCCTCGTCCGCGACGCAAGCCGGGACGCCTGCGGGCAGGCAGCGCGACAGCAGGAAGAGGTTGCCCAGGGTATGGTCCAGGCGCCCGCCCGTGCCGCCCAGGATGGAGATGCGCGTCGCGCCGCGCTCCAGAGCCAGCTCCAGGGCCAGCTCCAGGTCCGTGGCGTCCTTTTTAGGCGGGTGGAGGTCCATCTCGACCCCTGCGTCCCGGTAGCTGGCGAGGAGGTCCTCCGGAATGGAGTCCATGTCCCCTACGGCCAGGTGGGGGATGATGGACAGCGGCGCAAGGTGGCGGCTGCCCCCGTCCACGCCGACGACGCGGTCGGCGGAAGCGATCAGGGTGCGGATGTTGCCGGTGAGGTCAAGGGGGCCGTTGGCCAGGAGAACCCAGTGCATGGAACGTCCTTGGTGTGAGGTGGGGAAATCTTGCTGTTTCGGGGGCATCCCGATACGTTCCACAGAGTAATCACGCCGGTTGCCCAAGGCAAGGAGAACGGGCTTGGCCTTGGGCTGAACCGGCTTTTCCGGCCGGTCGGCGGACGCGGAAACGGTCCGGCCCGGCGGCCATGATCCCATCACGGAGGCTTCGATGTTCGATGCGACGATATATGCGGCGAGGCGCGCGCACGCGATGCGCTCCGTCGGGAAGGGCGTCATTCTGCTTCCCGGCAACGACCTGCTTGGCATGAATTACCGGGCCAATGAATACCCCTTCCGCCAGGACGGGTCCTTTTTGTATTTCACCGGCCTGGATTCGCCCGGGCTCTGCCTGTGGCTCGACTGCGAGAGCGGCGAGGAGGTGCTGTGCGGGCCCGAGCCGGACCTCATGCACACCATCTGGAGCGGCCCTGCTCCGTCACTGGGGGAATTGGCGGAAAGAGCCGGTATCGCCCGGCACGGAAGCGCGGTCGGGTTGAAGGAGCTTTGCCGGAAGGCGGTCGGGGACGGCCGAGAGGCTCACTATCTTCCGCCGTACCAGGGCGAAGGCGTGCTGCGGCTGGCCGGGCTCCTCGGCAGGACCCCGGACGAGGTGGAGGCGGGCCCTTCGGGGAGGCTCATCGATGCCGTGGTGGCCTTGCGGGCCGTGAAGGACGAGGCGGAGGTGGCGCAACTGCGCCAGGCCGTGGCCGTTTCGGCAGACATGTACGCCGAACTCATGGCCTGCTGCCGTCCCGGCGTGTCGGAAATGGAGCTCTACGGGCGCCTGCAGGGCCTGATCCTGTCGCGGGGCAGCCGGGAGGCCTTTCCCATGATCCTCTCTAGGCGGGGAGAGGTCCTGCACAACCACACCCATGACCAGATTTTGCGGCAGGGGGACCTGCTGCTTGTGGATTCCGGGGTCTGCTCGACGCTTGGCTACGCCTCGGACATCACGCGCACCCTGCCCGTGGGCGGTGCGTTCACGCCGCGGCAGCGCGATATCTACGAAATCGCGCTGCGCGCCCAGGGCGTGGGCATCGCCTGCATGGCCCCCGGCATCCCCTTCCTGGACTGCCATCTGGCGGCGGCCAGGGTCATGGTCGAGGGCCTCTCGTCCCTGGGGCTCATGCGCGGCAACCCCGACGTCGCCGTGGCCGCCGGAGCTCACGCGCTCTTCTGCCCGCACGGCCTGGGGCACATGCTCGGGCTCGACGTGCACGACATGGAGAGCCTGGGCGAGGACAACGTGGGCTATGACCAGGAGTTCAGCCGCAGCGGCCAGTTCGGCCTGTCCGGCCTGCGCATGGCCCGCAGGCTTCGCCCGGGCTTCGTCGTGACCGTTGAGCCGGGCATCTACTTCATCCCCGATCTGATCCACCTGTGGCGCGAACAGGGTCGGCACGCGCAGTTCATCAATTACGGCGCACTGGAACCATATCTGGATTTCGGCGGCATCCGCATCGAGGATGACGTGCTGGTCACGGCAGAGGGCGCCGAGGTACTTAGTTCCGCCATCCCCAAAACTGCCGGAGAGCTGACGAAGCACATGGGACGGCCCGCATGAAACGCATCAGCCTCCACGGCGGCCACAGCGGCCAGTTCTGCGACCACGCCCGCGACACCCTGGCGGAAATCGTCGCCGCCTATTATGCCGCGGGTTTTGAATGCGTAGGGCTAACAGAACACATGCCGCCCCTGAGCGATGCGTGGCTTTACCCCGACGAGGTGGAGCTGGCTCGGACGGCGGCGTGGATGCAGGAGCGGTTCGCTCGATATGTTGCCGAGGCCAGGCGGCTGGAGCGGGAATATGCGGGGCGCATGAGGATTTTGGTGGGCATGGAGAGCGAGTGGTATCCGGGGTGCGGTGAGTGGGTGGCAAGGCTGCGGCGCGAGCATGCGTTGGATTACGTGGTTGGATCGGTCCACCACGTTGACGGGCAGTGTTTCGATTATTCGAAAGAGGCTTATGCCGACGCCGCAGACAGGTTAGGAGGGCTTGAGCCCATGTACCAGGCCTACTTTGATTCCCAGTTGGCCATGATGCAGGCGATCAAGCCTGAGGTGGTAGGGCATTTCGACCTTATCAGGCTCCACGATCCAAATTACCCGGACACGTTGGCAAAACCGGAAGTCTTGCGGCGAGTGATGCGCAATCTGGAATGCGTGCGGGATATCGGAGCCGTGCTGGACATAAATGCACGTGCGTTTTTGAAGGGCCAGGCCGAGCCCTATGTTTGCGGTTTTATTTTGGAGTTCGCGTCAGGGATGGGTATCCGCTTCGCCTACGGCGATGACGCTCATGGAGCAGAAGATGTTGGTTTTGGGTTTGAAAAAGTCGGAGCGCTGCTTGGCTATGCTGGTGATCAGTCCGTCATATCCTGCGAAGTTCAGGCGAAGCCGGTTTTTTCCAGGCCGACCAAATGAGTCGGCTGGAAAAAGCGAGTCCGCTGCCGACCATGACGTAGATTCCCGTCTTGAGAAGTGGGCCAATGGGAAGAACGCCGATAATGCGGCCAAAAGCGGCCATGATCAGAATCAGCACCCAGTTCTTGAAAGAAAAAAGTCCGCCCAGACAAGCCCGCGCAGGTCTGTCGCCGATATGCGCGATAACTTTGACCGCGACCTTGTCGAAAATAAATCGGCTCTTCAGGAACCCCAGCCCTAATCCCAATAAAATTGAACAAAAAATCAAAAAAAAAGAAAATTGATGCGAAATCCATACACCCTTCCATATCAGAAATAATCCGACCACGGACCAGGCAATAGCAGCAGTACGCATTCGCGTGCGAGGGTAGGCCCGAGGGGTGAGGCGTTCAAAAAAATGAGGCAACATTGGACAGCTCCTTTCGCGCCGTTTGATAGGAAGGACGAAAGGGAATGTCAAACTGCAATAGGGGGAATATTTTGTGTAAACGGTCAGTTGTCGATAATCGACCCCACAAGGAGACGATATGGCCGCACGCAAGCCTCTTCCAATCGACCTGATCGACGCCCTCCTGGCGGATTACAAGAAGACTGAAGACCTCATCAGCGAGGATGGCCTTTTCAAACAACTGACCAAGGCCCTCGTAGAGCGAACCCTTAATGCCGAAATGACGTACCATCTCGGCTATTCAAAGCATGCGCTCCTCGCAAACCCTATCGGCAATACCCGGAACAGCAATAGCCGCAAAACCCTCAATGGTGATTTTGGCGAAGTCCCTGTCAAAGTTCCCCGTGACCGTATGGGAACATTCGAGCTTCAACTAATCGGTAAGAATCAAGCTCGCTGAACGGGCTGCGCTGACAAGATCCTGTCGCGCGAAACCCGAGGCATGACAGTCCGTGAGAGTCAAGCCCATCTGATGGGTATGTTACGACACTCATTTCCATGGTCAACGACGCGGTCATCGATGCCGTCAAGGCCTAGCAGTCCCGTCCGTTGGAAGCTCTGTACCCCATCGTCTATCTGGATTGCATCCAAGTCAAAGTGCGGGACAGCGGGGTCGTCTGCAATGGCAAACTTCTGTTTCTAAGGAGTTTGCCATTGTTGATTATTGAAATGTTATTATTCAGTATTTTTGCGCCAAAAAAGGACGCCTGGTTTAATGTTGATGGGAGGTATGATTTCAATGGTTTTGATTGCGCCTGTACTTGTTTGGATGAAAGCTGTAGATCCCTTTTCGCCAACGTGAATGCTGGGAGTGATTGCGAGTCCTGTTTCTAAAGAAAAGTGTTTGTCAAATGAATTGTTGAGTATTGGTTCATAATATGCTGTTCCTGTCTTGTAATAGAGCGCATAAAGTCTGCTTTGTCCCTCTGGGACACAGATGTCCTCATTTGGCATATAGCTCGTGAAAAGAACTGCTCCTCCAAAAACCGCTGATTGCCCAAGCACTCGTTCCCAATTTGGAGTAAAATCGGAAAAATCATGGCGCCATCCTGCGTAAGGCTCAATTTCTTGAAGTAAGACGTTCCATCCGCCAGATACTTCTACGCCAGATTTAGTCACGCCAATGCACGTGCGATCGTAAGCGCCATATGGACATGTTCCATTTGTGAGTTCAATTGCGGTGCTGTTGTAGATATTAGATAAAAGAACGGTGTTGGGGAACATAGTTGTTTCGCCTGTTGTCCCGTTGTAAGCTGGGTCTTTGATTCCAAAAAAACTCATGTGGTGGGTCTGGGCTGTGTCGCTGCGGTTGTAAAACCTTCCAGCTCCAAAAAATACCCATAAATTTTTGGATTCATCCATGGCAACATTTGCTGATGCAGTTATTGGCTTCCCGATATTGGCAAGTATTGAATTTCCCGTCCATGATACGTTGTCGTTGTTGTTGTCATTAAACGTCATGATACGGCGCATTGTCCCTGATGGTGATAGTTCGTCTCCTGAAGTAGTTCCGTAATAGATGATGTCTGTTTTGAATTCTTTGTTTTTATTTCGAGATCCAAAATCTACATCTACTGCGACAGGGTCACCAATTATTGAAGGATTTTCTGTGATGGCAAATGTTGCGTTGCCAGTGATAAACGATTTGCTTTCATTTAGCATGCGGACTTGTTTTTTTTGTACAAGCCATTTTAAATCGAGGATGTAGACTTGGCCCGGCTGAGCGCTTATTGCTGGGCTTCTGTAGTCAGTTGGAATTGTTCTTGCCTCGCCATTCGAATCTGCTGGTCCAGAGCCAAACACAAGGTACCAATTGTTGTTAGTGTCGGCTGTTCCGTTTGCGTTTTGAGTGCTCATAGGCATGACAGTCGGATAATTTGTAGTAAATCCAAGTTTTGGCATGCGGATTTCACCTAAAAGAGCTGGTTCTCCTTCAGGGTCGGTAATATCCATGATGACATAAGCCGAACTCATGACTCGGTCAGAAGAGTCGAGTAAGTTGTTTTTGTTGATATCTGCGGCAATCTTTCCGCCACCAAAGCGCATGCCTGCCACTAGTATTGTGCCCCAACCTTCAGGATGCTTCTCGCTTGGTGTGAAAACTCGGGCGTCGAAAACGCGTGGTTTCAAGTCCATATAGGGTACATGGAGTGCCATTCCATATTCAGGTTCCATGAGCCAACGCAGGTGCGGTAATAGATTGAAGGGAATGAATGCCCACAGTTCCGAGCCTAGTTCGAATTTGGCTTCGTTGCTAAGTTGGGTATCAAACCCTCGTCTAGTGCTATTGTAGAATCCGGCATTGAAGGCATGGAGCATGCCATCATTAGCGCCAACGTAAACAACTTGTCGTCTATTTTTGTATTTAAGGTAAAAATTTTTATAAGACGTGTCATTGTAAAGGATGTGGTAGTTTTCTGTTGGGGATCCTACAACTGTAGGTGAAGAATAAACAATGTCGCCAAGAGGCCATGATATTCCATTATTGTCCCTGCGATTTCGGACTTTGTCGCTGTATCCTTGGGATGAATCGTTGCTAATTTCTTGCCCACGAATGAAGTTAATTTGTCTTGGGGCCAAGAATGAGCACAAGGAGTTTCTGTTGGCTTGCGAAAGCGCGGCTATTGTGGTCGGTGTGTCTTCAAAACTTGGATATAGTGTAAGGTAGGGGGCAAGTGAGTCAGTGTTGCTTGTGCTAAAATCGATATATTGAGTTGACGGTGTCGTCGGCACCATGTTTCCGCTATCAAGAAATGTTTTTATGAATCTTTTATGTGTGTCTGTGTCGGAGTAGGCGTTTCTTTGTGAAGCAGCATTAATGGTTGTTAAATTGAGCCAATTGGTAGAAGACCATAGATATCGTATGTCTTGGGTGTCAACTGGGGTCATGTTCGTTGTTGTGCTATTGTAAAAAGCCTTTCCTTCATCATTAAAAGTAATCACGCGGTCTGTATATGTTGTTCCATTGTCTGGATCTAGCTTTTTATTGTTATTTGTGTCTTCGCGCATGTTTCCTTTGCTGTCTACAAGTAGTGCGTGGACCTGTCCAGACCAAGGCGACCCAATAAGGTCAGCGCCAGTGGCATTGCTTGGTGGAAAGAAGAGGGCTTGATACACAGCGCCTTCTCCACTGCGTGTTTGTGATGTTACGGCAGCAGCTGTTCCAGACATCTTTCCGCGAGTTGCATCCAAAAGTGCTTGCATTATTGCATTTTTAATTTCTTCGCCAGTGTCGCCTTCATAATAATTGTTTGGAAGGTCTTGTCCTGCTGGCTTGTATTCGCTCGAGTTTGGAATGGTTATTCCGGTGCTTTTTAATCCTGTTCTTGGGTCTTCAGCTGAAGATCCGTCTCCAGGCTGTCTATTATTATTATAGTCTGTGAAGCCACCGTAAATTGCCGCATAGCGTAATAAATGATTTCCTTTTCCAAAAGCGGCAACTGTGTAGAGTGTTGCTGTTTGGTTTCCAGACATATTTTCACTTGGGCGAAGATCTCCAATTCCCATGTATCCATGATACGCCGTGTTAAGAATATAGATAGATTTGTCGTCTTTGAGTCCAAATGCGCTAGTTTGTGAGTTTGTGAATTGCGGATATGCAGACCGAATGTCATTTGGAATTGAACCATCTTGGCGGACCTCGCCTGGCGTGATGAATAAAATATTTTGTTCAGTGCATGAGACATCCCCGCCATATTTAGAAAAATAATATGGGTCTTTCAAAGGGTCTTCGGTGTTGTAAGCATCCGACATGTATTTAGGGCCTGTCGCGCTCAGTTGTGAAACGTTGCCTAGGTACCCAAGAATGGTGTAGAGTGCTTCAGACAGTGGTGCTGGCCCAGATGGCCATAAATTGTTAATATTTGTTTTAATTTCTGTCATTGTTCCAGGGGCGTCTGACATATTTACAAGTATTTGAGATCCCTTGTGGTTATTGCCTTGTGCATCTTGATAATATCTGAATAATGAAAATCGAGCTTTTGTTGACCCATTTTCTTCTGTAAAAAAATCCAACACTCCGTTTTCTGCAGGCAGATTGCCTTGTTGTGCAATGCGTAGTTGGTATGGTCCCCCTAAGGCTTTTGGGGCATTGTCTGTGTTGGGAAGGTTTGAACTATTGTAAACGTAAAGATAGTCAGTCAGAGGATGTTGCGCTAAGATCACTTGTCCTGCAAATGGTGTCATTCCTGTTGAGTTTATTCCTGCGTCAATTTCGCGTGTATTTCCTTTGAGTGCCGTGCTGTCATCAGATCCAGATGGACTATCCGTGATTTCAATATCAAAAAATATATGGGTAGAATTGGCTGTTGTGGAATCGCTTTTTACGGTGCTGTTTGAATACTTTCCGCCTGTTAATATTTTTCTCATGACGTCAATTCGGTGCATCGTTGCCCAGTTCATGAACGTTCCATTCCATGAACCATTCTGATCGACGTAAAAATATCCGGAATTCTTGAGATCGCCTGATCTAGTAGTATTCGCGTAGTTATACCTTTCTTTCGGATCAAAATAGCCATAATAAAGAGTTGATTTGTCGAATGTTACGCCACTTTTTCTGTAGTCTGTTTCTCCGCCAGGAACAGGCTCTTTGTTTCCGTCTATATATGCATATGCCATGCGATGCATTGAGCTTGAAGTGTCTAGAATGATTGAAACGGATGGTTTTTCATTCGCAAATGTGAACGGAGGCCTCCAGTTAAAGTCGCTTGCTTTGTACGCGGATAGGGTTAATGGTGTTAAACACAAAAATACGGCAAGCAATATAATTCCCAAAGTTTCTTTTTTATTTTGTCTTTCGTTTGACATGATGCTTTGCTCCCGTGCTCTCTTGGATTGCTCGTATTTATGATTATGTTTTCTTAGTTATCTATGTCTCGCCATCCAAGGTCGACTTCCGCCCTGCTATTCCTCCGCCCTTCGCGATGTGAGCGAATAAGGTACTGCGCTTCAAACCCGTGCGGTAATCCTTTGCCAAAACCTTCATAGCCAGCGCCAATAATAACTGCTACGCCTTCAGCTTTTATTCCTAAGAGCCCTGCTCTGACGTAAGTTCCTTGAGTATTATGGGTATAGTATGAGTATGGATAGTCGCTGGCTACAAATGTCGCGTTTATCCATAGATTGGCATCGTCTTCGTAGAATGTTGAGTTGCCCTCGTCAAAAGCCTTTTTCACTAACTCTCTTCCAATATTAGCGCCTGAGTCAGCATGAAAAAATGATTCTTTAGAGTCGCGGTCATTGGCAGCCATAAAAATATTTAAGTCTGAGACTTCTAGTGCGGCAAAGCCTAGGGCTGCAAGAATTGCCAAGACAATGACTGCAATCACAAGTGCCGAGCCAGATTCATTGTTAGTCATATTTACAGAATGAGTATGCATATTCTGTGTTTCCTTGTTTTCCCTTGTTGTTCCATGTCACAATGCAGTTCATCTGTTTGCAAAAATCTTCTGGTGTTGCATTTGTAACGGAACAGTCGATGTTGTAGACTATGCCATCAATTGTTGTTGAATTGGAAGTGCCGTTGATTGAATTGAATGCTGAGTTCGTATATTGTTTGTGGCTCTCTTGTTCCAAGAATTCTTCTATCAACATGCTTGCTTTTGTCAGATAGTATGCTCTGCTGTCTTGGATTGTCGATCTCGCAATCATTGTGGAGACAGCAAGTAGCCCTACAGCTAGGATTGCTGATGCTATCAAGACTTCAACGAGTGTGAAGCCAGACTGCCTTGGCAATTGCTTCATTATCATCTTGTCACCTTTTAATCCAATCCCATGTTGCGTAACCAGACTCGAGTATGCATATTTCTATTGCCTATTTCGAGCGCCGCTCTGGCAGGGGATGGTGCTGCTGTTGCATTAATTTCAACCATGCGTATTTGGTCAACGTTTCCGCTGGTTGGATTGGGTATTTCAACACCGTTTGCATCAAAATATGAGAAACGCAAATCGCTGATGTTAGATGCCGCGCTGACCCAAGTGTCATCGTCGGGTATGTAAACAAGAAGGTGATTTGTGCTATTTCGTGTGTAGGCGATTATGTTTGTAGAATTGTTGTTGATTGATCTGCCGCGCGTACAGTATATTGATGTTTGATTTGTTGCTGTCGCATTAAATCCAAAATTTCCAATTCCCATTGGCCTGAAGCCACACATTCTGAGTTCCTCTGACATATCGACCAGTGCCGTAAGTAGCTCTTGCTGCATCATCGTTGTCTCTTCCTGTTTCGCAGCCATAAGATTGTGCACGCGGAAAACACTGTAGATGCCGGTCACAATAATGCCCATCATGACCAAGCCAACCAAAATTTCTACCAATGTCATGCCGGCTTGTTTGTTCCTCTCAGGCATGCTGCAGTCTCCTTAAACTAATTACTAATTGGTCACAATGCTGCCTGAAGAACTGACGGTTATAGTCAGCACCTTTCCGGCGTTGTTTTTTATTGGTAATGATCCAGCAACTGATGCTCTTCCGCGGCTGTTAAACGATGTGCTAAGCGATCCAGTAAGCTCAATTTTGCTTTGCAATGTTGAAATTTTAAATTGTCTGAATATTGTTCCATCATCCAGCCTTACGATACAAGAGTTTTCTTCTCCATCGGTGCAATTTAGGCTGACGCGCTGATTTCTCTTGATGGCCTCAATCCGCGCATCCTGGCACATGCTCACAATGGTCCGCGCTGCGCGCTTCAGGTTGGCCTGGGGTATCCATTTCATCAGAGCCATGCCTGATAACCCTGCCAAGATGGCAATTATCGCCACAAGGACGAGCAGCTCGACCAGACTGAAACCAAGTGATATCGACGGGGTGTTTTTTTTTGCGATCATGGCGCTTTCTTTGTTGATCATGGTGTACAAGGGGATATCGCATTTTTCCTAGTTATTTTCATATATCAAGTTAAGCAAGGTACACAAGCCTTTTCGTAGGTGAAAAAGGGTGGTCAGAGGGGAAAGTAAGTACCTTATGCGGCAGTAAAGTTGTCTAGTTTTAAGTAGGAAGCCTGACCGGAATACCTAACGGTAATGTAATTGTGTAACAAAAATTAAGCCATTCTCGAATCCTTATTCTCATTCTGAGAAATTCAGTCGCCTCAGGACGTTGCTTTGTTCATTCAGCCGTTTTTGTGCCGCACGGCCTTGTGGGATGACATATTTTGCTCGAAATGGACATTTTCTGCGCAAGTAAACTCGTCTGGAGAGGATTTGCTCAGTGCTACCAGCGTAATAAAGGCGTTACCCGTCTGTTCAGCGAAGGAAGCTCCTGCGCCCCCTTCCCTCAATGAGTATTTTTTCGCCAGAACAGCCCGCCGGACTTGAAAGGCAGGGGCGATTCGATCTCGATATTCAAGATCTTGCCAGTGGTTGACTGGGTGATGGCATTTAGTGTGTGCTTTTCACTGGCGTACACCGTGGGGTTTGCGGCCGGGCCTCGACCAAGATCGATGGTGGCGGGGAAGTTTCCGCTTGCATGTCGCAATGAGGGCCAGAAGTACGGGGTGCCTGTTTTGTAGTAGAGCGTCCAGAGGCGGCTTATCCCATCTGCCGAGCAGGCGTCTTGATCAGGCGTAAAGCTTGTAAAAATCACAGCGCCGCCCATTACCGCCGCCTGGCTCAGCGCTCTTTCTCCCGCATCCGTGAATGTGTACTTCCAGCCCGAAGCCTGGTCCAGGTTGCTGGTGAGCCATGCCCAGTCCTTGGTGGAATTCGAGTTTCCATCCATCTGGATTATGCCGACGCAATCAGGCGCATATTTCCCCTCCCCGCACGATCCTCGCGTTACGGCAATCTTGTTGCTGTCAAAGAGCTGCTGGATCGATACCGCGTTCCAGTTCTTGTTCCCGCCGGATTCCGGTTCCATGACGCCGTAAAAGCCCATTGGCGCGGATTGGGTGAGTTCGTCGCGGTTGAATAACCTTCCGGTACCGAAGTAAATCCAGAGTCTGTCCTTTTCGTCAACGGTAACCGCCGGGGCGGCATTCACAGGCTCGCCCACGTCGGCCAGGATGGAAGTTTCCCATCCTTCAGGATGGCCGTTCCCGGTCCGTAGTCGGTAAATCTTGCCCGTTGCACTGGTTGAACTTCCGGCCAAGGTTCCGAAATAGACGAGGTCTGTGCTGAATTTTCCAGACCCATTCCTGGAGCCGACATCAAGATCGACGCACACGGGATCGGAAATGAACGACCTAGCTTCCGTGAAGGCGAAAGGGGTCCCTTTCGAAGTGGTCACGCCGGTGCCGTCCACGGTCTTGACTGTCTTCTCCGTGAACAGGGCGCTCAGGTCCAGCACGAAAAGCTTGCCGGGTTGGTCGCTGGTTTCGTGCATCAGCTTGCTTCGAGCGGCGTGTCCGCTTCCGTCGGCAGGCCCGGATCCGAAGACCATGTACCACCTGTTGGTGACGAGATTACCGGCGTCGATGCTGCTCATCGGCATCACAGCCGGGGAGCAGGTTGTGAAACCCTGGCCGGGCATGGATATTTCTGCCAGCACATTGGGCGGGGATTCGGGATCGGTGACGTCCATTATTACGTATGCCGAGGTCACGGTTCGGTCTATGCTTGGGTTCAGCCCGTTGCCGTCGCTCTTGTCGATGTCCGCCTCCATGGCCGCCCCGCCCATGCGCATCCCTGCGACAAGGACGGTTCCCCAGCCGCCTGGGTATGTGCCCTCATCTATGGATGTGACTCCGTCAGACATGAAGAAGATCCGGGCGTCGAAGACCCGAGGTGTCAAATCCATGTAGGCGACATGCAGCTTCTCGCCGTAATCCTGATGCATGAGCCATTTGAGATGTGGAAGCAGGTTGTAGGGGACGAAGGCCCAGAGCTCCATGCCGAGGGGAAATTGCGTCAACGTACCTCGCGCCACATCGAAAGCGCGGGTTTCGGGGTTCCAGAATCCACCGTTGAACGCATGCAGCATGCCGTCATTGGCACCGACGTAAGCGACCTGTCGGCGGTACTGGTATCGTTTCACGAACGCCTCGTAGGTCGCATCGTTATATATGAGATGGTAGTTTTCGGAGGGCCGGCCCGCCACTGTTGGCGCAGAGGAGACGATGTCGCCCAACCGCCAGGGAACCCCTCCATGCATGCGGCTTCGAGTCGAATCGACGATGCCCTCGATCGTGGCATTGCCGACCTCCGCATCGCGGATGAAGTCAACCTGCCGCTTGGCCAGCGTGCTCTGGAAATTGGAGAGCGCAGCCGAATTGTCTTGCCGGAGAGCATTGATCGCATTCTGCGCAGGGTCGGCAAGATCGAGTTCCAAGGTTCCGGAGCCTGATTCGAACAAAGTCAGGAAGTTGTAAAAGAAATCCGGAGAGTTGAGCGTATTGTCGGCAGGGCTGGCCGGAAGCGCAAAAGGCTGGATTTCTTCGTTGGAGGCGGAGGCGACCATGTCCTGGTTTTTGTCCACAAAGGTCACGATGTAACGGTTCGGGGCGGCAACCGTGTAACTCGAACGCTGCGTGACCGCCTGCTGGTCGGTCAGGCTGTTGAGCCAGGCGCTTGTGGACCACAGGAAGCGGATGTCGGCGATGCCATGCAGTGCCGTGGCGTTTTTCTCCTCTTCCTCGATGACTCCGCTCCCGTCGGCGTCAACGTGGACGAATATCTCTCCCCCTGCGAATTCGACGACCCTGTCGGCGGTCAGGTCCAGACGTTGGTTGGAGTTGGTGTCCTCGCGAAGGTTGCCCTTGGCGTCCAGCAGGTAGGCGTGGACCTGGCCCGACCAGGGCGGGGCAATGTGGCCTGTCCGGCTGGGTGGAAAGAAGAGCGCCTGGTATGCGGCCCCTTCGCCGGTTCGCGCCAGTGTTGTGACGGTCATTGCCGTGCCGGAAGCGACTTCGGGCGCGTCGAGCAACAGGACGCGGGTGACGTCCTGTTCCAGCCTTTGCCCTGCCTGGACGGTGAAATAGTTGTCGGGCAGGCCGTCGCCATCGGCATCGAACTCTGCCTGCATGTCTGGCAGGTTGTTGCCGTTCATGTCCCTGAATTTTCCGTGCCGCGCCGCGTCCAGGAGAAGGTTGCTCGGGCCGTCGGTTACGGTAACGGCGTAGAAATCTGCGTTCTGCGTTCCCTCCATCCCGTCCTCGGGCCTCAAGTCCGTGGTTTGGCCAAAATATGCCATATCGATCAGATAGGTGCTCCCGCTTGGGTGCAGGGAATACTCATTTTCCGGTCGTTTTATCGTTGCCAGATTTTTGAATTTGCCGGGAACGCCGTGGTCGCCGGAACTTTCCCCGGCACTGACCAAAATGACGCTTTGCCGCGAGCAGGGAACGGTTTGCCCCCTGGACGGGAAATAAAAAGGATCGCCTGTCTGGGGGGCCTGTTTGTCACCCGAGATATTCATGGACTGTGTACAAGGTCGCTGCGAGGGGCGCCTCTCCCTGTGGGCGCACGGAGTTGACGGTGCTTACGATGCGCTCGAGTTCGACCTCGTCGTCGCTCATGGGGTGGCGGTTGATCCCGCCTTCCTCGAGGGTGAAGAGAGCGATGCGGGCCTTTTTCCCAATGGCCTGAAGCAGCCCGCTTTCAGCTTCGCCTTTGACACGCAGAACATATTGGTGCTCGACTTCAGCCCCGGACACGATCATCGAGTTTTCTTCATCCGCAAGCCTGCAGGTGACAGGTCCGCGCAGAGGCGTCATGTGCGCGAGTCGTCCGCCGTGGTCGCGCAGTGGTGTCGTGTCATCGTATTCGAAGCCATCCGTTCCATGGCCATGTTCCATTTCGTAGCAGTTGTCGGTGACCACGAATTTTCCGCCGCTCAGCAGTTTGCGCGCGACGTCGATGCGCAGCTTCACCGCCCAGTTCAGGAAATTGCCGCTCCATTGTCCCGTAGCGTTGTCCGGGGCAAAGTGGGCGTTGTCGGCTTCGTCAATGTAGGCGTAATACGTGTCGGGATCGAAATATCCGAAGTATTGCCGCGCAGCGTTGAATGGACCGGAATATGCCCGCTGGAGCATGCTTGCGGACGTATCCAAAACAAAGGTGACGGAAGGCTTTTCCTCCATGGTCACAAAGGGGGGGAGCCAAAGGAAATCGGCGCCTCGGTAGGCGGCGGCACCGGAAACCGAGAGCATGAACAGGCAAACGAACGCTATTGCAACAGGTTGGGGATAGTTCTTCCTCTTCATTGATTGATGTGCCTCCAGCCCAGATCCACTTGCGCTACGCTTTTATGGGCGCCCTGCCTGTGCGAGCGGATGAGGTAGCTGCTGAAGGTTCCGCCCGAGGCTGCGCCCCGGCCTGCGCTTCCATACCCCGTCCCGCCCTGTATGGCGCTGCCCGGAACTAGCCCTGTTTCGATGAAGCCGGCCCGGACATACGTGCCTTCGGACCCGTGACTGTGCCATTTGACGGGAAAGTCATCGGGGTCGAAGCCGCTTTTGTTTTCCCACGCGGATGCGTTGGTGGCGGGGGTGCCGTCGTTATAGAACGTGGAATTGGCCGAGGCGATGGCTCTTTCCAGGTATTCGTGGCCTGCGTTCGCGCCCGAGTCCGCCAGGAAGAATGCGTTTTTTGCGTCGTTGCCGTTGGCCGCCATGAGGATGTTCAGGAGCGCCGTGTCGTTTGCGGCCAGACCGATCACCCCGAGCAGGGCAAGGATGATGATGGCCACGACAAAGACCATGCCGGACTGGTTGCGGGAGGGTTCCGGGCAGGGTTCAGAATTTTGGGGAGAGAACATAGATGTACCGTGCGCTGGCTTGGAAGCCGCTGGTGTTCCATGAGAGGGTTCAGGTCATTTCCTTGCAGCGCTCCACGGGCATGCTGTCGGTCAGGGTGCAGTTCAGGGAATATCGTACGCCATCGATGACGGCGGTTGCGTTCGAATCAGCCAGGACGTTGAATTGTTTGGCGGAATACTGGGCGGGAATGGACTTTTCCAGGAATTCCTCGACCAGATGGCTGCCCTTGGAGATGTGGCCTGAGCGGAACTGCTGCGATGAGGCCTGGGCGATGAGGGATGCGACGCCCATCAGTCCGATGCTCAGAACGGCCGCCGCAATGAGGACTTCGATAAGCGTGAAGCCTCGACAGGTCTGTTTTTTGAATAGCTGAAGATGGCGGGTTTTGGAGGGTGAAACTGCTTTCAGGGCTTGGTTCAGACGCAAAGGGAGGGTGTGGCGTGTCATGTGTCGATCTACTCCGAAACCACACTGCCTGAAGGCCGAACCGTTACCGTGCGGGACAGGCCGGTGTTGTTGCGGATGGTTATGGACCCGGCCACGGTGGCCCTGCCGAGGCCGTTGAAATGGGTGGTGAAGGATTTGGTGTGGGCTACGCTGTTCCTCAAGCCGTTGAGGTCGAAGAGCCGCAACAGGGTATTGTCGTCGCGCACCCTGATTTCACATGTGTTGCGCAGCATGTCGCACTGCAGTCTGATTTGTTCGTTTCGTTTGATGGCTTCGAATCTGGCGTGTCGGCACATGCTGACAATGGTCCTGGTCGCACGGTCCATTTCGGCCCCAGGCAGGGCGGAGAGGAGGGACGTGCCGCAAAGGGTCGTCAGTATGGCCACGACGCCCAGGACCATGAGCGCCTCAAGGAGCGTGAAGCCCCTGGTCACGGCATTTTGTCCATGTTCGTATTTCGGCACCAGACCATGGCGGACATGGTGCTGTTGCCGATGCCCATCCCCGCGTGTGATGGAGAGGGGATCGCGGTGATTCGCACGCGCACGCCGCGGATGCTTTGCGTGTGCGTTTGCGGGTCTTCGATGATGTCGCCGCGGTCATCAAAATAAGTGAAACACAGGTCGCCGATGTTGGTGTTGACCGGTTGCCAGCGAACGGCTCCGGTGTCGTATTTGCGCAGCACATTGTCGGGCACCGACTTGGCGGAACCGTCGTTGGCGACGTTGATCCTGAAGCCCGCGTGTTCACGCAGGCTGCCGCTGTCGCCTTCATTGACGACCCCGTCGGCGTTCATGTCCTGGGTGCAATAGACTGTGCTTTGCGTCGTGGTGCGTCCGTAATCCGGTACGCCTGTTCCGGGTCTGTGGGAGAATCCGAAGCCCGGGGCCGCGTGTGCCGAAAATCCGCACATCCGCAGTTCGTCGGAAATGAGCGAGATGGCGGATAGCAGCTCCTGCTGCATGAGGGAGGCTTGGCTCAGCCTGATGGCCATGCGTTGATGGGTCTGAAAAAGGGTGAAGATCGCGCCGAGGATCAGGGCGGAAATGGCCATGGCGACAAGCAGTTCAATGAGGGTCATGCCTGATTGGCCGCATCGTTTTTGAAAGACTTCGGTCATGGTGCGTGTCTGTGGATGTGGGGAATTGCAATCCAAAATTCACAGAACGCTACGCGTTGCAGCGGCGAATTCCAATAAAGGCTGGGCCTTAAATCGGCAGGTTGGAAGGTCGGTAGGAAAGGTGGAAAATGAAGGGCGGCCTGGGCATTGTGTGCCCAGGCCGCCCTTGGAATTGAGCCATGTGACCGTTACTTGTCCACGATAGCGCAGTCGGGGTTGGGGCACCACCATTCGTCCTTGTCGCCGGTGATGGCCTTGACCTCGCCCTCTTCGAGCATCGCGGCCGTCTGGCCGTTCAGTTCCTTGCACTTGCGGCCGGAAAGTTTCTTTTTCGTGTCGCCTGATATGGACAGGGGCTTTTCCTGTTCGTTCGTCATGGTAGACCTCCTTGGTTTCTTCTGTGTGGAGTATAGCCGCGGCGTCGCACGCTGACAACATGGTCAGATCGCGCTCTCCAGATGCCTTCTCCGTATGGATGCGGAAGGCGTGCTGAATGATGTGGGTATGATACCCTGTTTGAGTCTTCATGGATTTTCATATATCCACGCCTTATGAGCGAAATGCGACTACATATTTTTATCCCTTGCGCACTGACGTCCCACGGTTTCCGCTACCTTGCGGTGGAGGTGGCGTGAACCGGGAGCGGTCCATCCTGGTCGTCGATGACGACGAAGGCGTTCGGCAGATCCTGCAGGATCTGCTGGCTTCGGTCGGGTACAGGACGGTCTTTGCGGGCGACGGCGAGGAGGCCCTGCTCAGGCTTGAGAATGGGGATGTGGATCTCGTCGTGTCCGACGACAGGATGCCCGGCATGAGCGGCCGCGAACTGCTCTGGGAGTGCGTGCGGCGCTGGCCCGGGCTGCCTGTCGTGCTGCTGACCGGGTACGGCACCGTTCCCGAGGCCGTGGAGGCCATCAAGGCCGGGGCCGTGGACTACCTGCTCAAGCCCTTTGACGGCCGGGAGCTGCTCGGCAAGATCGCGGCCATCCTGGCGGTCAGGGATACCCGCGCCTGGACCGGGGGACGGGGTCTGCTGGCGGAGGAGCTGTGGGGCGGGAAGAGCCCGGCCATGCAGCGTCTATGCAAGCTCATCGAGCGTGTCGCGCCGACGGAAGCCACGATCCTCCTGCTTGGCGAATCCGGCACGGGCAAGGAAAAGATCGCGGGCCTCCTGCACCGCCTGAGCCAGCGCGCGTACGGGCCATTCGTTGTGGTGGATTGCGGCTCCACGCCGTCCACCCTGCTCGAAAGCGAGCTCTTCGGGCACGCCAAGGGCGCCTTCACCAACGCCTTCAAGGACAAGAAGGGCCTTGTGGCCGAGGCCCATGGCGGGACCCTTTTCCTGGACGAGATCGGCAACATCTCCTCGGAGATGCAGCTGCGGCTCCTGCGCTTCCTGCAGGAGCGCCGCATCCGCCGCGTGGGCGACGTGACCGAGACGCCCGTCAACTGCCGGGTCATCGCCGCCACCAACGCGGATCTTGTCGAACTGGTCCGGCGCGGGGAATTCCGCGAGGACCTCTACTACCGCCTCAAGGTCATCGCCATCCAGGTGCCCCCGCTGCGCGAGCGAAAACCCGACATTCCCATCCTGGCCGAACGTTTCCTGCAGCTGTTCGCCGAGGACGGGCGCGTCCGCACTCTCGACCCCGAGGTGGCCGAGGCCATGCTCGACTATCCCTGGCCCGGCAATGTCCGCGAACTTCGGAACATGCTTGAAGCGGCCGTCATCCTGTCCTCGGACGGCGTCATCCGCATGGAGGACATGCAGTTCGAGGAAACCGACCTGGACGTCCCGTTGTCCGGCAACGTGCTCTCGCTTGAGGACAGCGAGCGGCAGGTCATCGTCAGCGCTCTGGAGAAAAGTAACTGGGTGGTTAAGGACGCCGCCGACCTGCTCGGCATCAGCCGGCGCACCATGCACTACAAGATCAAGAAATTCCGCATCGAAACAGGCAAGAAGGCGAGTTAGCCTTGTCCGGACACCGCTGAAAAAGGCGAAAGCGATCCTGCGCGTCATTCCCGCGAAGGCGAGAATCCATTCTTATCAGAGGGTTAAAAAAGCTCTTGGTCTCCTTCTCCAGAGGGGACGGCTTATTTCCGTGACGTCATATTTGGGCCTTCCCGATTCGCGTCTCCCTTCTTCCTAAGTGCTCGTCGTCTCCGATCATTGTCATCTTCCTCGGAATGATTACCAAATGAGAACTTGATTGGAGGGATGACCATGAAAAACATGCAGACACTGAAACATTTCATGCGCTATTTCGAGCCCCATTGCGAGGAGCGGGACGGCCGCAAGTACTGTTACGTCTCGGCCTTGGAATACCCCGAGGCCCAGGAGGCTCTGGACCTGTTCGGCGGGTACGGGTTTTTCGAAGGAGCGCCCAACTCCATCACCCTGAAATACGCGCATCTCGTTGAGGAGGACGGCGATGAGCGGTGGCATCTCGGCGCGGAGCAGACGCCCGGCGCGTACCCCGTCTGGGTGGCCTGGTAGGCTGGGCCGACCGAGGCCCCGGCCCTCAGGGAGGAATCAATGCGAATGCTGACCATCATACTCATGCTCTGCCTGAGCGCGGGAGGAGTCATGGCCGCGGAATACAAGAGCGCTGTGTTTGCCGGCGGGTGCTTCTGGTGCCTAGAAGGGCCTTTCGACGAATTGCCGGGCGTCATCGAGACCGAGTCCGGGTATACGGGCGGGACCGTGCCGAACCCCACGTACGAACAGGTGTCTGCGGGGACCACTGGGCATGTCGAGGCCATGCGCGTGGTCTACGACCCCGCGAAAGTCACTTTCGAAAAGCTGCTGTCCGTGTTCTGGCGCAACATTGACCCTACGGACGGAGGCGGGCAGTTCTGCGACCGTGGTCCGCAGTACCGCTCGGCGATCTTTTTTGCCGACGCCGGGGAGGAGGTCGAGGCGCGCAGGCAAAAGGCGCAGCTGGAAGAGGACAAAGGGATGCGGATCGTCACGGAGATTCTGCCCCGGGCAGAATTCTACCCCGCCGAGGAATATCATCAGGATTATTACACGAAGAATCCCCTGCGGTACCATTTCTACCGGCAGGGCTGCGGCCGGGACCAGCGCCTTCGGCAGATCTGGGGCGCAGAGGCCGGGGGCAAGGGATGACGCTTCCGGTGCGAGAAAAAGAAAGGGCCCGGTGTCCGCAACGAGCGGAAGCCGGGCCGACCTATATATAATGATATGAGTTGGGGGTCTTGCCCCTCAAGGCTTCGAGGCGGGGCGCGTTGTCCCGTCCCTCATTCCCGCGGAGGCGGGAATCCATCTTAAATGCTTTCGCTAGAACATTGCTACCCGTCTTGCCCTACCGTTCACTCCTCCCTGAGTTCCGCCTCGCTCATGAAGTTGCGCTCATAGCGCTGCCAGATGTCCAGGGCCATGCACAGGGGTTTGATCATGGGCACTGTATAGGTATGGAAGCGTTTGGCGTAGAGATATTCCCTGAATCTCGCGACATGGGTGGAGAGGCCGCGCGGGGAGACGATGAAGGGCTTGCCGATGGTGCGCCTGAATTCCACCAGCCGCTCGGGCAGGTACTCGGACAGGTAGGGCACCTGCAGGTAGATGGCGGCCATGATGACGTCGGTGTTCGGGTCTTCTGCGATGATCTCCAGGGCGCGCATGAGCCGCCGGTCGTCGCAGTTGCCGAGGAGGTCCAGGGGGTTGTTGCCGACGTTGACCAGCATCTGCTCCAGGTCGTCGGGATTGGCGGCCTTGATGTTTTCGCGCAGGAGGTCCTGCAGGCGCCGCCGGGTTTCGGGGGCGAACTGGGCCAGCTCCATGCCTTCGGCCGTGATCTGGTCCGCCAGGAGCACGGCCGCGCCGCCGCCGACGCTGACCACTGCCGTGCGCTTGCCCTTGGGCCGCGGCTGGGTGGTCAGGATGGAGAGCACGTTGACCATGATCTTGGGATCCTCGGTCAGTTCCTCGATGAGGTAGAAGCCGGCCTGGGAGCAGCAGGCCCGGAAGGCCTCGTGGCTACCGGCCAGGGAGGCCGTGTGGGACATGGTCGCCTCCTTGCCGCCGCCGGAGCCGCCCTTGATGATGACCACGGGCTTTTCCGCCGCCACCTGCCGGCCGATCTCCATGAGCTTCAGCCCTTCGGACAGCCCTTCGAGGTAGATGGCGATCACGTCGATGCGCGGGTCCTGGCCCATGTGCGCCAGGATCTCGGGCACGCCCACGCTGCTCGAATTGCCGCAGGAGACCCACTTGCCCACGCCCACCCGGTCGGCGTCGAGCATTTCCATCAGCTCCATGCCGATGCCGCCGCTCTGGGAGATGATTCCGATGCCGCCGGGTTCGCGGATGACGCCCGTGCGGTGCGGCGGGATGAACATGGTGTTGAGTCCGGAGAAATTGTCGATGACGCCCAGGCAGTTGGGACCGATGTAGCTGACCCCGTACTGCTGGCTCAGGTCCCGCAGGCGGTTTTCCAGCTCCCGCCGGCCGGACTCGGCGAAGCCGTCGCTGATGATGATGGCGCCCTTGCCCCCGGCCAGGCAGAATTTTTCGAACTCCCGCACCACGGTCTCGGAGTTGACCACGAACACGGCCATCTCCGGCACCTCCGGCAGGCTCTCAAGGTTCGGGTAGCAGCGCATGCCCTGCAGCATGTCCGTGCGCGGGTTGATGGGGTAGACCTTGCCCAGACGGCGCAGGTTCTTGAGCACGATGCCGCCCACGGTGCCGGTGTTGGAGGCGCCGTAGAGGACGATGGACGCCGGGTTGAAGATGGTCTGCAGGCTGGACATGGTGGCCGGGGAGACGTCGGTCCGGCTGGGGTAGTGGATGGGTTCGCCGGCGATGAGGCGGGCGTCGACGATGGCGAAGCCCTCCTCGTAGACGATGACCGGGTTGAGGTCGAGTTCGTGGATCTCCGGGTGCTCGGCCATGAAGCGCGAGACGCTCATGGCCAGCCGGATGACGGCGGCCTTGTCCAGGGCCGGTCCGCGGAAGCCGTCCAGGATTTTCCCGGCCATGGTCCTGCCCAGCATGGCGCGAACGTCATGTTCTTCCAAGATGCCGATGCCCGGAGCCACGTCCGCGAAGAGCTCTACGAAGCGGCCGCCCGATCCGATCATGGTCATGGGCCCAAAGCTCGGGTCCTGGGTGGCCCCGATGAGGATTTCCTGGCCGGCCTTGACCATGGGCTGGATCAGGATGCCATCGATGGCGCCGACCCCTGCTGTGCGGACATTCTCCATGAGCCGGTCGTAACCGGCCTCCACGGCGCTCTCGTCAGGAAGGTTCAGCAGCACGCAGCCCAGGTCCGTCTTGTGGATGATTTCGCTGGAGACGGTCTTCATGGCCACGGAGAAACCAAGCTCCCGCGCCGTACGCACGGCCTGCTCCCGGCTGCGGACCATGCGACCCAGGACGGGGATGCCGTAGGCGTCCAGAAGAATCCGGCTTTGTTCGAATCCGAGCTGGGTGGGTTCCATTTTGGTGTCTCCTTGGTATTGTGTCTGTGGATCATGAGGGCGGCCACGAATTTTTGCAAGAGGGTGCCCATTGTGACCTGTCCGCGCACGCTGGCATGGGCTGGATGGAAAGCGCGCCAAATGCCATTATGACACGCAGAATCGGCGGAAGGAAGGCCCGACGTTCGTTCATCATTCAATATATAGTCGTTTTGGCAGGAAAAACGCCGAACTCCCTTGACCTGAAGCAAAGTTGGGAGGATATGGACGGCAAGGTTTTTTTGAGCTGTGGCAGTCTGAACATCAGCCAACCGCGGAGGGCGGACATGAGCATGGAGATTCTGGAACTGGTCAAGCGTCGGGATCCGGGCGAGGTCGAATTTCATCAGGCCGTGAGCGAAGTCATGGAATCCATTGCGCCGGCCCTGGAGCGCAATCCCGAATACCGGCGCGCGGGGATCGTGGAGCGCATGGTCGAGCCGGAGCGTGTCATCATCTTCCGGGTCCCGTGGATGGACGACCAGGGCGAAGTACACGTCAATCGCGGTTTCCGGGTGCAGATGAACAGCGCCATCGGGCCTTACAAGGGCGGCATCCGCTTCCATCCGTCCGTGAACCTGGGCATCCTCAAGTTCCTGGCCTTCGAGCAGGTCTTCAAGAACTCCCTGACCACCCTGCCCATGGGTGGGGGCAAGGGCGGGGCGGACTTCGACCCCAAGGGCAAGTCCGACGCCGAGGTGCAACGCTTCTGCCAGAGCTTCATGCTCGAACTCTTCCGCCACATCGGGCCCAACACCGACGTGCCGGCCGGCGACATCGGCGTGGGCGCGCGTGAAGTCGGTTTCATGTTCGGCATGTACAAGAAGCTCTGCAACGAGTTCACGGGCGTGCTGACGGGCAAGGGCGCATCCTGGGGCGGCAGCCTCATCCGGCCCGAGGCCACGGGCTACGGCGCGGTCTATTTCGCCGCCGAGATGCTGGGGGCCAAGGGGAAGACCCTCGAAGGCACGCGCAGCCTGGTCTCCGGTTCCGGCAACGTGGCCCAGTTCACCATGGAGAAGCTCCTGCAGATGGGCAGCACGCCGATCACGTTTTCGGATTCGTCAGGGTACATCTTTGACGAAGCCGGCATCACCACGGAAAAGCTGGCCTTCATCAAGCATCTGAAGAATGTCCGCCGAGGCCGGGTCAAGGAGTACGCCGAAGCCTATCCCGAGGCCGTGTTCACGCCCGTGGATTTCGGGCTGGGCTATAATTCTCTCTGGGCCCACAAGGCGGACTGCGCCTTTCCCTGCGCCACGCAGAACGAAATCAACGGCATCGACGCCCAGCACATGGTCGACGGCGGGGTGCGGGCCGTGGCCGAGGGCGCGAACATGCCCACCAACCACGATGGCGTGCGCATTCTCCAGGACAGTGGTGTGCTCTTCGGGCCGGGCAAGGCGGCCAATGCCGGCGGCGTCTCGGTTTCGGGCCTGGAGATGACCCAGAACAGCATGCGTCTGAGATGGACCAGGGAGGAAGTGGACGACCGCCTGAAGCTCATCATGAAGACCATCCACAAGGTCTGCATGGACACGGCCGAGGCCTACGGCAAGCCCTTCAACTACGTGGCCGGGGCCAATATCGCCGGCTTCGCCAAGGTGGCCGACGCCATGCTGGATCAGGGCGTTGTTTGATCGGACTTTCCCCTGTCCCAATTCTGCAAAGCCGGTTCGCCGGCTTTTTTCTTTGCCTGGCCGCGTTGCTCGCAGGACCGGCTTTGGGTAGGCTCGCGTCCATCCCAAGGAGGAGACCAAATGCCCTTCACCCCCGCGCTGCAGCTCGTGGCTCAGGATTCGGAGTTCCGCAAATTTCACGACCTCATGGCCCGAAAGGTCCAGAACATTCTCCTTGTTTCCACGGCCTACGACGCCTGGGTCATGGAGGAGGACTGCAAGCTCTCGGAGCGCATCGTGTCCGAGTACCAGGGCCTCAACCTGAGCCGTCCGCCGCGCCTGACCTGGGCGTCCAGCGCCGATGAGGCCTTGGCCTTCCTGGCCGAGCGGACCTTCGAGCTCATCATTCTCATGCCGCAGCTGGCCGAGCGCGAGGCCCTGACCCTGGGGCGGCGCATCAAGGAGCTGAACCTCGGCATCCCCGTCTACCTCCTGACCCATCGCGAGGTCTTCCTGCCCGGCGAGAGCCCGGCCGAGGGCATCGACCGGCAGTTCGTCTGGACCGGCAACGCCGACCTGCTGGTGGCCCTGGTCAAGAACGCCGAGGACGCCATGAACGTGGACTTCGACACGAAGAGCGTGGGCATCCGCGTCATCATCGTGGTCGAGGACTCGCCGCGCTACCAGTCCTGCCTGCTGCCCATCCTGTACCGGGAGCTTGTGGTGCAGACCCAGGAGGTCATCCGGCAGGGCCTCAACCAGGAGCACCGTCTGCTGACCATGCGCTGCCGGCCCAAGATCCTCCTGGCCGGCACCTTCGAGGACGGCCTGGACCTGTTCCGGAAATTCGAGCCCTATGTCCTGGGCGTCATCTCCGATGTCCGCTACCCCCGGGCCGGGCGGCTCGACCCGTCCGCGGGCGTCGATCTGCTGGCCGCCATCAAGGCCCAGCGCTTCGACATCCCGCTCCTGCTCATGAGCAATGAGCCGGAGAACGCCAGGAGGGCGCAGGAGATCCCGGCCAACTTCGTGGACAAGAACTCGCCGACGCTGCTGGCCGATGTGCGGCGTTTCGTGCTGGATCGCCTTGGGTTCGGGGATTTCGTCTTCCGCGACGCAGATGGCGGCGAAATCGCGCGGGCCGGGAGCATGTTCGCCCTTGAGGAGTGCCTCAAGACGATGCCCGCCGAGGTCCTTGTCCACCATTCCCGGCACAACGATTTCTCGCGGTGGTTCTTCGCCCGCACGGAATTCGAGCTTGCCGACCGGCTGCGGCCCATGAGCGAGAAGGATTTCGCCTCGCCGGAGCTTCTGCGGCAGGGCGTGCTGCAGATGGTCAGGATGCGTCGGGAGCAGCGGCAGAAGGGCATCGTGGCCAATTTCAACCCCAAGGATTTCGACCCGACCACCGATTTTTTCAAGATCGGGGAGGGATCCCTGGGCGGCAAGGCCAGGGGGCTGGCTTTCCTGTTTTCGCTCCTGAACCGCATCCCGGCCCTGCAGGACAAATATCCCGGCGTCGAGTTCGCCATGCCCAAAACCTTGGCCATCGCCACGGAAGGCTTCGACGCGTTCGTCAGGGTGAATGATCTCAAGTGGTTGGCGGAAAAGGACATCCCGGACGAAGAGGTCCTGCGGACCGTCGGGAAGGCGCGCTTTCCGAGATGGCTGCGCAATCAGCTCAGGGCCTACCTGGCCCAGGTGAGCCACCCGCTGGCCGTGCGCTCGTCGAGCCTGCTGGAGGACGCGCAGTTCCAGGCCTACGCCGGGCTCTACTCGACCCTCATGGTGCCCAACAACCACCCGGACCTCGATACCCGGCTGGAGGAGCTGATCCTGGCCATCAAGCAGGTCTGGGCCTCGACCTTCTACCAGGCGCCCAAGGCATTTTCGCGCCGTGTCAGCCAGCGCACGGACGAGGAGAAGATGGGGGTGCTCGTGCAGCAGGTCATCGGCGAGGACTACGGCGGCTATTTCTACCCGGCCATTTCCGGCGTGGCCCAGTCCTACAACTACTACCCCTTCGGGCGCATGAAGCCCGAGGACGGGGTGGCGACCATCGCCCTGGGCTTCGGCAAGATCGTCGTGGACGGAGGGCAGACCCTGCGTTTCTCGCCGCGCCATCCCAACATTTTGCCGCAGTGCCCGACGGTGGAGCTGGCCCTGCGCACGGCCCAGACCGAGTTCTACAGCCTGCCGCTGGAGCGCTGGCCCTGGCCGCGCACGGACTTTTCCCTGGTGCGGCGCAACATTGTCGAGGCCGAGGCCGCGGGCCCCCTGCCGCTCGTTGCGTCGACGTTTCTGCCCGA
This sequence comes from Desulfomicrobium aestuarii, assembly GCF_055385525.1. Lineage (NCBI taxonomy): Bacteria > Pseudomonadati > Thermodesulfobacteriota > Desulfovibrionia > Desulfovibrionales > Desulfomicrobiaceae > Desulfomicrobium > Desulfomicrobium aestuarii. The sequence continues at coordinate 3,843,807 of NZ_AP042427.1, forward strand.
GGAAGGGCGCATCCGCGACACGGCTTCCATCCCGGACCGGCCGCGGGTGCTCCTCTTCGCCCCGGTGCTCAAGCACAGGCTTCTGCCCCTGGCGGAGATTCTGCAGGACGTCATGGCCGTGGCCGAGTCGGCCATGGGCTGTCCCGTCGAGATGGAGTTCGCCTGCAACCTCTACCCCGGCAAGGAGCGCAGGCCCGTGTTTTCGCTCCTGCAGCTGCGCCCCATGTCGGCCCGGGCCGACCTGAACCGCGTGACCATCAGCGAGGAGGACCGGGCTCGGGCCTTCTGCCTGTCGACCCACGCCCTGGGCAACGCCGAGAAAACGGACGTGGAGGATATCGTCTATGTCCGGCCCTCGGGCTTCGAGGTGGAGAAGACGGTGCAGATCGCGGCGGAAATCGGCCGCATAAACGCGCGGCTCATGGACGCGGGGCGCAAGTACCTGCTGGTGGGCCCCGGCCGCTGGGGCACGGCGGACCGCTGGCTCGGCATCCCCGTGGCCTGGAACGACATCTGCGGCGTGGCCGCCATCGTCGAGACCGCCTCGGCCCAGCTGCGGGTGGAGCCGTCGCAGGGCTCGCATTTCTTCCACAACATCACGACGCTGGGCATCAACTACATCATGGTCTCGGGCAAGGAGGGGGAGCGCTTCGATTGGGACTGGCTGGAGGCGCAGGAAATCTCGGGCATGGACGAGCATGTCGTGCATGTCCGGCTGCCGAAGCCCATGCGCATCAAAGTCGACGGCCGGACTTCGCACTGCGCGATCATTCCCGATGACGGGGGCAGTCGTGGGTGGGTGGTTGCTGCTCCTCCCGCCCCGGGGTGCTGTGCTACGGGGACCGGGGCGCAAGGTGAGCCCGGGCCGTGCGTACTATGATGTCGCCGACGCGTTCCGAAAGGGCGCTCTGCAGACTCCAGCACTGGTAATAGTGGGGCACGCGCAGGGTTTCGCCGGGGGCGAGGTCGACCAACTCGCCGTTTTTCAGGTGCGGTTCCGCCAGGTTGCGCGAGACCATGCCGAAGGCGCCGCCCTGGAGGATGAGCCCCTGGAAGCCGATGTTGGACGGCATGACGTGCACGGGCGGGCTGACCTCCCGGCCGAAGCGCTGCTGCAGGAATTCGTGCTGCAGGGCGTCCTTGTGGCTGAACATGACCATGGGCGCCTGGCCTGCGGCCTCGATGTCGAAGCCGTCCGGGCAGTGCCGTGCCCGGAAGTCGGGAGTGGCCACGCAGAGGTATTCCATGTCGCCCAGATCGCGGGTCGCCAAGCCCTGGAAATTCGCCGGGGTCGAGGTGATGGCGCCCTGCACCTCGCCCGAGCGCAGGTAGGCGTGGGTCACGGACTGGTCGTCGACGACGAGGTCCAGGAGTACCTTGGCCTCGGCCAGGATTTCCCGTGCGCCCGCCAGGAACCACGTGTCCAGGCTGTCGGCGTTGACGGCCAGGGCTACGGTGACGAAATCGTCCGACCGTTCCGGGGCCAGTTCCTCGAAGAGGGACTGCTCCAGCATGGAGAGCTGCCGGAAATGCCGCAGCACGGCCATGCCCGCAGGGGTGGGCCGCACCGGGGCCGACCGGACCACGAGCATCTGCCCCACACGCTCCTCCAACTGGCGGACCCGCTGGGAAACGGCGGATTGGGTCAGGAAGAGCGCGCGTGCGGCCTTTTCGAAGCTCTGTTCGGTAATGACCGCGGCCAGGGCCTGGAGATGTTTGGCATCGAGCATAAATTTTACTTATGATATAGAAAAATTATTCGTTTTCCTTATATATAGTTCTCCCTTATTGGCCAGGGCATCACAGCGCAAGGAGAACATCATGATCACGACGCCATTTCTACAGGGCATGGGGACCGGGGCCGGCCTCATCATCGCCATCGGGGCCCAGAACGCCTTTGTGCTGAACCAGGGCCTGCACCGCAATCATCATCTCACGGTGGCGCTCATCTGCGCCATGAGCGACGCGTTGCTTATCACCCTCGGCCTGTCCGGCATGGGCGTGGTTCTGGCGCAAAGCAGCGAATTCGCGGCATGGGCAACATGGCTCGGCGCCGTGTTTCTGTTCTGGTACGGTCTGCGTTCCTTTCGTTCGGCGCTGCGCTCGGGCGGCCTGGAACCGGGGGAGCGTGTGCGCATGGGCCTCGGGGCCACCGTGGCCGCCACGCTGGCCGTGACTTACCTCAACCCGCACGTCTACCTGGACACCGTGCTCCTGCTCGGCTCCATCGGCGGACGCTACCCCGAGGCGGAGCGCTTTTTCTTCGGCGCCGGCGCGGCCACGGCCTCCCTGGCCTGGTTTCTGGCCCTGGGGCTCGGCGCGCGCCTGCTGTTGCCCTTTTTTCGCCATCCGCGTTCCTGGGCCGTGCTCGACGTCCTGGTGGGCCTGACCATGTGGGGCGTGGCCGCGTCCCTGGTCACGGGGGCCCTGGGCGCATAACGCCGCCACGGCCCACTTTACCCCGAGGCCTGCGGCGGCTATCACCTCCCCAACGGAGGAACGATGGCCAAGAACTACGACCCGCGCATGCACACGGCGGAACACATCCTCAACCAGACCATGGACCGGCTCTTCGCCTGCGGCCGCTGCTTTTCGGCCCACGTGAACCCCGACAAGGCCAAGTGCGACTACCATTTCAACCGCGACCTGACCGAGGTTGAGGCACGCGACGTGGAGGCGAGGGTGAATGCCGTCGTCGCCGCCGACCTGCCGGTCTTCGCAGAAAGTATGGCCAGGTCCGAGGCCGAGCCTCTCTTCAACCTTGAACGGTTGCCCGATGGCTCGTCAGACGAGTTGCGCATCATCCGCATCGGCGAATACGACGCCTGCCCATGCATCGGCGAGCACGTTGATCGCACCGGAGCGCTCGGCGCCTTCCGCCTGACCACCCATTCCTTCGAGAACGGCGTGCTCAGGCTGCGCTTCAAGCTGGCCAAACCCGCATGACCGGGGGCGCTCTTCCCGCCCACGGCGGCAACGTCATTGCCGCGGCCAATGCCTTGGGCTGCGGCCCGGAAGAGATTCTGGACTTCTCTGCCAACATCAACCCGCTGGGTCCGCCGTCCTGGCTGCGGCCGGTCGTGGCCCGGGCCCTGTCCGCGGCGGGGCATTACCCCGAACCGCGCGCCGATGCCCTGCGGCAGATGGCCGCGGAGCGTCTGGGGATAGGTCCGGAAAACGTGGTGGCCGGGAACGGCTCCTCGGAGCTGCTTTACGCCCTGCCGCGCGTATGCAGTTCCATGGGCATCCGCCGCGCCGTGCTACCCGTACCGTGCTACGGTGACTACGACCGGGCCTGCGCGACTGCGGGCCTTGTCTGCGAGCGTCTGACCCTGCGGCCGGAAACGGACTTCTGCCTGGACTGGACGGGCGTCGAAGCGTTGCTGGCCGATCCCGCCCTGGTCATTCTCGGCCAGCCATCCAACCCCGCAGGCGTCCTGCTCGAGCCGGAACGCATTCTCGACATGGCCGACCGGCACCCGGCAAGCTTTTTCCTGGTGGACGAGGCCTTCGCCGACTTCGTGCCCGGACTCTCCCGGTTGGGTACGCGTATCCGTCCGAATCTTTTCGTGCTCCACTCCCTGACCAAGTTCTTCGCCATCCCCGGCTTGCGGCTGGGGCTCGGGTACGGGGCTCCCGACGTCTGCGCGGCCGTCGGCCGCCTGCTGCCTGACTGGAGCGTCAACGCCCTGGCCCAGGCCGTGGGCAAGGAAGCGCTGCGCGACGCGGATTACGCCGCCCGGACCGTGGAGGCGGTTGCCGGGCTGCGGGGCCGCTTGTCGGCCGACCTCTCGGAATTGGGACTGGCCGTTTTTCCGGGGAGCGCCAACTACCTCCTGTGTCGCAGCCCAGGCCCGGGCGCCTCCGACGTGCAGGCCAAACTCCTGCCGCACCGGATTCTCATCCGCAATTGCGCAAATTACGCGGGCCTGGACGCCGGCTTTTTCCGGGTGGCCGTCCGCAGCGCCGAAGAAAACGAGCGACTGGTCCAAGCCCTGGCGGAAGTTTTCGTGCCCGGCAGGCTTCGGCGCAAAGCCGTCCGCAGGACCCCGGCCATCATGCTGCAGGGCCTGTCCTCCAATGCCGGCAAATCGGTCCTGACGGCCGCCCTGTGCCGCATCTTCCTGCAGGATGGTCTGAGCGTCGCCCCGTTCAAGGCCCAGAACATGTCCCTCAATTCTTTCGTGACCCGCGCCGGCGGCGAGATGGGAAGGGCGCAGGTGCTGCAGGCCCAGGCCTGTAGGCTTGAGCCGGACGTGCGCATGAACCCGGTCCTTCTCAAACCCAATTCCGAGACGGGCTCCCAGGTCATCGTCCTTGGACGGCCTCGGGGCAACATGAGCGTGGGTGAGTACATCCGCTTCAAGCCGTCGATTTTCGAGACGATCACCGCGGCCTACGACGAATTGGCGGCAGCCAGGCAGGTCATGGTCCTCGAAGGGGCGGGCAGCCCGGCCGAAGTCAACCTGAAGTCCCACGACGTGGTCAACATGCGCATGGCCCGGCACGCCGGGGCGCGCGTGCTCCTGGCCGGCGACATCGACCGGGGCGGGGTCTTCGCCTCCTTCGTCGGCACCATGGAGGTCATGGAGGAGTGGGAGCGGGCGATGGTGGCGGGCTTCATCGTCAACCGCTTCCGGGGCAAGCGGGAACTCCTGGGCGACGCCGTCGACTACGTCCGCCGCTTCACCGGGATGGAGACCTTCGGTGTGGTGCCGTATCTGCATGACCTTGGCCTGCCGGAGGAGGATTCGGTCAGCTTCAAGGAAGCTCGGACGGGCTGCGGCAAGGCGGAACTGACGATCGTGGCCGTGGATCTGCCGCATATTTCCAACTTCACGGACCTCGACGCCCTGCGGATGGAACCGGACGTGGACGTGCGCATCGCCCGCGCGCCGCAGGATTTGGAGGGGGCTGACGCCGTCATCCTGCCGGGCTCGCGCAATGTGTTCACGGACTTGGAGCACCTTTGGAGTTCCGGCCTGGCTCAGGCCGTGCTGGCCAGTTCCGCCGAGATCATCGGCGTCTGCGGGGGCCTGCAGATGCTCGGGGAGCGGATCGACGACCCGCAGGGCGTGGAAAGCGGCGGCCGCTCGGCCCGTCCGCTGGGCCTGCTGCCAGTGGCCACGGAAATGGCGATCGACAAGGTGCTGTGCCAGGCGGACTGCGTCTTCCTGCCCACGGACGAGGGGGTGCGTGGCTACGAGATCCACCACGGTCGGACGCGCGTTCTCGATGGCTCCGCCCATGCGGTCATGAGCCGCGCCGACGGGGCCGTCATCGGCTGGGGTCGGAAGGACGGCATGGTCTGGGGAACGTACCTGCACGGGGTGTTCGATGCCGACGTGTTCCGCCGTTCCTTCCTGGACCGTCTGCGGGTGCGCAAGGGACTGGCCCCTCTGCGCAGAGTCCAGGCGGTCTATGACCTGGAGGCCGCCTTGGGCAGGCTGGCGGGTGTGGTGCGCGAGAATCTCGACATGGAGAGGATTTACCGTCTTCTCGGGTAGCTCCCGGCCCTGCAGCGCATCCCCCGTTCCGCGGCGGATGCGGCGGTGCGTGAGCCGGGCCGCCTTGACAAATGCCTTCCGCCGTGTTCCCGAAATCGTCCATGACCTCCCATGCATCCGATGCGTCCGTGCCGGTTCGCGGCCGGCTGGCCCCCAGCCCAACCGGCCATCTGCACCTGGGCAACGCCTGGGCGTTCCTGCTGTGCTGGCTGGCCGTCCGTTCAGCCGGCGGGAGGTTGGTGCTGCGCATGGAAGACATCGATCCGGCGCGGTCGAAGGCGCATTTCGCCGAGGCCATCATGCGCGATCTGGACTGGCTGGGCCTGGACTGGGACGAGGGGCCCGACGTGGGCGGCCCGTTCGGTCCGTACACGCAGAGCGAACGCCTCGGGCGCTATACAGAGATTATCGAGACGTTGACCCGCCTTGGGCACACCTATCCTTGTTACTGCACGCGCAAGGAACTCAAGACCATGGCCTCGGCCCCCCATGCCGAGGACGTCGGACCCGTCTATCCAGGAACCTGCCTCTGGCTTTCGGCTGACGAGCTGGCCGAACGCGAAGGGCAGGGGCGCAAGCCTTCCCTGCGCCTGCATGGGAGTGCGGAGACGGTCTTCGAGGATTTGGTGCATGGTGAAGTGCGCCTTGGGTGGATGGACTGCGGAGGGGATTTCCCCTTGCGCCGTT
>NZ_AP042427.1:3865000-3916872 GCF_055385525.1 Desulfomicrobium aestuarii
AAGACCCTGTGCACCTTTACTATAGCTTGACATTGGATCTTGAACTATCATGTGTAGGATAGGTGGGAGACTGCGAAGCGGGTACGCTAGTATCCGTGGAGTCAACCTTGAAATACCACCCTTGTTAGTTTAGGACTCTAATCCCTCGCCGTCATCCGGCAGGGAGACAGTGTCTGGTGGGTAGTTTGACTGGGGCGGTCGCCTCCCAAAGAGTAACGGAGGCGCGCAAAGGTTCCCTCAGGCTGATTGGAAACCAGCCGTCGAGTGCAAACGCATAAGGGAGCTTGACTGCGAGACAGACATGTCGAGCAGGTACGAAAGTAGGTGTTAGTGATCCGGTGGTCCCGCATGGAAGGGCCATCGCTCATCGGATAAAAGGTACGCCGGGGATAACAGGCTGATCGCATCCAAGAGTTCACATCGACGATGCGGTTTGGCACCTCGATGTCGGCTCATCACATCCTGGGGCTGGAGCAGGTCCCAAGGGTACGGCTGTTCGCCGTTTAAAGTGGTACGCGAGCTGGGTTTAAAACGTCGTGAGACAGTTTGGTCCCTATCTTCTGTGGGCGTAGGAGAATTGAGTGGGTCTGTTCCTAGTACGAGAGGACCGGAATGGACGATCCCCTAGTGGACCTGTTGTCGCGCCAGCGGCATAGCAGGGTAGCTATGATCGGAATGGATAACCGCTGAAAGCATCTAAGCGGGAAACCAGCCACAAGATAAGTTCTCCCTTGTCGAAAGACACTCAAGATCCCAGGAAGACCACCTGGTAGATAGGCCGGAAGTGTACGCGCAGTAATGCGTTCAGCTGACCGGTACTAATAGATCGTGAGTCTTAACTCTCTTCCTTCACCTGTTTCTCTTACATATTTCGTCCTGGTGACCACGGCGGAGGGGCCACACCCGATTCCATTCCGAACTCGGAAGTTAAGACCTCCAGCGCCAATGATACTGCCAGTCCACTGGTGGGAAAGTAGGTCGTCGCCAGGACTTTTTTTATTCCTTCCCTCTCACAACCACATGTCCGCTTTCTTCGCCGCCTTCGTATTCCTCCTTCTCATCACTGCCTTCCCTATGTTTGTCAGATAGCTCTATCTGCTTGTTTTTCTGAGATTCTTTCGGTTCGACAGTCTTTCTGGCCTTGTCGGCTTCGATCAGATAGAACGCTTGCGTGTCACGATCAGAGCACTGAAGATAGCCATCATGCAGAAAATCACAGCTTGGGCCGGTAACGCCTATTTCGCGTCTCACATGCGTAGCGCAGGGTATCATGTCGTTGTCCTGCCGCGGCATCTGCGCACGCTCACTTGGACCGACATCACTCATCATTGCGGCACAGCTCCCGATGTATTCATCTACGGCGATTGCAGCGTTCCTCCATTTTTGCGGGATATCGAATCATTCCCCTGCCCCACGGTTTTTTACGCCATCGACACACACATCCACAGTTGGTATCCGCGCTATGCGCAGGGCTTTGACTTGTGCTGTGTCGCAATGCGCGACCATCTGTCGAGTTTTGCAGGGCATCGCCTCGGAGACGAGCAGATTGTCTGGCTGCCCCTTTTCGCCAAAGATACGGACCGGCGAATACCAATTCATGACGGCCCGCGCTATGATGTCGTGTTTGTGGGCAAGAATGATCCTTTGCTCACTCCAGGCAGGCACAAGCTGCTTCAGGAATTGGCAGGCAAAGTGCCTTTGACGGTTTTGCAGGGCAGATACGACGAGTTGTATTCCCGCTCGAAGCTCGTTCTGAACATATCCGAGCATGGCGATCTGAACTTCAGGGTGTTCGAAGCCTTGGGATGCGGCGCCTGCCTGATTACTCCCCGCGTAGGTCATGGGCTCCGCGATCTTTTTTCTGACGGAAAGGAACTTTTCACCTACGACCCGAACGACATTACGGCGCTGGCCGCACTCGTTCGGGAGTTGCTGGCGGATGAAACGCGGCGGCTCGAGGTCGCCGAAGCGGGTTTTGCTGCCGTGGACGGTAAGCACCGAGCCGCAGACCGTGCTCGCGAGTTCATGGAGTGGATTTCAGCCCACGACCTCGCACGCTTGGTCAGGGAGAGGCTGGCCGCGAAAGAATGGGTCAGGCAGACCTATCTGCGTCTGCTTTACCTCCATCTGGCGGACGCCGAGAGCGACGTCGAACGGGCTAGGATGTATGTCGAATTTGCCGGTCCGGGACCGGTCATGTGATCGGTAGTCGCCTCTCACCGGAGTTTCGCCGGATGAGGCACGTTGAGCGCGATTGGCGGCCTTCATGTGTCAGGCATACGTATGCCAACCGTTCACCCCAGGGTTGCTTTAAGCGCTCTGGCGACGTCCTCGATGATCCAAGAAGGTGTCGACGCGCCTGCTGTAAGTCCGATGCGCTCGAAGGCCTTGAGCTCCCCCCAGGGCAGTTCGTCGGCGGTTTCGACATGCACGCTGAATATTCCCGCTTCCTGGGCGATCTGTGCCAGCCTGCGGGTGTTGCCGCTGTTCTTTCCTCCCACCACGACCATGGCCTGCACCAGCCTCGACAGACTGCGAACCTCTTCCTGCCTGTCCTTCGTTGCGGTGCAGATGGTATCCAGAATGGACATGTCTGGATCGATTTCCCCTAGAAGATATTCGCGGATGGCGGAGAATGACTCACGGTCCTGGGTTGTCTGCGCTGCAAGGAAATATCTGGTGCCCTTTGGAAGCGAAAGCGTTTTCAGCTCCTCAAGGCTTTCAAACACAGTATGCTGCGGTGCATAGCTGATGAGCCCCTTGACTTCGGGGTGATCCCGTTCGCCGAAAAGCAGGAGATGCTTGTCCTGCTCGGCCTGCTTCTGAATGAGGATCTGCGCCTTTTTGACTTTCGGGCACGTGGCGTCGATGAGGACGACGCCCTGCCGTTCGAAGTTTTCCTGCACCTGCTTGGGGATCCCGTGCGCCCTGATGATGACAACGTCCGCAGGGTCCAGGGGTTTTGACCCATCCGTCTGCTTGACCCCGAGGTTCTGGTATCGTTCGAGGACCTGCGGGTTGTGGATGATCGGCCCCAATGTGTGGATGGTACCCTTGCCGGGCGGGTTGCGAACGGCCTTGTCGAGCTTGTTCAGGGCCATGTCCACGCCCATGCAGAATCCCGCGGTCTCAGCGATGATGAGTTCCATGATCTTCCTCCGTCTCCATGTGCGTCGCATGCCCTTCCAGCAGGGCAAACACTTCATCCCAGGTTTTGCAGAACACGATATCGCGCCGCAGGCCGCGCGCGCCTGGCAGGCCTTTGAGAAAACGCGGCACCAGGGTGCGCATCTTCAGAAGACCAAGCCGGTCCATACCGTGTCCCGTATACAGGTCACACAGCCTGCGGACCAGGACGATGGCCTGGCGTCCGCACTTTTCCGGCGCTTGGGCCTGTCCTCGCAAGGCCAGATAGCGTTCGAAAATCGCCGGGTCGTTCAGGGCGCCCCGCGCGAACATGATGCTGTCGACCCCGGTCTGCTCGACGCAGCGGATCGCGTCTTCCGCCAGGAAAAGGTCTCCGCTGGCGATGACGGGCAGGCTGACGGATTTCTTCAGCACCGCCAGCTGGGTCCAGTCCGCGTGTCCGGTGAACCCCTGGGCTCCATAGCGGGGGTGCATGGTCACCCAGCCTGCCCCGAGATCTTCGAGCCCCTTGGCCACATCCAGAAAGACCGGCTGCCCGACGTACCAGCCCAGACGGATCTTGAAACCCATACAGCCGGGTTCGGTGGCGCCGATCATAGCCTTGGCGAGCCGCAGGAGGTGCTGCGGCTCCTTCAGCAGGGCTGCGCCGCTGCCTGTTTTTGAGACCTTGCGCACCGGGCAGCCGCAGTTGAGGTCGAAGTAGCGGAAACCGGCTTCCCGCAGGCGTTCAACGGCCTGAACCAGGAATGGCTCCTCGGATCCGAAAAGCTGCACGACCAGAGGTTCGTCCCCCGCGCTGGTCATGAGCAGTTCCTGCGTGCCGGGGCTTTGGTAGATAAGCCCTTTGGCGCTGACCATCTCCGTTACGGCCACGCGGCAGCCGTGTTCGCGGCAGAGCAGTCTGAAGGGCAGGTCCGAGTAGCCGGCCAGGGGGGCAAGCCATGGCTCTTCGGGCGAAAAGGATAAGCGTGGGGTCATGTGAGCAGCAGGCTGTGGTAGCAATTAAGTGTGTTGTAATGATCGTGGCGGGAATCGTGTCTGGATTTCGGGCCGTCGCAGCTCGAAAGTTCCCTGGGCATCAGGATTCGGTCTTTGGCTGGTCGAGGATGAGCTCCACTTCGTCGACGCTGAGTCCAGTGGCCTGGGCCAGAGCCTGTGCCGACTGGCCGCGTCGAAAACCGCTCAGGATGGTCTGCCGCAGGAACTGGGGCGATTTGGTGAAGTTTTCAGCCTGTTCGAGGAGGCGGCGCATTTCCGTGGAGCGCTGGTGCAGCTTGTCCTCGAGCAGTGCCAGCTCTTCCTGCCGCTTGGAAAAGGTCTCGACGATTTCCTTTTCCAGGCGAGCGTTGAAGTCGAGCTTCTGCAGAAATTCCTGCTGCTTGTCCTGCAGGGAACGGACAAGGAGTTCCGACTTCTTGAGCTTCAGGTAGAAGATGCACGCCAGCACCATGAGCAGGAGCTCCACTGCCGTGGACGCTGCGAGAATCCAGTAGGAAAAATCCGGGTTCATCTAGACCTGCGTGTCGATCAGGCGGCCCTGATCCGATTCGGGTTCAGGCTGCCTGTCCTGGGGCTCCCCATGCCTGGCAAAATACTGTCCGCTCGACTGGTTGTGGCCTTCGGGGTCCACCAGATTGCCGGCATCGGTGCCATCGCTTTTGATGACCTGCTTCTGCTCCTGACGCTGACGGCGCAGCACCGCCTCCTGGGCCAGGGCCTGCTGCGCTTCGGGGTGGGCGACCTGGACATGGTGGATTTTCTGGGCCTCGGGAATCTGGCTGATGAGCGTCGTCAGATTGAGATTGTCGACCATTACCGCACCACATATTCCTCGATAAGGATTTCCGACACGGTCCCGCTTTTCATGTGCCGATTGATGACGGCCGCCAGTTCGCTTTTGAGCTTATCGGAATTGGCCGGGTTGTCCAGAAAGGACAGGGGGGCGTTTTTCAGGTAGCCGTAGATGCCGTCCCGGATGAAAATCGATTTGACCTGCATTTCCAGGCGCATCATTTCCGTCACGTTGGGAATCGACAGGGTGAAGGTCAGGATGCGGATCTGGTCCGCGAGCGCGAATTCCACCTGAAACCGCTCCAGACTGTGGGTCACGAGTTGAGGAAGCTGCGTCGAGGCATTTTCGGCTTCGGGTGTTGCGGTTTCGGGCTGCGCCTGGGGAGCGGCTTCGGTCTGCTGCTGTGGCTCCTCAGCTTCCGCCTGTTGCTTTGCAGGCTCGCCAGTCGGGGATTTCATGAAGAAATACGCGCCGCCGGCGCCAAACAGCAGACAAAGTGCCGCGGCGATACCGAGTATCCAGATTTTTTTCCGTGAACGTTTGGGAGCGGCCTGCTCCTGCGAAGCCAGGGCCGTGGCTGCAGGTTCGGGTTCCTGCTCGGCAGGGGGAGGAGGGGGTTCTTCCTCTTTCTCCTCGAATTCGAGGAACAGGGCGTCATCAAGGTCGAGTTCGACCTTCTGCAGGCCCTTGGGGACCTCGTCCCGCAGGCGTTCATCATCCAGGGCGACATTCGTGTCCCCGTTCTGGAGCGGCTGGGCGAGAAGGACGAGAAGAATCATGGGGCAGCCCCGACCGGCAACGGGGAACGCTGCCGGCCAGGAGGGTTATTCAAAGATTTTGTTGATTTTCTGGCCCAGGGTTTCCGCAGTGAAGGGCTTGACGATGTAGTTGGAAACCTTGGCCTGCACGGCCTCGATGATGTTCTCCTGCTGGGCCTCGGCCGTGACCATGAGGAAGGGCAGGTCCGCGAACTCCTCGCTGGCGCGCACCTTGCGCAGCAGTTCGATGCCGGTCATCTGCGGCATGTTCCAGTCGGAGATGATGAAGTCCACCTGGTCCTTGTTCAGGATCTCCCAGGCCGCTGCGCCGTCGTCGGCCTCGATGATGTTGGAGAACCCGAGCTGTCTGAGGATATTTTTAATGATCCGGCGCATGGTCGAAAAGTCATCGACGATAAGCACCCGCATGTTCGTGTTGACGGCCATGTATTCCTCCGCATTGGAAATTCATGAAATCGAAGGGGAAGTCAGTTTATGTCCCCGTACTCGCGCATGAACATGTGCTTGAGCTTCCCCAGGGCCTGCGAGTGCAGCTGCGAGACCCTCCCCTCGGTGATGTTCAGGGCGGAAGCCACTTCCTTCATGTTGAGCTCTTCGGTGTAGTACAAACTGAGTACCAGCTTTTCCCGTTCGCCCAGTCTATCGATGAGATGACCCAGCTTGTCAATGATATCCTGGAATGCCGCGGAGGCAAAGGGTTCCTGGTGATTGCGCCCCTCGCCGGCCTGCTCCCCGTGGTCCTGGATCGCTTCGAGGCTCAGGATGATCTGGGAGTTCAGGGCTTCGAGGGTCGTCTCCAGTTCCAGGCGGTCCTGGCCCGTGACCTCCAGCAGTTCATTGCGGGACGGGGCGTGCCCGTTCTCCTGTTCGAACTCGCGTATGACCTGTTCCAGCTTCTTGATCTTCTGCCTGAGCCCCCGCGAGAGCCAGTCCATGCGCCGCAATTCGTCGAGCATGGCGCCGCGGATTCTGTTGTCGGCGAAGGTATCGAAGCGGATGCCCAGATCGGGGCGGAACTTGCCGAAGGCTTCCATGAGGCCCAGGGTCCCCGCGCTGATCAGGTCCGACAGTTCGATGTGGGCCGGGAGCTTGGCCTTGAGATGCAGGGCGCTGGCTTTGATGCGGGGGGCGAAGGCGCGGGCGATGCGGTCCTTGTCGGCGGGGGACAGGGACGAGAAGGAGGTGCCGGTCTGCTCCAGCACGGACCAGACCGGTTCGGCGGCGTTATTCCGCAAAGAGGAGCTTCTTCCAGAAGAACTTGATGTTCCCATCGAGATGGTCCTGCGGTTTCCATTGCGCCAGCTTGCGGGCCACGGCGAGCATGGCCCTGGACGCCTCGGCCTCCGGGTTCAGGCTGCAGAAGGGCTGCTGCCGGATGACGGCCTGGCGCACCGTCGGGTCCTGGGGGATGGCGCCGACGAAATCCAGGGAGATGCCCCCCAGAAAATGGTCGCAGGCGTTGTAGAGCTTGGCGAAGATTTCACGGGCCGCTTTTTCGCTGCCGGCCATGTTGACCAGCACGTGGAACGAATCGACACCGTGCCGGAGCTTCAGGACCTTGATGAGGGCGTAGGCGTCGGTCAGGGACGTCGGTTCGGGCGTGATGACCAGCAGCCGGTTCTGGACGGCCAGATTGAAGTAGAGGACGTTGTCGTTGATGCCCGCACCCGTATCGACGATCAGGAAGTCGATGCTGTCCTCAAGGACGTCCATGGCTTCAAGGAGTTCGAGCTTCTGCCCAGTGGACAGGGACAGCATGCCGCTCACGCCGCTGGCCGCCGGCAGGATGGAGAACCCGTATTCCGTCGGGTGGAGGATGTCGCCGATGGACACGCCTTCGTGGAAGACGTGGAACAGGTTCTTTTCCGGCGTCATGCCCAGCACCACGTCGACGTTGGCCAGGCCCAGGTCCGCGTCGAGAATGACGCAACGCTTGCCCAGCCGTGCGAGACACAGGGCGAGATTGACGGAGACGTTGGTTTTCCCGACGCCCCCCTTGCCGGAGGTGACCGAGAGAACGATGGGGAGGTTGGCGCTCATGCTCTGTCCGGGACGTGTTTTCAGTTGGTTGCGAGGGGCAGCTCGTGCCGCAGCAGGAGTTTCCAGACATCGTGCCCGCAGGGCTGGACCAGGGTGTTCTTCAGGTCCGGCCCGACGGAAAAAAGGGAGACGGGCAACCCGGTGCTGCTGGCCAGATTGATTATTTCCCCGTAATTACAGGCTTCGTCCAGCTTCGTCCAGATAATGCTGGACACCGACGGGCAGCGCAGCCGGCTCATGAAGCTCTCCATCTGGGCCGAGCCGAACAGCGGGCTGAGGACCAGATGCACGTGGCAGGCGGGCAGGGCGCCGCCGGCTGCGTCATCCAGCCAGGACGCCAGGCTTTGGCGACCGGGCAGGCCGGGCAGGTCCACCAGGACGAGGTCGTGGCTCTGGGCGTCGCCGCGCAGGGCCTCCCAATGCTCCCTCGAGTCCAGTTCCCGATACGAAAGCCCCGAAAGCTCTGTGTAATGGCGCAGGTAGAGGCGTCCCTTGCCCTGCGAGCGGTCGGCGTTGACCACCAGGATGCGCGCGCCCTTTCGGTTTTTCTTCGCGGCCAGGGCCAGACGCAGGGCCGTGCTGGTCTTGCCGCTGCCGAAGGGCCCGGCCAGGAGATGGACCTTGTGCTCCCACGGCGTCTCCATCCAGGGGGCGACGCCGATCATGTCGTTCATGACCGAGAGGGTGGGCGTGTCGGGCGAACGGCGGAATTTCTCCCACAGGTCCATGAGCACGTCCTCCTTTACGCCTTCACGCTCCAGGTATTCGAAGACCAGCTGCTGGCGGGGCGTGAGCAGGCCTACATCCATCTGGGGCTTGAGCACGGCCATGAGCTGCTTGCGCAGCCTCGTCCACTCCTCGCGCAGGCAGGATGCGTCGTCCTGCCCCAGGGGGGCGGCCGTCTCGGCCGAGGCCGTGGCGGCGGGAGGCACATCCAGGGCGGCCATGATCTCGTAGGTGGTCATCCCTTTGACGGACCGCTTCTGGTTGCTGAGGATGATGGCGTCAGGGCCCAGCTCGGTCTTGATCCGGGCCATGATGTCCTTGGTGCTCGTTCCGGTGAATGTCCTGACCTGCATGCTAGATTTCCACCATGGCTACGGATTCGAGTCTGATGTCGGCCGGGATCTCCGCCTGGGAGATGACCGGCATGGTCGGCAGGAAGCGGGCCAGCAGCTGGGCGAGGTGCTGGCGGATGACCGGGGAGGTCAGCAGCACGGGCTGCCCCTCGGCCACGATGCCCTTTTCGGACGCCTTGTTGATGGCCTGGATAATCTTGTGCGCCAGCCCCGGCTCCATGGCCAGATAGGTGCCGTTGTCCGTCCGCTTGATGCTCTCCTGGAAGGCGTTCTCGATGGCCGGCGCCAGGGAGATGATGGGCAGCAGGTTGCCGGACCCCAGGTAGGATTTGATGATGGTCCTGGACAGGCGCTGCCGCACGAACTCCGTGAGCTGGTCCGGGTCCTTGATGGAGTGGCCGTAGTCGGCCAGGCATTCCACGATGCTCAGCAGGTCGCGGATGGACACGTTCTCCTTCACCAAGTTCTGCAGGACCTTCTGCACCGAGCCCAGGGACAGGGTGCCGGGCACCAGTTCCTCCACGACCTTGGGGGCGCGCTGGGACAGGTTGTCGAGCAGCGCCTGGACCTCCTGGCGGCCCAGGAACTCGTGCAGGTTCTGCTTGAAGACCTCGGTCAGGTGCGTGGCGATGACCGTCGAGGGGTCCACCACGGTGTACCCGGCCATGACGGCTTCGTCCTTCTTGGCGTCCGGGATCCACAGCGCCGGCAGGTTGAAGGCCGGTTCCAGGGTCTCGATGCCCTTGATGCGGTGGCGCGCGTCGCCCGGGTCCATGGCCAGGAAGTGGTCGATCATGATCTCGGCCGAGGCCACGCGGTTGCCCTTGATCTGGACCACATACTCGCCGGGCTTGAGCTGCAGGTTGTCGCGCAGATGCAGGGACGGCACGATGACGCCCATGTCCAGGGCGAACTGACGGCGGATGGAGCGGATGCGCGCCAGCAGGTTGCCGTTCTGCTCCTCGTCCACCAGCGGGATGAGCCCGTAGCCCACCTCCAGTTCCATGACGTCGAGGGGCAGCAGGGCCTGCACCTCTTCGGGGCTGTCGGGCGCCGAGCCCTTCTTTTTCCTGGGTTCGGGCTCCTTGGTTTCGGCCTTGATGCGGTCGGCCAGGACGGACACGCCGAAGAGGGCGCCGGAAATGGTCATGAAGGCCAGGGTCGGCATGCCCGGGACCATGGCGAAGAGCAGCAGCACGCCCGAGACGAGCTTCAGGGCCTTGGGGTGGTTGGTCAGCTGGCCGATGAACTCCTCGCCCATGCGCGCCTCGGCCGCCGCGCGGCTGACGATGATGCCGGCCGAGGTCGAGGTGATCAGCGAGGGGATGGTCGAGACCAGGCCGTCGCCGATGGTCAGGA
The DNA here is from genome assembly GCF_055385525.1 of Desulfomicrobium aestuarii. NCBI lineage: Bacteria > Pseudomonadati > Thermodesulfobacteriota > Desulfovibrionia > Desulfovibrionales > Desulfomicrobiaceae > Desulfomicrobium > Desulfomicrobium aestuarii. The sequence goes on from NZ_AP042427.1 coordinate 3,875,197, forward strand.
GCGAAAACGTCTTGGCGGCGTCCATCCAGCTCATGTCCTTCATCAGCACGCCGATGAAGATGCCGCCGACGATGTTGATGAAGGTGATGAACATGCCGGCGTTGACGTCACCGGACACGAACTTGCCCGCGCCGTCCATGGCGCCGTAGAAGTCCGCCTCGCGGCGCAGGTTCTCGCGCTGCCTGACGGCCTGTGCCTCGTCGATGAGGCCGGCGTTCAAGTCGGCCTCGATGGCCATCTGCTTGCCGGGCATGGCGTCCAGGGTGAAGCGAGCGGCGACTTCCGCGATGCGTGTCGTGCCGGCCACGATGACGGTCTTGTTCAGAATGAAGAGGATGAGGAAGATGACCGCGCCGATGGCGAAATTGCCGCCGACCACGAATTCGCCGAAGGCCTGGATGACCTTGCCCGCGGCCCCCGTGCCTTGGTCCCCGTGCAGCAGGATGAGCCTGGTGGAAGCCACGTTCAGGGCCAGGCGCAGGAGCGTGGTCACGAGCAGGACCGACGGGAAGATTGAGAATTCCAGCGGCGAGGTCATGAACATGGAGGTGATGAGGATGACCAGGGAGAAGGAAATGGAGAAGGCCAGCAGTACGTCCAGGACGATGGTCGGCAGCGGCACCAGCATGACGAAGAGCGTCAGGACCACGCCGCCGGCCAGGAGAAAGTCCCCCTGCTTGGTGAAGCGCTTGTAGTTGATGTCCATGACCTGGGCGCGTGAAGACATTATTTTGACGTCCTGAAGCGGTTGCGGTTCTAGGGGCGGCGCTGCCTGGTTCGGTAGATCTGGGCCAGGATCGCGGCCACGGCCTGGTAGAATTCCTCGGGGATGGTGTCCCCGACCTCGACCACCTTATACAAGGCCCGTGCCAGGGGTTTGTTTTCCCGGATGGGGATGCCGTGTTCGCGGGCGATCTCCCTGATGCGCTCGGCCACCTTGCCGGCGCCCTTGGCCAGCACGATCGGGGCCGGGGCCTCCTGGGCGTTGTAACGGATGGCGATGGCCAGGTGGGTCGGGTTGGTGATGATGACGTCGGCCTTGGGCACGTCCTGCATCATGCGCCGCATCATGACGGCCATCATCTTCTGCCTCTGCTTGCTCTTGACGACCGGGTCGCCCTCGGCCTGCTTGCGCTCGTCCTTGACCTCGCTCTTGGTCATCTTGATGTTTTCCTCGTAGTCCCAGCGGGAATAGAGCAGGTCGGCGATGCCGATGATGAGCATGGGCGCCAGGGCGTACTGGAACATGGTCTGCCCGGCCGAGAGGACGTAGGCGGCGATGGCCTCGGGAGTCTGGTAGAAGAGGGGGATGACCTCGCCGAAGGCCTGCTTCAGGACCACGTAGGGCCCGATGGCCACGGCCACGGCCATGAAGATGCTCTTGAGCAGGCGGACGACGGCCTGTTTGCTCAGGACCAGTTTCTTGAGTCCTGATACGACGTTGAGGAATTTGAACTTGGGCTTGAGGACCTTGGGCGCCCAGAGCTTGCCGACCTGCAGGCGGATCGCGATATAGGCCGCGACGGAGATGACCAGCATGACGGGCAGCACCATGACGGCGATGCTGACGAGGCAGTCCTTGAAGAGCGCGTATACAGAGGTGCGGGTCAGTTCGAAGACGAACCCCTCGTGGAAGAACCAGCGCATGAGCTTGTCCATCTCGGCGTGGATGGTGTCCAGATACAGGCGCAGCATGATGATGCCGAAGAGCAGGGTCAAAGGCTTGGGCAGTTCCTGGCTCTTGGGTACGCTCCCTTCGTCGCGGGCCTTGTTGCGGCGTTTGGGGGTGGCTCTCTCTGTGCGGCTCGGATCGTTCTGGGACATGGGGTCCTAGCGCATGGCGCCGATGAGTTGGGAGAAGAGAAGCGGCATGCGCGACACGAAACCCTCCATGTGCAGGGTCAGAATCTCGAAAATGATGCCCAGGAACAGAAAGCCGATGCTGATCTTGATCGGGAAGCCGATGATCAGCACGTTCATCTGCGGGGAAGCGCGCGAAACCAGGGCCAGGGCCAGGTCCACCAGCAGGATGGCGGCGATGACCGGGGCGCCGATCTGGATGGCCAGGACAAAAATCTGACCCGAGAGGGCGAAAACCTGGGAGACCAGCCGCTCGGTGATGAGGATGGAGCCCGGCGGCAGCACGTCGAAGCTCTTCATCAGGCCGCTCAGGAGGTAGAGGTGCCCGTTGAAGCTCAGGAACGTCAGCAAACTGACCATGTAGAGGAAATGCGCAGTGACCGCCTCGGACGCGCCGGAATCCGGGTCCACGACGTTGACCATGGCGAAGCCCATCTGGAAGCCGATGAGCTGGCCGCCGGTCTGGATGGCGGCGAAGACGAAGCGGATGACCAGGCCCAGGATCAGGCCGATCAGCAGTTCCGCGCCGAGCATGACCGCCAGGGAGAACGGGTGCGCGGGCAGTTGGTCCCCGACCAGCGGCAGCCGCGGCCAGAGGGCCAGGGTCAGGGTCAGGCAGAGGGCCGCCTTGGCGGGCGTGGGCAGGGTCTGGCCGCCGAAGAAGGGCATGAGGAAAAGAATCACGCTGATGCGCATGAGCGCAAACAGAAAGGTCAGGGTGACGCCCGGATCGAAGGAGAAGAGGTCCATGCGCCGCCTGAAGCAAAACGCGGACCATGGCGCGGGGGCGGCCCCGCGACGCGTCCTAGACCATGCCGGGCCAGGATTCGGTCTGCCAGCGGCGCAGGGCGTTGAACATGTTGGTGCGGATGCGCTTGTCGCCCTTGCACAGGGCCAGGGCGGCGTCCAGGGTCTCGCTGCGGGCCGTCGCGTCCTTGGACGGGCAGTCGTTCTGCCAGACCGGGAGCTTCCACTGCCGACAGGCCTGGGAGATGGTGGACTTGTCCAGCAGGAGCAGCGGGCGGATGAGGGTCAGCTGGCCGCCGAAATAGGTTTCCTTGGGCACCAGGCCGTATATTTTCCCCGTCTTCAGCATGTTCATGAAGAAGGTCGAGACCAGGTCGTCGGTGTTGTGTCCCAGGGCCAGGTGGGTCAGGTTGTACTGGCGGCAGAGGTCGAAGAGGCGCTTGCGGCGGTGCCAGGCGCAGAAGAAGCAGGGCGATTTCTTGCGGTTTTCCGGCGAGTGGGCCCGGGGTCCGAAGTCCGTGGTTTCGAGATGGCCGGCCACCCCGTGCTCCCGCATCCAGTCGGCCAGGGGCGCGTGGTTGGTCGCGTCGAAGCCGGGGTTCAGATGGATGACGAAGAGTTCGAAGGGGAAGGGGACGATACGCTGGCGCATGGTCATGACCTGGAGCATGACCCAGCTGTCCATGCCGCCCGACACGGCCAGGCCGATGCGGGCCCCGGGCCAGGCCATGCCCGTCTGCTGCATGAGTTTGCCGGCCTGCCCGAGGCAGGACTGCTGGGCGTATTTGAGTTTGCCCCACTGGGCCATGGCGGTCTCCGGAAATCGGCTTGTAGCGGTGCGTGGAGGCACTTCCGCAGGGGTTTGACAGATTCGCGATGCGTATTATGAGCCTTGGATGCCCGCCTCCCTATCGACGCCGCAGGCCCGTGTAAAGGGCCGGTCCCGGGGCGGAGGCGAGTTGCACGTTGACAGGGCCCGGAGGTTGTGCGTAACGTGAAATGTTATTCCCGACTCGATCCGTTGAGTCGGGCATTTTTTCCGTGTATTCTCAACTTGATATATATTTCGGAGGTGCAATGGCCAGGATTACCGTTGAAGATTGCCTGGAGAAGGTCAACAACAGATTTCTGATCGTGCAGATGGCCATCAAGCGGGTCAAGCAGTATCACGAAGGGTACGATCCCCTCGTCTCGACCAAGAACAAGGAAATCGTGACCGCCCTGCGCGAGATCGCCGAAGGCAAGGTCCTGCCCGATGTGGAGCACATCGAGGATTTCAGTTTCGAAGCCGACGATCAGGATGAATAATGGCTGACAAGCGCGATTACTACGAAGTGCTGGGCGTCGGCCGCAGCGCCTCGGCGGATGAGATCAAGAGCGCCTATCGCAAGCTCGCCCTGAAGTACCACCCCGACCGCAACCCGGACAATCCGGAGGCCGAGGACATGTTCAAGGAGGCGGCCGAGGCTTACGAGGTCCTGAGCGACGCGTCCAAGCGCGCCCAGTACGACAGGTTCGGCCATGCCGGCGTCAATGGCCAGGGCTTCGGGGATCATTTCCACTCCTCCGAGGACGTGTTCAGCGCCTTCGGCGACATCTTCGGGGATTTCTTCGGCTTCGGCGCGGCCGCGGGCGGCAGGCGTCGCCCACGGGCCGGCGCGGACCTCCGCTACAACCTGAACGTGTCATTCCGCGACGCGGCCAAAGGAACCGAGGTCGAGCTCAACATCCCCAAGAAGGAGACCTGCTCCGACTGCGGCGGGTCCGGCTCCACTCCGGGCCACACGCCCGAGACCTGCCAGCACTGCCGCGGGCAGGGCCAGGTCACCCAGAGCCAGGGATTTTTCCGCATCTCCGTGCCGTGCCCCGTCTGCCGGGGCGAGGGCAAGGTCATCACCCACCCGTGCGCCAAGTGCCGCGGCCAGGGCGTGACGCAGATCAACAAAAACCTCAAGGTGCGCATCCCGGGCGGCGTGGACAACGGCAGCCGCCTGCGCCTGCGCGGCGAGGGCGAACCCGGCGATTTCGGTGGGCCCCACGGCGACCTGTACGTGGTCATCTACGTCGAGGACGACAAGATCTTCACCCGCCGCGGCCAGGATCTGGTCATCGTGGCCGAGATCTCCATCGTGCAGGCCATTCTCGGCGCCAAGATCGAGGTGCCGACACTCGACGAGCCCGTGAGCCTGGAAATCCCCAAGGGCACCCAGTCCGGCAAGATCCTGCGCATCAAGGGCCTAGGCCTGCCACATCTGGGCAGCACCCAGAAGGGCGATCTGCTGGTGGAGGTCTCGGTGCGCATCCCGACCAACGTGACCAAGAAGCAGGAGGAACTGTTGCGCGAGTTCGAGAAGCTCGAGGACAACCGCCCGCTGAACAAGGTCAAGGATTTCTTCAAGAAGGCCATGGGCGACTAGCCCCGGCTGCGGACGCCAACGGCCGGAACCTGTTTCCGGCCTTTTTCATTTCCGGGAGGGCGCGTGGAGCAGAAACTGACGCATATCGACGAGGCCGGGAACGTGGTCATGGTGGACGTCGGCGGCAAGGCCGACACCAAAAGGCGGGCCGTGGTCCGCTGCCGCGTGCTGCTGAACGCGCACACCTTCGACCTGTTGACCAAAAACGCCCTGCCCAAGGGCGACGTGCTGACCACGGCCAAGGTGGCCGGCATCATGGCCGCCAAGCGCACCTGGGAGCTCATCCCCATGTGCCATCCCATCCTCCTGTCCAAGGCCGACGTGCGCCTGACCCCTGTGCCGGCCGACCTGTCCGTCGAGATCGAGGCCGAGGCCCGCACCACCGGGCCCACGGGCGTCGAGATGGAGGCCCTCATGGCGGCCCAGGTGGCGGCCATGACCATCTACGACATGTGCAAGGCAGTGCAGCGCGACATCCGCATCACGGACTGTCGCCTGACGCACAAGAGCGGCGGCAAGAGCGGCGAGTTCAACGCCGAGTGACCTTGAAAAGGATTTTCGGTTTTCACGGCGCGCCCCGGTCCTTCCCCGGCGCGCCTTTTTTCGCGGCCCAGGCACCCCGTGGCGGTGAACGCCACGCAACCCATTGAAACTGCAGACAAGGATATATTCGTGAGCACAGAGACCATCATCAAGGACACTTCGGCCAATCCCGCGCCCCTGGGCCTCATCGGCTTCGGGCTGACCACCATCCTGCTGAACATCCACAACGCCGGACTCTACCCGGTCAACTCCATGATCATGGGCATGGGCATTTTCGTCGGCGGCATCGCGCAGATCTTCGCCGGCCTGCTGGAATCCAAGAAGAACAACACGTTCGGTCTGACGGCCTTCACGGCCTACGGCTCCTTCTGGCTGTCCCTGGTGGCCATCTGGATCCTGCCCGCCCTGGGCCTGGCAGAGAAGAGCGACGAGACGGCCATGGGCATCTACCTGGCCATCTGGGGCCTCTTCACCTTCTGCATGTTCCTCGGCACCTTCCGCCTGAGCCGTGCCCTGCAGGTCGTCTTCGGCACCCTGGTCGCCCTGTTCTGGCTCCTGGCCATCGGCGACCTGACCCACATCGCCGCCTACAAGACCACGGCCGGCTACGTCGGCATCCTGTGCGGCTTCTCGGCCTTCTACACGGCCATCGCCCAGGTCCTGAACGAGGTCTACGGCCGCACGGTGCTCCCGCTGGGCCCGGTGGCGAAGAAGTAGTTTGGGGACGCCTTGGCGCCATGAAAGGCCGATCACGCTGTGGTCGGCCTTTTTTTAGGCGTTCGGTCGGAAAAAAAGAAAAGCCCCCGTCCGGAGACGAGGGCCTTTGGAAGGGCAGATTGGCGGTTGCGCTACCAGATGCGGCGCACCTTGACCCCTTTGTCGGCCATGTAGTTCTTGAGGTCCGTCACCGTGTACTCGCCGTAGTGCACGATGGAGGCGATGAGGGCGGCCGAGGCGCGGCCTTCGGTCACGGCGTCGACCATGTGCTGCGGGTTGCCGGCTCCGCCCGAGGCGATGACCGGGATGCGCACGCTGTCCGCGATGAGGCGGGTCAGGGTCAGCTCGTAGCCGTCCTTGGTGCCGTCGGCGTCGATGGAGTTGACGCACAGCTCGCCCGCGCCCAGCCGCTCGACCTCCCTGGCCCACCACAGGGCGTCGATGCCCATGTGCTTGCGGCCGCCGTGGATGACGATCTCGTAGCCCGAGGGGATGGTCTCGGACGCGGGCACGCGCAGCACGTCCATGCCGACGACGATGCACTGGGAGCCGAAGGCCTCGGCCCCTTCGGTGATGATGTGCGGCGTCTTCACCGCGGCCGAGTTGACGGAGATCTTCTCGGCGCCGGCCAGGAGCACGTCGCGCATGTCGGCCACGGTGGAGATGCCGCCGCCCACGGAGAAGGGGATGAAGATCTGCGAGGCCACGGCCTCCACGACCTTGAGCATGATGCCCCGGCCCTCGTGGGAGGCCGTGATGTCGTAGAAGACGATCTCGTCGGCCCCTTCGTCGTAGTAGCGCTTGGCCGTCTCGACCGGGTCGCCGATGTCCACGTTGCCTTCGAACTTGACGCCCTTGGTCAGCTTGCCGTTCCTGACGTCCAGGCAGGGGATGATCCGTTTACTGAGCATTGGCCGCCTCCCTGCAGTACGCGTAGAAGTTGGAGAGCAGCTTCAGGCCCGGCCGACCGCTCTTCTCCGGGTGGAACTGGGCCGACCACAGCCCGTCGCGGCCGTGCACGGAGCAGAACTCCCGGCCGTAGTAGGTCGTGCCGATGACGTATTCGGGAGCGGGGTTGGGGTAGTAGCTGTGCACGAAATAGAATTCGCTCTCGGAAGAGATGCCGTCGAAGAGGGGGCAGTCCTTCTTGAGGGCCACGGTGTTCCAGCCCATGTGCGGGATGTTGATGGGCGAGCCGTCTTCCTCGGTCAGGTCCGGGGTGAAGATGTCGCAGCGGCCCGGGATGAGGCCAAGCGTCGTCGTGTCGTTCTCGGGACTGTATTCGAGCAGGATCTGGCAGCCCAGGCAGATGCCCAGGAGCGGCTTGCCCGAGGAGATCTCATGGGCCATGATTTCTTTCAGCCCCGACTGGCCGAGGTAGGCCATGGCCGATCCGGCCGCGCCCACGCCGGGGAAGATGAGGCCTTCGCAGCCGGCTATGACCTGGGCGTCGGCCGTGATGGTGCAGGGGATGGAGAGGTAGTCCAGGGCGCGCTTGACGCTGGTCAGGTTGCCGGCCTTGTAGTCAAGGATGGCGAGCATAGGGTGCTCCTCGTGGAAGTGGTGAACAGGAAGGCGGCACTGTAGCCGAGGCGTGCGCAAAAACCAAGACCCGAATGTTCCTCTGGCCGGAACGACGGCGCGGAGGCGGCCGGGAATCCGTCCCGTCCAGGGGCTGGCTTCTTGCCCCTGATTCCCTTTCAAGCTAGGGGCGGTGGGAGAAGATTCGAAAGGGAGGCACTATGATCATCATCACCGGCGGCGCCGGCTTCATCGGCAGCGCCATGGCCTGGGAACTGAACCGCCAGGGCGTCCGCGACATCCTCGTGGTCGACAATCTCGGCTCCACCAACAAGTGGCGCAACCTCGTGGGCCTCAAGTACCACCGCTACATCCACAAGGACGAATTCCTCGGGCTGACCAAGACCCGCTACATGGAGGGCCGAATCGAGGCCGTGATCCACATGGGCGCCTGCTCGGCCACCACCGAGGCCGACTGCGACTACCTCGTGCACAACAACCTCGAATACTCCAAGACCCTGTGCCGCTTCGCCCTGGAGCGCGACGCGCGCTTCATCTACGCCAGCTCCGCCGCGACCTACGGCGACGGCAGCCGCGGCTTCGACGACTCCGACGAGGCCATGGAGGCCCTGCAGCCCCTCAACATGTACGGCTACTCCAAGCATCTCTTCGACCTCTGGCTCAAGGGCGACGGGCTCCTGGACAAGGTTGCGGGCCTGAAGTTCTTCAACGTCTTCGGCCCCAACGAGTATCACAAGGACGACATGCGCTCCGTGGTCTGCAAGGCCTTCACGCAGATCCGTCAGACCGGGAAGCTCAAGCTCTTCAAGTCCTACCGCCAGGAGTACGCCCACGGCGAGCAGCGCCGCGACTTCGTCTACATCAAGGACTGCGTGCGGGTCATCGACTGGCTGCTCAAGAACCGCGGCGTCGGCGGCGTCTTCAACGTCGGCACGGGCCAGGCAAGAACATGGAACGACCTGGCCCGGAGCGTGTTCGCGGCCATGGGCCGGGAGACGCAGGTCGAGTACGTCGACATGCCCGACGCCCTGCGCGGCAAGTACCAGTACTACACCTGCGCCGACCTGAAGAAGCTGGCCGGCCGCGGCTGCGACGTGGACTTCCGCCCCCTGGAGGACGGCATAGCCGATTACGTGCAGAATTACCTGATGCACGGCTACGCGCACATGACATCGCGTTACTGACGGTCGGAGCGCGGGGCGAAAAAGGCGGCCGGGTCTCCCGGGCCGCCTTTTTCAATTGCGGCGCGCTTCGAGCATGATGGAGACGATTCTCGGGTCGAGGCAGGAGCGCATGAACGCGTTCATGTCCGTCTCGTCGCCCGAAGGATAGAAGGCGAGCATCAGTTCGTTGAACTCCAGGCGGCGGCTGGCCGGCAGGTTGATGGCGGGGTAGCCGTTGGCCAGGAGATGTCCGTTCATGAGGAATCTTCCCATGCGCTTGTTGACGTCATAGAAAAATTGGCAGCGGGCCATGGTCAGGAAGATGTGGATGGCCTGGTCGTAGATGTCGGGCATGGTGGCCGCGGTCAGAAGCATGTCCTCAAAGAGGCGCGGGAGTTCGTCGGAAGCCGGCGGCGTGTACTCCGTTCCCGCGATCAGCACGCCGCCCGAGCGGAACCGCCCCCATTCCAGGGCGTCCTCGCGCGCAGCCAGGGCGTGAAGGGCGCAGGCCTTGTCCCGGGTGAGTTCGAATTCCCCAGCCTCGACCCATTCGAAGAGCCGAGTCCAGGCTTCGCGCTGGTTGAGGGCTATCCTCTGGTCCGAAAGTCTGTGCCCTCCGACTGTGACGCCCTGCAGGAGTGTCTGGATTTCCGGCAGCGTGAACGGGATGCCCTCCAGGTTCACGGCGTCGTAGACGAATTCCGCAAGCTGGCGCTTGGCCAGCATGAGGGCCTTGGACCGGTCGGGCGTCATGCCCCAGTGCGCGTCCGTCATCAGGCGGCTCTCCTTGGTTGCCGGGTAGCGGCTGTTCCGGGCAGGCATACCTTCAATTCCCCGCCCTTCGCAAGGCTCGGTTCACAGCTCCAGAAACGGCCCCGTGACCGAGCCGGGGTTTTGCTTCAGTTCCTCGGGCGTGCCCTGGGCCACGACCAGGCCACCTTTCTCGCCGCCGCCGGGGCCCAGGTCGATGACGTGGTCCGAGGCGGCCACCACGTCCAGGTTGTGCTCGATGACGATGACCGAGGCGCCCTTGTCCACTAGGGTGTGCAGCACCGAGATGAGCTTGCCGACCTCGTGCATGTGCAGGCCCGTGGTCGGTTCGTCCAGGATGTAGAGGGTGCCGGGGAGGCTCCGCTTGCCCAGCTCGCGCGAGATCTTGATGCGCTGGGCCTCGCCGCCGGACAGGGTCGTGGCCGGCTGGCCCAGGCGGATGTACTCAAGGCCGACCTCCTCCAGGACCCCGAGCTTGCGCTCCAGGGCCGGGTGGTTGGCGAAGAACTGGCGGGCCTGGCGGACCGTCATGTCGAGGACATCGGCGATGGACTTGTCGCGGTACAGGATGTCCAGGGTCTCGCGGTTGTAGCGCTTGCCGCCGCAGACCTCGCAGGTCACGAAGACGTCGGGCAGGAAGTGCATCTCGACCCGGATCTGGCCGTCGCCCTGGCAGGCCTCGCAGCGGCCGCCGCGCACGTTGAAGCTGAAGCGCCCGACGTTGTAGCCGCGCTTGCGGGCGTCCTTGCTGCCGGCGAAGATGCCCCGGATCTCGTCGAAGACCTTGGTGTACGTGGCGGGGTTGGAGCGGGGCGTGCGGCCGATGGGGCTCTGGTCGATGGAGATGATCTTCTCCAGGGCCTCGGCGCCATCGATGCCGGCGATGGTCCCCGGCGCCTCGACCTTGAGGCCCTGGGCGAGGGCCAGGTGCTTGTACAGGGAGTCCACCACCAGGGAGCTCTTGCCCGAGCCCGAGACCCCGGTGATGCAGACCAGGGAGTCCAGGGGGAAACGGACGTCGATGCCGCGCAGGTTGTTGGTCGTCACCCCGCGCAGGGTGACGGCCCGGCCCGATGTCCTGCGCGCCGGCGGCCGGGCGATGCGCAGGTCGCCGCGCAGGTACTTGCCCGTCAGGCTCTGGGACTCGTTGACCAGTTCCTCGGGCGTGCCGGCGAAGACCAGGTCCCCGCCCAGGAACCCCGAGCCGGGGCCGAGCTCCAGCACGTGGTCGGCCGAGCGGATGGTGGGCTCGTCGTGCTCGACCACCAGCACCGTGTTGCCCCGGCTCTGGAGCTGGCGCAGGGTGCTGATGAGGCGCTCGTTGTCGCGCGGGTGCAGGCCGATGCTCGGTTCGTCCAGGACGTAGGTCACGCCGACCAGACCCGAGCCGAGCTGTCCGGCCAGGCGGATGCGCTGGGCCTCGCCGCCGGACAGGGTGGTCATGTTGCGGGCCAGGCAGATGTAGTCCAGGCCCACGTTGGCCAAAAATTCCATGCGATGGCGCAGCTCTTTGAGCAGCGGCGTGCTGATCTCGGCGTTCACGCCGGCGAAGTCCAGGCCCTGCAGCCACTTCAGGGCGCGGGCGATGGGCAGGGCGCAGAAGTCGAAGATGTTGAGCCCCTCCACGCGCACGGACAGAGCCTCGGGCCGCAGACGGGCGCCCCTGCATTCGGGGCAGTCCATGGTCTGGCGGTAGCGCGCCAGTTCGTCGCGCCAGATGTGGCCGAGTCCCTGGCCCTGTTCGAGGAAATGGATGACGCCCGGCCACTGGCCCTCGCCGTGGAACAGGGCGTGCCGGGCCTCGGGCGTGAACTCCCGCAGGGGCGTGTCCAGGGTGAACCCCTGCCGCAGGCCCAGGGCCTTCAGGTCGGCGGCGAAGCGGTCGAAGGAGCGGCCCTTCCAGGGCAGGATGGCGCCCTGGCGCAGGGACAGGCCGCCGTTGGGGGCCAGCAGCACCGGCTCGTAATATTCCACCGCGCCCAGGCCCGAGCAGTGCGGGCAGGCTCCCTGGGGGCTGTTGAATGAGAAGAGCTGGGGGCTGGGCTTGGGCAGGCTCAGGCTGCAGCGGGGGCAGACCGCGTCGGTGGAGAAGAAGATGTCCTCGCCGCCGATGACGGACACGACGATGCGCCCCTCGCCCGACGTCAGGCCCAGCTCCACGGAGTCGGCCAGGCGCTTGCGCATGTCGGCCTTGAGCACCAGGCGGTCAACCACCAGGTCGACGCTGTGCTTCAGGTTCTTGGCCAGCTCCGGCATGGGGTCCAGGGGCAGCACCTCGCCGTTCACGCGCACACGCACGAAGCCCTGGCTTTTGAGCTTCTTGAAGAGGTCGGCGTGGGTGCCCTTCTTGTGGTCGACCATGGGCGCCAGGAGCATGAACTTGGTGCCCTCGGGCAGGCTCATGATGCGGTCCATGATCTGGTCGCCGGTCTGGGCCTGGATGGGCACGCCGCATTCGGGGCAGCAGGGCGTGCCCAGGCGCGCGTAGAAGACGCGCAGAAAGTCGTAGACCTCCGTGACTGTGCCCACGGTGGAGCGCGGGTTTTTGGAGATGGTCTGCTGCTCCAGGGAGATGGCCGGGGTCAGTCCCTCGATGAGGTCGATGGCCGGCTTGTCCATCTGGGGCAGGAACTGGCGCGCGTAAGCCGACAGGGACTCAACGTAGCGGCGCTGGCCCTCGGCGTAGACGATGTCGAAGGCCAGGGTGGACTTGCCCGACCCCGAAGGGCCGCAGACCACCACAAGCTTGTCGCGGGGGATGTCCAGGGTCAGGTTCTTGAGGTTGTGCTCGCGTGCGCCTTCTATATGTATGACTTTGGTATCCATGAACGCCCTGTTGCTGCTGCAGGGGAAATGCAGGTTTAGACTTGCGGGATGCTACCTATAACCATATGAAAATCCCTGGCAAGTGGGACCTTAGGAAATGAACGTGACGCCATCCCGGAGACGACCATGAAAATCTCCCTCGGGGCCAAAACCCTGGCCCAGCCAACGCCCTTGTGGATCGTCGGCTCCTATGACGAAAGCGGCAAGCCCAACGCCATGGCCGCGGCCTGGGGCGGGATCTGCTGTTCCAAGCCGCCGTGCGTGGCCGTTTCCCTGCGCGAGGAGCGGCACAGCTTCTCGGCCATCACCGCCCGCAAGGCCTTCACCGTGAGCGTCCCCTCGGTGCGTTTCGCCGCCCAGGCCGACTTTTTCGGCATCGCCTCGGGCCGCGACACGGACAAGTTCGCCGCCGCGGGCCTGACCCCGGTGCGCTCGAAGCTCGTCGACGCCCCGTACGTCGGGGAGTTCCCCCTGGTGCTGGAGTGCGCACTGCTGCGGACCGTGCCGCTGGGCATGCACGTGCAGTTCATTGGAGAGATCGTAGATGTCAAGGCTGACGAGGATGTCCTGGATGCGAAGGGATATCCGGACGCGGCCAAGGTGCAGCCCCTCATCTTCACCCCCGTTTCCAGGGCCTATCACGCCGTGGGTGAGTATGTCGGGCAGGCTTTCGAAATGGGCCGGGCCTTCTGCGGGAAGGACTAGTCCGGACCTCAACCTCACGGAATAAGGTCATGACCGAGCACTACGCCGATTTCTTCTGTTCACGCGACGTCGTCCTGTCCCTCGTCAAGGCGGGCGTCCCGGCCAACTCCAAGTGGGGGGCCCTCATCCTCTACATGCGCTCCATCACGGAGTACGACTACCTTTCCGCTGAGCAGAAGCAGCAGATGCAGGACCTGGTCATGCAGGTCATCCGGGAGCGGGACTACTCGGAGACGCGTTTCAAGGAGTTCGTGCGTCTGCAGGAGCAGATCCTCTACAAGCCCTGGAACAAGAAGCTCGAGGAGGCCTTCCGAGAGACCGTGGGCCTCATCGAGCACATCCGCTCCCAGAACATCCAGCGGGCCAAGGAAGTCAAGGACCTGCGCGAGACAACCATCAACACGGTGCGCGACCAGAACGCCCTGGAGGACATCGTCGTCGAGATCAGGGCGGCCTTCGAGAAGGTCATCTCGCAGATGGAGGAGGACACCCGCGACCTCGTCGAGATGAGCTACACCGACCAGCTGACCAAGCTCAACAACCGCCGGGCCTTCGATCGCTACTTCCGGGCCACCCTGACGGAGCACGTGGTCACGGGCAAGCCCATGAGCCTCATGTTTCTGGACATCGATCATTTCAAGGCCTTCAACGACTCCTACGGGCACCGCATCGGCGACCAGGCCCTGGTCACGGTGGCGGGCAAGCTCATGGGCTTCGCCCACAAGTACAGCACCATGCCCAACCGCAGCTTCTTCCCGGCGCGTTTCGGCGGCGAGGAGTTCATCGTCGCCCTGCCGGGCGTGGGCCTGGACGAGGCGAAGGAGGACGCGGAATCCCTGCGCAACATCATCGAGGAATACAACTTCATCATCCGCGACCACAACGGCCAGGTGCTGCAGAAGGGCATCAAGATCACCGTGTCCGTCGGCGTGGCAACCCTGCGGCCGGAATGGACCGCCAGCCATGGAGAACGGCTCCTCGACGAGGCCGACCGGGCCATGTACCGGGCCAAGAACCAGGGCCGCAATCGGGTCTGCGCCATGGACGAGTGCTGAGCGGCTGCTTCGGGACACGATGCACGGAGGGCTCCGCGGGATTTCCGGGAGCCCTTTCGTGTTTCAGGGGCTAGACCCGGATCGCGTCCAGGAGGACCTCCAGCCTGCGGACGTAGGTATGCTCCGCCAGGATGTGTTCCTGCCAGGCCCGGCGCAGCTCATCCTTGCGTTTTGGAGCGGCGGCCAGGGCTGACAGCAGATCCGCGGCCTGTTCAGGGGTTTCGAAGGTCACGGGCCGGGTCAGGTCCGGCGGGAAGACCGAGAGACCCGGTGTGTCGTCCGTGAGCAGGAAGCCGCCGCAGGCCCAGACGTCGAAATGGCGCTGGGTCAGGCCGCGGGGCAGGAGCAGGCTCGTCAGGTTCAGGGTGAAGGATGCCCGGCGGCAGACGTCGGCCAGACCGGCGTAGTAATCCACGGGCGGCAGGAGACGAACCCCGGGCACAAGGCTGCGCCAGGCGTCGTCCCCGATGACGGTCAGGTCCGTCGCGGCGGCCAGGGCCGTCAGGCAGTTCCTGCGCCACGCGGCGGACGCTGTTTCCGCCCCCAGGCCCAGGGCCCGGACGTCGTTGCCGGGCCAGAGGGGGATGTCCGGCAGCCTGTCCCGCCACCAGCCGAAATGGGCCTGCCGGCCAGGCAGGTTGCGCGCTTCGTCGGCCAGGTTGCCCGGGATCCTGCAGGCGGCGAAGAATCTGTCCCGGTCCGGGAAGGACGAGCGTCCGACGAAGGTCAGGTCGCGGCCTGCCGGGCACGCGGCTTCCGGGGCGAAGAATTTCGGGCTCACGGCCAGGGGCAGATGCCTCGCGTCGGCGCCCAAGGAGCGCAGGGGCCCGATGAACCAGTCGTCGGTGACGAAGAGGGGCAGGCGCTTCCAGAGCAGGTTTTTCTGGCCCGTGAGCAGGTGGACGGGGTTGTCCACGCACCACACGGCCACGGGCACCCCGGCCGCTTCCAGCAGGGACTGGTTCTCGCCCCAGGGGTCCAGGCCGTGGAAATTGACGCTCAGGAACAGGCCGGGAGCCTCCGCTTCCAGCATCCTGGCCAACTCGGCGGTCGGCAGCCCGGCCGGCAGGCGTCCGGGCCGAAGCCCCAGGGCAAGGGCGGCGTCCTCCAGTTCCGGGACGATGAGCCCTTTTTCCGGGCAGGGCAGCCAGACGTCGGCCTGATTACGGGCCTTGGGCGCGGGGTGAAGGGCGGCCAGCAGCGGCGCATAGACCGAGGGCAGCAGGCGGGTGGCCGGCGTGTAGTGCAGGACTCGCACGCCAGGCAGCAGGGATGGGGCGACTTCCATGGAGACGGGCTCCCATTCCGGCGGAAGGGCGCCGGGCCATGCGGGGGGCATCCGCCTCTCGAATTCCGGCACGCGGAGCACGAAGACGCGCCGCGCCCCGGACAGCAGCGGCGCGCAGAGCTGCGGCTCGGGCCCCGGACAGAGGACCAGGATGTCCCGCCCGCTGCCCAGCAGACGAAGATATTGCTCTCCAGCGGGGAGCGATGTAGAAATCCCAAGCTCGTTTTTGAACTTTACACGTATGGGTCTGGCTGGCATGAAGGCGCTCGCTTGGGTGGTCGGGATGCTGCCCCGGTCATGAGAGCATGAAACAATACCGCGATTACTATTTCAAAAAGGCCAAGCAGGACAACTACCCTGCCCGCTCCGTATACAAGCTTCAGGAAATGGACAAGGCGCACAGGCTGTTGCGCCCCGGCCAGAAGGTCCTCGACCTCGGGGCCTGTCCCGGCTCCTGGACCCTGTACGCGGCCGAGCGCGTCGGCGCCGGGGGGCGGGTGCTGGGCATCGACCTGAACATGCCGGACACGGTCTTCCCGGAGCAGGTGACCTTCCTGCAGGAAGACATCTTCGCGCGCACGCCCGTGTTTCTCGGGCACCTGCAAACCCTGGCGCCCTTCGACGTGGTCATGAGCGACATGGCCCCGAAGACCACGGGATCGAAATTCACGGACCAGGCCCGCTCCATCCAACTCGTGGAGGCGGCCTTCGGCGTGGCCGAAGAGTGGCTCGCAGCCGGCGGGACGTTCATCGCCAAGGTCTTCGAGGGGCCCGACGTGCACCCCTTCGTGCAGTTCCTGCGTGGACGCTTCGCCAAGGTCAGCATGTTCAAGCCCAAGAGCAGCCGGTCCGAGAGCAAGGAAATCTTCATCCTGGGGCTGGGGTTCGTCCCGGCCGGGCGCGAAGAACATCGCGAATAACGAATTTTTTTGGAGGAAACATGGCAGGACATAGTAAATGGAAGAACATCCAGCACCGCAAGGGCCGCCAGGATCTCAAGCGCGGCAAGATGTTCACCAAGGTGACCAAGGAAATCATCCTCGCGGCCAAGGGCGGCGGCGACCCGGACATGAACGCGCGCCTGCGCGCGGCCATCGACGCGGCCAAGGCCGTGAACCTGCCCAAGGACAAGATCGACACGGCCATCAAGAAGGGCACGGGCGAGTTGGCTTCCGAGGCCCTGGAAGAGATCATGTATGAAGGCTACGCCCCCGGCGGCGTGGCCATCCTCATCGAGGCCGTCACGGACAACCGGAACCGTACCGTGGCCGAAGTGCGCCACATCCTGAGCAAGGGCGGCGGCTCCATGGGCGCGGCCGGCTGCGTGGCCTGGATGTTCGACAAGAAGGGCGTCTTCGCCTTCGACAAGAAGTATTCCGAGGACCAGCTCCTGGAAGTGGGCCTGGAGGCCGGCGTCGAGGACGTGCTCGATGACGACGATTCCTGGCAGGTGCAGTGCGCGGCCGAGGATTTCCATGCCGCCAAGTCCGCCTTCGAGGCCGCGGGCATCGAGATCATGAGCGCCGGGCTGAACCGCATCCCCCAGAACACCGTGGCCGTCGACGCCGAGACCGGACGCAAGGTCCTCAAGCTCTACGACGCCCTGGACGACAACGACGACGTGCAGAACGTCTACGCCAACTTCGAGCTGCCCGCGGAACTCCTGGCGGAGATGTAAGCCCGGGGCATGGCAGTCGAACGCGTCATCCTGGGAGTGGACCCCGGGTCGCGCTGCATGGGCTACGGCCTTGTGCGGGAGCGGTCCGGGGTTTTGTCCCTGGTGGAGGCGGGGGTCGTCCGGCCGGCAGAAGAGGCCATGAGCGCCCGGTTGGGGCTCATGTTCTCCCGAATCGCTGAGTTGCTGCAGCGGCATTCGCCCCAGGCCGTGGCCGTGGAGAACGTGTTTTTCGCCCGCAACTCGGCCTCGGCCCTGAAGCTCGGGCAGGCGCGCGGGGCGGTGCTGGCCGCCTGCGGGGTGCACGGGACCGAGGTCTTCGGCTACGAGCCGACGCTGGTCAAGAAGTCCCTCGTGGGCGCGGGCCGGGCCGAAAAAGCCCAGGTGTCCTTCATGGTCGGCCAGCTCCTGGGCGTGCGCCCCGACTGGGCCGAAGATGCCGGCGACGCCCTGGCCCTGGCCATCTGCCACCTCAATCACTCCCGCTTCCTGGCCGCCGTTGCGGCTGGTCAAGATGGGGCAACTCGTCTATAGCCTCTGTCCATGATTGCATATCTCGAAGGAACCGTGATGCGCCGTGACGCGGAGGCCTGCATCCTGCTGACCTCCGGCGGGGTGGGGTACCAGGTCCACATGACCGTCGGCGGCTTGGCGTCCCTGCCCGGGGCCGGCGACACGGCGCGCCTCTTCGTGCACACCCTGGTGCGCGAGGATGCGCTGGTGCTGTACGGCTTCGGGACCTGGGAGGAGCGGGAGGCGTTCGAGACCCTGCTGGCCGCGCCCAAGCTCGGGCCCAGGACGGCCCTGGCCATGCTCGGCTGCTACGGCCCCTCGGAGCTTGCGGCCTGTATAGCCCGGGAGGACGTGGCCGCCCTGACGCGGGTGCCCGGCATCGGGGCCAAGACGGCCAAGCGGCTGCTTCTGGACCTCAAGGACAAGCTCGTGGCCTCGGCCCCGCTCTCGTCCGGCAGGACCGCCCCGGCGGTCACGGCCGAGTCCGACTGCGCCGCGGCCCTGGTTTCCCTGGGCTACGGCCGGCACGAGGTGGACGAGGTGGTCAGGAAGGTGTTCGACACGGAGCCCGACCTCGACGCGGGCAGCGCCATCCGGCAGGCGCTCAAGATTTTTGCGGCAAGGCAGCACGGCTGACATGGCCCAGAACCCAGGCGAAGAGCACATCCGTCCGCGCACGCTGGACGACTTCATCGGCCAGGAGGACGTTCGCGGCAACCTGAAGATCTACCTTCAGGCGGCCAAGGAACGCGGCCAGCACCTGGACCATTGCCTGCTCTACGGCAACCCGGGCCTCGGCAAGACGACCCTGGCCCAGATCATGGCCAGCGAGCTGGGCGTGAACCTGGTCTCAACCTCCGGCCCGGTGCTGGAGCGCAGCGGCGACCTGGCGGCCATCCTGACCAGCCTGAACCGGCACGACCTGCTCTTCATCGACGAGATCCACCGCATGCCTGCAGTCGTGGAGGAGATCCTCTACCCCGGCATGGAGGATTTCAAGCTCGACCTCATCGTCGGGCAGGGCCCCGGGGCGCGCACGGTCAAGATCGAACTGGAGCCCTTCACACTGGTCGGGGCCACGACGCGCATCGGCCTTTTGACCTCGCCCCTGCGCGACCGCTTCGGGGTCATCTGCCGCCTGGAGTTCTACAACCCGCGGGAGCTGGCCCAGATCGTGACCCGTGCCGCGCGGATTCTCGGCCTTGAGATCAGCCACGAGGGCGCACTGGAGATCGGGCGGCGGTCCCGCGGCACGCCGCGCATCGCCAACCGGCTGCTGCGGCGCGTGGCCGACTACGCGCAGGTGGCCGGCAGCCCGGTCATCGACGCCGAGGTGGCGGCCAAGGGCCTGGACATCATGGACGTGGACTCCATCGGCCTGGACATGATGGACCGCAAGATCCTGGAGTGCATCATCGACCATTTCGGCGGGGGACCCGTGGGCGTGAAGACCATTGCCGCGGCCTGCTCCGAGGAGGTCCGCACCATCGAGGACATCTACGAGCCCTACCTCATCCAGTGCGGGTTCCTGAAGCGCACCCCGCGCGGGCGCGTGGTCACGGCCAAGGCCTACCAGCACATCGACGGCGGCCTGAAGCTGCGCAACGCCTAGCCGGGTCGCGCGTGCGACGCTTTCGCGCGCGTCATTCATCCTTTCACCAACCAGTTCAGCGAGGAGCCATGAAAGTCATCGACCCCAGTTTCTCCTTCATGCACCTGCCCGACGGCGAGTTCATCCTGCAGCACCTCGAACTGGCCGCCCGCACCTGTTACAAGTCCGAGGACAAGGCCAGCCCCGACTCGGCCCGCAAGCTCCTGTCGCGCATCGTCCGCCTGGGCCACGACAGCGTGCTCGAACACATCTCCGTCACCGTGCGCATCGTCTGCGACCGCGGCGTGACGCACGAACTGGTCCGTCACCGCCTGTGCTCCTTCTCCCAGGAGAGCACCCGCTACGCCAACTACGCCCAGGACAAGTTCGGCCGTGAGATCACCGTCATCCGTCCCTTTTTCTGGGCCGAGGACGACGCCCGCTACGCCCTCTGGCTTTCGGCCATGCAGGCCTGCGAGGATGCCTACCTGCGCCTGGTGGATGCCGGGGCCACGGCCCAGGAGGCCAGGAGCGTCCTGCCCAACAGCCTCAAGACCGAGATCGTGACCACGGCCAACATCCGCGAGTGGCGGCACATCTTCAAGCTGCGCTGCGACAAGGCCGCCCACCCGCAGATGCGCCAGGTCATGCTGCCGATGCTGGCCGCCTTTGCCCAGCGCATCCCGCTGCTCTACGACGACCTGGCCGAGCGTTTCGCCGACTCCATCCGCGAGATGAGCGACCAGGGCGCTGCCGCGTCCATCTTCTGATCCTCCCTGTCAGCGCGCTTTCATCCGGGCATGTTCAAAAAACGTGCCCTTTTTTTGTTTTCGGATGTGAGAAATTGTCTGACAACGATGTCGTCTACCCTCCAAATGGCATCACAAGCGATAAAACACCTGTTTTAGCTCTATGCTGCGGATATTTCGGAGCACTTCTCTCAATTATTTTCTCCTGCGAAATCTACCTACATAGCTGTATAAATAAGCCTGCATAGAAGGGCTTATAATTTTAATGTTTTATTTCAATATGTTGGTTCTTTTCGTTTGTCGTTGGCGTGTTGTACAAAGAGCTGTTCTCATTACGGTGGGTGTGATCTGAAATTTGAAGAAATTAAACGAAAAATCGAGATAATAATTTTAGGCTTGAGGAAAAAATTTTTCCGTATGTGGAAAAGTAACCGTTGACAATCCGGGAGCGTCGGCCAAGCGGGACAATGACGATTCCGCGCCAGAGCCCCGGAAGTCGAAGAGAATGCGGAAGGTTATGAATTACAGCATGTTGGCCTGTATAGAAAGAGTTTGCCCGAGTCGCGACAGGCTCCCTTTACCGGAGTTGTCGTTGGCCTGTCGCTTGGCTAAGACCCCTTCCCATGATTGACGCATGGGACCGGATTTCACATTCGCTGGAGAGGACGCTTTCTCCGGGGCACTTTCAGCTCTGGATCAAGCCGTTGCAAGGCTGCCTCGAGAACGACACGCTCGTGCTTCGGGCGCCGAACGACTTTGTCTGCACCTGGGTCAAGGATCGCATGCTCGGCCGGATCAGGGATGCGGCCGCGGACGTGCTGGGATTTGCGCCCCGCGTCGACCTGGGTTCAGCCCAGGCCGGCGCTCCCATGCTTCCCGTTGAACCGGCCGCGCCCCAGAGACGCATCGTCACCCACCAGATGGGCCTGCCCATGGCGCACGCCCTGCCCACCCAGACCGTGCACAACTGGCGGCATCAGTTCGATGATTTCATCGTCGGCCCGTGCAACAACCTCGCCTATGTCGCGTCAAAGAGCTTCTGCCAGGACGTCGCCGGCTCGGACCAGCTTTTCCTCTGCTCCGCCCCGGGCCTGGGCAAGACCCACCTCGCCCAGGCCATCGGCAGCGAGATCGCCCGGCAGACCAACCGCCAGCACCTGCGCGTCTGCTACCTGAGCGCCGAGGAGTTCTCCTCACAGCTCGTCATGGCCATCAAGGCCAAGGCCGTCGAGCAGTTCAAGACGCGCTTCCGCTCCGATGTGGACCTCCTCCTGCTCGAAGACGTGCACTTCCTGCAGGGCAAGGAAAAGATGCAGGATGAGCTCCTGAACACGCTGAAATCCCTGCAGAACCAGGGGCGGCGCGTGGTCATGACCAGCACCTTCCTGCCGAGGGAGCTCGCGGACATCGATGCAAACCTGACGTCGCGCTTCGCCCAGGGATTCATGGCCGTGATCAACAAGCCCGACCACCAGACCCGGCTGTCCATCATCGACGCCAAGGCGCGGGCCGCCCGGGTGAACATGCCCGGGAGCGTCGCCGAGCTTCTGGCTACGCGCATCACCTCCGACGTCCGCCAGCTGGAGAGCTGCCTCAAGAACATCTTCCTCAAGTCCAGGCTGCTGAACATGGACATCTCCATGGACCTGGTCTGGGACATCCTGCAGAACTACGACCTTGGCGGCGGCTCCATCGACCTGGACAAGATCATCAGCTTCGTTTGCCAGGCCTACGGCTTCGGCTTCGACGACCTCTGCTCCAAGAGCCGCAAGCGCGACCGCGTCGTCGCCCGCAACACGGCCTTCTACCTGGCCCGCAAGCACACGGACCTGTCGCTGGTCGACATCGGGCGGCGTTTCAACCGCAAGCATTCGACTGTTATCAAGGGCATCGCCTCCGTGGAACAGGAAGTGTCCCGCAAGACGTCGCTGGGCAACCAGATCGCCCGGACCATCAACCAGCTGCAGGCCTGAACCGGCCCCCCACGCTATTTTGCGCAACGCGAAAGGCCCGGACGCTGCCAAGCGTCCGGGCCTTTCGCGTTGCGTGTCGTCGAGCCGCGGTTAGGAGCAGACCACCGCGCACTCCATGGCCTTTTCCAGCACCCGGCTGCCGCGGGCCGTGCCCAGGGCCGACTGCAGGGCGTCCAGGACCTGCGGGTCGTAGCTTCCCGTAGAGGCGCGCATGATCTCCAGGGTCTGGTCCGTGCTCATGGCCGGGCGGTAGGACCTGGGGCGGATCATGGCGCAGAAGCTGTTGGCCACGCTCAGGACCCGGGCCTGAAGGCTGATCTCCCCGTCCTGCAAGCCCTTGGGGTAGCCGCTGCCGTCCAGGCGTTCGTTCATCTGGTAGACGGCCTCGTAGACGGGCAACTCGAAGTCGATCTGGCGCAGGATGTCCCCGGCGTGCTCCACGTGCTTCTGGACCATCTGCTTCTCCTCTTCCGAGAGCTGGTCCACCTTGGTCAGGAGCGACTTGTCGATGAAGATCTTGCCGATCTGGGAGAGGTGGGACGCGATCTCCACCGTGGCCTTGTCCTCGGGCGAGAGCTTCAGGGTCTCGGCCAGCAGGGACGCCACGTCGCGCATCAGGATCGAGTGGCCGGCGAGGTACGGGTCCGTGAACTCGATGGCCTTGACCAGCGCTTCCACCGTCTGGGAGATGGCCTGACGCTTGCGCTCCTCGGCCTTGACCATGCTCGTGATGTCGCGGAACACGGACACGATGCCCGTGGGCGCGCCCGAGTCCTCCTTGAGCATGACCTTGGTGATCTGGAAGTAGTGTTCCTGCGATTTCAGGAAGATGCGCTCGGTGAAGGTCACCGGTCGGCCGGTCTTCAGGGCCTGGTCGTCGGACTGTTCCAGACGCTTGCCCGTGTCGAAGCCGAACAGCGCGATGTCGTCGAGGCCCAGGACCTCCTCCTCGGGCCGCCCCACGCCGTCGGCCAGGGCCGGGTTGGCGTAGGTGTAGTTGCCGCTCAGGTTCTTCACCGCGATGAAGTCCGGGATGGTGTCGTTGATGGAGTCCAGGAAGTTGCGCTGCTGTTCGAGCTCCTGGGCCAGGTGCTGGAATTCCCCGGCGATGCGCTTCTGGTTCTGACCCAGGGTGCGCCACCAGATGGCGCCGAAAAGCAGGCTCAGCACCATGGCGATGAGCCCGGCGATGAGCACGGAGATGCGCGTGTAGTCCTGCAGGCTCTTGGTCGCGTCCTGCACGTCCACCTCCTGCACCATCCACAGGTCGAGGTCGGGAATCTTGACCCCGAGGGAAAAGACGGGGGTCTGACCGCCCAGACTGTCGCGTTTGGCGAACCCGAGGCTCTGGTCCGACTGCAGTTCGGGCGGAGCGGCCAGGGTGGCTGTGCCTTCGGGCTTCCAGGGCACGATCTCCTGGAAGCCGCCCTCGGTCCGCTGCATGACCCGCGTGCGCTCGCCCTTGGCCGACATGGGCGTGTTGGAGACCAGGGAGGTGACGGTCGTGCCCGCGCTCTTGGTCAGCATGACCACGGCCACGGCCTTTTTCGTCCCGTTGTCCTCGGCCGTGGACAGGATGGGCACGAACATGTCGATGACCATGCCGTTGTCCGTCTGCCGCAGGGGCGAGAAGTGGGGCATGGGATAGGCGAAAGTCTTCTTGATCAGGCCGGACTGGACCGGCGAGAGCGGGACCATGCGGTTGTCCGAGCCGATGTAGGACTGGCCGCTGCGGTGCACGATGCGCCCGGACAGGAAACCGGCGAAGGACGTGAAGTCGGCGAAGGTCTGGTGCATGAGGGGGAATTGGTCCGTGAGCTGGGCCAGGCGGTCATACTCCTTGCCCTCGGGAATGATGCCGGTGATCAGGAAGCTCGGGTCCACCTCGATGAGGTCCATGTCCGTGGCGTACAGCCGGAACAGGTCCGAGGAGATGAGCTTGTCCGTCTGCTGCACCAGCCCCGACAGCCAGGTGCCGAAGACCTCCGCGCGGCTGTTGGCCAGCAGCTCCAGGCGCTCCCGGACCTGTTCCTGCAGTTCCCCCTGCTTGACCCGGACGGTCCAGGCCACCCATGCCAGCAGGGCCGTGAGAATCAGCGAGATGATCGCGACCCCCATGACAAGTTCCGACTTGCTCCTGCCCACGGGCGGACTCGTTCTGCCGTTTTCTCGTGTCATATTCCCGTCTCCATTAAGGTTTTGTGTCCAGAGGGATGTGCGACCACCGGTACCGTTCGTTCAAGGAGTAATAGGGCGCGTAATGCTTGTACTTGTCGTGCGAGAAGACCACGCTGGTGACGTTGTCGAGGACCAGGGCGTCCCCGCCGACGAAGACCGTCAGGACCGCATGCGCGATGCCCCGGATGCGGTCCTTCAGGACGACGATGCGCAGGTCGTCCGGAGAATAGCCGAGTTCCCGCAGCGCAAAGTACTTGGTGATGGCGAAGTCCTCGCAATCGCCGGAAATCTTCAGAAACTCCTGCGGAGTGGCCCACCAGTCGGAGGTTCCGTAGGCATCCTGGTCCAGGCGGTAGGGCCACTTGTTGAAAAACGAGTTGACCGTTTTCAACTGTTCCATGGGGGCAAGACCCCTGGCCTGGGACATGATGCGCTGCCAGCTCGTGGCTCCCGGGGGGCATCCCGCGCCGCTGCAGGAATTCAGCACCCGGACCTGGGCCTCGGCCTTGGACAGGACCCGCTTCCATTTGGGCAGGGCGTCGAAGTTGCCCCTGAAGGCCGCGGTCCGGAAGAGCCGCACGGGCTGGCCCTTGGCGTCCTGTCCCGGCTGTCCGGCTGACGCAGTCCCCGCAGGCCGCGGTTGTCCGGGCGCGCTGTCTGTCCCGGTCTGCGCCCGGCCGTCGTCCCTCCAGGGTTTGGCTGCGGCCTGGTCCGTCAGTGGCCGCGACGGCGCGGTTTCGACCGCATCCGCGGGCGGTTGCGGACTGACGGGCTCCGTATCCGCCACCTCGGCCGGGGCAGGTTCCGACTTCTCGGCGACCTCGCCGGGTTGCGCCGGGTCCGGCTTCGGGGCGGCTTCATCCTCCAGCCTGCCCGACGCGTTTTCGTTCCGCGCATCCCCGTCCCGGTCCGTGGCCGCCTGTCCGCTCATCTCGGCGGGTGAAGCCGCACCGCCTTCGCGACCCTGGTCCCCGGTCGCGTCTTCGCTTCGCGTGGGGGGGGGGATTTCGTCAGTCCGGCCGACCGGGTCCGGCTTCTTCTCTTGCCGCGCTTGAGCGTCCCGGTCCTGTTCCGCGCCTGCCTTGATTTCGGGCCCCGGTCCCTGCGCCCCCATGGGCTCCGCGCGCTCCGCCAGGAGCAGCCACGGCAGCAGGAGGGCCGCCGCGATCAGCGTCAGGATTGCCTGGGGCCGAAGCATCAAGACATCACCGCTCCCTCAAGGCGTTCTCCTTGGCCTTGAGAATGGGTTTCAGCAGGTAGTCCAGCACGCTCTTCTTGCCCGTCAGGATGTCCACGCTGGCCGTCATGCCCGGGATGATGGGCAGCTTCTCGCCGCGGTAGACGATGGCCGCGGCCTTGGTGCGCAGCTTGACCTTGTAGAAGCTCTCGCCCTTCTGGTTTTCGATGGTGTCCGCGCTGATCTGCTCCACCGAGCCTTCGAGTCCGCCGTAGATGGAGAAGTCGTAGGCCGTGATCTTGATCATGGCCTTCTGGCCCGGGTGCAGAAAGGCGATGTCCGCAGGCTTGATGTTGGCCTCGACGAGGAGGGTGTCGTCCAGGGGCACGATCTCGAGGATGGGCTCGCCGGGTTTGACCACGCCGCCGATGGTGTTGAGGATGACCTGCTTGACCGTGCCGCGCACGGGGCTGCGCACGTCCGTGCGCATGACCCTGTCCTTGCCGGCCGAGAGTGCGTGCAGCTTGGAGTTCAGCTCCACCTGGTGCTGGTTCATCTCCTGCAGGGCCATGGCCTTGAACTCTGCCATGCGCTGGGCCTCGCGCTGCTTGATCTCCTGGGCCGCCTGCTGGGTGCGCGGGATGGCCACGTTGAGGCTCTGCACGTCGCCGCGCAGCGAACTGACGGCGCGCTCCAGGGAGAGGTAGTCAACCCTCGGGTAGACGTTCTTCTCCATGAGGGGCTTGGCGATGGCCATCTGCTCCTGGGCCAGCTTCAGGTCCTGGGCTGCCTGGTTGCGGCGGATGGTCATCTCCTGGGCTTCCTGGACGCGCTGGGAGTACTGGCTGCGCAGGATGGCCATCTCCTGGTTCAGCTGGGCCATGCGGGCCTGGTAGATGGCCATCTGGTCCCGGACGGCATCGGGAGCCTTGGTGCTGACCTCTTCGGGGAAGGACGGCTCCGTACCCGTGGCTTCGGCCTGAAGGCGGGCGATGGCGGCCTTGTGCTCCAGGGCCTGGCTGGCCACGTCCTTCAAGGTGCTCTGGGCCATCTCGTTGCTGATGCGCACCAGGATGTCGTCCTTCTCCACGATCTGGTTCTCGCGGACCAGGATCCCTTCGAGGATGCCGCCTTCGAGGTTCTGGATGATCTGCACACGCTGGGAAGGGATGACCTGGCCCATGCCGCGCGTGACCTCGTCGAGGATGGCGAAGTGGGTCCAGAAGAGGAAGGCGGCCAGCAGCAGGCAGATGGTCAGGGACAGGACGTAGGCCCAGCCGTGCCCGCGGCGGTAGAGGGCGGCGTCGACCTCGCTCATGAAATTGAGGTCGTCTTCGGAATATTTCAGGTTACTCACGTTTGGCTCCATTGCCGCGTTTCTGCAGTTCGGCCAGCACGGCGTTGCGCGGTCCGTCGGCGACGATCTTGCCGTCGTCGAGGGCGATGACGCGGTTGGCCAGGGAGAGCAGGCTCGGCCGGTGGGTGATGAGGATCAGGGTCTTGCCCTTCAGGGCCGAGGACAGGCGCAGCTTGAGGATGGCCTCCACGCCCACGTCCATGGAACTGCTCGGTTCGTCCAGGATGACGATGTCCGGGTCCAGGAGCAGGGTGCGGGCGATGGTGATGGCCTGCCGCTGCCCGCCGGACAGGGCCAGGCCGCGTTCGCCGACCTGCAGGTTGAAGCCTGCCGGGTTGTTCTTCACGAAGTCCGTCACGCCGGCGATGGTCGCGGCTCGCAACAAGGCTTGGTCGCTGACGTGGGGCGCGCCCAGGGTGATGTTCTCGCGCACCGTGCCGTAGAACAGGAAGTTGTCCTGGGCCATGTAGCCGATCTTGGCCCGCAGTTCGGCCGGGTCCAGCTGCCGGATGTCCATGCCGCCGATCTTCACCGCCCCGCGCTGGGGCGTGTAGAGCCCGGTGATGAGCTTGCCCAGCGTCGTCTTGCCCGAGCCCATCTTGCCGATGACGGCCACGTGCTCGCCCTGGGCGATGTGGAAATCCAGGTATGACACGGCGTTGGTCAGTCCGCCGGGGTACTTGAAGCTGACGCCCTCGAAGGTGATCGTGCTGCGCAGGTCCTGGTGCTCCATGCGCTGGGCCTCTTCGGGGCGTTCGCTGGGGATCTGCATGAGCAGGTCCAGGTTCTTGAGGGCCATGCGGCTCTGCTGCAGGCGGGTCAGCATGGCGGCCACGGCGCCCAGGGGGCTCATGGCGCGTCCCACGAGGATGGAGCAGGCGATGAGCCCGCCGGTGGTCATCTCGCCTTCGGCGATGCGGTACACGCCCCAGATGATGACGCCGCAGTAGACGATCTGCGAGGCGAACTGGGTGAAGCTCATGGAGAAGGTGGCCAGGGCCTTGGAGCGGATGGCCGAGCGTGCGCCCTGGCCCACGATCTTCTCCCAGCGGCCGAGCATGGAGCCTTCGGCCCGGCTGGTCTTGATGGTCTCCATGCCGCTGATGGCCTCGACCAGCAGGGCGTTCTTCTGCGTGGACTCCTTGTAGCCGCCCTCAATGGCGCGCTTGAGGGGGCCCTGCATGACGATGCCGACCAGGATGACGATGGGCGCGATGACGGCCGGGACCACGGCCACGGGGCCGCCGATGTAGGCGATGATTATAATGAAAAGGATCAGGAAGGGCAGGTCCACCAGGGCCAGGAGGGTCGTGGAGCTGAAGAACTCGCGCAGGGCGTCGAACTCGCGCATGTTGTTGACCAGTGCGCCAGTGGATTCGGGCTTGTGGTCCATGCGGATGGACAGGAGGTGGCTCATGAGTTTGCTGGCCACGAGGATGTCCGAGTTGCGGCCGGCGATGTCCACGAAGTAGCCGCGCAGGTTGCGCAAGGCGAAGTCGAAGAAGAAGGCCAGTCCCACGCCCACGGCCAGGACCCACAGCGTCTCCACGGCGTTGTTGGGCACCACGCGGTCGTAAACGTTCATGGTGAAGATGGGCGAGGCGATGGCCAGCAGGTTGATGAAGATGGAGGCCAGGATGACGTGCCGGTAGATGGGCAGGAAATGGAGGATGGTGCCCCAGAACCATTTCTTGGTGTCGAAGATCTTGAGTCCCTCGGTGCGGCTGTCGAGGCGCCCCTTGGGCCGGGCGAAGACCGCGTGGCCGGAGTAGTCCTGCCGCAGGGTCTCGATGGGCGTGTCGAAGGGCGCGTCGGGGTTCTCGGGCATGATGATGCGCGCACTCTCCCCGTCCACCGAGGCCAGCACGCAGGCGCCGCCGTCGGACATGAGCAGGATGCAGGGCATGTTCAGGGGCGAGATCTTCGCGATGTCCGGCTTGTGCGCGATGCGGGCGTCGATGCCCTCGCGCCGCGCGGCCCGGATGCAGGCGTATGGCGTCAGCCCCTCCTGGGTCCGCGGCAGGCCGCTCTCCAGGGCCGTGACGGTCACGGGCTTGCCGTGCAGTCGGGTGACGATGGCCAGGCATTCGACCAGCGGGGGGGTGAAGGCGACCTGGGAGGGCGCGAGTTGCAGGGTGATGGAGGGCCGCGCCGGTTTGGGGGCGACGGTGGGCTTGACCTCCACGGGAGTGACATTCGGGTCGTTCATGCGCTCGCTACCTCTAGGATACAGAATTTGTGGAACATTATGCGCTCACCCCTGCGCATGCAAGGGAAATCGGGGAGAGGTGGTCATCGCCCGAAAGTGTGAGGGTGACTCGGGCGATGGTGAATGGTGAAGGCAAGGTGTCTGGGTATTGTCATCGTTGTCAGTGGGTTATGGAGTAGTCTCGGAATGGAGTGTGAGTTTCATGTAAAACAGTGCGTGTTTCTCTGTATGTCGTGACTGTATGTCTGCGCTTTGTGTGGCCTGTCGTGTCTGCTTTGTTCGTAAGTGTTTGAAGTTGATTTGTAATAAGTTTCGTACGTATGAAGATGTGTTTTCATACTTGCACCTCTGTATCCCCTGCTTACCGGAAAAGCATGAAGAGTGATTTGCCGGTTTCAGCATTGGCCTGTCGGCCAGGGAAAGGAGGGCACCATGGCAGAGAAAATCAGCAACACGACACGAGTGGTCGAGGCGCCGCTGGCCGGCCAGACAATCGTCATCACGGCAACGGCGGGGCAGGACATTGTCCTGTCGGCGGCTTTCGAGCTGGCCGAACCCCGACTCGAAGGTGACTCCGTCATATTTGCCTTCGACAATGGCGGTAAGGTTGTCATCGACTTCGCCGACCTTGGCGAAGCTCAGATGCCCGACATCATCCTTGCCGACGGGACCACGCTGAGTGCAGAGGAGTTCCTGGCCTTCGTGGCCGGTGAGCGGATGGCGTCCTTGGAAGGCGAGGAGATCGAACCCGCCGCCGGCCCGGCCGGAGGCGCTGCCGGAGGTGGTGTCGGCGCGTACGTGGATGACGCGGGCAACATCATCGACGGCGTGGACAAGCTGGGCGGCCTGGACCCGCGGGACTTCGCCACCATCACGGTGGAGCCTCTCGAAGCCGAACCGGAAGAGGAAGAGCCGGCGGTCGTGCCGCCGAACAACCCCCCGAGCATCGCCATCAATCTCGACGCCATCGGTGACGAGGTGGACGAAGCCGGGCTGCCTGAGGTCGGGTCCAACGCCGGGTCCGATGCGGAATTCGCGGCGGGCAGCTTCACCCTTTCGGACCCGGAAGGGCTCGGCAACCTCGCCTCGCTCTCCATCAACGGCGTCTCCATCGCAATTTCGGGACTTGTCGGCAGCGTGATCACAACGGAAAAGGGCACGCTGACCATTACCGGGTACGATCCGGCAACGGGCATCGTTACGTATGGCTACGTCCTGAACACTGCACAGGACCATGCAGGCGGTCCTGTCTCCGATTCGTTCACCCTGGTGCTGACCGACCTCGGGGGACTTTCTTCCGCCCCGGTCGGAATCGCGATCGACATCGTGGACGACGCGCCGACGGCTGTCGATGACGGCCCGGCCGCCGTGACTGAGGACGCCGCAAGCTTCGTGTCTGGCAACGTCCTGGACAATGACGCCTCGGGCGCCGACGTCTCCAAGGAGTTCGTGTCCTGGACGGCGGACGGGCACGACAACGCGGCCGCCCTGGCCGCCCTCGGCGGGTACGGTAGCCTGGTCCAAGGCCCTGGCGGATCGTGGAGCTTCACCCTCGACAACACCCTGGCCGCGACGCAGTCCCTGACTGCCGAGGACAGCCTCAGCTTCGACATCTGGTACACCATGCAGGACGCCGACGGCGACGAGTCGCCGGCCAGGCTGACCATCGTCATCAACGGCGCAGCCGACGGGGCCACGGTGGTCACGGCGGCGGCCCAGGGCGCGGACAACACCGTTGACGAGGCGGGCCTGAACCCCGACGGATCCGAGGCCGGCCTGAACACCGAGACGGACGACGGCACGTTCGCGGTATCCGCCACGGACGGCATCGCGAACATCGTCATCGGCGGGCAGATCTTCAGCCTTGACCAGATGCAGGCCTTCGACGGCACGCAGACGGTCGACACGGGCGAGGGCGTCCTGACCCTGACCGGCTATGCGGGCGACTCCTTCGGCGGCACGGTGAGCTACACCTATACGCTGAAGGCGACCATCGACAACGACACCAAGGCCGACGCGACGGACGGGCATTTCGACGACGTCGTGGGCCTTACGGTCAACGGCATCGGCGGGACCACGGCCAGCGACGACCTGGTGGTGCGCATCCTCGACGACATGCCGACGGCTGTCGACGACGCCGACAGCGTGACCGAAGGCCTGGGTCACATCGCCGACGGCAACGTGTTCACGGGCGGGGGCGGCGATGACGAGAACGCCACGGACGGAGTCCCCGACGTGCTCGGCGCCGATACGGAGAGCCTCGGCGCCACGGTGACGGGCGCCCGTCTCGGAATCGAGGCCGGCCCCGGCGCCCTGACGCTGGTGACGGCGGGCGGCGTGATCATCGCCGGCATGTACGGCGACCTGAAGATCGCGGCCGACGGCAGCTACACCTACACGCTCAAGACGGATGCGATCCCCCTTGGCGTGGAGAGCGAAACCTTCACCTACGAGATCACGGACGGCGACGGCGACACGGATCTGGCCCAACTCGTGATTGATCTGAACCAGGACCTCCGCGTTCCCGACGTGACCGGCGACGCCCGGACCGTCTACGAGGACGGCCTGGCCGACGGTCAGCAGTACGGCGCCGACAGCGAGATCGTGACCACGGGCAGCTTCACGGTCGACGGCAACAACGAGAACTACTCGCTGCTGCTCAACGGCGTTCTGATTGACGAAGAGGGTGACACCGTGGACACCGGCAAGGGCGTTCTGCGGATCACCTCCATATCCGACCCGGACGCGGGGGGCGTGGTGACCTACGGCTACACCTACACCCTGTCCGCCAACCTGGCCCATACCGGCCAGGGCGAAGTGAACCCCATTCTGGACGCCATCGCCATGTCCATCACGGACGCGACCGGTGACAGCGACCCGACGCCGGGTTCCATCCTCATCTCCATCGTCGACGACATCCCGACACTCTCGGCGGGGAGCCTTGCGGTTGCCAACGAAGTCGGGACGCACACAGGGGAATACTCCTTTGAAGTCGGCGCGGACGAGCAGGCCTTTGCCGACAGTTTCGATGCCGCCTCGCTGGTCTGGTTGAACCAGGCGTCCGGGTTCGTCTTCGAATACGACGGCCTCGCGTCCAGCGCCTCTACGCTGGTCTACAACGCCAAGGACGCGGAAGGGAACCTGTTCTTCACCGTGTCGGTCAACAGCGACGGCACCTATGACTTCAACCTCGTCAACCCCGTGCCGGTATCCGAGATCGAGATCCCGAGCCTGCTGGCCGGCATCTCCGGCGGCACGGGCCTTCCGAGCTACACCTTCCCGAGCGCCATGTTCGACGGCCAGTTCGAACTGGTGGCAACGGGGACGAGCGGAGGATCGGACGAAGGGCTCTGGATTTCCGCGACGGACCTGGGAGTGGGCGACAACGTCATGCACGGCAACAAGGTAGATGTCCTCACCTTCGACGTGGTGCCCGTCGGCGGCTCGACGGCCTCCATCTCCGAACTGACCATCTCCATGTCGGGCACGGCCGGGACAAAGGCCACGGACATGGTCACGCTCAAGGCCTACTACACGGACGGGACCTCGACCTCCGTTGATCAGGTCATCGGAAGCGATCTGGAAGTGACGTACGAACTCAATGTCGCCAAGACCGTGGATTACCTCGAACTGTACCCGTACGACAGCTCCGTGAGCTTCAAGATCGACGGGTTGTCCGCCAAGTACATCACCAAGGTCTACCCCGACGACTTCGAACTGCAGTTCCTGCTGACGGGCGACGACGCGGATCTCGATACCGCTTCGGCCGGGTTCGTGGTCGCCGTGAACACGGAAGACGACGGCGAGTACGAAATCCACGGCACCAGCGGCCACGATTTCGTTTACGGCACGGACGGCGACGACGCCCTCTTCGGCCACGACGGCAACGACGTCCTCTTCGGCGGCCAGGGCGGCGACACCCTGACCGGCGGCGCCGGGGCCGACACCTTCGTCATCCTCGAAGGCGACCTGGGCGGCGGCGTCGACCACATCACCGACTTCCATGTCGGCGGCGGGGATACCCTCGATGTGAGCGACCTGTTCACGCCCGCTGCGGGCAGCGAGCTTGGGGACTATCTGGAATTCCGGAACGTGACGGCCATCGACGCGACGACCAGGACCGCTGACCTCTACGTGGACCGGGACGGCTCTGGAGCCGGGGCCGAGGAGCATGTGGCCACGATCACCATCACGGGCCTGGCCGCCGATGCAGACACCGGGGCCGAGGTGCTGAGCGCCATGGAAAGCCAGATCAAGCCCGAAATGCCCTGACGGCGCGGGACTACGGGAAGGCGGGCTGCGGCCCCCTTCCCGCCGTTCCGCAAGAGCGGGAACAGGAACGAGAGTTGAAGGAAGTCATCGGAGGGAACTCCCATGATCGAGACAATACGCATGATATCCTTCGCCGGGCAGCCCGTGTCCGATGACGGCCTGACCATTCAGACTCCCCAGGGCTGGGAGCTGACGGTCTGGCCGGACGGGAGCTACGCCTTCGCGCCACCGGAAGGCGGAGCGTCGGACGGACAGGCGCCGGTCACGACCCACTACAGCTATGTCATGGAAGACATCGACGGTTCGATGTCCGTGGGAACCCTGGCCCTGAACCCAGGGGACGCGGCGCCCGGCCCCATGGTGGATTTTCAGGCCTGGTCGCTGTCCGAACTGCTTCACGACGAGGCCGACGCGGCGTTGCTTCTCGGCGGCGAGGGCGGCCTGAGCGGTCTTGCGGCGGCAGTCGGAGCGGATGCCCATGCCAATGAACCCCACCTTGAGTTCATGGGTGATGGTTCCTTCGATGACGATCTGACTCGCCTCATTCTTCACTCCCAGAATTCATGAGCCGGTCTGGTCAAAAGACGAGGCCGGTTTTCGGGGCGCGAGGGCGCCCATTTTTATTTCTGTCGGTCGGACAGAACTGAATTCCCCCTTTGCTTTGCGGGGGCGTCCAGCCTGTGCGCTTTTGGAGAGGGGCTGGGCTTCGTGACGCGAAGTCAGCGCGCGGGCAGTCGCCTTCATGAAAGAGCATAAATTCGGTATGTTGCGAGCGCACTGAAAAGGAGGGAGGGCAGGGAGGCTCACCCGAAAGTGTGAGTTGTGTGGTATGATTGGGAGTTTTTGGGACTCATTCTCGTTAGAGCTATCTCTTGCTAACTACTTGAAATCATGTCTGTCGCCAATTGGGGAGTACGAGAACTAATTTAATACCTTGGAAAAATTTTTCATACTTGACCCCATTCTAGCTCACATTCATATACGTAACCATAATAAGAAAAGTTATTTTTTAATCCATATCTATACCAAGTCCCGATCTGGGCGGAGGGTTCCATGGCTGAGACGACGCAGAACACCAAGAAGATAGTCCAGGCTCCGAAGGCAGGCGAAACCATCGTCATCAAGGCCATGCCCGGACAGGACATTGTGTTGTCGGAAGCCTTCGAGCAGGTCGATCCTGTCCTCGAAGGCTCGACGGTACTCTTCGCCTTCGACAACGGCGGCAAGGTCATCATCGACTTCGCCGACCTGGGCGAAGTCCAGATCCCGAACATCATCCTCGCCGACGGCACGGTCCTCGGCATCGACGAATTCCTGGCCTCGGTCGCCGGGCATAAGGAAGCGGCCTTGGAAGGAGAGGGCGTAGAGCCCGCAGCAGGGCCTGCCGCGGGTGGTACTGCCAGCGGCGGTGTCGGTTCTTATGAGGACGGCGCGGGTGACACCATTGATGGCGTGGACAAGTTGAATGGGTTGGATCCGCGGGATTTTCAGACGATTACGGTGGAGCCGATTGATGCTCAGCCTGAAGAGGAGGAAGAAGTCGTCAGTGATACTGTTCCGACAGTTCCTGTTGATGATACAATAACTGTCGAAGAAGGAAGCATTCCGGAAATTGGAGGGAACATCGATTTGCCAGGTGTGTCCTTTCAGGTTCTCGATGGAACGTTTGCTGATAACGCAAGCTGGGGTGCGGACGGGTTCGGGGGTATTGTTAGCGTCAACGGCGTAACGCCGGTGGGCGGAGTTATCACGATTAATGGTGCCGGGTTTTCCTTGGTGGTCAACGCAGCGACCGGAGCTTACGAGTACAGACAGACCGACAACCTCCTTCAGGGCGGAGCAGGTCAAAATACACAGGCCGGTCCGACCTTTGCGATCATTGCTCAAGACGGCGATGGCTCGACCATCGGGTTCAATTTGACCGTCGGCGTTATCGACGATCTGCCACAGGCTTCCCTTGAACCAGTGGCTGAATCCAGTGTGGTTCTCGACGAGACCATCGGTGGAGAAGGCGCGGGCGACGATGAAGTGAGTGGCAACCCCTTTAATCCGGCCTGGAATACCCCCATCGGCTTGGTTTCAGGGAAATGGGTCGTTGACGCTTCAGGAAGCAAATCTGGCGCCGACTTTGAAGAATCTACCAAGGTCATTTCACTTGCGATTGATAACCCTGATTCTGACCTTCGTACTACGGCCGGGGAGGAGATCACGTTATATGCCGAGGGAAATGGCGTTGTGACCGGTCGGGCAGGTGAAGAGGGGAGGGTGATTTTTGCCATTTCCATTAACAACGATGGGAAGTTGACCGTAGCCCAGTATGAATCTTTGGAGCATGGGAACATCAATAGTAACGATGATTCCGTGAATCTTGCAGGAAAATTGTCCGCATTGGTGACAGTAACGGACGGTGATGGGGACGTTTCTACAGCATCTGTTGCAATTGGCGCACAAATCAGCTTCGAAGACGATGGCCCCGGCCTGATGTCTGCGGAAGCGAACGCGATTGTCGAGGACGAGCAGCTGAACCCCGCGACGGACGAGTCCGACGACGCGACCCCGGATTACACTGCGGTGGCGACCGGAGACGTGAGCGACAACGGGAACTGGGGAGCGGACGGCTTCGGGGCGGTGACGCAGTTCCAGGTTGGTACTAACCTCGCAGTGAGTGTTCCCAGTGGCGGCTCGGCGACGGTCTACTTCGGCCAGGACGGCACCTATCTTGGAACAACGTCGACTGATCCGGCGGCCTCGCTGCTGGTCAACAGTGATGGGACCTACGAGTTCACTCTGATCAAGAACATGTTGATTTCTGGAAACGGCGAGCAGCCGGACAGTCTTGGCACAGTGACGTTCACGGGCGTCGATGGCGACGGCGATTCGGCGACGATCGGCCTGACCCTTCAGGTCATCGATGACGTGCCCGGCCTGATGTCTGCGGAAGCGAACGCGATTGTCGAGGACGAGCAGCTGAACCCCGCGACGGACGAGTCCGACGACGCGACCCCGGATTACACTGCGGTGGCGACCGGAGACGTGAGCGACAACGGGAACTGGGGAGCGGACGGCTTCGGGGCGGTGACGCAGTTCCAGGTTGGTACTAACCTCGCAGTGAGTGTTCCCAGTGGCGGCTCGGCGACGGTCTACTTCGGCCAGGACGGCTCCTATCTTGGAACAACGTCGACTGATCCGGCGGCCTCGCTGCTGGTCAACAGTGATGGGACCTACGAGTTCACTCTGATCAAGAACATGTTGATTTCTGGAAACGGCGAGCAGCCGGACAGCCTCGGCACAGTGACGTTCACGGGCGTCGATGGCGACGGCGATTCGGCGACGATCGGCCTGACCCTTCAGGTCATCGATGACGTGCCCGGCCTGATGTCTGCGGAAGCGAACGCGATTGTCGAGGACGAGCAGCTGAACCCCGCGACGGACGAGTCCGACGACGCGACCCCGGATTACACTGCGGTGGCGACCGGAGACGTGAGCGACAACGGGAACTGGGGAGCGGACGGCTTCGGGGCGGTGACGCAGTTCCAGGTTGGTACTAACCTCGCAGTGAGTGTTCCCAGTGGCGGCTCGGCGACGGTCTACTTCGGCCAGGACGGCTCCTATCTTGGAACAACGTCGACTGATCCGGCGGCCTCGCTGCTGGTCAACAGTGATGGGACCTACGAGTTCACTCTGATCAAGAACATGTTGATTTCTGGAAACGGCGAGCAGCCGGACAGCCTCGGCACAGTGACGTTCACGGGCGTCGATGGCGACGGCGATTCGGCGACGATCGGCCTGACCCTTCAGGTCATCGATGACGTGCCCGGCCTGATGTCTGCGGAAGCGAACGCGATTGTCGAGGACGAGCAGCTGAACCCCGCGACGGACGAGTCCGACGACGCGACCCCGGATTACACTGCGGTGGCGACCGGAGACGTGAGCGACAACGGGAACTGGGGAGCGGACGGCTTCGGGGCGGTGACGCAGTTCCAGGTTGGTACTAACCTCGCAGTGAGTGTTCCCAGTGGCGGCTCGGCGACGGTCTACTTCGGCCAGGACGGCTCCTATCTTGGAACAACGTCGACTGATCCGGCGGCCTCGCTGCTGGTCAACAGTGATGGGACCTACGAGTTCACTCTGATCAAGAACATGTTGATTTCTGGAAACGGCGAGCAGCCGGACAGCCTCGGCACAGTGACGTTCACGGGCGTCGATGGCGACGGCGATTCGGCGACGATCGGCCTGACCCTTCAGGTCATCGATGACGTGCCCGGCCTGATGTCTGCGGAAGCGAACGCGATTGTCGAGGACGAGCAGCTGAACCCCGCGACGGACGAGTCCGACGACGCGACCCCGGATTACACTGCGGTGGCGACCGGAGACGTGAGCGACAACGGGAACTGGGGAGCGGACGGCTTCGGGGCGGTGACGCAGTTCCAGGTTGGTACTAACCTCGCAGTGAGTGTTCCCAGTGGCGGCTCGGCGACGGTCTACTTCGGCCAGGACGGCTCCTATCTTGGAACAACGTCGACTGATCCGGCGGCCTCGCTGCTGGTCAACAGTGATGGGACCTACGAGTTCACTCTGATCAAGAACATGTTGATTTCTGGAAACGGCGAGCAGCCGGACAGTCTTGGCACAGTGACGTTCACGGGCGTCGATGGCGACGGCGATTCGGCGACGATCGGCCTGACCCTTCAGGTCATCGATGACGTGCCCGGCCTGATGTCTGCGGAAGCGAACGCGATTGTCGAGGACGAGCAGCTGAACCCCGCGACGGACGAGTCCGACGACGCGACCCCGGATTACACTGCGGTGGCGACCGGAGACGTGAGCGACAACGGGAACTGGGGAGCGGACGGCTTCGGGGCGGTGACGCAGTTCCAGGTTGGTACTAACCTCGCAGTGAGTGTTCCCAGTGGCGGCTCGGCGACGGTCTACTTCGGCCAGGACGGCTCCTATCTTGGAACAACGTCGACTGATCCGGCGGCCTCGCTGCTGGTCAACAGTGATGGGACCTACGAGTTCACTCTGATCAAGAACATGTTGATTTCTGGAAACGGCGAGCAGCCGGACAGCCTCGGCACAGTGACGTTCACGGGCGTCGATGGCGACGGCGATTCGGCGACGATCGGCCTGACCCTTCAGGTCATCGATGACGTGCCCGGCCTGATGTCTGCGGAAGCGAACGCGATTGTCGAGGACGAGCAGCTGAACCCCGCGACGGACGAGTCCGACGACGCGACCCCGGATTACACTGCGGTGGCGACCGGAGACGTGAGCGACAACGGGAACTGGGGAGCGGACGGCTTCGGGGCGGTGACGCAGTTCCAGGTTGGTACTAACCTCGCAGTGAGTGTTCCCAGTGGCGGCTCGGCGACGGTCTACTTCGGCCAGGACGGCACCTATCTTGGAACAACGTCGACTGATCCGGCGGCCTCGCTGCTGGTCAACAGTGATGGGACCTACGAGTTCACTCTGATCAAGAACATGTTGATTTCTGGAAACGGCGAGCAGCCGGACAGCCTCGGCACAGTGACGTTCACGGGCGTCGATGGCGACGGCGATTCGGCGACGATCGGCCTGACCCTTCAGGTCATCGATGACGTGCCCGGCCTGATGTCTGCGGAAGCGAACGCGATTGTCGAGGACGAGCAGCTGAACCCCGCGACGGACGAGTCCGACGACGCGACCCCGGATTACACTGCGGTGGCGACCGGAGACGTGAGCGACAACGGGAACTGGGGAGCGGACGGCTTCGGGGCGGTGACGCAGTTCCAGGTTGGTACTAACCTCGCAGTGAGTGTTCCCAGTGGCGGCTCGGCGACGGTCTACTTCGGCCAGGACGGCACCTATCTTGGAACAACGTCGACTGATCCGGCGGCCTCGCTGCTGGTCAACAGTGATGGGACCTACGAGTTCACTCTGATCAAGAACATGTTGATTTCTGGAAACGGCGAGCAGCCGGACAGTCTTGGCACAGTGACGTTCACGGGCGTCGATGGCGACGGCGATTCGGCGACGATCGGCCTGACCCTTCAGGTCATCGATGACGTGCCCGGCCTGATGTCTGCGGAAGCGAACGCGATTGTCGAGGACGAGCAGCTGAACCCCGCGACGGACGAGTCCGACGACGCGACCCCGGATTACACTGCGGTGGCGACCGGAGACGTGAGCGACAACGGGAACTGGGGAGCGGACGGCTTCGGGGCGGTGACGCAGTTCCAGGTTGGTACTAACCTCGCAGTGAGTGTTCCCAGTGGCGGCTCGGCGACGGTCTACTTCGGCCAGGACGGCTCCTATCTTGGAACAACGTCGACTGATCCGGCGGCCTCGCTGCTGGTCAACAGTGATGGGACCTACGAGTTCACTCTGATCAAGAACATGTTGATTTCTGGAAACGGCGAGCAGCCGGACAGCCTCGGCACAGTGACGTTCACGGGCGTCGATGGCGACGGCGATTCGGCGACGATCGGCCTGACCCTTCAGGTCATCGATGACGTGCCCGGCCTGATGTCTGCGGAAGCGAACGCGATTGTCGAGGACGAGCAGCTGAACCCCGCGACGGACGAGTCCGACGACGCGACCCCGGATTACACTGCGGTGGCGACCGGAGACGTGAGCGACAACGGGAACTGGGGAGCGGACGGCTTCGGGGCGGTGACGCAGTTCCAGGTTGGTACTAACCTCGCAGTGAGTGTTCCCAGTGGCGGCTCGGCGACGGTCTACTTCGGCCAGGACGGCACCTATCTTGGAACAACGTCGACTGATCCGGCGGCCTCGCTGCTGGTCAACAGTGATGGGACCTACGAGTTCACTCTGATCAAGAACATGTTGATTTCTGGAAACGGCGAGCAGCCGGACAGTCTTGGCACAGTGACGTTCACGGGCGTCGATGGCGACGGCGATTCGGCGACGATCGGCCTGACCCTTCAGGTCATCGATGACGTGCCTTTGATTGATTCTCCTGACGGATTTATTGAGAATGATGCGAATACAGTTTTAAAAGGGCTCATTGACTACGATATGGGTGCCGATGGGTTGGGGAATATCAGCTTGAGCGATATTGTAACTGCGACTTCAGGTGGAGTTATTCTTAATTTAACCTCTAGCGGGTACTCTTTGAATTATACTGTCACAACAGCGCCTAATGGATTAGATGCGTTGAGGGCCTACTATATCGATGACAACGGTGTAATGCAGGATGTATTCAGTCTTGAGCCAAATGTGATAGGTTCTGAAGGAGACTATAAATTCACCTTGATTAGGCCGATTGACCAACCTGTTCCAACTACGACGGTTTCATTTTCCGGAATCAATGCGACTGGTCCAATCGAGGCATTGCCGGTTGGTTCTTCGCTTCTTATTTCTGATGTTAATTTGTTGGATGATAAATATATTAATGCGAACACAGGGTATTTAGGAATAGGAAATACTACTTTGGATAGTGGTGAAAAAATTAAATATGAATTTGGAACTGTTTCAGGGTTGAGTATTTCTCCAGATGAACACATTGTTGTCAATAATGTATCATTGCTTATTTTTAATAAAGATCAACCAGCTAATTTTAGCTGGCAGGCATATAAGTGGATTTATAATGAATCTACTGATTCATATATAGAAACGTTGGTTGGCTCTGACAGTATTCCGGTTGCGAAAGGAGATAGTTCTACAGATTCAATATATGTCGATGGTGGATTTGATACTCTGATTGTGTCCATGAGTAGTGGCGGGTTTAAAGTTGGTGGTCTTACATACGAATCGCTCGGCGATGTTAAAGATGTAACTTTGAACTTTGACTATAGTGGATTTGATGCTGACGGAGACGGAGTTAGCGGTTCTTTTGATGTTACAATAACAGGTGGTGACGGTATTTCTTCTACTGGCCAGATTTATTCCGGTACTGCCGCCAGCGATCATTTGGTAGGTGGGGAAGGAAGTGACAATTTGTTTGGGTATGAAGGAGATGACTCGCTAACTGGCGGAAATGAAAATGATTTTCTGGTTGGTGGGTCTGGGTCTGACACCATGTCCGGCGGAAGCGGCTCTGATACATTTGTTTATAATTCCGGTGACATCGGCGTAGATGTTGATCATATTGCGGATTTCCAGGTAGGCCCTGATGGAGATTCAATTGAACTTCATGGCATTCTACAAGGGTATTCGGAAGGCGTCAGCGATTTGGCTGACTTTGTAAAAGTCGAAGGGGCTGGCGGAACTGCGACGATAAGCGTGGATAAGGATGGTGGCGTTGATAACTTCACCCAGATAGCTACGGTGACATACTCTGGCGACTTGGGGCCCGATCCTCTGCAAACCATGATTGACAACGACAACATCAAGATATCTTGATGATT